>NZ_JAXHBZ010000001.1:0-1642500 GCF_042466285.1 Sphingomonas sp. R86520
TGCTTTCGCGGATGTAGTCGGTAACGTCGCGGCCGTTGAACTGGATCCGGCCTTTGACCCACCACGTCTTGCCGCGGGGGTAGGGTTCGAGCGGCATGCGCCATCCTCTAAAATATGATCGATCTGCTCGGGCGTAATCAGCATCGCCTTACCGAGCGTAAAATAGGACCCGGTGCTGCGGGCCTTGGCGCGTAGGGTGCGCTCCGACATTTCGATGTCGCGAGCGGCGAAGTGTTCGCACCATTGCGCCGGCGTTTTGGCTCGTTCGTGAGCGTACGTGATATCACCCACCAGCCGCCTCCTTCCCCCGACAACCCCCGCCGTCGCCCCCTGCTCAAGGTGCTGGCGGACGTCATGTGCAAGCTGAGTTAGGGCAACGCCGTCGACTGTCCGCATTCCGAGGCCCAGCGCGATCGCTCCCCGCGCAGTCCCGTTCGGCCAGAGCCAGTAGCCCACGCCGAAATTGATCGCGTTTCGTAGACCCCTGGCTGCCTTCACCCTCCGTTAGCTTCGCCGCCACGTCTGCAAAAGCCCCCGCCTCGGTGTTGGTGGTCGTCATTGCAGGGCTCCAAACAGGTTCATTCTCAGACGAAGGATTCGCGCGTTCTTTCGCCTTGCCTTACTGTCGGCCGGGTACTTGCGGTCCATGTGCGCGTTCATCTCGGCGTCGGTTTCGAGCGAATGGAGGAAGTCAGCCTCCCATACGGTCACCGGCTTTCTCCAGTGACCAAGCTCCACGACCTCGGCGAACATCTTCCCCCGGAACGCGCCGCACTTTCGGCACCAGCCCGCTCCATTGAGGTAGATTGATCGCCCTGGACGCTGACGGCCCCACAGGTGGCGACACGAAAATTCGCTTTCGAATTGTGCGAACGCCTTCACCTCGGCGTCGGCGATCGTCGGACCTTGCCGCGGATGAATGTGCCGGTCGGGAATGCCTCGAAAAACGGGGTGCTTGGGATAATGCCGTGGCCCCACTGGACCGTGCAATCATCCGGCCACGCGCAAGTCGGCGTGTACTGGACGTTCCCCGTCAGCAGTCCCGACAGCTTATGTTCTGCAGTCCCTGCCTGATGATGGCTTGCGATCCTCATCTTCCAGCCCCTTCGTGTTGCGAGCGTGAGGTGGCGAGAGCGTCAGTGAAAGCGGACATTCCACCGCCACCGGGGCTAAAGAACCGCGTGAGAGCTTCCCGGCTCAACACGGCTTTTGCGCGCTCCAAGTCGGCAGGATCGTCAGTGCGGAACGTGGCGATCGGCTTGAGGCCATCCGGGAACGCTGCTGCATAGGCCACGTCGCCCAATCCGCCCGTCAATGGTGTCGTGCAGGCCAGATCGGCTATGGTGCCGATCCGCTCGACCAACGCCACGCGTCGCGCCTCCCCCGCAACCGGCACCGCTTGCTGTTCTGATGTCGTCACTGGCCAGTCCCTCGCGTCCAAGCGCTTTCGCGAGCCTCAACGATGGCCGGATCCGCTGCGATGTTGAGCACGTTCGCAGCTTTGTCCGCAGCCTCGATCGCTTCGGGTGTGGTGGCTGTATCGAACATGGCGACGGTATCCGCGGTATCCGTGTTTGCCGGGGTGAGCTCGGCTTTGCGTTGTTCCATGATCGTCTGGAGCTTGTCGCGGAACGGTCGCATGTTCTTGTGCAGCCAGATCGTCTTCAGCTCGTCGGGAGTCTCAGCAGTGCGGATAGCGTGTTCGGCACCCTCGATCGTCGGCTCGTCGGATGCTGGCGCGACAACCTTCAACGGCTGCACGGTCGTCATCTTACGACTGCCCTTCTTCTCCTGAAGCGCGATCACGAGAGGCGCGGCAATGTCGGACATGCGCGAGACACGAGTACCGCCGACCTTCATGCCGCCCCAGGTCACGCCGGGGTCGGTGTAGAGCTCGATCGACCGACCGCGGTATGCGTTGGCATCGGCTCCCCATGCAGCAACGAGGATGCGGCTGACGGTCTTGCAGGGGCGAAAGACTTTGTCCGAGCCGGCAAGCTTGATCGATACCGGCTGTTCGGTTCCAGGCTTGATCGACACGTCCTCGATCGTGAAGGTGCGGGCGCCTCCTGCGAAGTCGTCGGCATTCCACTGGTCGCTCTTGGCAACGATGACGGATGACATATCCATTAGATGAGCTCTCCCTATAAAAAGAGCCGTGATTTTGTTTGGCGAAAGTTCGATACGCCTCTGCCGCAGCCTCGGGCGTGGGGTGCCTGCCAAGAAAATGGCTGCGCCCTTTCAAGGTCGCGCTAGCCAGCCAGCGGCGATTTTCTTTGTCCGACGTCACGCCCTTAAATCCTGACGTGTTGTGCTTACGTTTCCCGACGTTGCATTTGTTTTTCGCCATCGGTTGCAAGTCTAAGATTGCAGAGACGGTTATCGGATTTGCAGCCGTTGATATGGTCAATGAAACGGTCGGGAAGTTCGCCGTATACGATCCACCAGATCAACCGGTGCGCCACGTATTCTCGACCATTAAAGCCGATCTTCGTGTAGCCATCGTGATCCTTTTTCGAACCAACTACCCGGCGATGCCCGCCCTTAAACAGACGTGTCAGAACGCCGGCCTCTGGGTCATAGTGAAATGCGTCCTCTAGGCGTTCTGGCGCGCGAGCGGTCACAGGTGCATCTCCTGCTCGACGACACGCTCGGTGGGCACCCAACGCAGATCGCCAGCCTCAAGCCGCTTGTGGTAGGTGCCGATGGCGTCCTGCACGCGCTGTTCGAAGTCGCGGCCGGCCGCGATGATCGCGGTTTGCATGGCGTCGTTAGGTTCAACCCGGATCACAGCCATCGGCATGCCACCCGAGTACGACACGTAATCAATCCAGTTGCGTTCGGTGACGACCAGCCCGGATTGCAGCTGCAGGACATGCTCGTCAGGCGTGCCGTCGACGATCGTCTGCACCTGGAACCGTTGGCGGCGTGACTTGGCTTCCGCCTGGCCATCGTCGCCGACCAGCCAATCGGGCGAATACCCGAGCGTGAAACCGTGCAGGCTGTTCGTGATGAACCCGCACTCTGAAACCGTGCCGAACATCTCCGAATAGGCAAGCCGCGCACGGATCTCGTCCTCGTGGCCGCGCAACATTTCATCCCCGATGTAGGTCGGCTCGACATGCTGCGTGATCCGTTGCGCCGCGATCTCCCAAACGTGAGCACGGGTCTTGTCATTGTTCGCCATCTTGAGCGTAGGGGTCGAGGATCAGCTTGACCTCGCTGCGAGTGGAGCAACCCGCATCTGGCTTGAAGCCACGCTTCCGAGCCCTGCTCATACTCGGCATGGCAAACGATGTGCGGCTTCCCGATCGGCGAGTAGCTGGTGAATGCTGCGGGCGCGTTCAACGGACGTTCTCCACACGAGGAAGGGGAGCGGCGCGCGGGCCAGCAGAAACGAGAGTCCGACGCGGCCAAACAGCGGTGACGTAAGCCCCTTGAAAGACCAGCTTGCCGACCGACGTCGGGATCGCGCACCACGTCTGTTTGCACGCGGCCTCGATCGTCCGCTCGCTGGTGACGGCGCTGCGAATGGCGTCGTAGGCTTCGGGCAGCGTCGCCCGGGTGTTGATGTGCGCCTGGTAGGAAAGGGCTGCGGCTAGGGTGATGATCACGAAAGCAAACTCCCGAACAATGCAGCGAAAAAGGTCACGCCCATGATGGCGAAACAGGCGGTGCGAAGGGGGGTGGCGAACTCGGGCTCGACGGCGATTGGCATCAGGGCGATGTCGCGGTCGCGGATCGACAGGGCGGAGGGGTGCTGCCAGATCATGCGTCACCTGCGCGGGCGAGCGTGGCGGCGCGACGGAGGGCGGCGACCACCTCGGGCTGGGTGCGCTCGGGGGAGTCGTTCCAGCTTACGATCGACTGCCGACCGATCACCTTTCGCAGCGTGCTGAATATTACCGTCTCGTCTAGATCTTGGTCGGTACCGGCAGCGCGATCAATGGCACCCATTGCGCAAAAGCATTCTATGCCGTTCCGCTCCCCGACAAATGAGCCGCGTATCCAAGCACCTTCCGGCTCGATCAGATCAGCCGCGCGCTCCAGCACGTCAGCAACACAGAGTGGTGTATCGGTCAGCATGGGGTGGGCTCCTGGGTGCGGGCGCGGAGCATGGCGTCGGCGTACCGATAGGCGTTGCTCGCGCTCGACTGGCGTGGGTCGGGTTCCCAACTGTCTTGATTGGAAACAGCGTGGTTGGAGAGCAAACCGGCGAGCGCTTGACCGGCGAACCAGTCGCGCAAAGTCATGCCAGGCGAGCCTTCGCTGATACCGAACCCGTCGTGCGTGCGAACATCGGGGATCGGGAATGCGGGTGGGTTTTCCATGTTAAATATACCCCAGCTTTGCCAACGCAGCATCACGGTGCGCGTCGAAGGAAAGGTCGATCATCGCCTGCCCAGCAGCACGACGAGTGGCGTAGGTCGGGTCCGACAGCGCCGCCTCGATGCTGGCGATCAGCACGGATGCGTCCTCGTAGTCGTCAGGGTTTGCGAAACGCTGCGGGGTGGCGGTGAAGAAGGCGGTCACGAGAACGCCTCGTCACTGAACGGGTGAACGCTCTCCAGATAATCGGCATAGGAACCCGGCTCGTTGTACCCGAGTGCTCGAAGGCTACCGGCGGCGTGCTCCTGAGGGGCGCCGCGTCCAGTCCGCTGTGTCTGCTTGATTGCCTTGCAGGACTTGGAGCAGAACTTGCCCCAGCCGCGCTTACGATCGGCGACCCGCGCCATGAACGGCTGCTTGCAACGCTGACACTTCACCTCGACGGTTGCGGCGTTGATGGGATGCGCGTGCGTCACGAATACTTCTCCACTTCGCAGTCAGCCTCTTCGATCGCGGCAAGGGCACGCGAGAGGGCTTCGGTGATGGGGGACTCAGCGGGTTGCGCCTGCTCTTTCAGCGCGGCCTCGACGGCGAAGTACGCGCGGCCGAGGTCAGGGTTTGCCCAACCGGTCGGGGCGAACGAGGCGATTGCTGCAGCGCTCACGACCCGAAACCCCAGAACCGCGCGCTACGGATAGCGTCACGCGAGTTGCGATCGATCCGGGCCAGCCGTTCGCGCTCCTGGAACTGCACGATGTGGCGCACAGGCTCGCGGTGGAAATACATCGCCTCGCTGGCGGGGAGCATGGCGCTCACGACCGCACACCCAACGCCAGCTCAGCTTCATCCCGAATGTCGATCAGGATCATGTCGATGCCGCGGTCGATCTCGTCGGCGCCGTAGCTGTACGAGAACTCGCCGGTCAGGAGCCGGATCAGCTCGATCTGCTGGAGAGGGGGAAGGGCCAGCGCGGCTTGCGTCACTACCGACATGGGTAGGTCGTGCTGCGGGGCGGGGAAGCGGATGATGTTGGCGGGGGCGTTCATGCGACCGACTCCCATGCACGCGTCATCAGCGCCTTCATGGCGTCCGGCAGCGCGTCAGCAGCAGCCTTCACGACTGGGTCCTCGCTAGCGAGCGCGGCGGTGACGAGCGGCGTAAAGGGAAGGTTCTCGACGTGGTACTTGAAATCACAGCCAAGAGCCTCGCGCAGATTCTCCAGTGCCTCTGTGTTGTTCGGCGCTTCCTCGCCGTCCTCGCCTTCGACGGCCTCCCGAACTTTCGCGACAATGTTCGAGGCATGGTACTGCGTGTTCCAGACGCCGTTCTTGAACGCGTCCCACTTGCCTTCGTCCAGCGTCAGATCGGCGAAGTGGCGAGCGTTCAGGACTTCCGGCTTCTCAGCGGCCTCGGTGTTCTTTTCAGCCGCCTTGCTATCCGCGATAGCCTGCGCTTCCGCTTCGGTCCGCCACGCTTCGCTCTCGCGAACGATCCACGACGAACTGCCGCTGATGCTGGAGCGATATTTGACGGCTTGGCCTACGTGCAATTCCATGCCGGTAAGCGTGCGAGCGAGTGCCTTGCCAGCCCAATGCTCAACGTCGAGCGAGGGAAGGTCTCGGTTACCGTAGTAGCTCTTAGAGCAGCGCGGGCAGTCGGTTGTGAACTCGCCGCCAGCAGGCGAGAGGACCGCCCACTTCTTCGCGCCCAAGCAATCGGGGCACGGCAGCTTCTCAGTCTGACGCTCGACGCTTGCAACGTAAACAGTCTCACCGATCGCGAACATCGGCGTCGGTGCGGTAATGGTCTGGGACATAACGCCTCCAAATCGACGCGACCGAATGTCGCTGTCGTTGGAGGTGTTATGTGGGACGCATCCTACGGCGTCAAGCGCTAAATGTGGGACCTATCCCACTTTCCTCAATCGTCGTCCCAGACCGGGTCCGGCCAAAAGCCATCTGCGCCTGGTTCGGGCGCGTGTGGCTTCGGAGCGGGAAGCACCGGCTCTTCACTGTCGAATGCCACGCGGATCCAGCCGACCTTAGGCTCTAGCGCTTGGAAAATGGCTGCGGCCTCGTGACCCTGTCGACGCAGGGTGCCGATAAGCACGGCGCGCTCGGAGGCGAGGTAGCCGAGCTGAATACCGCGGCAGGAGAACACGGCTATGGCGTGCTCGTCGTGCGGGTTGTTCGGTTCTGGCCGCAGCTCGATCGGCTCGCCGGGGCGGCATATCTCAAGCTCGAAGCGGCGGGCCGGGCCGCGCTTGTTCGGGTAATCTATGCCGACGATAGCTAGGCTAAGAGGCCTCACCCCAATTTAGAAACTGCCGTTGCGACGACAACTAGAGCAGCGACCAGCCCAAGGTATATCTGCATCTTCAGCAACAGCTTATCGCCCAGAGTCGTCAAATCGGTTTTTGTCGCGACGGTTGCCTTAAGCACGGCGACGTCAGTTTTAATATCACTGACGTTAGGCTCGATCTTGCCTAAACGCGTATCCAAACTGGTAAGGCGAGTCTCAACGCTGTTCTGCCACGGGTCCATAGGCCCTGATGTGCTCCCTCCATCGTCGCCATGCAAGGGACCAGCCTTCCCACCTCTAGGAAACGTGTAGACTTTGCCATACTCAGCCATTCGGAACCGCGCCTTTACCCTCTAACAGGGTTTTCAATTCATCTGCAAAGCTTAGCCCCAATTCCATTGCCGCAAACTGCCTATAGAATCCGCACTGGGTACACACTGTCGACACGACAGGGAGGCCAGCTGCGGCTTGACCTGGGTAAACACCAAAGGTCGCGACGCCGATTCTATTGACCACCTCCGAGGGAACCTTGCCGCAATTCGGGCAGGGGTCGGAAGGGTCCTTAGCTCTTTGATTGATAGCATTAGCTACCTCGGTCACTTCTTCGTCAGAAAGTATGCCGGTAGGTGCCGGCATTATGCTTCCCGCCCTATCCAAATCACCCGGCCAAGAATGATCAAGTCGCCAGCGTCTACCTCCCGATTCCCTGCGATCGGGTTATCGGAGCGCACCTCGACCTTGCCCTTGCCGATAGCCTTTAGCCGTTTGACCGCACCGGCGCCGTAGACGCTGCATGCCCATATCTTATCGTCCAGGTTCAGTGTGCGCTGCGTCGTGTCGATCAGCACCCAGTCACCGTTCAGCAACGTCGGGAACATGCTGTCGCCGCGCGGACGCACGACGATGACCCGAGCGGCAGGCGATCGTGTGATCGAGCGCAGCAGGTTCAAATCGAACTCGACCGATTCCTCGTCGGCCCAGTCGTCGAGGTTCCCGCCGTCGCCCATCGCCAGGTTTAGGTCGACGACTTTGAGGCTGACGGTGCCGTCATCGGCTTTGCGCATCGGCGGTTGATCAGGCTCTTGTCGGGGTTGCGCCGCTGGAGCCGTCCGCGGAAAAACGATGCCCACAAGCTGCTCTTCCCGCAATCCAAGCACACGCTCAATCGCTCTCAACGTATCAACGCCCGGCTTTTTACTTTTGCCGCGCTCGATATCCCAAAGCGGCTTACCGGTCGTGTTGAGCTCCTTCTTGAGAAGCTGATCGTTCGCGTCACGCGTCCGTCCGGACGCCGCAACAGCATCTCGGATAGCTATCTGCAACGGGGTTGAACTGTCGTCATTCATGTGGGTTTCATCCCACAAATGTAGATCGACGGGAATGCTGGGACGAGTCCCACAGTTATTGCTTGACGGTGGGACGCATCCTACACTACGTTCCTGTTCATGCAGACCGAAACCCTCCCGCTGGGCGACGCAATCTCGACCTTCATCGAAGATCACGAGATGTCGCCGTTCACGTTTGGCCGAAAGGCTCTGCGCGACCCCCATTTCGTCAACCAGCTGCAGAAGGGCAGGCGGGTCTGGCCTGAGACCGAGGCCAAAGTGCGCGACTTCATGGCGTCCTACCAGCCCACCGACGTGCAGGCTGCGGCATGAAGCGCCTTAGCACCCCCACCAAGGCCACAATCCTCGAGTCCACCCCCATCGTCTGCGCCATCCGCAACGGTCCCATGATCAACCTGCACACCTCGCCGACTGAGCGGGTTGCTGTTCGGGTGTTTGGGAAGTGAGTGGGCAGGGTGCCTACTACAACGAGATCGACCCCTTCGCTGCGGCATGGCTGCGCGAACTCATAGCCGCTGGTCACATTGCACCCGGCATCGTCGATGAAAGGGATATCCGCGATGTTAGACCAGATGAGCTTTCTGGATATGTTCAGTGCCATTTCTTCGCCGGAATTGGAGTGTGGTCCTACGCCCTGCGCCGCGCCGGTTGGCCCGACGATCGACCGGTCTGGACCGGTTCCTGCCCATGCCAACCTTTCAGCGCGGCAGGCAAAGGAGGCGGGTTTGGTGACGAGCGGCACCTTTGGCCCGCTTGGCAGTGGCTCGTCGAGCAGTGCGGCCCTGTCGACATCATTGGCGAGCAGGTTGCGAGCAGCAACGTCGATCCTTGGCTCGACCTTGTACAAGCTGACGTGGAAGGAATGGGTTACGCCTTCGGGTGTACGCCGCTCCCGGCTGCGGGCTTCGGCTCTCCGAACATCCGCGACCGAGCGTTCTGGACGGCCCACGCCGATGGCGAAACAGGCAGGGCCGGACTTCGCGGTAGTGAACCGGCCAGGCTCGGGGTCGATGTTACTTCCTGCGGTCGCGACGCTCGCGGGGTGGCCGACGCCTCGTACGGAGGATGGGGAATCCTTGGGGGCTCGATGGGGCCGGGGCACGTTCGACACCCTGACCGCAATGGCGACACACCTAGCGGGCTGGCACACGCCAGTGGTTCGCGACCATCGGAACTCAGCGGGCAACGGGACGAACCCACGCGACCTGCCGCGCTCGGCTCCACTTGCGGGCTGGTCGACACCAGCAGCTTCGGACGGCGAACGGGCGGGTACGGGCATAACTCCGGGGATGACCGGCCAATCGCTGACGCAATCCGCGAAAATGACAGGTCCGCACCGACTAACGGCTTCTGGAGAGATGCTGACTGGCTCGGATGCCGAGATGGAAAGTGGCGGCCAGTTGAACCCGGCACATTCCCGCTGGCTCATGGGGCTCCCGCCCGTGTGGGACGACTGCGCGGTTACGGCAATGCAATTAATGCCGAAGTCGCGACGGGGTTCATCGAAGCCGTAATCGGTCATCTCGATGGCACTCCGGTGCAGGCCATCGCAGCATGAACACCCTCACCACCATCCTCGCCATCTGGCTCCCCGCCAGCGTGATCACCGGTTTCGTACTGGGCCCGATCCTCGCGCGGTCCACCCCAAGCCCCTGCGAACGCGACGCTCAGGATGGGCGCGGTGAGGGTGGCGAAGGGGCGATCCGTACAATTCATAGGAGTGCTTCTAAATGACGCAGCACAACAATTCTGCGGACGACGTCGGCATTGTCAGCCCTGATCGCGTCCAATGTGTATTCAAATCGGTTCTACGGGCGGCGCAGCTTGGCGGTTGGACCGACGAAGCGCTCGGTGCCGCGTCCGGTATTAAGCCACGCCGCATTAAGGCCTATCGGGTTGAGGACAAAGAGCCCCCGTTATCGGTGGCCCTCTCGATCGCAGTCGTCATTGGCAAGCCCGCAGTCGCAGCGATCATGGCAACGATCGGTTATTCCGCAACGCCTACCGACGAGCTGGAGGCCGACTGCCCGCTGGAGAGTGCTGTCGCTGCTATGCAGGCGCTCGGCACGTTCATGGGCTTTGCTGCCGATCGTCGTATCGATCATACTGAGGAAGCGCCGGCGACTGCAGCAGCAGACATCATCATTGCTGAGTTCCTGCCGTTCTCCAGCCAGGCGCGCGCATCATGAAGCGCACATGCACAACCTGCGACGTGGTTCTGCATGGTAGCAACCGCTGCGGCGTCTGCTGGGATTGCCAGAACAAGCGCACCTGCAGCGATTGCGGGGACAAGATCAGCTATCGGTCAAAGGGTCGGTGTCAGGCTTGCACCAACGCGATTGTCAACGCGGATCCGGACAAGCGCGCTTCTATGTCAGTCGCGATGAAGCGCTCATATGCGGATCCGGAAGTTCGCGCCCAGCGGCTCGCATCGGTTCGATCCGTAGCAGTTCGCATGATGCAGGATCCTGCTTACGCGGCTCGGTGCAGCCTTCTGGGTCGTACCGTCGGAGCTCGTAATTTCGAGAAGGGTCGCACGGTCGAGGTTGCCCGGAAGCGCGCGCCTGCGGTTAGCGCTGGCAAGCTGGCCCATATCCACCCTGCCTATCGCGAGCTCTACAAGACACTCCGCGGCAAGCATTTCACCGCCGCAGAGTCCTTGCAGATGGTCGAAGATCAGCGGCAGCAGACGAGCGGAACGCACCGCAGGTCATAGCCGCCAACGAAAACGCGATGGTCGAGAAGCACCGCCGCGAAGTTGCGAGCCGTTACTGATGACCGCCGCCCGTATCGCCCGCGAAGCCGTCCAAGAGGCCGTAAAGGCCGAACCGCTTCGGGTCCGCATCCTCGCGTATCAGTTTCGCTCGGCCATTTCCGACCAGGCTGCGGCTCGGTTGCGGAACCTGCTCAAGTGACCGCCGCGGCCCGCACCAACGTCGTACCGCTGCGTGCGGTGCCGGACATGGACGCTGCGTACCGCGCCGCGGTCAGCATCCACTACCCGAACTGCGACCCTCTTTCGATGGCGACGCGGGTCGAGATCATGGGGCTGCGGGATCGCGCGTCTGCGGCGTTGCGGCGAGCCAATCCCGAGGCACAATTCATTCTCGCCGAGGCTGCACGCATTGCGACGTTGGCATCGCTGTCTAGCGCGGACCCGCAGTCGCTCGCGTTCACCCGGGTCGCGATCGAGTCCCTGATCTTCTCGGCCGACATGATGCGGAGGGCCTACGCATGATCGAGCTCCGCCCGTATCAACAGAACCTGATTGCCGACATTCGCACGCAGTTCCGCAGCATGGACCGCACGGTGCTGGTGCAGCTCGCGACGGGGGGCGGCAAGACCGTCACGTCTGCGTACATGGTCAAGACTGCAGCCGAGCGCGGTCGCCGGTGCTGGTGGGTCGTTCACCGCCGCGAGATCATCCTGCAGGCCAGCCGCACGTTCTGGTCGATGGAGATCCCGCACTCACTGGTCATGGGTGGGTCGATCGGTGATCCCGATGCGATGGTGCAGGTCGGCTCGGTGCAGACCCTTGCGCGCCGGCTCGGCAAGCTTCCTCCGCCCGACCTGATCATCTTCGACGAGTGCCACCACATGGGCGCCGCGCAGTACCAGGCTATCTACGAGGCCTGCCCGCGTGCGCAGATCGTCGGCCTGACCGCCACGCCCTGGCGCCTGGATGGCCGCGGGCTGGGCACATGGTTCGATAGCATGGTGCAGGGGCCATCGGTCGCCGACCTCATGGAGCAGGGTGCGCTGTGCGATTACCAGCTCTACGCGCCGGCGATGTCGACCGACGTGTCGCGCGTCGCCTCGCAGGGCGGCGACTTCAAACGCGACGACCTCGCCAAGATCATGGATAAACCGTCGATCGTCGGCGACGCGGTGTCGCACTATCAGCGGCTCGCAGCAGGCAAGCGCGCGATCGTGTTCGCGGTATCGATCGAGCATAGTCGGAACATCGCTCAGCAGTTCCGCGACGCCGGGATCGCGGCCGCACATGTCGACGGCAGCATGGACAGCGGTGCGCGCGACGCGATCGTATCGGACTTCACCAGCGGCGCGATCACCGTCCTGAGCAACGCTGACCTGTTCGGCGAGGGCTTCGACGTTCCCGCGGTCGAGGCGGTTATCCTGCTGCGTCCGACGCAATCGCTGTCTCTCCACCTTCAACAGATCGGCCGCGGTCTGCGTCCCGCCGAGGGCAAGCCGCACGCGATCATTCTCGACCACGCGGGCAACGCCATGCGTCACGGGCTGCCCGACGACGATCGCGAATGGACCTTGGACGATCGCCCGAAGAAGAAGCGTGGGGAGAAATCCGAGGTGCCGGTCAAGCAATGCCCAAAATGCTTCCTGATCCACGCACCCCAACCTGAGTGCCCCGGCTGCGGCCACACCTACGCGATCCAGAGCCGTGAGATTGAGCAAGTCGAAGGCGAACTCGAGGTAGTCGATCTCGACGCCATCCGCGCGCGCAAGCGTACCGAGCTCAAGTCAGCGCGCACCCTGCAGGATCTGATCGAGCTCGGCCGTCAGCGTCGGTACAAATACCCGTCGCAGTGGGCCGGCCACATCATGCGCCAGCGCCAGCAGTGGGCGGCAGGCGCATGACGCACCACGATCTCGTCAACAAGCTCCTGCTGGCGGTCTCACCGCTCGGTCTCGCGTGGTCGAACAACACCGGCGCGCTCAAGAACGAGGGCCGCATGATCCGGTATGGTCTGCCGGGTTCGGCTGACATCCTCGCCTGCGTCAACGGTCGCATGATCGGCATCGAGGCCAAAGTCGGTCGCGATGCCTGGCGCCCGAAACAACAAGCCTTTGCCGCAGCGCTCAACCGCGCCGGCGGAACATATATTCTCCGCACGCTCCACCGATGGCTCCGGTGATGACGCGGTCGCGCTGACATTGGAACAGATCAATGGGTGAGCCGATCCCTCTCAACGCGTGGCGCGGAAACCTGCAGGTCGGGTCGAAGGGTGAGAAGAAAACGCTCTACAACCTCATGCAGTACATGAAGAATGTACCCGGCCTGGGGAAGCAGATCCGTCACAACGAGCTGACCGGGCAGGTCGAATGGTGCGGCGATCCGCTGTGCGATAGCGATTACGTCGACATTCAGACGATGATCGAGCAGGCCGGGTTCTCGCCAAGCAAGACCGACATCCCGGCTGCGGTCGCACGCACGGCTCTGTTCAATAAATACCATCCGGTGCGCGAATATCTCGACGCGCTGAAGTGGGACGGTACGAAGCGGCTCGATCGGTTCCTGCATATTCTGTTCGGCACCGCGGACGGGCCATACGAGCGCGCGGTCGGTGCCAAGTGGATGATCGGTGCCGTTGCCCGCGTCTATCAGCCCGGCTGCAAAATGGACACGATGCTGGTGTTAGAGGGTCCGCAGGGGCTGAAGAAGTCGACCGCACTGCGCACCCTGTTTGGCGCTTCCTACTTCACGGAAATGGTCAACGAGCTGCGCGACCATAAGCGCTTCGTCGAGCAGATCGCTGGCAAGTGGGTCGTCGAGTTCGCGGAGCTCTCCGCGTTGCGCAAGGCTGATGTCGAGCTCGTCAAGGCGATCATCACGATGCAGGTCGACAAGACCCGCCCGTCGTACGGTCGGCATACCGTCGAGTATCCGCGCCAGTGCGTGCTTGCCGCGTCGGTCAACCCGAAGGCGGGGCAGGGGTATCTTACGGACAGCACCGGCAATCGGCGCTTCTGGCCGGTTGCCTGTACGGCGATCGACCTTCCCCGCCTTGAGCGCAAGCGCGACCAGCTATGGGCTGAGGCGCTGACGAGGTTCCGCGATGGCGAGAACTGGTGGTTGAGCGAGGAAGAGTCCTCTCTGGCGATCCGTGAGCAGGATAGCCGCATGCAGGGCGACGTGTGGGAAGACACGGTCGCAAACCACCTGACGCCAGGGTTTGCGTACACCTCGGCGCAGTTGCTGACCGACGCGCTGAAGATGCCGGTCGCCCAACACGATCAACGCGCAAAGGACCGCATTGCCGCGATCATGGACGATCTGGGATGGTCGCAAGTGGTCCGCAAAGAGCGCCAGCCTGACGGCACCCGCCGCAGCGCGAGGCTCTGGAGGATGCCGGAATGACCCGGACTACACCCCCCATCCGCAAGCGTAGTCAATCGGGGACCAAGCGTAGTCACTTGGGACCGATGCGGCCGTTTGACCACACGCCTGACTACGCATTGACCACACTAGGGTGTAGTCAGCAAAAACGGCATATTTCTGCGGCTTTCACCCCCCTGACTACACTGACTACACCCTATTTTATAAATAAAGATATAGAGTGGAATATAGGGGTGGCTGAGGGTGTTTCAGGCCGGCTTCCGATTTCAACTAGGGGTGTAGTCACCCCGGGTGTGGTCACCGCGCCATGAAATTCCCCCTCACCGATTTCATCGTCGCCATGCTGCGTGCGGACCCGTCAGCGATCAGACGCGCGGACCCCACCAAACTAGCCGCCAAGTACGACATCGAGGTCAGCCACGCCGCTGGGTATCTCGCCCACCACTGCGGATCGCCAATGTCCCCCGTTACGAATGAAGGAGCAGGAAGATGAGTGCATATTACCGTTGGAGCGACAACGATCGCCGGCTGGGCCGCTTCATCTATGCTCGCGAGAAGACCTATCGGCCGCTGGCAGTCGAGATCACGTCGAACGGCGACGAGGATGACGAGCAGTTTTCCACGCTCCGTCTCCGCGCGTTTGGCCACACGCTGATTGTCATTCTGCCGCCCATCGTGAAGCCGTGGAAGCGCTGGGTCGATACCAGCGCCGCGCCGTGGTCGAGCAACCCGGCTGGCGGCTATTGGGATATGGGCAAGCGGGAATATGGCTTCTCGGTCACTGAGGGTTATCTGTCGGTTTCGCTAGGCCGCGTCACGAACGACAGCAGCACCGAGCAACGGTGGGGCTATTTCCTGCCTTGGACGCAATGGCGGTTCGTTGGGCATCGCCTTTACGGCATCGATGGCACGCTGTTCGCCAAGCTTCACAACCGCGCCAAGTGGAGGACACCTGAGAGCGACGAGAACGAGCGGTTGCAGGAGGTATGCCCCCGCGCGCTGTTCGAGTTCGACGACTACGACGGCGAGCGCATCACAGCGACGACGAAGATCGAGGAACGTGAATGGGCGTTCGGCGAGCGCTGGTGCAAGTTCCTGTCGCTGTTTCGCCGCAACAAGGTTCGCCGCTCGCTCGACCTCTGGTTCAGCGCTGAGACTGGCAAGCGCAAGGGATCATGGAAGGGCGGCACGCTGGGCCACAGCATCGATATGCTGCCGGGTGAACTGCATGAAGCTGCATTCCGCCGATACTGCGCTGCGCACGGCATGACTTTCGTTGGCGCCACCCCGGCCACCTCCGCATGACGCATCTTTTTGGGTTGGGGGAGTAGGGGGATTATGAGAACCGAAGACATCGCGATCCATTTCGCAGATCAGCTTTGCCGCACCCGTGCATTGACGACCGCCGAGTCCGATATGCTGCGCGTCGTGGTGATGAAGGAACGCCCGCGGATGACGTGGACGCCTGAGGACGACCAGGTCTTGCGCCGGTTGTCGGCCAGCCTTCCGGCGTATGCGGTCGCCGAGCAGATGGGGCGCACACCGTGGGCTATCAGGAACCGGACGCGGCGGTTGAAGCAGAGGGAGTTTGCACGTGGATAAGCGAGAGGTTGGCCGTCCAACATCGTTCAAGCCCGAGTTTGTCGAGCAGGCGCGTAAGCTAGCTTCGCTGGGGGCTACTGATCGGGAGGCGGCGGAGTTTTTTGAGGTCGCGGAGAGCACTCTCTACCTTTGGAAGCATACCCAGCCGGAATTTTCGGAGGCCCTAAAGGTCGGCAAGGAAACAGCCGATGCGCGTGTGGAGCAATCGCTGTACCGTCGTGCACTCGGTTACAGCCACGATGCGGTCAAGATCATGATGGCTGATGGCGTCCCGATCGTAGAACCCTACGTCGAGCATTATCCGCCAGACACCACCGCCGCTATCTTCTGGCTGAAGAACCGCAAGCCCGAGCAGTGGCGCGACAAGACCACTGTGGAGCATGAACTACCGAAGGACATGGGCGCGTGGCTGGGGGAACGCTGAGTCCCGTAGAGCGCGAGTTCATGGCCACGATGATGGCTCGCTACCCTGACAAGCTGTCGCGGCTCCGGGGGGGGTTCTATGACATCAAGAACAAGCAGGGGCAGCGCGTACCGTTCCGCATGAACGAGGACCAGGAAGAGTTCATTCTGAACCGTTGGAAGCTGGATATCATCCTCAAGGCGCGCCAACGCGGGTTCACGACGGTAATCCAGCTCGACATGTTGGACGACTGCCTATTTCTCGCGGACCTGTCTGCTGGCGTGATTGCGCATAACCTGGTCGATGCGAAGGCCTTCTTTCGCGACAAGATCAAGTATGCCTATGACCACCTGCCGGCGACCTTCCGTAAGATACGCGCAGCCGACAACGACAGCGCGGAAAGCTTGCGGTTCAACAATGGGTCGAGCATCCGCGTCGGCACCTCGTTGCGATCGGGCACGCTACAAAGGCTTCACGTTTCGGAGTTCGGAAAGCTTTGCGCCAAGTACCCCGAGCGTGCCGCAGAGGTCGTGTCAGGTGCGTTCAACACGGTCGCAGCAGGCCAGGTGATCACGATCGAAAGCACCGCGGAAGGGCGCGCTGGCGAGTATCACGATATGGTAAAGACGGCCCGGCAACTCCAAGATGCGGGTAAGAATCTGACGGACTTGGATTTCAGGTTTCACTTTTACCCCTGGTACCGGGATGAGGGATACTCGCTCGACGCTGATGTCGTCGAAACCACAGAGATGCGCGAGTATTTCTCCAAGCTGGCAGTATTCGGCATCAACCTGACCAAGGGGCAGCGCGCTTGGTACGTGAAGAAAGCCGAGCAGCAGGGCGAGAAGATGAAGCAGGAGTTCCCATCCACGCCTGACGAGGCATTCGAGGCCAGTGTGGAGGGCGCGTACTTCGGCCCCCAGATGCTAAAGATGCGCGCGCAGGGCCGGATATGCCGTATCCCGGTGCTAGACATTCCGGTCTACACGACGTGGGATCTGGGCGTCGGGGACGCGATGACGCTCTGCTTCTGGCAAGACGTTGGCATGGAGCGCCGGTTGATCGACTATTACGAGAACAGCGGGGAGGGGTTCAACCATTACGGAGCCGAGTTGACCAGGCGAGGGTACAACTACAGTGAGCACTTCATGCCCCACGATGCTGACCATCGCCGGCTGGGCAAGGACGCCAAGAGCGCCCGCCAGCACGCCGAGGAAGTGGGGATCAAGCCGGTGCGTGTCGTGCCGCGCATTTCGTCTGAACAGGACGGCATTGACGCGAGCCGTGCATACCTGCCCACCGTTTGGATTGACGAAGAGCGTTGCGCCCGACTGGTCGATTGCCTCGACAGCTACCGCAAGGAGTGGGACGATCGCTTGTCGGTGTGGAAGGATAAGCCGCTGCACGATCAGTTCAGCCATGGGTACAAGGCGTTCGAGACTGCTGCAGTCCGCAAGACGGCAAAACCGAAGGCCGCAACATCGGTCGTCGTGCCCTCGATGTCGGTCGGATTCAGGCGAGGTTGAGTGTCCGAGAAAGAGCGTTATCGGACACAGCTAAGACAAACTAAGACAAAATGACCGAACCGGTTCGCGCGCGTAATTGGTTCGGTCATGGCGGACACCGACGACACCACGGCACCCAAGCGCGAGACCACGAGCGAGCGTAACGCGAAGGTCCACGAGCGGGCCATGAAGCGGTTCGACGCGATCTGGGGCGTGGTGCGTGAAGAGCGTATGCAGAACCTGGCTGATCGCCGCTTTGCCCGTATCCGTGGAGCGCAGTGGGAAGGCCAGTACGCGATCGGCGAGACCGTCGACGACAACGGCGACCCGATCGACACCGGCGCGCCCCGCATGGAGGTGCCGAAGTTTCTGCGCCCGATCCGCCGCGTCAAAGGCGAGTACCGTTCGAGCCGCAAGCAGGTCGACTTCAAACCGAAGGGCGACGACAGCGACCGAGCCAGCGCCGACAACCTCGACGGACTGTACCGCGCCGATATGCTCGACAGCCCGGGTGGCTTCGGGTCTGCGCAGGACAACGCGTTCGACGAGGCGATTGACGGCGGGCTGGGTGGCTGGCGTCTGCGTGATCGCTGGGAAGATGACGAAGACGAGGCGAACGAGAATCAGCGTATCGGGTTCGAGCCGATCTATGATGCGGATCAGTCGATGTTCTTCGACCTGGACGCCAAGCACCAGGACAAGTCGGACGCTCGGTTCGCGTTCCTGCTGACCACGCTGAGCCGGGATGCGTTCGAAGAGAAGTACCCCGATGCCACGCCTTCCACGTTCGATGGCGTCAGCAACTATGATTACGACTGGATTCAGCCGGATAGCCTGACGCTGGCTGAGTATTTCGAGGTTGAAGACCGCTCGGTACTGCGCCGCACCTTCCAGATGAAGGGCGTCAATGTACTCGCCGATGACATGCGCCCCGAAGAGCGTACGTTCGATGACGCCGATCTAAAGGCTGAGCGCGACGACCAGCCGACGTTGGAGAGCGAGCTTGAGCAGCAGGGCTACGAGCAGATCAAGCAGCGCCGGATCAAGCGCCAGATCGTTCGCCGCTACCTACTGACTGGCGCGGAATGTCTCGAAGGCCCGACGACGATCCCAGGCAAGTTCATCCCGATCATCCCGCTTTATGCCGAGCGTTCGTATGTGCAGGGCATCGAGCGCGCGCAGGGCATGGTACGGCCGGCGATCGATGCGACCAGGCTTTACAACATCGTCGTCAGCAACCTTGCCGAGTCCGCGAGCGGGCCGAGCGATGACACGCCGATCGTTGCACCTGAGCAGGTCGATACCGCGATCCTCGACGCGTGGGCTAGCCGTAAGGTCAAGCGGCCTGCCGTGCTGTTGCTGAAGCCGATCTACGATGAGAACGGCGCGATCATCCAAGCTGGCATGTCGGGAACGCTGCCCGCCGCTCAGGTCTCGCCCGCGACCGCAGCGCTGATCCAGGTGGCCGGCGCCGACATTCCCGATCTGATGGGGATGAACGACCAGCCCGAGACTGTCCCCGCGAACACGTCGGCCGCTGCAATACAGCTGGTGAACGACCGCGGCGATGTGACAGACTTCCTCTGGCACGATAACTTCTCGCTGGCGCTGACACATTGCGGGCGCGTGTGGCTTTCGATGGCCGGCGATCTCTACGTCGAGGAGGGCCGCAAGATGGTCAGCCTCGACGCCGAGGGTAAGCAGTCCACCATCACGCTCGCCGAGCCGCGTACCGATGATGGCGGCGAGCACCGCGTGAATGACCTGACGACGGGCAAGTACGATGTCGTGGTCGACGTCGGCCCTGCGACCAAGACGCGCCAGGATGCGACGGTGAAGTCGATGACTGGGCTCGCATCGGCCTACACCGCCAATGGCAACGCCGCGAATGCAGACGCCGCACTGGGTGTCGCTGTCCTCAACATGGAGGGCGAAGGCACCGAGGCTTACCGCTCGTTCATCCGTAAGCAGGGGCTCCAAGGCGGCTGGGTCGAGCCGAGTGAGGAAGAGGCGGCGCAGTTGCAGCAGGCCGCAGAGGCTGCGGGTCAGCAGCAGGATCCGAACATGATCGTTGCGCAGTCGCAACTCATGCTCGCCCAGGCTGAGCAGACCAAGGCGCAGGTCGCGCTAATCGAGGCAGAAACGAAGCGGATCACCGCCGAAGCCAACGCCGAGAAGGCCAAGGCGCAGACCGCGGCCGCACTCGCCACGATCGATCGCGACGACCGTGCGCAGGTCTTGGACGAGGTCGAACGCGCCACGAACATCGAGCACACCGACGAACAGCACCAGCACGACCGCACGATGGGCGCAGTCGATGCATCCATGCGCGTCGAGCAGCACGAACGACAGATGAACCAGCCGGAGAGAGACAATGCAAGTTGAAGAAATCCGTATTTGGGCCTTTCAGCAACTGGCCTCTATGCCCGCACCCCCTGGAGGGCTGTTGAACCTGAAGCAGTTCATTGCAGATGCTGATGTATTGGTAAGCTGGGTCGTGCACGGCCATCCGGAGGCGCCGGATGGCAGAGATTAAGCGAGAGCCGATTGTGCGTGATGATGGCGATAGCGTCACGTTTGACGCCGATCATACCCACTCGGACATCTTACGCTACGTTATTGGCGATCTAGGTGCTGAAGACGCTGTATTTCTCATGAACCTACTGGCTGAGGAGGTGCGGGTTGATGGCAACGCAGCTTGAAGACGACTTCACCGAAGACGCACCCGATCTGGATCTCGACGACGAGCAGGAGGCGGATGCTGAGGCGAACGATAACGATCAGGAGCCTGACGATCTCGACGACGACAGCAATGACCAGGACGACGATGCAGAGGAAGACGTCGTCACGTTCGGTGCTGACGATGTCCGCGGCGAGGACGAGCCCGAGGGCATCCGGAATCTTCGCGAGGAACTGAAGCGTCAGAAGGCCCGCGTCCGTGAGCTTGAAGGCGCTGGCGCTGCGCCCGTCGAGGTTGGCGCGCGCCCGAAGCTTGAAGACTTCGACTACGACGAGGACGCGCACGGCGAGGCTGTCGAGGCGTGGATCGACAAGAAGCGCAACGCCGATGCTCAAGTAACGGCTCGCGATGAATTGATCCGCCAGGCGCAGGAGAAGTTCAACACGCAGCAGCGCGCGTTCGAGGACGGCTGGAGCGCTCTACGTGTCACCGGCAAGGATGCGGCGCGCGCTAAGGTCGAGGACACGTTCGATCCAACGCAGCAGGCGATGCTGATCAAGGCGGCGCGAGGCAACGGTGCGGGCCTGATGCTGTATCTCGGCACGTCCGCCGCCAGCCTCGATAAGCTGAAAGCCCTCGTCAACGATCCCGCCGAGTTCATCGCAGAAGCAGCCGTGATGGCGAAGGAGGTCAAGGTGGAACGACGCAAACCGGCAACAACGCCGATCGAGCCGGTGCGGGGCGGCACTGGCGGCGCTGCTAAGGGAGACGCCCGCCGCGCACGCCTGGAACGCGATGCCGACACCAGCGGGGATTACTCCGCACTCATCAAGTACGATCGTGATTTGGAGATGAAACGCCGTGGCTAATCTGACCGCACGCGAAAAGGCGCTGCTTCGTGCAGCGATGGAAACCGAGTTCTCGCGGCTCGACAAGGACGCGCAGAACACGTCCAGCGAATACCTCTCCGCATACCCCCGGATGATGTATCGCATGACCGATGTCGAAGAGACGACGGTCCTGACGACGCACAACGACGGGCGCCCACGCGAGGTGCGGATCGATAACCAGTTCGCCGGGCTGCTGTGCGACACGATCATCGCCGAGACCGCCGACGAGGCCGAGGCGCTGACTGCTGATGGCTGGGATATCAGCCCGCAGGCCGCGCATGGTGTTGTGACCGGGATGGCCGCAGCAACGACCGCGAAGGACGACGAGATCGCCGCGCTGCGTGCCGAGCTGGCGGCTGAGCGTGCGACCAAGACCGGTGGGAAGGGCTCCTCGAAGGGGCCACCGGAAACGCTTGCACTGGCCGAATAGTTCGGGTATCTGGATACCCGCGCCATCGGTCCCCAGACAACCGTGATGTCTGAGTAGCGGCGAAACCGGGCTTCGGCCCCGCTACTCAGGGATCACCACATGGCTTCATCGTTTTTCAAGGAAGAGCGCGTCGCATTCACCAACATGGTGAAGGCATTCGAGGATCAGCTTGCTTACGGGCAGGCCGCGACGCTGTTCGACGAGCTTACCCCGGCCGAAATGGTCTACACGCGCGATCGCGTTTGGGTCGACACGCCGATGATCGGCTCGAGCTACGACGGATTCGATCAGACCAGCAACTTCGACGGCCTGACCGAACTGGTCGTGCCGGCATCGGTCGGCTTCCACAAGGCTAGCCCCAAGGTGCTGTCGTCGAAGAACCTGCGCAACGAGCGGGCAATGACGCGCTGGATGGACTCGGCGAAGGCCAAGCTCGCATCGGACGTGAACGCCGCGGTTCGCCGTCGCGTCGCGCTCGAGGCCGCGATCTTCACCAAACGCACCGTTGCGCCGACCGGCTTCGACGACCTCGCTGTCAGCCAGGCGCAGATGGACGAGATTGGCGTTCCGGTCGACGACCGCGTTGCCTTCATCGGCACGCGCGCCGCGATCGGCATGGCATCCAACCTCGCCAGCCGTCAGACCATGAACGGCGTCAATCTCTCGGCCTACGAGAAGACGAAGCTGATCGATATCGCGAACTACGAGGTCTATCGCGACGACCAGCCCATCCGCCTAGCTGCGGCTGCTGGCGGTGCCACGACCGTCAACGGCGCCAACCAGTACTGGGAGCCTGCCGCGTTCACGACCGAACCGGACGGCGAGCAGGTCAACCGCGACAACCGCTATTCGCAGCTCGTCGTGACTGCTGCTGCAATCGCCTCGGTCAAGCAGGGCGATGCCTTCACGATCGCGGGCGTCAATGCGATGCACCGGATCTCGAAGCAGGACACCGGCCAGCTACAGACGTTCCGCGTGATTGCTGTCAACACGTCGACCAACACGCTGACGATCGCCCCTGCGATCATCTCGAACGGTGGTGCGACGATCGCCGGCCGCGAATACCAGAACGTGACCGCCACGCCTGCAAACGGTGCGACGATCACGTGGCTCAACACCACGACCGCGGAGATCAACCCGTTCTTCTCGCGTCGCTCGGTGCTGCTGCTGCCGGGTTCGTTCAAGGTCGATGCAGGCGACGGCTGGTCGGTGATGAAGGCAACCACGCCGGTTCTCGGTCTTCCGATCACCTACACGCGCCAGGGCAACATCAACGACCTGTCGCTCAAGGCTCGCGTCGACATCGACTTCGGCACGGCGCTTCTCGCGCCCGACCAGGCCGGCGTCGTCATGTTCAATCAGGCATAAGGAGCGGACACGATGACGACCAAGAAAGACACGACCGGCACGAACCTCGCCGACAACGCGCCCGCTGGCCTCACGGTCACGGACGCGGAAGCGGAGAAGGCACGCCACGAAGGCGCTCTGGACGCGGTGAAGGACGCCGCCAAGGATGCCCGTATCTCTCTGACCGATGGCGCGCAGCCGGGCGACCCCGCTGTCGATCGCTGGCCCGGCTCGGACGAGTCGCAGCAGTATGCGTATATGTTGGAGGACGCGCCCGATGCGTTCGACAAGCGCGTGAACGGTAAGGACAGCCCCGTCACCGACGTGATGGCAGCTGGCTTGCTAAAGCTCGAGCGCGCTGGCCAAAATCGTACCCCGTACGTCAAGACGCTGCTGAAGCGCCTCGGCCTCAAGGGTTCGGAGATCGGCGAAGTGACGTCGGCTGGCCCGGCGTACACCAACGACATGTCGCTCATCAGCGGCCTGTAAGCTTGACGTGGGTGGCGCGGGAATACCCCCGACTGCGTCACCCACGTTGAGAACCGGGGCAGGGGGACACCTGATGCGCAATATCATCTTACTGGCGCTGGCATTGGTCGCGTCGCCTGCCACGGCTCAAACCGCCCGCCCCGTCGCCGTTCAGACCCAGTCGAGCGGCGCCGCATCTGGAGCCGTCGTAATGACCGGCGTAGGGCAGGCTAGCAGCGTCAACATCGTCAATGGCGCGACGGCTGGGTACGCCGTACTATACGATAGCCTGACGGTCCCCGCAGACGGCGCGTTGACGCCTTCCCTGATCCGCTGGTGCATGCCTGTCGCGATAAATACCGGGCTGCGCGACACATTCCCCGCGCCCCTCCCATTCTATAACGGGCTTGCCGCGTTCGTATCGTCCACGAGCTGCACGACAAAAGCCGCGGTCGCCTACGCGTTCGCATCGGCGCAGGTCCAGTAATGCGCTGGCTCGCCCTTCTCGCGTTTGTTGCAACGCCTGCGCACGCCCAGCTCGTATCGCCTCCAGGTGTGACGATCGGCCAAGTCCAGGCGCTGATGGACCAGTCTATCGCGCCGGTCTTGGCCAAGGCTGACAGCGCCATGACGAAGGCCGACGCGGCTATCGCCGATGGCCTGACCAGCGCAAACCGTCAGCAGGCGTTGCGGATCCAGGTTACACCCGATGCCAATGGCCGGGCGGTGTTCACCTACCCGATGCCGTACGTTGCTGGGACCAAGCCCGCGGTCACCACGACAGCCGAGACACCCAACGGCGCGACCTATCGCAATGACGCCAGCGTCGAGGAGAACAGCGCCACGAACACGCAGGTCGTGATCCTCGTGCAGCGCGTGCCCAAGACGATCGTCGTCAGCCTGCTGGGCGCTGTCACGAACATCATAGCCCCCGTCACCACCCCTGTCTGGATCAACGTGCTGGTGAGGGCTCCAGTATGACCCATATCGCAAGGAACGCCGCATGACCGTCCGCCTTCTCGTTCCTGCTTATGGCAAGCAGACCAACGCGCTTTACACTGGTACTCAGGCCGCAGAGCGTGCGCTGATCGACGCGGGGCAGGCGGATAACCAGCTTGACGCGTCGTTCGATTACCCGGCTTATCTGGCGGGCAAGTCCATGGCGGTTGGTACATTAACTCAGACCTCGGTAGATGCTGCCGTAGCTTCTGGCGTAGGATTCGCTGACCCCACGGCACGGGCCGTCGTTGCCCGGATAGGCGCATTGCCAAAGTGGCGGAGAGCGATGGCACGTGTGCGGGCGGGTAAAGGTCGGGGACGGATCTTGATTGTCGGGGATAGCACGAAGGTCGGCGTTGGCGCTGGCAGTGGCGGATTTCCCGCGCTTACCGGCGCTCGCGCTCGTAGCTTCGGGGTACGTTTGGCTGAGGGTATTTCCCAAGCCGGCCTACTTGCTGTCCATACGAATTTCATGGGTACTGGCACCACCAAGGGCAGTGGCGGCAACGGTGTTTTCGCAACCGGCTATGATCCGCGTCTGACCTTCGGTGCAGGTTGGACTTACGGGACTGCTGATGGTGTCGGCGGTCCGATGTTCTTCAACGGTACGACGACGAACAGCATGGACTTCGCCATTCCGGGTCAAAGCGACACCATCGAGATATACTCGCCGCGCAATTCCGGGCTGGGGGCCTTCACCGCAGCCGTAGATGGCGGCGCGGTGCTGCAAACGGTTGTCCAGGATGGGGTAGACGGGTTCATTAAAACGACGATCACGGTCACGCGAGGTGCGCACACGCTCAACCTCTCCCGTGTTTCCGGTCTTGTGTTCATCACAGGTGTTATCGCTTTTGATAGCACCGTGCCAGCAGTCGATGTTGTCAGCGCGGGTTGGTCGTCTTCCACCGCTGGCTTATGGGTGTTTGCTAGTTCAGCGTTTACTTTTGGTGCGATTAGGGGGCAGTCGGTAATTGGGCCGGACCTGACAATTATTGCGCTAACAATTAACGAGGCGCTCACAGCAAGCGCAACCCCTATCGCGACCTACCGAACAAGCCTCCAGGCACTCATCACACAGGCAAAGTTGAGCGGCGACTGCCTGTTGATGACAGGTATGCCGAGCGATTTCAGCTTAGCGACGGCCGACGCTCAGGCTCAAGTTGTAGCGGTGATGGCCGAATTAGCAGCATCCAATGATCTCCTGTTTATCAACAACCATGCGCGAACTGGCGGCTGGGCGGCGCTAAACGCGCTTGGGGAGATATTCGACGGCCTCCACGGAAACGACCTTTACTATGCTGACGAGGCCAACGCCACACGCGCATTCTTAATGGACTACATGTAATAACAAAGTGTTAAGACACTTACCAACGGTAAATCCTTCAAATGAGTTTACCGCTTTGGCGTGTCGCGTTATGGCGCTCGCCGGGGGATTAATCTTTCCCGATTAGGCGGTAAAAGAGGTGAGCCTTGATCCGAGCATTTCCTTGGTGCCTACGCATTTTCAGCCGGCTAGCATCGGTTGTGGGAGAGGTTAACAACTCAAGGAGGAGCGCGCAGTCTACCCGCCGGGCGAACCCCGATGGCGGGCGCTGTCACAGTTGCGGGACTGTGACAGATGCTGGTTCCAAGGAGTGCTGGGAATGTGTGCTGGATCGGCAATGGTGACAAGGGCTAGCCAACAACCCCACATTTAAGCTATATCACCACCGTCGAGTAAAAGCGGCGCCGGCACCGCTCCAGCAATTCATGCGGAGCCGTGCTATATGACCACCAGAGCCAGCATCCTCTCTCGAGCCTTCGGACGCCTCGCGATGGGCGACTACGAGTTCGACGTGACGCCTGACGAGCGAGCGCAGGCGCGGGACTCGCTGGATACGATGCTGGGCGAGTGGGCGGCGGTCGGCGTTGATCTCCGTCATACTCCTAGTGATGGCGATAACGACGCCGAAGAGATGACGACGCCCAGCTGGTCGGATCAGGGCGTGATCGCGAACCTCGCGCTCCGGATGGCCGCAGATTTCGGCAAAACGCCGGGTTCTGGCCTCACCAAAGACGCCAAGCGCGGGTATGACCTTGCCACCGCCAAGACGCTCGCAATCCCGACAGCACAGCGCGCGCAGTCCGTCGCGCATGGTGGTGGTGAGCGATACTATCGCCGGTTCTCGTACTGATGGTGCAGATCCCCATCCTGTCGGGCATCTACGCCAAGACGACGGCGGATTTCGCGCGTTCGTTTCCGGTCAACCTAATGCCGATCGCGGAGAGCGGCGACGGCACCGGGACGGGCATCAGCAAAGGCTATCTGAAGGTAGCGCCGGGCTTGCGCAAGATGGCTGACACGCTGGGCGAGGACCGCGGCGGTTATGTCTTCAAGGGTGAGCATCTGCGAGTGCTGGGGACCTTCCTATACCGCGTCGCAACGACCGGCCATGTGCTCGCTGTCGGCAACGTCGGGCTTGGCGGTCCGGTCACGTTTGCAGAGTCCTTCGACCGTCTCGGCATCGCATCGGGCGGTGACCTTTGGTATTACGACGGCACGAACCTGACGCAGGTGACCGATCCCGACCTTGGGCCGGTGCTTTCGATGGCTTGGCAGGATGGCTATTTCATCACAACTGACGGCGCCTCGCTGGTCGTGACTGAACTGAACGATCCGACGTCGGTCGACCCGCTCAAGTACGGATCCTCGGAAGCGGACCCGGACCCGGTAACTGGCGTGCTGGCGTTGCGTGGGCAGGTCTATGCGCTGAACCGCTACACGATCGAGGTCTTTATCAACGGAGGTTCTACCGGCTTCCCGTTCGCGCGGTCGCGTGGTGGGCAGATACCGAAAGGATGCGTCGGACCGCACGGGTTCACGCCGTTCGTCGAGACGTTCGCGTTCTGCGGTTCGGGCCGGAATGAGTCGCCTGCGATCTACCTTGCGGGATCGGGGCAGGGCATTCGGATCAGCCCCCGCGGCCTCGACGACGCTCTGGCCGCGCTCACCGAAAGCGAGTTGGTGCTGGTCGAGCTCGAGGCGCGCAATGGCGCAGGCATGACCGAGTTGCTTGTCCACCTTCCGACCGAATCGTGGGTCTATCACTGGACGGCATCACAGCAATTCGACCTTCCCGTGTGGTCGCGGCTGGCGGGCGGGATTGATCTATCGCTTGCCTACCCCGCGCGGCACTTCACGTTCTATAACAACCAGTGGTGGTGCGGGACCGTCAGCGCGATCGGGGTGGTCGACGAGATGGAGCCGACGCTGTTCGGTGCCGAGTACGCGTTCCAGTTCGACACGCCACTGGTTTACAATGGGCGAGCCG
Organism: Sphingomonas sp. R86520; assembly: GCF_042466285.1. Taxonomy (NCBI): domain Bacteria; kingdom Pseudomonadati; phylum Pseudomonadota; class Alphaproteobacteria; order Sphingomonadales; family Sphingomonadaceae; genus Sphingomonas; species Sphingomonas sp. R86520. The sequence continues at coordinate 27,709 of NZ_JAXHBZ010000001.1, forward strand.
GTGCGATCGTACATGACCTGGAGCTGGTGCCGCTGGGTGGCCGGTCCGTCACCGAGACGTTCGTCGATATGAGCTACACCGACGACGGCGTAACCTGGAGCCAGAAGCGGACGGCATCGCTTGGTGCGATCGGCGAACGTGAGACGCGGCCGGGCTGGCGTCGGGGTGGGCGGATCAGGCGCTGGCGTGGCTACCGGTTCTCCGGGCTGGTCACCGGCGCCGCGGCCTTCGCGCGCTTGGAGGCTCAACTGGAGCCCTTGAATGGTTAGCAGGGTCACAGACAACGAGTACACGTTCCTCACCGATCGCGAGATTGCGGCGTCGGGCATTGGATCCAGCCCGTCTGCGGTTCAGGCTTATGGGGACTTGCAACGCGCCGTTTACGAGCTCGCTCCCGCTGACGTCGGCGATGCGCAGGCTGCTGCTGAGGCCGCGGATGGCAAGGCCACAGGAGCGCAAGAGGCGGCGGAAACAGCGGACGGCAAAGCTGAAGACGCTGGTACGCGGGCGGATGCCGCACAGGGCCGCGCGGATGACGCCTATGACCTCGCGGACACGAAGGTATCGAAAAACGTGGGCCCCGTGTTCTCGGCGCCTAGCGGCGGGGCCTCACGCAGCGCCTTACCCGCCTACGCCGGGGGCACCGCCTCTGCGGTCTACACCCCCTCTGATGTGCAAGCACTGATGGACCAGGTCGCAGCACTTACGTCGCGGGTCGCGGCGCTGATCGTGGATGGGCGCTCGAACCAATCACTGAAGAGCTGATGCTGTCTGTACAGCCGATCAAGGATAGCGCCGCGACCAACGCCATCCTCTGTAACCCGTGGGTGCACGCCAAGCTTGCGCAGGACGGACGCGAGCCTGGTTATATCGACCACCCGCTCGTCAGCTACCACGGCGCCTACGTAGACGGCTCGCTCGTCGGCGTGTTTATCGCCGTTCAGTTCACGCGATGGGAGGTCGAGGTTCACGCCGCGATGCTGCGCCCCGCTATCCCGCACGGTCGCGCGCTCGGGAGGCTGTTCTTGGATACGGTGTTCGCAACCCCTGACGTGTTACGCGCTACCGCCTATGTGCTCGGCTCGTTGCCGTCCGCAGCAAACTACTGCCGGCGTCTAGGCTTTGTCGACGAGGGTGTGCGGCGCTCGGCTTGCATGGTTGGCGGGGTGCCGACTGACATTGTCGTGCTAGGGTTAGTTAGGGGCGCCCTTCTCTCCACAGCGATAGGCCACGGCAGCAACCATTAGTTGCATTGCATCGCCGTTACGCGCCGACGCCGGGAGGAGATCATACACCGCCCGGTATGCTCGGGGCATTTCGGCAGCAGTTGGCAGGCATTTGGCCCCCTGTTTTTCAGCCGATTGCACCGCAACGCCTGCGACCAATAGGCACTTCGCAGCGCTGAAAGGGGCGACATCGTCTACCCCGACCGGAACGTCCTCACCCTTCTCAGCTAGGGCGCAGCCGATGTATAGGTCCTTGGCTTGCGGCACATCATGTCCGTAGCGTTTCGTTGAGCGCGGCGCCGTGGGCTCGGTGACGAGAACGGTTGGCCCGCCATAGCTGCGGCATGTGACCGTATCGAATAAACGATTGCACGTGGTCGTCACCTGCAACGCGACAGCAAGAAACAGCATTCATCCTCCCGCGGGTATTGCAATACCCGAATCGCCGTGGCATACCTTAGCCACCGCGTATTGCACAGTCCGGTCGTGCTCCTGAACTTGTTTCGGAGCAACGGGCTTGAGTTTCATCGGCGACGCGATTGGTTCAGTCCTCGGTGGTATCACCGGCGCGAACCAGTCCGCCAAAGGTGCGCAGGCAGCAGCTCAAACGCAGGCAACCGCCGCAGATAAGGCTATCGCCGAGCAAGTAGCCGCGCGCGGTGAGGCTCGTGGCCTTCAGCAACCATTCGTCAACGCCGGCACCGCTTCCCTCACGCAGCAGATGGCGCTGCTTGGTCTCAACGGCACAGCCGACCAGCAGACGTCGATCAGCGCGCTCCTGTCCTCGCCTCAGTACACCAGCGGCGTCCAGCAGGGCGAGGAAGCGATTCTGGCGAACGCGTCCGCAACTGGCGGGCTTCGGGGCGGCAACACGCAGAACAGCCTGTCGCGCTTTCGTGCCGACCTGCTGAACACGACCATTCAGAACCAGATGCAGAACCTGAACGGGCTGACCTCGCTGGGGCAGAACGCCGCGGCGGGCGTGGGCAACAACGCGATGAACTCGGCGAATAACATCGGCTCGCTGCTCAACCAGCAAGGCGCCGCGATCGCGGGTGGGCAGATCGCCAAGGGCAACGTCGTGGCGAACAATTACAACACCATGCTGCAAGCAGCTGGCGCGATTGCGGGGTTCTGACGATGGCCATGGGACCTATTGATTACAATTCGATGCAGACGCGGTTGGACTTCAGCCCGTTGGTGCAGGGCCTTCAGCTTCGTCAGCAGAAGCAGAACATCGAGGCGGACAACCAGCGGCAGGAGAAGCTGGCCCAACTCGCGCGCGACAAGTTTACGATCGACCAGCAGGAGCACGCCGCATACCTGGCGGATGTCGAAGCGTACAAGGCTGACCCAACGCCAACACGTCTGCGCGATATCGGTCTAAAGCATCCCGAGCAGGCCGCTGCACTTCAGAAGGCAGGCGACAGCTACACGACCTCGCAGAAGCAGGATCTGATCGGGACGGGCTTCGGTGCCCTTGGCGCGCTAGCCGCTGGCAACAATGACCTGGCGGCGTCCACTCTGGAGAAGCGGATCGAGGCACTTAAGAACAGCGGCATCGATACCTCGCACACTCAGGCCGCGGTCGACATGATCAAGGCTGGGAAGGCCAAGGAGGCTACAGCTTACCTGTCGTACGCGATGGCTGGGCTTGTCGGGTCGGATCATGCGGCAAGTGTCATGGAGACGCTCGGCGTTGGTGGTAAGGCCGACGACAAGCGGGCTGACAATGAGCGTGCTGACCGCCGGGCCGAGCTAGAAGAGCGCCGCGTGACGAACAGCGAGCGTGCCACGAACGCGGCCATTGCTCGCGGGGACGCCGCAAGCGCTCGCGCTGAGCGTGCTTCGGATCGTGCCGATCGCAAGGCAGCTGGCGGCGGTAAGGGCGGAAAGAAGGGGGCGTTCAGCGACTCCCAACTTGACGCGTTGATTCAGTAATGGCTGCGACCGGACAGCTAAAGGAGCGGATTCAGCTGCTACAGGCGGCGAAGGCGCGCGCGGAGTCGCTCGGGAAAACGCTGAAGCCAGAGGTCCAGAAGGAACTCGACAGCTATTCGTCTCAGGGGCTGCTGGGTTCGTCTGCGGCCGGCGCTGCGGGCGGCAAGGTATCTGAGGGGGAGCGTAAGACTGCCTTCCTAGCGACACGTCTTGCGGGATCGCTGGACCAGCTCAACGACGTGCCCGCGGATCAGCAGCGACCTGGCTGGTTCCAGGAGGCTGTTCGTGGCGTGGCGCCCGAAGCGATCGCGAACAGCCTAACCGGCAGTGACCGCCAGCGAGTTGAGGCCGCGCAGGGTGACATCCTTGACGCAGCGCTGACACTCGGCACGGGCGCGGCGTATACGAAGGAGCAGCTGACCGGTTACCGTAAGAGCTACTTCCCCCAGCTTGGCGACAGCGACGAGGTTATCAAGGATAAGACGAAGCGGCTCAACACGCTGCTTCAGTCTGCGCGCATCGGCGCCGGTGGCGCTGCTCCACAGATCGATGAGGCTCTGAAGAAGTCCGGGTTCGCGGTTCCCGGTGCGACAGAGGCGAAAGGAGGTGATCCTAAATCCGGCACGACGGGGGCAGCGGTTGCTGCTGGCGGCCAGCCCCCGGCGGGTCCAACTCCGCCAAGCGGTCCTGACAGTCGCGGAGGCGTGCAGTTCAACGGCGAGGGACCGCAACTCGCGGCTGGCGTCTCGAAGCTGTCGCCCGAGGCGCAGGAGAAGCTTTACCAATTCTCGCTGACGAAGCCGAACGCGGCGCAGCTCAAGCAGTATTATGACACGCTGGGCGCCGGTGTGCTGCCTGACGCAAACGCACAGCAAATCGCGGACTATTACGGCAAGGGCGGCACCGAGCGCATCGGTGTCAGCTACGACAAGGCCGAAGTAGCGCCTGTTGATGCTGGCGACGGCTCGGTGGGTGCGGCTGCTCGCGGCGCTGGGAATGCGCTGACGCTGGGCTTTCTCGACGAGGCTGGCGCGCTGGCGGATACCGTCACGCAGGGCGGAACCTACGACCAGAACCTCGACCGTCGCCGCGGCCAGGAACTGTTCGACGAGCAGAACAGCGGTGTCGCGCGCTTCGCCGGGCAGATGGTCGGCTCGCTCCCCTTGGGTGGGATCGAGTTCGCCGGCGCGCGTGCCGCGTCGCGCGCGGCTGGTGTTGCGGCGATCCGGCAGGGGCTGGGTCGTGAAGTTGCCGCGATGCAGGCGAACCGGACCTTTGCCATGCGTTCGGCCATGGAGGGCGCTGGGATCGGTGCCGTCTATGGCGCGGGTGAGGCTGAAGGCGGTCTAGGCGATCGCGCTATCGGCGCGGCTGGTGGCGCTGCTTTCGGCGGTGCTGCTGCGGGTGCGCTGTCGCTTGGTGGGGGTGCAGTGCTGGCGCGTCGGGCTGCTGCTGCGCGTGGCGTGGCTCCAGCGCTTACTGAAGGGCAGCAGACCCTCGCCGCTATGGAGCGGCAGGGTATTACGCCCTTGCCTGCTGACGTTGGCGGTACAGCAACGCGGATGGCGACATCAGGCGTCGCGCAGACGATCGGCGGAGGCGGTGCTGTACGCAGGGCTGCACAAGCTACCGTCGACACTTCGCAGGCTGTCCGCGATCGCGTGGCCGCTTCGCTTGGCATGGCAACTAATCCGGAGGCCGCAGGTGAAGCCGCGCGCGCTGGCGCTGATCAGTACATCCGGACGACCGGGCAACGTATCGGGCGGATCTATGACGTCGCGGAATCTGCTGGCGGCCAAGCCCGGGTGGATACGCCCGACGCGTTGCGCGTGCTCAATCAAGAGATCGGACCGCTTGAAGAAAGCCCAGTTGCGAGCCCCGGCTTGGCGGTCCTCCAAGGCCTTCGCGACGCTTTGCAGCAGCCGAATACTATCCGCGGCCTGCGGAACATGCGGACGGCTGTCCGGGACCAGTTTGAGGCTACGGGCCTTCGCGGTTCCAACATCCAGCGAGTCGCAGATCGTGTCGTTACCGCCGCGACCGACGACATCGTCAATGGCCTGCGATCGCAAGGTCTCGATCGCGCAGCCAATGCATACCGGCGCGCCGATCGCCTTTGGTCCGAGCGCCTGCGCGTTATCGATGACGAGCTCGAGCCTATCCTTGGCAAAAATACCGAGAAGTCGGGCGAACAGATCGTCGGCGCGCTGAAGTCGGCAATGAGCGGCAATAACCGCCGGTTCGTCGGCTTCCTGGATGCATTGCCGGCCAACGAGCAGGGCATCGTTCGCGCGTCCCTAGTCCAGCGGCTTGGGCAGGCGACCAAGGGCAATCAGGACGAGACGGGCGAGGTGTTTTCGCTTTCGACGTTTCTGACACACTGGAACGATATTGGCGAGACCGCAAAGAACCGTCTGCTCGGTGCTGAGGGACGCGCGGCTCTCAACGATCTAGCCCGCGTGGCCTCGTCGGCAAAACAAGCCCAGAAGTTCAATAATCATTCGAACAGCGCATCTGCGCTCGGGGTTGGCGGCGGTGCTATCAAGCTGGCGGAAGGCGCCGCAGCGTACGCCTCGGTCGGCAAGGTTCTTGGTCTTACCTACGGCGCAGGCCGCTTACTGGCATCGCCGCGGTTCGCTCGATGGTTGGCGCGTCCTCCACGCGTACCGACACCCGCAGCCTCTCAAGCTTGGGCAGAGCGCCTAACCCGTATCGCCAAGGCTGAGCCGGCCATCGCTCAAGATGTCCTTGGGATTCAATCGGGGCTTCGGAGACTGACGCAAGGAGCTTCCGTCCCAGCAACCGCGCAGGAAGGCACTGCACCCGCCCAGATAATCGACGGGCAAAACAGCCAGCAACAGGCCCCAGCAGAAGGGGCGCAACAATGATCGCATCCGTGGAGCGTAGCAGCAATGGTTGACAGCACCTATCAGGTTTTCGTCGACCTTGACGCGACGGCGCTAGAGGGCGGTTACGTCTGGGTTGGGCCTGCCTATGGCAACCCGGAGGCGACCCCGAGCCCGTTGTATTGGGACGCCGCTAAGACCATTCCGGCCGCCCAGCCTTTGCGCACGTCGGGCGGGTACATCGTGCGAGACGGTACGCCGTCCGACGTGTTCGGCGAGGACGAGCTTTTCTCTGTCCGGGTGCGTAACCGTGCCGGGCGCATCGTCTATTATGCTGGCTCAACTGGCGCAGGCATCCCCGCGTCACGTCGCAAGTTCCCGATCGCAGCCGGCGCGCAAGGTGATCCCGGTGCGAAGGGCGATAAAGGAGACGAGGGACTTCAGGGCCCAATCGACCAGCATTCAGAGTCTGCCCTAGCTGCGCTACCGCATCTGTCACGCGCAGTCCGCGATCGCGCCTTCTCGACCACGCCGATCAAGATTGCAGGCTTCGGCTCGTCGAACATGCTCAACGAGGATGGAGGGCTGGCTGGGCCCGGCAACAGCCCCGTCGAGATCGCGCTGCGTGAGTTGAAAGCCGCGCTCGATCCGCAGGGTAACTGCGTATGGGAGTTCATCAATCTCGGCGTCAACGGAACGGCCTATTCCGGTTGGAACGCGGCGATCGACCGTCCAAAGTCTCCGCGGGAATATGCCGAGGAGTACGGCCCCGATCTCCTTATCGGCTGCTACGGCACCAACGACTATTCGCCCGAGAACTTCAACGTCGGCGAGACGCGCAGTCTCGTGCCGGTATTCATGGCCGCCATCTACGCTTGGTGCGACGAGCACAACTGCGACGTGATCAACATGATCCCGCCAATGCCGCACGTCGGCAAGTCTAAGCAGACCCGTACGGATCCCGTGACGTTGCTGCCAGTGCAGGGCCGCGCGCTCAATTACACGGTGCCGACGTCGTATCCGACACGCAGTTTCCAGCGCGGGCAGAAGAACGACCAGGCACCCGATGGCGATCTGCTCGTATCGTTCTCTGGCGGCAACACGATCACGTCCGATGCAGGCACGTTCGACGATAGCTCACTCTATCCGGGTGCGATCATCTGGGTAGCAAACCCGGATCTGCTCTCGCCTATCGTCAACGGCGGATATTACCGCATCGCCTCGGTGTCGGTGAACAAGGCGCAGCTCGTCCTGAACAACGTCGCCACGGTCAACGCCTACGACTACGTGATTGGCGCCCCAGTGGCCTTGACGACGGCGGGCCCAACGCGGGTGACGATCTGGCGGGTCGCGATCGATCCGTTCACCGAGTTAACTCCGAGCTTTACAGAGGCGTTCGGGTTCATCGACGTCGACGGTACGCCTGTCGAGATCCTGACGCGAGAGCAATTGGTGTCGCAGGACATCCGACAGCAGACCGCGGCATCAGCGTATAACGCTGTCCTGCTCGACGTGATGTTCGATTACGTTCGGGCCGTCGTGAGGCACGGCGAGGATCGATATTACGACCCGCTGCAGATCGTTCACTGGAACAGCGTCTGTGTCGATGAGGTCATCGCGCCAGCCTTCCGTAAGCTGGCAAAATCGCTGGTCGAGTCTCCAGCGGGAATCGCAGCGGTTCAGCCTGCCTTTGTTCCGCGCATTGCGGTCCGGCCTGAGGGCACGCCTGCGCAAACCGCTGCCGGCATGGGCATCAACCGCGCCGTCGATATCCAGATGGCGATCGGCGAAAGCGCGGTTATCCGCGTGCCCACGTTCGAGGAGATCGCCGGGGCGCTACACACCGAGTTCCTGCCTACCGGCGCCACAATCAGCCACCTCGGCAGCGCCGGCCTACCGTTCAAGCGCGTGCCCATCGTGCTGGTCGAGGCGAACGTATCGCAGACGACCGGCGTCGTTATCCCGCTGCCGGTCAGTACGGTCCTGTACGGCTACATCTTCGGCGAGCAACCCGGCGTTGGCGTGCAGATGCGGCGGATTACGGCGTTCAATTCGGCCGGCGTCATCACGATCCAGGTCAGCAACGAAGCCAGCACTGCCGGCGACGTGTTTTCGATCACGACGCAGACGAACAGCCTGAAGCTGTCGGTCCTTGGCGCCAACACACAGCTCTGGACGGACCTGACGTCGGCACCGTTCACTTATGGGGCGTACCAGTACTGATGACCCACATCCACAACAGGGAGGGGTAGGGGCGTGAACACTTACTGGATCGCACATCTAACCGTCTGGGGCGCTGCGATGCTCTACGCGGCGCCCGGAGCCTATTACGCAGCCTTCCGGCAACGCAGTGCGCGAACCGGAGACGCAATGCGCCTGGCGGTGTTCCTCGTCGCGCTGGTGATGAACTCGCATATCGCCCGCTGGTTAATCGCGCCGAACGACCTGGGGTCATGGAAGGCGATCTACTTCGTCGGCTTCCTGACGGGTCTCTACGTGATCCGGCTGATGGTTTCCTACGGGCGCGGCAAGCCACTGGCTACCGCTGGCGAGGACTTCGACCATGGATAGCATCGCCAAATGGATCGCGGAAATCACGCCAGGCGGGGTTGGAATCTGGACCGCTGTTGGCCTGATCGTCGTCGCGCTGATCCGTCAAAAGCCCATCACACAAAAGCTCACCGACGAACGAGAGGGCAATCTGTTGAAGGAACGCGCGGCGGACATGAAGGGGATGCGGCGTCGGATTACCGAGCTGGAGGCAGAGCAGCGCGTCGATCGGCACAACATCGGCAACCTCGAACAGGTGCTCGATATGATCCTGAACATGATCGAGATCGACCCCGGTCGTGCGGTGGCAATCGCTGCGAAGGCTCGCGAGGTTCGCGCCGCGCAGAAGCTGGAATTGGCGACGGAAAAGGCTGGGCTTCACAGCGGCAAGATAACGGCAGCGGAGGACGCGGAATGACCAAGACCATCGACCAGCTCGTCGACGAGGTAATCGGCAGGGAAGGTGATTATTCGAACCACCCGGCAGACAAGGGCGGGCCGACGCGCTGGGGCGTCACGGAACAGGTGGCGCGGGCGTTCGGCTACAAGGGCGACATGCAGGTGTTCCCGCGCGAATCCGCGGTGACGATCTACAAGCGCCGCTATTGGACCGACGTGCGGTTCGACCAGGTCGCTACGGTCTTCCCGAGGGTCGCTGCCGAGATGTTCGATACGGGCATCAACATGGGGCAGGCGATTGCAGGCGGCTTCCTACAGCGCGCGCTCAACCTGCTGAACGCCGGCGCAACGCTCTATCCGGATATGCTGGTCGACGGCCAGATCGGCGCGATGTCGATAGCCGGTTTGCAAAGCTATAAGCAGCGGCGGGGAGTAGCCGGCGAGGAAGTGCTTCTCAAGACGATCGACGGGTTCCAGGTCGGACGATACGCCGACATCACGGAAGCACGTCCGGCGAATGAGGCGTTCTTCTACGGCTGGATCGCGAACCGCATTGGGATCGCGGCATGATCCAGCGCCCCGAACTAGCCCTAGTCGCCACCCTCTACGACAAGAACGCCAGCGACGTGCCGGCGATGCTGCGCAAGTCGGCGGACAGCATCGAGGCTGAAACCGATGACGACGACCGAACCCGCGCGATGGTCGGCGTGCAACTCAGCCACGGCGAGGCCATCTCGATCTACGGCTGGGGAGCGCTCGACCGGTTCACCGCGATCGGCGTGTTGCAGGCTGCGATCACGAAGCTGACCGATGGCGTGGAGGAGAACGAGATATGAACTCGACCGAGATGCAGTATCGCGCATTCCTCGCGGCAATCGGCGCCGCCCTGATCGTGGCGCTTGCCCCTATTGTCGTCAGCGGCATCCGCGGCGTTGCGCTGCCGGATAGCCTGATCGCGATCGCCGACAAGTCCGTCGTCGCCTTCGCCGGTTTGCTCGGCACCATCGGGGCGCTGCTGTTCCGCCAGAATCAGATCGACGAGAAGCGAGCCGACAACAACACCAAGGCATTCGAAGCGATCGCCGCTGCCCAGGCCAGCACGCCGCCACAGGACGGGCCGACCGGCACGCCTGCAGACCCAGTCAACGTGAAGGACGTTCAACCATGAAAATCCCCGGCCTCGGCGCAATCGCCAACTTACTCCTAAAGCGCATCGTCCTCCCCGCAATCGGAAAGGCCATCGCGGATCCTGCAAACCCGATGACCAAGCAGAAGGTCAAGGACATCCTGGTCGATGCGGTAGAGGCTGAGGCGGGGCGGCAGATCGGGAAGCGGTTGGGGGCTTAATACCGCATAGCCCCGTTCTTCTCCGTAATGACCAACCCCGAGCCAAACGGATCACGCCGCATGTCAGCCCCGTTCGGTCTGGCCTCTTTCGGGCGCTTCCCGCATGCACTGCACCGGAAGAACCGCTTCATCGCCGGCACCTCGTAGTTTCCGGGGTATTTGTCGACGTTGACCACAGCATGACGACCGCAACTGCACCACAGATGGAGCGAGCGGATACCGAGGGACCGCATGTTGTCTAGGTCCATCGGGCTCGTGGTGTCGGTCATGCGCCGCATTAGAACAGGTCGGGAACGATTCCGCTAGGGGTGGTAAGAACAGGTCGGTCTTTCCCGACTGCCAACCCGTTTCCGGGTGAGGTGCATGGCAACCTCCTATGGTCTCGTCTAAAGCCACCCTCAGGCAGCAGCGATACATACCCGCTAGCATTTCTGTCCGAGTCGTGGCAAGAGGGTTTCGCTGCGGCGGTGTCCACTATCGGGCAACAGGTGCGCCAGTAACCGGGTCCGCGGGCCGCAGCGACATAGTTGGGTATGGCATGGTGCTGCTGACGGGATTTCTAGACCCGGAGGCGAATGTGGATCGTAACCGCGCCCGACGCCAGTTTCAGGTCCCCGCTCTGCCATCGCGGCATCGGGCTAGGGTCGGCGGGGTTGGTGTTCGTAGAGCGCCGCCCCGCTGGCTACGGAGCGCGCCTCTTATCTAACTGCGCTGCGAAATGCCCGATGAGGCATCCCATCACGACCATAGCAATCGCATGATACCCCGCCTTGTCCGCGATCGAGGCCAGCAGGACTATGCAGCCTGCGACAATGATGTGCCGGTGCTTCCTCACCCCTCCGATCCTTTCGACAGAGCGAGGGCGTGACGGGCGCGGCGTAGGTGGTCGCCATAGATCGCATAGTCCTCGCCCGCCGCTGGCCTGTAAACGTAGAAGTCTGAAAAGCCGTTCGACTCTCCGACGATCTCACCGGCTTTCGCGAACGGCTGCAATGCTGCCTCCAGTTCCTCGATCCGGTCCGCAGCATCGCCACACCATTTCGCGATCGTGCCGATACCTGGATACGCCATCGCCGGCATAGCAACGAACTGCCGCAGCCGTTCGGCAAGCACCCGCTCTTCAAGCAATCCCATCGTCGGCTCCTGATGTTGGGGGTGGGGTGCGTTTGTGGCGGTCGTCGGCGATCGCGTTCAGCACCCACATGAGGATCGCAGCGGTAAGTGCGATGTCCGTTCGATCGCCAACGTCCCAGCCATCGCGCCAGACAGGCACGTTCAGCGCCTTGCCGATGAACCAGCCCAGCGCGCCGGCGAGAATGATCGCATACAGCCTCATACCGCCACCCCGCCAAGCTGGTCGGTCTCGGAGGTGGGGGTGGGCTCAGGAAACAAGATTGGGCGTATCTGCTGCCAGCTTGCCTCAACCCACGCCTCGTTCTCGCGGTGTTCGCTGACCTCTTCGGGGCTGTGGTAGTGCGGCGTATCCTTGCCGCAAATCGGGCATGCAAATGTTCCGACAGTCGCCGGGTTGTTCTCGCTCATGCTGCTTGCTCCAATTGTATGAGGGGGGAGGCGTCCCGGAACAGTGTCAAGAAACACACCGACAGCACAGCAATCGAAGCCCACCACGGCACTTGATGACGCACCAGCCAGTCAGCGATCAGCACCATAAGTAGAAACAACGGGAAGGGCTTCATGTCAGTGCTCCAGTCTTGGTGGTGGATGGAGTTGGCGATGGCCGCGTATTCCACAGAGCCTGAGCCTCTTCCGCGCTGGTATCGCTCGCTCGTTCAGCCCCACACGCGCCACATTCGACAGACCAGATCGTCAGGTCTTCGGTAGCCCGCGTGATGGACTCTGTGGGCGAGCGCGCTCCACAGAACGGGCAGGGGAGTAGCTCGTGTGACGCATCCGGAACCGAGACCGACTTGCTCGGATACTGCGGATCACGCGCGGCGAGATACGCCGCCACGTAAATCGGGCTATCCTTCAACCGCTCACCACTCAGGTTTCGCGCCTCGCACCAGCCGTCGAAGCCCTCGACGCGATCAATCAGCGCGATAAACGGCTGCATTGCGGCGCGTACATCAGCAACGGCATTGCAGATTATCGAGACGATCTCGCGCTCGTGGTCCAAAGCCCCGACCGAAGTAGACGCCCCGTAGTGGTCGAGCATCATGCAGAAGTTCGCGACGTCGACCGGGTCGCCCTTCTCAGCGTGCGCGTACATTAGCCGCGCAAGGGTATCCGGCGAACACCGCTCGGGGTCGTTCCAGCCCTCTCGCCCCTTGGCTCGGCTTGCGGCCATCTTCGTCCTCATCTTATCCGCGAACGCATCAATGGCAGCGTCGTCGGTCCATGCATCAATCGCTGCGACCAACTCGTCCCGCGTGGCGGCTTGGAGACCCCGGTCGTCGTTGCTGTCGTCCGCGCCATCGTAATCGGGATGCGTAGCCGACCAATCGAACTGCCGGCATGGGATCGGCGGGTGGTCGAACGACAACAGCCAGCCCTTGTAGCGATCCTGGGTGACATTCTGTGTCATGCTGAATGATCCTTTTTGACGAGGGCGCGAGCTTCTTGACGCGCGGCATGCCGAAGCGATTTTGCCACGGCCTTCGCGTGCTGCTTGGGATTGTCGGCAGTTCGGTGATGGACGCAGTGTCCGCCGTCGCTGCGCCCGCGATTGTTATCGGGTCCGTAGGGCTTCATGCCGCCCCTCCACACCAGCCGACACACTCGCTATCGGCAGCGTCTTCCTCGATGTCGCTCATTGGCAGCAAAGGGTTGTTCTTGATGTGCGCGAGAATGTCCGCGACGCTCATGTAGCCGAACGAGAAGTTGCGCTTGCGCTCGTGCGCGCCCCAATAATTGTCGAGGCCGACCGGGTCGCGGCGAGCGCGAGCAATCCGGGCCTTGTCGCTGAGAAACGGGCAGTTGTCGCAATTGCCGGTGCCGCGTTCGAGCATGAGATTGAACGGCTGGCACTCCCACCAGCGCAGCACGTCAGCCTTACGGACACCGGCGTCGGCGAGGGGGAAACGCAATTTACGGTCGGCGTTGTTCGGCTTGCGGGGCAACTCGTGCACCCGGTCGTATTCGTCGGCGCGGAACCCGATCACTTCGGTGTAAGTGCCGCGCGGGTATCCTTGCGCTTCCATGAAGTCGTGAAGGACACCGACCTTGCAATACTGGGTGCACCAGCGCCCGGTCACGGTCGAGAACAGGGCTTGCTTGCGAGCGATCAGCCGGTCGAGCGGTTCACCCTCACGGCTAGCGCTGTTGTAACCGACTTCCTCGTACCGGCTGGTCGCGCCACCCTTGCGAAGATCGGTAACGAACTCCAGCCAATGGATATGAACGCCCCAGCGCGTACCGCACTCGTGAACGAAGCGGAGGGTTTCCTCGCGCTCCTTCCCGGTGTTGGCGAAACACACGAACACGTCATCTGGCAGCTTGCCGCCGTGCGCCTCGACGATGTGCTTGAGCATTCTGCCCGACGTGCGCCCACCCGAGAACGAGATCAGCGCAGGGCCGGTAATAAAGTACGGGTTGCCGCTCATAGCGCCACCCGATTCGCGAACGTCAAAACCCTTGTACGAGCCGTGTACGCGCGTTCCGGTTTTGTGCGCGTAAATCGCTGCATCAAAGTGCGAGCATGGCGCGAGGCTGGTGGTGAAAACCCTAGGTTTTCTGGTGCACCCGACTGGATTCGAACCAGTGGCCTCTGCCTTCGGAGGGCAGCGCTCTATCCAGCTGAGCTACGGGTGCCGGACGGTCCGCCTAGCAAAGCGAAACGGCGTACGCCAGACGTTTTCGCGATCATGGCGCTTCACTGGCCGGATCGGGGTCCGCTACGGGTGCCGAAGTCGCGCCCGATTTGCTTTTCGGCGGCGGCGTCTTCGGCTTGAACGCGCATAGATCGCGGACGATGCACCGCCAGCATTCGGGGGTCCGCGCCTTGCAGACATAGCGGCCGTGCAGGATCAGCCAGTGATGCGCGTGGAGACGGAACGGTTGCGGCGTCGCCTTGTCGAGTTTCAATTCGACCGCCAGCGGAGTCTTGCCGCGCGCGAGGCCGGTACGGTTGCCGACGCGAAAGATGTGCGTGTCGACCGCGAACGTCTCCGCGCCGAACGCGACGTTCATGACGACGTTGGCGGTCTTGCGACCGACACCCGGCAGGCGTTCGAGCGACTCACGATCGGCGGGCACTTCGCCGCCGAACTCGTCGATCAGCATCTGCGAGAGCGCGATGACGTTCTTCGCCTTGGTGTTGAACAGCCCGATCGTCTTGATGTGGCGCTTCAGCTCGTCGAGCCCGAGCGCGACCATCTTGTCCGGCGTGTCGACCTCGCGGAACAGGGCGCGCGTCGCCTTGTTGACGCCGACGTCGGTGGCTTGCGCCGACAGCGCGACGGCGACCACGAGCGTATAGGGATTGACGAATTCGAGCTCGGTCTCTGGGTGCGGGTCGGCCTCGGCCAGACGCGCGTAGAACTCGATGACGTCGGCCTTCTTCATGCGGTCACAGCCCGAGCACGTCGCCCATCCGGTAGCGGCCGGCGGGCTGGCCGGCGAGCCAGATCGCCGCACGGACCGCGCCGCGCGCGAAGATCGACCGATCGTCGCCGCGGTGGTTGAGTTCGATCCGTTCGCCCTCGCCCGCGAAGATCACGCTGTGGTCGCCGATCACCGATCCGCCGCGCAGCGATGCGAAGCCGATCGTCCCCTCGGTCCGCGCGCCCACGAGACCCGCGCGACTGTCGACGCGAAGTTCGGCGAGCGACGATCCGCGCCCCTTGGCGGCCGCGTCGCCGAGCAGGAGCGCGGTGCCGGACGGCGCGTCGACCTTGTGCTTGTGGTGCATCTCGACGATCTCGACGTCCCAATCGGGGCCGAGCCGCGCGGCGGCTTCGCGAACGAGGATGCCGAGCAACGTCACGCCGAGCGACGTGTTGCCGGTCTGCAGGATGGCAATATCGCGCGCAGCGTCATCGATCATCGACTGATTTTGCGGCGACAGGCCGGTCGTGCCGATGACGATAGCGGTACCAGCGTCGCGCGCGGCGGCGAGATGCGCTTCGACGGCCGAAGCGGTGGAGAAATCGACCAGGACGTCGGCGACCCGTGCAAGCGGCTTGGGGTCTTCTCGTGCATCGACACCGCCGGCGAGCGATGCGCCGGCGGCCTCGATCGCATCGACGATCGCGCGACCCATGCGTCCGGCGCTACCATAGATGCCGATCGAGGTCGTGGCGACGGCGTGCGGGGCGGGCTGCGGTGCGAGATTTTGCATGGCCGCGCTTTGCACCAAGCAGGAGTTCGGTGACAGGGGCGAACGATCATTCGGGGCATTTTCTTCTGCCTCGACCCCGCCTTTCGACGACATTATCCGGCAGCCAGCTAAATCTCCGCCCCCCGGATAATCATCCGTCACCCCAGCAGACGCCGGGGTATCCTGCGTGGCACGCGACCTCGCCTTACGAGGAGATCCCAGCTTTCGCAGGGAGACGGGTGGGGGGAACGGGCAGGGGTAACGGCGGGAAGGCTGACGGATCGTCGCCGTCAGGGTCGCGCGGTCAGTGTCCGGACAAGGTCGAGATCTGCCGGCTTGTCGACGTCGACCGCTGCCAGCCCGAAGGGGGTCGAGACCGCCGCGGCGTTCAGCCCGGCGAGGCGGCCGAGATGGGCGACCGCCGCGACCAGCGTCAGGCGGCCCGACATATAGCGGACGAGCGTACCGATGCCGAGTTTCCGGACGATGCGCCAGGGTCGCTTGCGATCCGCCTCGACCTGCGCCCACAGGTCCAGCGCGGCGACGGCGCGCGGGCTAGCGAAATGGAACAGGTTGCAGCCCGACCAGGCGCCATCGGCAAACCGCAGATACGTACGATGCGTACCCGGCGCAGCAGCCTCGATCACGTCCTTGCGCGCGAGCAGCGCGGCGACATCGGCTTGGGCGGGGACGTCGGCGAGGAAGCGGGTGATCCATTCGGGCCGGAGTAGCGCATGGTCGGCGGTGGTGACGAGCAGCGGCGTGCCTAACGCTTCGATCCCTTCGCGAACGCTGAGGCTGGGGCCTGCGGCGGCGGTCAGGACGGTCAGCCCAAGCTCGGTCGCGTGGGTGCGGACGGCAGCGTCGGAGACCGAAACCGCAATGTCGGTCGCACCCGCGTCTCGCAGCGACTGGGCGACGCGCGCCAGCAACGTCCTGCCGTCGAGCATGATCAGTGCCTTGTGCGACGCGCCGCCATAGGCCGCGACAGGATCGATACCGCCCCGCGAGCCGGCAAGGATCAGAGCACCGAAGCCTGCGCTCATGCGGGTTTCGCACGCTCGTTCGTGCGCGCACGCCACACGCGCCAGAACACGCCGGGCGCGGCGAGGATCGGATGCTTTTCACGCCACGGAGTCAGCGGTACGGGGATGCCGGTATGTCGCTCAACCTTCCATGCGCCGTACCGCGCCGCGCCCTCGAAGGTGAAGGCGGCCCGGACCAACCGGATGACGTTGATCGGCTTGCCCGCCCGTCGCCGATGCCGCCATGCGCGCAACAGCGCCGACCGACGGGGGGCGGAAAGCGTGGGTTCGAGCACGCCTGCCATGTCGGAGAACGCGATGCCGTCGGCTGTCCAGGCGAGCGGCAGAAGCGCGTCGTAGCGCTTCGGGTCGAAGCCGAGGATCTGGCCCTCGCGGCCCTTGCGTTCGACGCGCAGCTCGGCGGCATAGGTCTGGCGGAACAACGCACGCCAGTAATCGTCCGCGGTCCCGCGTTCAGGGCCGAGCGCGGCGGCGAACCGCGCGGCCGACTTGGCGGCGTCGCCGATCGCGACGACGATCGTCTCGGTGTTCGCGCCGTCGCGCACCCAGACCAGCGCCGACGGCTGGACGAAGCGCGTCCAGATCGTGGTGTCGAGCGTCCGCGCCGCCGCAGCCCTGGCGAAGGTCGTCAGCCGCATCGTCGCGATCTTGGCGCGAAGCCGCTCGCCGTGCAGATCGAACTCGCGGTAGCTGACTGTCGGCCAGATGCCACGCTCGGGCGGGCCGGCCGTCAGGACGTAGAAATCGAGCACGCCCTCGGTCGCCCCGGTACGCAGGTTCGACCCATAGAACAGCACGGCGACCACGTCGGCCGGCTCGGCGAGCAGCGCCGCGACGTCGCGAACGGCAGGGATCGTCGGCACCCGAAGCTGGCGCCGAACGACGTCGTCCAGGACCGTCACGGCCTGAGCCTGGTCACGGCCTGAGCCTTGTCACGGGACGACGAAGCGGATCGGCTTGCCTTCGCGCACGATCAGCTCGCCGCCCGGATAGATCTCACCGTCCAGGATGAAGCCCGACTCCATCGACAGATCGAGCGCCGGCGCATCGATCCGGTGATAGCCCGCGCGGTCGAGCCATGCGGCACGCGAACCGGCGACGATCAATGGAGTAGCGGCGGCCAACCAGCGCGGCGGCGCGTCGACGACGAGCGTCTTCATGCCCGCGCGGGGTACGCCGAACGGACGGATGCCGACCGGCATCCGCTTCAAAGTCGAGGCCAGCATCAGATACCGCGCCCGGTCGGTGCAGGCGTTGGCAAGCGGTGCGTGCTCGCCATCCGCCGCGCCGCCCTGATAGCGGATGCCCATCCGGCTGCCCTTGCGCCAGGCGCTGTTGGCGCCGCCGAACAAGGTCTGCAGGATCGCCCAGCACAGCGCCAGCCCGACCGCGACGCCGTTGAAGGCGCCCGCGCGATGCGTCCGCTGCGCCAGAGCCGTCGCCTGGACGAACGCGCCCGCGCCGAACAGGAAGCCGTGAAGGCGCGTGCCGGTATCCTTGCGGACGATCTCGATGGGGCTACGCGTTTTCACGTTGCCGTCGCGGGCCGCCGTCAGCGCCTGATCGAGCGTCCATGTATCGGGGATGCCAAGATCCAGCGCGAGCGCGTTGGTCTTGCCCGAGGGCACGATCGCAACCCGCGGCGCGCGGCCGGTCCAGACGCGCGCGGCGGCCGTCATCACGTCGCGGATCGTGCCGTCGCCGCCGTCGATTACCAGCAATTCGATGCCGTGACGGGCAAAATCGGCCAGCACTTCGGCAAGTTCGGCCTGCGTGCGCGGCGTCACGGCGAGCACGGTTCCCGACAGGAAGGGCTTGGTCGCCTCGACGCTGCTGCGGTTCCGGTGACTCTTGGGGTTGCAGATGATCCCGGTACGGATCTGTGCCGCAGCGTCGCGCGGACTCATGCCGTTGCGCTCGAACGCGGTCCATTCGGGGACAGCGGTGGGCAGCCACGCCGGCGGCGATCCAGCCGGGGGCGGCAGGGGGTTCCCGCCAAAGGCGCGAAAATCGGAAACAGTATCAGCCACAGTTCAAGCTACCCGTCACGGTACGATACCGCTACAAATTTATGTCGGTTATGCGACGGTTTCGTCTCACCGACGATACCGCATCTTCATGCGCACCGTCGATCCGCCTGCCGGCAGGACGAATCGGACCGCCTCGAATGACGGCAATCCAACCGACGTCGGCGCGTCGTTGGAAAAACCGAAGCCCTCCTTCGGCATGAACAGCGTCCGGTTGAAGCTATGGTCGCTGTTCTCGTCGTGATATTGCGCGACCGCGTAATAGCCGGGTTTCAGCCAGAAGCAGGCGCGCGGCGCTCCGGCCGAAACGCGTGCCCGGACCAGCTTGCCGCCTTTCGACAGGAACCGCGACTTGTCGTCCGGATAGACGGTGAAGGCGACCTCGCCCACCGCGTTGTGCATCGTCGTCGCTTCGAGCACGAGTTTCGCCGCGCCGTTGCCCGGCGCGCCTTCGCAAGCCTCGGCCGCGCTGGCTTGCAGCGGCGCAACGAGCGCAGCCGCAGCGAGGCCAATAGAGATCAGATACGTCATCGGTCGACTAAGACCCCGGAAAAGTGGCGATAGAGCGGCGCGCAGATGACATTTGCGACGTGAACGGGGCGTTTATCATCCGCGCCCGGATCGTTCGGCCGAAGCCGGGCGGTGTCACCGATGCGCGCGCGTCATCCTTGCCGCTGCAAACCCCAGCAGGATCGCCACCGCCACGGATCCCGCTGCGACCGCCGCGGCGATGCCCGTCGAGCCGTACGTTGGCATCAGCGCGAATGCCGCGACGAACAACAGGACCACACCGATCGCCCGGATCGCGAACACCGTGCCGGCGCGGTGCAGCGCGGTCATCACCGTGTCCAGGCTGACGGTCGCGAGATCGAAACATCCCGCCGCGGCAAGCCACAACAGCACCGGATAGGCGTGACCGAATGATTTGCCGCCGACCAGCTTCAGGATCGGCTCGCCCACCAGTGCCACGATCGCAAGGATGACGAGCGCCGCCGCGGTCGAGGCGAGCATCGTCCTGACCAGGATGCGACGCAGCCGGGTCGGCTCGGCGACCCGCACCGCGCGAACGATCTCGGGGAACGCGGCGCGCGACATCATCTGCGACAGCTTCGCCAGCGCCTGGGCGAGCTGCGTGGCAAGTCTGAACGCGCCAGCCGCCGCCGGGCCGATCGACGCACCGACCAGCAATAGCGGGATCTGCTTGCTCGACAGCCCGAGCGTCGCGCTGGCGTTGGTACTCAGCGAAAACCGGACGATGCCCGGATTTTCGTCGCGTATCTGCGCCCAGCGTCCTCGACCCGCCGACAGCAGGCGCAAGTCGCCGCTTCTCGCGACCATGATCCAGTAGGTCGCCGCCGTCACGATCTCCGCGGCGGCCCAGGCGAGCATGAACCCGCGAATCGTCGGCTCGAAGATCATCGCGGCGCCTGCGCCCACGAAGCGCATGATCGGCGTCATGCTGTCGGCGACCGCGGACAACGAGAATTTATCGCGCAACCGCAGGATGCCGAGCGGGGTCGAGCGGATGGTGACGAGCTGCACGACCGCGAACATCAGCGTGTCGCGCATCAGGTCGGGCGGGATGCCGAAACCGTCGCTCCAGGCATAGAGTATCCCGACGCTCAGGACCGCACCGACCAGCGCACTGCACAGGTCGAGCAGCGCCGACAGCCGCAGCAGGCGTGCGAGCCGGGGCGTGTCACCATTCTGCATCGGCTCGACGCCGTACTGGACGATGATCTGCCATGTCTGGAAGCCGACGAACGTCGCGAGTGCCTGTGCCGCACCGCTGATGAGTGCGAAGCGGCCGAAATCGACCACGCCGAGCGTGCGTGTCGCGAAGCCGAGATAGAAGAGCGAGAGGATCGCCAGCACGCTGCGGCTCGCGAGCAGCCAGCCAAGGTTGCGTGCTGCTGCCCGGAATATCCCGGTCGAGCCGGCAGGGGCCGGGGAAGGAGCGGGATCCTGAACCATAGT
Source organism: Sphingomonas sp. R86520 (assembly GCF_042466285.1). Taxonomy (NCBI): domain Bacteria; kingdom Pseudomonadati; phylum Pseudomonadota; class Alphaproteobacteria; order Sphingomonadales; family Sphingomonadaceae; genus Sphingomonas; species Sphingomonas sp. R86520. Next base: position 48,346 of record NZ_JAXHBZ010000001.1, read on the forward strand.
TGCCCGCCCCTATAACGCGATGATCGATGCGGCAAGTGCGCCGCGACAGGTCGCTGGAGAGATCCCGGAGGTGACAAAGCGGCAGCCGGCTTATAGATCGCCGACGATCGGGCGAGCATACCGCCCCGGTATCGAGGATCATTCTCTATCTGCGGAATTGCCGGCCTCTACGCCCGCGGAAGCGGCACGGTGTCCGACCGGCTCGTCGCTGCGCAATGCGATACGATCCTGCACCGCGGACCGGACGATCAGGGTGTGTTGACCGACGGCGACTTCGGATTCGGGATGCGCCGGCTGAGCATCATCGACATCGCCGGCGGACACCAGCCGTTCCATTCGCCCGACCACCGCTATGCGCTGGTGTTCAACGGCGAAATCTACAATTTTCGTGAATTGCGGCGCGAGTTGCAGGGGCTTGGCCGCGTGTTCGAGAGCGCCGGCGATACAGAGGTCATCCTGGCCGGGTACGAGCGCTGGGGCGACGACGTCTGGGCGAAGCTCGACGGGATGTTTGCGGTCGCGGTGTGGGATACGCACGCCCGGCGCCTGACGCTGGCGCGCGATCCGATCGGGATCAAGCCGCTTTATTATACCGACCAGCCCGCCGGCTTCGCGTTCGGCTCCGAGCTGAAGACGCTGACGATGTTGCCGGGCTTCGCGTTCGACGTCGATCGGCGCTCGCTCCACGATTATTTCAGTTTCGGCCATGTCCGCACGCCGCGCTCGATCTACGCGCAGGTCCGGACCTTGCCACCGGGGCATGTCATGATCGTCGAGGGGAGCGGCTCGCCGACGATGCGCGCGTATTGGACGCCTGCCTATCACCCCGCCGAGCCCTTGTCGGAAGCCCAGTGGATCGAGCGGTTTCGCGACGAGTGGCTGGATACGATCCGCGGCCAGATGGTAGCGGATGTCGATGTCGGCGCGTTCCTGTCGGGGGGCGTGGATTCATCGGCGGTGGTCGCAGCGATGGCACAGGTGTCGGACCGGCCGGTGCGGACGTTCACGATCGGCTTCCCCGACCCGCGCTTCGACGAATCGCCGCATGCCGAGGCGATCGCGCGGCACCTCGGTTGCAACCACGTCACGCGCACGCTCGAACTCGCGGATGCGCAGGCGATGCTGCCGGAAGTCCAGCATTGCTATGACGAGCCCTTCGCAGATCCGTCCGCGGTGCCGACCTGGTACGTCAGCCAGATCGCCGCACAGGAGGTGAAGGTCGCGCTGTCGGGCGATGGCGGCGACGAACTGTTCTTCGGGTATAAACGGCACGCGACCGAGCGGCGGATCGGGTCGCTGCCCGCGCCGCTGCGTCGGCTTGCGCGGGCGCTCGATGCGGTACCGACGCTGCCGTCGCGCCATGCGAACGCGGTGTTGCAGCGCTGGCGCAAGACGACCGGCAGCGCTGCGCTCCCGAACGGCGTCGCGCGGTTCTTCGCCAAGACGCAGATTACGAACGAGGCCTTCCGTCGCGAGATCTTCTCGGCGGAGTTCATCGCTGAGGAAGAAGGCGGGATCGCCGCGCTGTGTGCGGAATATTTCCCCGATGCCGACGCGATCTCGTCCGACACGCTGGAGCAGTTCGGCCTCGCCGATCTGGCGCTGAACCTCCCTGGCGCGATGCTGACCAAGGTGGACCGGGCGAGCATGGCGCATTCGCTCGAGGTGCGCGTGCCGATGCTGGGGCAGGGGATGGTAGACCTCGCGCTGTCGATGCCCGCCGACATGAAGCTGAAGGGACGGACGGGCAAATACGTCATCCGCCAGGCAATCGCGCCGTGGCTGCCGGAGGGGATCCTCGACCGGCGGAAACAGGGCTTCCAGATGCCGCTCGCCGCCTGGTTCGCGGGCGATTTCGGCGCGTATGCCGAGCAGTTGTGGCGTGATAGCGGCGTGCGCGAGCAGGGCATCTGGCGTGCCGGCGCGGTCGACAAGGTGTTCGCGGATCACCGCGCCGGGAAGCGGGATTACAGCCGGTTCCTGTATGCGCTGGCGATCTATTGCTTGTGGTGGGTGGGGCGTCCCAAAGCGCTGGTCAACGCAGCCTTCTGATCGTTCTCCTGCGAACGCAGGAGTCCAGGGTCACAGGCGGCGGCATTCGTAACCCTGGGCTCCTGCGTTCGCACGAGAACGAGGGGCTAACCTACGCCAGCCAGCTCACCAACGTCTCACCCTTGGCCTTGCGCATCATCGCCTGCACCAGCCGCACGAGATGCACGACCAGCGAGATCGCAGTCCATGCCGCGACGCCGATGATCCCCCAGTCCGGCCGCGTCACCAGCAGCCCCGCGAACAGGATCACCATGTTCGGGTTCCGCCGCGCGGTGATCAGCCGGAACCAGCTGTCGAACCGCTCCCACACATGGATATGCATCCCGAAGCGGACGATGAACGCGCCCTCGATCAGGCGTTGCGCGACATAGCCGAACAGCATCGTCCCGATCACCGCCCAGAACACGCCGTCCTCAAGCGGTCGGCCATAGGGCGCGCACCCCGCCGCCCAGGCCCACCACCAGAAGGGCGGGTGGACCAGGTCGACGCCGTGATCCCACGCATTGCCGAGCTTCGACGAGGTGATCGTACACCGCGCGAGCTTCCCATCGACGGTGTCGAGCACCATGAAGAACAGCCCGGTGCCGAGCCCGGTCCAGAACCAGCCATACCAGAACGCTACCGTCGCGATGATGCACAGCACCGATCCGAGCGCGGTCACCTGGTTCGGCGTGATTCCGGCGCGCGCGCAGACCCGCGTGATCGCCAGCGCCCATTCCGGCCAGAGATACTTGGTCAGCAGGTCGGTGACACCCTTGTACGCACCGACATAACTCGCGCGCTCGATCGCCGGCACCGCGGCGGGGGTGAGCAATTCGGCGAACGGGCGCTCACGCTTGCGGAGTGCCTCGTTGAAGATTCCCTCCTCGGCCTCGGCGGCGATCACCGTCAGGCCGGTCACCAGCGGCGCCTCGCCGAGCATCGCCGCGGTCATCCGTTCACGTTCGTCGGCGTCGCGGACGTGCGCGAGCACGGGCACGCCGGTGCGCGTCACGACGGTGCCGGGGCGCGTCTTCAGATACGCGATCCACATCGGGTCGAACGCGTAGCAAAGATTGGCGAGGATCACCGGGCCGGTCGCGCTGTCGGTATCGCCGGGAAGCCCCTGCGCGACGCCGATCCGGCGTATCCGCTCGGCATTGGTCATGCCCCATAACAGCGTGTCGTTCGCCCGGACGGTCCGGAGCGCTGGCGTAGGGGAGGTTGGATCTACCATGCCGCACCCGTTACCCGATCTGGTCGTGAAAGCGAGAGGGGGCGGTGATCCGCCGCTGTCCTCGATCGCTTCTTGTTCCCTCGCGAACGCGGGGGCCCAGGATCAAGCAGCGCTGCGGCTGGTATCCTGGACCCCCGCTTCCGCGGGGGAACGGCCATTCACGTGACTGAAGTGGCTTCCAGCAATCGCAGGATCTCTCCAGCCGCCCAAGCCGCACCGCCCTCGACCGCTCCCAGCGATTGCTCGGCAAACTCCGCTTGCACGACCGCATACTCCTGGTGAAGCAACGCCGCGCGATCGACTGCGGCGACCACGTCCGCGACATCGCCGACCACCTCCCCACACGCCCACATTGCGTAGTTCGGATCACCCTCCCACGCGACACCCCCGGCGTTCAGAAACACGCAAGGACGCGGCCGCATCAGGAATTCGATCACCTGGCTCGACGTATCGCCGAGATACACGTCCGCGACGCCGGTATAACTCCCGTCGACCATCGCGAACCCGTCGATGTCGCAGTGGACATGGGGCAGGTCGCCGATCTCGCGCATCAGGTCCGCCACCTCCGGCGCACGCTCGATCAGTCGCTGGTGCGGCGCAAAGATCAAATTGTAGCGTCCGTCCGCGACGATCCGCCGCACCACTTCCGCCCCCCAGCGCCACCAGGACGAGCGATGCTGCTGCCAATGCGGTGTGTAGAGAACGACCGGCCGCGTGTCTGCGAACGGCGGCGATGCGTGCGTACGGTGCCTGAAATCGGCCTTCACATACCCGGTCGCGACGAACCGATCGGGTGCAAATCCGCGATCGAGATACGTCTGTCGTTCCAGCTCGCTCGGCACCAAGGTCAACGCCGCCGCCCGCCTGCGCGGGTCGTCGCGTGCGCTCATCGAACCGACGCCGTGCGAGGTCTTCACGAACTTCGCCCGCATAGGGAATAGTCGCGGCAACCACAGGCTCGTCTGCTCGGCACAGACGACGATGCCCGCGCCACGCAGATAGGGGAGCAACCGCAGCAGCATCGGGATCTTGGCCGGCAGCACCGGATTCCGCCCACTGCCATCGTCGGCGACGTGACGGAAGCCAGCGGCCCGACGAATGCGGACGGTCGGAAAAGAGGCGCTCCAGCGCGTCAGCAGCGTCTCATGAACCGATGTGCTCACCCAGAGCTCGATCGGTATTTCGAACTTGGCGGCGAGCGCCTCGACGATCGGATAGAGATGCGGGATCAGCAGCGTCTCGCCGAGGAACAGGAACGCGACCTTGCGTTTCATGGCCGGTCGTCGCGTTCCCAGAGCGCGATGTCCTCCGGGCGGTCGATCTCCTGCCAGTGCGCGCCGGGTGCGATTCTGACTGCCCGCACGCCCGGCCCCTGCGCGACGCGGGCGACGACCGCGTGGTGATAGGCGTGGATGCCGTTCTCCTCGCCGATCACCGCGCGCAACGCCTCGGCATAGGCCGAGCCGCCATGCGACACGATCAGGCCAAGCGAGCGATCGGTTGCGGCATGCCCGACCAAATGCTTGCCGACTGCAATCACCCGGTCGCCTTTCGCCTCGACCAGCATGTCGTCGAGACCGGCGTCGACCAGCGGCTCGACCAGCAATGCCACGCCGTTCGCGTCGCCGGCAAGCGCAGCGCGCAGGATCGCCGGCTCGAACACGGTGTCGCCGTTCATCAGCGCGAACGGACTCGTGAGGTGCGCGATGGCCGCCCAGACGCTGCCGATGCTGTTGGCGCTCGACCAGAACGGGTTGAAGACGAGTTCGGTCGGAAGTGCGGCATCGCGCGTGCTCAGATGCGCGGCGATCTGGTCGATCCGGTAGCCGCCGACGATCACTGCCCCGTCGAAGCCCGCGGCGGCGACCGCGTCGAGCTGATGGTCGAGGATCGCGCGACCGCCCACCTCGACCAGGCATTTCGGCGTGGTCAGCGTCAACGGCAGGAGCCGCGATCCGTGGCCCGCGGCAAGGATGATGGCCTTCATGGGGTGCGGCTGTACCGGCGAAGTGTGGCAGGAAAATGCATGCGGTCAGGCGGCTTCCGACCTGCTGCGTGTTCTCCCGCGGAAGCGGGCGCCCAGGACCACGAACGCTGCGCTGCTTGATCCTGGCCCCCCGCCTTCGCAGGGGAACACTATTGCCGCACCGCCGCCGCATCCTCGCGCGACCAGCCGCCGCCCATTGCCTGGTACAGCGTCACATACGCCGTCAGCCGGTCCGCGCGCGCCTGTACCAGCGACAGTTCGGCCGTGAGCAGGCCGCGTTGCGCATCGAGCTGATCGATATACGCCGAATAGCCCGCACGGTAGCGGTTCGAGGCGTTGCGCAACGCCCCAGCCAGAGCGTCGCGTTGCCCGGCGAGCGCCACCGCCTGCTGGCCCGAACGCTGGACGCCTGCCAGGCTGTCGTCGACCTCGCGGAACGCCTGTAACGCGGCGCGGCGATAGGCGAAGGCGGCCTGGTCGCGGCGCGCTGTGGCGGCGTCGGCCTGCGCGCCGAGCCGCCCGCCGTCGAAGATCGGACTGAGGACGCTGGCGCCGATCGAGAACACGCCGATCGGGTTGGCGAGCGCGCTGGACAACACCACACCTGCCGAGCCGGTGAGCGCGAGGTTCGGCAACATTGCCGCACGCGCGCTGTCGAGCGATCGATCGGTGGCGACCAGCGTCTGCTCCGTCTGGTACAGGTCAGGGCGGCGGCGGAGCAGGTCGGCGGGGAGACCGTCCGGAATCGCGGGTGCGGCGATTTGATCGAGCGTTCGGCCGCGCGCGATCGGGCCGGGCGTGTCGCCGAGCAACAGGCTGAGCGCGTTCTCCTGCCGGCTGATCGCGAGTTCGGCGGCGGGGACGAGCTGTTCGGTGGCGTGATACTCCGCTTCGGCTTGGCGCAGTTCGAGGTTCGAGGTGTAGCCCGTCTCGGCGCGTCGGCGGGCGATTCGCAGCCCTTCCGCGCGGGCCGCGAGCGTCTGGCGCGCGACGGCTAGACGAAGGTCGAGCGCCCTGAGCGTGATATAGCCGGTCGCGACACTGCTCGCGATGCCGAGGCGGACGGTGTCGCGCGCGGCTTCGCTGGCGAGCAATTGCGCTTGCGCGGCGCGGCTGGCGAGACGGAGGCGGCCGAACAGGTCGAGGTCGTAGCTGATCGCCACCGCCGGTTGCGCGCCGAGTGCGTCGGACGCGGTACCGAATGCGCTGACCGTCTGACCGGTGGTACTCGGCGCCGAGCCGCTGACGAGCGGCGTCTGCTGCGCGCGGGCGAGGCGGGCTGCGGCGCGCGCTTCGTCGATGCGCGCGGCGGCAGATCCGAGATCGGGGCTGTTGGCGAGCGCTCGGGCGACGAGGTCGGTGAGCACCGGATCGCCGAACGCGCTCCACCAGTCGGCGCGGATCGACGCGCCGGGGCCGAGTGCAGTGCGCCATGCCGGGGGTGGAGCGACGGCTGTGGCGGCGGGCGCCTCGGGGCGGGGGCCGATACAGGCGGTGGCGAGGAGGGCCAGGGTTAAGGTAACGGCCGTTCTCGCTGAACGCGCTTTCAACGGACGGCGCCCCCCGAGCGAGGACCATTCCGCAAAACGCTTCCCCCCCGGCGAAGGCCGGGACCCAACTGGAAAGGTCGCGGTGAGGATGGACTGCGCATCGTTATCACCGTTCCCCAATTGGGCCCCGGCCTCCGCCGGGGCGGTGCCTGCCGGGTTACGGAGTAGATCGCTGCTCACGTTGTGCGGTACGTGTCCCGACCAAGACGTGTTTCCCCGCGAAGGCGGGGATCCAGTCTGGGCTCCCGCCTTCGCGGGAGGACAAGACACGGGAGTAGCGCGCGATTTCGACCGCATCACCGGACCCCCGGCCCGCCGGCCGTATCCACCCGTGCCTGCACCGACATCCCCGGCCGCAACCGCGCGCTCAAGCGCTGGCCCGGATCCACGCGAATGCGCACCGCGATCCGCTGCGGCACCTTCGTGAAATTCCCCGTGGCGTTGTCCGCCTTCAGCACCGCGAACTCCGACCCCGCCGCCGGCGAGATCCGCTCGACCCGCCCGGTCAGCCGCTCGTTCGCCAAGCCGTCCACCGTGAACGATGCACGCCGCCCGACCATTATCCGCGCGGTCTGCGCTTCCTTGAAGTTCGCGATCACCCATGTCTCGGGCGGGACCAGGAACATCAGCTGCGACCCGGCCGTGACATATTGCCCGAGGCGCACGCCCACCTCGCTCAGTCGCCCGGTTTCGGGCGCGCGGATCACGGTGTTGGCGAGGTCGATCTGCGCCAGTTGCCGCGCCGCTACCGCGCCCGAGACGCCAGCCTGCTGGCCGCCGCGGCCGACTTCGACGGTGCGGATGTCCTGGTTGGCGATTTCCCGCGCAGCCTTCGCCTGCTGAACCTGAGCCTGGGCTTGGCGAAGCGCCGCGAGCGTCTGGTCGCGCTCCCGCAACGATACCGATCCGTCGGTCACGAGGTCGTTGACGCGCGCCATGTCGGCCTGCGCGCGCATCAACTGCGCGGCGGCGTTGGCGACCGCAGCGTCCTGCGCGGCCAGGCTGGCGGCGCGGCTGCGTGCGGTCTGGCGGCTGTTCGCAAGCGTGGCTGCCTGTGCATCGACCTGTGCCTGCGCCTGGTCGACGCGCTGGCGGTAGATGCGGTCGTCGATCTTCACCAGCGGATCGCCCTGCTTCACGTCGGCGAAATCGCGCACCAGGACCTGCGTCACATAGCCGCTGACCTGCGGGCTGATCACCGTCGTCCGGCCGCGCACATAGGCGTTGTCGGTCGACTGGTATGCGGTCGCGAACGGCGGCAGGCGCCACGCCGCCAGCACCGCGCAGACGCCGGCGATCACCAGCAGGACGATGATGATTATGACCGTCCGGCTCGGCGGCTGTGGACGCCAGCCCGATCCGACCGGAGTCACCGGCGCAGCGGGCGCCGCCACCTCGGCCAGTTTCTCTTCCGTAGCCGGCCCCTCGGCCACTGGGCTCCGCGCGTCGCTCATGTCATCCCCTCAACCGGCCCCTCAAGCCGCGCCCGTCTCTCGCGTCGCGCCCTCCTAACCAGCAGGAACAGGAGATACCCGAACGTCCCGCCGGCAAGGACCGCGATCAACCGGAAGACGTCGGCATACGCAAGCACGTTCGCCTCGCGCGTCGCGGTTTGCGACAGGATTGCAGCACCCTCGGCATTGCGCAGGGCCGGGTCGGCGATCACCCGGCTGACCGCCGCGCCACCGGCGGCGATGCGCTGCGTCACGATCGGGTCGGTCGGCGAGATCTGCTGCACCAGGCCTGCGCTGTTCGCCTTCTCGCGGATCACCTGATAGCTGCCGAGCAAGGCGGTGCCGCCGAGCCCGCCGAGCGAGTTGATGATCCCGAACAGCGCGATGAAGCTGATGATGTGCCCGGCGCCTTCCTTCAGCGCACGGGTCATGCCGAACAACAGTGCCGGCCCGAGGAAGAACGTCGCGGAGAAGCCGATGATCGCCTGCGTCACGTACATCTGTGGCGCGCGCGTGAGGCTGGTCGCGTAGGAATCGAACCAGGCCGCCACCGCGACCAGGCCGATCGCCAGCATGATCGGGTGGCCGAGGCGCTCGACATCCAAGGTCACCGCGCTCGCGATCACGCCCGCGACCGACGCGACGAAGATGATCAGGAAAAACGGCACGAGCTGGTCGTTGTTCTGGCCCAGCACCGTCAGCAGCCCGACCGACGCATAGGTCTGCTCCGACAGCACGATCCGCGCCATCACGATGACGATCGTGAACCGGACTATGTCGGCGCTGCCCAGCCAGCGGGTGTTGAGCAATGGGTTCGCCCGGTGATGCTCGACCAGGATCGCCGCGCCGAACATCGGTATCGCCACTATGAGCGCCCAGCCGATCCACGGCGCGTTGGTCCACCACACGATCCGCCCCAGCCCGAGGACGGCGGCGAACAGCGCGGTCGAACCCGCAAACAGCACGAAGGTCAGGAAATCGAGCGGCTCGAACGCCTTGCTCCGCGTCGTCGGCGGCAGGCGGAGGGCTGCGACCGCGGCGAGCGACAGCAGCGCGAGCCCGAGTTCGAACAGGTACAGGGTCCGCCACTGCGACATCGCCAGCAGGTCCGGCGAGAACAGCCGTGCGAGCGGCGTCGCGCATTGCGGGATGCCGATGCCGAGCACGACGCCCTTGAGCCGCCATTTCGCCGGAAGCGACTGCATCACGTAATAGAGACACAGGCTGCTGAGCGCGGCGCCCGCCATGCCGCTGATCGCGCGCACCGCGATCGCGGTCGCGAAGCCGTGAACGAACAGATGCGCGAGCGTGATCAGCACGTAGAGGATCAGGAAAATCATCGCGAACGGCCGCAGCCCGAACTGTGCGCGGAACTTGATCATCAGCAGGTTTATGCTGACGTTGGTCATCACATAGACCGTCGGCAGCCACGCGATCTCGGCAGGGTCGAGCCCGAGTGCGCCCTGTAGCGTATAGGTGTTGGCGCTGATGAGTGCGTTGCCGAAGCCAACCGTTAGGCCGAGCAGGATGCCGATCAGCGCATAGGCGATCTGGCGGTGGCGGGGGTGTTCCGGGGAGCCGGGCGAGCCGGGGAGCGCGGGGCGTTCGTGTTCGGCGAACTGCCAGGTTTCTTCGCTGAAGAACTGTCGGATTCTCTGGGCGATCATGGTCGGGTGGTTCTGGCATGATCGGGGGGAGACGTCATCCAGGAACGTTTGTGACGGCGAGGCAAACTGCCTGGGCCGAGACCACCCCGGCGAAGGCCGGGGCCCAATTGGGGGACGGCTGTAACGATGCGCAGTCCGCCATTACTGCGACCTTCCCAATTGGGCCCCGGCATTCGCCGGGGTGGTGACCTTCCGAGGTTCACTCCCAGGTTCAACGTCCAACGATGCTGCACTGCAGCGGAACATCCCCTTAGCTCCACCGTTGCGCTAGAATGCGCATGTTCAGATCGCTCCACATCCCCCCCGAATGGGTCTGGCTGGAGAGTGTCGCCGTCGTCTCGGCAGCCATCCTCGTCGCGCTGATCGCGCATTGGCTGACGATGCGGATCGCCGGCCACGCCCAGCGCCGCACCACCGCCAAGACCGACGGCCTCGTCCTCGCGCGCGTTCGTCGCCCGTTACGCGCGGTGTTCGTCATCGTCGCGGTCGCGTTCGTCGCGCGGATCTTGCCGATGGACAACGACATCGAGGATTTCTGGAAGCAGATCCTCGGCTTCCTCGTTCCCGCGCTGCTCGGCTGGCTCGCGGCGGCCGCACTGCGCGCGTTCCAGGACGTGATCGAGATCCGCTCCGACATCACCGTCGAGGACAATCTGCGCGCCCGCCGCAAGCGCACGCGCGCGGCGATCCTCGGGCGGATCGGGACCTTCTTCATCATCTTCGTCAGCGTCTGCCTGATGCTGCTGAGCGTCCCCGGCATCCGCTCGATCGGCGTCACGCTGATGGCATCCGCGGGGATCGCCGGCCTCGTCGTCGGTGCCGCCGCCCAGCCTGCGTTGAAGAACCTGATCGCCGGCGTGCAGATGGCGTTCACCGAGCCGATCCGGCTCGACGACGTGCTGATCGTCGATGGCGAATGGGGGCGGGTCGAGCAGATCAACCTGACGTTCGTGGTCATCAAGATCTGGGACGAACGCCGCCTCGTCGTGCCGGTGTCGAAATTCCTCGAACAAAGCTTCCAGAATTGGACGCGCGAGACCAGCCAGTTGCTGGGCTCGGTGTTCTGGTACGTCGACCCGGCGACCGACGTGCCGCGGTTGCGCGAGAAACTGGGCGAGATCGTCACGTCCAATCCGCGGTGGGACAAGCGGTTCTTCAACCTCCAGGTCACCGACGTGAAGACGGACTGCATCGAACTGCGCGGCCTGATGACCGCCAAGGACGCGGCGATCGCGTTCGACCTGCGCTGCGACGTGCGCGAGGCATTGTTGCGGTACATGCGCGACGAGATGCCTGAGGCGATACCGAGGAACCGCCTGCTGATGGCGGCGGATTCGGCTACGCGGACCTAGCAGAATCCTCCCCCGCCAGGGGGAGGTGGCGCCGAAGGCGACGGAGGGGGAGGCAAGCGGCCACGTCTGTTCCGTGTCCTCCCCCTCCGTCTGGCAAGCGCCAGCCACCTCCCCCTGGCGGGGGAGGATTGATCAGGCCACCTCATGCTCCGGCACGGCCTCAAGCGCAGTGATGAACAACTCGCACCACCACATCACGTCCTCCTTGCGGACGTTGTCGATCAGCTTCTCCCAGCGCTCTTTCCGCTCGGCGAGCGGCATCTTGAGCGCCCGCGCGATCGCGTCGGACATCTCCTCCGGGCTGTAAGGATTGACCAGCACCGCATCCGGCAACTGCGCCGCGGCCCCTGCGAATTGCGACAGGATCAGTACGCCCGGATCCTCGGGATCCTGCGCCGCGACATACTCCTTCGCGACCAGGTTCATCCCGTCCCTGAGCGGCGTCACCAACCCCACGCGAGCCGCGCGGTAGATCCCCGCCAGCACGTCCCGCGGAAAACCCTGGTTGACGTAGCGGATCGGCGTCCAGTCGATATCCGAATACTCGCCGTTGATCCGCCCCGACATCGAATCGAGGTTCGCGCGGATCTCCTGGTACGTGTCGACCTTCTCGCGGCTCGGCGGCGCGATCTGCAGCATGTAGACCAGGCCACGATGATCGGGATGCGAGCCGAGGAACCGCTCATAGCCTGCAAACCGCTCGGCGAGACCCTTCGAATAATCGAGCCGGTCGACCCCGACGATCAGGCTCCGCCCGGTCGCGGACATATACATCCGCTCCTTGGCATGTCGGGCAGCGTCGCTGTTCGCCGACTTCTCGAAGTCCGCGGTCTCGATCCCGATCGGCGTCGTGATCGCCTTGATCGTGCGGTCGCCGACCGTCACCCAGCCGTCCTCGCCGACCACGCCGTCGAGCTGGCTGGTGACGTAATGCAGGAAGCTGTCGAGCCAGTCCTGCGTCTGGAAGCCGACCACGTCGTACGCGAACATCGATTCGACCAGCGCACGGTGGCTCGGCAGCGACAGCAGCATCGCCATCGGCGGCCACGGAATGTGCAGGAAGAACCCGATCTTGTTCTCCACCCCCAGCTTGCGCAGTTCCTGGCCAAGCGGGACGTGGTGATAGTCGTGGACCCACACCAGATCCTCGGGCTCGATCAACGGCAGCACCGTTTCCGCGAACCGCTTGTTGACGCGCGCGTAACCGCTCGAGAAGTCGCGTTCGAACTCGGTCAGGTCGATCCGGTAATGGAACAGCGGCCACAGGGTCCGGTTCGCATAGCCGTTATAATATTCGTCGAAATCCTGCTCCTCCAGGTCGATCGTCGCGGTCGTGACGCCCTTGCCCTGCTGGAAATTGATATGCCCGGTGAAGGTCTCGGTGGTCGCCCCGGACCAGCCGAACCATACCCCGCCCTTTTCGCGCAGCGCCGCGAGCAGCGCGACGGCGAGCCCGCCCTGGTTGCCCGACGGCGCATCGACCGACTGGACGCGGTTCGAGATGACGACGAGGCGGCTCATCGGACGGCACTCCACGGCTTGCTGAGCAGGACCGCGCAGTTGATCAGCCCGACCAGCGAATAGGTCTGCGGGTAATTGCCCCAAAGCTCGCCGCTGGTCGGGTCGATATCTTCCGACAACAGCCCGGCAGGCGTACGACGCGCGACCATCTCGCTGAACAGCGCACAGGCATCGGCGGTACGGCCGGTCGCGTGCAGTGCCTCGATCAGCCAGAAGGTGCAGACGTTGAACGCGGTATGCGGCAGGCCGAAATCATCCTCGGTCGCATAGCGCAGCATGTGGCTGCCGCGACGGAGACCTTCCTCGACCGCCTTCAGCGTCGACTGGAACCGCGGATCGTCCGGCGCGAAGAACCGCAGGTCGAGCAGCTGGATCAGGCTCGCATCGAGGTCGTCGCCGCCGAACGTGGCGGAGATACGCTGCGTATCCTCGCGCCATGCCGATTGCTCGATCGTCGTGCGAATGGTGTTCGCCCGTTCCTGCCAGAACGCACGACGATCCTCGAGCCCGAGCACCTCCGCTGCATTGGCCAGCCGGTCGCACGCCGCCCAGCACATCGCCGCGGAATAGGTGTGGACATGCGCTTTGGTGCGCAGCTCCCACAGTCCCGCATCTGGCTTGTCATAGGTTTCCCACGCCCGGTCGCCGACCAGTTCGAGGCTCTTGAAGTCCTCCGCGCTCGACATCCGGAACAGCCGCTGGTCGAAGAACGCCTGAACGTCGGACAGGATGATCTGGCCGTAGGCGTCATGCTGGATCTGCTCATACGCTTGGTTGCCGACACGGACCGGACCCATGCCGCGATAGCCGGGCAGGGTGGTCTCGATCCGCTCGACCAGCGTCGCCTCACCGCCGACGCCGTAGAGCGGCTGGACATGGCCGCCCTTCGACGCATCGACGATGTTGCGGAGATATTCGAGATAGCCTTCGAGCACGTCGAGCGCGCCCAAGCGGTTGAGCGCCTGCACGGTGTAATAGGCGTCGCGGATCCAGCAGTAGCGATAGTCCCAGTTGCGCTCCGATCCCTCATGCTCGGGGATCGAGGTGGTGAGCGCGGCGACGATCGCGCCGGTCTCCTCGTGCTGGCACAGCTTCAGCGTGATCGCGGCGCGGATCACGACCTCCTGCCACTGCACCGGCGTCGCGAGCCCGCGGACCCAGTGGCGCCACTCGTCCTTGGTCCGCGACAGCATCGCCTCGGCCGCCTCGTGCAGCACGCCGGCGAAGCTCTCGTCTGGCCCGAGGAACAGGTGCATCGGCCGTTCGAGCCGGAAGAAATGCTCGGCGACGATATGGCCGACCGGTGCATCGGTGGTCAGCCGCAGCGTCTGGTCGTCCATCTGGAAGCGGATGTGGTTCGACCCTTGCGTATGCTCGGTCGGGTTGCCCCAGTTGGTCGCGACGCGCAGGCGGATGCGGATGCGGGGGCTTCCCGCGACCGGCTTGACGATCCGGACGAAGCTGGTCGGGCGATAGGTCCGCCCCTCGCGCACGAAGCGCGGGCAGAAATCGGTGACCTCGACCGCGTTGCCGGCCTCGTCCTCATGCCGCGTCACCAGGATCGGGGTGTTGCGGATATAGCTCTGCGTGGTCTTCGCACTGCCTTCGAGCTCGATCGCCCAGAACCCGGTCTTGGGCGCCTCCCCGCCGAGCAGCGCGCAGAACGCCGGGTCGCCATCGACGCGCGGCACGCAGCCCCAGACGAACGTACCGGTCTTGTCGATCAGCGCGGAGACCTGGCAATTGCCGATCGGCCACAGGTTCATGTCTGCAATTTTGGTCGGAGCGGTCATCGTGTTTCCAATATGGCGGCAATCCAGTCGCGAAGCGCGGCGACGTCGTTCAGGCGGTAGGTGGCGGCGGTAGGGCGCGGATCGCCGATCAGCACGCCCGCACCGCCGAGCGCGCGCGCGGCCTCGAACCCATCCTCGTCGGTGACGTCGTCGCCGAAGAAGAGCGGGTTGCTGCCCGCCATCGTCGGCGCAGCGATCAGTTCGCGCAGCGCCGCGCCCTTGTCGCCGGCGGTGCGCAGTTCGACCATCATCTTGCCGCGCTGGAGGGTAAGGCCGTGGGTGGCGGCAAGGCTTTCGGCGAGGAGCACGGCTTCGGGTTCGAATTCGGGCGCCATCCGGTAATGAAGTCCTGCGCCGAGCGACTTGGCTTCGTAGACCAGCCCGTTCGCCTCGGCGAACGCGATGAAGGCCTCGGCTGCGGCTTCCAGCGAGGCGGGACGTTCGGCAGCGATGTGACCGTCTTCGGGCGTGCGTCGTTCGGCACCGTGGCTACCGGCAACCGCGAACAGGTGCGCGTGGCGTCCGAGCATCGCGTCGAGCTGCTTGATCGAGCGCCCACTGATGATCGCCACGCGTCCGGGGAAGCGTTCGGCGAGGCTATCGAGCTTGTCGAGCAAGCTCTGGTCGACGACCACGGCATCGGGTGTCGCGGCGAGATCGACGAGCGTCCCGTCGAAATCGAAGAACAGACTGACATTGTCGAGGGCCATAGGTGGCGAATCGAGCACGACAGGCGGCGGCGCGAGGACATCAGTCGCGGGCTGGCGTTCGGCTAGCATGATCGTCCAACCCGCAAAGGCGCCGCTACGTTCCGCTGCACTGCGGAAATTGTAACGCATGCGGTCCGATTGGCTTCTAGTTTGTCCGAGAACTTGTTCTCCCGCGAAAGCGGGAGCCCAGGGCCGAGCAGCGCTCCGTCTGTAACCCTGGACCCCCGCCTTCGCGGGGGAGCACCCGGGGGGTGGAGGTGCGTACTTCATCGCCTATCAACCCCTCCCCGGCGAAGGCCGGGGCCCAGTTGGGGGACGGTAATGATGCGCGTTGTGCTCCGTTGTCTCAGACGTTCCAACTGGGCCCCGGCCTCCGCCGGGGAGGTGCATATCCGGTAAGGCGCCGGTAAGGCGCCCCTAAGGAGAACGCATCGGCGAGTCAGCCCAGATCATGACCCAGCGACGGCACCTTCTTGTTCTCCCGCGAAGGCGGGAGCCCAGTCTGGATCCCCGCCTTCGCGGGGAAACAATCTTGCGGGCCGCCGTAGCCGCCTGACAACCCAGCAAGCCCAGCATCCACCCCACCTGCGACACCTCGCGACACAAAACCGCTGGACTAGGCAAACCGCGTTGGCCATGCCTGCCGCCCATGTCCCGCGTTCGCGTCCTCCTTCTCGCACCCGTCCTTTCGGTGGGCATCCTGCTGGCCGGCTGCACGGTCGGCCCGGACTACCATCCCAAGGCCGCCGCCGACCTGGGCGTACCCGACGCCTATTCGGTCACGCCGGCGACCACGCCCGAGGACCTCACCCGCTGGTGGCAGAAGTTCGACGACCCGGTCCTCGGCCAGCTCGTCGAACAGGCCGCCGCCGCCAATCTCGACATCGCCCAGTCCGTCGCGCGGCTCCGCCAGGCGCGTGAAAGCCTGATCCAGAACCGGTCGTCGTTGCTGCCGACGCTGAGCGGCTCGGCCGGCTATCAGCGCAACGAGAACGTCCGCGGCGGCGGGCGGTCGTTCACGCTCCCCGACGGGACCGTCGTCGACACCGGCGGTGGCGGCACCAACAGCTTCACGCTCGGCGCCAGTGCCAGCTACCAGGTCGGCGTGTTTGGCGAGATCCGCCGCACGATCGAGGCGAGCCGCGCGGACTATGCCGCGTCGGGCTACGACTACGCCACCGTGCTGATCTCGGTCGAGAGCGAGGTCGCGCGCAACTACGTTCTCGCCCGCCTGTACCAGCAGCAACTCGCCAACGCCCGCGCGTCGCTCGGCATCCAGGACGACAATCTCGAAATCGCCGGCTTCCGCGTGCAGGCCGGCCTCGTCTCAAGCCTCGACAGCGAACAGGCCCGTGCCCAGCGGGCGCAGACCGCCGCGACGATCCCGAACCTCGACCAGCAATATGCCGCCGCCGTCGCGCGGATCGGCGTGCTGACCGGCCAGGCCCCCGGCGCGCTTCGCCCGCTGATGGCACCGGCCAAGGCGATCCCGACCGGCCCCGCCGCAGTCGGCGTCGGCATCCCCGGCGACACGCTGCGCCAGCGCCCCGACGTCCGTTCGGCCGAGCGTGCGCTCGCCGCCGCCACCGCGCGGATCGGCGTGGCGAAGGCGCAACTCTATCCCGCGCTCGCGATCACCGGCAACCTCAACACCAATGCGACCTCGATCGGCAGCATCGGCGATGCGATCACCGGCGGGCTGTTCGCAGGGCTGACGCAGGCGATCTTCAACGGCGGTCGCCTCCGCTCACAGGTCCGCACAAGCGAGGCTGCCGCGGACGGCGCGCTCGCCGCGTACAAGTCGACCGTGCTGACCGCGCTGGAGGATGTCGAGAACGCCGTCGTCGCGCTGCAATCGGCGCAGGAACGCGAACGCCAATTCGCGATCGCGCTCGATGCCTCGAACAATTCCGCGATCCTGAGCCGGAGCCAGTACCGCACCGGCCTCACTGATTTCACCACGCTCAACCAGCAGGAAACCGCGCTCCTCTCCGCGCGCAACGGCGCCACGCAAGCGCGCGCCGACGCAGCGACCGCGTTGATCGCGCTCTATGCCGCACTCGGCGGCGGCTGGGACGCCACCGTCATTCCAGAAGCGCCCACGTCGTCCCGAGCGGCCCGCGCGCCAACCAATCCAGAGGCACGCTGATGGCCGACGCATCGATCGACGACTTCCTCGGCGTGAAGCCGCAGGCCCCCTGGAAGCGCTATGTGAAGTGGGTCGCGATCGCGGTCGGCGTGGTGCTGCTGTGCCTCCTCCTCGCGCGCTGTTTCGGCGCGAAGGAGCAGACGCAATATTCGACGCAAGCCGCCCAGCGCGGCAACCTGACCGTCACCGTCTCCGCGACCGGCAAGCTGGCGCCGACGACGCAGGTCACGGTCGGCTCGCAGCTGTCGGGCCTCGTCACCAAGGTCGTCGTCGACGTCAACGACCGCGTCGTCGCCGGCCAGCCGCTCGCGCTGATCGATCCCGAACAGCTCGACGACCAGATCCGCCAGACCAGCGCGCAGCTTGCGGCCAATCAGGCGCAGGTCAACCAGGCGCAGGCCACTGTCGCCGAAGCGCGCGCGCAGCTGAACCGCCTCGAGGAGGTTGCGCGCCTCTCGGGCGGTCGCGTGCCGTCGAAGACCGAACTCCAGACCGGCCGCGCTAATTACCAGCGTGCAGTCGCCGCGCAGAAGGTCGCCGAAGCTAACGTCGTCGCCAGCCGCGCCGCGCTTGCGCAGAACCAGACGCAGCGCGCGCGCGCGATCATCCGCTCACCGGTTACCGGCGTCGTGCTCGCGCGCCAGATCGATCCGGGCCAGACCGTCGCGTCGTCGTTCAACACGCCGACCCTGTTCGTGATCGCCGAAGACCTCACCAAGATGAAGCTCGAGGTCGCGATCGACGAGGCGGACGTCGGCGAGGTCAAGATTGGCCAGAAGGCCAGCTTCACCGTGGATGCGTTCCCCGGCCAGACCTTCCCCGCGACGATCAGCCGGGTCGATCTCGGCTCGAACCTGACGGTCAGCTCCGCGACCTCGTCGACCTCGACTACGACGACGTCGACCACCGGACAGGTCGTGTCCTATGCCGCCGACCTGACGGTGGGCAATCCATCGCTGACGCTGCGCCCCGGCATGACCGCGACCGCGGACATCGTGACTTCGGACAAGCGCAACGTCATGCTCGTCCCCAACGCCGCACTGCGCTTCAAGCCGACCGCGGCGGCGGCCGATGCCGGCGGCGGAATCGCCGGCTCGCTGACTTTCCGCCCACGTCGCCCCGGCGGCGGTGCGGAGCGCTCGGCAACGCTCGGCCGCGGTGCGCAGCAGACGATCTACGTCAAGGGGGCCGACGGCACGCCGCAAGCGGTGCAGATCACCACCGGCGACACCAACGGCACGATGACCGAAGTCCTCTCCGGCGATCTCCAGCCCGGCGCGCAGGTCATCACCGGCCAGTTGGCTAGCGGCGGCGACGACACCAAGCGTAGCGGTGCAAAGCGCTCGGGTGGCGCCAGCAAGGGTGGGGGCGGTGGCCAGTAACCCGCGCCCGCTCATATCCTTGCGCGGCGTCACCAAGACGTACGGGCAGGGCGCGACGATGTTCCAGGCGCTCAAGGGCGTCGACCTCGACATTGCCGCGGGCGATTTCGTCGCGGTGATGGGGCCGTCGGGGTCGGGCAAGTCGACGACGATGAACATCCTCGGCTGCCTCGACGTGCCGACCGACGGCACCTTCCTGTTCCGCGGTCACCACGTCGAGACGCTCGACCGAGACCAGCGCGCGCTGCTCCGTCGCAAATATCTCGGCTTCGTGTTTCAGGGCTTCAACCTGCTCTCGCGCACGTCCGCGCTGGAGAATGTCGAACTGCCGCTGCTGTATCGCGGCGACGAAAAGCGCGCGCGCCGGGACGCGGCGATGGCGAGCCTCGACACGGTCGGCCTCGCAGACTGGTGGGATCACACTCCGGCGGAACTGTCGGGCGGCCAGCAACAGCGCGTCGCGATCGCCCGCGCGCTGGTGACGAGCCCCGACGTGCTGCTCGCCGACGAACCGACCGGCAATTTGGACAGCGAACGCTCGGTCGAGATCATGCAGCTTCTCACGCGGCTGAATTCCGAGAAGAACATCACGGTCCTGATGGTCACGCACGAGGCCGACATGGCCGCGTTCGCAAGGACGGTAGTCCACTTCAAGGACGGACTGGTGGAACGCATCGAAAGCCAGCACCGCCAAGGCGAGAGGGTGGAGTCGTGAGCGGCGCCTGCGACGCATTCCCCTCCCGCTTGCGGGAGGGGTCAGGGGAGGGCGTGACGTACGTACTGGCGTCCGGTCTGTTTGATCAGCCCCTCCCCCGACCCCTCCCGCAAGCGGAAGGGGAGCAGCCAGATTGCGCTCTCGATACCGGAGCGATGCGATAATGTTCGGCACAACCCTCTCCCTCGCCCTCCGCTCGATCCGCCGTCACATGCTGCGATCGTTCCTCACCATCCTCGGCATCGTTATCGGCGTCGGCGCGGTCGTGACGATGGTCACGCTCGGCAAGGCGACGACGGCGGCGGTCCAGCAGTCGATCTCCGCGCTCGGCACCAACATCCTGCAGATCCGTCCCGGCCAGGGCTTTGGTCGCGGCGGCGGGGGCCCGCGTCCGCCCGACTTCAAGCCCGAGGATGTCACCGCGGTCGCCAACCAGATCGCTGGCGTCACCGCGGTCGCACCGCAGGCGCAGGCGACCGCCACCGCGATCTACGAAGGCGCCAACTGGTCGACCACGATCAACGGTACGACCTCGGCGTACTTCCAGGTCCAGCCATGGCCGCTCGACTCCGGCCGCATCTTTTCCCCCGCAGAGGAAGCCGCAGGCAAGGCCGTCTGCATCATCGGCAACACGGTCCGCACCAACCTCTTCCGTGGCGGCGATGCGATCGGCCTGCGGATGCGGATCGGTGCGATCAGTTGCGATGTGATCGGCATCCTCTCGACCCGCGGCCAGGCGGGGTTCGGCGGCGATCAGGACGACGTAGTGATCATGCCCATCAAGGCGGTCCAAAGGCGTTTCACGGGGAACCGCGATATCCGCCTGATGCTCGTCGGCGTCGACCAGAAATTCTCAACCGCCACGGTGCAGGCCTCGATCACCGACCTGCTCCGCGAACGCCGCACGATCACCGCGGGCAAGGAAGACGATTTCAACATCTTCGATACCAAGCAGATTTCGGACACGCTGACCGGCACCACGACCTTGCTCACCGGCATCGTCGCAGCGGTTGCCGGGATCAGCCTGGTGGTCGGCGGGATCGGCATCATGAACATCATGCTGGTGTCGGTGACCGAGCGCACCCGAGAGATCGGCATCCGCCTCGCGATCGGCGCGGTCGCGCGCGAAGTGCTGTTGCAGTTCCTGGTCGAGGCGATCGCACTGTCCTGCCTCGGCGGCGTCATCGGGCTGATCGTCGCGCAGGCCGCGATCGCGATCATCGCGCCGCTGATCAAGGTTCAGTGGCTGTTCGTGCCCGAGATCAACATCTTCGCGTTCGCGATCTCCGCGGTGATCGGCGTCGTCTTCGGCTATTTCCCCGCCCGCCGCGCCGCGGCGATGAACCCTATCGACGCGTTAAGGCACGAGTGATCGCCGCCTTGGGATCGCGGACCAGCGCTTGCAGCCGGTCCAGATCCTCGGGCGTGTCGATGTCGATCAGCTCGGCGGGCGCGGTCACGACGTGCCGCCCCGCCTTCACCAGGTCGCGCGCACCCGCGTCGCCGTCCAGCGTCAGCAGGAAATCGAACCGCTCGCGTCCGAACAGGGCAGGGGGGCACGGCTTCTCGCCATCGCTCGACGCGACCACCGCGTCGGCGCTGTCGGCCGCATCGAGCATCCGGTAGACGTGCGCCGCGGTCACGCGCGGCATGTCGGCCAGCGCGATCAGCACCGCCTCAGCGCCTTCGTCCTTCGCCCGCTGTACGCCCAGCTTCACCGACTGCGACATGCCCGCCGACGGATCGCCGTTGTGGACCACCTCGAAATGATGGCTCGCAAAATCGAGCGTGCAGCCGTCGGTGACCACCAGCCGCCGCTGGAACGGAATGTTCTCGAACGCGGTGACGACGTGCATCCCGAGCGGCTTGTTGAGGAACGGCACCTCCAGCTTGTTCGGAATACCGAACCGCTCCGAGCGCCCGGCCGCGAGGAGGATGAGGAAGACGTCTTCAGCGGCGATCATTGAACGCTCCTATCATCGCCGCGGCCACCGACAGCGCAATCTCGGAGGGTCCGATCGCGCCGATGTCGAGCCCGACCGGCGCATCGATCCGCTCGATGTTCTCCGCCGTAACGCCCTCCGAGGCAAGCCGCTCGCGCCGCGCCGCATGGCTCTTGCGACTGCCGAGCGCACCGACATAGGCAGCATCGCTGGCAAGCGCGGCGATCAGCGCGGGATCGTCGATCTTGATGTCGTGGCTCAGCGTCACGACCGCGGTCGAGGGGCCGGGACGGAGCGCGGCAATCGCCTCGTCCGGCCAGCGGTCGTCGAGCGTCACGCCCGGGAACCGCTCCTCGGTCAGGAAACGCGCGCGCGGATCGATGACCACCGTTTCGATCCCGAGCTCGCGTGCGAGCCCCGCCAAAGCCTGCGCGATCTGGACTGCGCCGACGATCAGCAGCCGGCGCGGCGGATCGTAGCGGTTGACGAACACCTCGCCCGTCTCCAGCGGCCGAGCGTCGCTGTGCCCGGTCGCGAGGTCGGTGGTCACGGTCAGCGCATCGCCCTGGTCGCGGGCGTCGGCGATCCGGTCGAATAGCTCGGGATCGAAGCCCTCGGCCGACACCGGCTGCACCATCACCGCGATTTCGCCGCCGCACGGCAACCCGACTTCCCACGCCGCCGCATCCGCCACGCCGTAGTTGCGCACCTGGAACGGTGCGCCGGCGATCACCTCCGCGGCGGTGGCAAGGATGTCGCTCTCGACGCACCCGCCTGACACAGATCCTTCGAACCGCCCATCGGCATGGACGAGCATGTGGCTCCCCTTGGGCCGCGGCGCGGATCCCCAGGTCGAGACGACCGTGGCGATCGCCATCTTCTCGCCCTTCCAGGTCTTCGCAGCAGCGAGCACGCTATCGTTTTCGGCCATGTCTTCTCTCTTCTCGTTCTCCCGCGCAGGCGGGAGCCCAGGAGCCACGAACGCTCCGTTTGGTATCCTGGACCCCCGCCTGCGCGGAGGAACAGCTCTTATAGGGACGGCAATCCCGCCAGCAGCTTGTCGAGCGTCACCGGAAAGTCCCGAACCCGAACCCCCGTCGCGTTATAGATCGCATTCGCCACCGCAGCGCCCGCGCCGGAAATCCCAAGCTCGCCAGCCCCCTTCGCGCCCACCGGGTTTGCAGAATCATCGATTTCCTCGACGAAATGCACCTCCAGCTGCGGAATGTCGGCGTTCACCGCGACATGATATTCGCCGAAATCGGGGTTCACGAACGCCCCGGTCCGCGTGTCGACCACGCCCTCTTCGCTCAGCGCATAGGCAATCCCCCACGCCATCCCGCCACTGATCTGGCTCGCCGCGGTCTTGCGGTTGAGCACGCGGCCGATGTCGAACACGCCGAGCATGCGCCGAACCCGCGTCTCACCGGTGACCGCGTTCACCGCGACCTCGACGAAGTGCGCGCCGTGGCTCGCCTGGCTGGTGCGGTTGCTTTCCTTGCCCGGCCCGGTCTTGCCCATCGCGACTACGGCCTCGCCGCGGACCAGATCGGCGAGCTTCACCTGTCGCCCGCCCGCACTCACGCAGCCGTCGTGCAGGCTCAGATCCTCGGGCGCCGCATTCATGCGCAGCGCCAGTTCGCCCAGGATATCCTCGCACGCCAGCACCACCGCCGAACACGCGCTGCCCGCCCCGAACGACCCGCCCGACCCCGCGCTCGCCGGAAAATCGGTATCGCCGAGCCGCACGTTAACGTCGGCCACCGGCAACCCGAGCATCTCGCCCGCGGTCTGCGCGAGGATCGTGTACGTCCCCGTGCCGATATCGGTCATGTCGCACTCGACCGTCGCGCGGCCATCCGCCTCCAGCCGCACGCGCGCCTGTGCCTCGACCGTGAAGTTGCCCCGCAGGCTCGCCGCCATGCCGATCCCGACCAGCCATTCGCCGTCGCGTACGGAGCCCGGCGCCGGCACCTTGTCCGGCCAGCCGAACCGCTCGGCGCCTTGCGTATAACAATCGAGCATCCGCCGCGTGGAGAACGGCTTGCCGCTTACCGGATCGGTCTCCGGCTCGTTGCGCCGCCGCAGCTCGATCGGATCGATCCCGAGCTGCTCGGCCAGTTCGTCCATCGCGCACTCGACCCCGAACGTCCCGACCGCCTCGCCCGGCGCGCGCACGGCACCGGTCGCGGGCAGGTCGACGCGGACGAGGTCGGTCTTGAACCGCCGCGCCTCGCCCCGGTACAGCGGCAGCGTCCCGAACGGCACCGGCTCCAGGAACTCGCCATCGTCGTTCTGCGCGACGATGCTCTCATGCCCCACGCCCAGGATCACTCCGTTTGCGTCGGTCGCGATGCGGATCCGCTGCGTCGTGTGCGAGCGATGATGCACCATGTACGCCGTCTGGCGGCGGGGCAGGGCGATCTTCACCGGCCGACCGATCCGCTCCGCTGCGATCGCGGCGAGGATCGCTTCCGCACCGACGCCGGTCTTCCCGCCGAACCCGCCGCCGACATAGGGGGCCAGCACCCGCACCGTATCCGCGTCGATCTTCAACACCTTCGCGATCGTTTTCCGCGCGCCACCGATAACCTGGTTGCTCGTTCGCACGGTAAGCTTGTCGCCCTCCCACCACGCGGTGGTCGCATGCGGCTCCAGCGCGGCAGGGAAATGCACCGGCGTGGTGTAGGTCCGCTCGAACCTGACGGCGGCGCCATCCATCACCGCGTCGAGATCGCCCTTGTCGATCGGCGGGAGGAAACCGATTTCGGGCTTGGTATCGACCGGCTGTGCGTCCACATCGAACCGGTCCGCGCCTGCCTCGGTCTGGACCTTCACCAGTCCGGCGGCCTCGCGAGCGATCGCCTGATCCTCCGCAACCACGATCGCGACCGGCTGGCCGCGGTGGAGGATGACGTCGGTGTCCATTAGCGGCAGCGCACGGGAGTTGGACTCTCCTGCGGGCATGCGCGGATCGCCGTAAATGACCGCGATCACCCCGGGCAGCGCCTCGGCGGCGCTCGCGTCGATACCCAGGATACGACCACTACCGATCGGCGTGCCAACGATCGCCGCATAGGCAATGCCGTCGGGCGTGCCTTCATACGCATAGTCCGCGATCCCGGAGACCTTCGCCGGCCCCTCGATCCGATCGAGCCCGAGCCCGAGAACGCCCTGCTTCGCGCGGGTCAGGCCACCCGGCCGGAACGCCGCATCCATCACGTGTTCGTTCATTCTGCGGTCCTCGGGTAGAGGGAAGGATATGGGTAGGGTGTGGTCGTTTGACGATAGTTGGAAGTGGGACGCCCCCCACTTGGTCGCCACCCCGGCGAAGGCCGGGGCCCAGTTGGAAAGGCTTCAGTAACGGAGGGCAATCCGCCGTTATCTTCGTCCCCCAACTGGGCCCCGGCCTTCGCCGGGGTGGTACCTGTTTATGGTATCGTCAGCCCTCAAACCGTCGGCAACTGATCCAGCAGCTTGTCGAGCGTGATCGGGAACTCCCGCACCCGAATGCCGGTCGCGTTGAACACCGCATTCGCCACGGCCGCCCCTGCACCCGAGATGCCCAGCTCGCCGATCCCCTTGGCATGAATCGGGTTCGCATGGATGTCGCGCTCCAGCACGAAATGCACGTCCATCTGTGGAATGTCCGCGTTCGCCGGCACGTGATATTCCGCCAGGTCGTGGTTCACCAGCTTGCCGGTGCGCGTGTCGTGGATCAGGTCCTCGGTCAGCGCCGCGCCGATCCCGAAGGTCATCCCGCCGAGACACTGCGACCGCGCGGTCTTCGCGTTGAGCACACGCCCCGCCGCGAACGATCCGAGCATCCGCCGCACCCGCGTCTCGCCCGTCACGACATTGACCGCGACCTCCGCGAAATGCGCGCCGAACCCGGCCTGCGTCGTCTCCTTCTCCTGCTTGCCAGGCTTCACATGCCCCGTCGCCTCGAGACCCTTGCCGACCAGCTCGCCGATCGGCGTCGAACGGTTGTCGCCGATCGCCTTGCCGTCCTTCAGCGTCAGGCCGTCCTCGTCGACGCCCATCGCCTTCGCCAGTTGCCCGCGCAGCATTTCGGCGGCGAGATACACTGCCGTTCCCGACGACGTCGCACCCCATGAACCACCCGAACCCGCGGCCGGAGGATCGTTGGTGTCGCCCAGCGCCATCGTGATGTTTTCGATCGGAATGCCCAGGATCTCCGACGCGATCTGTGCCAGGATCGTGTAGCTGCCGGTGCCGATATCGGTCATCGCCGACGACACCGTCGCCGAGCCATCGGGATGCAGCTGGATCTTGGCAGACGATTCCTGCAGCATGTTGCCGCGCACCGCCGCTGCGACGCCCATGCCGATCAGCCACTCGCCTTCGCGCCGCGCGCCGGCCGCCTTGCGCTGGTTCCAGCCGAACTTGGCCGCGCCCTCGTCGAGCGCACGCATCAGGCTGCGCGAGGAATAGGGCACGTCCTTCTCGGGATCGACGGTCGGATCGTTGATTCGGCGCAGTTCGATCGGATCCATGTTGAGCTTCTCTGCCAGCTCGTCCATCGCGCCTTCCAGCGCCATCATCCCGACTGCTTCGCCCGGTGCGCGCATCGATCCCGACACGACGAAGTTCAGATCGACGATATCGTGCGTGATGATCCGGTTTTCGCCGCCGTACAGCATGTGCGTGCCGATCCCGGCCGGCTCGAAATAGTCCTCGGTCGATTGGTTCGACGTCAGCGTCTCGTGGCCGATCGCGGTCAGCTTGCCATCCGAGCCTGCTGCCAGCCGGATATGCTGCTCGGTATTCGAGCGGCGCACGGTCGCCTCGAACACCTGCTGGCGTGCCATTACCGCCTTGACCGGTCGGCCAAGCTGCTTCGCCGCGATTGCCGCCGCGACGCTCTCAGGCGCGATGCCGAGCTTGGATCCGAACCCGCCACCGATATAGCGCGCGATGATCCGTACCTTCTTCTCGGAGAGCCCGAGCGACTTCGCCAGCTGTTGCGCGTCGGAGGTCGGCATCTGGTACGCGCCGTACAGCGCCAGCGCACCGTCGTCGTCCCACACTGCAATCGAGGCATGCGGCTCCATCGCCGCCGAATTCTGGCTCGGCGTGACATAGGTGACGTCGATCGTCACCGGCGCCTCGGTCATCGCCTTGTCGACGTCGCCCTGCGCGAAATGTGCTTGCGTCGCGTCATCGGCGGGCTTGCGCGTCTCGTCGCGGTGCGCGGCGAAGTCGTACTGGCCCTCGGCCGCCTCATACTCGATCGGCAGCCGCGCCGCAGCATCGCGTGCGACCTCGAAGCTTTCGGCGAGCACGATCGCGACGATCTGGCCGAAGAACGCGATGTCCTTCACGCCCTGCGTCGGTGCATCGGTCGCACCGCCCTGCGCCGCCACGCGGATGAACCGATCGAAATCGGTGACCACGTCGATCACGCCGGGAATGCTCTTCACCGCATCGACGTCGATCGAGACGACCTTGCCGGCGGAGATTTTCGTGCCGACCAGCACGCCGAACGCCATGTTCGCGAACTGGTATTCCGCGGCATAGGTCGCCGTCCCGGTAACCTTCAGCGGACCGTCGATCCGGTCGAGCGGCTTGCCGATGACGCCCTGGACGCCCGTATCCAGAAGACTGTCCGGATGCGGCTTGTCCATCGTCAGGCTGTTGGTGGTGCCAAAACCGAACATGATTATGCTCCCGTTACGGTGCGCAGCGTCGCGATCAGCGTGCGACGGGCGAGGGGGATCTTGAAGTCGTTGGAGCCATAGCCCTTGGCATCGGCCAGCAACGCCGTCGCCGCAGCCTCGAATGCTTCGTCGGACGGCGCCTTGCCGACCAAAGCCGCCTCGACCGCCGGATTGCGCCACGGCATCGGGCCGAGCCCGCCGAACGCGAGCGACGCCGACGCGATCACGCCGTCCTGCACGTCGACGATCGCCGCCACCGAGACGAGCGCGAACGCATACGACGCACGGTCGCGCACCTTGCGGTACGCCTGCTTGCCCTTCGGCGGGGTCGGCAGCTCGACATGCGTGATGAGCTCGCCCTGTTCGAGGACGTTCTCGATCTGCGGCGTATCACCCGGCAGGCGGTAGAAATCATGGATCGAGATCCGACGCCGATCGCCATCCGCCTTCAGCGTCACGATCGTCGCATCCAGCGCGCGCATCGCAACCGCCATGTCGCTCGGATGAGTCGCGATGCAATGCTCGCTCGTTCCCAGCACGGCCAGGATACGGTTGAACCCGCCGATTGCCGAACAGCCGCTGCCCGGCTCGCGCTTGTTGCACGCCGCCGCCGTGTCGTAGAAATAATAGCACCGCGTCCGCTGGAGCAGATTGCCCCCGGTCGACGCCTTGTTGCGCAATTGACCGGATGCACCGGCCAGCAACGCACGGCTCAGCACTTCGTACTTCTCGATGATCCGCGCGTCGGCCGCGAGATCGCTGTTCGGCACCAACGCACCGATCGTCAGCCCGCCATCCTCGCGCTCCTCGATCTTCGCGAGATCGAGCCGCGAGATGTCGACCAGCTTGTCCGGCGTCTCGACCTGCAACTTCATCAGGTCGAGCAGGTTCGTGCCGCCCGCGATGAACTTGGCACCGACCGTGTCGATGTCCTTGACGGCCGCTTCAGGCGTCGCAGCCTTTTCGTACGTGAAGGTCTTCATGCCACCAGCTCCCCGCGCACGTTCGCGTCCATCGCCGCATCCTTCTCGTCCGCGGTCCGACCCTCGGGCTCGGCACCGGCAACCTCCCGGATCGCATCGACGATGTTGGGATAGGCCGCACACCGGCAGATGTTGCCGCTCATCCGCTCCGAAATCTCGGCATCGTCGAACTTCGGATCGGTCAGGTCGCCCGACGCATGGCTGGCCCAGCCCTTCTTGACCTCGTCGAGCATGCCGACCGCCGAACAGATCTGCCCCGGCGTGCAATAGCCGCACTGATACCCGTCATGCCGCACGAACGCGTCCTGAAGCGGATGCAGGTTGCCGGGCTGGCCGAGCCCTTCGATCGTCACGATCTCGTCGTCCTGGTGCATCACCGCCAGCGTCAGGCAGGAATTGACCCGGCGTCCGTTGATCAGCACCGTGCACGCGCCGCACTGGCCATGATCGCAGCCCTTCTTCGACCCCGTCAGCCCGAGATGTTCGCGGCACAGGTCGAGCACCGACGTACGAATATCGGGCTCGGCGTCATAAGATTGACCATTGATCGTGAAATGCATGGGATGACCCCTGGTTTAGCGCTGGGAATGTTTTGAATTCGAGGACTTAACGCCGATGCGACCGATCGTTTCCTATTGCGACAAGCTCTCACAGATTGGCGCTCTGGCGCTGATCGCGGCGAGCGGGCAAGCTGCTGCGATGACCCCCGCTTCCCAGCCCTTATCGCCGCTCATCGTGATCGCGCATCGCGGTGCCAGCGGGCTCCGGCCCGAACATACGCTGGCCGGCTATTCGCTCGCGATCGACCAGGGCGCGGACTTCATCGAGCCCGATCTGGTGCCGACCAAGGACGACGTCCTCGTCGCGCGGCACGAGAACAACATCGCCGAGACCACCAACGTCGCCGACCATCCCGAGTTCGCCAGCCGGAAAACCACCAAGACGATCGACGGTCAGGTGATGACCGGCTGGTTCGTCGAGGATTTCACGCTCGCCGAACTGAAGACGTTGCGCGCGAAGGAACGCCTGCCGAAGCTCCGCCCTGCCAACACCGCCTATGACGGCCAGTTCCAGATCCCGACGCTGGCCGAGATCATCGCCCTCGCCAAGCGCCGCTCGGCCGAGACGGGCCGCACGATCGGCATCTATCCCGAGACCAAGCACCCCACCTATTTCGCCAGCATCGGCCACCCGACCGACGCGAAACTCGTCGCCGAACTGCGCGAGGCCGGCTGGGATTCGGCCAAGGCGCCAGTCTTCATCCAGTCGTTCGAAGTGAAGAACCTCCAGCGGCTCCACAAGATGACGAAAATACGCCTGATCCAGCTCATGGACGGCGAGGGCGGCCCCGCCGACGGTGCGCAGCCGAGCTACAAGGCGATGATCACGCCCGCGGGCCTGAAGGCGGTTGCGGCCTACGCGTACGGCATCGGCCCGAACAAGAGCATGCTCTGGAACGACGCGACGCCATCGACGCTGGTCGCGGACGCACACGCCGCGGGCTTGCGCGTCCATCCCTGGACCTACCGCGCCGAGAACTATTTCGAACCGACACGCTTCCGCCACGGCACCGACCCCGCGACGCACGGCGACATCGCCGCCGAGATCGATGCCGGTATCGCCCAAGGAATCGACGGTTTCTTCACCGATTTTCCGCTATACGGCGCCCAGGCGCGAGATCGGTTGCGCGCAGGAGTGAAGTAGATGCGTAAATATCTTCCCGTGCTGGCCCTTCTGCCGCTGATGACCGCTGGCTGCATCAGCACCGCGACATCGATCGTGAAGGCGCCGTTCCAGGTCGCCGGCAAGGCGGTCGACTGGACGACGACCAGCCAGGAAGAGTCGGACCGCAACTACGGCAAGAAGATGCGCAAGCAGGAAGCCGAGGAAGGCAAGCAGCGCAAGGAGCTCGCCAAGCGCTGTAGGAAGGACCCACAGCGCTCGGAATGCGGCCAATACCAGGGCTACCGCGCAGGAAACTGAGCGGCTCCCCCATACCACCCAAACTAAGCCCCACCCCGGCGAAGGCCGGGGCCCAGTTGGGGGACGTCGCTGACGACGGACTGCGCGCTGTTACCGCTGCTTCCCAACTGGGCCCCGGCCTTCGCCGGGGTGGCGGCTAGTTCAGGTCGACCGCCGCTCCTTGTTCTCCCGCGAAGGCGGGAGCCCAGTCTGGACTCCCGCCTTCGCGGGAGAACAATCTTTGGGGACCCAATACAGCCCCCCTAAAACCACCCCATCATAGTAACCGGAAAAGGCGTCCAAGCCCCAACCCTAACCCCTGCAAACCGAAGCGCATCCCCCGTCCAGCTGTTGCACGTCCGAACCGCATCATACCGCCCGTTAGCTTCATAAAACGCGTCATACCCAGCATACCCCCGATACCGCGCACCACCCGCCCGAAAGCTGGCCCGGATATACGCCGCCAATCGCCGATATTGCTCCGGCGTCACGACGATCTCCCGAGCCCCATCCCCGGAACGCGGCAGCGGCAGATGCTCGACATGCATCAACGTCCGATCGCTCCCAACTGCGGCCGTCACCACGGTCCGCAACTTCACATCGGCCCAGGTCGGCGTCTCCAGATAGAAGCTCTTCTCCCCCCAGCCGAATGCGAGGTGATCGAACCCCGCATAGCGAGGATCACGCAAGTCCGCCGCCCGCGCCACTCCGCGCCAGTCCACTCCGGCCGCGACCTTCGGCACGACGATCCCGGTATGCACGCCGTTGCTCTCGACGAAGATATGCACGCCGCGCGCAGGCGCCCGCCAACTCCGATTGCTCGGGATCGCGCCACCGATCAGCCCCGCCGCACCGTAGCTCGCGAGCAGGCCGATCAGCGCCGCAGAGCTCCAGAAAATCCTCTTAACCCAGCGCGTTTCCGTCTTCATTCCGTCATGCTAGACGACGCGCATGGCAGAAGAAACGCACGTACTGAGCACGCCCCCCGAAGGCGCTCCCGACTGGACCATCCCGCAGAACTGGTCGGCCTACACCGCCGAGGATCACGCGACCTGGGACACGCTGTTCGCGCGCCAGTCGAAACTGCTCCCCGGCCGCGCATCGAACGCCTGGCTGCGCGGGCTCGACGTCCTGAAGCTGTCGAAACCCGGCATCCCCGATTTCGAGGAACTGTCGGAACGCCTGACCAAGCTGACTGGCTGGTCGGTCGTTGCGGTCCCCGGGCTCGTCCCCGACGACGTGTTCTTCGACCACATGGCCAATCGCCGCTTCGTCGCCGGCAATTTCATCCGCCGACCGGACCAGCTCGATTACCTCCAGGAACCCGACGTCTTCCACGACGTGTTCGGCCACGTACCCATGCTCGCCGACCCGGTCTTCGCGGACTATCTCGCCGCGTATGGCCGCGGCGGCCAGCGCGCGCTGGGGTTGGACGCGCTGAAGTATCTCGGCCGGCTCTACTGGTACACGGTCGAGTTCGGCCTGATCGCGGAACCCGAAGGCCTGCGCATCTACGGCTCCGGCATCGTCTCCAGCTACGCGGAAACCCGCTTCGCCCTCGACGACCCGAGCCCCAACCGGATCGCGCTGGACCTCGCCCGGGTGATGCGGACCGAGTACCGGATCGACGATTTCCAGCAGAACTATTTCGTCATCCCGAGCTTCGACGAGTTGTTGCGGCTGACGGTGGAGACGGACTTTGCGCCGCTGTACGAGGAGCTGAAGGCGCTGCCGGATATCCCGGTGGCGCAGATCGAGCCGGGCGACGTGGTGCTGACCGAGGGTACGCAGGACTACGCAACGTCGAAGGCGTCAACCAAGACCGCATAAGCTTCGCTCACAAAGACCACCACCCAGGGGAGGCTACCACCCCGGCGAAGGCCGGGGCCCAGTTGGGATAGCGGTGCGGTTCTATTTCAAGGGTTCACCCAACTGGGCCCCGGCCTCCGCCGGGGTGGTGCCGGGAGTGGGGTGAGGGCAGCCCTCCCCAAACTTGTTCCCCCGCGAAGGCGGGGGCCCAGACTGGACCCCCGCCTTCGCGGGGGAACATTCTTCTACGGGTGGCTCAAATATCCAGCGCCCACCCGTCGCGCCCCTTAGGATCGAACGGCCCCTCCGCCACAAACCTCACCGCCCCCGCCTGCAACCGAAGCACGCTCCAGTCCCCCCGCCGGTCGACCGCCTCGAGCGAACACCCGCAAGCCTCATACGCCGCTACGACCCCGGTCCGCTGCGTCTCCAGCAACCCGGCCAGCACGATCGTCGCCCCGACATCGGCAATCGACGCGATCTCCGGCGCCATCGACACCAGCGGCCCCGCCAGAATATTCGCGATCACCAGGTCATACGGCGCCCGCGCCACGATAGCATCGTTCAGCGTTCCATCCGCCACGATCAACGCGATCCCGGAGACCCCGTTCAGCGCGGCATTCTCCTGCGTGACATCGATCGAGACCGGATCGATGTCCGTCCCCATCACCGCCGCCTCGGGCCAAAGATGCGCCGCCGCAAACGCCAGCAACCCCGTCCCCGTCCCGATATCGATCACGTTCGCAAACGATGCATCCGCCAACCCGTCGAGCATCGCCAGGCATCCGCTGGTCGTCTCGTGATGCCCCGTCCCGAACGCCCGGCTCGCCTCGATCAGGAACGCCCGCTTGTCCGCCGGCACCGCCCCCGAATGCGCGCCGGTATGCACGAAGAACCGGCCGACCGACAAAGGCTCGAGCCCCGCCTGGCTCATCGTCACCCAGTCCGCATCGCCCAACCGCTCGACCGCGATCTCGGCCCCCGCCGCACTCGGCACCAGCGCGCGCACGGCGGCGACCGTTTCTGCCGCCGGCTGATGCTCGAAATACGCATCGAGCCGCCAAGATTCGACGTCGTCTTCGATCTCCTCGGTCGTCATCAGAACGCCGTCGATCGTCAGATCGTCACTCGCATCGATCGCCTCAGCCTCGGCCCGCGTGCACGGCAGCGTCAGCTTCCAACTATCGGACATAGCTCGCCCCATTCACGTCGATCACCGATCCGGTCATCGAAGCCGGCGCTTCCAACGCCAGGAACTTCGCCGCCGCCGCCACCTCTTCGGGCGCCGCGACCCGCCCGAGCGGAATGTCCGCCAGCAACGCATCGCCACCGCGGCTCGACAGATAGTCCTCCGCCATTCCGGTCATCGTGAACCCGGGGCAAACGGCAAATGCCAGGATGCCCTCGCGAGCATACCCTCGGGCAATCGTCTTGGTCATCGCCACCATCCCCGCCTTCGACGCGGCATAATGCCAATGCGCCGGCGAATCCCCGCGATACGCCGCCCGGCTGGCGATATTGACGATCCGCCCGCCCCCCTTCCAACCTTGGCGCCCGCGCGCCTGCCAGTGCAGCACCGCCAACCGGCACAGTTCGGCGGACGCGGTCAGGTTGATCCGCATCGTCCGCTCCCATTGTGCGGTCCAGTCGTCCCCAGCCTCGAACGGGCCCGCGAGCGGACTCGCCTCGAACACGCCGGCATTGTTGATCAGCACGTCGATCGCGCCGCCCGCCCGCTCCAGCGCGGCGTTCCACAACGCGGTCGGTGCGGCAGGATCGGCGAAGTCGGCAGGAATGCCGCTCGCGGTCCCATGGCCAATGACGGCAGCGCCTGCGGCGGTCAGCGCCCCGTGAATGGCCGCACCGATGCCGCGACTGGAGCCTGTAAGAAGAATGGTCATGCGCCGGCTTTAACAACGCGGTTCGCCCCCGTCACCTCGCCCTGGATGATCCGCGACGTCCGCTGCCCGGTCCGGTCCGTTATCAGTCGCGTTCGTCAGCCGGTCGTGCTCGCCACGCGACCCCGTCCGTCGCCCGGCTACGTCCGTTGCCCGGCCACGTCCGTCGCCCGGCCACGTCCATCGCCCAGTCACGTCCGTCGCTCGGCCACGTCTTCACCCGGTCACGTCTTCATCCAGTCACGTCCGTGACGCGACCAAGTCCGCCACACCACCCCATCCGTCACCCCAGCGAAAGCTGGGGTATCCCCGTTCGAGCCGAGCGACCGCCCCCGGGATACCCCAGCTTTCGCTGGGGTGACGAGCTTTGGGGCGGGGGGCAGGTCGACAAGATCTGATGGCAATCGGACGAAAAGCGAAAAAGCGCGAAGGGATCGGGGGCCATCTCTACGCCCAAGCCCAAGCCTAAGCCTAAGCCCAAGCCCAAGCCCAAGCCCAAGCCCAAGCCCAAGCCCAAGCCCAAGCCCAAGCCCAAGCCCAAGCGCCAGCCCCGCTCGCCGGCAATCCCTCCACAAAGATCAGCCCGCGCCCTTCAGGCCACGCTGGCCGAAAACCCGTCCGCCGCCCCGCGCAGCACGCCCAGCTTGTCGTCCACTTCGCCGAACTCCTGCCCGAGCAGGTCGATTTCCGCCGCCACGGCTTCGGTATCCTGCCGGATCATGGCGATCGTGGTCGACATCGTATCCGCCGCGAGCGCAGTTTCGTCGACCGCCGCGGTGATCGCGCTGACCGTCTGGGCCTGCGTCTCCATCGCCTGCCGGATACGGCCCGCACCCGCCTGCACCTCGGCAACCGTCGCCTTGATACTGGCACTGGTGCCGACGGTGCTGCGCGTCGCAGACTGGATCGCGGCGATCTTGGCGGCAATGTCGTCGGTCGCGCGCGCGGTCTGGTTCGCCAGGCTTTTCACTTCCTGGGCGACCACCGCGAACCCGCGCCCGGCATCGCCCGCCCGCGCCGCCTCGATCGTCGCGTTCAACGCGAGCAGGTTGGTCTGCTTGGCGATACTGCGGATCAGCCCCAGGATCGACTCGATCGACTGGGCGTGTTCGCTCAGCGTCTCGGACATGCCGACCGCCTCGGTCGCCTGGGCGGACGCGCGGTTGGCGACTCCCGCCGCCGCCTCGACCTCGGTACGCGCGGTGTCGATCGCGCGGATCAGCCCGGCGGCGGTATGCGCCGCCTGCCGCATCGCCACCGCGGATTGTTCGGCGGCGACCGCGACCTCGCTCGCTTTAGCCAGCATGCCACGCGTCGATGCCGACGTGCCGGCCGCCTGCACGCGTATCCGCGCGCCCAGCGCGGCAGTCTCCTCGATCGAGGTGGCGATACAGTCGCGGAACGCCGTCGCCCGGGTGGCGCGCGCGACGCGCGCCGCCTCGATCTCGGTCGCCCCCAGATAGGACGCCATGATATCGGCTTCGATCAGCGCCAGTCGCTGCACCACGTCTGCGACCATTCGCGTCGTTGTCGTATCCGCGCCGAGCCGATCCACCAGGATGTTCAACGTCGCACTGTGCGCGAACGCCGCCGCAGACAGGAGAGCGGGGAGGGGGATGCCCGATCGCCGTGATTCGTCCGCGTGGCCGATCGCCATCGCTTCCCAGGTCTCGTCGTAAGGCGACAGATACCGCATCCGCGCATAGGCCGCGCTGGCGACGATCCGCCGCTCCAGCCGGTCGGGAGTCATTTGCGCGGCGATGTGACGGACCGCGTCCAGCGACAGATAATGCCGCCAGAACATTTCGCCGATCCGCCGGTGATCGTCCTCGTCGAGCAGCGCGCTCAGGGTCGCGCAGGTCGGGCCGATCAGCCCGTCCCAGTCGTAATCGCGCACGCGGTCGCGCAGCGTCCGGTGTCGGTTCGGCGTCGCTGGGACCGTTGCGGGGGGTACGAACGTGGTGGCGCTATCGGCGGTCATCGTCTCTCCACCCGCCTATGCCGCGACCTTGGCGACGAAATCGCCGGCACTGTTCTTCAGATTGCTCAGTCGCCCGTCGAGCACGTCGAAGCCACGGCCGACGCCGTCGATCTCGGTTGCGACCGTCTCGGTATCCTCGCGAATCGCGGCGATCGTCGTCGACATCGAATCCGCCGCGAGCGCGGTCTCGTCGACCGCGGCGGTGATCGCGGTCACGGTCTGCGCCTGCGCCTCCATCGCGTAGCGGATGCGGTCGGCGGATTCCTGCACCTCGGCCACGGTCGCCTTGATGCTGGCGTTCGTCTCGACCGTGCCGCGCGTCGCGGACTGGATCGCGGCGATCTTGGCGGCGATGTCGTCGGTTGCACGCGCGGTCTGGTTGGCCAGCGACTTCACTTCCTGCGCCACCACCGCAAAACCGCGACCCGCGTCGCCCGCCCGTGCCGCCTCGATCGTCGCGTTCAGCGCCAGCAGGTTGGTCTGGCCGGCAATGTCGCGGATCAGTCCCAGGATCGACTCGATCGATTTCGCATGATCGCTCAGCGCCTCCGACATGCCGACCGCCTGGCCCGCTTGCACCGACGCGCGGTTGGCGATCTCGGCCGCCGCCTCGACTTCGGTGCGGGCATCCTCGATCGCGCGGATCAGGCCGGCGGCGGTCTGCGCGGCCTCGCGCATCGCCACGGCGGATTGTTCGGCAGCCGCAGCGACTTCGCTCGCCTTGCCCAGGACGGCGCGGGTCGAGGCCGAACTGCGCACCGCCTGCTCGCGCAGCGTATGGCCTTCGTTGGTCGCGGTCTCGACCATCGCCGCGATGCCGTCGCGGAATTCGATCGCGAGCCGGTCGCGCGCGTCCTGCGCCGAAAATGCGCGATACGCATTGTAGATTGCCACGGTGATCTCGCCTTCCAAGGCGGACAACCGCATCAGCGTATCGATGTACCGGGGCAGCTTGACGCCCTCGCGGTCCACCCGGCGCATCAGCACGTCGAGCGCGGCACGGTCGCTGGCGCTGATCATCGACAGCAATGCCATCGGCGACACGTCCGCCGCATACGCGGCCGCGACGGAGCGTTCGATCGATTCGATCCAGCTCCGTCCGGACGTATCCAGGAACCGGTTCTTCAGGAACGTGCAGCCGACTTCGATCATCTTCTCGGTTTCGTGCAGTGCCCAGATGCGTTCGTCGGCGAAGCATCGGAGCCACTGTTCCCAAAAGGCCTTTGAAATCAGGGTGATTTCGGGGCTCAACGTATCCCACACTTCGCGACTCGCCGTCGCCAGCGAGCCGTCGAAGTCGAACACGCGCAGCCGCGTCGGCAGGTCGATGGTGGCAGCAATCGAGCCGGGTGCCGGCAGGGCGGTGGTCAAGGCGGTGGACTCCGGATCGGGTTAACCGTCCCGGTGCTAGAGGGCATTGTTTAAGACCTGGTTAGGGATCGTCGGTATCTTTCCCGCTATCGGGTCCTGCGCGGCCCGGCACATCGCTGTTGCAGGGCTCTTGCGGCCGGACGAAAGCTGGCCGCCGAGTATTGCCTTGAGTTACAGACGGGCGGCCAATGGGTTGCATCGCAGCACGCGGCGTCTAATAGGTCGGCCAATCATTTTTTCGATCGAGGACTCCGCCCTTGGCATCGCGCAATCCGGCACGCCCGCTTTCTCCCCATCTGCAGGTCTATAAATGGGGCCCACATATGCTGGTCTCGATCCTGCACCGCGCAACCGGCAGCGGGATGGCGACCGTCGGCAGCCTGCTGCTCGTGTGGTGGCTCGGTGCGATCGCCGCCGGCAATCAGGCTTATGCCACCTTCGTCGACGTGTTCACGCGCGACAATGGCAGCCTCAACATCCTCGGCTACATCATCGCCGTCGGCCTGACGCTGTCGCTGTTCCAGCACATGATGACGGGCATCCGCCACATGGTGCTCGATGTCGGTGCCGGCTACGAACTGAAGCGCAACAAGATGGGGGCGCTCGCGACGATGGTCGCTTCGATCGCGCTGACGATCGTGTTCTGGCTCTACATGGGGATCAAGTAATGGGTACCGGTACCCCGATCGGTCGCGTCCGCGGTCTCGGCAGCGCCAAGCACGGCGCGCATCACTGGTGGCAGCAGCGGCTGACCGCCGGCTCCAACCTGTTCCTGATGGCGTGGCTGATGATCTCGGTCGCGCGGATGCCGGGCTATGACTACGCCGCGGTTCATCTCTGGTTGCAGTCGGCGTGGGTCGCGGTGCCGATGGCGTTGCTGATCCTGTCGGTATTCTACCATTTCCGTCTCGGTCTCCAGGTCGTGATCGAGGATTACCAGCATGGTGAGAGCCGTGTCGTGGCGATGATCCTCCTCAACCTGTTCACCTTCACGCTGGGCGGCATCGCCCTCTTCGCGATCCTGAAGGTCGCCTTCTCCGGAGCTCCCGCGTAATGTCAGCTGCCTACAAGATCATCGATCATACCTATGATGCGGTCGTCGTCGGTGCCGGCGGCTCCGGCCTGCGCGCGACGATGGGCATCGCCGAGAGCGGCCTGAAGACCGCGTGCATCACCAAGGTCTTCCCGACCCGCTCGCATACCGTTGCAGCCCAGGGCGGCATCGCCGCCAGCCTTGGCAACAACTCGCCGGATCACTGGACCTGGCACATGTTCGACACCGTCAAGGGTTCCGACTGGCTCGGCGACCAGGACGCGATCGAGTATCTGTGCCGCGAAGCCCCGCAGGCGGTCTACGAACTCGAGCATGCCGGCATGCCGTTCAGCCGTAACGAGAACGGCACGATCTATCAGCGTCCGTTCGGCGGCCACATGCAGAACATGGGCGAGGGGCCTCCGGTCCAGCGCACCGCTGCCGCCGCCGATCGCACCGGCCACGCGATGCTCCACGCGCTGTACCAGCAGAGCCTGAAGTACAACACGGACTTCTTCGTCGAGTATTTCGCGCTCGACCTGATCATGGAAAACGGCGTCTGCCGCGGCGTCATCGCGCTGTGCATGGAAGACGGCTCGATCCACCGCTTCCGCAGCCATCAGACCGTGCTGGCAACCGGCGGCTATGGCCGCGTCTATTTCTCGGCGACCTCGGCGCACACCTGCACCGGCGACGGCAACGCGATGGTGCTCCGCGCCGGCCTGCCGCTCCAGGACATGGAGTTCGTCCAGTTCCACCCGACCGGCATCTACGGCGCGGGCGTGCTCATCACCGAGGGCGCACGCGGTGAGGGCGGTTACCTGACCAACTCCGAGGGCGAGCGCTTCATGGAGCGCTATGCCCCGTCGGCAAAGGACCTCGCCTCGCGCGACGTCGTCAGCCGCTCGATGGCGCTCGAAATGCGTGAAGGCCGCGGCGTCGGCAAGAACGGCGACCACATCTTCCTGCATCTCGATCACATCGATCCGAAGGTGCTCGCGGAGCGCCTGCCGGGCATCACCGAGACTGGGAAAGTCTTCGCCGGCGTCGATCTCACGCGCCAGCCGCTGCCCGTCACGCCGACCGTGCATTACAATATGGGCGGCATCCCGACCAACTTCCACGGCGAGGTCGTCAACCTCGTCGACGGCAATCCCGACGCGGTCGTCCCCGGCCTGTTCGCGGTCGGTGAGGCAGCCTGCGTCTCGGTCCACGGCGCAAACCGCCTCGGCTCGAACAGCCTGATCGATCTCGTGGTGTTCGGCCGCGCGACCGGCCTGCGGATCAAGGACACGCTGAAGCCCGGCACCGCCCACGCGCCGCTGCCCAAGGGGTCGGAAGACCTCGCGCTCACGCGTCTCGATCATTTCCGCAATGCGTCGGGCGGTTCGCCGACCGCGCAGATCCGTCTCGACATGCAGCAGACCATGCAGAAGCATTGCGCCGTGTTCCGCGACACCGAGCTGCTGAACCAGGGCGTCGAGAAGATGGCCGGGATCTACACCCGGATGACCGACGTCGCCGTGAAGGATCGCAGCATGATCTGGAACACCGATCTGGTCGAGACGATGGAGCTCGACAATCTGATCGGCCAAGCGGTCGTGACGATGAACTCGGCGGCCAACCGCACCGAGTCTCGCGGCGCGCACATGCACGAGGATTTCCCCGAGCGCGACGACGCGAACTGGATGAAGCACACCATCACCACCTTCAACGGCTGGGGCGGCAAGGGCGGCGAGACCAAGATCGATTTCCGCCCGGTCCACGACTACACGCTCACCGACGACATCGACTACATCAAGCCCAAGAAGCGGGTATATTGATGATCTGGGCCATCATCGCGATCGGGTTCTTTGTGCCTGTCGCGGTGGGGCTCCTGACGCGCTTCCAACCGATGATCGCTGGCTTCCTATGGCCGGCGGTCGTCGCGCTACTGACGGCAATCTATGTCTTCGGCATCGAACCCCGCGGTGTGGGCGAAGAACCGCAGAAGATCGCGATCACCTTCTACGCCCTGTTCTCGCTCGTAGGCGGAGTTCCTGGCGGCCTGGTAGGCTGGATCCTCCAGTACAAGCGCTCCGTGGGAAAGGTCTGACACCCTTCCTTGTTCTCCCGCGAAGGCGGGAGCCCAGTCTGGATCCCCGCCTTCGCGGGGAAACAAGCTTCGGCGCAACGCCGACGACTAATCGATCCGCCCTGCCGCGATCTTGTACACCAAGTTACGATCCCGCCGCCCGACCGCCACGACGATCACCGTCACCAGGCCATCATCGACCCGGTACACAAGTCGATACCCCGCGGCCCGCAACTTGATCTTGTAGCACCCGGCCATCCCACTCAGTCGCGCACTCGCAATATGTGGCTCGCCCAACCGCTCCGTAAGTTTCGCCTTGAACTGCTCACGAACATTGGCGCCAAGCTTCTCCCACTCCCGTAGCGCGCTCGGCAGGAAAGCAAGACTATAGGTCGCCAAGCGACACCGCGACCGGCACCTCGTCGGCACGCGCCCGCACCAGGTCTGCCAGTTCGACGTCCTCCAAACGGTCCATCAACTCTTCCCAAGCCGCCGCCGGCACCAGATACGCAGCAGGCGTATTCCGATTGAGCACAGCGACTGGAAATCCACCTGCAGCCTCGATGACTCCAGACGGGTTCTTCTTCAGGTCGCTGATACTAACTGTCGCGCCGGCATGAATGGTTTCAATCATGACCGTTTCATAGCACGTCGAACAGGTCTCATCAAATCGGTATGCTGATATGCGGCAACCCATCCGGAACCCACCGCCGCCGCGAAAGTTTGCGCCGCATGACCGACACATCCCCCGCCTCGAACGCCCGCAACTACCCGTTGCTCGCCATCCCCCACATCCAGCTGCACGGCCCCGTCGACGAGGCGATGTACAGCAGCTTCAAGTCGCAGCTCGCCGGCGCGCCCACGGATGGCCCACTCGTCGTCTCGATTACCACGCTTGGCGGTGATCCGGAGATGGCACGCGCGATGGGCGACCATATCCGTCTGCTCCGCGAATATACCGGCCGAGAGACGCTCTTCCTCGGCAAGGTCGCGGTCTACTCCGCGGGTGCGACGTTCATGTCCGCGTTCCCGGTCGATAGCCGCTTCCTCACACGCCACAGCCGGATCATGGTCCACGAGCGCCAGATGCAGAGTACGATCGAACTCAACGGCCCGCTCAACACGCTGCGTTATGCGCTGGAGGCCAAGCTTCATGAGATCGCTGATTCAATCCAGATCCAGGAGGAAGGTTTCCGCGATCTGGTCAAGGGCTCGAAGATCGAACTCGAAGACTTGAAGGCCAAGGCGGCGTCGAACTGGTATATCGAGGCCGACGAGGCGCGCGACCTCGGCCTCGTCCTCGACGTCATCTGAACGCAGCTCGCCCCGCGTCATGTCGGGATCAGCCCGACATGACGCGGAGAGTGCGGATCTAAATCGAGAAGCCGCCGTCGATATCGATCGTCGCGCCGGTAATGAAGCTCGCCTCGTCTCCGGCCAGGAACGCGGTGAGCGCTGCGATTTCGTCTGCCCTTCCGTACCGCCCGAGCGCGATCATCGGCGTCAGAAGCTTGGCGAAGTCGCCATCTGCGGGATTGAGATCGGTATCGACCGGCCCCGGCTGCACGACGTTCACCAGGATTCCGCGCGGCCCGAGATCGCGCGCCCATCCGCGGGCCAGGCCAGCGACCGCCGCCTTGGTCGCGCCGTACACCGCGCCACCGGGGATCGGCACCGTATGTGCGTTGACGCTGCCGATGATGATGATCCGCCCGCCGTCGGACAGCAACGGAACGGCCGCGAGCGTTCCCGCGAATACGCCGTCGACGTTCAACCCGAACTGCCGCTGATACTGCGCCATGCTGTCGTCTGCGATCGGTGCGAAGTTCGCGACGCCGGCATTGTGGACCAGGATGTCGAGCCCACCGAGCGCCGCCGCGGCACGCTGGACGACGGCTGCCTGCGCGTCGGTATCGGAGCCGTCCGCCTGGAACGCATACGCCTTGCGCCCATCCGCCTCGATCGCCGCAACGACCGCCTCTGCGGCCGTCACGTTCCCCGCATAGGTGATCGCGACGTCCGCGCCATCCGCCGCCAATCGCTTTGCGATCGCTGCGCCGATGCCACGCGATCCGCCCGTGACGAGGGCCTTCTTGCCTGTGAGATTGCTCATGGTCGAGGTTCCGGGCGCCGGCGAAGCACGAAGGCCATCGTCTTGAGCGCTGATCTCGAAGTGGGCGCGCGCGGCGACGGATCAATCATCGGAATAGGGCATGACCCTGCCGACGGGCTCGATCGCGTAATCGGATCAAGGACTTGGCGCCGCCAAGAACATTGTCTTTAGGGCAGACAATCTGCCGATATCCCATGTTGCAGCCGCGAAGCTAAGGATTTGCGGGTAGGGCCTGTGTCATGTATCGGCTCTGGCAACCTGTCATCACACCACGAACGGACCGCTCGCAATGGCCGAATTCTCGCTCCCGAAAAACAGCGTCGTCAAGAAGGGCGTCAAGCACGCCTCGACCAGCCAGGGTTCGGGGGACAGCAAGCGTCTGAAATCGTTCAAGGTCTATCGCTACGATCCCGACACCGGCGAGAACCCGCGTTACGACACGTTCGAGCTCGACCTCAACGAGACCGGCCCGATGGTGCTCGACGCGCTGATCAAGATGAAGGGCGAGCAGGATTCGTCGCTGACCTTCCGTCGGTCGTGCCGCGAAGGCATCTGCGGCTCGTGTTCGATGAACATCAACGGCAAGAACGGCCTCGCCTGCACGACCGCGATCGAGGATTGCAAGGGCGACGTACAGATCACGCCGCTGCCGCACATGGACGTGATCAAGGACCTGGTCCCCGATTTCACGCATTTCTACGCGCAATATTCGTCGATCAAGCCGTGGCTGCAGACCGTCACGCCGCCCCCCTCGGGCAAGGAGCGGCTCCAGTCGCCGGAGGATCGTTCGAAGCTCGACGGCCTGTACGAGTGCATCCTGTGCGCGTGCTGCTCCACGTCGTGCCCGAGCTATTGGTGGAATTCGGACAAGTTCCTCGGCCCGGCGATCCTGTTGCAGGCCTATCGCTGGCTCGCCGACAGCCGCGACGAGATGACCGGCGAGCGCCTCGACGAACTCGAGGATCCGTTCCGCCTGTATCGCTGCCACACCATCATGAACTGCGCGAACGCGTGCCCCAAGGGGCTCAACCCCGCCAAGGCGATCGCCGAGATCAAGAAGATGGAAGTCGAACGGGTCATCTGATCCTGTAGGGGAGGGGGCGTGTTTAACCCCTCTCCCCCGCCGCAACGCGATCTCCCCCGCCGGTCCCGCTCTCCCGTCCCGCTCCCCCCTCCCG
The DNA here is from genome assembly GCF_042466285.1 of Sphingomonas sp. R86520. Lineage (NCBI taxonomy): Bacteria > Pseudomonadati > Pseudomonadota > Alphaproteobacteria > Sphingomonadales > Sphingomonadaceae > Sphingomonas > Sphingomonas sp. R86520. The sequence continues at coordinate 91,920 of NZ_JAXHBZ010000001.1, forward strand.
TTCGTGCTGAGCGAAGTCGAAGCACACGCTGGGGGCGGGGGATGGAATTTCCCAATGCCCTTCGACGTCGCTCAGGGCGAACGGTGTGGGGATCGAAGGACAGGTTCGTGACCACCGCTGCTCCCCAACCCCATTTTGTCGAAGCCGAAGACCCCGCCAATCCCGGCTGGCGCAGTTGGTCGCTCTCCGACCCGACGCGCTTCAACACCCTCCTCGGCCCCATGCTCTACCGCGTCGACGGCCCGATCGTCCGCGTCCGCATCACCCCCGAGCATCGCCACTCGAACCTCCAGAACAACGTCCACGGCGGCGCGCTCCTCGCCTTCATCGACGTCGCGCTGTTCGCCGCCGCGCGAGGCTTCGGCCTGATCACCGCCGGCACTGCGGTGACGCTCGACCTCAACACGCAGTTCATTGGCGGCGGCCGTATAGGCGAACCGATCGAGGCGCAGGTCGAGGTGCTCAAGGAAACCGGCCGCCTCTTGTTCCTGCGGGGGCTGGTGGTGCAAGGGGACGCCGAAGCGAAGATCGCCGCCTTCTCGGCCACGATCCGCAAGCCGTCGCCTAAGCCGCCAAAGGGCTGACCCCGGCCGCTATCACCACCCCGGCGAAGGCCGGGGCCCAATTGGGAAACGATCAGTGTTGAAGCGCCCCGCTCCGTTATCGAAACCTCTCATATTGGGCCCCGGCCTCCGCCGGGGTGGCGGAGAGGTGGCGGCGTGACCGTCCTCAAGGCCTACGACGCCCTCGTAGCCTCGGGCGAACTCCGCCCCGACCCCGAACAAGCCGCCGCCGCCGCGCGCCTCAACACCCTGGCGACCGAACTCGCCACCCCCAAATCCACCGGCTTCTTCGCCCGCTTCACCAAGAAACCAGACCCCCGAGGCGTCTACCTCTGGGGCGGCGTCGGCCGCGGCAAGTCGATGCTGATGGACCTGTTCTTCGCCAACGCCGCCGTCGAGAAGAAGCGCCGCGTCCACTTCGGCGAGTTCATGCTCGAGGTCCACGCGCGCATCGCCGCCGAGCGCCGCAAGGAAGTCGGCGACCCGATCGTCCCGGTCGCCACCGCGATCGCCGACGAGACGCAGCTGCTCGCCTTCGACGAGATGATGGTCACCAACAGCCCCGACGCGATGATCCTGTCGCGGCTGGTGACCTCGTTGCTCGATTCCGGCGTGACGATCGTCACCACCTCGAACCGGCCCCCATCCGATCTCTACAAGAACGGCCTCAACCGCGAGCATTTCCTGCCCTTCATAGCGACCATCGAGCACCGCCTCGACGTGCTCCCGCTCAACGGCCCGGTCGACTATCGCCGCGACCGTCTCGGCAGCCAGGACACGTGGCTCGTCCCCAACGGCCCCGAGGCGACCGCGCAACTCTCCGCCGCATTCTTCCGCCTCACCGACTTCTCGACCGACGACAGCGAGCACGTCCCGGCCGAAGACCTGATCGTCCAGGGCCGCACGCTCCGCGTGCCAAAGTCGCTCAAGGGCGTCGCGGTGTTCAGCTTCAAGAAGCTGTGCGGAGAGGCGAGGGGCGTGGCCGACTATCTCGCCATCGCACGCAAATTCCACACCGTCATCCTCGTCGGCATCCCCAAGCTCGGCCCCGAGAACCGCAACGAGGCGGCGCGCTTCGTCGCGCTGATCGACGCGCTGTACGAGCACAAGGTCAAGCTCCTGGCCGCCGCCGATGCGCAGCCCGGCGACCTCTACGAAAGCGGCGATGGCAGGTTCGAGTTCGATCGCACGATCAGCCGCCTCGAAGAGATGCGCTCCGAGGACTATCTCGCCGAAGGCCACCTCTGACCTTATTGCTCCTGCGAACGAGTTGCAATAAGAAGGTGCTTTTTCCGCTTTAGCGGTTGCCGTAGCGGGATAATGCGCGTAACCGGCGTCACCAATCACCCCGCACATCAGACGGAGACGGATTGGAATGGCTCGCAAGAAGATCGCGCTGATCGGCGCCGGTAACATCGGCGGTACGCTCGCGCACCTCGCAGCACTCAAGGGCCTTGGCGATATCGTCCTGTTCGACGTCGCCGAGGGCATCCCCCAGGGCAAGGCGCTCGACCTGTCGCAGTGCGGCCCGGTCGAAGGCTTCGACTCGCAGATCACCGGCTCGAACGATTACGCGGACATCGCCGGCGCGGACGTCATCATCGTCACCGCCGGTGTCGCGCGCAAGCCCGGCATGAGCCGCGACGACCTGCTCGGCATCAACCTGAAGGTCATGAAGGCCGTCGGCGAAGGCATCAAGGCCAACGCCCCCGACGCGTTCGTGATCTGCATCACCAACCCGCTCGACGCTATGGTTTGGGCGTTGCGTGAGTTCTCGGGTCTGCCGCACCACATGGTCGTCGGCATGGCCGGCGTGCTCGACTCGGCACGCTTCAGCCACTTCCTCGCCGACGAGTTCAAGGTCTCGGTCAAGGACGTCACCAGCTTCGTGCTCGGCGGCCACGGCGACACGATGGTCCCGGTCATCAGCTACTCGACCGTGTCGGGCATCCCGGTCCCCGATCTCATCGCGATGGGCATGTCGAGCCAGGAAAAGATCGACGCGATCGTCAAGCGCACGCGCGGCGGCGGCGGCGAGATCGTCGCACTGCTGAAGACGGGTTCAGCATACTACGCGCCGGCGACCAGCGGCATCGCGATGGCCGAGGCGTATCTGTACGACCAGAAGCGCGTGCTGCCGGCCGCGGCGTATGTGTCGGGCGAGTATGGCCTTACCGATCTGTACGTCGGCGTGCCGGTGGTGATCGGGGCTGGCGGTGTCGAGAAAATCGTCGAGATCAAGCTGGACGACGAAGCCAAGCAGAACCTCACCGTCTCGGTCGACGCGGTGAAGGAGCTGCTGGTTGCGTGCAAGGCGATCGATGGTTCGCTGAACTGAATTGAAGAACTGAGCTGAACCAATCTGCTGTTCCCCGGCGAAGGCCGGGGTCCAGTTGGGAGAACTCCCGAGATGGATACCGCCTTCTGCGTCTACATTATGGCCAGCAGGCGGAACGGGACGATCTATCTCGGCGTCACCAGCAATCTTCCCAAACGCGTATGGGAGCATCGCAACGGTGTCGTCGCAGGGTTCACGAAGAAACACGGTTGTCATCTGCTCGTCTGGTACGAAGTTTATGACGATCTGGACGCCGCCCGGCAGCGCGAGCTGCGGATGAAGGAATGGAAACGGGACTGGAAGGTTAAAGAGATCGAAGGGATGAACCCGAACTGGGATGATCTGTTCGATACGCTGACGCCAAACTGATCCGCCTTCCCAACTGGGCCCCGGCCTCCGCCGGGGAACAAGAGAGAGAAAATTAGATGAGCATCCTCGTCGACAAGAACACCAAGGTCATCACCCAGGGCATGACCGGCGAAACCGGCAGCTTCCACACCAAGGCGGCGCTGGAATACGGCACGCAGATGGTCGGCGGCGTCACGCCCGGCAAGGGCGGTACGACCCACCTCGACCTCCCCGTCTACAACACCGTCGCCGAAGCCAAGGCGATGACCGGCGCGACCGCGTCGGTCATCTACGTGCCGCCCCCCTTCGCCGCCGATTCGATCCTCGAGGCGATCGACGCCGAGATCGAGCTGATCGTCGCGATCACCGAGGGCATTCCCGTCCTCGACATGGTCAAGGTCAAGCGCGCGCTGTCGGGCTCCAAGTCGCGGCTCATCGGCCCGAACTGCCCCGGCGTGCTGACCCCCGGCGAGTGCAAGATCGGCATCATGCCCGGCTCGATCTTCAAGAAGGGCTCGGTCGGCGTCGTCAGCCGTTCAGGCACGCTCACCTATGAGGCGGTGTTCCAGACGTCGAACGCAGGCCTTGGTCAGACGACCGCGGTCGGCATCGGTGGCGATCCGGTTAACGGCACGAACTTCATCGACGTGCTCGAGCTGTTCCTCGCCGACGACGCGACCCAGTCGATCATCATGATCGGCGAAATCGGCGGCGACGCCGAGGAGCAGGCGGCACAGTTCCTCCGCGACGAAGCCAAGCGCGGTCGGTCGAAGCCGATGGCAGGCTTCATCGCTGGTCGTACGGCGCCTCCTGGCCGTCGCATGGGCCATGCCGGCGCGATCGTGTCGGGCGGCAAGGGCGACGCAGAGAGCAAGATCGCGGCGATGGAAGCTGCCGGGATCCGCGTCTCGGAAAGCCCCAGCCTGCTCGGCGAGACGCTGCTGAGCGTGCTGAAGGGCTGAACTACTACCCCTCTCCCGTTCGGGGAGAGGGAAGGAGCTGCCTCTTGGCAGCGGAAGGGTGAGGGCACGGTATTGCCCGTGCCCTCACCCTCCCACCCGCAAGTGCGGGCGGGCCCCTCCCTCTCCCCCGCGGGGAGAGGGTACTGAGGACGAGAACGATGGGCTACGAAGGCCAGGATTTCAGCGATATCGCAGCCGGCGTCAGCCCGGCGTTCGTGGAGACGCTCTACGCCAAGTTCAACGCGGACCCGGCCTCGGTCGAATCCGGTTGGCGCGCGTTCTTCGAGGGTCTCGAAGGTTCCGCGCAGGGCCCGAGCTGGGAGAGCGCCCGCTGGCCGCTGACCACCACGGACGACCTGACCGCAGCGCTGGATCCGACCCAGATGGAGCCCGCGCCCAAGCCGGCCAAGGGCGGCAAGCCGGCCCCCGCCGCAGCAGCGCCCGCGCCCGTCTCGAAGGAAGAGATCGCCAAGGCCGCTGCCGACGCGATCCGCGCGCAGCTGCTCGTCCGCACCTACCGCGTCCGTGGTCACCTCGCCGCCAACCTCGACCCGCTCGGCTTGTCGAAGCGTGAAATGCCCGAGGATCTGAAGACCGAATATCACGGCTTCTCCGACGCCGATATCGACCGGAAGGTCTATCTCGGTGGCACGATGGGCTTCGAATGGGTCTCGATCCGCGAACTCGTCGACACATTGCGCAAGAATTATTGCGGCAATGTCGGCCTCGAATACATGCACATCTCCGACGTCGAGGAGCGCCGCTTCCTCCAGGAGCGCATGGAGGGCCAGGACAAGGCGATCGAATTCTCCACCGACGGCAAGAAGGCGATCCTCACCAAGGTGATCCAGGCCGAGCAGTGGGAGAAATTCCTCGGCAAGAAGTATGTCGGCACGAAGCGCTTCGGGCTCGACGGCGGCGAATCGATGATCCCCGCGCTTGAGAGCGTGATCAAGTATGGCGGCCAGATGGGCGTGCGCGAGCTCGTCATCGGCATGGCGCATCGCGGTCGCCTCAACGTGCTGGCGAACGTGATGGCCAAGCCGCTCCGCGTGATCTTCCACGAATTCGCCGGCGGATCGGCCAACCCCGACGACATCGGCGGTTCGGGCGACGTGAAGTATCACCTCGGCACCAGCACCGATCGCGAGTTCGATGGCCACAAGGTTCACATGAGCCTGGTCGCCAACCCGTCGCATCTCGAAGCCGCCGACCCGGTCGTGCTCGGCAAGACGCGCGCGATCCAGACGCTCAACAACGACCTCAAGGACCACGTGGCGAGCCTGCCCGTGCTGATCCACGGCGACGCCGCGTTCGCAGGGCAGGGGATCGTCTGGGAGTGCCTCGGCTTCTCCGGCATCCGCGGCTACAACACCGGCGGCTGCGTCCACTTCATCATCAACAACCAGGTTGGCTTCACGACCTCGCCACAGTTCGCGCGCTCGTCGCCGTACCCGTCTGACGTCGCCAAGGGCGTCCAGGCGCCGGTCTTCCACGTCAATGGCGACGATCCCGAGGCAGTCACCTTCGCGACCAAGATGGCGATGGAATTCCGCCAGAAGTTCCACCGCGACATTGTTATCGACATGTGGTGCTATCGCCGCTTCGGCCACAACGAAGGCGACGAGCCGTCCTTCACGCAGCCACTGATGTACGACATCATCCGCAAGCACCCAGGCGTTTCGACGGTCTATGGCGATCGCCTGATCAAGGAAGGCGTGATCGACCAGCCCTGGATCGACGAGAACGTGAAGCAGTTCACGCTCCGCCTTGAGGGTGAGTTCGAGGCGGGTTCGTCGTACAAGCCGAACAAGGCCGACTGGTTCGGCGGTCGCTGGACCGGCCTCAGCGCGCCAACCGATGGCGCGTCGGCTCGTCGCAACGTCGAGACCGGCCTCAGCCAGAAGCTGTTCGACTCGCTCGGCCGCACGCTGACCACGATCCCGGACAGCGTGAAGATCCACAAGACGCTCAACCGCGTGATCGATGCCAAGCGCGAGATGTTCAAGTCGGGCAAGGGCTTTGACTGGGCGACCGGCGAAGCGCTCGCGTTCGGCGGCCTGCTCTCGGAAGGGTACGGCGTCCGTCTGTCCGGCCAGGATTCGGGTCGCGGCACCTTCTCGCAGCGCCATGCGGTCTGGGTCGATCAGACCGACGAGCACAAGTACGTGCCGTTGCAGGAGATCGAGCACGGTCGCTTCGAGGTGCTCGACAGCCCGCTCAGCGAATACGGCGTGCTCGGGTTCGAATATGGCTATGCGCTCGCCGACCCGAAGACCCTGGTCCTCTGGGAGGCGCAGTTCGGCGATTTCGTCAACGGCGCGCAGATCATGATCGATCAGTTCATCACGAGCGGCGAGTCGAAGTGGCTTCGCGCCAACGGCCTCGTGATGCTGCTCCCGCACGGCTATGAAGGGCAGGGACCAGAGCATAGCTCGGCACGTCCCGAGCGCTTCCTCCAGTCATGCGCGGACGACAATATCCAGGTCGCGAACTGCACCAGCCCGGCGAACTATTTCCACCTGCTTCGCCGGCAGATGCATCGCAACTTCCGCAAGCCGTTGATCGTGATGACGCCGAAGTCGTTGCTGCGTCACAAGCTGGCGGTCTCGAACGCCGAGGATTTCCAGGGCGACAGCCACTTCCGCCGCCTGCTGTCGGATACCAATCCGGCTGCCGACGTCGATACGAAGCGTCTGGTCCTGTGCACCGGCAAGGTCGCGTACGACCTGATCGAGGCACGCGACGCGGCGGGCGATACGGGCACGCAGATCGTCCGCGTCGAACAGCTCTATCCCTTCCCCGGCAACCCGATCGCCGAGCGCGTCGCACGGATGCCGAACCTGGAAGAGATCGTCTGGGCGCAGGAAGAGCCGAAGAACAACGGCTATTGGTTCTTCGTCGAGCCGCTGATCGAGGAGGCGCTGGCAACGGTCGACTCCCGCGTGAAGCGCGCGCGCTACGCCGGGCGCAACGCGTCGGCATCGCCCGCGACCGGCCTGATGAAGCGTCACCAGGCCGAACAGGGCGCGCTCGTCGCCGACGCGCTCGGCCACAACGTCCGCGACGAAATCCGCCGCACCCGCGCATCGTAACACCGCCCCCCTTACTGTTCCCCGGCGAACGCCGGGGCCCAGTTGGGGGACGTCAGTAGCTGAAGATAAGCTTTCCCACCTGGGCCCCGGCCTTCGCCGGGGAACGATAGGAAGATAGAAAATGGCAACCGAAGTCACCGTCCCCGTCCTGGGTGAATCGATCACCGAAGCCACCCTCGGCGAGTGGCTGAAGCAGCCCGGCGACCCCGTCGCGGTCGACGAGCCGATCGCCAGCCTCGAGACCGACAAGGTCTCGGTCGAGGTCCCGTCGCCGGTCGCCGGCGTCATGGGCCAGCACGCGGTCGCCGTCGGCGACACCGTGCAGGTCGGCGCGATGCTCGCCACGATCGACTCCGGTGACGGTGCCGCCGCTTCCGCAAAGGCCCCCGAGCCCGCCGCGACCGCAACGCCGTCCGCGCCCGCACCGACCACGTCCGGTGCAGGCTACGGCGATCAGCCCGGTACCGGCACCACGGACTCGCCCGCTGCGCTCTCGCCATCGGTTCGCCGCGCGGTGCTCGAGCACGGCGTCGACCCCGGCACCGTCAAGGGTACCGGCCGCGACGGCCGCATCACCAAGGAAGACGTGACCGCCGCCGCGTCGAGCAAGCCAGCGCCTGCACCCGCCGCCGCACCCGCTCCGGCCGCAGCCCCCGCCGCCGCATCGGGTCGCGGTGAGGAACGCGTGCGCATGACGCGCCTTCGCCAGACGATCGCCAAGCGCCTCAAGGAAGCGCAGAACACGGCGGCCATGCTGACGACGTTCAACGACGTCGACATGACCGCGGTGATCGAGGCGCGCGCCAAGTACAAGGACCTGTTCGAGAAGAAGCACGGCGTCCGCCTCGGCTTCATGGGCTTCTTCGTGAAGGCCGCGACGATGGCGCTGCGCGACATCCCGTCGGTCAACGCGTCGATCGACGGCGACGACATCGTCTATCACGATTACGCCGACATCTCGGTCGCGGTCTCGTCGCCGGGCGGCCTCGTCGTCCCCGTGATCCGCGATGCCGACCAGATGTCGGTCGCGACGATCGAGAAGACGATCGGCGACTTCGGCAAGCGCGCCAAGGAAGGCGCGCTCAAGATGGACGAGATGAAGGGCGGCACCTTCACGATCTCGAACGGCGGCGTGTTCGGCTCGCTGATGTCGACCCCGATCATCAACCCGCCGCAGTCCGCGGTGCTGGGCCTCCACCGCATCGAGGAGCGCCCGGTCGTCGTGAACGGCCAGATCGTCATCCGCCCGATGATGTACTTGGCACTCAGCTACGACCACCGCCTGATCGACGGCCGCGAAGCCGTGACGTTCCTGGTGGCGCTCAAGAACGCGATCGAAGACCCGACGCGCATCCTGATCGACCTCTGACCTTCGCCGCCGTCTCGTTCTCCTGCGAAAGCAGGAGCCCAGGGTCACGGACACCACCCTCCGTAACCCTGGATTCCTGCATGCGCAGGAAAACATGAGACCCGGCTACGTCTACCTCATGGCGAGCAGCCGCAACGGAACGCTCTACCTCGGCGTCACCAGCGACCTGCTCGCCCGAGCCTACCAACACCGCAACCGCCTGATCGACGGCTTCTCCAAGGAGCATGGCTGCATCCTCCTTGTGTGGTCCGAGGCGAGTGACGACATACAATCTGCACGGCATCGCGAGTTGCAGATGAAGAAATGGAAGCGGGCCTGGAAGATCGACCTGATCGAACAGACCAACCCGCACTGGAAGGATTTGTACGAGACGCTCTTCTGACCCGTTCTCCTGCGAACGCAGGAGTCCAGGGCCACGAACGGCGCCTCCCGTAACCCTGGGCTCCTGCGTTCGCAGGAGAACGACGGAGATGAAGAATGGCTGACTACGACTATGACGTCCTCGTGATCGGTGCGGGCCCCGGCGGTTACGTCGCGGCGATCCGTGCCGCGCAGCTCGGCCTGCGTACCGCCTGCGCCGAGTCCCGCGAGACGCTCGGCGGCACCTGCCTCAACGTCGGCTGCATCCCGTCAAAGGCGCTGCTCCACGCCTCCGAGATCTACGAGGAGGCCAAGGGCGGCCACCTCACCAAGTTCGGCATCGACTTCCAGGGTGTCACGCTGAACCTCGACCAGATGCACGCCGAGAAGGCCAAGGCCGTCAAGGAACTGACCGGCGGTGTCGAATTCCTGTTCAAGAAGAACAAGGTGACCTGGCTCAAGGGCCTCGCCGCGTTCCAGGACGCGCATACCGTCGAGATCGCCGGCCAGAAGGTCACCGCGAAGAACATCGTCATCGCCACCGGTTCGAGCGTCATGTCGCTCCCCGGCGTCGAGATCGACCAGACCACCGTCGTCGACAGCACCGGCGCGCTCGCACTGCCGAAGGTCCCCGAGCACATGGTCGTCATCGGCGGCGGCGTGATCGGTCTCGAACTCGGCAGCGTCTGGCGTCGCCTCGGCGCGAAAGTCACGGTCGTCGAGTTCGTCGACCAGATCCTCCCCGGCTTCGACGGCGAAGTCCGCCGTGAGACCGCCAAGCTCTTCAAAAAGCAGGGCATGGAACTGAAGCTGTCGACCAAGGTCACTGGCGTGACCGTCGAGAACGGCGTTGCCACCGTTACCGTCGAGCCCGCCGCCGGTGGTGCATCCGAGACGCTGACCGCCGACGCAGTGCTCGTCTCGATCGGCCGCAAGGCCAACGTCGACGGCCTCAACCTCGCGTCGATCGGCCTCGAACTCAACACGCGCGGCCAGATCGAAACCGACCACTCGTTCCGCACGAAGGTCGATGGCGTCTGGGCGATTGGCGACTGCGTCCCCGGCCCGATGCTCGCGCACAAGGCCGAGGACGAGGGCGTCGCCGTCGCCGAAAACATCGCCGGCCAGACCGGCATCGTCAACGAGGACGTCATCCCGAGCGTCGTCTACACGATGCCCGAGATCGCCGGCGTCGGCCTCACGGAAGAGGCCGCCAAGGCGAAGACCGAGATCAAGGTCGGCAAGTTCCCGTTCGCCGCGAACAGCCGCGCCAAGACCAACCGCGACACCGATGGGTTCGTCAAGATCATCGCCGACGCCAAGACCGACCGCGTCCTCGGCGTCTGGATCATCTCGTCACTGGCCGGCACGCTGATCGCCGAAGCGGCCATCGCGATGGAATTCGGCGCGACGTCCGAAGACATCGCCTACACCTGCCACGCGCATCCGACGCACGCCGAGGCAATCAAGGAAGCGGCGATGGCAGTGCAGGGCAAGCCCATTCACATCTAGCCGCCGGCTAGATTTGAATCCAAACGACTTGCCCGGCCGGCGGCGCTACAGCGCCGTCCGCCGACAGGGTCTTTGTCTCTGTCTGCACGCCTCTCAAACCCCCTCTTCGCCAGAAGAGGGGGTTACGCGTCTTACCCACGCTGATTTTACCGCAGCATTGCAACGCCCCACCGATGCGATAGACTTTGCCTCCTGAATTGGGGGGCTAAATGAAACGGGCGTCTTTCGCAGCCTTGTGCGCGCTATTGCTTGCTACGACCGCACATGCCGAGGATGCGCCGCGCTACGCACCGGCGCCGGCATGGGTGAAGCCCACCGCAATCCCGAAGCCGGGTCCGGAGACCGAGGCGTCGTCGCAAATTCTGTTGCTCGACCGGCAGGAGCGGCTGACCCCAGCGGGCGACGCCTATTACATCGAGAGCGCGCAACTGATCCAGACGCCCGAGGGGCTGTCGGACGCTGCCACCGTCAGCATGGGCTGGGCGCCCGATATCGAAACGCTGGTCGTTCACAAGGTCGCGATCATCCGCGCGGGCAAGACGATCGACGTGCTGGCCGATGGTCGAAAGCTCGACATCTTGCGCCGCGAGGCCAGCCTCGAGCGCGCCACGCTGGATGGCCGGCTCACGGCGACGATCCAGCCCGAGGGGCTCGAGGTCGGCGACGTGCTCGATATCGCCTACACGATCGAACGTCGTGATCCGGTGCTCGCCGGCAGTATCAACTCGACGATCAGCGGCGTTACCGCAACCGCGGTCAAAAGCCATGTCAGCCAATCCTGGCCCAAGGACGTGGCGATGCACTGGCAGGCGTCGAGCGATCTTCCCAAGCCGCGCACGCGCACCGTCGACGGCATGACCGAGATCGCCTGGGATATGGATTCGCCAAAGCCCGCCGAGGTCCTGCCTGGCGTCCCGACCCGGTTCGCACGTGTCGGAATGCTGGAGACGTCGAGCTTCGCCGATTGGCAATCGGTCTCTCGCCTGATGGGCCCGCTCTATGCGACCGCCGCGACTCTCAAGCCCGACACCGCGCTGAAGGCCGAAGCACAGAAGATCGCCGCCGCCAGCAGCGATCCCGCTACCCGCGCGTCCGCCGCGCTGGCGCTGGTGCAGACGCGTATCCGCTACTTCTACAGTGGTCTCGGCAATGGCGGCTACACGCCGGCCGCGGCGGATCTCACCTGGTCGCGACGCTTCGGCGACTGCAAGGGCAAGACCGTCCTGCTGCTCGCGCTGCTGAAGGAACTGGGGATCGACGCGGTGCCTGCTCTGGTATCGTCGGGCGATGGCGACGGCCTGAATACGCGCCTCGCGTCGCTCCAGGCCTTCGATCACGTCATCGTTCGCGCGACGATCGCCGGCAAGACCTACTGGCTCGACGGAACGCGCGGCGGCGACCGTGACATCACCATGATCGAGGCCCCGGCCTTCGGCTGGGCGTTGCCGATCACCGCTGCGGGCGCGGCGCTGGAGGCATTGCCGTCGCCGCTGCTGGTTCGGCCGGCGCTGCAGGTGGCGATGGAGTATGACCTGCGCGGCGGCACGACTTTGCCCGTCCCTGCGACCATCCGTGTCACGATGCGAGGCCCGGCGGCCTATGACCTGTCGCAAAAGCTCGGCAACGCATCGCAGGCCGATCTCAAGAAAGGCATGGGGACTGCGTTCGCAGGCCAGGATCGCAAGATGACGATCGACGACGTCAGCTACAAGCTCGACAAGACCACCGGCGAGCTGGCGATCACGCTTGTCGGCAAGATGCCGCTCGAATGGCAGCAGACCGGCACCGGTCGTCGCTATAAACTCGACGAAGGGTCGACGGGGAACACCACGATCACCGAACGCACCGACGACAAGCTGAAGGCGATCCCGTTCGCGCTGCCGCCGATGTTCATCTCCGGCAAGTTCACCGTCTTGCTGCCGCCGGGCGACAAGGGCTTTACCGTCACCGGTGCCGAGATCGACGACACTGTCGCCGGGATCCGCTTCAAGCGGACCAGCCGGATCGAGAACGACCGCGTGGTCGTCGATACCTCGGTCCGCACGGTCGTAACCGAACTGCCGTATGCCGCCGCGATTGCGGCCAACCCGCGGTTGCGCGAACTGAGCGGACAGCCGATCTACCTGCGAGACGCGACCTATGCAGCGGGCGCCAAGGAAACCGCGGCCGTCAGTGCGCCGCTGACCACGGTCGATGCGCTGCTCGATCGCGCCGCGGACTTTCTTAACCGCGGCCAGAACGATCTCGCGATCGCCGACATGAACGCGGCACTGAAGATCGAACCGCGACGGGCACGGGCGCTGGCCAATCGTGGCATCGCCCACGCCTGGAAACAGGAATATGCGCTGGCCGAAGCGGACTTCGCGGCATCCGCGGCGATCGATCCGAAGGAAGTCGTCTGGATGCGGGGCCGCGGCGTCGTCCTTGCCAGGCAGGGCCGGTTTGCCGCGGCGGCGGCGATGTTCGGTCAGGCGCTGGCCATCAAGGAGGATGACAGTTTCGCGCTGAACTGGCGTCTCTCCTGTCGCCGTATGCTCGGTCAGGTGGATCTGGCGCTCGCCGATGCCGACGCGATCTCTGCATCCGACCGCAAGAGCGCACCGTCCGCCGAGTTGCGCGCGAACATCCTCGTCGCCGCCGGTCGCGGCGATACCGCCATCAAGGAGCTCGATGCGCTGGTCGCGGCGGCGCCGACCGATCAGGACATGCGCCTGGTCCGGGCCGGCACGCTCGTGATGCTGGACCGAAACGCGGAGGCCATCGTCGATTTCGGCAAGGCGCTTGCCGCCGGCCCGAGCATCGCAGTGTACGCTGGCCGTTCTTCGGCCCGCCAGACCATCGACCCTAAGGGTGCACTGGCCGATGCGGACGCTGCCGTCGCACTTGATGCGAAGTCTTCCTGGGCACGCATCGTCCGTGTCCAGCGCCTGTCCGATGCGCAGCGCTACGATGCCGCCATTGTCGAAATCACCACGGCGATCGCGCAAGAAGAGACGCCGGAATTGCTGGTGTCGCGCGCCGACGTCTATCGCAAATGGAAGAAGCTCGATCTCGCCGCGGCCGATCTTCGGCGAGCACGGACGCTCGCCAAGGACGGTGAAGACCATAATACGCTGTGCTGGTGGGAAGCGACGACCAGCTTCTCGCTCGATACTGCGCTTGGCGATTGCGACGCAGCACTCGCGCTCAACCCGAACGCGTCGGCCTTCATCGACAGTCGCGGCATGGCGTTGCTCCAGCTCGGTCGCAACGGTGATGCCATCGCCGCCTTCGACCGCGCGTTGTCGCTGAGCCCGTTCCAGCCCGCATCGCTATATGCACGGGGCATCGCCAAGCTGCGGGCCGGCGACCGGCCGGGTGCGCGGGCGGACATCACCGCCGCGCGAAACCTCGCCCCCGGGATCGCCAAATCCTACGCCGAATACGGCATCGTGGCGCCGACGCTGTAACGCCTGGCAGCCGTCATGTCGCAGCGTCCGTTCGGTGTAAAGCGAGCCGTACCGAACGGACGCCGGCTTGGAAGGCGCGGGCGGTTCAGCCGTCCCGCGGCGTTTTGCCCGGTGCGCCGAACCCCGTCATCCAGCGTTCCAGCCCTGCCGTCACCGACCCCAGCACTTTGGTGAGTTCAGGCGAGAATGGCGGCATCTCGGCACGGGGTGGCTCGGACGTGTCGCCGGCAAACGGCCCCGTTCCCGCACTCTTGCCCGCCGCGTCCCTATCCGCCGCGTCCTTACTAGCTTCGGAAGGCTGCCGCGGCGCGTCTGCCGCTGCCGGCTTCGGTTCGGGAGCAGGAGGAGCGGGGGGCGGGGCGGGGCGAGGGGGGGCCGGCTTCGTGTCCTGGCGCGCGATCGCACCGGCCGCCGCCATCAATCCGGCCGCGATGACCTGGCGACCTGCCGGCGTACCCATCTGCCGCGCGATTGCCGCCGCAATCCCCGCCAGCGGGGCATGGTCGTGCTTCTTGCCGTGGCGGGCGCCCGCCGCATGCTTGCCCGGATCATGGCTGGTACCGCCGTGCGCTGCGCGATGCTGCTCGCCAGCCGTGCCAGCCTGCGCTTCGCGTTCGCGCCGCTTCCGCTCGTCCTTCTTCTTGCCCATGTCGCTCTCCAGCACTGTATTGCCAATCCAATACACCATGTAAGTATCGGCACGACCGCGGACAATGCCCCCTTTCGTTCGGCGCCCGCGTTACCCATCTTCGGGATCGACATCACGGCGCTGCGCAAGGCTTGCCGCACCCGAACAAATATGGAACAGATCGACTTATGCTGACCAAGATTTCCGTACGCGGCGCGCGCGAGCACAACCTCAAGGACGTCGACATCGACATCCCCCGCGACACGCTCACGGTGATCACCGGCCTCTCCGGCTCGGGCAAGTCGAGCCTCGCGTTCGACACGATCTACGCCGAGGGCCAGCGTCGCTACGTCGAGAGCCTCAGTGCCTACGCCCGCCAGTTCCTCGAACTGATGCAGAAGCCCGACGTCGACCATATCGAGGGCCTCTCGCCCGCGATCTCGATCGAGCAGAAGACGACGTCGCGCAACCCGCGCTCGACCGTCGCCACCGTCACCGAGATCTACGACTATATGCGCCTGCTCTGGGCGCGCGTCGGCATCCCGTATTCGCCCGCCACCGGCGAACCCATTGCCGCGCAGACCGTGTCGCAGATGGTCGACCGCGTCATGGCGCTCCCCGAAGGCACGCGCCTGTACCTGCTCGCCCCCGTCGTCCGCGGCCGCAAGGGTGAGTACCGCAAGGAACTCGCCGAGTGGCAGAAGGCCGGCT
Organism: Sphingomonas sp. R86520; assembly: GCF_042466285.1. Lineage (NCBI taxonomy): Bacteria > Pseudomonadati > Pseudomonadota > Alphaproteobacteria > Sphingomonadales > Sphingomonadaceae > Sphingomonas > Sphingomonas sp. R86520. The sequence goes on from NZ_JAXHBZ010000001.1 coordinate 107,255, forward strand.
TCGCGCGCGTCCGCATCGACGGCACGATCCACGACATCGACGAAGCCCCCGCGCTCGACAAGAAGTACAAGCACGACATCGAAGTCGTCGTCGACCGCCTCGTCGTAGGCGGCGAGATCGCCACGCGCCTCGCGGAAAGCTTCGAAACCGCACTGAAACTCGCCGACGGCCTCGCCTATGTCGACCCCGCCGACCCGGTCGAGCCGCACACGCCAAAGTCGGAAATCCTCGGCAACCACGCCCCCGACGGCCGCATCGTGTTCAGCGAGAAGTTCGCCTGCCCGGTCAGCGGCTTCACTATCTCCGAGATCGAGCCGCGCCTGTTCTCGTTCAACGCGCCCCAGGGCGCATGCCCGGCCTGCGACGGCCTCGGAGAGAAATTGCTGTTCGACGAAGACCTCGTCGTCCCCAACCACATGCTCAGCATCAAGAAGGGCGCGGTCGTCCCCTGGGCGAAATCCAACCCGCCGTCGCCCTATTACATGCAGGTCCTCGGCAGCCTCGCGCGCGAATTCAAGTTCGACATCGAGACCCCTTGGTCCGACCTCCCGCCGGAGGTCCAGAGCACCATCCTGCACGGCTCGAAGGGCAAGCCCGTCACGCTCACCTTCATCGACGGCAAGAAGAAATACGACGTCAGCAAGCCGTTCGAGGGCGTCATCGGCAACCTCAACCGCCGCATGCTGCAGACCGACTCCGCCTGGATGCGCGAGGAGCTCAGCAAGTACCAGTCCGCCGCCCCCTGCGAAGTCTGCGGCGGCGCGCGCCTGAAACCCGAGGCGCTCGCGGTCAAGATCGCGATGAAGGACATTTCGTACGCCACGCATCTCTCGGTGGTCGACGCGCTCCAGTTCTTCACCGACATGCCGCAGCATCTCGGCGACCAGCAGAACGCGATCGCCGAACGCATCCTCAAGGAGATCGTCGAGCGTCTGGGCTTCCTCAACAACGTCGGCCTCGACTACCTCAACCTCGACCGAACCTCCGGCACGCTCAGCGGCGGCGAGAGCCAGCGCATCCGCCTCGCGTCACAGATCGGCAGCGGCCTGTCCGGCGTGCTCTACGTCCTCGACGAGCCCTCGATCGGCCTGCACCAGCGCGACAACGACATGCTCCTCAAGACGCTCCGCCGTCTGCGCGATCTCGGCAACACCGTGCTCGTCGTCGAGCATGACGAGGACGCGATCCGCACCGCCGACTACATCATCGACATGGGCCCCGGCGCCGGCGTCCGCGGCGGCCAGGTCGTCGCGCAGGGCACGCTGAAGCAGATCCTCAAGTCGAAGGGCAGCATCACCGCCGACTATCTCAACGGCACGCGCGAAGTCCCCGTGCCCGCGACGCGCCGGAAGGGCAACGGCAAGAAGCTCACCGTCCACAACGCGGTCGCCAACAACCTGCGCGGGGTCACCGCCAGCCTGCCGCTCGGCACCTTCACCTGCATCACCGGCGTCTCCGGATCGGGCAAGTCGAGCTTCACGATCGACACGCTCTACGCCGCCGCCGCACGCGAGCTGAACGGCGCGCGCATCGTCCAGGGCAAGCACGACAAGATCACCGGCCTCCAGTATCTCGACAAGGTCATCGACATCGATCAGTCGCCGATCGGCCGCACCCCGCGCAGCAACCCCGCCACCTACACCGGCAGCTTCACGCAGATCCGCGACTGGTTCGCCGGCCTGCCGGAATCGCAGGCGCGCGGCTACAAGCCCGGCCGCTTCAGCTTCAACGTCAAGGGCGGCCGCTGCGAGGCGTGCCAGGGCGACGGCGTGCTCAAGATCGAGATGCACTTCCTCCCCGACGTCTACGTCACCTGCGACGTCTGCCACGGCGCGCGCTACAATCGCGAGACGCTCGAGGTGAAGTTCAAGGGCCATTCGATCGCCGACGTGCTCGACATGACGGTCGAGGACGCCGCCGAGTTCTTCAAGGCGGTCCCCCCGATCCGTGACAAGATGGCGATGCTGGTCGAGGTCGGCCTCGGCTACGTCAAGGTCGGCCAGCAGGCGACGACGCTCTCGGGCGGCGAAGCGCAACGCGTCAAGCTCGCCAAGGAACTCTCGCGCCGCGCCACCGGCAACACGCTGTATATCCTAGACGAACCCACCACCGGCCTCCATTTCGAGGACGTGCGGAAATTGTTGGAAGTCCTCCACGCGCTGGTCGAGCAAGGCAACACGGTCGTCGTGATCGAACACAATCTCGACGTCATCAAGACCGCCGACTGGGTCCTCGACCTGGGCCCCGAAGGCGGCGTCAAGGGCGGCGAGATCGTCGCGGAGGGGACGCCGGAAAAGGTCGCGAAGGCCAAGGGCAGCTTTACGGGGAAGTATCTGGCACCGTTGCTGGAGAAGCGGGTGGCGGAGGTAGAATGAGAGCCGAACTCAACCATACAGAACCGTGCGGTTGCGGAAGCGGAAAGCGGTATGGCAAATGCTGTAAGAAAGACCGATTAAGCTATCATCGCGACGGTCGCGGAACGATACATAAGACTATATTGCTTGATGAACGGGGGCGCGCGGCAGTCGAGGATGCGAACTCACGATTTCATGAAGTTTTCGGTAGAAAACCCCAAGGGAAAGACCGAGTTTTAGCAGACGGCTATGCGTACAGTCCGGACGATCTGAATAGAGATACGCTAAAAGCTTTTGCTGAAGCCGGAGTTCCTCGCGAAATAGCTTACGCTTTCTCTGAGACAGGTTTGATTATATCCGCAGAAAGCGCCGCGTTAGCTTCACCTATTGACTTGAAAGAGTGGGATGATGCCATAGATCGGTATCTATCTGCTATGGACGAAGGTGAGGATCTGCTCGCTCCCGAAGATGGTCCAGTAGCAAAAAATCTCGAAGAATTTGAAGGGCTCATAAAATAATAGCAATTCATTTTGGCAGTTATGCCAGCAGGTCTCCTGCGGCAACTAGGCGAAGTCTCTCAAAATTCTTCCAGTACCTCTTAGTCGGCAAGGTGCATCAGTGTATGATGGCTTTGTGCAGGGGATGGAAAACTCATAAAAAGAATGAAACATTTTCACTTTTGCGAAGCGTCTACGAGTGCTCGCTATTAATAAGAAGATTAAACGAGCAGGAAGAGTTTTCTAACACGCTTCTAGCTCAGGCTATGGTCGGTATTAAGCCGTTTTCGTACAGAATAAAGAAAAATGGTGATACCGATTATTCAAAAATTATAAATGAAGACACAGGGGAGGCATTCGAAGGGAAAAACTCTTACTTAGAATGCGCTAAGGTTGCTTCCGAAGACGAGTCGGCATTCTACGAAATTGTCTATCCATATCTTAGCGGTAACGTGCACTTCGATGCACGAGATTTTATATATCAGTATCAAAAGTCCGGTGAGTTTCTAATTTGGGAGGAAATTGATGAGCCGGCGCAGGCAATATTTATTATGGCAATATGCTCTTATTTTGTAATATCTCTGAAGGGTTCCTCTGGCATAACCCGGCTTATTTGCCGAGACATGAATTACTTGCTATCGAAAATTTCGAAGTGTTTCTACGCATTGTATATATCACTAGACGAAGAAGATCGTCACGTTGATCAGCATACATCTTTGGTTTTCTTTACGGCAGACAGATTGTTTAGAGGTGAATCATTGTGTGGTTCAGAATAAATGTGCTTAGTAATTGAGCTAAGAAATGTCCTTCCGCCGTTCATTAGCAGTTGTAAATTGTCATATGGCCAACTTATCCCCCATCGAGTCGGAGTTCGCTACCAGCGAAGAAGCCGCCGCGTATGACGTATGGTTCCGCGCCAAGGTCGAGCGTGCAATGGCATCGGACACACCCAGCATTCCACACGCTGAAGTGATGGCAATGGCGCAGGCTATCCTCGACAAACACAAGCCGCGTTGACGCTTCCGCTCGTCTGGACGGACGATGCGACGGGCGACCTACTGAACATTCTCGATTATATCGGTGCGCGGAATTTTGCGGCCGCAGAGCGGTTGAACGCCGCGATTGTGCATGCGGCGGAGAACATGCCCGATCATCCTTACCTCTATCGCTCCGGAAGGCTGGCCGGAACTCGCGAGGCGGTGGTCCATCCCAACTACCTGCTGGTCTACCGCGTCACCGAGACGATCGAGATCCTCGCCGTCCTCCACGCTCGCCAGCAATATCCCTGAAGCCCGCCCGCCGCCATCGTCTCCCGGACGCATCTCGGGTGCCAGCGCAAAGCGGAACCCCTGCCGCCGACCGTCCGTTTCCGAGGCTGCATCAAAGGACATTCCCATGACCAAGCCTCACCCGCACAAGCCCGCCCCCAGCCTTAAGCCAAAGTCGAAGACGTTCGGCATCAACGCGCTGTCGATCGGGGCCGCGGCGATCGGTCTCGGGGGTGCGTTGCTGGCGGTGTTCCTGCGATCGAAGGCCAACCCCGCCGAGCATGCCGCGCCCGATCTCGCGCTCGACAAGCCCCGCCCGGGTGCGACCGATCGCGCGCCGGAGGCCTTCCGCCCCGATCCCACCGCGGTCCCCACCAAGGCCGAGCGCGAGTCGCTCCGCCCCGCCACCGGCCCGGCGCCGTCGTTCGCCGCGGATCGCGGTTCGACGCTCGGCTGACACGCCTTCCCGATCCTCCCCCGCAAGGGGGAGGTGGCTGGCGCTTGCCAGACGGAGGGGGAGGGGGCGAATACCCACGTCCCGTGTCCTCCCCCTCCGTCACCTGAGGTGCCACCTCCCCCTTGCGGGAGAGGCGCGAGCGGCCCCACACAAACCGCTGTCCTACAGACCCCGATCCGGCATACCTGATCGGTCCTCTTCGCAAAGCACGAGAGAGGATCGATCATGGCGCACGCACCCTATCCGGCCGACCCGCAGCCCCACCACCCGGCACAACATCACCGCCTCGAATCCGTGCCTCCCTCACCGCGCCGCACACCAGGCGACGAACCCCCGATCCCCGATCATCTCCCCGACGCCGTCCGCCACGTCCTCGCCTGGCAGGCGCATGTCGACGCCGGCCGGATCGGCACCCGCATCCCCGTCTCGCCCGAGATCGCCGCCAACCGCGACCGCTGGACCGCGCTCGCCCGGACCATGCGCAAGTGACCGCCCGCCCGCCGCACGCACGCACGCACGGCCGAGCCGACGCCATCGCCAGAGCCCGCGCCGAAGTCGCCGGCCTGCTCTGCCTCGCGCCCGAACCAGATCCCCTCCAGTCGCCGCAGCACACGGACGGCCCGTCGCCGAACGCTGCACCCCAAATCCCGCACCGGGCGTTTTCCCGCCGTCAGACTTTACACGACGGGAACCCGCATGAGCATCTTCGGCAAGATCAAGTCCGCAATCTTTGGTGAGAAGGGGCCGCTCGGCAGCGGCCATTTCGGCACGCCCAAGCCCGAAGCCGTGCCCGCTCCGGCGCCTGCACCGCAGACGACGAGCGCGCCGGCGCCGATTCCTCAAGCCGCGCCCGCTGTCACGCCCGTCACCGCACCCGCACCGCAGTCGGTCGACGTCGAGTCCGTCCTGTCGGGCATCGCCTCGCGCAAGAACTCCGACCTCAACTGGCGGTCGTCGATCGTCGACCTGATGAAGCTGCTCGACCTGGATTCCAGCCTCGACAACCGCAAGGAGCTCGCCACCGAGCTCGGCTATACCGGCGCGAAGGACGGCAGCGCGGAGATGAACATCTGGCTGCACAAGGCAGTGATGCGCGAGCTGGCGAAGAATGGCGGCACGGTCCCGGCCGGGTTCGCGGATTGATCCGAAGCCGGCGCCGGAAATACTGGCGCCGGCGGTTTCAAATCATCGCGGATCGGGCGTGCGGGGCGGGGACAATATCCGTCGCAATCGACCGAATTGTCCGCGGTATTGGCGCGGGCGATTTGCAATTCCGGCCCACTTGGCCCATATAGAAATCTGCTACAGTCGCACATCGACGGTTCTTGGCGCTTTGCGGCACCTTTCTCCTTCTTTCCCTGCTCCGCGGCACGCGGTCGCCCGGCTCTCGGGCGGTCTATACTAAGAAGGAGCCAATTCATGGCTATCACCGGAACCGTCAAGTTTTTCAACGCCGACAAGGGCTATGGCTTCATCGCGCCGGATGGCGGCGGCAACGATGCATTCGTGCACATCACCGCTGTTGAGCGTGCAGGCATGCCCACGCTGAACCAGAACCAGCGCGTCACCTACGAGCTCGAGCCCGACAAGCGCGGCAAGCAGTCGGCAGTGAACCTCCAGCCAGCCGATTGATCTCGCTGGCGATGTAATGTCGCCAACCTGATCTTGGTTGCGGCGCGACGATCGTCCTGGTCGTCGCGCCAAACTTTTCTCGTTTCCCGCAGGAGCGCACCAGCATGGCCGATAATCCAGAATTTTACCGGGCCCGTGCTGAAGAAGAGCGTCGCAACGGCGATGCCGCCCTCCTCGACAATGTCCGCGATCGCTGCCGCCGCGCCGAAAAGGCCTGGGACGACATGGCCTCGCGTGCAGAACGCACCCAGATTCTCCGCGCCGCGCGCGAAGCCGCCCCTCCCGGTGGCGAGCGGATGATGATCGGCACCCCGTCGATGGTCCCCGCCGAATGATTCTCTGGTCCAGCGACGGCAAACGCCCGCTGGACCGTCTGGTATCTCGCAAAGTTCGGGAGGATTGCGTAGCGTAGCGCGATCCTCCTGCGAAAGTGCGACCTTTGCGCCCGATTCTCCTCGCCGTCTTGCTTGCCTCTGCTGCGTCCGCGCAGGCGCAAACCGCTTCCCCTTCGATCCATCAATACGGCCAGCTCGCGCTGTCGCCGAACGGCGCGACGATCGCGACCGTCGAGCAGTCGGACGATCCCGCCGCACCGATCAAGGGCGCGATACTCCTTCGCGCCGCCGGCAACGGCCACATTATCCGCCGCATCGCCCCGTGCGCGACGTGCGCCATCACTGCACTGACCTTCGCCCCGGACGGCAGCCTCGCCTATCTCGCACGGGACCGCACCGCCGGCACCGTCACACTCATGCTGGACGCCGCAAAGCCGCATGCCGTCGCCGTGGTACGCGGCATCGCCCAGACACCGCGCTTTTCGCCCGACGGCAAGCGGATAGCGTTGCTCGTGACCATCGGTGCAGCCAAGGAATCCGGCGCCGCCCAGGCCGGCGCGCGGCAGGTCGGCGAGATCGGCGAAGCGAATGACGAGCAGCGCTTGGCACTGTTCGACGTCGCCGCGCCAACCGTGACCGCTGCCGCATTGAAGCCGCTCTCGCCGGCCGGCCGGTACGTCTACGAATATGACTGGACCCCCGACGGCCACGGCTTCGTCGCGACCAGCGCGCTCGGCAACGGCGACAACAACTGGTGGGTAGCGACGCTCGACGCCATCGACGCGAAGACCGGCGCCGTCCGCCAGATCGCCAGGCCAGCGACGCAGACGAACTTCCCCCGCGTCTCACCCGATGGCAAGACGGTCGCCTATATCGGCGGGTTGATGAGCGATTTCGGCTCGGTCGGCGGAGACATCTGGACGGTGCCGCTGGCAGGGGGCGCCCCGACCAACCGCACCGCCGGCTACAAGGCGACATTCACCTCGCTCGACTGGCTTGCAGGCGGTCTCAGGGCGACGGCGCTGTCCGGTGCAGACGCGCAGGTCGTCGCGGTCGATGTCCTGAAGGCCAACGCCGCGCATGCAACGGCGGTGCAGTTCAGCCGCCCAGCGAGTTTCGCCGCCGGTGACGGAAAGGTCGCGTACAGCGCCGACGGTCGGATCATGGCCAGCGTCGTCCAGGACTTCGAGCACGCCCCCGCCATCTATGCCGGCGCCGTCGCTGCACCCCGCCAGGTAACGCACGACAACGATGCGGTGCCGTCGCTGTTCAAGGCGCGCAGCATCACCTGGACGAACGGCCGCTTCAGGAGCCAGGGCTGGCTGCTCGCGCCGCTATCGGCGAACCCGGCCGCAAAGGCGCCGATGATCGTCAACGTGCACGGTGGTCCGTCGGCGGCCAGCACGCCGAGTTTCATAGCCGGCGGGTTGAGCGCCGATCTCGCCAAGGCCGGCTATTATATCTTCATGCCGAACCCGCGCGGCAGCTACGGGCAGGGCGAGGCGTTCACCGCAGCCAACAAGCGCGATTTCGGCGGCGGTGACCTCCAGGATATTCTGGCAGGGATCGACGCGGTCGAACGGGTCGCGCCGGTCGACGATGCGCGGCTCGGGCTGATCGGCGGCAGCTATGGCGGCTTCATGGCGATGTGGACCAACACGCAGACCAACCGCTTCAAGGCGATCGTGTCGGGTGCCGGGCTGTCGAACTGGATCAGCTATTACGGCACCAACGGCATCGATCAGTGGATGATCCCGTTCTTTGGCGCGTCGGTGTATGAGGATCCCGCGATCTACGCGAAAGTCTCGCCGATCACCTACATCACCAAGGCGAAGACGCCGACCTTCCTCTACGTCGGCGAGCGCGACATCGAGGTGCCACCGACCCAGTCGGTCGAATATTGGCATGCGCTGAAGGCGCTCGGCGTGCCGACCAGCCTCGTGATCTATCCCGAAGAGGGTCACGGCATACGCGATCCCAAGAACGCAGCCGACCTGCGCGTCCGGACGGTGGCGTGGTTCGACCGCTATCTGAAGTAAGGCGAAGGGGCGGGCAGGGGCAGGTTGCAGCAGCAACCTTGCCGCCGTCCTCTTCGAAAAGCCGCCTCGTCGCGACGAGCGCCAGCGTTACAACGGCTTTCCCGAATCCTTCCAGCGATCGAGGATCTGCGACGCCGGCGGCAATGTGTCAGCCGAGGCCACCGACGGCACTGCCGGCGCTGCGTTCTGCGCAGAGCCAGGATCGATCGCGCCGTGCGGCATCGGCGGCACGGGGCCGACGGCTGCGATGGACGACGGTAACGGGGGCACGGCGAGCGGCACCGGCGAGATCATGGCCGCATGCGGACCCGGCAACGGTTCGCCGCCGCGATACCGCTGACTGAAGGCTGCTGCGGTTCCCCAAAACCCCTTCCACCGGTGGAAGAAGTGCGCGCCGACCACGTCGGTCATCACGAGGCTCCGGTTCCACGCCGGCGTCACCGCATAGGTGTGGTAATGCGTCGCCAGCCCGACCGGTGCATAGACGTATCCCGCGAGCGCCATTCCCGCAGCGCGCGCCGCCCGGATCCACGCCGCCCGCGTCGGAACACGACCCATCGCGCCGTCACAGGCAAAGCTGAACTGGCACCCGGCATGTTCGGAGCCTTGATACACCACGCCGCAAACCGTCGCCGGAAACGCGGGATGACGGGCACGGTTGAGGATCACCTGCGCTACCGCTTGCTGCCCTGCATCGGGTTCGGAGGCCGCCTCGTAATAGATCGCCGCGGTGAGGCACTGCATCGCCCGATCGCGGTCGACGGCTGACCCGCCGGCCATCGAGAATGGTTGCGCCGGCACGACGCCGACGTCGAGCGTCGCGCCCGCCGGTATCGGCAGGTCGGGCAGGTCGATCGTACCCGTAACACCCGTGGCTGGTGCCGCAGTCTCCCGATCGGAAAGCAGCGGCGTTGCCAGAGGAATGCGTGCCGACGCGACGTCGATCGCGCGATGCTCGGCGACACGCCGTGCGCTCATCGCCCGAAGGGCGGCATGCGCCGAAATGCCGGCGCCGACGATCAGCACCGTGGCGACCATCGCCAACCAGATGCGCTTCATCAACCGAACCGTCTGCAACCGAACGCGCAACCGCTTACCTCACATCAACCCGTGACGAGCATAGCCAACGCTCGTGCATAGCTGATTAAGCCAGTCCTATCGCGCATCGATTTCTTCCGTCCCACGAAGGGACGAAACATCATCTTGGCAACGCGTTGCTTACCGTAAGGTTGCGGTATCGAGCTTCAGCGCGGCCTCCGGGATCACCTCGACGTTGGGATAGGCCTTGCGCAACGGTTCGATGAACTGCTTGGCGTCCCCGACCACGACGATGCTCGCCGCTGCCGGGTCGAGCAGAGCCGCCGCAGCCGACTCCACCGCCGCGGGATCGACCGCGCCGACCGCCCCGGTGAACCGCTGCAGCTCGCCGAGCGGTACGCCGTTCTGGACATACGCACCGAGGATCCCGGCAACGCCCGACGTTGTCTCGATCCCCCGCCCGAAATTGCCGATCAGCACGGCCTTCCGCGTGTCGAGTTCTGCCGCGGGTACCCGAGCCGTACCCATCCGCGTCATCTCGGCGGCGATCAGCGTCACCACCTCCGCCGCCGTCGGGTTCTTGGTCTGTGTCTTGGCCGCGACGGTGCCCTGGGTCTTCCCCGCATCGAGCCCGCTGCCAGCGCCGTACGCCAGCCCGCGCTTGATCCGGATCTCCTGGTTCAGGCGTGACGAGAACCCGCCGCCCAGCACCGTGTTCGCTACAGCGAGCGGATAATAGCGCGCGTCGCCGCGGGCGATCGCCGGCCGCGCGACGATGACGCCCGCCTGACCCGCTTCCGGCATGTCGACGACGATCACGCGCGGCTTGGGATACACGACGACCGGCGCACTGGCCGCAGCGCCGTCCGCCGATGTCCACGCGCCGAACTGCGCTTCCGCCAATGCCTTCGCGCGAGCCGCCGTCACGTCGCCGACCATGATCAGCGTCGCCTGTCGCGGCTGGAAACTGCGCGCATAGGCCGCGGTAATGTCGGCGCGGGCGATCGCCTTCAACGATAGCGGCGTGCCCCCCGTCGGCGCGCCATAAGGGGACGCCCCCAGCACCGCGCGATCCGCGACCAGTGCGGCGACCTGCGCCGGGTTCTTCAACGACAACGTCACCGCATCGATCTGCTGGGTCCGGGCGCGCTCGATCTCGTCGGGCGCGAACGCGGGATGGGTCGCGACGTCCGCGAGGATCGCCATTGCCGGTGCCAGCTGGTCCGACTTCACTGTCACGTCGACCGAGGCACCGTCGCTCCCGGCATCACTGCCGATCGCGCCGCCAAGCCCCTCGATAGCGCGCGCGATCTGGGTCGCCGACCGGGTTTTCGTGCCCTTGGTCATCAATTCGGCCGCCAGGCTGCTGACGCCCGCGCGGTCCGCCGGATCGGTCGCCGCGCCGCCCGCGGTCACCAGATACGCGGTGACGATCGGCAAATCGTGCCGCTCCACCGTCACCAGCCGCATGCCGTTGGCGAGCCGCACCTCGACTGGTTGCGGGATCGTCGGGGATACCGGTGCACTCGGAGCCGGTGGCTGGACCCGCTGCCCGTCGGGCGCTGGCGTCACGATCTCCACGTTCGCCGGTGCCGTCAGGTCGGCAACCTGCACGCTCGGCGCAACCGCGATCGTATCGGCCACACCGCCGGCGGGCTTGTCCGCCACCGGCTTGTACCGGATCGTCGCGGACTGGTTGTCGCCCAGATACTTCCGCGCCACGCGCTGGATATCCGCGGCCGTCACCCCCGCGATCGCCGCGAGCTGCTGGTCCGCCGCGCGGGGATTGCCGTCGATCAGCACCGCGGCCGCCAGCGTGCTCGCCTTGCCCTCGGCGGTCTCGCGCGACTGGATCGACTGGGTCAGGATCTCGTTCTTCGCTTCGGCCAGTTCGGCGGCGGTCACCGGCGCGTCGCGGAACCTGGCGATCTCCCGCTTCAACGCGGTCTCGCCCGCGTCGACCGTCTTGCCGCCCGCCATGATCGCATAGACGACCATGTTGCCGGTCGACTGCTTGGTATCGAGGAACGCCTCCGCCGACTGCGCGAGCTGGTCGCGGTACACGACGCTCTCGTACAGCCGTGAACTCTCGCCGGTCGCCAGCACCGCCTTCAGCACCGCCAACGCGGCGATATCCGCATCGCGGTCCGCCGGCACATGATAGCTGACCAGCACCGCAGGCAGCGGCGTGTTCGGCTCGTACACCGTGCGCGTCACGGCCTTGGCCCGCGGAGGCTCGGCCACCGTCACGCGCGGGATCGCCGCCGCCGGCTTCTTGATCCCCGCGAAATACTGGTCGACCCAGCCATCCAACTGGGCAGGATCGAAATTGCCCGACACCACCAGGATCGCGTTGTCCGGCCGGTAATAGGTCGCATGGAACGCGCGCACGTCGTCGATCCCGGCCGCTTCCAGATTAGCCAGGCTGCCGATCGTCCCGCGCGCATAGGGATGCGCGGTATAGGCGAGCGCCGGATAATAGAGCGAGAACAGCTTGCCGTACGGCCGCGCGAGCGTGCTCTGGCGCAGCTCCTCCTTCACGACGTCGCGCTCCGAGCCGAAGCTCTTGGGCTCGACGACGAGGCTCGCCATCCGATCGGCCTCCGCGAACAACAGTCGCTGAAGGTGGTTGGCCGGGATCACCTCGTAATAATTGGTATAGTCGTCGTTGGTCGACGCGTTGTTATAGCCACCGACGTCCTCGGTCAGCCGGTCCATCTGCTCCGACACCAGGTTGCGCGTCGACTTGAACATGAGATGTTCGAACATGTGCGCAAACCCGGACTTCCCCTTGGGATCGTCCTTGGAGCCCACGTCGTACCAGACCTGCACCGACACGTTCGGCGTACCGGTATCGCGGATCGCATACACCCGCAGGCCGTTCGGCAACGTGCGCTCGGTATAGGCGATCGGCTTGACCGAAACCTGCGTCGGGGCAGGTGCGGTCTGTGCGCCCACCGCTACCGGGAAAGAAGCTGCGGTCAGCAGCAAAGCGGAGCGGAGGAGGCGCATGGTGAGGATCCTACTTGTTGCGGTTCGCGAACAGCACCGCGCCTGCGATCGCCGCGGAGCCGATGCCGACGCCCAGGCCGATCTTCGCGAGCGGCCAGCTCTTCGTCTTCTCCGCGGCGTTGTGCGCGGCGGCTTCGGCCTGAAGCTTCGCCTCCTTCGCGGCGGCGAGGATCTCGTTCGGGGTGTCGCTGTCGATCTTGATGGTCACTTGGGCTCTCCTTCACTCTTCCGGCCATACACCGCACGGAAATCATTCGCGAACTGCGTCAGCGTGCCCGAGGCGATCGCCGCCCGCAGATCCGCCATCAGCGTTTCGTAGAACCAGATATTATGCTCCGTCATGAGCATTGCGCCAAGCATTTCGCCCGACCGAACCAGATGATGCAGATACGCCCGTCCCCAGGTTGCGCAGACCGGGCAGGGGCAGGCGGGATCGAGCGGCCCCATATCCTCGGCGAACTTCGCGTTGCGGATATTGATCGGGCCCGTCCGCGCGAATGCCTGGCCGGTACGCCCGGACCGCGTGGGCATCACGCAATCGAACATGTCGATCCCGCGCTCGACCGCGCCGACGATATCGTCGGGCTTGCCGACCCCCATCAGATAGCGCGGCTTGTCGACCGGCAACTGGTCCGGCGCGAAATCGAGGCACCCGAACATCGCTTCCTGTCCTTCGCCGACCGCCAGCCCGCCGACCGCATAGCCGTCGAAGCCGATATCGATCAGCGCATCCGCCGATGACTTCCGGAATCCCTCGTTCAACGCGCCCTGCTGGATCCCGAAGATCGCATTGTTCTCGGCATGCACCTCGCCGCTATCGAACGCCGCGCGCGACCGTTTCGCCCAGCGCATCGATCGCTCCATGGCGGCGGCCTGCACCTCGCGCGTCGAGGTCGTCGGCACCAGTTCGTCGAACGCCATGACGATGTTCGAGCCGAGCAGCCGCTGAATCTCGATCGATCGCTCGGGGCTCAGCAGGTGCCGCGTGCCGTCGAGGTGCGACTTGAACGACACGCCCTCCTCGGACCGCTTGGTCAGGTCGGCGAGACTCATCACCTGATAGCCGCCGGAATCCGTCAGGATAGGCTTCGACCACCCCGAGAACGCGTGCAGCCCACCAAGCCGTGCGACCCGCTCCGCACCCGGCCGCAGCATCAGATGATAGGTATTGCCGAGGATGATGTCCGCGCCCGCGCCGACGACATCGGCGGGCTTCATGCCCTTGACGGTAGCCGCGGTGCCGACCGGCATGAACGCCGGCGTGCGAATGTCGCCGCGCTGCATCGCGATGACGCCGGTACGTGCCTTGCCGTCGGTGGCGGAAATGGTGAAGTCGAAGCGGGGACGGGTGGTCATATTACTTTTTCTTGCGAATGCCGTAGCGATCGCCGGCCGGCGCGCCGCGGATGGTGATGAGTTCGGCGCGGGTCAGCACGCCGTTCTTGTCTTGATCGAACCGAGCGAAGAACTGCGCGAACCGCGCCTGGAGTTCGGCGAGCGTGATCCGGTTGTCGCCGTCGCGATCGACTTCGAACGGGCTCGGCAATGCGTTACGATCGCCGAGCCACGCCTGCGCCCAGTCGGCAAAGGCAATGTACCCGATCGATCCGGTCGCAGCACCCTCGGCGGTGACATAGCTCCGCGCGACGCCCGCGGTCAGTTCGGCCTGCGTCACGCGGCCATCACCGTTCGTATCGCACGCGGCGATGAACAGCGCAGCCGGCTCGGCGAATATCGTTGCAGGCGGTTGCGGCGTGCCCGCGGGCGGCGGCGCGGCAACTATGGCCTGGAGCAGAGCAAGGGCGAGCAGCATGCCGCCCGTCATGGCAGCAGAAGCGAGGCGTCGCCATAGCTGTAGAAGCGATACTTCCCGGCGATCGCATGCGCATACGCCGCCTGCATACGCTCGCGCCCCATCAGCGCCGATACCAGCATGAACAAGGTCGAGCGTGGCAGATGGAAATTGGTCATCAAGCCGTCGATGCCGCGGAACCGATAACCCGGCGTGATGAAGATCGCGGTGTCGCCGTCGAACGGGCGGATCACGTCGTCCTCGCCCGTCGCGCTCTCGATCAGCCGGAGCGACGTCGTCCCCACCGCGATCACGCGACCATTGTTCGCGCGGACCGCGTTCAGCCGATCGGCGGTGGCGGCATCGATCCGACCCCATTCCGCGTGCATCCGGTGCTCGGTCGTGTCGGTCGCCTTCACGGGAAGGAACGTCCCCGCGCCGACATGCAGCGTCAGCGTCGCATGACCAATCCCCGCCGCCTCGAGTGCCGCCATCAGCTTCGGCGTAAAGTGCAGCGCTGCCGTCGGCGCCGCTACCGCGCCCGGCTCGGACGCGAACATCGTCTGGTAATCGTCCGCGTCGCGTTCGTCGGTCGGGCGCTTGCCGGCGATATACGGGGGCAGGGGCATATGGCCCGCGCGCTCCAGCAGCAGTTCGACCGGCTCGTCGCCCGCGAACACCAGTGCGTAGCTGCCGTCATCCTCGCGATCGACCGCCGCCGCGCTGACCCCGTTGCCGAACTCGATCACGTCGCCGTCGCGCAGCCGCCGCGCGTTGCGGATGAACGCGCGCCACCGCCGGGGTCCCTCGCGCTTGTGCAGCGTCGCACCGATCTTCGCATCGCCGCGTCGCCCATCGAGCTGCGCGGGGATCACGCGCGTATCGTTGAACACGAGCATGTCGCCGCGCCGCAGCAGCGACGGCAGGTCCGCAACGCCCGCATCCCTGGTGGCGTCACCTTCGAGCACCAGCATCCGCGCAGCATCGCGCGGCGCCGCAGGGCGGAGCGCGATGTTGTCGGTCGGCAGGTCGAAGTCGAAAAGGTCGACGTTCAACGTGAAATCACTTCTTTGCAGGAGCCTTCTTTACCGGTGCCTTGCGGGTGGCCGGTGCGAGCTTGGGCTTGGCCGCGTTCGGACCCGAAGCCGTACCCGGCAACGTCACCGGCGCACCCAGCGCAGGTGCCGGCGGGCCGGCGACATACGCGGGGGGATTGTCCGCCGCGATATACGCATGGACGATCCGCGACGGGTTCGCCGGTGGCTCGCCGCGCTCGATCGCGTCGACATACTGCATCCCGTCGAGCACCCGGCCGAACACCGTGTACTTCTTGTCGAGGCTCAGGCGCGGCTGGAAGACGATGAAGAACTGGCTGTTCGCGCTGTCCTCCTTGTCCGACCGCGCCGCCGAGACGGCACCGCGGACGTGCGGCAGGTAGTTGAACTCCGCCTTCACGTCGGGGAGCGTCGAACCGCCGGTGCCGTCGCCCTTGGGATCGCCGCCCTGTGCCATGAACCCGTCGATCACGCGGTGGAACGCAAGCCCGTCATAGAAATGCTGGCGCGTGAGCAGCTTGATCCGCTCCACCATCTTGGGTGCGACGTCGGGCCGCAGCCAGATCGTCACGCGGCCACCGGTCGACAGATCGAGCAGCAGCAGATTCTGCGTATCGGTCGTGAGCGGCGGCGTCGCGCGCGCAGGGGCAACCACGACATCCTTCTTCTGCGCCGCCACCGGCACCGTGACCAGGCACCCGAGCAACGCGAACATTCCGACGAAAAAGCGCATCAAATTCCCACTCGAAAGAGGCCCGGCGCAACCAGGCTGCCGCCACTTAGAGCAAATCCCCGCTTGCGCCAATCTGAACGTGCGCGGGGGAGAGCGGCTCAGCTCCCCTTGCGTCCGATCTTCTCGACCCGCGCAATCACCTCGTCACGCACCGATTCCGGCACGAACTTCGCGATATTCCCGCCGTACAGCGCGATCTCCTTCACCAGCCGGCTCGCGATCGGCTGCAACGCGACGTCGGCCATCAGGAATACCGTCTCGACGCGCGGATTGATCTGCTGGTTCATCCCCGCCATCTGATACTCGTATTCGAAGTCCGCCACCGCACGCAGGCCCCGGACGATCACCTTCGCCCCCTGCCGCTCGGCAAAGTCCATCAACAGCGAATCGAACGCAACGACCTCGATGTCGCCGCCGACGTCGGCCACTTCGCGCCGGACCGTCGCCATCCGCTCCTCGATCGTGAACATCGGCGACTTGGACGGATTGGTCGTCACCCCGATCACCAGCCGGTCGACCAGCTTCGCGCCGCGCCGGATGATGTCCATGTGACCCAAAGTGACCGGATCGAAGGTCCCCGGGTAAACACCGATGCGTGCGGTCATCTTGAACTCCCAGGTGCCAAAATCAGCGGTCGCGTTCGAGCACGAAGCGGGCGATATCGCGCAGCAGATCGGCTTCCTTGCCATAGCTGTGCAGGTGCGCGACCGCCTGGTCGACCAGCATCCGCGCCTGTTCGCGTGCGCGCTCGGGCCCGAGCAGCGACAGGAACGTCTCCTTGCCCGCAACCTCGTCCTTGCGCAGCGACTTGCCGACGACCGCCTCGTCGCCCTCCGCATCGAGCAGGTCGTCGGCGATCTGGAACGCGAGCCCCAGATCATGCGCATAACCGCGAAGCCCCACGCGACCCTCGGGCGGCACGCGGCCCAGGATCGCGCCGGCTTCGACCGAGGCCGAGATCAGCGCCCCGGTCTTCATCTGCTGCAGCCGGGTGACCGTGGTGAGATCGAACCGGGTATTCTCCGCCTCGATATCCATCTTCTGGCCACCGGCCATGCCGTTCGGGCCGGAAGCGCGGGCGAGGTCCATGACCAGTTCGATCCGCACGAACGGATCGGGATGCGTCTCCGGATCGGCCAGGACCTCGAACGCCAGCGCATGCAGGCAATCGCCCGCCAGGATCGCGGTCGCCTCGTCGAACATCTTGTGCACGGTCGGCTTGCCGCGCCGCAGGTCGTCGTCGTCCATCGCCGGCAGATCGTCATGGATCAGCGAGTAGACATGGATCGCCTCGACCGCCATCGCCGCCCGCGCCGAGCATGCGTGCGCCACGTCGAACAGATTGGCGGTCGCGAACACGAGCAGCGGCCGCAACCGCTTGCCGCCACCGATCGCCGCATG
This sequence comes from Sphingomonas sp. R86520, assembly GCF_042466285.1. NCBI lineage: Bacteria > Pseudomonadati > Pseudomonadota > Alphaproteobacteria > Sphingomonadales > Sphingomonadaceae > Sphingomonas > Sphingomonas sp. R86520. The sequence continues at coordinate 124,868 of NZ_JAXHBZ010000001.1, forward strand.
CCGCATCGCCCGGTACAGATCCGCGCGAGGGTCGTCGGGTATCGCCAGCAGCAGATCGAACTGCCGGTCGATTTCCGCGGAAACGTCGGACAGCGCGGCGTCGAGCGTCACGGGCATCGTCGTCATTCGGTCAGCCTGCCGCGAACGGACGGACGCCGGCAGGCTTGCCGTCGCCGTCGAGCCGGATCGCCTCGATCCGCGCCTGCGCCGCGTCGAGCCGGTCGGCACAGCGCTGGCGCAGCTTGTTGCCGCGCTCGTACAGCTCGATCGCTTGCTGGAGCGGCGTGTCGCCGCTTTCCAGCTTCCCGACGATGATCTCGAGTTCCTTCAGTGCATCCTCGAACGCGAGGTCTTCGATCGGCGTGTCCATGTCCGTCGCTATGGCGCAGGCACCGGATGGGGGTCAAGGATGGCCGCGACGGACCGCCGTGCCGATCAGTGCAGCCGGCTGACGGTCCAGGTATAGAGCACCGAGACCCCGACCAGCCCGAGATCGACGGCAGCTTGCATGCGATGCGGCGAAGGATCGCTGGTCTCGTGCGTGATGATACGAATGTCGGCGGTCGGGTGACGCGCCGCCAGCGCGAACAGCGCGAGTCCCGCGATTACCAGCACAGCCTTGCGATCGCGCATCATCCATCTCCCGCCGCAGCATGCATGCCCGCAGAACGGCCGTCTCACAAGTGCATCGAGCCGGCGATCAGGCGGCGATCGGCAGGCCACCCGCGTCGCGAGACCGGTCGCGCCCGGCACCTTTCGCCGCGAACAGTGCGCGATCGGCGCTGCGATACAGTGTTTTCCAGTCCGATTCGCGTAGCAGGGGTCCCGTGCAGCTGCCGATGCTGGCCGTAACCGTGATGTCGAACGGCATCCGCTGGCTCCGCAAGCGTTCGAGGATCGTATCCGACAGGATCGGCGTCCTCGCATCGACGAGGATCGCGAATTCCTCCCCGCCGATTCGCGCAACCAGCGCGTCCGGTGGCACCGCGTTGCGCAACGCGCGCGCGACTACCCGCAGCACTTCGTCGCCGCCGTCATGGCCGATCGTCTCGTTGACGCGTTTGAAATGGTCGACGTCCGCGATCAGCAGCATCTGGTCGCCCTGTCGCCCGATCGCACGGTTGAGGAACGCGCGGCGGTTGAGCAGGCCGGTCAGCGGCTCGGTATCGGCCAGCAGCCGGGCGGCGATCTCCTGTTCACGCGCTTCGTCGCGTTCGACGCTGAGCAGGCGGATCCGATACGCGATCGCGAGGCTGGAGAGCAGCGCCTCGAGCATCATCGATATCATCGTCGAATTGTCGATCCAGAAGCTCCAGGCCATCAGGCCCAGGGCTCCTGCGATACGCAGGCTGGCGAAGATGATCGGGACGCCCCACGCCAGCGCGAACATCCAGAGATAGTTGCTGCGAACGCGCCACGCCCGGTACAGGATCGGCGGTACCATGACGATCAGCGGCAGATAGCTGAGCGTGAGCAGGCGATCGAGCCAATAGATCTGCCAGGGCGCCAGGGCTGCGAACGCGACGCTCGTCGAGGCGAGTATCCCCAGCGCCACGTTGCTCGCCGGTCGTGGCCAGCCGTCGAAGACCCGGCGTTCGAAGAAGGTCCGCGCGAAGATCATGACCATGCTGGCGCACACCGCGAGCAGGCCGACGTTGATGCGCAGCCGGATATTGTTGTCGAGCGATGGCACCAGTTGGCCGAGCGCCGCCGACGACGAGAACGCGTAGCCGAGCAGGCACAGCACGAGCAGGCAATAGACCGGCTGGAACCGCTGCCGCAAAGCGCCCCACAAAGCGAGATTGTAGACGATCAGCGCGATCGCCATCCCGCCGAAGCTCGCATACAGCCCCGCGAGCAGAATTTCGCTCTCGGCAGCCTGGGCGGGCGTCGCAAGGGCGGCACCCAGCACCACCCCGCGCAAGTTGGCGGACCCCTCGACATGCCAGAGCAGGCGGACCGGCGGCGCGGGGTGGGGCGGCAGGGTCTGCGAGAACGTCGCACCCATCCTCAGGTGTCGCCCTGCGGTGTGGCTCGTGAAACCGGTGTGGCGGATCGCGCCGTCGGCATACAGGACGTACAGCGTCACCTTATCCTGCCAGACGCTCGCAACCCGCGCGCGCAGATCAGGAGTCTGGGTCATGGCGACGGGCAGGATTTGCGACAGGACCCAGAAGTCTCCCGCACCGTATCGCGACTGGGGCGTCGTGCAATCGAACTGCGACGGTGTACGGAACAGCGCCGGCGCGGAAAGCGCGGGCTTTGCGGCCATCAGGCACACGGTCAGCGGCTGGCCGGTGCTCGCCTGGGCCGGACTGGCGCCCATCATCGCCACCGTGAATGCAACAATGCCAAGCAGCCAGCAGATGCGAAACCGGAACGTCATGCCGACACCGTTAAGCCCTGTTCACCAATTAAAGGTAAAGAGGGCACGGTATCACGGATGAACCGGACATATTCAGTCCGTTTTCGTCCAATCCACGACGCCTTTTGGGCGTAGCGAAAGACATAACGGCCGGATTATCGCTTTTGGTCCAACGTCATGGAATTAAAACCACGCCGCATCGGGTGGTGAACCGCGCTGTGATGACCCAGCGGACTTTATCACGCTTGGCAAGGCGCTGACGACGGTTCGCTAAGCGAACAACCATCGTCCGATGCCGGACGAAGTACCGAAAGACTGGACGACGACCCGCGCGAATACTCGCCCGGGTCGCCGTCCATCACATCATTGTCAGTTGGCGTCGACCGTCTCGGTCTTGCCCTTCTTCTTCGGCTTCTTGGGTGCGGCGGCTTCGATCTCGAACGACAATGCGCCGTCCTTCATCTTCACCGTAACTTCGCCGCCATGGACCAGCTTGCCGAACAACAGTTCCTCGGCAAGCGGCTGCTTGATCTTCTCCTGGATCAGGCGGCCCATCGGCCGTGCGCCGTACAGCTTGTCATAGCCCTTGGTCGTGAGCCACGCCTTCGACTCGTCGTCGAGGACGATGTGCACGCCGCGGTCCGCCAGCTGCAGTTCGAGCTGGAGGATGAACTTGTCCACCACCCGCGCCACCACTTCGGTCGGCAGATAGCCGAACGGCACCACTGCATCGAGACGGTTGCGGAACTCCGGCGTGAACATCTTCTGCACCGCCTGCTCGTCCTCGCCCTCGCGGGTGAGATTGCCGAAGCCGACCGTCTCGCGCGCCATGTCGCTGGCACCCGCATTGGTCGTCATGATCAGGATGACGTTGCGGAAATCGACCGACTTGCCGTGCTGGTCGGTCAGCCGCCCGTTATCCATCACCTGCAACAGGATGTTGAACAGGTCCGGATGCGCCTTCTCGATCTCGTCGAGCAGCAACACGCAATGCGGGTTCTGGTCGACCGCATCGGTCAGCAGGCCGCCCTGGTCGAACCCGACATAGCCCGGGGGGGCGCCGATCAGACGGCTGACCGAATGCCGCTCCATATATTCGGACATGTCGAACCGCTGCAGCGGGATGCCGAGGATCGTCGACAGCTGCTTGGCGACTTCGGTCTTGCCGACACCGGTAGGCCCGGTGAACAGATAGTTGCCGATCGGCTTCTCCGGCTCGCGCAGACCCGCCCGGGCCAGCTTGATCGCCGAGCTGAGCTTCTCGATCGCCGCATTCTGCCCGAACACCACGCGCTTCAGATCCGTCTCGAGCGTGGCGAGCGCCAGCTTGTCGTCGGTCGAAACCGACTTTGGCGGAATGCGAGCCATCGTCGCGATGACCTGCTCGATCTCCTTCGGGGTGATCGTCTTCTTGCGCTTGTTCGGCGGCACCAGCATCTGCATCGCGCCGACCTCGTCGATCACGTCGATCGCCTTGTCCGGCAGCTTGCGGTCGTTGATGTACCGCGCCGACAACTCCACCGCCGACTTGATCGCATCGGGCGTGTACTTGACGTTGTGGTGATCCTCGAACGCCGAGCGCAGGCCCGCGAGGATCTTGATGGTATCCTCGATCGTCGGCTCGTTCACGTCGATCTTCTGGAAGCGCCGGAGCAGCGCGCGGTCCTTCTCGAAGTGATTGCGGAACTCCTTGTACGTGGTCGAGCCGATGCAGCGGATCGTCCCGCCCGACAGCGCCGGCTTCAGCAGGTTGGACGCATCCATCGCGCCGCCGCTGGTCGCACCCGCGCCGATCACGGTGTGAATCTCGTCGATGAACAGCACCGCGTCGGGCATCTTCTCGAGCTCGTTGACGACCGCCTTCAGCCGCTCCTCGAAGTCGCCACGATACCGCGTACCCGCCAGCAACGCGCCCATGTCGAGCGAATAGATCACCGCCGGCAACAGCACCTCGGGCACGTCGCCCTCGACGATCTTCCGCGCCAGGCCTTCCGCGATCGCGGTCTTTCCGACGCCGGGATCACCGACGTAGAGCGGGTTGTTCTTCGATCGGCGGCACAGGATCTGGATCGTCCGATCCACCTCCGGACCACGCCCGATCAGGGGATCGACCTTGCCGTTGCGGGCCTTCTCGTTGAGGTCGACCGTGAATTGCTTGAGCGCGCTTTCCGTCTTGCCCTTCTCCTGTCCCTTGGCCGGCTTCTCGTCGTCCGCACCCTTTGGCGTGGATGCTTCGGTCGCCTGCTGTCCGCCCTTGCCGACACCGTGGCTGATGAAGCTGACCGCATCGAGGCGGCTCATGTCCTGCTGCTGGAGGAAATAGACGGCATAGCTCTCGCGCTCGCTGAACAGGGCGACGAGCACGTTGGCGCCGGTCACTTCGTCGCGGCCCGAGGACTGGACGTGCAGGATCGCGCGCTGGACGACGCGCTGGAACCCGCTGGTCGGGGAGGGGTCGGTCGCCGCGTCGACCTTCAGAGCATCGAGTTCGCTGTCGAGGTAGTGCGCGACGGTATTCTTCAGTTCGCCGATCTCGACGTTGCACGCGGTCATGACCTTCGACGCATGTTCGTCGTCGATCAGCGCGAGCAGCAGATGCTCCAGCGTCGCATATTCATGGCGCCGGGACGACGCCGCCTCGAGCGCCTTGTGCAGCGTGGTCTCGAGGGCGGGTGCAAATGATGGCATTTACAATACTCCTGTCGGGCCGCGAACACGCAGGCCCTTTGCCACTATGTCGGAACTGATATTGGTCGCATCAAGCACTTGAACCCGGCCCCGTCCGTTCCTGCACCGACTAAAAGCGGCGAGCGAGGGGGCGGGCAGGCACGTCACCGCCTGAAAAGGTCGTCGGCGCTGGCCCGGTGGCTGACCGCGCGGTCCTTCTTGAGCTGACATCGCGCGATCTCGCCCTGCAATACCGTGATCCGCGCATCGAGTTCTGCGACCGACAGCGGATCGAGGTCCTGCCGCACGAGCGCGTCAAGCAGATCGTCGGGACGGGAGGGGGCGTCTTCCGGGTCCATAATTTCTGTAACGTTGACCCGCACCCGAGTGATGTCAATAAGGCCCGGAAATCAAATGGGCGTGACGAGCAAATGACCACGATTCCCGACATCATGAAGGCGATCGACCCGGAGCAGCCGGGCGGCCCCGAAGTTCTGCTCCTGGTCGATCGTCCCGTGCCCCGGCCGGGGAACGGCGAGGTGCTGGTCAAGGTGGCTGCGGCGGGCGTCAATCGGCCCGAGGTGATGCAGCGCCAGGGCAAGTACCCGCCCCCGCCGGGCGCACCCTCGATCCTGGGCATGGAGATTTCGGGGACGATCGTCGCGGTCGGCGACGGCGTCGGCGACGAACAGATCGGCCAGCTCGTCTGCGCGCTGATCACCGGCGGGGCGTATGCGGAATACGCCGTCGCGCCGTTCGGCCAGTGCCTTCCGGTCCCCGAAGCTTTGACGATGGTCGAGGCCGCGGCGATGCCCGAGACGCTCTTCACCGTCTGGACCAACCTCTTCGAGCGCGCCTACGCGACCGAAGGCGACGTTGTACTTGTCCACGGCGGCACCAGCGGCATCGGCACCATGGCGATCGCGTTGTGCAACGTGTTCGGCATCGACATCATCGTCACCGCCGGCTCCAAGGCCAAATGCGAAGCAGCGCTGAGCCTCGGCGCGACCCACGCGATCGACTACAAGACCGAGGATTTCGTCGAGCGCGTGAAGCAGATCACCGGCGGCAAGGGCGTCGCCGCGGTGCTCGACATGGTCGGCGGCGACTATGTCCCGCGTAACCTTCAATGTCTCGCCGAGGATGGCCGGCACGTATCGATCGCGGTGCAGGGCGGCATGATGGCGACCGTCCCCCTGTTCGAGATCATGCGTCGCCGCCTGACCCTCACCGGCTCGACGCTCCGCCCACGCGATACCGCGTTCAAGTCGCTGGTAGCCGACGAACTCGCCCGTACCGTCTGGCCACATGTCGAAGCCGGCAAGCTGAAGCCAATCATGGACCGAACCTTCGCCTTCGCCGACGCCCCGGCTGCGCACGCGCGGATGGAAGCGGGCGATCACGTCGGCAAGATCGTACTGACGATGGAGTAAAGGGTGGGGGGCGAGGCACCCGTCCCCTCCCGTCAACCCAGGCGAAAGCCGGGGTATTCCCGTCCGACGTCCGCCGCCCCGCATACACCAGCGCCCCGGCGAAGGCCGGGCCCAAATGGCAAGGTTGCCGTAACGACGGACACTGCGTCGTTACTAAGCATCTCCACTCGGGCCCAGCCTCCGCCGGGGAAGAATGTTGGGAGTAGGGCGGAGCGTTCGATTCGCCTGCGCCAACCTCATACTGTTCTCTCACGAAGGCGAACGCGCGGTTGTGCATGCCCCTCATGTACAAGGATCGTCCGGGGGAAGAGCCAACCCCACACTCCCAGTCTGGATCCCCGCCTTCGTGGGGAACCATGCTACTCAGCGGTTGAAGTCAGGACCCAAACGGTCCCGACCCCGAACCCTCAGTTGCTGTCCGAATCGTCATTCCCACCGCTCGTCGCGAGCAGCACGCCGACCACCAGCGCAGCCAGGATACCGATACTGACATACGTCGCAGTCGCACCTTCGGCGAGCTTGCTCTTGCCGACTGTGGCCGTTCCGGCACGCGCAGCCGGCGCCTTCGCGATCGACAGCGACGATGCAGTATTGGCCGCCGACGCCATCGTCGGTGCGATCATCATCGCCATGCCGGCAACCGCGACACCAAAAGTCTTGAAACGGAATTTCACGGTAACTTCTCCCTGTAAGAGCGTCGCATAGGTTCAGCTTCGCCTCGATTCGTCAACGCGTTTGCGAGCAATTGCAGCACTGCCGCGGCGCTGACTTGGAACAGTCACCGGACTGCGACCACGATGTCACAATTAGCGGCTAGCAGGATCGGAGAGGGTACCTTGCCGGGGGACAAGCTCATGGACGCCGTTACGACGTTTTCGCCATCTAGCATCGCTGGCGCGGACATCACCGATATCGCCGACTTCATCCATTCGCGGCCCGCATTGCCGGAGCCCGTCGTAGAGCGGCGGCAATACCGCACGATCTGGATCTCCGACGTCCATCTCGGCACGCGCGGCTGCAATGCCGGCATGCTTAACGACTTCCTCGATCACGTCGACAGCGAGACGATGTACCTCGTCGGCGACATGATCGACGGCTGGCGCCTCAAAAAGAAATTCTACTGGCCCGCCGCGCACAACGACGTCCTCTGGCGCCTGCTTAAGCGCGCCAAGCGCGGCACCCGTGTCGTCTACATTCCCGGCAATCACGACGAGGTGTTCCGGCAATATTCGGGCCTCGATCTGGGCGGCATCTCGATCCGCCGGAACGCGATCCACGAGACGGCGGACGGTCGCCGCCTGCTGGTCCTTCACGGCGACGAGTTCGACGCAATCACGCTCGCGCATCGCTGGGTCGCGCACATCGGCGACGCGGCCTACACGATGCTGATGGGCCTCAATCGCTGGGTCAATGCTGCACGCCGGCGGATGGGCATGCCGTATTGGTCGCTGTCCAAGCACGCCAAGGCCAAGGTCAAAAACGCGGTCGCCTTCATCTCGCACTTCGAGGAGGTCGTCGCGCACGCCGCCGGCGCGCGCGGCGTAGAAGGCGTGGTCTGTGGCCACATCCACACCGCCGAAATGCGCGAGATCGCCGGCATCGCCTATTACAACGACGGCGACTGGGTCGAGGGCTGCACCGCCTTGGTCGAGCATTTCAACGGCCGCATGGAACTCCTCCACTGGGGTGACGAAATCGCCGCCCGCGAACGCGACAAGGTCATAACCCTAGCCGCCTAACTTAAACCCTCTCCCCCGCCGGGGATAGGGAAGGCCGCGCAGCGGCGAGGGTGAGGGCACGGTCCGCAACGCAATTCAAGCGTGCCCTCACCTTCCCACCGCAAGTGCGGCGGGCCCTCCCGCTCCCTTCTGGGGAGGGGGCAACACGGAGAAGACCGATGCGTATTGCAATCGTCACCGACGCCTGGAGCCCGCAAGTCAACGGCGTCGTCCGCACCCTCCAGGCGGTCCGCCAGGAACTGGAATCGATCGGCCACGAGGTCCTGATCGTCTCGCCCCAGCAATTCGCCTCGATGCCATGCCCGACCTACCCCGAAATCCGCCTGGCCTTCGCGCGTTCGGGCGCAGTGGGTCGCATGCTGGCCAGCTTCGGCGCCGATGCCATCCACCTCGCCACCGAAGGCCCGGTCTGCCTCGCCGCCCGCAACTGGTGCATGGCCCGCGCGCTCCCGTTCACGACCGCCTACCACACGCAGTTCCCCGACTACGTAGCAGCTCGCACCGGCGCGAACCCCGACTGGATCTGGCGCTACATCCGCTGGTTCCACCGTCCTGCCCAGTCGATCCTCGTCTCCACCCCCTCGGTCGCCGCGACGCTCGCAACGCAGGGCCTGCATCAGGTCCGCGAATGGGGCAGGGGCGTCGACTTCGCGCAGTTCGGCCTGGACGGCGCGCGCGATCCTGAGGTGGCAACGCTTCCCGGTCCGATCCAGCTCTATGTCGGCCGGGTCGCGGTCGAGAAGAACATCGAGGCGTTCCTCTCCTCTACCCATCCCGGCACCAAGGTCGTCGTCGGCGAAGGCCCCGCCCGTGCATCGCTCGCCCGCCGCTTCCCGCAAGCCGTGTTCCTCGGCCAGCGCTCCGGCCTCGACCTCGCCGCCGCCTACCGCACCGCGGATGTCCTCGTCTTCCCCAGCCGCACCGACACCTTCGGCCTGGTCATGATCGAAGCGCTCGCCTGCGGCACGCCGGTTGCCGCCTATCCGGTGACCGGCCCGATCGACGTCCTCGACGACCGCGTCGGCGCGATGGACGAAGACCTCGATACCGCGATCGCCACCGCGGTCATCCGCGACAGCGTAACCTGCGCCGCCTTTGCCGCGCGCTATAGTTGGCCGGTCAGCGCGCGCCAGTTCCTCCATGCGCTCGTTCCGCTCGATCTGAAGCGTATCGCGGCCTGACGCTTGATCGCTTGCTAGATAGCGCCGCGCACACTAAGTCTCTCTCATGTCAGGCCGCTCCGAAAGGGGCGGCCCTTTCTATTTTTACGGAGTTCTCGCCGTGGCCCAGCCGCTCATGCCCCACGCGACCGCCGCCTGGATGGTCGACAATACCGCGCTCAGCTTCGAGCAGATCGCGGATTTCTGCGGTCTGCACATCCTCGAGATCCAGGCGATCGCAGACGATACCACGTCAACCAAGCTTACCGGTCGCGATCCCGTGCGCGCTCATGAAGTCACGCAGGACGAGATCGACAAGGGTGCCGCCGATCCCGATTACCAGCTCAAGATGATCAAGGGGCCCGAGCAGGTCCGCCGCACCAAGGGTCCGCGCTACACGCCGGTCTCGAAGCGCCAGGACAAGCCCGATGGCATCTCGTGGATCATCCGCAACCATCCGGAGATCACCGACGGCGCCATCTCGCTGCTGATCGGCACGACGCGCACGACGATCGCAGCGATCCGCGATCGCAGCCACTGGAATATCGCTAACATCACCCCGAAGGATCCGGTCACGCTCGGCCTGACTTCGCAGCGCGAGCTCGACGCAGCGGTGGCGAAGGCCGCCAAGGCTGCCGGGATGGATGCCCCGACCGACACGCGTCTTGAGGGCGACCGCGAGGTGTTGCTCCAGCAGCTTCGTGCAGAACGCACGCAGGCAGCCGCGGACGCGCAGTTCGTGGCCGAAGGCGGCGTCCTTCCCGTCAAGCCGCTCTTCGACGACCCGTTCAAGCGCTGATCCTTCTTTCCCCTCCCGCAAGCGGGAGGGGCAGGGGAATGGGCTCGCGCTCTCGTCGCACGGTACGGCTAGCGAGAATAGCCAACCCGACCCGACAGGTCGCGCCTGTAACGAGGCCAGTCCGCGCCTCAGTATTGTACCCGAAAAGTCGGGAGCCCAGTCTCAATTTCCGCCTTCGCGGGGAAGCACGCTGCCTTGGTTCGGCGGCAACTAGGGTCCTCCGGCAATATTGCCGGGCTATCTCCCCGATCGTCCAGTTGCTAACCGCAACGGATGGCAACCGCACCCGACACCGCATTCGCGCCGACCGCTCACAAGGGCCTGACCTACCCGTTCGGCGGCGCCGAGCCGGAGTCCGGCGGCGTGATGCAGGTCGTCCCCGGCATAGACTGGGTCCGCCTCAAAATCCCAGGCCCGTTGAAGCACGTGAATTGCTGGCTCCTCGCGGACACTGACGGCGAAGCGCTGATCGACACCGGCATGAACACCGCCGATGCCCGCGACGCCTGGAAAGCCATCTTCAAGGGCGCCAAGGCCGGCACCCGCATCACCCGGATGATCGGCACCCACTTCCACCCCGATCATATCGGACTGGCCGGCTGGATGTGCGACCATCACGCCGCACCGCTGATCATGACGAGGGGTGAATGGCTGACCGCCCGCATGCTCGCCGCTGATGCCCGCGATTCGGTCCCGCACGAGATGCTCGCCTTCTGGAAGGGGGCAGGTTGGGACGCCGACCAGATCGACCACGCCACCGCCCGGGGCTGGGCTGGCTTCCGCAAGATCATCACGCCGCTGCCGCTCAGCTACACCCGCATCGAGGACCGCGACACGCTCACGATCGGCACCCGCGACTGGCGGATCGTTACTGGCTCCGGGCACTCGCCCGAGCATGCGTGCCTGTTCGACGAAATCGCTGGGATCTTAATCGCCGGCGATCAAGTGCTTCCCCGCATAAGTCCGAACGTCTCGTTGGGTGTCACCGAACCGGGTGCCGATCCCCTAGGTGAATGGTTCGCCTCGATCGCCAAGCTCAAGACCTTGCCATCGGACTTGCTTGTCCTGCCCGGCCACGGCGATCCGTTCACCGGCCTCCACACCCGCCTCGACGCGATGGACCGCGAGCACCGCGAACGGCTTGACGAACTCGCCGCCTTCATCGCCGAACCCCGCCGCGCGATGGACTGTTTCGGCCGCCTGTTCCGCCGCGCGATCGGCCCGGACGTGCTCGGCATGGCAACCGGCGAAGCGCTCGCGCATCTCCGCCGCCTCGAAGTCGAAGGCCGGGCGACCCAAGACATCGTCGATGGCGTGTGGTGGTGGCGCGCCGCTTAAGCTAGCATGCAGCCAAACCCGGCAGGAGAGGCCCATGTGCGACGAGCATACCGCAGACGATAACGAAGCGTATCTGGCGGGCGTCTCGCGCCGGCAGTTTGGCGTGATGACCGGCGCGATTGGCCTAACGATGCTGCTTCCTGCGCCCGCGAACGCAGCGGTGATCAAGGGCCGCGATGTCTTGATCACCACGCCGGACGGCAAGGCCGACGCCTATTTCGTTGCCCCCGCCACCGGCAGGCACCCGGGCGTGCTCGTCTGGCCCGACATCATGGGCCTGCGCCCAGCTTTTCGTCAGATGGCCGACCGGCTCGCCCAATCCGGTTATGCGGTGATGGTCGTCAACCAGTTCTATCGCTCTACAAAGGCCCCGTTCCTGAAGCCCGGCGAGTCCTACGATCAACCTGACGTCCGCGCCCGCATCGCGCCGTTCCGCGACGCGCTCACCGCCGAAGGCACGGTCCGCGACGCGAAGGCTTTCACCGCGTTCCTCGACACGCAGACGCAGGTCGATCGCAAGCGGGGCATGGCGACCACCGGCTATTGCATGGGCGGCCCCATGGTCATGCGTACCGCCGCAGCTGTATCCAGTCGTATCCGGGCAGGCGCGACCTTCCACGGCGGCGGCTTCGTCACCGACAAGCCTGACAGCCCCCATCTCCTGATTCCGCGGATGAAGGCGCAATATCTCATCGCGATCGCCGCCAACGACGACGCCCGCGCACCGACCGAGAAAGACACGCTGCGTACTGCCTTCGCCGCAACCAAATTGCCTGCTGAGATCGAGGTATACGAAGGTACCATGCACGGCTGGTGCCCGCCCGACTCCAAGGTCTACAACGCGGCTCAAGCGAACAAGGCCTGGGCGCGCATGCTCGCGCTGTTCGACAAGGCGCTCGTGTAAGGGTGTTGCAAACAGGAGAGCTTCAACCGCGTGAACCCCTCCTTCTTGTTCTCCCGCGAAGGCCCGAGTCCAGTCTGGGTCCCCGCCTTCGCGGGGAAACAAGCTGCGGCTAATCCTTGACTGCGCCGTCTCTGCATGAGATTTCCGTTCACGATTCGTTCTAAGGAAACCCGATGACGCTCACCCTGTACACGAACCCGATGTCACGCGGTCGGATTGCTCGGTGGATTCTGGAAGAGATCGGCGCCGACTATGAAACGATCGTGCTCGATTATGCCTCGGCGATGAAGGCCGAATCGTATTTGTTGATTAACCCGATGGGCAAGGTCCCGGCGATCGTCCACCACGGCAAGACCGTCACCGAATGCGCTGCGATTTGCGCGTATCTCGCCGAGGCCTTTCCCGACGCCGGCCTCGCCCCGAGCGACGACGAACGCGCGGATTACTATCGTTGGCTGTTCTACGCCGCAGGCCCAGTCGAGGCCGCAATCACCAACCGCTCGCTCGGCGTTGTCCCGACCGAGACGCAACAGCGAATGGTCGGTTATGGCAGCTTCGATGCGGTCATGGACGTCCTGGAACGCGCCGTATCCGCGCATCCCTTCATCACCGGCGACCGTTTCACCGCGGCAGATGTGTATGTCGGATCGCAGATTCTTTTCGGCCTGCAGTTCGGTTCGCTGCCCAAGCAAGCTGCGTTCACCGACTATGCCGCGCGCCTGACCATTCGTCCGGGATATCTGCGGGCAGCGGCGCTGGACGATGCGCTGATCGCGGCCGCCGCAGCGTAGGGGCGAGTTCTTGCGCAAGTGGTAGGCAGAATTCGGAAGGTTGCTGGTCGACCTTTGCCCCGCGTTCGAAAGAGGTCCGCAGCGCCCGCAGTGCAACATCGTTCCCCGGCAAAGGCCGGGGAACGATTGCTCAAAAGTGGAGTGCCTTTAGCGTACGTTGATCAAGCAGCCCACTTCGCCAGCCAGTCTGCCAACGCCTGCGGCCCCATCGACCGCGCGTCCGCCAATTCGGTCTCATGCCCCGCGTTCAGCAGCTTGTTGCTACGCGGATCGACAACCAGAACCGCCGGCACGCCCTTCAGACGGCCCTTGATGCCGTAGCCCGCCGCGATCTGCCCGTTCTTGTCGAAGCGGCCGATGTCGACCGTCACGACGACGAACTTGCTGTCCACGAACCGCTTCATCTCGGGCAGGTCGATCGTCCCCGCGAGGAGCCGGCAGTCGAGGCACCAGTTTCCACCGAGATCGATCAGCAAACGCTTGTGCGTCTTCAAAGCGCGCGCGCGCGCGGCCGCGACCCGAGCGTTCGCGTCCGCTGCCTCGTCATAGGGCAACGGCAGTGGCTGCGGCAGCCTGTCGAAGCTGGTCGTGTTGACGTGTGGTGCCGCGACCCTGCTGCGCGGCGCGGCCGGCGCTGCAACTGCGGTGGCGAGCAGAGCCAAAGCGGCAAGACGGATCATCGACATCACTCATATCCTCCGATTACGGCATTGAGGAAGCTTGGGAACGGCCCGTTCCAGCCATCGTCCGGCGCATCGTTCACGACCTCGCGACGGTCACGATTAGGTGCAGGCAGCGCTTGCTCCACAGGCGCCTGTTCCTGACGAACCGGCTCTGGACGCGCGGGCTCTGCGCGAACCGGCTCCGCGACAATTGGCTTGGCATGAACGGGCTCCACGCGAACCGGCTCAGCAGCAACCGCAGCCGCAATCGCCGCGGGACGCGCGGGTGCGACCGCAGGCACAGGCTCGTCGATCGGCGTACGCTGCCACCGCGAGCGCTTGACCTCGACCACCGGCTCGGCCGCGGCCAGCACCTCCGCCACGATCGCCGGCGCGACAATATCCGCCCGCGGCGCACGACGGCTCCGCGAACGCTCGCGACGCGGCGCCTGCTCGTCGTCCTCGGGTGCAGCGACCGGGGCAGGGGCGTCCGATGCCCCGCCGACCTTCAGCCGCTCGATCGTCTGTCCGGTAAGCTTCTCAATGTTCTGGATATTCTCGGTGTCGTCCGGCGCAACGAACGTATACGCCGTGCCCGTAGCCCCGGCGCGACCCGTGCGACCGATCCGGTGGACGTAATCGTCCGGATGCCACGGCGCGTCATAGTTGAAAACCGTCGACACGCCCTTGATGTCGAGCCCTCGCGCGGCGACGTCGGAAGCTACAAGGATCGTCACCGCGCCGGTCTTGAAGAGCTCCAGCTCGGCCAGTCGCTGCGGCTGTTCCATGTCGCCGTGGATCTCGCCCGACTTGTAGCCCGCCTGCTTCAGCACCTTGTTCAGGTCGCGCACCGTCGTCTTGCGGTTGCAGAAGATGATCGCGTTCGTCACCTCTTCCTGCGCCAGGATCCGACGCAACGTGTCGCGCTTGGCGGTCTGGCTCGGCACCGGCACCAGATACTGCTTGATGTTGAGGTTGGTCGACGCCGGGCGCGACACCTCGATCGTCTTGGGATTGGTCAGGAACTTGTCCGCCAGCTTCTTGATTGGCGGCGGCATCGTCGCCGAGAACAGCAACGTCTGGCGCTGCTTCGGCAGCTTGGTGCAGATTTCCTCGATATCGGGGATGAAGCCCATGTCGAGCATCCGGTCCGCCTCGTCGATAACGAGCATCGAGCAGCCGTTGAGCATGATCTTCCCGCGCCCGAACAGGTCCATCAGCCGGCCCGGTGTCGCGATCAGCACATCGACGCCCTTTTCGAGGGCTGCGAGCTGGTCACCCATCGACACGCCACCGATCAACAGTGCCATCGAAAGGTTCGAATTGACGCCGTATTTCTCGAAATTCTCCGCCACCTGCGCGGCAAGTTCGCGCGTCGGCTCGAGGATCAAAGAGCGTGGCATGCGTGCGCGGCTACGGCCATGCGCAAGAATGTCGATCATCGGCAACACGAACGACGCGGTCTTGCCGGTGCCCGTCTGGGCAATGCCGATGATGTCGCGCATCATCAGCACGGACGGAATTGCGCCGGCCTGGATCGGGGTCGGCTCGGTATAGCCGGAGTCGGTGACTGCCTTCAGCAGTTCGTCGGAGAGGCCGAGATCGGCAAAACTCATGCAAATGTCCGGTAAATGGAGGGTGAAATGCACTGCCCTCAAGCTTTCCGGCGCTCGCCGATTTACCGGCAAATGTCAAGGAAACGCGGTTAGCGGAGGACGCGTAAGCAATTTCCGCCCCATGCCTGATGGCAAATCGGCCATCCTCTTAAAACCTCGGATTTAGAATTCCGCTTAGTCGACGTCCGAACAACCGGCATTCCAACTTGCGTCGATGCAATGATGAAGCCACGCGGTGCTCGCCTATAGCGGATTGCTACTTCTTCGGACGAAGGCTCTTGAACCCTTCGATCTCGCACCGCGCGCCGGATCGCATCCGAATGGCGTCGCGGTCCTTGCAGATCAAGCCGTCGGGCCCCGGCTTCAGATAAAAGCCCGTGTAATAATCGAGCGGTTTGCAATCACCGTCGAGCCGAACGCGCAGCCGGCTCTGGTCATCCATCAACAGGTCGACGGCACCCTCCTTGTTCAGCATCGCGCCGGCAATATCGGCCACCGCGATGCATTTCGGCCCTTTATGCTCTTTCCACTCGACCCGCGGATCGGTCGCGCGCGTCGTCATTCGGCTCATCCGCGGTACGCGGATAATGATCCTCTCATGAATCGACGTCTGCGCGAGTTCTAAGCCATTCAAGCTCGATCCCGAATGTTGCGTATCCTCGATCGCGGCAGCGGCAGGACCCGCTAATGCGAGAAGAGTGGCGGGAATGGCGGGGTGGATCATGATGGTCACGTAACCGTTAGCGGCAATCGTTGAACGCGCGATGAATTTTGTTTAGCGCTCCGGCCATGTCCACAGTTTCGGCAACAGTCATGACGTCCCCGCAAGCGTCGATGCTGGAGGCGTTGTCGTCGCGGCTTGACCCGAAAACGATCATCACCGACCCCGCGGACATCGATCCTTGGCTGCACGATTGGCGTGGTCGGTTTCACGGTAGGGCACCGGCATTGCTTGCGCCGACGTCGACCGCGGAGGTCGCGCTGATCGTCGCAGCGGCGGCCGAACACGGCGTCGCGCTGGTGCCGCAGGGAGGCAATACCTCGATGGTCGGCGGTGCGACGGCGCCCAGCGATGGTCGTGCCTTCATCCTGTCGCTTCGCCGAATGAACCGCGTTCGTGGTCTCGATGCGGATGCCGGACTCGTGGTCGCAGAGGCAGGGGTCATCCTTGCCGACCTCGATGGCGCGGCGCGATCGCAGGGCTGGCGCTTTCCGCTTACGCTCGGCGCACGGGGGACCGCGACGATCGGCGGGCTCGTCTCGACCAACGCCGGCGGCACGCAAGTGTTGAAGTTCGGCACGATGCGGGGCCTCGTCGCGGGGGTCGAGGCGGTGCTTGCCGATGGTACCATTCATGACGGCCTGTCAGCACTAAAGAAGGACAATCGCGGCTACGACCTCGATCAGTTGTTCATAGGTGCCGAGGGCACGCTCGCGATCGTAACCGCCGCCACGCTTCGTCTAGCGCCGGCGATCGCAGCGCGCGGAACGGCATGGGTCGGGGTCGCGTCACCTGCCGCGGCGTTGACGTTGCTGCGGACGATGCAGGCGAGAACCGACGCGATCGAAAGTTTCGAAATCCTGCCGTCGGAGTCTTTGGATGCGGCGATCGCGCACCTCCCGAATGCGCGGGCGCCCCTGGCGGGTCGTCATGCCTGGCATCTCCTGATCGAGGCGGCGTCGGCAACGACCGAAGGCGAGGCTCCGTCGGCTCTTCTCGAACGCCTGCTCGGCGCGGCCCTCGCTGACGGAGCGATCGGCGACGCGACGATCGCCAGCAGCGAGGCGCAGTCGGAGGCATTCTGGCTGATCCGCGACTCGCTGTCGGCAGCCGAACGTGCACTCGGCCCGGCGACGCAGCACGACATCTCCATTCCCGTCGAGACGATGCCGCGCTTCATGATCGAGGCTGCGGAGGCATGCGACGCGCGGTTCCCCGGCACGCACGCGAGCGGGTTCGGCCATCTCGGCGATGGCAACGTGCATTTTCACGTCCGAGCGGCGCCTGGTACCGATCCCGCGTCCTGGTATGCCGAGCAGGCGCCGGTGATAACGCGCTTCGTCGGCGACCTGGTCGCTGCCGCTGGCGGATCGATCTCGGCGGAGCACGGGATCGGCCAAATGAAGCGCGACGAACTCGAGCGCCTGTCGTCGCCCGCGCGCATGACAGCCTTGCGCGCAATCAAGAGCGCGTTCGATCCGCTAGGCATCCTCAATCCCGGAAAGCTCGTCACACTTGCACGCCCGCTCGTCGCACCATAGAGCCTCGCCCCAATCGGTGGCATGAGCCGCCGGCAATATCCTGATCGATCCGGAGAGTATTATGGCCAGCGCCGCCCAGCTTCCGCTTTTCTACAACGGCCTCGAGCCGCTCTCGAGCGACACACACGCCAACTACAAGGTTCGTTCGCAGGACAGCGCACCGTTCCTGGTCGGCCAGCATGCGATTCCGATTACCGTCGATGAGTTCCCGCTCGTCCAGCGTCACATGCCGATCGTCTTCTCGGTCGGCGAGGATGCAATTCCGCTGGCACTGATGGGCTTGAACGAAGGCATCAACGTGTTCGTCGGCGACGACGGCAAGTTGACCGAGAACACGTTCTACGTTCCGGCGTACGTGCGTCGCTACCCTTATATGCTCGCACGGCTTCATCCCGATGCGCAGGAACTGTCGCTCTGCTTCGATCCGACATCCGATGCGATCGGCCCGTTCGAAGACGGCGACGCGCTGTTCGAGAACGGTCAGCCCAGCGCGCTGACGCAGAACATTCTCGGTTTCAACGAATCGTTCGAGCAGGCGGGTGCCCGCACGCAGAACTTCATGAACGAGCTTCGCGAGATGGAGTTGTTGATGGACGGCGAAGTGACGATCCAGCCGGAAGGCGCCGAGCAGCCGTTCGTTTATCGCGGTTTCCAGATGATCAACGAGGAAAAGCTGATAGATATGCGCGGCGACGCGCTGCGCAAGATGAGCAAGTCAGGCATGCTGCCGCTGCTCTATGCTCACCTCTTCTCGCTCTCATTGATGCGCGATATCTTCGCACGCCAGGTGCAGCTCGGCGTCGTTCCTCAGCCTCAGATGGCGCCCCAGTTCAACGTTTGAGCTAACTGGCACTGCACCCGCCCCGGCTCGGATGCAGCATCCGTGTCGGGTCTGGCTGCTTCCGCGGGCAATCTCGTTACGGTGGGTTCGGCAAATACCCGGTCAGATCGGGTGGATAGGCTGACTCGGTACCGCATGACGGAAAAAAATGTGCAGTGCGGCACGGTTAGGGTTGAACCAAAACCGGCCTCACCTATTTAGATCCTGTACGGCATCGTGTCCCCCCCTTTCGCGGCGCCGTACGGCACGCTTTTAGCGTGCCTCCTCCCTGAACCTAGGCCACTCCGTGCTTCATGCGCGGGGTGGTTTTTTTTGGTCGCGGTGTGGCAGGTGAATGGGCAGTCATGACTCCTCGGCGCGACGTGGCAATTAGCGAGCGCCTATGCGGACCCTTCGTTACGTCCCGCCCGTTGCGGTCGCGTGCATCTTTTCGAAAGCCTCGACGCGATCTTGCTACTGGCGCTCGTTCTGCTGGTCTTCGCGCGCAAGCTGAATGTGCCGTATCCCACGCTGCTAGCCGCAGCGGGGCTCGGCTTTGCTGCGTTGCCCTTTGCGCCGATGATCACCGTCGATCCCCATCTCGTCCTCGCGCTCTTCATCGCGCCGGCCTTGCTTCATGCAGCCTACCATACGAGTCCGCGCGCGCTCCGCCGATACTGGTTCCCGCTGCTGTCACTGGCCGTATTTGCCGTGCTCGTTACCACGGTAACGGTCGCGCTCGTCGGCGTGACGCTAGGCGGTCTTCCGCTGGCAGCAGCTTTCGCGCTTGGCGCGATCGTCGCGCCTCCCGACGCTGCCGCGTCCGAAGCGGTGCTCGGCGAAGTCGGTATTCCTAGGCGTGGTCTGCTCCTGCTCCAGGGCGAAAGCCTGCTGAACGATGCGACAGCCCTTTTGCTATTCGGTCTCGCCACCGCGTTTGCGACGCATTCGGATACATCGGCGACCCCGTGGGCGCTTGCGGCGGCGGTGCCCGGAGGTATCGTCTTCGGTGCGGTGACTGCGCTGGCCTATCTCCGCATCGTCCCCCTGTTCGCCGGGACGCTCGGTTCCAGTCTGGCGGACTTCGCGGTCACCTTCGGACTATGGTTGCTGGCCGAGCGGTTGCATATCTCGCCCGTCCTTGCTGTCGTTGCATTCGGCATGATCGTTTCGCAGCGTCGGCCGATCAATCAGCCTGCCCGCGATCGTTTGCAAAGCGAGGCCGTCTGGTCGGCGGCGGTGCTGGTGCTCAACATCGTGGCATTCATGTTGATGGGGCTGCAATCCCGTGACGTGCTCATCCACTTGCCTCCCACCGAGCGCTGGCCTGCAATCGGATTCGCGGCCGCCATCCTGACAACGGTTTTGGGAACGCGGGTTGTTTGGGTATTTCTCGTACGGTTCGTCGAGGGCATCCTCGCGGATCGCTTCGAACCGTCGTGGTTGCCCAAACCGCCGCCATGGAACGCCTCGCTGATCTTGTCCTGGTCCGGCATGCGCGGACTGCTGACGCTGGCGACGGCGTTTGCCCTGCCGCAAGGGATGCCAGGACGCGATCTGATCGTACTGGCAGCATTCGGCGTCGTCATCGGGACGTTGGTCATTCAAGGCCTGACGCTCGGGCCGCTGATCAGACGCCTCGATCTGGGTGGCGAGGCTGGTCTTGCCGACAAAATCGCTCCTGCGCGCAAAAGGTTGATCGATGTGGGGCTTGCGGTTCTTCCGGCTAGCGAAGGCGGTGCTGCCGATGCCTTGCGCTTTCGCTACGGGGCGGCGGGGAAGGTTACGGCGGAGGCCGACGATCCACAGTCGACGTCCGAATTCGACGAGCTTCATCTCGAAATGATCGCGCGGCAGCGAGCGGTACTCCATGAGATGCGGGACGGCGGCGATATCGCGGAAGATGTCTATCGTCGGCTCCAATCCGAGCTCGATTGGTCGGAAGTCGATGCGCGCTCGTTCAGCGACAATGTTCTGAAGGCAACCTGATCTCGTTATCCGGAACATCGACCTGATTTCCGCTGTTTTGTTTTGCCAATATAGAGAGGGCAGATTGATGTTCGAGGCGCACTCGTGAGCCAGGCCGTAAAAGCCGCACCGCCGACCACGCTCGTTATTTTTGGTGCGATGGGCGATCTTACTCGCCGGTTATTGATGCCAGCGTTGATCAACATGACGAGACTGGGTCTGGTTGGCGACGACTTCCAAGTTCTCGGCGTCGGTATCGAGGAAGGCAATGATCAGACCCTGCGCGATGCACTCGGGAGCTTCGACGCAACGGGCGGCGAGGGTGATGGCGAGAAAGGGGAGGCTTGGACCCGGCTGCGCGAGCGTGTCGGCTACCTGCAAGGCGATTTCACGCAGGATGTCGTGTACGGGCAACTTAAGGAACGCCTGCATGGCAATGTAGCGTTCTATCTCGCCGTACCCGCGCGCTTCTTCGGTGATATCGTCGACAAGCTCGGTGAACATGGTCTCATGACCGAGGCGCGGCATGCCTTTCGCCGCATCGCGATCGAAAAACCGTTTGGTCACGATCTCGCCTCCGCCCGCGCGCTCAACACCCGGATTTTGGGCCGTGTGGCGGAAACGCAGGTGTATCGGATCGATCATTTCCTGGGCAAGGAGACGGTCCAGAATATCATGACCGCGCGCTTTGCCAACATGATGATCGAGCGAGTGTGGAACTCGGACTGTATCGACCATGTCCAGATTACCGCCGCGGAAGCAGTCGATGTCGGCACGCGCGGCAAGTTCTACGACGCGACCGGTGCCCTGCGTGACATGGTTCCCAACCACCTCTTCCAGTTGCTGGCCATGGTCGCGATGGAGCCGCCCGCGAGCTTCGATGCCGACGCGATCCGCAACGAGAAGGGTAAGGTGCTAAAGGCCGTGCGCGTCTATTCGCCGGGGCAGGCAAGACGAAATTGCGTCCGTGGCACGTATACCGCGGGCAAGGTCCAGGACCGAGACATTCCCGACTACACGGCGACTGCCGATGTCGCTTCGGATAGCCGGACCGAGACGTATGTAGCGCTGAAACTCATGGTGGATACGTGGCGCTGGGCCGGCGTGCCTTTCTACCTGCGGACCGGCAAGGCGATGAGTCGCCGGGATACCGAAATCGTCATCACGTTCAAGCCGGTGCCCTTCGCGTCGTTCCACAGGACCGCCGCGAAGATGCTGCCGCCGAACCGCCTGATCATTCAGATCCAGCCGGACGAGGGGTTGAGCATGGACATCAACATCAAACGGCCCGGTCTCGAAGTTGCCACGGCCCCGATCGCGCTCGATTTCCGGTATGCCGATGCGTTCGATATCGGCCATCTGACTGGATACGAGTCGTTGATCTACGATCTGTTCGCGGGCGATCAGACGTTGTTCCAGCGTGCCGATGCAATCGAGGCAGGATGGGCTGCCGTTCAGCCGTTCCTGAACCTCTGGGCCGATGGAGGCACGCCGGAGCCTTATGCCGCAGGGACGCTTGGGCCCGCAGCGGCCGACGCGCTCCTCGCGCACGATGGCCATGTCTGGCATGAACTCGCACCAGCGGGGCAGACCGTACCGTAAATAACCAGACTCCGGGCCGCCGCTGATTGCGGTCGGTCCGGAACCTGGAGCAGGGCTTTAAGGCATCGTCCCGTCTTGAATCGATGTGTTCGGCAAATCGATCAAACTCGTTCGATCAGCTCGATTTCGCCCTCGACCTCCATCTCGTCCTCATCCCCGATATCGTCCATGTCGGGCATGGTGAACTCGGCTTTCCAGTCGTAAATTTTCGCGACACCGCCCTGCACCCAGACGCGGACCGCACCCTCGGTGATTTCGCCGCCCATCGCACCGACGAAATCCGCCACCAGTGAATCGGCGGCATCCTCGTGATCGGTCGCGCCGGGGATCGTCGCAGCCGTCATCTCTTCGTCGAGTTCGATGATCTGAGCCCAATATTGTTTTGCCATGTGTCGCTCCTCGACTAGCTTGCCGTCAGCCGGCGGTAATGATCGGATGGTCCTCGCGCAGCCTGTCCGCCAGGCGCTCGACCGCGTCCACCTCGCTCGCAGTGCCCGATGGCGTGACCGTCCAGTTGCAGTGTGCATGAGTAGCGACGCTATAGACGCGAACATCGCCGACGATGAGCCGCCACCGCCGCCGGTCGCCGCTGTTATGGCGTACGAGGTTCGTGACGAACAGGTTCTGGATATCCGAGGCGGTCATTCGCGTCCCATAGCCAAAACCCCCGGCTTGGCGCCACCGCAAACCCTTAAGTCCGGGTATCTTACGCGCGGCAGTGTGCACGCGGAACTGATACCGGTGCTGTGATCATTGCCCTGCGACTAACGAGGCATGCTGACGGTAGCAACGGTGCCGGGGTCATCGCGCAACCGAAGGAACAGCGTTCCGTCATGAGGCTTGGGCGCAAGCAGCGTTGCACCGGTAAAACCCTCGGGCACGTGGACTGCTTCGACGAATCCCGGGTTCGACGCCAGCGATCCGATCAAGAACAAATTCGTGCCGGCCACGGTGCACGCGTCGGCGCACGCCAATCCCGTCAACGCCGGCGCGCGCACCAGCGTCACGAACGGCACCCAGTCTCCTGCGACCCGGTCCTGGACCAGACGCCACCGCAGCGGCCCGTGCGCAGACGCGCCAAGAAGGCTTCCGGGGTCTATCGATACGACCGAGAACCGCTCGTCCTGCAGGGTCAGGCCTTGCCCTGATTTGACGCTAGCCGTCATGGCCCCATCGGCCGTGCCGACCTCGACGCTATCGCCAGCGGAGAACCGCGTCGTGCCTTCCGCCCGCAGCGAAAATGTGATGCGGGAAGTCTGTGTGATCGACGTATCTCCCAACAGCGTTACCGGGAGACTGCCTGCCGGAGGAACCAGCACCGTTTTTGCGATCAGCGTGGCTTTGGGACGTGCAGCCGAAACGATGAACTTGACCGATCGCTTCCGGCCATCGCTCAGCGTCACGAGCGCCGTTTTCGCTTGGCCCGCAGCAAGGCCTGCGGAAGTATCAGCGACGAGTCCAAGCATGTCGGTTTTGTCGGCGCGCGCAATCTTGCCCGGCCGGAACACGGTTCCGTCTACGGTCAGCGACGCGACCAGGTCCAGTCGTGTGCCGGCTAACGTCCCTGCCGCATCTCCGGCGTACATCGTGAAACCGTCGATACGTCCCGCTTCCGCAAGCGCCGTCAGGGTGATGCGCTCCGGATCCGCGATGCCGAACTGCTTCACCAGCAGCGTTAGCTTCCCCGGCGGGGCCTTTGCCAGCGGTAAGGTCAGTGCAATCCGGTCGCCATTCATCGTCCATGCCAGGGGAACTTCACCGCCATTCCCGACCAGCGTCACGGCTTCGACGCAAGTTGGCGTCGGACCGCTCAACGTTACCGGATTGTCGCGCCCGACTACCAGGGTCTCTGGGTCGGCGTCTGCGAGATGCCATTCGCCCGCACGCGGCACCTGCAAACGATAGCGCGGGCCGTCGAACGGCGCGAACCCCCAGTTGCCGTGCAAGCTCACGTCGGTAACGCTGGCCAGACTACCGGTTCGCATTCCTACCTGATCAAGCACGTACCCACCGCGCTCGGCGTCCGCCATTACCGGCAACGCGATCACACCACCTTGCGAGGTCGTCACACGCATCGTCACGCCATGAGCGAAGTGCGTCGCGTAGATGAGCGGCGCGCCCTCGACCGGCAGCACCAAATCGGGCCTCGCCGCGCACACCATGCGATCCGCCTCGGCACGACGCATGGTCGGTGTCTGCGGCGTACCGCCTTCGACTGGTGGCATCGCGACGACCATCACGGATTTGGGACTGGCGAACGAAGGCGCCGCGTTCAGGAGCAGCGTCACTCGATCCTCCCGCGGCCGCGCCAACGCGGGAATGTAACGGAACTGCGTCGACTGAAACGCGCCGAAGATCTTCGCGAGATCGCGCACAACACCGATATAGGGGCTGTAATAGCCGAGTCCGCCCTCCGGCGTCGCACTCAGCTGCAACGCCAGATCGGTCGGCGCGCCCACCAGCGTATCAGCCAAGGTCGATGTCTGGCCGTCCGCCAGCACCAGGGAATCACGGCTTTGCGTCAGGCAGGACGCCTGCAGGTCTGCGGCGAGGTCGAGGCACTCTGCCTTCAGCTTGATCGCGAGACTGCGCGACAACAGCGGCGATACCGCCTCGATCCGCTCTGGTCTGGTACGTTCGAGGGAATGGATGCCGTCCAGGAACGCGTCGAGCCGCACCCGGTCGAGCGATGCCTGGTTCAGGTCCTGTACCGCACGCACGAACGCACCTGGCTGTTTGCGTACGGCACCGACGACGGCATCGAACCCGCCACTTTCCGGCACCAGGAATACGACCAATTGTTGCGCTCCCGTGGGCACGGTCAGTGCAAGCGCGTTGTGCTTGGTCTTCCACGTCTCCGCCTTGAAGAACCACGACCTCGGCGGCGGTTCGGTTGCTCCTCGGAGGAATCCTGCAACGAGAAGGTAGCGCGCGCCATTATCCTTCTTTCCGGTCGGTAGATCGGCTGCGATCGTCAGACGGTCCTCTGCCGCGAGAGCCGGAACCTGTGCGATCGGTAAGGTCGTGGTCCCCCGTGTCACCTTCACGCGCAAGGTTGGCCCGGTCAGGTCGAACGGGGCCGGATCGGCGCCTGCCGCGACGGGCAACAGCGCTGCGGCCAAAAGGCAGGCGGTCAGGCGGCAGAAGGTCGTTACGGGCGATATCATCAAGAGCGCTCTCGTCTTCGGAAAGCCGGCAATGACCTTTGCCCGTGTCGACATTAGGGCAAGCGCGGCTCTTGCCCTATCGGTCCACGTATCACACGATGCGCTTTTGACGGCAGGGGACATCCGTATGACGATCGCGAGAATTGTGGTGGCACTCGTGTTCGCGGGTACTGCCGCTGCGGGCAACGCAAAGACCACAGTCGTCACGGCCGCGCATATGATCGACGTCCTCGCGGGTAAGCGAGTCGATAATCCACAGGTGACGATCGTCGATGGCCGTATCACGGCCGTCGGGCGAAAGGGCGATACCGTCCCGGCTGACGCCGAACGCGTCGACCTGGGGTCTCGCACGTTACTTCCCGGGCTGATCGACATGCACGTTCACCTGACCAGCGATCCGACGCTGAGCGGGTACCGACAGCTCGAGTTCACGGACAATTTCTGGACGGTCGTCGGTGTCGCCAATGCGCGGCGAACGCTCGACGCGGGATTCACCACGGTCCGCAACGTCGGCTCCGCAAATTATAACGATGTCGCGATCAAGCAGGCCGTCGACCGCGGCTATGTTCCAGGGCCACGCATCGTGCCTGCTACGTATGCGTTGGGTGCGACGGGCGGCCACTGCGACGCGACCGAGTTCCCGCCATCGATCACGGTCCCGCACCCGCAGATCGCCAATACGCCCGACGAGTTTCGCGGCGCCGTACGCACGATCCGCAAATACGGTGCCGAAGTCGTGAAGGTATGCATGACTGGCGGCGTTCTTTCGAAAACCGACTCCGTCGGTGCTCAGCAGATCAGCCTCGCGGAGATCAAGGCGATCGTCGAAGAGGCGCACATGCTCGGTATGAAAGTCGCGGTTCACGCACACGGCGCTGCGGGCATCAACGACGCATTGCGGGCCGGCGTCGACACGATCGAGCATGCCAGCCTCGCCGATGCCGAGTCGTTCAAACTGGCCAAGGCGGGCGGCGCCTGGTTCGACATGGATATATATGACGACGACTACATCCTGGGCGAGGGCGCAAAGAACGGTGTGTTTCCCGAAAGCCTTGAAAAGGAGCGCCAGGTCGGCCTGAAGCAACGCCAGACCTTCCGCGCTGCGCACGCCGCGGGCGTCAAGATGCTGTTCGGAACGGACGGCGGCGTTTATCCCAACGGCAATAATGCACTCCAGTTCGCCAAGATGGTAGAATGGGGCATGACGCCGATGGAGGCCGTCCAGGCCGCAACATCGAGCGCGGCGGAAGCGCTCGGGCGGACGGCGGATGTCGGTGCGATCCAGTCTGGCCGCTTCGGCGATCTGATCGCGGTAGACGGCGATCCGCTCGCGGACATACGCGTTCTGGCGCATCCGTCATTCGTGATGAAGGGCGGGGCGGTGGTCGTCGTCGTGCGCTGAGCCGTATAGACGACGGCGTTTGGTCGCTGTGCAGGCGCGGTTCGTCGCATCGCGGCTTGCCGTCGCGGTGGGTTCAGCCTCCCCCGACGACAACGCCGCGATCAACGCGCGCAGGGGATTTCCGACGATGACGACCGACCGCGGGGCACTGGCCGCCCTGCTCGCCACGATGACCGTTATCAGTCCGGCCGTCGCCCGGACGGGTGGGCAGAGCGATCAGGCACAATCGGGCGCGCCGCAGTCCGCGCCCGTCCGCGGTCTCGAAGGCTTGCAAGCGCCGAACGCGCAGGCAGCGGATATGAGCGCGATCCCCGTACCCGCCGCGCCAAGGATCGTCCTTCCCGCCACGACGCCAGCGCCACGCATATCACGTCCCCGAGTGACGGAACGTTCGGTCGAGCACCCGGCCACGCGGATGGTGGCTACGGATCCGCTTGGCTCGCGTAGAGCGGAAGCCGATAAGTCGCGGGCGCCGGTATCGGAACCCGCGGCGCCGCCCCCTGCAGTCGCTAGCCCGACCCCCGAACGCGGGGCCACGCCCGCCGCGGGCGAAGTCGCGCCAGTACCTGCGCCGCAGTCGGTGGAACCTTCACTGTCCGAGGTCCCGACCCCGGATCCGACCTCGACTTCACAGCCGACGGTCACCGCACCGGTGACGGGGAGGGAGATGCCGTTCTGGCTTTGGCTGGCCGTGATCGTCATAGTCGTGGCTGTGCTTTGGGCGCTGCGCCGCCGCAAGCCTGAGATTCGTGGGCACGATGATCGTGACGAGGCAATCCTCACGCCAATTGGCGAGACAGCCGTGTCCGGTCCCGTCGCGACCCAACCCGTGGTTGTCGACGCTTCGCCCGCGCCGATCGTGGCCGCACCGTCCGTGCCAGCGCAAGGTTTGGCAGCGACACCTGCACCGAAGTTCCTCGAGCCTCGCAGCAAAGCTACCCCCGTTTCGCCCCGCGTCGCCCGCGCGCGGCTGACCTGCGAACTTCGCCCGCTACGTGCCGGGCTCAATCTCCTGAGCGCGACGGTGGAGTGCGAACTTGTCGTCACGAATATTGGCGACGCCCCGGCCGCCGCCATCCGCAGCGGCGTTACATTGCTTACTGCCCATGCCGGTCAGGATACCGACCTGGCACAGTTTAATGCCGCGCCGATCGTCCGCCCATCCGCACAGCCTTTCGCTCTGGCGCCTGGCGAGACCCGGACGATCCGCACCGTCACGGCGATCGCGCGCGATGCCATCCGCACCATGACTGCCGCCAACCGGCCGATGTTCGTGCCAGTGGTGGCGAGCAATATTCTCTACACGACCGAGGGAAACGACGCGCAGGCGGCGCAAGCATGGGTAATCGGAATCGAGCGCGTCGACTCCGCCAAGCTCGCGCCATTCTGGCTCGACGCTCCGGCGCGCATGTACACGACGATTGCCGCTCGACCGCACGGCGCGTCCTTCGATAGTTGAAACTATGGGGAGCATGGCCCTTGCCTCTAAGAGACCATGTCGAAGCTAGCTGCCTCGACCTTTATCGCCGAACGAGAGTTAGCGTCTGTCGATAAAAGGCAGAATGGCGTGCAGGACCC
The DNA here is from genome assembly GCF_042466285.1 of Sphingomonas sp. R86520. Classification (NCBI taxonomy): domain Bacteria; kingdom Pseudomonadati; phylum Pseudomonadota; class Alphaproteobacteria; order Sphingomonadales; family Sphingomonadaceae; genus Sphingomonas; species Sphingomonas sp. R86520. The sequence continues at coordinate 153,141 of NZ_JAXHBZ010000001.1, forward strand.
TGTTCTCTTCGCCGGCGGTGAACGTGTTCGTCTTGCGAACAAGGTCAGCTAGGCATCGGGGATTGGATCTTCGGCCCGTTGCCATCCCTATTCTGTTTGCGGTGCATTGGTTGTGTTTCCCGCCAGAAATCGACGCGGAACGAAGCACGTGGGCGACCAGCGCGACGCGCCGGGCGGGCTAGAGGGTGCGATCCTCAACTTCGAACGCTCGATGTTCGAAATCTGTTGGCTCCAGCAGCCTGGCGGCGCGTAGGAACATTGGTAACACGAGTCGTGCCTGACCCGAACGAATCCACGCCTTGACAGGGTAAGCAACAGCGCAGTCTTTTCCGCACACATGAAAAAGGGCGACCCCATCGCTGGGGCCGCCCTTTTTCTTAGCTGCGGCCAGCAGGAGCAAAGCCCCTGCTTCGTCGGTCGGCATGAATGCCGCCGGCCGGCCTTGCGGGGAGTGCACTTCAGCGTGGCTGAAGCGTCTCTCCCACTGCGGCTTACTTGACCTCGACGGTCGCGCCAGCAGCTTCGAGCTGAGCCTTGATCTTGGCGGCTTCGTCCTTTGACACGCCTTCCTTGACGGCCTTGGGAGCCGACTCGACCAGCGTCTTGGCTTCGGTCAGGCCGAGCGCGGTGATCGCACGGACTTCCTTGATGACGTTGATCTTCTTGCCACCGTCGCCGGTCAGGATGACGTCGAATTCGGTCTGCTCTTCTGCTGCAGGAGCAGCGGCGCCGCCGCCTGCTGCCGGTGCTGCGACCGCTGCTGCGGCCGAAACGCCCCACTTCTCTTCGAGCAGCTTCGAAAGCTCAGCTGCTTCGAGAACGGTCAGTTCGCTCAGGCTCTCAACGAGCGCGTTCAGGTCTGCCATGATAAATCTCCATCTCGGGGCTCATGCCCCATCAGTTCAAAAAGGTAACGAAAGGCCTGCAAGATCAGGCGGCTTCCTTCTCCGCGTAGGCGGAAAGCACGCGCGCGAGCTGCGCTGCCGGAGCCTGCGTGATCGTTGCCAGCTTCGTGGCAGGTGCCACGATGAGGCCAACGATCTTGGCACGCAGTTCGTCCAGCGAGGGCAGCGTTGCGAGCGCCTTCACACCGTCAACGTCGAGGGTCGTCGCGCCCATCGCCCCACCCACGATTTCGAACTTGTCGTTCGTCTTCGCGAATTCCACGACCACCTTGGCGGCCGCGACGGGATCGATGGAGCTGGCCAGACCGACCGGACCCGTGAGCATGTCGCCCAGCGAGCTGTAGTCGGTGCCGTCCATTGCGATCTTGGCAAGCTTGTTCTTCGAGACCTTGTAGGTCGCGCCGGCGTCGCGCATCTTGTTCCGCAGCACAGTGGACTGTGCGACGGTCAGGCCGAGGTTGCGCGTGACAACGACGACGCCGACCTCGGAAAAGGTGCGGTTCAGCTCGGCTACGGCCGCGGTCTTTTGATCACGATCCATGCCATTCTCCACGTTTTGTCAGGTTGCTCGCCGAAACGAACGACCCGGTTACTACCGGAGGCGCAGACAAACCCGCGCTTCCGGGGTGTCTCGTCGATGGGGCATGGGAGAGGGCAGACGCACGAGGCGCTCCGCTAAATCTCATTCCCCGTCTAGGTGGGAGATTAAGCACCGGCAAACCCGCTGCACCCACTGTCTCGGACGGAGTTCGACGAGCAAGCCCGTCGAACGAAGTTGCCGCTTAGCGGAATTGGCGGGGGAGTCAATCGCGGAGAGGGTCAGGCGTCGAGGTATAGCCCGGTATCCGCGCCATCGAGGCGGCGTATGCGGGCCGCCGCCAGGATGTCGGGCGGCATCAGGCGGGCGTTGATGCCGATCCGGTCGATCGCGGGGTCGGCCTTCGTCCAGTGCGTCACGCATCGGCATTCGCTGCAGCGATGGAAGCGCAATGTCTTGGCCCCCCAACTGTAGATGTCGATCGGAACGGATGCCGTGACGCGCACGTCACTTGCGCGGTAATAAGCCCACAGGACTCCGTAGCTGCGACAGATCGAGCAGTTGCAGTCGGCTACCCATTCAGGCGGTAGGGCGATGGCCAGCGTTACCGCGCCACAGTGACAGGAGGCTTCGATCATGCGTCATGACGTGGACCACAATGGCGCGCGGTTCACGTATTTTCCCACGACCCCGTCATCCTGACGAAAGTCAGGATCCAGAGCCGAGAGGGGCGACGTCTGTAACCCTGGATCCTGACTTTCGTCAGGATGACGGAGGGAAGGGGGTGTTAGCTGAAGGTAATCGGTATCGCCGAGCACGCAAAAAGGGCCGGGATCGCTCCCGGCCCTTCTTAACTTTTAGCGGCAGGACGGGAGTAATCCCGTCCTAGTCGGTCGCGGTTGCCCGCGCCGGCCGGGCGCTCGCCGTCTCGTGGCTAGCTCGCGCTAGCCACGTGCGGCTCAGGCGCCTGCAACCTCGGTCGTGTCGACCTTGATGCCTGCACCCATGGTCGACGAGATCGCGACCTTCTGGACGTACTTGCCCTTGGCGCCGGTCGGCTTGGCCTTGACCACCGCGTCGACCAGAGCGTCGAAGTTCGCGCGCAGGTCTTCCGCCGGGAACGACGCCTTGCCAATGCCCGAATGGATGATGCCGGCCTTTTCGACGCGGTATTCGATCTGGCCGCCCTTGGCTGCCTGAACCGCCGCTGCGACGTTCATCGTCACCGTGCCGAGCTTGGGGTTCGGCATCAGGCCCTTCGGACCCAGCACCTTGCCGAGGCGACCGACGATGCCCATCATGTCCGGAGTCGCGATGCAGCGATCGAAATCGATCGTGCCACCCTGGATGATTTCCATCAGGTCTTCGGCGCCGACGACGTCTGCGCCTGCTGCGAGGGCCTCTTCAGCCTTCGCGCCGCGGGCGAACACGCCGACGCGGACGGTCTTACCGGTGCCCTTGGGCAGCGTGACGACGCCGCGGACCATCTGGTCTGCGTGACGCGGATCGACGCCCAGGTTCAGCGCGACTTCGATCGTCTCGTCGAACTTCGACGTGGCGCCCGACCGTGCGAGACCGATGGCCTCGTCGATGCCGTGCAGCTTGACGAGGTCGACCGTGACGGCCTTTTGCTTCTTGCTCAGCTTAGCCATGATCTCAGCCCTCCACCACTTCGAGGCCCATTGCGCGGGCGCTGCCTTCGATGATCTTCGTCGCAGCGTCGATATCGTTGGCGTTGAGGTCCTTCATCTTCGTCGTGGCGATCTCGCTCAACTGCGAGCGCTTGATCGTGCCAGCGACGACCTTGCCCGGCTCCTTCGAACCCGACTTGAGACCAGCGGCCTCCTTGATCAGGTACGATGCTGGCGGGGTCTTGGTCTCGAACGAGAACGAGCGATCCGCATAGACCGTGATGACGGTCGGGATCGGCATGCCCTTCTTCAGTTCGCTCGTGCCGGCGTTGAACGCCTTGCAGAACTCCATGATGTTCACGCCGCGCTGACCCAGCGCAGGTCCGATCGGCGGCGCAGGCTTTGCATCGCCCGCAGGCACCTGCAGCTTGATGTATCCGGTAATCTTTTTAGCCATGTCACTCTCTTTTCAAGGGCGGCGAACGCGTGAGCGAGCCATCCGGTGAGTCTAGCGGTGATGACGGCTGCCTTTCGGCAACCTCCCGCACGTTTCCATCGATAAGGGTGGAAGCCGGCGCGCATACGCGAAAACTTCCTGAACGACAATACGCGTTTAAGCTGCGCTTGATCTAAGTCCGTCATGGTGCCGAACCGTGATGCAACAGCTCTCCGCGAGCGCAATCATTCGAATACGTTGATCGGCCACGCGATCTGCTTGGCCGCGGCGTGACAGGCCGCGCGTGTCGCGTAGCCGTCGGAATAGCTGATCAATCCTCCGGCTTCGTTGAACAACAGCCATGCCCAAACGCCTGCCAGTACGAGCGGTCGCGCAACGTCGAGGCCTTCCACCTCTCGCAGTTCCAGCCGCATGAAGGGAGCGGCGGGGGGCGTTTCGACGACGTCAGCGGGCGCGGCCTCGCCGATTGTCTTCGCGACGAGGCGGCCGAACCGGTTGTCAGGCGCCACTGTGGGGGACGATCGAACTTAGCGGCATGGGTTTCCCCCAATAAAAGCCTTGTCCACAATCCGCACCCAATGTCCTTGCCAGGACAAGATCGTTCTCTGTTTCGATGCCCTCGATGACAGTTCCGATGGACCGGCTCCTGCAATAGTCGATGATTTCCTTCAGTAGCGACGACGGAAATTCGCCTTTGACGCATTTTTGGAAAATCTTCCGGTCGATCTTGACCTCCGAGATCGGAAGCTCCGAGATCCGATCGAAATTGGTAGCGCCCTTACCGAAGTTGTCGAGCGAAATGGGTATGCCCAATCGCCCCAATTCCCGCATGTTCTCAAGCAGATGCCCGTCGAGCCCTGGGTAGCTTATTTCGGTCAGTTCGATGCCCAGCATGCCAGCAGGGATGCCATATCGTCGCAACCGGATCGGTAACGCCGTAATGAAGTCGGAATGCGCCAGAACCGCCGCGCTGCAGTTTACCGCAACCGGCACTTGGCGGCCGTCGTCTTGCAGCGCCGCCAATAACTTGGCCGCACCTTCTACGGCGAGCAACGTCGCGGCGATTTCCAGCGATACGATGGTCGACGGGGCGAAAATGTGTTCGGGATTGAGCGACGGTCGGTTGCGCAGGCGCGTGAGCGTTTCATAGCCTGCGACACGGTCGTCGCGCAGGGTGCGCTTGACGTGAAAATCATGGGTAAGATTGGGAAGAAGTCGCCCCTGCTGGATCAGCCATGACAGAAAGTGGCGGTCGCCCGTATCGCCGTCGTGAGGTTTGCGAGGAGTTTCGCGTAAAAGTTCGCCGACGGTCTTGGCGGTATATGGCGCGTCCAGCCAGTCGACCTGCTCGACATCGGACTGTTCCGCCAACGCCATCGCTTCGCGAAAATGTATGCTCGGTCGCAATATCGTCAGCGCGCCGGCGTAGCCCAACTCGTCCATCAAGCCGATAAATGCGTGTTGGTTGGCAGCGGAGGCATCGGGGTTCATGACGATCAGGTCCGGTTGAAAGGCCAATCCCGCGCGCTCTTCGCTCGGCAAGCCGATCCAGGCGACCTTGTGACCTGCCTCCTCGAGTTGACGATGCACGATCTTCGCGATGCGATCTTCATGATCCAGAAATAGGATACGGTGCCCGGCCGGAAGCGATTGCTTCGGGTGTGCCGGATCGGTGATGAGCGCATACGCCAAACCATCGTCGCTCGGAACGGACTGGCGCATGGTCATGCTCGTCAATGGCATCGGTCATTCCTCAATGCGAATGGGCGATTTTGTCGTGAATTTGAAAAGCCAGCCGAGCGCCCGTTCCCGGAGCCTCTAAAGGCCATGGAAACGAACGTCTCTCCCAAGCCGCACGTCCTCGTTGGAACGATACGTGGTAGATAATACTTAGCACAGTATGGATGATGATGGTTAACGGCGTTGCAGAAAACTGGCAATGTCATCGTCGCAACGCTACATGCATTTCAACTCGCTGATAATTAACCAATGTACCTTTCTAAAACCAAATTAATATTTTTTTACAACCCGTACTAAGTCGCGACGGATCGCATCGCCAGCAGTGCGATGCGTAATTAGGTTGGTATCAACCATATCTGCGGAACTGTGGCAGGCAATTGATTGCGACCCATCAGTTTTGTCCCCCGAAAGATGCGATTTGGCGTCTTCAAAATAGAATAGAACATGCGAAAAGCGTTCGCGTATCTTCGGCTCGAGCTTGGCTTGCCTGTCGCCGCATGTTTTCGCCGTGGCCACTGGGGGTCTTGATCGAACATCGCCGAGCGGCTCATGCGGGCACTCTCATCACGGCCGCGTACCGGGCTTCCGTCGGCAAATCTTCCGCCTCCGTCTGACCCGGATCAGCCAAGCGGATTGACTGCGGCGCGCCTGAGAATAGCGCGCTGAGATCAGCTGGACAGCCTGGCGCAGGGCCGTGCCGTAGATATACCGAACTATCGCAGCACTGCCTCTGTCAATCCCGTCGTGAGGAACCCTACTCGGCGGAAAACGGTTTCTGCGACATGGCCAATCCGGCCGTATCCGGGAGACTATCAACGATGACCGATTTTTCTGACCTAGTGGACGGCTACCAGCGCTTTCGGACGTCCGATTGGCGGCGTCAGCGCGATCGTTGGGCGAAGCTCAAGGATGGGCAAGAACCCCGCGTCATGGTGATCGCCTGCTCGGACAGTCGCGTGGAACCTGCGCAAATTTTCGATACGCTACCCGGCGAAATGTTCGTCGTGCGCAACGTCGCCGCGCTCGTGCCCCCATGCGAACTTGGCGGTGGGTATCACGGCGTTTCGGCTGCGGTCGAATTTGCAGTGACGCAATTGAAAGTCTCGGAGATCGTCGTTCTGGGGCATGGGAGTTGCGGCGGCTGCAAGGCGGCGCTGTCGGGCGCATTCCATGATGCCGAGCCAGGCCATGGCCGGTTCATTGCAGACTGGGTCAACCTGCTCGACGATGCACGGGACAAGGTGCGAGCGGACTACCCAAACGCTTCCGGTGACGAGGCCGGACGCGCCATGGAGCGTGAAGGTGTCAAGACCTCGATCGCAAATCTGCGCACGTTTCCGTTCGTACGCGAAGCCGAGGCGGCGGGCGATCTCAAGATCCACGGTGCGGTATTCTCGATCCGCGACGGTGTACTGAATGTCATGGCCGCTGACGGCGAGTTTCAACCGGCCAAGGCCAGCGATACTGCTGCGACCTGACGTAGTCGCATATCCGCAGGCTCCCCGGATCTATTCCGGGGAACCTGTTCCCGTAGCAGCGGGTGCCACGTTAAATGGAGTTCATTGTTGTCATGGCAGCGGAAGGAAAATTCACGTTGTCGCGCACACCGACATGGTCTCGCGATTAGTTCGCCCCGTCATCTGCGGCTTCGCGTTACTTGCTGCGCTCGACCTGCTCGAACTCGAGCTCGACCGGCGTCGCTCGGCCGAAGATCGATACCGAAACCTTGACGCGGCTGCGGTCGAAGTCGAGTTCTTCCACGAGCCCGTTGAAGGTCGCGAACGGGCCGTCGAGCACCTTGACCTGATCGCCGATCTCGTAGTCGACCTTGACCTTCTGCTTGGGCGCAGCGGCGGCTTCTTCCTTGCTGTTCAGCATCCGCGTGGCTTCCGCCTCGCTGATCGCCTGCGGCTTGCCCATGCTGCCAAGGAAGCCGGTGACCTTCGGCGTGTTTTTCACCAGGTGATACACGTCGTCGTTCATGTTCAGCTTGGCGAGGACGTAGCCCGGCATGAACTTGCGCTCGACCGAAATCTTCTTGCCGCGACGGGCTTCGGTGGTGGTTTCGGTTGGAACTTCGATCTGCTCGACGAGCTGCTCGAGACCCATTCGGGTCGCCTCGGCCATGATCGAGTCGCGGACCTTGCCCTCGAAACCCGAATAGGCGTGAATAATGTACCAGCGCGCCATGACGGAACCTTGCTTACTGAGCGAGTTTGAGGAGGGCGGAGACGATCGCTTGCAGGATCGAGTCGACGCCCAGGAAGAACAGCGCGAGGATCGTCGTCATGATCACCACCATCACGCCGGTCATGACCGTCTCGCGACGCGTCGGCCACGTGACCTTCGCGGTCTCGTTGCGGACCTGCTGGATGAATTCGAGGGGGGACGTCTTCGCCACGATGTTCTTCGAACCCGCTGATTGAGAAACTTGGGATGCGAGGCATAAACCGACTGACCGCTCTCTGTGAAGAGCCGCGGCGGCAGGTCCGTCCTCGCTGTCGGAAGCGCGGCAGATAGCTTTGGTGGTCGGCTAAAGCAAGTGCGCGACAGGAGAGGGGCCGGAGCAACCGCTGACCGTCCCATAACATACTGAAGCGGGCGCATTAAAGAAGTGGGGAGAAGAAGTGGCGGGGGAGAGCGCTTGGGTCGCTCGATCCCCCGCACGATCGTCTTGCCGGTGCCGGTTTCACCGGCGGCTCCGCTCCCACGGTTTCTATTTATCGTTCGGCTTGACGACGGCACACCGCGTGTACGCCGAACTTTGACGAAAAAAAAGGCCGGTACGAGACCGGCCATGAAAGTTTTTAGGAGAGGATGCCTGAAAGGCCCGATCTTTGTGCATCGCAGCAGAATGATTTTCAAGTGCATAATCTGCATCAGGAAGTGCATCTTATGCATTCATGCCAGACATGCGGTCACGACTGCGCGATCGCCGCGATATCGTTCGGATTTTAATGGGGGTGGCAGGAGTGCTCGGATTCGAACCGAGGGCCTTCGGTTTTGGAGACCGACGCTCTAACCAACTGAGCTACACTCCTACGCGGACGGGCCCAATACCCAGCCGTTTCGAGAAGGGCAAGTGGCTGAAGTTGTAATTCGTGACGACAGTGATGATGCGTTGCATGATGCAGGGGGCGGACGTTAACCAAGTCCTTCGTTATCGATATAGGCGACTATCCGTATGAAGATCCGACTGACGATGCTCTTGCTGCCTGGTGCATTGACGATGGTCGCCGCAACCTCCGTGCCGCAGGCGCCCGACCTCGGGCCGCAGCTCGAACGCTTTACCTATCCCTGGCCGGTCCAGACGATGGAGGTCGATATCGTCGGTGCGCCAGCGCAGATGGCGTTCATGGATGTCGCACCGCAGCGACCCAACGGGCGTACGGTCGTGCTGCTCCATGGCAAGAATTTTTGTGGCGCGACCTGGGGCAGCAGCGTCCGCGCGCTCACCGAGGTCGGCTACCGGGTGATCGTCCCCGACCAGATCGGCTTTTGCAAGTCCTCCAAACCGCGCAACGCGCAGTACAGCTTCGAAATGCTGGCGACGTTCACCAAGCGACTGCTCGAATCGCGCGGCATCACACGGGCTACGATCGTCGGCCACTCGATGGGTGGCATGCTCGCGATGCGCTACGCGATCATGTACCCGGCGTCGGTCGAGAAGCTGGTGCTGGTGAACCCGCTGGGGCTCAAGGACCGCTCCGAGGAAGGCGTGCCCTATGCCGATGTCGACATGCTGTGGGCGAACGAGAAGAAGACGAGCTACGCGTCGATCAAGGCGTACCAGCTCGAGAATTACTATCACGGCGTGTGGAAGCCGTCCTACGATCGCTGGGTCTGGATGCAGGCGGGCATGTATCAGGGGGCTGGCCGCGACACCGTGGCGCTCGCACAGGCCAAAACCAGCGAGATGATCAAGACCCAGCCGGTCGCGCACGAACTCTACCGGATCACGCCGCCGACGACGTTGATCATCGGCACGCTCGACAAGACCGCTTTCGGCCGCGCCCAGGCGCCAACGAATTTACGCAAGTTTCTCGAACCAATACCAATGGTCGCACCTCGCGCCGTGAAGCAGATGCCGAATGCGAACCTCGTCATGCTCGACGGGTTGGGCCATTCGCCGCAAGTCGAGGATCCGGCTCGATTCGAGAAAGCGCTGCTTGCGGTGCTGGGCACTCGACCACGATAGGTGCGTGACATCAAAATTCGCTCAGTTATTGAGCACATCGTTCCGGGGTCACGCGTGGACCCACCGCAATCGGAGGCAGTTCCGGATCGCAGCGGACCCGGTTGACCGCAAACCCGTCCTGACCTATAGGCGCGCCCTGTTCTTCGGGAGTGTTTCCCGCCGGGCATGCTTGAACATTGCTGGATGCATTCCAGGGCCTGAGGGGCGTTTCGCGCTCCCGATGGTCCTTTTTGTATTCTCAGGCGCCTCATGGCTCCAGCAAAGTAACCACTTGAAAGGTGAAGGCTTCAATGCCGACGATCAACCAGCTGGTCCGCAAGGGCCGCGATCCGCAGAAGGCCAAGTCGAAGGTCCCTGCGATGGAAGCAAATCCGCAGAAGCGTGGCGTTTGCACGCGCGTCTACACGACGACCCCGAAGAAGCCGAACTCGGCTCTGCGCAAGGTGGCCAAGGTTCGCCTGACCAACCAGCGCGAAGTCATCAGCTACATTCCGGGCGAGGGCCACAATCTTCAGGAGCATTCGGTTGTCCTGATCCGTGGCGGTCGTGTCCGCGATCTTCCCGGTGTTCGCTATCACGTCCTGCGCGGCGTGCTCGATACACAGGGTGTGAAGGACCGGCGTCAGTCGCGTTCCAAGTACGGCGCCAAGCGTCCGAAGTAAGCCGGTCAGGTATCTGATCATCAAGGCTGAAGTTTAGAAGGAATACAAAATGGCACGTCGTCGTCGTCCCGAAAAGCGGGTCATCCTGCCTGATCCCAAGTTCGGGGATGAGGTTCTGTCGAAGTTCATGAACAGCGTCATGCTGGACGGCAAGAAGTCCGTCGCAGAGCTGATCGTGTACGGTGCATTCGAAACCGTCGAGAGCCGCGCAAAGCGCGATCCGATCGGCGTTTTCCACGATGCGCTGAACAACGTGAAGCCGGGCATCGAAGTCCGTTCGCGCCGCGTCGGTGGTGCAACGTACCAGGTGCCGGTCGAGGTTCGTCCCGATCGTGCACAGGCGCTGGCAATTCGCTGGCTGATCGGTGCGGCGCGTTCGCGCAGCGAGAACACGATGGCCGCACGGCTGTCGGGTGAGTTGATGGACGCCGCCAATAACCGTGGCAACGCGGTCAAGAAGCGTGAAGATACGCACCGGATGGCGGAAGCCAACCGCGCCTTCTCGCACTACCGCTGGTAACCGCGATGCAGGCGGTCTTTCGCCTGTAACGCAAACACCTATATATTGGGGAGCCGGCACGTTCGGCTCCCCATATTCTTAAGGAAGCACGATCATGGCCCGCAGCCATCCGCTCGACCGTTACCGTAACATTGGCATCATGGCGCACATCGACGCCGGCAAGACGACGACGACCGAGCGCATCCTCTATTACACCGGCAAGTCCTACAAGATCGGCGAAGTGCACGAAGGCACCGCGACGATGGATTGGATGGAGCAGGAGCAGGAGCGCGGGATCACGATCACGTCGGCTGCGACCACCTGCAAGTGGCGCGCCGAAGAAGGTAAGGGCGAAGAGCACCTTATCAACATCATCGATACGCCCGGCCACGTCGACTTCACGATCGAAGTCGAGCGTTCGCTCCGCGTGCTCGATGGCGCAGTGGCATGCTTCGACGGCGTTGCCGGCGTTGAGCCGCAGTCCGAGACCGTTTGGCGTCAGGCCGACAAGTACGGCGTGCCGCGCATGTGCTTCGTCAACAAGCTCGATCGCACCGGTGCCGACTTCTACTTCTGCGTCGACTCGATCATCGAGCGCCTCGGCGCGCGTCCGGCCGTCCTGTACCTGCCGATCGGCATGGAAGGCGGCTTCAAGGGTCTCGTCGACCTCGTCGAGAACCGCGCGATCATCTGGCTCGAAGAGAGCCTCGGCGCGAAGTTCGAATATGCCGAGATCCCCGAGGACATGCTCGAAAAGGCTGCGAAGTATCGCAGCGAGCTGATCGAGATGGCCGTCGAGCAGGACGATGCTCTCATGGAGGCCTATCTCGAAGGCAACGAGCCTAGCGTCGCCGACCTGAAGGCGCTGATCCGCAAGGGTACGCTCAGCATGGCGTTCGTGCCCGTGGTGTGTGGCTCGGCGTTCAAGAACAAGGGCGTGCAGCCTTTGCTCGACGCCGTGGTCGACTATCTGCCGAGCCCGCTCGACGTTCCCGCGATTCAGGGTCTGAAGCTCGACGGCGTGACGCCGGACGAGCGTTCTTCGTCGGACGACGTGCCGTTCTCGGCACTGGCGTTCAAGATCATGAACGATCCGTTCGTCGGCACGCTGACCTTCGCCCGCATCTACTCGGGCAAGCTGGAGACCGCATCGCAGGTCACCAACTCGGTCAAGGACAAGAAGGAAAAGGTCGGTCGCATGCTGCTTATGCATGCGAACGAGCGCGAAGACATCCAGGCGGCCTATGCTGGCGACATCGTCGCTCTCGCAGGCCTCAAGGACACCACGACCGGCGATACGCTCTGCGCGATGAACGCACCGATTATCCTCGAGCGGATGGAATTCCCCGAGCCTGTGATCGAGCTGTCGGTGGAGCCGAAGACCAAGGCCGACCAGGAGAAGATGGGCATCGCGCTCAATCGTCTCGCACGCGAGGATCCTTCGTTCCGCGTGTCGTCGGATCCCGAGTCGGGCCAGACCATCATCAAGGGCATGGGCGAGCTCCATCTCGAGATCCTGGTCGATCGCATGAAGCGCGAGTTCAAGGTCGAGGCGAACGTCGGCGCTCCTCAGGTCGCGTATCGCGAGTATCTGAAGAAGCCGGTCGATGTCGACTACACGCACAAGAAGCAGTCGGGCGGCACCGGCCAGTTCGGTCGCGTGAAGGTGAAGGTCACGCCGGGCGAGCGCGGTTCGGGCATCATCTTCAAGGACGAGATCAAGGGCGGCAACATTCCGAAGGAATATCTGCCGGCGATCGAGAAGGGCTTCCGCGAAACCGCTGCAACGGGTTCGTTGGTCGGCTTCCCGATCATCGATTTCGAGATCGTCCTGTATGACGGTGCATACCATGACGTCGATTCGTCGGCGCTGGCGTTCGAAATCTGTGCACGTGGTGCGATGCGCGAAGTGGCTCAGAAGTCGGGCATCACGTTGCTCGAACCGGTCATGAAGGTCGAGGTCGTTACCCCGGAAGATTATCTGGGCGACGTCATCGGCGACATGAACAGCCGTCGTGGCCAGATCCAGGGTACCGACAGCCGCGGCAACGCGCAGACGGTCGAGGCGATGGTCCCGCTGGCCAACATGTTCGGCTACGTGAACTCGCTCCGCTCGTTCACCCAGGGTCGCGCACAGTACTCGATGCAGTTCTCGCACTATGACGAAGTGCCGCAGAACGTTGCGGACGAGGTGAAGGCTAAGCTGGCGTAAGCCGTAGGCGCACGGAGCCAGGGCAACCTGGCTCCGAGACGCCGCAAGGCCGGCCGGCCTCGGGTTCGCCCGAGGTCAGACGACACGGAATTCACTTCCGTGTCGGCCCCCTTCGCAAGGCAGGGGCTGGCGCAACGCTTTAACAGCCGCTATTGGGCCGCGTTCGCGCGGTTCCCGGGGTGGCACCGGAATACGAATCAGAAGGTAGGAAACAATGGCCAAGGCAAAATTTGAGCGGAACAAGCCGCATCTCAACATCGGCACCATCGGTCACGTCGATCATGGCAAGACGTCGCTCACCGCTGCGATCACGAAGGTTCTGGCAGAGACGACCGGCGGTACCGCCGTCGACTTCGCCAACATCGACAAGGCTCCCGAGGAGCGCGAGCGCGGCATCACGATCTCGACCGCACACGTCGAGTACGAGACGACCGCACGTCACTACGCGCACGTCGATTGCCCGGGCCACGCCGATTATGTGAAGAACATGATCACCGGCGCAGCTCAGATGGACGGCGCGATCCTCGTCGTTTCGGCGACCGACGGTCCTATGCCGCAGACCCGCGAGCACATCCTGCTTGCACGCCAGGTCGGCGTGCCTGCCATGGTCGTGTTCATGAACAAGGTCGACCTGGTCGACGACGCAGAGATCCTCGAGCTGGTCGAGATGGAAATCCGCGAGCTGCTCAGCTCGTACGACTTCCCGGGCGACGACATCCCCGTCATCCAGGGTTCGGCTACGGCTGCACTCCAGGACAAGCTGCCTGAAATCGGCAAGGAAGCCGTCCTCAAGCTGATGGCTGCCGTCGACGAGTACATCCCGCAGCCGGAGCGTCCGCTCGACAAGCCGTTCATGATGCCGATCGAGGACGTGTTTTCGATCTCGGGTCGTGGTACGGTCGTCACCGGCCGCGTCGAGACCGGCATCGTCAAGGTTGGCGAGGAAGTCGAGATCGTCGGCATCCACCCGACCGTCCGCAAGACCACGGTCACGGGCGTCGAGATGTTCCGCAAGCTGCTCGACCAGGGCCAGGCTGGCGATAACGTCGGCGCACTGATCCGCGGCGTTGCACGCGACGAAGTCGAGCGTGGCCAGGTGCTCTGCAAGCCAGGTACGATCAAGCCGCACACCGACTTCAACTCGGAAGTGTACGTGTTGTCGAAGGAAGAGGGTGGCCGTCACACGCCGTTCTTCGCCAACTACCGCCCGCAGTTCTACTTCCGTACGACGGACGTGACCGGCACCGTCGAGCTGCCTGAGGGCACCGAGATGGTCATGCCAGGCGACAACGTGTCGCTCGGCATCAAGCTGATCGCTCCGATCGCCATGGACGTGGGCCAGCGCTTCACGATCCGCGAAGGCGGCCGTACCGTCGGTGCAGGCGTCGTCAGCCAGATCGACAAGTAAGCATCTTCTCCCTCGGGAGGTGATCGAAGAGCCCGACTTCTCGCGAGAGAGGCCGGGCTTTTTCGTGTTTTTTTGGGGGTCGACCGGGTTGCTGAGGCGCTATCGCGCACCTTTTGGGCGAACTGACTTGCCCGACTCCGCTTGTGGTGCGCATAGAACAGTATGACAATTCAGTGGCAAAGACGTCAAACGCTGCTGGTATGGATCACTGGCTACCTATGGACCGTTCCGGCGGTCATTACTCTTAGCCGTGTGCTGAATTGGCAATATGATGCCGATATCGGCTGGTGGGTCGTCATGGCTTTTACGGCGCCGATCATTATGCTTACCGAGCCTTTCGGTTCAGCTATACCGTTTGCTGCATATACTACCGCTTATATCGTCGTTCTGTTTGCAATGACTCTCTTGGTTGTCCGTAACTGGGATTCTAGCGGCTCTTCGGCGGGAAACTGATTTTGAGTGGGGTGGGAGCTATGCGGCTCTCATTGCGCCGATTGCCGATGACCACATTCAGAGTGCGAAAAATGGGTTGATCACGCTGCCGGCGGGTAAATCGCCGATGTCGCGTTGCCTCCCCCTCCGTCAGGCTGCGCCTGCCACCTCCCCCTAGCGGGGGAGGATTTCATGCTCGCGCTCGGTGCGCCATCTAGTGTGCCGCTCCGCGATCAGCCGCGCGCAGCCAATCCTCCCCCGCCAGGGGGAGGTGGCGCCGAAGGCGTCGGAGGGGGAGGGGGCGATTAGCCCTCGAAGGTGGTTCGGCGTTGGAGTGTGATGGACGTGATCTGGCGGACGACGTCGTCGAGGTTCGCCAGCATTTCTCGGGCTGGGTAGCGGAGGACTTGGATGTTCTGGCTGACTAGCCACGCGTCTCGCGCTACGTCTCGTTCGGGGCGGTTGCCGTGGTTGTGGGCTTCGCCGTCGACTTCGACCGCGAGTCGGGCTGGGGCGCAGTAGAAGTCCAGGACGTAGGGGCCTGCTGCGTGTTGCTTTCTAAAGCGTAGGCCTTCGTCATTGGCACGTAGCGCTAGCCAGAGGGCGATCTCTGGTGGCGTCATCTGTTTTCGCAGGCGCTTGGCGTTGCTGTGGTCGTGTAGGGATCCTTCGAGCCGCATCGCTTGCCTCCCCCTCCGTCACCTTCGGCGCCACCTCCCCCTGGCGGGGGAGGATCAAGTAATAGGGCGATCTTAGCTGCGGAGCGTCGACATCTTCAATCCTCCCCCGCAAGGGGGAGGTGGCGCCGAAGGTGACGGAGGGGGAGGGCAGGGCACGCTTCGATATTGCCCGTCGCCTGGAAAACCCGCTCCCCCCGGTTGCATTTCAACCGACTCTCCCGTAATGGCCCGCCTTCGGTTTAAACATCAACCAGCAAGAGCCCGGAAACGGGCCCGCTCTTTCGCATCGGTAGGGACTATGGACAGCAATATCCGCATTCGTCTGAAGGCGTTCGATCACCGTGTGCTCGATCAGGCCACTGGCGACATCGCCGACACCGCACGCCGCACCGGCGCGCTCATCCGCGGTCCGATTCCCCTTCCGACGCGCATCGAAAAGTTCACCGTGAACCGCGGCCCGCACATCGACAAGAAGTCGCGCGAGCAGTTCGAGGTGCGCACGTACAAGCGTATGCTGGATATCGTCCAGCCGACGCCGCAGACGGTCGATGCGCTGATGAAGCTGGACCTCGCCGCTGGCGTTGACGTCGAGATCAAACTCGCCTGACGCGAGTTTGCCTTTAGTCCCCGCGGAGGCGGGGATCCAGCTTGTTGACGTAGTCAACGGGCTGGCCTAAGGCCTGGCGCGGCGCGGTCGACCGGTAACGGTCCCGCGCCGCTCTACATTGGGATACCGCCGTCGGTGAAAACCGACGGGGCAGCGTCCCCCGTCACGCTTCCGCATTCGCAGGAGCACCAGCCCGGGACGGGGGCACGTTTCGTATTTACCGGGTTGAACCGACTCCATTCAGGGCTTTTGCCGGGGATGGGGTCAGGTGGACGCATCATGGAGCTCGCTCCGGACATGGTCCGCAAGCCCCCGAGGAATAGTCCGACGGGGCCTCTGTCTAGGAAGGGACAAGATCATGCGTACTGGCGTGATCGCGAAGAAGATGGGGATGACCCGCCTGTTCCAGGAAGATGGTCGGCACGTGCCGGTCACCGTTCTGGCACTCGAAGGCAATCAGGTCGTTTCCGTTCGCGAAATGGATCGTGACGGCTACACTGCCGTCCAGCTTGGTGCAGGTGTCGCCAAGTCGAAGAATGTCGCAAAGCCGCAGCGCGGCCATTTCGGCAAGGCCGAAGTGGAGCCCAAGGCTGTCGTCCATGAGTTCCGCGTGAACGCAGACGGCCTGCTCGACGTTGGTGCTGAGATTTCGGCCGACCACTACGTCGCAGGCCAGATCGTCGATATCCAGGGCAAGACCCAGGGTAAGGGCTTCCAGGGCGGCATGAAGCGTTGGGGCTTCGGCGGTCTGCGGGCAACCCACGGCGTGTCGGTCTCGCACCGTTCGCTCGGTTCGACCGGTCAGCGCCAGGATCCGGGCAAGGTCTTCAAGAACAAGAAGATGGCCGGCCACATGGGCGACAAGTATCGCACCCAGCAGAACCTCGAGATCGTATCGACGGACGTCGAGCGTGGTCTCCTGTTCGTCAAGGGTTCGGTTCCTGGCTCCAAGGGCGGCTGGCTCTTCGTCAAGGACTCGGTGAAGGTCGCGCGCCACGCCGACGCACCGTTCCCCGCCGGTCTCAAGACCGCAAACAGCAACACCGCAGCAGACACGCCGGCCGAAACGACCGACGCACCTGCAGCCGACGGCCAGGAGGGCTGAGCGTGAAGATCAAGGTTTCATCTTTCGCCGGCACTGACGCAGCGGACATCGAGCTCAACGACGAGGTCTTTGGCCTCGATCCGCGCGCCGACATCCTGCACCGCGTCGTCACCTGGCAGCTCGAGAAGCGTCGCGAGACGGCTCGTGGCACCCGCGAGCGCGCAGACGTTGCTCGCACCGGCAAGAAGTTCGGTCGCCAGAAGGGCGGCGGTACGGCTCGTCACGGCGATCGTCGCGCACCTGTGTTCATCGGTGGTGGTAAGGCTCACGGCGCACGCGTCCGTGACTTCAACCCGTCGCTGAACAAGAAGGTTCGCTCGCTCGGTCTGCGGATGGCTCTCAGCAGCCACGCCAAGGCGGGTTCGCTGGTCATCATGGACAGCCTGGCTGTCGAGGGTGGCAAGACCAAGACGCTGCAGGGCGATCTCGCAAAGCTCGGCTTCGGCAAGCGTGCGCTCGTCATCGACGGCGACATGGTCGACACCAGCTTCGCATTCGCTGCGGGCAACCTGTACGAAGTGAACGTGATGCCGGCTGCCGGCGCGAACGTTTACGACATCCTGAAGCATGACACGCTGGTGCTGACGCGCGCCGCTGTCGAAAAGCTGGAGGCGCGCTTCCATGGCTAAGAAGCAGAAGGCGGGCATCGATAATCGTCATTACGACGTTATCCTGGCCCCGCACATCACCGAGAAGACGACGACCCTGTCGGAGTTCAACGCGGTTGTGTTCAAGGTATCGAACGATGCCACGAAGCCCGAGATCAAGGCGGCCGTCGAGGCGCTGTTCGACGTGAACGTCGTCGGCGTGAACACGCTCGTCCAGAAGGGCAAGACCAAGAAGTGGAAGGGCACGAACTACTCGCGCTCCGACATGAAAAAGGCAATCGTGACGTTGAAGGACGGTCAGTCCATCGACGTGACGACGGGGATCTGAGGCCATGGCACTCAAGCATTATAATCCGACATCGCCGGCACGCCGCGGTCTCATCCTGGTCGACAAGTCGTCGCTCTGGAAGGGTCGCCCCGTCAAGGCGCTGACCGAAGGTAAGCACAAGACCGGCGGTCGTAACAACAAGGGCCATGTGACCTCGCGCGGCATCGCCGGCGGTCACAAGCAGAAGTACCGCTACATCGACTTCAAGCGTCGCAAGTGGGACGTCGAAGGCACCGTCGAGCGGATCGAGTATGATCCCAACCGCACCGCGTTCATCGCCCTGGTCAAGTACCCGGACGAAGAGCTCGCCTACATCCTGGCGCCACAGCGTCTGGCCGTCGGCGACAAGGTCCTCGCGGCCAAGAAGACCGACGTGAAGCCAGGCAATGCCATGGAACTCGGTCAGATGCCGGTCGGCACCATCGTCCACAACGTGGAGATGAAGCCGATGAAGGGTGGCCAGATCGCCCGTTCGGCCGGCACGTACGTGCAGGTCGTCGGTCGCGACAAGGGCATGGTGATGGTCCGCCTGAACTCGGGCGAGCAGCGCTACATCCGCAGCGATTGCATGGCTACGGTTGGCGCGGTCTCGAACCCCGACAACCAGAACCAGAACCTCGGCAAGGCAGGCCGTTCGCGCTGGATGGGTATCCGTCCTCTGACGCGCGGCGTCGCCAAGAACCCGGTCGACCATCCGCACGGCGGTGGTGAAGGCCGTACCTCGGGTGGCCGTCATCCGGTTACGCCTTGGGGCAAGCCGACGAAGGGTGCGCGCACGCGTCATAACAAGTCGACCGACAAGATGATCATCCGGTCGCGTCATTCGACGAAGAGGAAGGGCTAACATGGCTCGTTCAGTCTGGAAGGGCCCCTTCGTGGACCTTCATCTGCTCAAGAAGGCAGAAACCGCCCAGGACACCAACGCGCGTTCGCCGATCAAGACCTGGTCGCGTCGCTCGACGATCCTGCCGTCGTTCGTGGGTCTCACGTTCAACGTCTATAACGGCCGCAAGTTCGTGCCCGTCTCGGTCAACGAAGACATGGTCGGCATGAAGCTCGGTGAGTTCGCGCCCACGCGCTACTTCCCCGGCCACTCCGCCGACAAGAAGGGCAAGCGCTGATGTCTAAGCAAGTCAGCCCGCGCAAGGTCGCGGACAACGAGGCGCTTTCGGTCGGTACGCAGATCCGTGGTTCCGCGCAGAAGCTCGGCCTCGTGGCTGCGTTGATCCGTGGCAAGAAGGTCGGCGATGCGATGAACATCCTCGCCTTCTCGACCAAGGGCATGGCGATCGAAGCGCGCAAGGTGCTGGCCTCGGCCATCGCCAACGCCGAGAACAACCATAACCTCGACGTCGACGCACTCGTCGTCGCCGAGGCTTCGGTCGGCAAGTCGATCACGATGAAGCGCTTCGCTACCCGCGGCCGCGGCAAGTCGACCCGCATTCTCAAGCCATTCAGCCGTCTGCGCATCGTCGTGCGCGAGCAGGAAGAAGCATAATGGGTCAGAAGAGCAACCCCATCGGTCTGCGTCTGCAGATCAACCGTACCTGGGATAGCCGCTGGTACGCCGAAGGCGCCGACTATGGTCGGCTCCTGCTCGAGGATCTCAAGATCCGCGCGTTCATCATGAAGACGCTGCCGCAGGCCGCGATCTCCAAGGTGGTCATTGAGCGTCCGGCCAAGCTGGCCCGCATCTCCATCTTCGCTGCACGCCCCGGCGTGATCATCGGCAAGAAGGGTGCGGACATCGAGAAGCTGCGTTCGACGATCGGCAAGATGACGTCGTCGACCGTGTCGCTGAACATCGTCGAGATCCGCAAGCCGGAAGTCGATGCGCGTCTCGTCGCGCAGGGCATCGCCGATCAGCTCGAGCGTCGTATCGCCTTCCGCCGCGCCATGAAGCGTGCGGTCCAGTCGGCGATGCGTCTCGGTGCCGAGGGCATCCGGGTGAACTGCGGTGGCCGTCTTGGCGGCGCCGAGATCGCACGGTCGGAGAGCTATCGTGAGGGTCGGGTTCCGTTGCACACGCTGCGCGCGAACATCGATTATGCCGAGGCTACGGCGCACACGTCCTACGGCGTGTGCGGCGTGAAGGTCTGGGTCTTCAAGGGCGAGATTCTCGGCAACGATCCGACGTCGTACGACCGCATCATGATGGAGGCTCAGACCTCCGGCGTGCGGCCGCAGCGCGACGATCGTCGCTAAGGGGCAGGAACAGACATGCTGCAACCAAAAAAGACCAAGTTCCGGAAGGCCTTCAAGGGCAAGATTTCGGGCGACGCCAAGAGTGGCTTCTCGCTCAATTTTGGCTCCTACGGCCTCAAGGCGATGGAACCCGACCGGATCACCGCACGCCAGATCGAGGCGGCCCGCCGCGCGATCACGCGTCACATGAAGCGCCAGGGGCGTTTGTGGATCCGCATTTTCCCAGACCTTCCGGTCTCGGGAAAGCCAGCCGAAGTCCGCATGGGTAAGGGCAAGGGCGCGCCGGAATACTGGGCCGCTCGCGTCAAGCCAGGTCGGATCCTGTTCGAGCTCGACGGCGTCGACGGCAAGATCGCCGCCGAGGCGTTCGAGCGGGCGGCCATGAAGCTGCCGATCAAGGTAAAGGTCGTTGCCCGCCTGGGCGACACCTCGCATCTGGGAGGCGAGTAAGATCATGGCTCGTATCGACGACATGAAGACCAAGAGCGACGACCAGCTGTCGGAGTCGCTCGGCGAACTGAAGCGCGAGCAGTTCAACCTGCGCTTCCAGGCCGCCACGAACCAGCTCGAAAAGCCGAGCCGCGTTCGTGAGGTCCGCCGCGACATCGCTCGCATCAAGACCCTGCAGGCTCAGCGCACCAGCGCTGAAGCCGCGAAGTAAGGAACGTATCATGCCGAAGCGCGTGCTGACCGGTCTGGTCGTGTCCGACAAGGGCGACAAGACGGTGGTCGTGAACGTCGAGCGTAAGGTGAAGCACCCGCTCTACGGGAAGATCATCCGTCGCTCGAAGAAGTATCATGCTCATGACGAGAGCAACGAGTTCAAGCAGGGCGAGACCGTGCGGATCGAAGAGACCGCACCGATCTCCAAGCTGAAGACCTGGAAGGTGATCGAGCGGGTCAACACCCACGCGACGCCGGAGCGGGCTTCGGCCGAGGGCTGAACTGGTACGCTCCAAACCCCGTCTTCCCAGCGAAAGCTGGGATCTCGTGGTGGAGGGCGATCGGCTCGAACAGGGATACCCCAGCTTTGGCTGGGGTGACGGGTTTGAGTTAAGAGGGCAGGGGGGAAACCTCCTGCGCTCTTGTTTTCGTAAACTGGAACGGCTAAGCGGCCGCTCCTCCCCGCTGCGGTTCGTCCGTGGCGGGGTGATTTTTTAGGCGGGGTTCGGTCGGTATCGACCCCAGAGACAGAGAAGGGATACGGATCCATGATCCAGATGCAGTCCAATCTCGACGTCGCTGACAACAGCGGCGCGAAGCGGGTGCAGTGCATCAAGGTGCTTGGGGGTTCCAAGCGTCGGGTTGCAGGCGTTGGCGACATCATCGTCGTCAGCATCAAGGAAGCGCAGCCACGTGGCCGTGTGAAGAAGGGCGACGTTCACCGCGCGGTGATCGTGCGTACCGCCAAGGATATCCGCCGTGCAGACGGTACGGTCATCCGCTTCGACGGCAACGCCGCGGTGCTGGTTAACAAGAACGAGGAGCCGATCGGCACCCGTATCTTCGGCCCAGTCGTTCGCGAGCTGCGCGGCAAGAAGCACATGAAGATCATCAGCCTTGCGCCGGAGGTGCTGTAATGGCGTCGCAGCGTATCAAGAAGGGTGACAAGGTCATCGTCCTGTCCGGCAAGGACAAGGGCAAGACCGGTGAGGTCACCGTCTCCATGCCGAAGACCGACAAGGTCGTCGTATCGGGCGTCAACATCGCCGTGCGCCACACCAAGCCGACTCAGGGTGACCCGCAGGGTGGCCTGATCCGCAAGGAAGCACCGATGCACGTTTCGAAGGTCGCGCACGTGACCGCCGACGGAAAGCCGACCCGCGTCCGCTTCGAGGAGCAGGACGGCAAGAAGGTCCGCGTCGCCGTCAAGACCGGGGAGAAGATCAATGGTTGATCAGAACACTGGCGCTGAGAACACCGGCACCGAGGCCGTCTACGTTGCGCGCATGCGCAAGCTGTACGACGAAACGATCATCAAGGCGATGACCGAGAAGTTCGGTTACAAGAATGTCATGGAGATCCCGCGGCTCGACAAGATCGTGCTGAACATGGGCGTCGGCGAAGCCACGCAGGACAAGAAGAAGGTCGACCAGGCTGCTTCCGAAATGGAGCTGATCGCCGGCCAGAAGCCTGTCGTGACGAAGGCCAAGAAGTCGATCGCGCAGTTCAAGCTGCGTGAAGGCATGCCGATCGGCGTAAAGGTCACCCTTCGCCGCGAGCGCATGTACGAGTTTCTCGACCGTTTCATCACGATCGCTCTTCCCCGCGTCCGCGATTTCCGCGGGCTCAACCCGAAGAGCTTCGATGGCCGTGGCAACTATGCCTGCGGTATCAAGGAGCAGATCGTGTTCCCAGAAATCAGCTATGACCGGGTCGACAAGGTCCGCGGCATGGATGTGATCGTGACGACGACCGCAAAGACCGACGACGAGGCTCGCGAGCTTCTCCGTCTGTTCGGTTTCCCGTTCCCGATCGAAGACGACGCTGCCGACGAGAAGAAGGCAGCTTAACTACCAACCGCCGCCCCTGACCTCGTGTCATGGGCGGCGCTTCAGGAAAGAAAGAACTTAAGTCGATGGCGAAACTGAGTTCAGTCAACAAGAACGAGCGCCGCAAGCGCATGGTCAAGCAGTATGCCCCAAAGTACGCGGCGCTGAAGGCAATCGCAGCGGACAAGACGCTCGACGATGGTGAGCGCCTGATCGCTCGCCTCAAGATGGCGGCACTGCCGCGCAACGCGAACCCGACCCGCATCCGTAACCGGTGCGAGCTGACCGGTCGCCCGCGCGCCTATTACCGCAAGTTCCGGCTCTGCCGTATTCAGCTGCGCGATCTGGCCAACAAGGGCCTCATCCCCGGCGTCACGAAGTCGAGCTGGTAAGGACTAAATCATGGCAGTGACCGATCCCCTGGGTGATTTGCTCACCCGTATCCGTAATGGCCAGCGCGCGAAGAAGGACTCCGTCCTCACGCCGGCGTCGAAGCTGCGCGTCCGCGTGCTCGACGTTCTGCAGCGCGAAGGCTATATCCGTGGCTATAGCGAAGAGCAGATGGGCCCCGCGGCCGGCCTTCGCATCGAGCTGAAGTATTTCGAGGGCCAGCCTGCGATCAAGCATGTCGCGCGCGTCTCGAAGCCAGGCCGTCGCGTCTATTCCGGCTCGCAGGAACTCCCGCGCGTCCGTAACGGCCTCGGCATCACCATCGTCTCGACGCCCCGCGGCGTGCTGTCGGATTCCGAAGCACGCGAGCAGAACGTCGGCGGCGAAGTCCTCGCGGAGGTGTTCTGATGAGCCGCATTGGTAAGAAGCCGGTCACCGTACCGGCGGGCATAACGCCGACCATCGAGAACAAGCAGCTGACCATGAAGGGCCCCAAGGGTACCCTCAAGATGCCGCTTCGCGACGAGATCAGCTACACGATCGAAGACGGCGGCATTTTGGTGCAGCCGGCCAACGACACCAAGCGCGCTCGCGCGTTCTGGGGCATGCAGCGGACCATGGTGCAGAACCTGGTCACCGGCGTGTCGGAAGGCTTCACCAAGAAGCTGCTGATCACCGGCGTCGGCTATCGTGCCGCAGCGCAGGGTCGCAACCTCAAGCTGCAGCTCGGCTACAGCCACGACGTCAACATCGACGTGCCGGAGGGGATCGAAGTCAAGACCCCCGACAACACGACGATCGAGATCTCGGGTTCGGACAAGCAGATGGTCGGTCAGCTGGCCGCGGAAATTCGTCAGTGGCGCAAGCCCGAGCCTTACAAGGGCAAGGGTATCAAGTACGACGGCGAGTTCATCTTCCGCAAGGAAGGGAAGAAGAAGTAATGACCAAGGGACTTTCTCTTTTCGCCAAGCGGCGTCGCCGCAACCGTACCGCGCTCCGCGCACGTGCAGGCACCCGTCCGCGGTTGTCGGTGCATCGCTCGGGCAAGCACATCTATGCCCAGGTGATCGACGATGCCGCTGGCACGACGGTCGCATCGGCCTCGACGCTGGAGAAGGACGTGCGCGGCACGTCCGGCGCCAACATCGACGCGGCGACTTCGGTCGGCAAGCGCGTCGCCGAGGCTGCCAAGGCAGCGGGCGTGACCCAGGTCGTGTTCGATCGCGGCGGCTTCCTCTACCACGGTCGCGTGAAGGCTCTTGCCGATGCCGCGCGCGAAGCCGGATTGGAGTTCTAAGACATGGCTGACGAAAACAACACGCCGGCAGTAATCGCTCCCGAGACGACCGCGCAGGACGTCACGGCTCAGAACGTTCCGCAGAGCACTGGCTACCAGGGCAACAACGGTGGCGGTCGCGGTCGCGGCGGTCCCGGTGGCGGCGGCGGTGGTCGTGGTGGCCCCGGCGGCAATCGCAGCGGTGGCCCGGGCGGCAACCGCGGTGGTCGCGACGGCGGTCGCGGTCGCGACAATCGTGGCGGTCGTCCCGGTGCGGACGATGGCGGCGAAGAGCTGATCGAGAAGCTGGTCCACATCAACCGCGTCTCGAAGACGGTCAAGGGCGGTAAGCGCTTCGGCTTCGCAGCGCTCGTCGTCGTCGGCGACGGCAAGGGTCGTGCAGGCTTCGGTCATGGCAAGGCACGCGAAGTGCCGGAAGCCATCTCGAAAGCGACGGCTGCTGCCAAGAAGAAGATGGTTCGCGTTCCGTTGAAGGACGGTCGCACGCTGCATCATGACGGCAACGGTCACTTCGGTGCCGGCAAGGTCACGCTGCGGTCGGCGCCTCAGGGTACGGGCATCATCGCCGGTGGCCCGATGCGCGCAGTCTTCGAATCGCTGGGCGTTGCGGACGTTGTGACCAAGTCGGTCGGCACGTCGAACCCCTACAACATGATCCGCGCCACGTTCGAGGCCCTTGGCGAGCAGACCTCGCCCAAGGCCGTCGCACAGCGTCGCGGCAAGAAGATCGCCGACCTGCTCGGCCATGGTGGTTCGAAGACCGCCGAGGCCGATGCAGCTGCGATCACGGAGTAAGCGATCATGGCAACCATCAAGATCACGCAGACCGGTTCGCCGATCCGCCGCGAGAAGGATCAGCGCGCAACGCTGATCGGTCTCGGCCTCAACAAGATGCACAAGACCCGCGAGCTGGAAGACAGCCCTGAGGTCCGCGGCATGATCCGCAAGGTGCAGCACATGGTGTCGGTCGAAGGCTGAGCCTTCACGCTACCTAGTGACAAATACCGGGAAGGGGGCTAACGGCCCCCTTCCTCATTTCCGGATTCGAACCCGGCGATTTCAAACCAGCGCGTAACAAGCGAAAGCGAGTGCATTACCATGAAGCTCAACGAACTCCGCGATAACGAAGGTGCCCGTAAGTCCAAGATGCGCGTCGGACGCGGCATCGGCTCGGGCAAGGGCAAGACCGGCGGCCGCGGCCAGAAGGGCCAGAAGAGCCGCGAGGGCGTGTCCATCGCCGGCTTCGAAGGCGGTCAGATGCCCCTGCACATGCGTCTGCCTAAGCGCGGCTTCAACAATATCTTTCGCAAGGACTTCGCAGAGGTCAACCTCGGCGCGATCCAGCTCGCAGTCGACGCCGGCAAGATCGAGGCGAACGCCACGCTCGACCACGACGCGCTGAAGGCCGCTGGCCTGGCACGCGGCGGCAAGGACGGCGTCCGCCTCCTCGCCAAGGGCGAGCTGACCACGGTCCTCTCGTTCACCGTCGACGGCGCGTCGAAGGGCGCGATCGAAGCGGTCGAGAAGATCGGCGGCAAGGTCGAGGTGATCCACTTCGTCCCCGCAGCCGAGAAGGCTGCCGCCAAGAAGGGCGTGAAGTACAAGGAGCGTGCGGCGCACAAGGCGTCGTTCAAGGCTTAAGCCGGACTGGAGGGGGCGGGTGCTGATGCGCCCGCCCCCTTTTTGTTTGCAGGGGCCTCGTATCTACCGTTCGCGAGTAACACCCTTTTCCGTTTGTCGGGCGTCTCCCCTCTTCCGTTCGCCCTGAGCGAAGTCGAAGGGTACCTCTCTCGGGGCGATGTCCTTCGACTACGCTCAGGACGAACGGGATAAGTAGAGAGTTCTCGAGCCTTCTGGCCCGCGATATCCCACCTAGCCATTAGACAAGCGCGCCCGTGCGCCTATATGAGCGGCGGGGGCGGTCACAACGCATCCCGCCTTCTTTGTTTCCAGGACGATCACACGCATGGCATCCGCAGCCGACCAGATGGCGCAAAGCATCAGCCTTTCGAAATTCGCGAAGGCGACCGACCTCAAGAAGCGGTTGTGGTTCACGATCGGTGCGCTGATCATTTTCCGCCTGCTCAGCTACGTCCCGCTGCCGGGTGTCGACCCGACCGCGCTCGGCCTGCTCTCGCAGCAGACGCAGGGCGGCGTGCTCGATTTCTTCAACACCTTCTCGGGTGGTTCGCTCAGCCGCATGTCGCTGATCGCGCTCGGCGTGATGCCCTACATCACCGCCTCGATCGTGGTGCAACTCGCGACCTCGCTGTCGCCGACGCTCGCCGCCATCAAGAAGGACGGCGAATCGGGCCGCAAGCGCCTCAACCAGTACACGCGCTACGGCACCGTCGGCCTGACCGCGGTGCAGGGCTATTTCATTGCCGTCGGCCTTGAGACGCTTGGCGCAGCACAGGGCATTCAGGCGGTCATCGAGCCCGGCATGATGTTCCGCGTCGCGGCCGTCATCTCGCTGATCGGCGGCACGATGTTCCTGATGTGGCTCGGCGAGCAGATCACCAGCCGCGGTATCGGCAACGGTGTCTCGCTGATCATCATGGCCGGCATCGTCGCGCATCTGCCCGTGACGCTCGTCAACCTGCTCGAAGGCGGCCGGTCGGGCTCGCTCGATCCGATCAAGCTGATCGGCATCGTCGTCGCGGTGGTCGTGTTGATCCTGTTCATCTGTTTCATGGAGCGCGCGCAGCGCCGCATCCTGATCCAGTATCCCAAGCGCCAGACGCAGCGCGGCATGCAGGCCGATCGCAGTCATCTGCCGCTGAAGATCAATACCGCTGGCGTCATCCCGCCGATCTTCGCCTCGTCGCTGCTGCTGATGCCGCTGACGATCTCGCAGTTCGCCGGCCAGCGCGTCGCCGGCGAATCGAAGTGGGGTGACTTCATCATCACGCTCAACCAGTACCTGCAGCACGGTTCGCCCGTATACATGCTGCTGTACGGCGCCGGCATCGTCTTCTTCTCGTTCTTCTACACCGCGGTCGTCTTCAACCCCGAGGAAACCGCCGACAATCTGAAGCGTAACGGCGGGTTCATCCCCGGCATCCGCCCAGGCAAGAACACCGAGAACTATTTCGATTACGTGCTGACGCGCATCACCGTGATCGGTGCGGCGTATCTGGCGATCATCTGCCTGTTGCCGGAATATCTGGTGACCGCGTTGCAGATCCCGTTCTACCTCGGTGGCACCAGCCTGCTGATCGTCGTCAACGTGACGATGGACACGGTGACGCAGATCCAGTCGCACCTGCTGGCGCACCAGTATGGCGACTTGATCAAGAAGGCGAAGCTCAAGGGCAATCGACTTCGTTAAGCTCCGGGGCTAACCCGGAAAAAATCCTGCACGAACGAGGGGAGTGCGTTTCGTGAATATCATCCTTCTTGGACCGCCAGGCGCGGGCAAGGGAACCCAGGCCGCGACGCTGGTTTCAGACCGCGGCATGGTGCAGCTTTCGACCGGCGACATGCTGCGTGCAGCGGTCGCCGCCGGAACCCCGGTCGGCCTCCAGGCAAAGTCGGTGATGGCATCGGGCGGTCTCGTCAGCGACGAAATCGTGTCGGGCATCATCGGCGAGCGTCTGGACCAGCCGGATACCGAGAACGGCGTAATCTTCGATGGCTATCCACGCACCGCCGCGCAGGCCGAAGCGCTTGAAGGATTGCTGGCCGATCGTGGTCGCACGCTGGACTACGTCATCGAGCTGGGTGTCGACGAAGCCGCGCTGATCGACCGCGTCGTTGGCCGCTATACCTGCGCGAAGTGCGGTACGGGCTATCACGATCGCTACAAGAAGCCGGTCGTGGCCGGCGTCTGCGACGTCTGCGCCTCGACCGAGTTCAAGCGCCGGCCCGACGACAACGCGGACACGGTGCACACGCGCATGGCAGAATACCGCGCAAAGACCGCACCTATCCTGCCGATCTACGACGAACGGGGCCTAGTCCACCGCGTTGATGGCATGGCAGATATTGCGCATGTCGGCGCTGAGATCGCGGCGATCCTCGACAAGAAGTAAGCATGTTCTCCCGCGAAGGCCGGGGCCCAGGCTGGGCTCCCGCCTTCGCGGGAGAACAAGACCCGGGCGCGGCGATCCTATGGGGTGAGTTCGTCCCCTCGGGTTGGCGCGACCCTCTCCGTCATCCCGGCGAACGCCGGGACCCACGGATACGGCGGACCAAGCGATTGCGCACAATCATCGCCAACTCCACAACCATGGGTCCCGGCTCGCCGGGATGACGGGGAAGGGGGTAGGGACCCAATTTCGCTCGCTTGTATCTTCGCTCCATTGCAGATCAGTTCATCACGCGTTGCGCCTCCGGGGGGTGACAGCGTACCTTTCAACATGACGAAATTGTCACCGCTCGGTCATCGCCCTGACCCCCGCCCGATCCTAGAACAAACCCGTGACCTGCAACGGTCGCGCAAGTTTCCAGAGATCGGTGCCCGTCACTCCCGGGGGTACCGTGGGGGCCGGCGGGAAGGGTTCTTTCCGCCGGCCTTTCCGTTTATGAGGGCCGGAGATAGTGACCGATTTCGGTGGCAGGGAAGGTGAGACCGCGTTGAGCCGCAAGATCCTGATCGTCGAGGACGACGCCTCGACGTCCGCTTATCTTGCCAAGGGGTTAGCCGAAGCGGGGCACGCTGTGGAGGCTTGTGCAGACGGCCGCGACGGACTGTTTCTTGCGAGCGAAGGTATCTTCGACCTCATCATCGCCGATCGCATGCTGCCCGGCCTCGACGGACTGTCGATGGTTAGCGCGATTCGCGCCGCTGGGATCGCCACGCCGGTTCTGATCCTTTCCGCGCTTGCCGCAGTCGACGACCGCGTCGATGGGCTGAAAGCCGGCGCCGACGACTATCTGTGCAAGCCCTTCTCGTTCGCTGAGCTCTCCGCGCGGATCGAAGCACTCGTCCGCCGGTCCGATCGGGCCGCGACCGAACCACAGAAAACCAAGCTTTCCGTGGGTGATCTGGAAATCGACCTGCTCGCGCGCGCGGTATCGCGTGCCGGTCGCTCGATCCCGCTGGGCGCCCGCGAGTTCAACCTTCTCGAATTTCTAGCCCGCCATGCTGGCCAGGTCGTGACCCGCACGATGATGCTGGAGAAGATCTGGAACTATCATTTTGACCCGGGCTCGAACGTCGTCGACGTCCATATCGGCCGCCTCCGCCGCAAGCTCGAGGATGGCTTCCCGACGCCGATCCTCCACACGGTGCGCGGCGCAGGATACCGGCTCGCCGTCGAAGGCTGATCCGGGGTGGTGATCCGTCTTTCGGTAACCGCCCGAATCGCGCTGTTGTCGATTGCACTGGCGCTCGTGTCCAATCTCGCGCTGGTCGGTTTCGTCTGGAAGACGACAAGCGCCGACGCCATCGACGCGATCCGCCGCGAGACGACCGAACAATCCGAAGCCTTGCGTGCGGTATGGCGTGGCGGTGGCCTGCCGGCAATTCGCCAGGCGATCGACAGCGCGGTCGTCCCTGGGGATGTTTCGCTGGTATTGGCGGTGATCGACCCCAAAGGTCGGGCCGTGCTCGGTATCGCGCCCGCACGGCTAGCAGTGCCGCTCCGCATCACGCAGTTCCGTATCGCGCGCCTCGGCGCAGACGAACTCTGGTCCGCCCGCGAAACCGGCTACGCGCTGCATCCGCTCGGGAGCTACTGGCTTCTCACCGGGCGCAATCTCGACCTAATCGCGGCCGAGGAACGCGCGATCGAGCGGGCGCTGGCAGTTGCGGTGTTCCTGTCGCTTGCGCTCGGGGTGTCCGGCGGACTTGTCCTTACGCGCTATGTGGGCCGCCGACTGGACGGCATCGCCAACGCCATCGAGGCAGCAGGCGAGGGTGACCTCTCACGCCGCGTCGACGTGATCGCCGGGGGCGGCGACGCGTTCGATCGCCTCGCCGCGCGCCTCAACGTCATGCTCGGCAAGCTTGAGGGCGTGATGGCTGAACTTCGGATCGTCACCGACAGCCTGGCGCACGACCTTCGGTCGCCACTCGCCCGCCTCCGGACCAAGACCGAGCAGGCGGTGCTTATTGCCGACCCCGACGCGCGTGAAGCGGCACTGGGCGGACTGCTCGTCGAGACCGACCTCGTCATGCGGATGCTGACGATGGTGATCGAGATCAGCCGCTCGGGCTCGGTCTCGCGCGACCGGTTCATCGAGGTGTCGCCCGCAGACCTGCTGGAGGAAATCGGCGAGCTCTACGCCCCCGTGGCGGAAGACGCCGGCCTGCTCTTCACGATCGCGATCGACGACCGCCCCCCGCCGATGAAGCTACACCGGGAACTCATCAGCCAGGCGATCACCAACCTGATCGACAATGCGCTCCGCCACGGCGCAGTGGGCGGGGAGGTCACGCTGCGGATCGTCCACCGCACCGACGGCGTGGCAATCCAGGTCGAGGACCGCGGGCCCGGCATCGCCGCGGCCGACCGGGCTCAAGCGCTCAAGCGGTTCGGCCGCCTCGACAGTGCTCGCTCGACTCCCGGCGCTGGCCTCGGCATGGCACTGATCGAGGCGGTGGCGCGGCTGCACGACGGGCATTTCGAACTGGGGGACAATGCGCCAGGCCTGGTCGCGCGGATCGTTCTCCCGGCTTGAGTCTGTCCGACCCGCGGGAATGGAAGATCCGGATCGGTTGACGGCGCCGACGGTCAAGGCAATGTCGCGGCATGACCACGCTTCGCGCCCATCGTCGGATCCTTACTGCCAGCCTCGTCGGCACCGCAGTCGAGTTCTACGATTTCTACATCTACGCGACCGCTGCCGCGCTCGTATTCGGTCCCTTGTTCTTTGCAGAGCAATCGGCCTCGGCGCAGTTGCTGTTCAGCTATGCGACGTTCGGGCTCGCATTCGCTGCGCGGCCGGTCGGGGCGATCGTGTTCGGGCATTTCGGCGATCGGATCGGGCGCAAGTCGACATTGGTAGCCTCATTGCTGCTGATGGGCGGATCGACCGTCGGGATCGCCTTCCTGCCCACCTATGCGCAGGTCGGCTGGATTGCGCCGGCGCTGCTGTGCCTGATGCGTCTTGGCCAAGGGCTTGGCCTGGGTGGTGAATGGGGCGGGGCGGCGTTGCTCGCGGTCGAGAACGCGCCGGCGCACCGCAAGAATACCTGGGGCATGTTTCCCCCTCTCGGCGCCCCGGTGGGCTTCCTGGCGGCGAACGGCCTGTTCCTCGTGATCGGGCTGGTCCTCGACGAGGCGCAGTTCGTCGCCTGGGGATGGCGCATTCCGTTCCTGCTGAGTGCAATCCTCGTCGGCCTCGGCCTATGGGTGCGGCTCAAGCTGACCGAGACGCCAGCCTTCCTCGAGGCGGAGCGGACGGAAGCGCTTCCCAAGGTACCGATCGCAACTTTGCTGACGCAGCACCTGCGTCCGACGCTGGCGGGCACGTTCGGCGTCATCGCCTGCTTCGCGCTATTCTACCTCGCGACCGCGTTCGCGCTTGGCTACGGCACCAAGACACTCGGCTATTCGCGCGAATCGTTCCTCGCGGTCGAACTGGTGGCGATCTGGTTCCTTGCGGGCGGCGTGGTCGTGGCCAGCGTGCTCGCCGATCGGTATTCCGCCGCACGGATGCTGGCGGTCGGGTTTGCGGGCTGCATCGGCGTCGGCGCGTTGATGGGACCGATGCTGGGGTCGGGATCGCTGTTCACGGTATGGCTGTGGCTGTCGGGCGCCCTGTTCGTGATGGGGTTCGCCTACGGACCGCTCGGCGGATGGTTGCCGAGCCTGTTCCCGGCGGGCGTGCGCTACACGGGCGTGTCGATGACCTTCAACCTCGGCGGCGTGCTCGGCGGTGCGCTGGCACCTATCGTGGCGGAGGCGCTTGCACCGCGCGGGCTGTGGCTGGTCGGCGGGTATCTGATGGCGGCGGGCGTGCTCAGCCTCGGCGGACTGCTGATCCTCGGCCGCAATTCAAAGGAATAGTCTGTTCTCCTGCGAAGGCGGAAGCCCGGACCGGGCTCCCACCTTCACAAGAGAACCAGATTTTACGCTGACACTGGCCGCAACAACGTCAGCCGCGCCTTGCCATGCACGCGCGTCGCGTCGATCTCGAAGCCCGCCAGTTCGACGACTTCCGCCTTCGCCGTCTCCAGGCTGATCCACGTCGCCGGGCTGGTCCACCCAAGCCGCGCCAGCTTGTCGAGCGCCACCATGCCAGCACCAGTATTATACGGCGGATCCATGAGGATCACGTCGAGCGGCGCAGGTGCCGGCCCGAGGGCCATCACCGACGTTGCCCGCACGTCGCCGCGCACGCCGAGCTTGGCGAGGTTCGCCTTCAGCGCGTCCACTGCCAGCTTGTCCTGCTCGACGAACAGACAGGTCGCCGCCCCCCGGGACAGTGCCTCGATTCCGAGCGCACCCGACCCCGCGAACAGGTCGGCAACCGCCAACCCCTCGAAGCTTCCGACGCGGCTCGTCAGCATCGAGAACAACGTCTCGCGCATGCGGTCCGCGGTTGGGCGGGTAGCGTCGCCTTTGGGCGCTACGATCGGGCGTCCGCGCCACTGGCCTGCGATGATCCGCATCAGCGTTTACCTCCACGCGGGGCACGGGGCGGGTGACCGCGCCCTCCGGACGGGCCCTTGCCGGGGCCACTCGTACGACCACCACGGTCGGGCCGGGCGGGCGCCTCGCGCATGGGGCGCGGATCGGCGCCGGGACGGCCGGCGGCGCTGCGAGCCGCACGCTTGTCGACCGAACCGCGTGCCCCCGAGTCGGTTACCTGCGGACGGAAGCCGCGAGGCTGCTCCTGACGCTGCGGCGTATCGGCGCGACGCGGTGCCGGCGTACCACTGGTGCCGACGCGGCTCGGTGCGGCACGCTCGCGCGGTGGCTTGGCCGCGCGGAAATGCTTGATCTTCGGGCTGGTGCTCAGCTCCTCGCCGCGATCCGCGCGTTCTTGGCGGACATATGGGCGGGACGTATCGCCGCTTGTCGGTCGTGCGTGGTGTGCGCCGGCCGGGCGAGCGGCGTTACGCGTATCCGGCCGCGCCCAGGGATCGTTGACGTCGCCGCGCTGCATCGCGGCTGTCGGACGGATCCGCTCGGGCCGGGCAGGCCGCGAAGGACGGTCCGTCGGCGCCGCGCCGCTGGAGAAGCCCGAGCTCGCAGGCGCCGTATAGGGGCTGCGGACAGGCGTACGCGCCCCACCTGGAGTAGTGCGCGGACCTTGCGTTGGTCGCGAGCCCGGCGCCGGACGTGCTGCCGGAGCAGGGCGGGGCGCATTGCTGCCGCGCTGGCTCGACCGTGCACCGATCCCGGCACCCGCGCCGGCACTGGCGCTGATGCCGATGTTCGCGCGCGCACCCGGACCCTCCGGACGGCCCTTGGCCAGTTCCTTCTGGAACGCGACGACGTCGTGCTGCAGGACTTCACCGATCTGCCCGGGGGGAAGATCGCCGAGCACGAACGGGCCATAACGCGTACGGATCAGGCGCGAGACCTGCAGCCCGAGGTGCTCCAGAACGCGGCGGACTTCGCGGTTCTTGCCCTCGGTCAGGATCATCTCGATCCACACGTTCGCGCCGGTACGACGCTCGATATTGGCGTTGATCGACCCGTAGCGAACACCCTCGATCTCGATGCCCTCGATCAGTTCCTCGAGCTGGGGCTGCGTGATGTTGCCATACGCACGTGCACGATAGGCGCGCTCGACGCCGGTTGCGGGCAGCTCGAGTTGGCGCTTGAGGCCACCATCGGTGGTCATCAGCAACAGCCCCTCGGTGTTGAGATCGAGACGACCGACCGGCACGAGCCGTGGCAGATCCTGCGGCAGGCGATCGTAGATCGTCGTGCGCCCGGCAGGGTCGCGCTCCGTGACCAGCAGCCCGGTCGGCTTGTGATACAGGAACAGGCGCGCGGCACTCGGTGCCTCGACGGGATCGCCGTCGACCGTGACACCAGCGAGATTGCGGAGGATCGTCGCTGGCGTGTCGACCAGCGTGCCGTTCAACGCGACGCGGCCTTCGGCGATCATGCGTTCGATATCGCGGCGCGAGGCGATCCCGGCGCGCGCGAGCAGTTTGGCGATTCGGTCGCCCTTGATCGGTGCGCCCGGGACGGAAGCGGAGGGGGTTGCAGGCGCGTCGATCGACGGGCTGGCAGTCGGGTTATCGTCTTTTGAAGTCGTCATGGCGCGGCTGATACTATGGATCTGCTCTCAGCGCGAAAATATTTGCGACCGTTCGTGCCGCGGCGCGTTAGGGCACGCAAGCGTAACGACCATTCGCGCGCGTCCGGGGGCCTGTCGGCAATGATATTCGGAAAGAAGAAGCGTCAGATCGTCCGGCTCCTGGTCGTCGAGGACGAGCCATTGGTGGCGTTCGATACCGAATATTTTCTGGCCGAGGCAAAGTTCACGATCGTTGCGACGATCGACCGCGTGGCGGAAGCGCTGCCAATTCTTGCGAGCGAGACGGTGATCGACCTTGTGCTGGTCGACGTGAATTTGGCGGACGGTTCCGGCATCGACGTGGCGCGCGCGGCACAGAGCCGCGGCGTGCCGGTAATGTTCGTGACGGGGAGTTGTCCGGTCGAGGCGACCACGCTCGCTGCCGGGTGCATGGCCAAGCCGTACGCCCCCCGCGATCTGATCGCCGCGATCGAGGCGATCGAGGCGATGCTCGGCGGTGGCAAGCCCAAGCGCGTGCCACCGGGGTTCACCCTGTTCCCGCAGACGGCATGACACTGGTCGGCTAACGTCTTCCCTCGTTCGGACAGCGCGCTATGGTCGGCGCATGTCCACCGATACCGCCGAACGCCGCTCCGTTCTCGCAACGCTTGCACCTTATCTCCGGCCGAGACCGATCGCAGCCCTGCTGCTGGGTATATCGAGCGGTTTTCCTCTGGCGCTGCTGCTGGGAACGATGGGGTATTGGCTGTCGAAAGTCGGCATCGACAAGAAGACGATCGGGTTCGCGATCGGCCTCACCACGCCGTATACGTTGAAATTCCTGTGGGCGCCGTTCATCGACCGGTTCGAGATTCCGATCCTGACGCGGCTCGTCGGACAGCGGCGGGCGTGGCTGTTCTTCGTGCAGGCGCTGCTGTTCGGCTCGGTCTGGATGCTTGGGTTCAGCGCGCCGCAAGACCATCTCGGCGTCTTCGCGTTCTGGGCGATCGTCACCGCGTTCCTCGGCGCGACGCAGGA
This sequence comes from Sphingomonas sp. R86520, assembly GCF_042466285.1. Taxonomy (NCBI): domain Bacteria; kingdom Pseudomonadati; phylum Pseudomonadota; class Alphaproteobacteria; order Sphingomonadales; family Sphingomonadaceae; genus Sphingomonas; species Sphingomonas sp. R86520. The sequence continues at coordinate 188,722 of NZ_JAXHBZ010000001.1, forward strand.
CATCGTCATCGACGCCTATCGCATCGAGATCCTGCCCGAGGACGAACTGCCGCACGGCACCGCGAACAACCAGTTCGGCTATCGGCTGGGCAATCTGGCTGCGGGTGTCGGAACGATCGCGATCGCGTCGTCGGAGGGCCTGGGGCTTGGCTGGGCGTTAGGCTATGGCCTAACGGCGTTTTGCGTCATTCCGGGGGCTCTTGCTGCATTATGGGCGGGGCGTGGCCTGCACGACCGCGTGTTGGCGAAGCAACCGCAGGAAACCGGCGGACGCTGGCTCGAAGACACGATCATCGACCCGTTCCGCGAATTCTTCCAGCGGCGCGGCGCGGTGCTGATCCTGCTGTTCGTACTGATCTACAAACTCGGCGATGCGATGGGGCAGGGAATGCTCAACCCGATGATCGTTGAACTCGGGTTCAGCGACACCGAATTCATCGCGATCAACAAGCTGGTTGGGTTCTGGGGACTGATCGTCGGCACCGCGCTGGGGGCGCCGTTCATGGCGTGGCTCGGGCTGGGTCGCGCCCTGTTCGTGTCGGGCGTGCTGATGATGTTGAGCAATTTTACCTTCGTGATCCTTGCCTGGCATGGCCATTCGAACACTTGGCTGACGATTGCCGTGGCGACGGAGCAGGTTACCAGCGGGATCGGCCTGACGGTGTTCGTGACGTATCTCTCTGGCCTGTCGAACCTCGCCTACACCGCCACGCAGTTTGCGCTGCTGTCGTCGTTCGCGGCGGTCGGGCGGACCTGGCTGGCGGCACCTGCAGGCTATGCGGCAACCGCGCTCGGGTGGCCGGGCTTCTGGATGCTGACGATGGTTGTCGCAGTGCCCGGCCTGATACTGCTTTGGATCTTGTGGCGGCAGGGTTTCGTCGTCGAGAGCGTGCGTCGCGCGCCCGCCGACGAACTCGCATAGCCTCGCCTACACTGTGATCGGTCTGCCTTCGTCCGCGAAGGCGGCCGCAACCGCGGCGGCGCTTGCAAGCACGCCATCGACGCGGCGAACCCCGAGCAGGTCGGCCATCAGGAGACGGGCAGTTTCCGGTGCGGTCTCGATCCGGGCCAGGATCGACAGCATCGCGGCCTCGGCTGGCGTCGCCCTTGCGCAACAGCATGGCGCGATCGCGATCGTTCCTGCCGACGTCGCGGCGAGGTCCGCCATCAGAGCGCGCAGCAGCACCAGCGGCCTGCGAAAGCCTTGCCCGAACGCGGTTACCATCGTGTGCGCAGCGCGCGCGTCGGCAAGACCGTGAGCGCCCATTCGGCGCATCGCGAACAAGACAATTCGCGCGTTTTCACAAGGTGGTAACGGGTGCGGCAACAATGTCGTCGCGCTGGTGAGAGCATGTATCGAGGCGGGGCGGGTATCGGTCATTCACGCGACTCCGTGGTGGTCTCCACAAACTCGCGCGTTGGTTATTGATAGTCAATAGCAATAAGAACTCAGTCAGGCAGTTGGTCGTTCCCTACGAGCGCTTCGCCTGCGAGGTATAGCGAACCGGCGATCAGAACGACATTTGGCGTATCCTTCGGGACCATCGCCAGGCCCTGCGCGATCGTTGGCGCCGTATCGCCCGGGACATCGTAGGTTTGCGCAATTGCGACTAACGTCGCCGGGGCATGGTGGGCGTGCCCTTCGACCGGGACGGCAATAACGCGCGATAGCGATGGCGAGAGAATACGCAGTACGGACTGTGAGTCCTTGTTCGCAAGCATTCCCATGACGAGCGTCACAGGGCGACCTTTTGCGATGCGGCGCAGCGCTTTTTCGACGGGTATGGCGGCATTCGGATTATGAGCGCCGTCCAGCCATAACTCGCTGCCGGCCGACAGACTGGCCAGCAACGGCCCGTCCGATAATCGCTGCATGCGGGCGGGCCAATGCGCCCAGTCCGCCGCGGCACGCAGTGCGGCCTCGGGGATATGCACCGCACCCTGATGGCGAAGCATCGCGATGGCCAAAGCGAGGTTACGCGACTGGTGCGCGCCGACGAGGCGAGGGCGGTTGGTGACGACAGAGAAGCCTTCGTCCTCGTAGCGGACGGTCGAGCGGGCGGTTTCGCTGGTCCAGGCGCTGCCGCGTGCGAACACAGGCGCGCCGGCGGCATCAGCGACGGCGGCGATTTTCGTGCGCAGCACTTTCGGATAGTCCATCGTCACGAGCGGCACGCCGCGCTTCGCGATCCCCGCTTTCTCACCGGCGATCTCCAGCAGCGTGTCGCCGAGGAACGACTGATGGTCGATGCCGAGCGCGGCGATGCCGGTCACCACGGGATTGGGGATGACGTTGGTCGCGTCGAGCCGTCCCCCGAGGCCAACCTCCACGATCGTCGCGGCAGCCGGCGTACGCGCGAACGCCAGGAACGCAGCAGCGGTCGTGACCTCGAAGAAGCTCGCCTGAAGGTCGGCGGCGTGATCCAGCACTTCCTCGAGCAACGCGGCGAGCAGGTCGTCCTTGATCAGCGATCCGGCGATGCGGATGCGTTCGTTGAAACGGACGAGGTGGGGAGAGGAATAGACATGGACGCTGTGGCCGGCGGCTTCGATTGCGGCCCGCAGGAACGCACAGGTCGAGCCCTTGCCGTTGGTGCCAGCGACGTGGAACACCGGGGGGAGACTGAGGTGGGGATCGCCAAGGCGTGAGAGCAGCGCGGTGATGCGCTCGAGGCCGAGGATGTCGGCGCCGGGCGAGAGCGCAGTCAGGCGGTCGAGCTGCGCTTGGACGGCGGGCGAAGAGGACGTCGCGTGGTCGGGCATTCTGGCTCCCTATCCCCTCCGGGGAGAGGGCTGGGGTGAGGGGCAGTTCCGGGCGCAGCATCGCTGGGTGGCCCCTCACCCCGACCCTCTCCCCGGAGGGGAGAGGGAGTAGGTCAGTTACGCCGCTTCGCGTGCGCTCAGATACCCGATGACCGTGCCGAGCTGCTCGCGCAGGTCCTTGCGGTGCACCACCATGTCGATCATCCCGTGCTCGAGATAATATTCCGACGTCTGGAAATCCTCGGGCAGCTTCTCGCGGATCGTGCTCTCGATCACGCGGCGGCCGGTGAAGGCCAGCGTCGCCTTGGGTTCCGCGATCTGGACGTCGCCGAGCATCGCATACGCCGCCATCACGCCGCCCGACGTCGGGTCGGTCAGCACGACGATGTACGGCAGCCCGGCATCGTGAAGCATCTGGATCGCCACCGTGCTGCGCGGCATCTGCATCAGGCTCAGAATGCCCTCCTGCATGCGCGCGCCGCCGCTAGCAGTGAAGATTACGTAGGGCACGCGGTCTTCGATCGCCGCCTCGACACCGCGCACGAACGCCTCGCCGACGGCCAGACCCATCGATCCACCCATGAAGCCGAAATCCTGCACACCCACCACGACGCGGTGGCCGTCGATCGCGCCGCGCGCGTTGATCAGGGCGTCCTGCTCGCTGTTGTCGGTGCGCGCCGCCTTGAGGCGATCGGTGTAGCGCTTCTGATCGCGGAACTTGAGTGGGTCTTCGGGTACCTTCGGCGCCGGCAGTTCCGAACAGCTGCCCTCGTCGAACAATTGCGCAAAGCGGATTTTCGGCCCGATGCGGTCATGATGATCGCATTTCGGGCAGACGTAGAGATTGTCCTCGAGCTCCTTGGTGAAGACCATCTGCCCGCAGCCCTTGCACTTGTGCCAGAGATTTTCGGGCGTCTCGCGCTTCGCGACGAAGGGCAGGACGTTGCGGACGCTGTTGAGCCAGCTCATGCGGATACTTTCCTTGCGCTCGCGACGGCATCGGCGAGAGACTTGATATAGGCGCGAACCGGCTCGGCCGCAGCGGCGCCATATTGTGCGACCAGTTCGACGATCGCCGAGCCGACCACGACGCCGTCCGCGACACGGGCGACGTTTGCGGCCTGTTCGGGGGTGCGGATGCCGAAGCCGACCGCGATCGGGATATTGGTCTGTGCCTTGAGGCGGGCAACGGCATCCTCGATCGAGGATTGCTGCGCCTGCTGGAGCCCGGTGATGCCGGCAACCGAGACATAATACAGGAACCCACTCGCGCCATCGAGCACGGTCGGCAGCCGTGCCGCATCGGTGGTCGGGGTAGCGAGACGGATCAGATCGATGCCCGCGGCGCGCAACTGCGGGCCTAGCGCATCGTCTTCCTCGGGCGGGACGTCCACGCAGATCACGCCGTCGACGCCGGCCTTGGCAGCAGCCTCGGCGAACCAGTCTGCGCCGCGCCGAAGCATCGGGTTGCCGTAGCCCATCAGCACCAGCGGCGTATCCGGATGCCGCGCACGGAAGGCGGTCGCAGTCGCCAGGATGTCCGCCGTCCGTGTCCCCTGCGCGAGGCTGCGGATGTTAGCGGCCTGAATCGCGGGCCCATCGGCCATTGGATCGGTGAACGGCATGCCGAGCTCGATCGCATCGGCGCCGCCCGCAACGAGTGCGTCGAGGATCGGGCCGGTCGCCTCGGTGGTCGGATCACCCGCGGTGACGAATGCGACGAGCGCGGCGCGCCCGGCGGCGGCGGTGCGCGCGAAGGTGGCGGCTATGCGGCTCATACCCGTGCCTCCAGGCCGGCACTCGTCGCCCGATCAAAAACCGTCACCCCAGCGAAAGCCGGGGTATCCTGCTTGGCGACCACCGCACCCGCCCCATCGATACCCCAGCTTCCGCTGGGGTGACGGGTTAAGAGGGGTGTCCGACGAAGCGCAGTGGGGGAGCACGTGGCGGCGATCATATCGCCACCCCGAGTGCTTCCGCGACGGTGAAGATGTCCTTGTCGCCGCGGCCGCACAGATTGGCGAGGATGATCTGGTCCTGCCGCATCTCGCGTGCTTTGCGCGCGACCGATGCGATCGCGTGCGACGGCTCCAGCGCAGGAATGATACCCTCGGTCCTGCACAGCAGCTGGAACGCATCGAGCGCTTCAATATCGGTCGCGCTGTCATACTGAACCCGGCCGATATCGCGCAGCCATGCATGCTCGGGTCCGATACCCGGATAGTCGAGCCCGGCCGAGATCGAATGCGCTTCGGTGATCTGGCCGTCCTCGTCCTGCAACAGATAGGTCTTGTTGCCGTGGAGCACGCCCGGAAACCCGCCCGCGAGGCTCGCCGCATGTTGCTTGTCGAGCCCGTGACCGGCCGCCTCGACGCCGAGCATCTGCACCTCCGCATCGTCGAGGAACGGATGGAACAGCCCGATCGCGTTCGAGCCGCCACCGATCGCCGCGACCAGCAGGTCGGGCAGGCGGCCGATCCGCGACAGCATCTGCGCACGCGCCTCGGTGCCGATGACGCTCTGGAAATCGCGGACCATCTCCGGATACGGATGCGGGCCGGCGGCGGTGCCGATGATGTAGAAGGTGTCGTGGACGTTCGCGACCCAGTCGCGCATGCCCTCGTTCATCGCGTCCTTCAGCGTGTGTGCGCCGCTCGTCACCGGGCGGACCTCGGCGCCGAGCAGCTTCATGCGGAACACGTTGGGCGCCTGCCGCTCGACGTCCTTTGCGCCCATGTAGATCACGCAGGGGAGGCCGAACCGCGCGCAGACCGTGGCGGTCGCGACGCCGTGCTGGCCGGCACCGGTTTCGGCGATGATCCGCGTCTTGCCCATCCGCATCGCCAGGAGGATCTGGCCGATGCAGTTGTTGATCTTGTGCGCGCCGGTGTGATTGAGTTCGTCGCGCTTGAACCAGACTTGGGCGCCCATGCCTTCCGGCGCAGACTCGCGGAGCGCTTCGGTGAGCCGTTCGGCATAATAGAGCGGGCTCGGGCGGCCGACATAATGTTCGAGCAGGTCGTCGAACTGCGCCTTGAACGCGGGGTCGGCCTTTGCGGCGCGGTATTCGCGGTCGAGGTCGAGGACCAGCGGCATCAACGTCTCGGCGACGTAGCGACCACCGAACTCGCCGAAATGGCCGCGCTCGTCGGGCTGGGCGCGGTAGGAGTTTGGAGCGAGGGGAGCGTTCATCGTTGCGCGTTTAGCACTTCGGAAATCGCTGTCACCCCTCCCGTTTGCCGAACGGCGCCCCGGCCTTCGCCTGCGTGGTATTATCGCGTGCCGACAGCCCGTAAAAACGCGGCGATCTTCGCTTCGTCCTTGATGCCGGGTGTGCCCTCGACGCCCGAAGACACATCGACCAATTCCGCCCCAGTCCGCCGCATCGCTTCAGCGACATTCGCAGGATCTAGTCCACCCGACAGTGCCCAGGGTAGCGGATGTCTGAACCCGACGAGCAGATCCCAGTCGAATCGCAAGCCCATCCCACCCGGCAGCACAGCCGAGTCCGGAGTCTTGGCATCATACAGGATCCGGTCGGCAACGCCCGCGAACCCATGCGCCGCGTCGAGATCGCCGCGGGTGCGGACGGCGACGGCAACCCAGGTCTCGATCCCGAACTTCGCGCGGATCGCGGCGGCCCGCGCCGGCGTCACCTTGTGAAGTTGCAGCACGTCCAACGCCGCCGACGCCACCGCCTGCTCGAGCATCTCGTCTTCCGGATCGACGAACACCCCCACGCGCTTGACCTGCTCCGGCACCCGCGCCGCGAGCTCGGCAGCCTTCGCGAAGGTGACATGACGCGGCGAAGCGGGGAAGAAGACGAACCCGACATGGCTCGCGCCGTGGCCGATCGCGGCATCGAGAGTGGCGGTGGTGGAAAGGCCGCAGATCTTGGCGGTGGTCATCGTGGTTCCTAGAACGGGTCGTCGAAGCTGAACGATCCTCGCCCATCAGGGGAAGGATCCAAACCGAACCCGCCCTAGAGCGTCGCAGCCATTGCGCGGGCGGCGCCATCGGGATCTTCGGCTTGGGTGATCGGCCGGCCGACCACGAGGATCGACGCGCCCGCGTCGAGTGCCTGGCGCGGCGTGACCACGCGCTTCTGGTCGCCGATCTGACCATCGGGCAAGCGTACGCCCGGCACCACGAAGAAACCCTTAGGCCAGATCGCCTTGGCCGCCGCGACTTCCGCGCCGGAGCAGACGATGCCGTCGACCCCCGCCTCGCACGCAAGCTGCGTCAGCCGCGAAACCTGATCGTGCGCGCTGCCGGCCACGCCGGTGGCCGCGAGATCGGAGGCGTCCAGGCTCGTCAGCATCGTCACCGCGATCACCTTGGTGCCGACCGGCGCGGCCGCCTTGGCATCTTCCAGCATCGCCCGGCCGCCACTCGCATGGACGGTAAGGATCGCCGGTTCGAGTCCACCGAGCGCCTGCACAGCCTTGGCAACGGTGTTCGGAATATCGTGCAGCTTCAGGTCGAGAAAAATCGGCAGGCCGAATTCCGCCATCGCATGCACACCCGGCTGGCCATGCGCGGAGAAGAATTCGAGGCCGAGCTTGATGCCGCCGACATGGTGGCGGACGCGCGATGCCAGAGCCTTGGCGCGCGCCAGATCGGGCGTGTCGAGCGCGACGTAGATACGGTTGCTCATCAGACGGCAGCAGGCGGGAGCGTCGTCGGCGAAACCGCCGGTTCTATCGGGGTGGGCGTCACGATGGTCTCGACGGGCATCTCCACGGGCGCTGCGCGCACCGGCTCGGGCCGCGGCGTCCGCAGTTCGAACAACTCGCGCTCGCACGTCGACAGACGCTGGCGCAGCCGCCACCGGATCGCATGATTGTACAGCATCGTCGGCACGAACCCGATCAGGAACGTCACGAACAGCAGCAGCGGCAGGTTCACGTCGGCGATCAGCCCGCCCCAGAGCTGGATCTGCACGGCATTCCAGTTCGATATCGTGAACACCGCGGCGATGAACGCCAGCAGGCACCAGAACAGGATTTTCAGGAACTGCATGCGGCCACCTCTATCGCGTCCCTCGGTGCCGAAGCGCCGATGGGTGTCGCAGAGCTACCGCCACACAGCCGGTTTGGCCAGCCTTGTGCCGTTTTCCGGCCGGACTCAGCCGATTTCAGTGCGGATCTGCGTGATCAGCGGAAGGATCGCGGTCAGCCTCGGCTCTTCCTCGTCGAGGATTGCGAGGAACGCCGCGCGCTTGATCGCCGCGACCCGGCCCGGTTTCATCCGTACGGTGTGCGGCAGGGTGGAGACGGTGATGTCGATCATCCGCTCGGCCCCGTGCAGCCGCCCCCAGAGATAGTCGTTCTCGCGGTAGGCGCGACTGAAGAACGCACCGAATGTGCCGAACTGGATACCCTTCAGCGTCGCCTCGGCGCCGCCCGAGCGGATCGAGGTCGCATCGTCGGGGGCGATCCGGTCGACCTTGATCGGATCGAACTCGTCGAGCCCTTCGCCCTGCAGCAGCGGCAGCGTCGCCGTGTCGAAATACGGGAAGCCGAGATAGGCGAGCAACAGAGTGCGCCGCGCAGGCTTGGCGAGTGCCGCGAACGCGTCGGCGAGGCGCTGATCGGTTTCGGCATCAAGTCGTTCGAGGTCGAACGTCCGCCCCAGCGTCTCCAGCACGCAGGCCGCATCGCCCTTCATCGCGCGGACCGCATCGTGCATTCCGGCATGCATCTCAGCCCGCAGCCGGTCGAGATACGGCGACAGTGATTCGTAGATCGCATTCCGCATCGGTGCGAGTTCGGCCTCGTCGGCCTGCGTCTCCACGTCCGACAACCTCCGGGCCATCAGCCGCAACCGACGGATGCGAAAGCCGATGTCGAAGGTCCGCAGGAATGTGATCGCCGCCGGGCTCGCCCCATTCTGGAAACTCGACCCGAGCTGATCCGCGCCCGATGCGCCGACATGCGCGACGATCGCGGCTCGGATTTGCGTCATTCGCCGCAGACTATGGTGAAGTCCGGCATCATAGAGCAGCGCGGCGATCGTCTCGATCACCGCGCTGCGTTTCAGATGGCCGTACGCGACGAACCCGTAGCCGGCACTCGCCGCGGCGGCCTTCTGCGCACGCCGCCGCCACGCGACCAGCCGCGGCGCCGTCGGGCGGTCGAGGAACAGCGTATGCCCGAACAGCGATTCGACATCGGCCTCCACCTCCGGCCGGATCGCGGTAAGGATGCCGCGCATCCGGTCGATCCGGGCGGAGCGCTCGGCAATCGCCTCCAGATTGTCGCGGATCGGCTGCTGGCGCGGAATGTCGCTGATCGCGCCGATGATCGTCTGGAAGAAGCCCGGCGTTCCCTCGCCGCGGTTGAGACGCAGCTTGATGCCGGGGGAGGGATCTATGTAGATGAACCGCCGGTCGATCTGGCGCCGCGCTGGACGTTCCTTCAGCGCGTCCAGCGCCGGTCGGAACGGTGCGTTGGCCAACACCGAGCCGTCGATCAGAACCGCGCTCTCCGCCGCATTCGCCGCGGTGTGGCGAGGCAGAACGCGGGCGAGGAAGCCGCTACGCTCCGGCCAGGCAATCATACGGTCCTTCAGCACGCCGTCGAGCTCGGCGACCGTGAAGGGCGGAAACGCGCCTGGAAAGCTCGACGTGGCACGTGCCGCGAAGGTGAGTTCCGCGTTGGGCGCGAGCGTGTCGCAGGGGTGACCGTTGTCGGTAAAATCGACGACCATCCGGTGTTCCGTCTCGACGACCTCGGCAGGCGAATTGAGCTGCAACCGTTCGGGATGTCCCGAGAAGTCGGTCACCGTCACGAACAGGTCGAGTGGCTGGCCGGGTGGCAGCAGCCGCGGTCCCCGCTCGCTCGCCCCCATCGCGTCGAACGCGTCTAGCAGCAGGTTGGTGAAGGTCTTGCCCCCGAACGGCGGCTCGAACCACCGCGAACGGACGAAGTGCGACAGCTTGGTCCGCACCTCTTCCCGAGTCGGCTCGTCGAGCGCTTCGACCTTGTCGGTGCTGCGCCCCGCCGCCATCCAGGCGAGCGGCATTGCCCAGGCTTTGGAAAAGCGCGACTTCGGTGCCGCCTCGGTATCGATCAGTGCCTCGACGTCGGCGGACGTCATCCACAGGTCGGTCAGCGGATCCAGGCTCTGCCCGGTCGCGATCGCTTGGGCGAGGAAGATACCGTTGATCCCGCCGGCGCTGGCGCCCGCGATGATGTCGGCAAGCACGCGGACCCGGACACCGGCGTGGTCTTCGATTTCCTGGAGCAGCGCGTGATACACGCCCTGGCTACCGCCCTTGGGTATCTCGCCGTCGTGGAACGCGCGGCTTGCGCAGACCAGTCGCCAGATCTCCTTGGTGATCCCGTGCATGTAGACGGCAAGGCTGATCCCGCCATAGCAGACGAGCGCGAGACGAAGTTCCTTCTCGCGCATCAGGCGGCGAGGGGGCGCTGGCGGGCGGCGGCGGTCGGTATGATCATAACGCCTCCAGCATAGCCCAGATCGGCAGATGGTCGGATGCTTTCCGCGCTGCGGCGCTGGCATGTACACCGCACTCGACCACCTTCAGCTCGCGCGACACCATGATCCGGTCGAGCCGTGCGATTGCCCGCCGTGAATGAAAGCTCGCCCCGGTTTCTGCAAAGGCATAATCGCGGCCGAAATCGCGCAGGCATCCCGAACCCGCGCTCCATTCGTTCAGGTCGCCCATCAGCACCGTCGGATGGCGATCCGTACAGGTATCGACATGGCTCAGGATCGTCGCCGCCTGCTTGCGCCGCCACAGTCCCGACAGATCGAGGTGCATGCCGAGCACGCGGATCGTCTCGCTGCCGAGCCGGACGTCGGCCATCACGGCGCCGCGTGGCTCCAATGAGGGCAAATGGATCGCCTCGCCGTCGAGCACCTGCGCCGACTTGCGGACGAGGATGACGTTGCCGTGCCATCCCATGCTGAGCGAACGCAGTCCGAAGTCGACCGGGATCCAGTCGCCATGCTCCTCCAGCAGGTTATGCGGCAGGACGCAGGCCTTCGCACCGAACCGTCGATCCGCTTCCTGCAGGGCGATGACGTCGGCGTCGATTTCGTGCAGGACTTCGAGGACACGCTCCGGATTACGCCGACGGTCGAGCCCGATGCCCTTGTGGATATTGTAGCTGGCGACCTTGATCATGCGTGCGACCTATAACGCGACGCTTGCGATCCGGGTTGCAGAATGACGGCTGGTCGCGAAAAAGACGGGCTGAACCGAACGGCAGGCCGGGAAACGAGGACCTGGTGGGAAGAATTAGCGCGCACGTGGCTGCGGCGTGAACCGCAGGCCGGTGTTCAGCGTTGTCCCCTCAGATTATCGGGGGAAGTACCAGTGCGTCTTGGTTTGATCGGTGCGTCGCTGCTTGCGACGACGTTTGCATTGTCCGCCTGCGAAGTCAGGACCACGACTGCGAACGAGCAGGCGCAGGCGACGCCAGCGCCTGCGGGCCAGACCGCGGGCTGGACCAACAAGACGGCAGGGCAACTGCGCAAGGCCATCGCCGGTCGCGGGGCTCACGGTCTCGACCGGATGACCTTCGACGCCAGCGCGCAACCCGGCGCCGGTGATGCAGCCTTGACCAGGTCGGCGCTCGCCTACGCCACGGCGCTGGCACAGGGAGCGACCGATCCCACGAAGCTGTTCGACGTCTACACCCTGCCGCGGCCTCGCGTGAACCTCGCACAAGGCCTCGCTGCGGCGTTGCAGGCTGGTGACGTCGGGACATGGCTGGCCGGGCTTGCGCCGCAGGACGCGAACTATGCGCGTCTGTCGAAGGCTTATCTCGCAATGCCCAAGTGGGAACAGACGCCGGCTTCCGCGATCCCGGACACCGGGGAAGCGATCAAGCCGGGTACGTCGGACCCACGGGTGCCGGCGATCGCACGCCAGCTCGTTGCGTTCGACTATCTCGACAAGGCGGCGGCGCAAGGTGATCGCCTGACGCCCGCAATCATCCTGGCGATCAAGAAGATGCAGGCGGATTACGGGATCAAGCCGGACGGCATGATCGGCAGCGAGGCGCTGGGTATTCTCAATCTGTCCGATGCTGACCGGGCGCGGGCGATCGCGGTGAACATGGAGCGGCTCCGTTGGCTGGACCGCAACGCGCCGGGAACCCGGATCGACGTCAACCTGGCGGCGGCTCGATTGAGCTACTGGCGGGACGGCAAGCTGGTCGACAGCCGCAAGGTCGTCGTCGGCGAACCCGACAAGGAGACGCCGCAGCTCGGTTCGCCGATCTTCCGCCTCGTCGCCAATCCGACCTGGACCGTGCCGCGCTCGGTCGAGAAAAAGGAGATGGCGGGCAAGGGCGCAGCCTACCTCCGTGCCAACAACCTGGCGTGGAAGGATGGCTGGCTCGTGCAGCAGTCGGGACCGAAGAACTCGCTCGGCCTCGTCAAGTTCGACATGACCAACGACCACGCGATCTATCTGCACGATACACCCGCCAAGCAGCTGTTCGCCGAAGTACAGCGCCAGCGCAGCCACGGGTGCGTGCGCGTGGATGATGCGCTGGGATTCGCCGAGATGCTCGCCAGGGATGAGGGCGTGACCGATCAGTGGCACCAGGCGCGAGACACCGGCAAGGAGACCTTCGTAAAGTTGCCGAAAGAAATTCCGGTACGGCTGTTGTACCAGACCGTGCTGTTCGACGACGCCGGCGAACCTGTGATCCGCGCGGACCCATATGGCTGGAACGACCGGGTCGCGGTCGCGCTGGGGCTCGGGACGAGCGCGAGCTACAAGCCGGCGGCCCGCGATGCCGACGTCGGGCCGTGATCGTGACGCGGACCTGATACTCGGTCTCCCCGGCGTTCCCGCAACCGCGGGAACGTCTCGTGGCTGATTGACGACAGCCGTTCGCGAGGCGCCGTGCTTACCCGTCCAGGGTCGTGGTCGACGGATAATGCTTGTCGAGGTGGCGCTTTATGATCCGCAGGTTGCGGGTGTTGGAGCGGAAGAAGAAGTCGGGGATCGCGCCGACGAACGGGATCATCCCAAAGGCCCAGTCCAGCCCGATGTTGCCGAACATCCGCGCCATCTGGATTTTGGACATGCCGATGTTGCGCGCTTCCCATGCCATCCAGCCGCCGATCGCGGCCGCGACCGTGCTCCCTGCGAACGGTACGAAGTCGAGCACGACGTCCAGGCCGACCCTGCGGCTGGTACCGGGAATGACGAACAGACCCTCCATCACCTGCTCGACCGCCTCGACACGGCGGCGGACCGACAGGGCGTCACGCCCGAGCGGCAGGGCGTGGAAGGTCTGGCCGGGGGCGATGCGGGTAGCGCGTGGGTTCATGCGTCCTAGTTGGTGTCGGCGCGCAAGCGGTTCAACGGGTGCCACGCGCGGGTATTCGGCTGCCATTGCCCGAGCCGGGCGGCGACCAGCGACCAGCGCAACGGACGCGCCAGCGGGATGAATGCCACGTCCTCGTTCATCGCCTTGTCGGCGGCAGCAATCCGCAACCCACGTTCGGCAAGGGTCGGCGCCTCGCGAGCTGCGTCGAGCGCGGCGCGGGCATCATCACCACACGCGACGCAGGCCGACGCCAGATACCAGCGCGCACTGTCATAAGGTGCCACCGCATCGACCAGTCTCAGGTCGGCGGCCTCGCCGATCGCGACACGAACCGGCGTGATGCCGATCGCGATCAGCGACGCGGCGACCTGCGCATACAGCAACGTCGCACCGGGGCCGGCGGGGAGCGCGATTCGCACTTCGATCGCGGCTGGCGTCTCCTGCCGCCACGCGGCCACGCGCTGCCGGGCGGCGACGCGGCGCTCCTCCTGCGTCAGCAGCGTCCAGGCAGGAACCTGCGGCAGCGACGCCGAATCGAGGATGTCGGGCAGGATGCGGTCCGCCGGGTCCCAGGCGGGTGCAACGGCTCCCGTTGCCGCGGTGCGGTCAATCGCCTCGGATACTGCAGCCCGGTTGGCGGCGTCGGTGAGAAACCCCTCGCGCCGGACGAACGCCAGCCCGAATAGCCCCGCCGCCGGGTCTACCCGGACGCTCGCCGGGGCGATATCCGCGGTCGCCAACAGCGGCCAGTCGACGAAGCTGCCGCCGCTCACCAGATCTGAATCTCGATTGGCGAACCGGGCGATCGCGCGGGCCGCGCGCTCGCCGATCAGCCGGACGTCCTCTTGCGGTCGGGGTTCGCGCTGGTCGTCGGGATCGGCCTGGCCGGGATCGAACGCGGGGCGTAGCAACGGCGCACGACCCCGCTGCGCGATTCGGAACGGTCCGGTCCCGCCGGTCGGCCGGAGCCGCAGCAACGCGAGTTCGGGTTGCGCGAACAGCTTCAGCAGGTCGGGGCGGGGGCGCGACAACCGCACCTCGATCACTTGCGGGGTCATGACGACAATCTCGTCGATCGCGGTCAGGAACGGCGCCAGCGGATTGTGCGATCCGAAATGGTCCGCGCTTCCGATCTGGTGCTGCAGCATCGCCACCACCTGTTCGGCGGTTACCGGCGTACCGTCACCCCAATCTCCTTCGCGCAAACGGAAGATGTAACTCATCCCACCATCGATCACGATCCAGCGCTCGGCAATGCCGGGCTCGATCTGTCCCGCCGCATCGAAGCGTACGAGACCCTGTGCGGCCGAATCCATCATCAGGCGGGTGGGCGTGTCGAGCGCGACGCGGCTGGCATCCGCCAGTCGCGGGCGCGCTCCGATCGCACTGACGACGACCGCCCCGGTATCCGGACGTCGGTCGCAGCCGGCAAGCGCCAGGCAGGTCGCGAGCATGGCGGCGCCTAGCGGGAGGCGAGTCCGCATGGCTTCGATGCTAGGGACAACAGTGTTGGTGCGGACGGCGGGACTCGAACCCGCATTCCTAGGGAGGGAGATTTTAAGTCTCCTGCGTCTACCGGTTTCGCCACGTCCGCACACGGCCCCAAGAAGACGAGGTCGCGCGCACGGTCAACCCATCTTGCTTGGTAGGCAGCATATTCCTGCGCCCTTCAAAGGCGTGCTGCCGTCTGGTAGCGCTCACACGTTAAGACGTGCGCGCATTTCCTTGCCGGGTTTGAAATAGGGAACGCGCTTCGCCTCGACCTCGACGACTTCGCCGGTGCGTGGATTACGGCCGGTGCGAGCATCCCGCGCGCGCGTCGAGAATGCGCCGAAACCACGCAATTCGACTCGACCGTCTGCGGCCAGTCGTTTTGAGATTTCGTCGAAGAAGGTGCTGACGATCAGCTCGACTTCGTTAGGCTGCAGGTCCGGATGCGCCTCGGCGATCTTAAGAACCAATTCAGATCGGATCATTCGAGCCCCCGCCCATCTAGAAAAACGCTTACAGATTGATACAGGTCAATCTGCGAGTCATTAGCACCAAACGTGGAACAGTCAAAAACCAAAGTGGTCCAGACACGAAAAAGCCCGGCATGTTCGACACATGCCGGGCTTTTCTGCGTAACTAAAAGTTAACCTTACTTCTTCTCGGCGTCCGTACGAGCCTTGAGAGCCTCGCCTAGGATGTTGCCGAGAGTCGCGCCCGAGTCCGACGAACCGTACTGAGCGACAGCCTGCTTCTCTTCCGAGATCTGCATAGCCTTGATCGAGAAGGTCGGCTTCTTCGACCGATCGAAGCCGGTGACCATCGCGTCGAACTTCTGGCCGACCTGGAAACGCTCCGGACGCTGCTCGTCGCGATCGCGACCCAGATCCGTGCGCTTGATGAAGCCGGTCGCGCCATCGTCGCCCTGCTGCACCTCGAGGCCCGCGTCGCGGACTTCGAGAACGGTCACGGTGACGATCGCATTCTTGTTCAGCTTGTCACCTGCCGCTGCGATGCCGCCGGCCGAAGGCCCGCCGCGCTCGAGCTGCTTCATGCCGAGCGAGATACGCTCCTTCTCGGCGTCGATGTCGAGCACCACGGCTTCGACGGTCTCACCCTTGCGATGCAGGTTGAGCGCGTCTTCGCCCGAAACACCCCATGCGATGTCGGACATGTGGACCATGCCGTCGACGTCGTTGTCGAGGCCGATGAACAGACCGAACTCGGTCGCGTTCTTGACTTCGCCTTCGACGGTCGAACCGATCGGATGAGCGGCAGCGAAGGCCTCCCAAGGATTGGCTTGAGCCTGCTTGAGGCCGAGCGAGATGCGACGCTTCTCGGAATCGACTTCGAGGACCATGACGTCGACTTCCTGCGAGGTCGACACGATCTTGCCGGGATGGACGTTCTTCTTGGTCCAGGACATTTCCGACACGTGGACGAGGCCTTCGATGCCCGCTTCCAGCTCGACGAACGCACCATATTCGGTGATGTTCGTGACGCGGCCGGTGAGCTTCGCGCCGACCGGATACTTGACCATCGCGCCATCCCAGGGATCGCTCTCCAGCTGCTTCATGCCGAGGCTGATGCGCTGGGTGTCCTTGTTGATGCGGATGATCTGCACCTTGACGGTGTCGCCGATGTTCAGGACTTCGCTCGGGTGACCGACGCGCTTGTAGCTGAGATCGGTGACGTGCAGCAGGCCATCAATGCCGCCGAGATCAACGAACGCACCGTAATCGGTGATGTTCTTGACGACGCCGTCGATGATCTGGCCCTCGGCCAGGCTGAGGATCAGGCCCGAACGCTGCTCTGCGCGCGTCTCTTCGAGAACGGCACGACGCGACACGACGATGTTGCCGCGCTTGCGGTCCATCTTCAGGATCTGGAACGGCTGGGGGATATCCATCAGCGGGGTGACGTCGCGCACGGGGCGGATATCGACCTGCGAACCGGGCAGGAACGCGACGGCGCCGTTCAGGTCGACGGTGAAGCCACCCTTCACGCGGCCGAAGATGACGCCTTCGACGCGGGTCGTCTTGGAGAATTCGGTTTCCAGCTTGTCCCATGCGGCTTCGCGGCGGGCGCGATCGCGGCTGAGCATCGCTTCGCCGTGGACGTTCTCGACGCGGTCGACATAGACTTCGACTTCGTCGCCGACCTTCAGGTCAGCCTTCTGGCCCGGCGCTGCGAATTCGCGAAGCGGCACGCGGCCTTCCGACTTCAGACCGACGTCGATGACGGCCATGTCATTCTCGATGCCGGTCACGGTGCCATGCACCACGCGGCCCTCGAAGCTGTCGGCGTCGCCGAGCGTTTCGTTCAGCATCGCCGCGAAATCGTCGCGGGTCGGCATTACCTGGGTTGCCATAGAATTCAGTAATCCTAGTCTGTTTCCGGCCAAGCGGTTGGGTCCGCTGGTCTTGGCCTTCGTTGCCGCGACGACCGAACGCCGGCGCAGCATCCGGGCGGCACGAGGCGCGGAGGACGTAGACGCTGAATGCGAAAACGGCGCGTGAGACTCGAGGGTCTCCGCGCCTTCCTCCACGAGCATCGCTCGCCGGACGGTTCCGTATAGCCGAAACCGGGTCTCGGAGCAAGTTCGCCGCTGCTTCGTTAGGGGCCGCTCACAACAGGAGCGAAGATTTGAACGAACGCGGCATTCTCGTGCTGGGCTGGGTCGCCACCGTGACGGCGATCGTGATGTACCTGTCGTACATCGACCAGATCATGCTGAACCTTGCGGGTCAGAAGGGATCGGTGGTCCAGCCGTTCGCGACGATGGTGAATTGCGCGCTGTGGGTTGGGTATGGGTTTCTGAAGGACAAGCGGGACTGGCCGATCGTCGTGGCGAACTTTCCGGGGGTGGTGTTCGGAGCGGTTGCGCTGGTTACTGCGCTTTAGGGGAGCGTGGGTCACGTCTTAGGGTAGCGTGAGTCAAGTTGCTGTGCGCGGCGGAGCTGGGGGCATAACGGGCGGCGCCCCCGCTTCCTTGTTCTCCCGCGAAGGCGGGAGCCCAGTCTGGGTCCCCGCCTTCGCGGGCAAACAATTTTTGGCGCGGTAGCTCACTCCCACAGAGCAACCACCCCGGCGAAGGCCGGGGCCCAGTTGGGGGCCGTTGCTAACTAAGCGCAGCGCTCCGTTACTGCGACCTTTCCAACTGGGCCCCGGCCTTCGCCGGGGTGGTGCGCTCGCTGGGGTGTGCGGAAGGCTTAAACCGAAGCCGCCTTCTTCCCTCGCTGCGCTTCAACCAGCGCAACCGCCCTCTGCACCGAAGCCTCGATCGACAGAAAACTAGTATCCAGCAACGCAGCATCCGCCGCCATCACCAACGGCGCAGTCGACCGCCCACTATCCCGAGCATCCCGAGCCCGAATATCCGCCAGCACGCGGTCCTTGCTCGCAGTCCCCCCCCGAGCCTGCAACTCCCCATGCCGCCGCTGCGCGCGAATATTCGGCGTGGCCTTCACGAACAGCTTCGCATCCGCATCCGGCGCAATCACCGTGCCAATGTCGCGCCCATCCAAAATCGCGCCACCCTCCTGCTCCGCGAACCGCTTCTGCCGGTGCAGCAACGCCGCACGGACCAGTGGATGTGCCGACACCACCGACGCCAGCGCGCCGATATCGTCGTCGCGCAACGCCGGATCGCTCAGCAGCGCATCGCTGAAATCGCACGCCGCGACCGCGTCGGCCTCGGTTTCCGGATCGAGCCCCATCCGCGCCACGCTCAGCGCCACGGCCCGGTACAACAGCCCGGTATCGAGATACGGCAGCTTGTAATGCTTGGCCAAGGCGCGCGCGATCGTGCCCTTGCCCGATGCCGCCGGACCGTCGACTGCGATGATCATCTTAGTTCCCCCGGCCGGTAAGCGCATCGAGCGACCGGAAGAACACGGGGTAGCTCGTCGCCACCGGCGATACGTCATCGATCGTGACGGCCTGAACGGCGCCAAGTCCAGCCACGACCATGCTCATTGCGATGCGGTGGTCGAGTTTCGAGGCCACCCGAGCGCCACCGCGAATCGCCGCGCCGCCGGAGCCCGTGATCGCCATGCCGTCCTCATACTCTTCGCAAGCAACCCCGCACGCTTCGAGTGCGATCCGCATCGTCGTGATCCGGTCCGATTCCTTGACGCGCAACTCATGCGCGCCACGAGCGATGGTCGTCCCGGTCGCGAAGGCTGCGGCGACGAACAGCACCGGATATTCGTCGATCATGCTCGGCGCGAGATCCGCGGGCACTTCGATGGCAGTCAGCGGGGCATGCCGCACGCGCAGGTCCGCGACCGGCTCGCCGCCGACAACCCGCGGGTCCAGCTCGGTAATATCCGCGCCCATCATCCGCAAAGCCGTGACGAGCCCGATCCGCGTCGGGTTCAGCCCGACATTGCGCACGACGATATCCGACCCGGGCACGATCGACGCCGCGACCAACCAGAACGCCGACGAAGACGGATCGCCCGGCACGACGATATCCTGCGGCTTCAACTCCGCTTCGCCCGTGATCGAGATGAGACGACCCTGGTTCGTCTCTTCGACGGTCAGCTTCGCGCCAAAGCCGGTCAGCATCCGCTCGCTATGATCGCGCGTCGCGACCGGCTCGATCACCCGCGTGATCCCCGGCGTGTTGAGCCCCGCCAGCAGGATCGCCGACTTCACCTGCGCCGACGCGACCGGCAGCGTGTACTCGATCGGCACCGCCGGACACATCCCGCGCACCATCAGCGGCAAGCGCCCGCCCGGCGAAGACGTGATGTCCGCTCCCATCTGCGACAGCGGCTCGATCACGCGCCCCATCGGCCGCCCCGACAGCGATGCGTCGCCGGTGAAAGTGCAGGTGATCGGATGGCTCGACACCAGCCCCATCAGCAGCCGCGTCGACGTCCCCGAATTGCCCATCTCCAGCGCGGTCTCGGGCTGGAGCAGTCCACCGACGCCAACGCCGTCCACCACCCAGATCCCGTCCTCGCCCCGCTCGATCGTCGCACCCATCGCGCGCATCGCGGCCGCGGTGGCGAGCACGTCCTCGCCCTCCAGCAAGCCTTCGATCCGGCTGGTGCCGACCGCCAGGCTCGCGAACATCAACGCACGGTGGCTGATAGACTTGTCGCCTGGGACCGCAATCGAGCCGGTCAGTGGACCGCGCGCGACGACGTCCATCGAAGTGGGGAGGGGGTGTGCCATGGGGCCGGGCTTTTGACAGTGGCCTTGCGCTATGGCAAGGCGCGCCCACTTTGCGAGGGTATCCCCCCGCAATCCATTCATCCGAAAGGTTCTATCGGCATGATCAAGCCGGAATGGGGCACGAAGCGTTCGTGCCCGAAATGCGCGACGCGTTTCTACGACCTCGAAAAAGCCGACCCCGTGACCTGCATCGAATGCGGGTATGCGTGGGAGCCCGAGCCCATCCTGAAGTCGAAGCAGCCACTGCCGTTCGAGGTCGCCAAGCCCGACACCAAGAAGCCCGACGCGGATCTCGAGGGTGACGAGGAAGAGGACATCGCCTCGATCACCGGCGAGGACGAAGAGCCGTCGGCGGACGACGAAGTCGATCTCGGCGGCGACGACGACCTCGGCGTTGAGACGCCGCAGGACGAGCACGAGCGTTAATTGCAATAAATTTGGCAGGCGGCATTACGCCGCTTGCCAACCCGGGCGGGTCCGGTTAGTGACCCGCCTCCCAACGGGAATGGGGCCGTAGCTCAGCTGGGAGAGCGTTCGCATGGCATGCGAAAGGTCAGGGGTTCGATCCCCCTCGGCTCCACCATTTCCGTTGATGACCGGTCCTCCGGTACCCGTTCAGATAACCTGATCCAGGCCTTGCATTTGCGTCTTGCGTTGCGGCCGATGGGTTTCAGACGGCGGTCTTGAAAGCCGCTGCAGGGGCGACCCGGATCTTACTCCATCACGCGTGTCCCGCGTGCATCTCCAGAAAAACATCGCAGATTGCCTGGACCATCGTGCTCTCCTTGATTCGCGAAGCGGAGTCCGGCGCTACCAGCAAGGCAATCCGCCGGCTCGGATCGAAACCGGTCAACGGGATCATCGCGATGCCCTCGCTTGCAAAGCTCAACGGCATGACCGTCATCCCAAGCCCTGCACGGACATAGGTCAGTGCGCGGTCGTCGCTGACGGTGCGGGCGGCCATGAAGGGGCGCACGCCGCGGGCGGTGAAGAAGCGGCTTGTCTCGGCGAGCGCTTCGCAGTGGCGGCGGACGATCATCGTTTCCTCCGCGACGTCCGCGACCGCGAGCGTCGCGCGCCCCGCCAGTCGGTGGTCGTTCGCGACCGCGACCGCGAATCCTTCCTCGAACAGTACGCGGCCGCGCGGATCGTCGCCGATCGCGCCGAGCATCACGTCGATCCGCCCGCGATCGAGCAACGCGACGAGTTCGCTGCTCCGTCCCTCGACGACTTCGAGGCGTTCGGTGGTGGATGCGCGTCGCGCCCGGCTTAGCGCGGCCGCTATCCAGGACGGCGGCAATGTCGTCGCGATCCCGAGGCGGACGAGCTTGGTTGGAGCCGTGTCCTGTAGATCCCGCTCGGCGGCGGCGAACTCGGCTTCGATCCGACGAGCATGCACCGCGAACCGCGTGCCTGAGGGCGTGAGTTCAATCCGTCGGTTGGTCCGCAGGAACAGCGTCTGCCCGAGCGACGCCTCCAGCTTGGCGATCCCGACTGACAGCGTCGGCTGCGAGATCCGGCATTGCGCGGCGGCACGCGTAAAATTGCCCTGGTCGACGACCGCCAGGAAATAGCGCAACACATAGCGTTCGATCATTGCGGTACGACCATAGACACGATCTATCGCATGTGTTCGGTCGTATCAATTTCTCTCGGGGACCGCGACCGAGTATCATGGCCGCAACACAAGGTCTGGAGAGGCTGCATGATACCCGATTTCGATTTCGCGCTCGGCGAATCCGCGGACATGATCCGTGAGAGCACGCACCGCTTCGCCACCGACAAGATCGCGCCCTTGGCGGCGAAGATCGACGCCGACGACTGGTTTCCGCGCGAACTGTGGCCGGCGATGGGCGAACTCGGGCTGCACGGCATCACTGTCGAGGAAGAGTTTGGCGGCCTCGGCCTCGGCTATCTCGAACACGTCGTCGCGGTCGAGGAAGTCTCGCGCGCGTCCGCCTCGATCGGGCTCAGCTACGGCGCGCACTCCAATCTCTGCGTCAACCAGATCCGCCGCTGGGGCAACCTCGAACAGAAGGCCAAGTATCTGCCCAAGCTCGTGTCGGGCGAGCATGTCGGCAGCCTCGCCATGTCCGAGGCCGGCGCCGGCTCCGACGTCGTCTCGATGAAGCTGAAAGCGGTGAAGACCGATACCGGCTACGTCCTCAACGGCACGAAGTTCTGGATCACCAACGCGGCCTATGCCGACACTCTGGTCGTCTACGCGAAGACTGGCGAAGGCTCGCGCGGGATCACCGCGTTCCTGATCGAGAAGGACATGCCGGGCTTCTCGATCGGCCAGAAGATCGACAAGATGGGGATGCGCGGGTCGCCCACCGCCGAACTCGTCTTTACCGATTGCGTGGTCCCGGCCGAGAACGTCATGGGCCCGGAGAATGGCGGCGTCGGCGTGCTGATGTCGGGCCTCGACTATGAGCGCGCGGTGCTGGCCGGGATCCAGCTCGGCATCATGCAGGCGTGCCTCGACGTCGTGATCCCCTATGTGCGCGAGCGGAAGCAGTTCGGCACGGCGATCGGCCAGTTCCAGCTGATCCAGGCGAAGGTCGCCGACATGTACGTCGCGCTCAGCTCGGCACGTGCGTACGTCTATGCGGTGGCGAAGTCGTGCGATGCGGGCAAGACGACCCGGTTCGACGCGGCGGGCGCGATCCTGCTGGCAAGCGAGAGCGCGGTGAAGGTGTCGCTCGAGTCGATCCAGGCGCTGGGTGGGGCAGGGTATACCAAGGACTGGCCCGTCGAGCGGTTCATGCGGGATGCGAAGTTGCTCGACATCGGAGCGGGCACGAACGAGATTCGCCGGATGCTGATCGGCCGCGAGTTGATAGGTGCCGCCCCGAAGGTGGCGCAGTGAGCGCTGCTTTGAACCCCTCTCCCTGCAGGGGAGAGGGAGGGGCCCGCACGGCGCAGCCGGGTGGGAGGGTGAGGGCACGGGCGTTCGTCAAACGTGCCCTCACCCTCCCGTCGCTGCGCTCCTCCTTCCCTCTCCCCCGAGGGGAGAGGGGCAAGTGACCGCGCCCGTCCTCACCTCCGCACTGTCCCCCAACAGCGAAACCTTCCGCGCCAACGCGACCCACAACCGCGCACTCGCCGAAACCCTTCGCGAGGACGTCGCCCGCACCGCGCTAGGCGGCAACGCCAAGTCCCGCGAGCGCCACACGTCGCGCGGCAAGCTCCTCCCGCGCGACCGCGTCGAACGCCTGCTCGACCCCGGCTCGCCGTTTCTCGAAATCGGCCAGCTCGTCGCAAACGGCCTCTACGACGACGAAGTCCCCAGCGCCGGCCTGATCATCGGCATCGGCCGCGTCTCCGGCCGCCAGTGCATGATCGTCTGCAACGACGCGACCGTGAAGGGCGGCACCTACTTCCCGCTGACCGTCAAGAAGCACCTCCGCGCACAGGAGATCGCGCAGGAAAACCGCCTCCCCTGCATCTACCTCGTCGACAGCGGCGGCGCGAACCTGCCGCACCAGGCCGAGGTCTTCCCCGACCGCGATCATTTCGGCCGCATCTTCTTCAATCAGGCCAACATGTCCGCGCTTGGCATCCCGCAGATCGCCTGTGTCATGGGCAGCTGCACCGCCGGCGGCGCGTACGTCCCCGCAATGTCCGACGAGACGATCATCGTCCGCGGGCAGGGGACGATCTTCCTCGCCGGCCCGCCGCTCGTAAAGGCCGCGACCGGGGAGGTCATCTCGGCTGAGGAACTGGGCGGCGCCGACACGCATGCCCGCCGCTCGGGCGTGGTCGATCACGTCGCCGAGAACGACGAGCACGCGCTGACGATCGTCCGCGACATCGTCTCGACGCTGCAACCGCAGGCGCAGACCGCGGTGAACCTCCAGCAACCCAGGCCGCCGAAGTTCGCGCCCGAAGAGCTGTACGGCATCGTCCCCAGCGACGTCCGCGCGCCCTACGACGTCCATGAGGTCATCGCGCGACTGGTCGACGGCAGCGAGTTCCACGAGTTTAAGGCGCTCTATGGGACCTCGCTCGTCTGCGGGTTCGCGCATATCTGGGGCATCCCGGTCGCGATCCTCGCCAACAACGGCGTGCTGTTCAGCGAGAGCGCACAGAAGGGCGCGCATTTCATCGAGCTCGCCTGTCAGCGCCGCATCCCGCTGCTGTTCCTCCAGAACATCTCCGGCTTCATGGTCGGCGGCAAATACGAGGCGGAGGGCATCGCCAAGCATGGCGCCAAGCTCGTCACGGCCGTCGCCACCGCGACCGTCCCGAAAATCACTGTCCTGATCGGCGGCAGCTTCGGCGCGGGCAATTACGGCATGTGCGGCCGTGCCTATTCGCCGCGCTTCCTGTTCACCTGGCCCAACAGCCGGATCAGCGTGATGGGCGGCGAGCAGGCCGCCTCCGTCCTCGCCACCGTCCACCGCGACGCGGACAGTTGGACCCCCGAACAGGCCGAAGCCTTCAAGGCACCGGTTCGGCAGAAATACGAGGACGAGGGCAACCCCTGGTACGCCACCGCGCGGCTGTGGGACGACGGCATCATCGACCCCGCCCAGACCCGCGACGTGCTCGGCCTGGCCTTCGCCGCAACGCTCAACGCTCCCATCCCCGAACGCCCCGCGTTCGGCGTGTTCAGGATGTAACCCGATGATCCTGCTGTCACTTCTCCTGATCGCCGGACAGATCACCCCGGTCCAGCCGATCGTCAAAGGCACCGGCCTGCCGCCCGCGGCAATGACCGAAGAGGCCGGCGTGATGGTCCCGATCGACGCGCTCTTCGCAGCTCTAGCGGCCCGCGACGGGCAGGCGATCCTCGCAGAGGTCCGCCTCGACGGCGGCGCCACCGTCGTCGAGGCCAAGCCCGAAGGCACCCGCTCGGTCCGCCGCACCAGCTGGGCCGAGTTCGCCGCATCGATCAAGCCCGGCCCCGAGCGCTACGCCGAGCGCCTCACCGATACCGCGGTCGACATCGACGGCGACATCGCGATGGTCTGGTCGCCCTACGTCTTCACGATCGACGGCAAGGTCTCGCATTGCGGCACCGACCATTTCGACATGGTCCGCGAAGCCGGGCGCTGGAAGATCGCCAACCTCACCTGGTCGAAGCGCACCACCGGCTGCGGGCAATGAGCCTCGCCCGTCACCCCAGCGAAAGCTGGGGTCTCCCCGTTTCTGTCCGCCCCCTAGCCGCACGAGACCCCAGCTTTCGCTGGGGTGACGGGCTCGGTTTGGGTGACGGGCAGGTTTGGGATCATGGAGTCTGACATGCTGACATCGCTCCTGATCGCCAATCGCGG
This sequence comes from Sphingomonas sp. R86520, assembly GCF_042466285.1. NCBI lineage: Bacteria > Pseudomonadati > Pseudomonadota > Alphaproteobacteria > Sphingomonadales > Sphingomonadaceae > Sphingomonas > Sphingomonas sp. R86520. The sequence goes on from NZ_JAXHBZ010000001.1 coordinate 213,761, forward strand.
CGAGATCGCCTGCCGCATCATCCGCACTGCAAGGGCGCTCGGCATCCGCACGATCGCGGTCTATTCGGACGCCGACGCGAACGCGCTCCACGTCCGCCAGGCCGACGAAGCCGTGCACATCGGTGCCTCCCCAGCGCGCGAGAGCTACCTCGTCGGCGACCGCATCATCGCCGCCGCGAAGCAGACCGGTGCCGCGGCTATCCACCCCGGCTACGGCTTCCTGTCGGAGAACGCCGACTTCGCCCAAGCCGTGCTCGACGCCGGGCTGATCTGGGTCGGCCCCAACCCCGACAGCATCCGCGCGATGGGCCTCAAGGACGCGGCCAAACAGCGCATGATCGCCGCTGGCGTGCCCGTCACGCCGGGCTATCTCGGCGAGGATCAGTCCCCCGAGCGTCTGAAGATGGAGGCCGACGCGATCGGCTACCCCGTCCTCATCAAGGCTGTCGCCGGCGGCGGCGGCAAGGGCATGCGCCGCGTCGATACGGCCACCGAGTTCGTCGACTCCCTCGTCTCGTGCCAGCGCGAGGCGGCATCGTCGTTCGGCAACACCGACGTGCTGATCGAGAAATACATCCTCTCGCCGCGCCATATCGAAGTGCAGGTCTTCGGCGACAGCCACGGCAACGTCGTCCATCTGTTCGAACGCGACTGCTCGCTCCAGCGCCGTCACCAGAAAGTGATCGAGGAAGCGCCCGCGCCCGGCATGGACGCCGCCACCCGCGAGGCCATCTGTGCCGCCGCGGTAAAGGCGGCCAAAGCGGTCGATTACGTCGGCGCCGGCACGATCGAGTTCATCGCCGACGCCAGCGAAGGCCTCCGTGCCGACCGCATCTGGTTCATGGAAATGAACACCCGGTTGCAGGTCGAGCATCCTGTCACCGAAGAGATCACCGGCCAGGACCTCGTCGAATGGCAACTCCGCGTCGCGTCGGGCGAGCCCTTGCCCAAGCGTCAGGACGAGTTGAGCATCGACGGTTGGGCGATCGAGGCGCGGTTGTATGCCGAGGATCCCGCGAGCGGGTTTCTGCCATCGATAGGTAAACTCGATTTCTTCTCGATCGGTGAGAGTCATCTCATTCGTACCGAAACAGGCGTCGCCCTCGGCAGCGAGATTTCACCTTTCTACGACCCGATGATCGCCAAGCTAATCAGCCATGGCCGTTCGCGTGATTCCGCGGCCTATGGGCTTGCGAACGCCTGTCGAAACTCCATCGTGGCGCCCGTCAAAACCAACGCCGCGTTCCTGGCACGCGCGCTGTCGTCTGCGGATTTCCTGTTGGGAACCATCGATACGGGGTTCATCGCGAACCACGAGGCCGAGCTTGTAGGGTCCGGCGAACCCTCCGCCGCGGCGATCGAGTGCGCTGCGATGGCGGTGCTCCACGACGAGATGGGCGACGCAGGCTCCGTCCAGCTCTGGCAGTACGAAGCTCGACGCCAACCCGAGCCTTATCCAGGTTCGGTTTGGCGGTCGCTGGCCGGCTTCCGAATGGCAGCCGAACCTCGAATCCGGGTTGCGTTGACGCGCGACGGTTCGACGTTCGTGGTCGATCGCGTAGTTGAAAAGTCAGCGATGCTGTCAACGATCATCAAGGACGATCGCATTCTGGTCGCTGACATGGGCGAAAGCTATCTGTTCACGCGGTTGCGTTCCGACGGAGTCATGGCCGGCGCAGCGGCGGACGGTGCGATCCTATCGCCGATGCCGGGCCGCATCATCGCGGTCAACGTGGCAGCGGGCGATACCGTCACCAAGGGCCAGAAGCTCGTCACGCTCGAGGCGATGAAGATGGAGCATTCGCTGACCGCGCCGTTCGACGGCGTCGTCGCGGACCTCAACGCGGTCGAGGGCGGGCAGGTGACCGAGGGCACCATGCTCGTCCGCATCGAGAAGGATTCCTGATGGCCGGCCGCTATTTCGACGACTGGAGCATCGGCGACCGGATCGAGCACGAGATCCGCCGCACGGTGACCGAGACGGACAACCTCCTGTTCTCGACGATGACGCACAACCCGCAGCCGCTCCACCTCGACATCGAGGCGGCGAAGGCGAGCGAGTTCGGCCGGATCCTCGTCAACGGCACCTTCACCTTCGCGCTGATGGTCGGTCTGTCGGTCGGGGAGACGACGCTCGGGACGCTCGTCGCCAATCTCGGCTACGACAAGCTGGTGCACCCGAAGCCCGTGTTCATCGGTGACACGATGCGCTGCGAAAGCGAAGTGACCGAGCTAAAGCCTAGCAAGTCCCGCCCCAACGCCGGCATCGTCACCTTTACGCACCGGCTCATCAACCAGCGTGGCGAGATCGTCTGCCAATGCCTGCGCACCGCCCTGATCGAGCGGCGAGCTGGTGTGCCTCAGTGATTGTCGCGCGGTAGGCCCATCGTCTGTGCGATCCGCTGATACTTCTCGGCACCTTCGAGGATAGCGCCGGTCTCCATCTGGCCAACGGTCGCGCGCTGAATTTCCTGCCATGGAGTCTGCGAGCGGGGATAGGCATAGCCGCCGGCCTCGGTCAGCGCACGACGACGTTCGGCAAGCTCGTCGTCGGCGATCAGCACGTTGGCCGATCCCTTGGCGAGATCGATCCGGACGCGGTCGCCTGTGCGGATCAGCGCAAGCCCACCCATCGCCGCCGCCTCGGGCGAAGCATTGAGGATCGACGGCGACCCCGACGTGCCCGACTGCCGCCCGTCGCCGATGCAGGGGAGCGCGTGGACGCCTTCGCGGATCAGATAGGCGGGCGGGCGCATGTTGACGACTTCTGCGGCGCCCGGATAGCCGATCGGGCCGGCTCCGCGCATGAACAGCAGCGTATCGGTGGTGATGCCGAGCGAGGGGTCGTCGATCCGGTGGTGATAGTCCTCGGGGCCGTCGAACACGACCGCGGGGCCCTCGAACGCCTCGAGATCATCCGGGTTGGACAGATAGCGCTCGCGGAACTCCGGCGAAATCACGCTGGTCTTCATGATCGCGGAGTCGAACAAATTGCCGCGCAGCACGATGAAGCCGGCATCCTCCAGCAACGGTGTCGCGAACGGGCGGATGACGCGCTCGTCCTCGATCGTCGCGTTGCGGCAATTGTCGCCGATCGACTTGCCGTTCGAGGTCATCGCATCTTCATGGATTAAGCCCTGCTTCATCAGCTCGGCGACCACCGCGGGGACACCGCCGGCATGGTAATAATCCTCACCGAGATACTCGCCGGCGGGCTGGAGATTGACCATCAGCGGCACCTTGTGGCCGTAGGTCTGCCAATCGTCGATCGGCAGGTCGACGCCGATGTGGCGCGCGATCGCGGCGAGATGGATCGGCGCGTTGGTCGAGCCGCCGATCGCCGAATTGACGACGATCGCATTGTGGAACGCCTCCTTCGTAAGAATGTCCGACGGCTTCAGGTCCTCGGCGACCATGTCGACGATCCGCTTGCCGGTTCGATAAGCAACCTCCTGACGATCGCGGTACGGCGCGGGGATCGCGGCCGAGCCTGGCAGCTGCATGCCGAGCGCCTCGGCAAGGCTGTTCATCGTCGTCGCGGTGCCCATCGTGTTGCAATAGCCGGTCGACGGCGCCGACGAGGCGACGAGCTTGATGAAGCCCTCGTCGTCGATCGCGCCGGTCGCGAGCAGTTCGCGCGCCTTCCAGACGATCGTGCCCGAGCCGGTCCGCTCGCCCTTGTGCCAGCCGTTGAGCATCGGGCCCACGGACAGCGCAATCGCCGGGATGTTTACGGTTGCCGCCGCCATGAGGCACGCCGGCGTGGTCTTGTCGCAGCCGATCGTCAGCACGACCCCGTCGAGCGGATAGCCGTACAGCACCTCGACCAGCGCGAGATAGGCAAGGTTGCGGTCGAGGCCGGCGGTCGGCCGCTTGCCGGTTTCCTGGATCGGGTGGACCGGGAACTCCAGCGCGATGCCGCCCGCCTCGCGGATGCCCTCGCGCAGACGTTCGGCGAGAACGAGGTGGTGACGGTTACATGGCGACAGGTCGCTGCCGGTCTGCGCGATGCCGATGATCGGCTTGCCCGAGCGCAGTTCCTCAAGGGACAGCCCGAAGTTCAGATAGCGCTCCAGATAAAGCGCGGTCATGTCGATGTTCTCGGGGTTGTCGAACCACGCGCGCGAACGAAGCTTGGGCATGTCAGTCATCGAGGAGCTTTCTGGAGATATCAGCGGGCGACGGAAAGGCGGTAGATCATCGCGTGGTGATACGGCTTGCCCGGATCGACGCGGGCGGAAACGAAGTTCGGCTTGTTCGGCGCATCCGGGAATTTCTGCGGTTCAAGCGCGATGCCGTCGCCCATCCGGTACAGATGTCCCTTCTTGCCGATGAACGTGCCATCAAGGAAATTGCCGGTATAGAATTGCACGCCCGGCTCGGTCGTTAGCACTTCCAGCACGCGGCCCGAGGCAGGGTCCTCCAGCCGTGCGGCCAGTTCTGGCTTCGCGGTCAGTCCCTTATCCAGCGCGAAATTATGGTCGTAGCCGTGCCCGTAGCGGATCTGCTGGTCGCGACCGTCGCGAACCCCCTCGCCGACGATACGACCGTTGCGGAAATCGAACACGGTGCCGGCGACGGGTTGCAGCGTACCGGTCGGGATCAGCGTATCGTCGACCGGTGTGATCGCCTTGGCGGGGATCGTCAGCCGGTGGCCGTATGCGCCGCCCGCCGAGCCTTCGCCGGCGAGATTGAAGATCGCGTGGTTGGTCATGTTGACGATCGTCGGCTTGTCGGTCTTCGCATCATAGGCGATGCCGAGATTGCCGGCTTCGTCGAGCGTGTAGGTGACGGTGACGTCGAGATTGCCGGGATAGCCCGAGTCGCCATCCGGACTGCGGTAGCCCAGCACGAGCGTCGCGGTCGGACCGTTCGTTGCCGATACGATCTTCCAGGCAACTTTATCGAAGCCTTTCCCGCCGCCATGCAGCGAATTGACCTTGTCGTTGATCGGCAATTGATAGGCTTTGCCGTCAAGCGTGAAGCGGCCACCGGCGATGCGGTTGGCATAACGTCCGACCGTCACGCCGAAGAAATTGGGATGGTCGACATAGGACGCCAGGTCGTCATAGCCGAGCATGACGTCCGCGATCCTGCCGGTGCGGTCCGGGCCCATCAACGATTGGAGCGTTGCGCCGTACGATAGGATTCGCGCCGAGACGCCGTGCGCGTTGCTGAGCGTGACCGCTTCGATTGCAGTACCGTCGGCCAGCGTACCCGCGGAAGCGCGTTTCGCGTCGGCAGCAGTCGAGGCTTGCGCCCAAAGCGTGGCCAGCAAGGCGACCGCTGCAAACCCGACCTTCTTCGACGCACGCATGGTGGTTCCCATCGTTGATCCTCCCGACGCCGTTGACGCGCCTTGTTCGCCCATATAGTCAGACAATATATTTACGAGCAAGTCATGCGGTGGATAGACTATCGATCGGTCGCCGACCTGACGCGGAGGATGGACGAGAATGGCGCTGCCAATACACACCGATACGGACGTCCGCGACGACCGCGGCACGGCGAAGTCGGAGCCTAGCTACCGGTCCGCATTGACGCTGCTCGCCAGCCTGTTCTTCATGTGGGGCTTCATCACCGTCATCAACAACACGCTGTTGCCGCACCTTCGCAGCGTGTTCGACCTGAGCTACACGCAGACGACGCTGATCGAGAGCGTCTGGTTCATCGCCTATTTCTTCGCGTCGATCCCGTCCGCGAAGTTGATCGAGCGGATCGGCTATCAAAAATCGATGGTGTTCGGTCTCGGCCTCATGGCGGTCGGTGCGCTGATGATGGTGCCGGCCGCGCGGCTGCCGTCCTACGGCGTTACCCTGGTAGCCTTGTTCGTGATCGCCAGCGGTATCACGCTGCTCCAGGTCGCGGCGAACCCGTATGTCGCAGTCGTCGGGCCGCCCGAAACGGCGTCGTCGCGACTGAACCTCGTCCAGGCGTTCAACTCGGCCGGCGCGACGCTCGCGCCGCTGTTCGGCGGGTATCTCATTCTCGGTCGTTCGACGTCGGGCACGGCCGCAGCCGGCTCGACCGCGACGTTGTCGCAGGCGGAGCGGTTCGCCGACGCGCAGTCGGTCGTATTGCCGTATCTTATCGTCGCGGCCGTCCTCGTCGTGCTGGCAGTCGTGATCGCACGGTTTCCGCTACCCGCAATGGGGTCGGCGACGCAGCGTTCGGCCAAGGCGGATCGCAGGGGCCTGTCCTTATGGTCGCACCGCAACCTGGTGTTCGGCATCCCGGCCATCTTCATTTATCTGATAGCTGAAATCGGCGTTGCTAACCTGTTCATCAACTTTGTCAGCCAACCACAGATCGGCAACCTGACGCACGAGCAGGCGTCGCACTATCTGTTCATCCTGTGGGGCGGCATGATGGTCGGCCGGCTGATCGGCAGCGTCGTCATGCGGACGATCCCGGCCGAGCGCGTACTGGCATTTGCCAGCATCGGGGCGTGCGTCGTCATGTTGATCGCCACCTTCACCACCGGTCACGTCGCGATGTGGGCGCTGATCTCGGTCGGGTTGTTCCACTCGATCATGTTTCCCACGATTTTCACGCTTGGGATCAAGGGGCTTGGTCCGCTGACCGAAGAGGGTTCGGGCCTTCTCATCATGGCGATCGCGGGCGGTGCTCTGGTGATCGTCCAGGGGTGGCTGGCCGACACTTATGGTTTGCAGACCTCGTTCCTGCTGACCGCCGCGTGCGAACTCTATGTGCTGTTCTATGCGGTCTGGGGATCGCGGACGACCAGCGCGCTGCCGGATCAGTCCGCGCGTTGACCGTGTTCTAGCGCGTCATGGAAAGTTGCGTATCCTCGAACGCCAAGTCGACCAGTAGCCGCATCGCGGCACTGGCGGCGGCGGCGTCGCCTGCGGCGATCGCATCCAGAACCTTGATGTGATCGGGGATCGGATTGCGCGGCAGGGCGCGCTGGCGCTGCTTGAATTGCGTCGTCCAGCTTACTGCGGCGCCGATGCTGGCGCTCAGCACGATCAACGCGTCGTTGCGCGTCGCGTTGAGGATCGCGTCGTGGAACTCGCGGTCGGCCGCGCGTCCGGCTTCCGTTGCCAGCGTATGCCGTCGCATGGCTGCGATCGAGTCCCGCATGATCTTGATGTCGGACCGCTCGCGGCGCTCCGCAGCGAGCGCGCAGGCGGCCGGTTCGACGATCCCGCGCAACTCGAACAAGCCGCGAATGAAGGCGATGTCGGGCTCGCCAGCAAACGCCCAGGCGAGCACGTCGGGATCCAGCAGGTTCCAGCGATTGCGGGGCAGGACGCGCGTACCCGCCTTCGGACGGCTTTCCACGAGCCCCTTGGCTGTCAGTACCTGCACCGCCTCGCGGTACGCGCTACGCGATACGTCGAGCGCCGCCGAAAATGCGACCTCACCCGACAGGATGTCGCCGGGAGCATATTCGCCGGACAGGATCGCAGTGCCCAGCTTGTAGGCGATCGCCCCGTGAAGCCGCCGTCCGGTACCGCGCGGCGCGCGGGCGGCGGCCTCGGGCGCCTCCGTTGGCGTATCCGGTGTTGCCGCTAACGGTGTCTGAGGATCAGCAATAGTCTTCATGCATATGGCTCCTCGCTTGGCGTACCAGTCGCAACCGTCGGGAGGAACGGCAAAGATTGTCAATCGCCAGCGCTTTAGCTACTCCGAGTAATAGGGTTTGCCGCTGTATGCCGCTTACAGGAGTTGAGACAATGGGATTGCGTCTGTTGCAGCATAGGGCGGTCGATGGAACGCGATCGGTGATTGCGGCCACGTCGAACCAGGCCGCGTTCGTCCCGGGCGTGGACAGCGTTCGCGAACTTGCCGAACGTGCGATCGCTAACGGTGTCGACTTGGCGACGGCAGTCCAGGATTGCGGGGCCGGCGCGCCCGTCGACATTGCGGCGGGGCTGGCTGCGGGACGCCTGTTATCGCCGATCGACCATGTCGATCCCGCGCATCTGATCATGACCGGCACCGGCCTCACGCATCTCGGCTCGGCGGAAGGTCGCGACAAGATGCACCGCGCGGCCGCTGCGGCGCAGACGCAGACCGACTCGATGCGCATGTTCCTCGACGGCGTTGCCGGCGGCAAGCCGGCGCCCGGCGAAACGGGGCAGCAGCCCGAATGGTTCTACAAGGGTGACGGTTCGGGACTGATTGCGCCCGGCGGCAAGCTGACCAGTCCCGCGTTCGCGCAGGACGGCGGCGAGGAGCCCGAGCTCGCCGGCGTCTATCTGATCGGTCCGGACGGGACTCCGTTTCGGCTCGGCATTTGCCTTGCCAACGAATTCAGCGACCATGTGACCGAGCGACACAATTATCTTTGGCTCGCGCATTCGAAACTGCGGCAGGCTGCGCTTGGTCCCGAACTGCTGACCGGTTCGATCCCCGATCACGTCGAGGGCATGAGCCGTATCCACCGGGATGGCGAACTGCTGTGGGAAAAGCCGTTCCTGTCGGGCGAAGCGAACATGTCGCACACGATCGCCAATCTTGAGGCGCATCATTTCAAATACGCCCTGTTCCGTCGTCCCGGTGACGTCCACGTCCACTTCTTCGGCACGGCAACCCTGTCCTTCAGCGAGGGCGTGACGACCCGGGAAGGCGATATTTTCGAGATCGAGGCCGCGCCGTTTACGTTGCCGTTGCGTAACGCCTTGGCCGCTGCCTCGCCGGTAGACGTCGTGGTTCGGCCGCTGTGACCTCAGCTGCGCAACGGTAGCGTCAGGCAAACCACCAAGCCACCGAGCGTCGGTGACCGGTCTAGCGAGAGCGCGCCGCCGTTCAGTTCGGCTAGTTCGCGCGCGATCGACAGGCCAAAGCCATATCCTTCGCCGCTTTCGTCCAGGCGGCGGCCCGGCATCATCGCGTGAGTCATCGCCGTCCCATCGAGGCCGGGTCCGTCATCGGCGATCGACAGCGACACCGCAGCGTCGCGGGTCGTCGCCGCTATCGATATCGCGGTCGACGCATGCCGCCACGCATTGTCGAGCAGGTTGCCGATCATTTCGTCCAGATCCTGCGCGTCGATCGCGACCGTCAGATCGGTCGGTACCCCGATTTCCACCCGAAGCGGTCGTTCGGCGTGGATCCGGCGTAAGGTCCCGACGAGATCGACGATCGCGGGGGCAAGCGGCGTCTGCATGCGCGTTCCCATACCTCCGGCATCGACGCGGGCGCGACCCAGATGATGGCGGATTCGGCGGTCGATCTGGTCCACCATGTCGCGAACGTCGTCGGTAGCACCAGCTTCGGCAAGTTTCAGCGACAGTGCGGCCAGTGGGGTCTTCAGGCCATGAGCCAGATTGGCAACGTGTTGCCGCGCATGCGCCAGCCCCGAGGCGTTCTGATCGATCAATGCGTTTAGCTCGGTAACCAGTGGCTCGAGTTCGCCGGGTTGGCCTGTTGGCACATGGCGTTCCGTGCCGGCTCGCACGGCCGCCAGCGAAGCGCGCAGATCGCGCAAGGGCTTGAAGCCGATCCGAAGCTGCAACACCGTCGCGAGGGTCAGCCCGCCTCCCAGCAATGCGAGAGAACCGAGCAGGGGCAAGATCGCCTCACGCAACGGCGCCTCGACGATCCTGCGCGGTCCGACCGCGGTGATCGTGACGAGACCGAGACCGGTCGGGACGCTCGACGTACGCGAATGGAGGCGTTCGCCGTTTTTGGCACGGCTTTCGCCGGGTCGCGGTCCATGGTCTTCCGGCCCGCCGGGGGCGGCGCGGTCCATTCGACGTGCCGCGGGCACTGACGATAGCGGGGTGGCGCTACTGCGCCAGCTACCCGCGGGCCCCGCGACCTGCCATGCCCAGCCTGAACCAGGCGTGCCGAACCCGGCCAAGTCGACGACCCTCGCGCGATCGAGGGTCGCGTCGGGACGAACCGCGCGTGCGAGCACCGTCACCTGAGCGTCGAGCCTCTCGTCGAGTCCGTGCATCACGAACCGTTCGAGGACATGCCCTATGGTCACGCCCGCGAAAACGAGCGCGAGCACCGTGGAGATCGCCGCGAGTCCCAGCATGCGACCGAATAAAGAACGGGGCACGAGCGATGGCTTACGGATGCTCATGCTCCGTCGGCCGTCAGCCGATATCCCCGTCCGCGCACGGTCTCGATCATCTGTGCGCCGATCTTGCGCCGCAACCGGCCGATGATGACTTCGATCGAGTTCGAGTCGACATCGGCATCTCCTTCGTAGACGCGCTCGATGAGACCCGCGCGTTCGATCACCACTTCGCGACGCAGTATCAGGGCGGACAGGACGCGCCATTCGAAGGCGGTCAGCTTCAACGGCAGGCCATTCAGTTCGAACGTACCGAGCTGCGCATCGAACGTGAGCGGGCCGCAGGTGACGCGCGATGCCGCGTGCCCCGCTGCACGGCGGACGAGCGCGCGAAGGCGCATCACGACCTCCTCGACGCGGAAGGGCTTCACCACATAGTCGTCGGCGCCCGCCTTGAAGCCCTCGACCTTTTCCGACCAGCCATCGCGCGCGGTGAGGATCAGGACCGGCAGGTGGCGGTCCGCCGCGCGCCAGTCGCGTAGCACCGACAGCCCGTCGCGCTTGGGGAGGCCGAGATCGAGCACGGCGGCGTCGTAGAGTTCGGTGGCGCCGAGATGGCTGCCATCCTCGCCGTTGCTGGCCACGTCGACCGCGAAATGCTCGGAGCGCAAGGCCCGCGCGAGCCCGTCGGCAATCACCGCATCGTCTTCGACCAATAATACCCGCATGCCGATGTCCCTATGTCCTCAAGCCCAACGGAAACTGAACGGCTTGGTTCAGCGGGCGTCGGCAGCGCGCGTCTAAACGGTGATTCGTCAACCAATGAGAGGAACGACGCAAGTGATCGAACAGTCCCATACTGCCCCCGGGCGCTTCAACTTCCGCCGCAACCGGATCGCACTCGCTGCAGCCGGCCTGCTTGTCGTCGGCGGAGCGGCCGGCGCCGTGACCGTCGCGGCGACCCGTCCGAGCGTGACGATGGCGCCGGCTACCCCGGTCGCGATCCGATCGCTCCAGTCCGACGGCATCGTCACGATTCGGGGCACCGTCGCCGAAATCTATGGCAACAAGTTCGTGATGGCCGATCCGACCGGTCGCGCGCTGGTCGATCTCGGCCGCGAAGGTGAAGATGGCACGCTGGTCGCGGCTGGCCAGCCGGTCACGATCCAGGGCCGGTTCGAGCATGGCTTCGTCCATGCGTCGTTCCTGGTCGGCGCTGGTGGCAAGGTGACGGCGCTCGGCCCGCTCGGTGGTCCGCCACGCGGTCATCACGGGCCCGGTCATGGTCCGGACCGCGACGGTGGCCCGGATGGTGGTCCGGATGGTCGTCAGGATCGTGGCCCCGGTGCACCTCCGCCGCCTGCCGGCTTGGCACCACCGCAGCCGACGATCACACCCGGTGCAGCTGCGGCACCCGCGCCGCGAGCCACGCCCGCAACCTGACCCTACGCGGAGTCGGCTATACGCTGACTTCGCGTTTCCCTGCGTCTGGACGTCGCCGGACGTCGCCAATACCACGCCGTCACGACCAATGGGGCGGCGAGCAACAGCCCCGCCGCGTCGTCCCAGCCGCCATCGCCGACCAGCCCTGCACCGAGGCCCAGCAGCGTCGCGATCCCGAGCAGGATCGGTACGCCAAAGATCTGGCGGTTGGTCTTGTGGCTCACGCGATGTCGCCCGCCATGACGACTTCGCGTACGCGCTGGTCGCTCGGACCGCCGCGACGGCAGATCCACAGATACAGCCCGCTGCCCAGCACGATGATCGTCAGCACGTCGAACAACGCCCAGACGATCTTCATCGCCAGCCCGCCATAATCGCCGAAGTGCAGCGGCTGCGCGAGCAGCATCGCCTGCATGTACCACGGCATCGGCGTCACCGCGTCGAGCCGCCCGGTGGCTGCATCGACGAATCCCGGCAGCAGCAGCTTCGACGTCAGCGGCGTCGTGCCGTGAAAGAACACGGCGTAATGGTGCTTGCTGCTGAAGACGACGCCGGGGAAGGCGATGAACTGCGGCTTCATGCCTGGCGCCCTGCGCTGCACCGCATCGAGCGCAGCCTGCACCGACGCGCGCCCGGCCGCGAGCGGCGTGCGCGTTTCGCTCGCCATGATCTCGGCGAGGCCGTTCGATTTCCAGATCGCGGTGATTGGAACGACGAAGGTGTTGATCGTCCCCGTCACGCCGACGACGCTGGCCCATGCGAGCGTGACGATGCCGAGCAGATTATGCCGATCGAGCCATCCGAGCCGCTTGCTGCGTCCGCGCCGCAGCGTGCCGAAGTCGAGCTTGGCCATGAACGGCGCGTAGAGCACCACGCCTGAGACGACTGCCGCGAAGAAGAGCAACCCCATGAACCCGAGGAATATCTCCGCCCAAAAGCCGAGCAACATGTCGGTGTGGAGCTTCAGGATGAAGTCCATCACCCCGGAGACGTAAGGCGGCATCGCCTCGCCCGTGCGCGCGTCGAGGCCCATGAAGTGCATTTGCGCAGGGGCGGCATCGGGCGTGGGGCCGCTGGTGACATAGACGATCGGCCGCTCGTCGTCGAAGCTGAGATAGAGAGGGATATTGCCTGGCGCCGTCTTCGCGGCCCGCGCGAGGATCGTGTCGAGCGACAGCGGCGGTGTGCCGGCAGGCAGCGCTGCGAGCAGGGCGGGGGGATCGAGCCACGCGTCGATCTCGTGATGGAAGATCAGTGGCAGGCCGGTCACGCACAGCATGAGCAGGAACGCGGTGCAGATCAGGCTCGTCCACTTGTGGACGAGATACCAAGCCTTGATCGTGCCGCGTGTCACGCGTGGATAGTTTCGGATGATTTGGCTTCGCGGACGGTCACCGACATACAGGTACAGAAGTGATAACGATGTGCAATAGCGGTCTAGGCGGAGTCTGCTGACCCTCCCCCGGTAGGGGAGGGTCAAACCTAGTCGATCTTACGCGACGCCTGCACCGCCGGTCACACCATAGACCTCACCGGTGATGTAGCTTCCCTCCTGCGAGGCGAGCAGCACATAGACCGGCGCGATCTCGACCGGCTGACCGGGGCGACCGAACTGGCTCTTCGACCCAAACGTCTCGACCTTCTCCTGCGGCTGCCCGCCGCTCGGTTGCAATACCGTCCAGAACGGGCCCGGCGCGACGATGTTGGCGCGGATGCCCTTCTCGATCAACTGCTTGGCTAGACCCTTGGTATAGGCGGTGATCCCCGCCTTGGTCGTCGCATAGTCGAGCAGGCTGTCCGACGGATCATAGCCCTGCACCGACGCGGTCGTGATGACCGCCGCGCCTGCCGGAAGATGTGGCACGGCGGCCTGCGCGAACCAATGCAGCGCATACAGGTTGGTCTTCATCGTCTTGTCGAAATCCTCGGTCGACAGCTCGGCGACCGACGGCCGGGTCTGCTGGCGTCCGGCATTGACGACGAGCACGTCCAGCCCGCCCAGACCGTCGACCGCCTTCTGTACGGCGGCGCGGCAGAAAGATTCGTCGGTCACGTCGCCCGGCAACGCGATGCCCTTGCGACCCTCGGCTTCGATCAGCGCGATGACTTCCTTTGCATCGGCTTCCTCGGCAGGGAGGTAGACGATGGCAACGTCGGCGCCTTCGCGCGCATAGGCGATCGCCGCTGCGCGCCCGATGCCGCTGTCACCCCCGGTGATCAGCGCTTTCCGCCCCGTCAGCTTGCCCGAACCCTTGTAGCTGGTTTCACCGTGATCGGGCTTCGGGTCCATCTTCGACGCGATGCCGGGCGCTTCCTGCGGCTGCTGCGGAAAGGGGGGCTGCGGATACTGGGTGCGGGGATCCTGCATGGTGAGGCGATCGGCCATGGGTTGCTCCTGTGAAGATTGAGCAGGGGCAACCCATGTCGAGCCGGTTGGTTGCGTGCCGTCCGCGCGGGATCAGCGCGCGAATGTCACCGTCAGCGGCTCGAACCCATCAATGGTCGCGCGCACGCTTTGGCCTCGCAGGATCGGACCGACGCCGGCAGGGGTGCCCGTAAAGATCAGGTCGCCGGCTGCAAGCTCGACATAGGTCGACAGCGTCGCGATGATTTCGGGGACGCTCCAGATCATCATCGACAGGTCGCCTGACTGGCGCGTCTCGCCGTCCACGTCGAGCGCGATCATACCGTTATCGGCTGGCACACCCGGCGTCAGCGCGGCGATCGGCGCCGAGCGATCGAAGCCCTTGGCCATGTCCCAGGGGCGGCCGGCTTTCTTTGCGACGGCCTGCAGGTCGCGTCGCGTGAGGTCAATGCCGACCGCCGCACCGAAGATCAACGCCGCCGCATCGCCGGCCGGAACGTTCGCGCCACCCGCGCCGAGCGCGATGACCAGTTCGACTTCGTGATGCAGGTCTTCAGTCAGCAAGGGAAAGGGAAGGGTGCTGCCGTTGGCGACGACCGCGTCTGCGGGTTTGGCGAAAAAGAAAGGCTGTTGCCGATCAGGGTCGGAGCCCATTTCGCGCGCGTGGTCGGCATAGTTCTGGCCGACGCAGAAGATTCGGCGGACGGGGAAGCGGTCGGCCGAGCCGGCAATCGCGATCGTCGGCACGGTGATGTCTGGGATTTGCATGCTGACTCCTTCGTCCGTGGTCATCAGCCGCACGCGCGCGATTTGCAACGGATTGGGTTGGCAACAGCTCGGTTTGCAACGGAGGTGGAACGTCTTTCCGGTCAATGGGTTACGGCTAGGTACCAACTGGAGATACCCTCATGCCGAGCACGCAGCCCGTCCGTTTCGATCCTTCTGTCGAGACGATCGCACCCGACGAGCAGGAAACGCTGAAGACACTGGAGGGATCTTTCCAGGAAATCCTTGAGACCACGTCACAGGATTATGGCCACGCCGTCCGCTCGGTCCACGCCAAAGCGCACGGCATCGCGCGCGGCACGTTCACGGTAGCTGACAACCTTCCCGCCGAACTCGCCCAAGGCATATTCGCTACACCGGGTACGCACGAGGCGGTGATCCGCATCTCAACCAATGCCGGTGATATCCTCGACGATAGCGTCAGCCTGCCACGCGGCCTCGCATTGAAGATTCTCGATGTCGAGGGTGCGCGCCTGCCAGGGTCCGAAGGCGACACGACCCAGGACTTCATCATGGTCAACGGCCCTGCCTTCTCCGCCCCCGATGCCAAGGCGTTCTCGAAGAACCTGACGCTGCTCGCCAAGACGACCGATCGTTTCGAGGGTGTGAAGAAGGCGATGTCCGCTACCTTCCGGGTGGTCGAGTCCGCGCTGGAAGCGGTTGGCGGTCAGTCGGCGACGTTGCAGACGCTCGGTGGCGCGAAGCCGGTCCACCCACTGGGCGAAACCTATTACTCGCAGACGCCGTTTCGCCACGGCGACTATATCGCGAAGGTTGCGCTGTTCCCGGTCTCTACCGGCCTCACCCGCCTGACCGGCGAAACCGTCGATATCACATCACGTCCGGATGCACTGCGCGAGGTCGTCCGCGAGGAAATGATCGAGCATGGCGGCACGTGGGAGTTCCGCGTACAGCTCAACACCGACCTCGAGCAGATGCCGATCGAGGATGCCTCGGCGGTGTGGGACGAGAAGGAGAGCCCATTCGTGACCGTCGCGACGCTCGAAGTTCCGCCCCAACTCTCCTGGGAACACGGCGTGACCGATCATACCGACGACGCGCTGTCGTATAGCATCTGGCACGGAATTACCGCGCATCAACCGCTCGGCGGAGTCAACCGCGCGCGCAACGAAACATATAAGCAGTCGGCGAACTTCCGCGGCAAGTTCAACGGTTGCCCGATGCACGAGCCGACCAAGCTGTCCGAACTTGCCTGACGTCGCCGCATTGAAGCTCTTTCACGTCAGTGACGTGCATTTCGGCGCGGAGGACCCGGCGGCGATCGCCTGGTTCTCCGAGCGCGTGGCAGTAGAAAAGCCGGACGCAGTCATCATGACCGGCGACCTGACGATGCGTGCTACCAAGGACGAATTCCAGCGCGGCGGGGATTGGCTCCGCTCGCTGGGGGTCCCAGTCACGCTGGAGGTCGGCAATCACGATATCCCCTATTACTGGGATCCGTTCCGCCGCATCTTCGCGCCCTACCAGCGTTATGCCGCGGTCGAGAAGATGATCGAGCGGCCGCTGGAGCTACCGGGCCTGACGGTCGTGCCGTTGAAGACTACCGCGCGCGCGCAGTGGCGGTGGAACTGGTCCAAGGGGCGCGTGAGTCCCGGTTCGCTCACGCGCGCCTTGGCGATGATCGCAGACGTGCCCAAGGGAAATCTGATCTTTATCGGCGCGCATCATCCACTGATCGAAGGCGGCACGACCGGCACCGCGAAGACGCGCAACGGTGACGAAGCGCTTACCGCTCTCGCCGAGGCGGGCGCGCACGCGGTATTGTCGGGGCATGTCCACGATCCGTTCGACGTGCCTGTCGAACGCGAAGGGCGGACAATCCGAATGATCGGGGCTGGGACCCTGTCAAAACGAACACGGGGAAGTCCGCCGGCGTTCAACGAGATCAGGGTTACCGGCGGGCGGTTCGAGACGTTGGCGCGAACGCTGTCGCCTGAAGCCAAGCACTCGATCACCAGTCCGTTCTAGCGGCTTGGTCGCGGTCCGATCCGCACGGTCTTGACGTGGATTCTCGATCTATGGGGCTGTACCCCCGTTGAACTCGATATCGATCTCGACCCAACCACCCAGGATTTGCTTGCCGCCGACGCGGGGCGGCCGAACCCGGAACTGCCAAGCGGCCTGGCGCATCGCGCGCGCGAGCCCCGAGCCGACCGGCGATTCGCTGAGCGCGCGGCAGTTCTCGACCTGGTAGTTCGCGATCATCCGACACGCGATCTTCGCCCAGCTGTTCGGCGGCGGCGCGCTTTTCAGATAGCCGTTGAGTTCGGCATCGGTGGGGCGGCGATACCATTCGACCTTGTATAGCCGCTCGCCACCCGGGCCCTCGCCGGGGCCATAGGCCGAACCGCTGTCCTTGCCCTTGCCGGATCCGCTACCGCCATCGCCGCCGGCCAGCTGGTCGTCGGGGTGCGATGGCATCTTCGAGATATCGGCGGCTTCGAACATTTCCATGCCGCCCAGCATCTTGATCGGCAAAGGTGGCGGCGCCTTTGGCGGGGCCGGGAGGGCCTTTGCGGCAGCGATACGTGGTGCCGCACGCTGTGGCGAACCACCGCTCGCGCGCTTCTGTTTCGTCGGTGACGGCGTCCGCTTTTCGGGCGTTGGCGTCGTCTGATCGGGCGCCATCTGGAAAACGACCGGATCGCGCCGCGCCTCCGGTTTGGCGAACGGCGAGGGCGCCAACTGTACCAGCAGCAGGAGAATGAGGATGTGCGCGATGATCGTCAGGACGAACGCAGCAGTGCGCCGGCGCGCCGCGCCGCGCGTCTCGATCGACGAAGGATGGTACGCCGACCGCATCGGCAGACCGCCTAGCCCCGAGAGGCGCCGCCCGCAACCGCAAGCCGTCCGATGACGAAGAGTTCATCCGCCGGGCTGTCGGGGACACTCGACTGGTGTGCTCACGGCACGGCCAATGACTTGCTCTACACCGTCCCGACGGAGAGCTATTTGCGAGGTATGCCGGTAACGGACGTCGACGGGCAGGTCATGTTTACGCTGATCGTTCCGGGCGGATTCCCGGCGCTGGACGCATATCCAATTGGAAGTGTTTTCCTTCTGCAACCAGCGGTCGTTACGCAGCGTTCGTCGGCCAATTTGGCATTGCCTGCAGCAGTCCGCGCAAGGCTACACCTGAAATGCCCGATCGGCATGGCGCGGCAGGCGCACGCGACAGGTCTCGTACTTCAGATCGCAACGCCGACGATGCCGGTTCGTGACGCACGTCCTCGTTGCAGAAAGCGCCTCGTCTCTGCGGCGGATAGGCTCTGAGCATCTATTTCTACGAGACCTGTCCAGCTCGCGTTCGCGTTCACAACAAGAAAGGCCGCCACCCGGTATCCCGGACGACGGCCTTTCTTCATTCAGCGTGGAGCGCTGACGAAACCGATCACTCGGCCTCGTTCAGATACTCGCCGGCATCCGCGTCGGTGCCGGTGCCCGAGGTCACGACCTCGGCCAGGGCATCGTCACCCGTACCCGCCGAATCGCGCGGCGAGCGAGCGAGTTCGGCGTCATGCTCTTCCTTGGCGTTCTTGGGCGCGATGATCGAGACTTCGGCCATCTTGCGCTGTTGAACACGGAGCGCGGCGTCGCGGCTGTTGGCCACGACACGCAGGCGGTTGAGGCCTGCACCGGTGCCTGCCGGGATGAGCCGGCCGACGATCACGTTCTCCTTCAGACCCATCAGCATGTCCTGCTTACCCTGGACCGCTGCCTCGGTGAGGACGCGGGTGGTTTCCTGGAACGATGCCGCCGAGATGAAGCTGCGGGTCTGCAGCGACGCCTTGGTGATGCCGAGCAGGATGGGCTTGCCCTGTGCGCGGGTCTGCTTCTTCTCCAGCTTCTCGTTGGTCGCGTCCATTTCCTCGCGATCGACCTGCTCGCCCTTCAGCAGCGTGGTGTCGCCGCCGTCGGTGATCTCGACCTTCTGCAGCATCTGACGAACGATCGTCTCGATGTGCTTGTCGTTGATCTTCACGCCCTGGAGACGATAGACCTCCTGGATTTCCGACACGAGATACTCGGCGAGGGGTTCGATGCCCATCGTCTCGAGGATGTCGTGCGGATCAGGCGAGCCGCCGATCAGGTTGTCGCCGCGCTTGACGTAATCGCCTTCCTGGACGTCGATGACCTTCGACTTCGGCACCAGATACTCGACGACGTCGCCGCCATCCTCGGGCTGGATGCCGATCTTGCGCTTCGCCTTATAGTCCTTGCCGAACACCACGCGGCCCGAGATTTTGGCGATGATCGCCGAGTCCTTGGGGATACGCGCCTCGAACAGCTCGGCAACACGCGGCAGACCACCGGTGATGTCGCGCGTCTTGGCGCTCTCGCGGCTGACGCGGGCCACGACGTCGCCGCCGAACACCTGTGCGCCGTCCTCGACCGACAAGGTCGCGCCGATCGCCAGCATGTAGCGGCCGGTCTCGCCCGACGTCTCGTCGAGCAGGGTCATGCGCGGACGCAGATCCTCCTTCGACTTGGTCGCCGCACGATATTCGATCACGACGCGCTGGGCGATGCCCGTGGCTTCGTCGGTCTGCTCGGTGAGCGTCTTGCCCTCGATCAGGTCGACATACTTGATCGTGCCAGGGTTCTCCGTGATCACCGGCATGGTGAACGGATCCCACTCGGCCATCCGATCGCCGCGCGACACGATGTGACCATCGTCGAACAGCACGTACGCACCGTAGGGGATGCGATCGACCGAGAGCTCGCGGCCGTCCATGTCGACGATCGCGATTTCGCCTGAGCGGCTGAGCACCACGCGACGGCCACGCTGGTCGACGATGATACGCAGATCGCGGAACTGCACCGTACCGTCGGCATGCGCCTCGAGGTTCGACGTTTCGTTGAGCTGCGCCGCACCACCGATGTGGAACGTACGCATCGTCAGCTGCGTGCCCGGCTCACCGATCGACTGCGCGGCGATGACGCCGACAGCTTCACCGATGTTGACCGGCGTACCGCGGGCGAGATCGCGCCCGTAGCACTTGCCGCAAACGCCGATCTTCGATTCGCAGACCAACGGGCTGCGGATCTTGCACGACTGCGTGCCGAGGCCCTCGATCGTCGTGATCATCGGCTCGTCGAGCAGCGTACCCGACGGGATGACGACCTTGCCGGTCTTCGGATCGACGATGTCCTCCGCGGTCGTACGACCGAGGATGCGCTCGCCGAGGCTTGCGATCGTCGAACCACCCTGGAGAATGGCCTTCATCTCCAGCGCGCGGGTCGTGCCGCAATCCGGTTCGATGATGACGCAATCCTGCGACACGTCGACCAGACGACGCGTCAGGTACCCCGAGTTCGCCGTCTTCAACGCCGTATCCGCGAGGCCCTTGCGAGCGCCGTGGGTCGAGTTGAAGTACTCAAGGACGGTGAGGCCTTCCTTGAAGTTCGAGATGATCGGCGTTTCGATGATCTCGCCCGACGGCTTGGCCATCAGGCCACGCATACCGGCAAGCTGCTTGATCTGCGCCTGCGAACCACGAGCACCGGAGTGGGCCATCATGTAGATCGAGTTGATCGGCTTTTCACGGCCGGTTTCCTCATCGACCTTCACCGCACGGATCTCGTCCATCATGGCGTTCGCGACCTGGTCGCCGCAACGGCTCCAGGCGTCGATCACCTTGTTGTACTTCTCCTGCTGCGTGATCAGGCCGTCCTGATACTGCTGCTCGAAGTCCTTCACGAGCGCCTTGGTGTCGTCGACCAGACCAACCTTGGCGTCCGGAATGATCATGTCGTCCTTGCCGAACGAGATGCCGGCGCGGAACGCGTGGCGGAAGCCGAGCGACATGATCGCGTCGGCGAACAGCACGGTCTCCTTCTGGCCGGTGTGACGATAGACCTCGTCGATCACGTCGCCCACGTCCTTCTTGGTGAGGAGGCGGTTGACGGTCTCGAACGGCACCTTGTGGCTGTGCGGCAGGGTCTCGCCAAGCAGCATGCGGCCTGGCGTCGTCTCGTACCGCTTGAGGTACTGCTTGCCCTTCTCATCGGTCTGCGGAACGCGGCTGATGATCTTGGTGTGCAGCGTCACGGCGCCAGCGTTCAGTGCCTGGTGCACCTCGGCCATGTCGGAGATCAACATCCCCTGACCCGGCTCGTTCTCCTTCATCATCGACAGATAATAGAGACCGAGGACCATGTCCTGCGACGGAACGATGATCGGCTTGCCGTTGGCAGGCGACAGGATGTTGTTCGTCGACATCATCAGGACGCGTGCTTCGAGCTGGGCCTCGAGGCTCAGCGGGACGTGCACGGCCATCTGATCGCCGTCGAAATCGGCGTTGAACGCGGAGCAGACCAGCGGGTGAAGCTGGATCGCCTTGCCCTCGATCAGAACCGGCTCGAACGCCTGGATGCCAAGACGGTGAAGCGTCGGCGCACGGTTCAGCATGACCGGATGCTCGCGGATCACCTCGTCCAGGATGTCCCAGACTTCCTTGCGTTCCTTCTCGACCCACTTCTTCGCCTGCTTCAGGGTCATCGACAGACCCTTCGCATCGAGACGTGCGTAGATGAACGGCTTGAACAGCTCGAGCGCCATCTTCTTCGGCAGGCCGCACTGATGCAGCTTCAGCTCAGGCCCGGTCACAATGACAGAACGACCCGAATAGTCGACGCGCTTGCCGAGCAGATTCTGGCGGAAGCGGCCCTGCTTGCCCTTGAGCATGTCGGAAAGCGACTTCAGCGGACGCTTGTTGGCACCCGTGATCGTGCGACCGCGACGACCATTGTCGAACAGTGCGTCGACGGCCTCCTGGAGCATGCGCTTCTCGTTGCGGACGATGATGTCCGGCGCGCGGAGCTCCATCAGGCGCTTCAGGCGGTTGTTCCGGTTGATGACGCGGCGATACAGATCGTTCAGATCCGACGTCGCGAAACGACCACCGTCCAGCGGCACCAGCGGGCGCAGTTCGGGCGGGATGACCGGAACGACCTCAAGAATCATCCACTCGGGGCGGTTGCCCGAATCGATGAAGCTCTCGACGACCTTCAGGCGCTTGATGATCTTCTTGGGCTTCAGCTCGGACTTGGTGACCGCGAGCTCTTCGAGCAGCGCGGTACGCTCACCGACGAGGTCGAGCGATTCGAGCATGATGCGGACCGCTTCGGCACCGATACCGGCCGAGAACGCGTCCTCGCCATACTGGTCCTGGGCGTCGAGGAGCTCGTCCTCGGTCATCAGCTGGTACTTCTCGAGCGGGGTCAGGCCCGGCTCGATCACGATGTACGCCTCGAAGTACAGCACGCGCTCGAGCTGCTTCAGCTGCATGTCGAGCAGCAGGCCGATGCGCGACGGCAGCGACTTCAGGAACCAGATGTGCGCGACCGGAGCGGCGAGCTCGATATGGCCCATCCGCTCGCGGCGGACCTTCGAGACGGTAACCTCGACGCCGCACTTCTCGCAGACGATGCCCTTGTACTTCATGCGCTTGTACTTGCCGCACAGGCACTCGTAGTCCTTGATCGGACCGAAGATGCGCGCGCAGAACAGGCCGTCACGCTCGGGCTTGAACGTGCGGTAGTTGATGGTCTCGGGCTTCTTGATCTCGCCGAACGACCACGAACGGATCTTGTCCGGGGACGCGATGCCGATCTGGATCTGGTCGAACGTCTCGGTCTTTGCGACCGGATTGGCGAAGGGGGTCATCTCGTTCATTTTATTCTCCATTCCCCTTCCGCATGGCGGGAGGGGCTAGGGGAGGGGATGTCGTAGCCTCTCGGGGTGGCGCCTGCGGGGACAGGCCCTCCCCCGACCCCTCCCGCAAGCGGGAGGGGAGGAGTTGAGGCTTACTCCGCCGCGATCTGGATGCCGTCGCTGTCGAAGCCGGGCTCCGACTGCTTCAGGTCCACATTAAGGCCGAGCGAGCGCATTTCCTTGACGAGAACGTTGAAGCTCTCCGGAATGCCGGCCTCGAACGTGTCGTCGCCCTTGACGATCGCCTCGTAGACCTTGGTGCGGCCGACAACGTCATCGGACTTCACCGTCAGCATTTCCTGCAAGGTGTACGCCGCGCCGTAGGCCTGGAGTGCCCAGACCTCCATCTCGCCGAAGCGCTGCCCACCGAACTGCGCCTTACCACCCAGCGGCTGCTGCGTGACCAACGAGTACGGCCCGATCGACCGTGCGTGGATCTTGTCGTCGACCAGATGGTGAAGCTTCAGCATGTAGATGTAGCCCACCGTCACCTTGCGATCGAA
This sequence comes from Sphingomonas sp. R86520, assembly GCF_042466285.1. Classification (NCBI taxonomy): domain Bacteria; kingdom Pseudomonadati; phylum Pseudomonadota; class Alphaproteobacteria; order Sphingomonadales; family Sphingomonadaceae; genus Sphingomonas; species Sphingomonas sp. R86520. The sequence continues at coordinate 236,590 of NZ_JAXHBZ010000001.1, forward strand.
CTGATCGCCGGTGCGGCCGTCGAACAGGTCCGACTGGCCCGACGTATCGAGGCCCGCCAGCGCCAGCATCGCCGACACATCGGCTTCGCGGGCACCATCGAACACCGGCGTCGCCATCGGCACGCCGCCCTTCAGGTTCTTGGCCAGCTCGACGATCTCGTCACCCGTACGGGCGTCGATCTCGGCGTGATACTGCTCGCCGTACACCGTCTTGAGGCGATCGCGGACCGCCTCGGGCATCGCACCCGGCTTCGCGTCCGGATTCTCTTCACGCCACGTCTCCAGAGCCGCGGTGATCGACTGACCCAGGCCACGTGCGGCCCAGCCCAGATGCGTCTCGAAGATCTGACCGACGTTCATGCGCGACGGCACGCCCAGCGGGTTGAGCACGATATCGACCGGCGTACCGTCGGCAAGGAACGGCATGTCCTCCGCCGGCAGGATACGGCTGATCACGCCCTTGTTGCCGTGGCGGCCGGCCATCTTGTCGCCCGGCTGCAGCTTGCGCTTCACCGCGACAAACACCTTGACCATCTTCAGCACGCCCGGCGACAGCTCGTCACCACGCTCCAGCTTCTCGCGACGATCGTGGAACTTGTCCGTGATCAGCTTGGCTGCATCGTCATACTGGATCTTGACCGCTTCCAGATCGCTCTGGACCTTGTCGTCGGCGACCGCGAACTTCCACCACTCGTGGCGGTCGACGCTGTCGAGCAGATCCATGTCGATCACGACGCCCTTCTTGACGCCCTTTGGCGCCGAGGTGGCGGTCTGGTCGAGCAGCATCTCGCGAAGACGCGACCAGGTCGCACGGTTCAGGATCGAACGCTCGTCGTCCGAATCCTTCTTCAGGCGCTCGATCTCCTCGCGCTCGATCGCCATCGCGCGCTCGTCCTTGTCGATGCCGTGACGGTTGAAGACGCGAACGTCGACGACCGTACCCGACACGCCCGGCGGCAGGCGAAGCGACGTATCGCGCACGTCGCTGGCCTTCTCGCCGAAGATCGCGCGGAGAAGTTTTTCCTCCGGCGTCATCGGCGATTCACCCTTCGGCGTGATCTTGCCGGCGAGGATATCGCCCGGCTCGACCTCTGCACCGATGTAGACGATGCCCGCCTCGTCGAGGTTGCGAAGCGCTTCCTCGCCGACGTTCGGGATGTCGCGCGTGATGTCCTCAGGCCCAAGCTTGGTATCGCGAGCCATCACCTCGAACTCGTCGATATGGATCGACGTGAACACGTCGTCCTTCACGATCCGCTCGGAGATCAGGATCGAATCCTCGTAGTTGTAGCCGTTCCACGGCATGAACGCGACGAGGCTGTTGCGACCCAGCGCCAGCTCGCCGAACTCGGTCGACGGGCCGTCGGCGAGCACGTCGCCGGCACGAACCGCATCGCCCACCTTCACCAGCGGACGCTGGTTGATGCAGGTCGACTGGTTCGAGCGCTGGAACTTCATCAGCGTGTAGATGTCGACGCCTGACTTGCCGGCATCGATCTCGCCGGTCGCCCGGATCACGATACGCGCCGCGTCGACCTGGTCGACGATGCCCGCACGCTTTGCCGAGATTGCAGCCCCTGAGTCACGCGCGACCGTCTCTTCCATGCCGGTGCCGACGAACGGCGCCTCGGCCTGGACGAGCGGCACGGCCTGACGCTGCATGTTCGAGCCCATCAGCGCGCGGTTGGCGTCATCGTTTTCCAGGAACGGAATGAGCGAGGCGGCGACCGAGACGAGCTGCTTGGGGCTGACATCCATCAACGTAATGTTGTCGGGCAGCGCCATCAGGAATTCGCCAGCCTGACGCGACGACACCAGTTCCTCGACGAAGCCGTTCGACGAATCGAGCTCGGCGTTGGCCTGCGCGATCGTGTGCTTGGCCTCTTCCATCGCCGACAGGTACACGACGTCGTCGGTAACCTTGTGGTCGACGACCTTGCGGTACGGCGTCTCGATGAAGCCATACTTGTTCACCCGCGAGAAGCTCGCGAGCGAGTTGATCAGACCGATGTTCGGGCCTTCCGGCGTCTCGATCGGGCAGATGCGGCCATAGTGGGTCGGATGAACGTCGCGGACTTCGAAGCCTGCGCGCTCACGCGTCAGACCACCTGGTCCAAGTGCCGACACGCGACGCTTGTGGGTGACTTCCGACAGCGGGTTGGTCTGATCCATGAACTGCGACAGCTGCGACGAGCCGAAGAATTCGCGGACCGCGGCAACCGCAGGCTTCGCGTTGATCAGGTCGTTCGGCATGACCGTCGAGACGTCGACCGACGACATGCGCTCCTTCACGGCGCGCTCCATGCGGAGCAGGCCGACGCGGTACTGGTTCTCGAGCAGCTCGCCGACCGAACGGACACGACGGTTACCGAGGTTGTCGATATCGTCGATTTCGCCCTTGCCGTCCTTGAGGTTCACGAGCGTCTTGATGACCTCGAGAATGTCCTCGGTGCGCAGCGTCGTCACGGTGTCCTCGACGTCGAGGTCGAGACGCATGTTGAGCTTCACGCGGCCGACGGCCGAGAGGTCGTAGCGATCGGGATCGAAGAACAGACCCGAGAACAGCGACTCTGCCGTTTCCAGCGTCGGCGGCTCGCCGGGACGCATCACGCGGTAGATGTCGGACAGCGCCTGCTCGCGCTCTTCGGCCTTGTCGACCTTAAGCGTGTTGCGGATCCACGGACCCGTTGCGACGTGATCGATGTCGAGCAGGTCGAGACGCTCGATGCCTGCCTGGTCGAGCAGTTCGAGGTTCTCGGCGGTCACTTCGTCACCGGCTTCGATGTAGATGCGGCCGGTCGACTCGTCGATCAGGTCGTATGCCGAATAGCGGCCGAAGATCTCTTCGGTCGGGATCAGCAGGTCGGTGAGGCCGTCCTTGAACGCCTTGTTCGCAGCGCGCGGGCTGATCTTCTGGCCGTTCGGGAACACGACTTCGCCGGTCTTCGCATCGACGATGTCGAACATCGGCTTCTGGCCACGCCAGTTCTCGACCTGGAACGGAACGATCCAGCCACCCTGGCCGCGGACGAACGTCACACGGTTGTAGAAATAGTTGAGGATCTCTTCCGACGTCATGCCGAGCGCGTAGAGCAGCGCCGTGACGGGCAGCTTGCGCTTGCGATCGATGCGGACGTTAACGATGTCCTTCGCGTCGAACTCGAAATCGAGCCACGAACCGCGATACGGGATCACGCGCGCTGCGAACAGATACTTGCCCGATGCGTGCGTCTTGCCGCGATCGTGATCGAACAGCACGCCCGGCGAACGGTGCATCTGGCTGACGATGACGCGCTCGGTGCCGTTGATGAAGAACGTGCCGTTCTCGGTCATGAGCGGCATGTCGCCCATGTACACGTCCTGCTCCTTGATATCGATGACCGACTTGGCCTCCGTATCAGGATCGACCTCGAATGCGGTCAGACGCAGCGTAACACGCATCGGCGCGGCGTAGGTGATGCCGCGCTGGCGGCATTCTTCGACGTCGAACTTCGGCGGCTCAAGGACGTAATCGTCGAAATCGAGATAGGCGGTGCCGGCAAAATCCTGGATCGGGAACACGCTGCGCAGCGTCTTCTCGAGACCCGAGACGTGGCCGATCGACTTGTCGGAGCGCAGGAACTGCTCGTAGCTCTCGCGCTGGACTTCGATCAGGTTCGGCATCTGCACAACTTCGTGGATGTTGCCGAAAACCTTGCGGATACGGCGCTTTGCAGTGCCGTGTTCGATCGCCTTGGAAGCCATAGGTTTTATTTCGCCCTATAAAAACTGACGGATCAGTCGTAATTTCGTGCTTGGGAACCCCCAAGCGGGACGCACGTTAACGCCAAAAGGCCGCTCGCATCGGGTGCGGCGGCTCTCAGCGTATGAAACCTCGGTATCCAATACGATCGACACGCTGCGCGACGGCATGTCATTTCCCGGATACTGTGGTGAGATGCGGATATAGGGGTGCCGCGGCGTCCTGTCAAAGGGCCGGCGTCAATTTGCAGGAGAGTAGCGGCGTCATGAACGATAGGATGGCAGTGCGGACAGTATCCGACCAAGACCGCGCGAACTGGACTCGGTTGATCGATGATCACGAGAAGATCGCCGGACAATGCGCCGACCTCGTCGGCCTGGCGCGACAATCGAAGACGCAGAGCGCGATCGCGTCGCGCAAGCTGATCGAGCTGGCAGTAACCGTCGCCGATCACCTCGGCGTCGAGGACGAGGTCATCGATCGCACCGTGGTGGCGATGGAAGCGCATTGCTCGGCCGATACCATCGCCATGATGGAAGAGGATCTCGATATCCTCCGCTCGGACTGGAAGGCGTTCATTGGTCGCTGGCTGCCGACGATTTCGCCGAAGGACTGGGCCGCGTTCGGGGTGCAGGCGGAGTCGATGCTCGATCGCCTGTCGCATCAGGTGAAGTTGGAGACGGAACTGCTGTACGACCACGCGTTGCGCGACGGCGTCGTGCGCCCGGGTGGGCTCGTGCTGCATTGAGTGGTGGCGGGGCAGCCAGTCGGATCGTTGCTCCCGTTCTCCTCCCCAAAAGACCTACCACCCCGGCGGAGGCCGGGGCCCAGTTGGAAAGGTGGCAATAACGAAGCGCTGCCCGTCGTCAGCAACGTTCCCCAACTGGGCCCCGGCCTCCGCCGGGGTGGTACTGCTCTCTTGGATACGTAGCCCCGATCAAACCGGTCTTTCTTCTACCGCCGCTTCTTTTTCGAAGGCACGACCACAACCGGCGCCACCGGCACCGGCGGCTGCACCGTTACCTTCACCACCAACGGCAATACGCCCGGATCCGCCGGATACTCCCGCCGCGCCCGCGCAAACACGAACCGAGCCCTCGCCGCTCCCGGCGTACTCTCGCTCGCCCCGACCCAGCGCCAGTGCCACGGCTCCCACTTCACGTTCTGCTTGTTGCCGCCGGGAAAGCTCTGCTCGAACCCGAAACGCGGCGCGTTCAACCGCAGCCATCGCGCAGCAGGCGTAGCAGCCATGCACGCCTCGGCATCGGGGCACCCGTTCGCCGGACGCACCGCGAAGTCGAGCGCGTAGCCGGTCGAATGCTCGCTATACCCCGGCGGCGCGACCGAGATCGCGCGATCGGCCGGACTGCTCGTTTCACCGCGACAGAAGACACTGCGCTGGCGAGCGATCGACCGCTGGCACGACAAGGCGCGGAGCTGCCCCATGACCGCAGGATCGCCCTGCGCCGCGGCGAACAGCCGCAACAGATCGGGCAGGATGTCGGACCGCACCACGCACCGATTGCCCACCGAATACTCCGACGGCAGCGTTACCAGCTCGGTCTCGGGTGCATCGCCATACGGCAGATGCCCGAACGCACGACCATCGGGCGCGATAGCCGCACTTTGACCTTCGCATAATTGTGCCTCTGCGACGGTCGGGGCGAAGAGGAGCGCAAGAGCGAGTGTGCGGTGCAACATCGATGCTGGCTCTGGCACGCAGGCGCTAATGATGGCAAGGGCGGCGGCATGCATGGTGAACGCGTACTCTTCCTCGACGGCGAGGCCCTGGTGATCGACAAGCCCGCTGGGCTGCCGGTCGATCCGCCCCGCGATGGCTCACTGAGCCTCGAAAATCATCTCGAAAGCCTAAAGTTCGGCTTTCAGCGCTGGCCAAAGGCGGTGCACCGGCTCGACCGGGACACGAGCGGCTGCTTGTTGTTATCGCGCAATCCCAAGGCGCATGCCCGGTTGCAGCAGGCGTTCGAGCAGGGCCTCGTCTCGAAGCGCTATGTCGCGCTGCTCGACGGCGTGGTCGAAGGCACGTCCGGCCTGATCGAGATGGCGCTCGGCAAGGTGAGCACTGCCGAGACCGGCTGGCGGATGGTCGAAGACCCCGAGGGTAAGAAGTCGCGCACCAAGTGGCGCGTGCTGGAGATCAAGGACGGGCGCTCGCTGGTCGAGTTCCTGCCGGAGACCGGCCGCACGCATCAGATTCGTGTCCACGCGGCAAGCGGTCTCGGCGCACCGGTGGTCGGTGACGGCGTGTACGGCAAGGCAGACGGGCTCGGCATGATGCTTCACGCGCAACGTCTGATCGTCCCGCGCGCCGGCAAGCCCGACGTGCTCGCCGAAGCGCCGCTGCCGGAGCGGTTTGCCAAGGCTGGGTTCGCCGACGAGGCGACCTCGGTCGCTGATGCTGGTCCTGTTGCCGACGCAGCGACGCCCGACTCTACCGACGACTGATCGGTTCGAGGGCAGGGCCGATGGTCGCGATCCCGATCACCCGATCGATCTCGATCGATGACAGCGAGCTGATCGAGAGCACGACGCGTTCGGGCGGTCCCGGCGGTCAGCACGTCAACACCACCGACAGCGCGGTCATCCTGCGCTTCGACGTCGGCCTATCGCCGGGCCTGCCGCTGGCGGTGAAGAACCGCATCGCCGTACTGGCCGGATCGCGACTGACCCGCGACGGCGTACTGGTATTGCGCAGCGAGGGATCGCGGTCGCAGTTGCTAAACCGCCAGGAGGTCCGCGAGCGACTCGTCGCGCTGATCAAGGAAGCGACGATCATCCCCAAGGCACGCCGCGCGACCAAGCCGTCCAAGGCGGCTAAAGCGCGGCGGGTCGATACGAAGAAGGTGCGCAGTGGGGTGAAGGCGGGGCGGGGCAAGGTCCGCGACGACTGAGCGATTCATGATCAGGTGCCATCCCTCCGCCCCTTCACCCCAGCGAAAGCTGGGGTATCCTTGAGGAACGGACAGCGCCGCCAACATGGGGACCCCAGCTTTCGCTGGGGTGACGGGAAGTGGCGGGTGGTAGTGAGTCTTCGATGTTGCTCGACCTCGCCCCGCCGACCAAGGAAGACAGCATGTACCAGTTCGATATCTCCGCCGGCACCAAGGCCGATCTCTACCGCGACCTGTTCGCCGCACTCGACGCGCTAACGACGGACGAGACCGATCCGATCGCCAACATGGCCAACGCCGCCGCGCTGGTGTGGGAATACCTCCCCGACCTCAATTGGGCGGGCTTCTATCGCCTCGTCGAAGGCGAACTCGTGCTCGGGCCTTTCCAGGGCAAGGTCGCCTGCATCCGCATCCCGGTCGGCAAGGGCGTTTGCGGGGCCGCTGCGGCGACGCTAAAGACGCAACTGGTCGAGGATGTGCATGCGTTCCCCGGCCACATCGCCTGCGATGCCGCGAGCCGATCCGAACTGGTCGTGCCGGTGACGAGGGGTGGCAAGCTGATCGCGGTGCTGGATTTGGACAGCCCGGAGGCTGCGCGGTTCGATGCCGAGGATGCGGCGGGGTGCGAGGCGCTGGCGGCGTTGCTCGGCGCCAGGCTTTAACACCCGATCCATTTCGGGACGGCACGGCCGCTGGAGACTCCCCCGCAGATTTGGTAAGCAACTCGTTAAGACATCCAGCGTTGGCGCCGGATTGGGTGGCGAAACCGGGGAGATGGACATGCGAGGCATTTTAATCGCGAGCGCAGGACTAGCGTTGGCAGGCGGCGGCTCAGCGGACGCGCAACAGCGCCCCGGTGCAAGCTACGGCGTCCCTAGCGCGGTGATGCAGGCACCGATGGCAAACCCCCGGCGCCCCGGTCCGATCGCGGATCGTCTGCCCGTCGTTCACACGTCTTCGCAACCGGCTGGATCGCAACAGGCTGGATCGCAAGTGGCGGGCGGTCACCGCGCACAGCGTTGGGGCAGCAAGATCGGCGGCCGCTGGTGGGCTGGTGCGAACGCGCCAGGCGGTTGGGCCGGGTATCGTGCTCCGCACCGCGGCTGGGCCGTACCGGGCTATTGGAGCGCGCCCCGTTTCTACGTCGGCGACTGGTCGAATTATGGTCTCCCGCAACCGCCGCAGGGGTATAACTGGGCGCGGTATTACGACGACGCGGTGCTGATCGACCCGCGCGGATCGGTCTACGACACCGCGAGCGGCATTGACTGGGACCGTTATGACTCCGGCGCCTACGCGCCGATCAATCCGCGCGCTTATGCGGCCGAAGATTCGGTCGATGGCGGATCGGGCGAGCGTGGCTACGTGGATCGTGGCCCGCCGCGGGATGACAATGGCCTCGGCGGCGCAGCGATCGGTGTTGTCGCTGGAGGCGCGGCCGGTAACATCGTCGCCGGTCGTGGTAACCGCGTCGGCGGCACGCTGATCGGCGCGGGCATCGGCGCGGCGGCTGGCTATGCGATCGACAAACACGAGGACCGCGGCCGCCGTGTGCCGCCGCCAGCGGCGAGATACGGTGCGGGCTATCCGCGACCGGCCTACGACGCGGACTATGCGCCATCGTCCGCTTACGCCGGCGACTATGCAGCGCAGCCCTATGGTGGCGATGATCGGCAGCCACGCAGTTACACGGTGGCGCCCGGCGGCACGTGGGTCTCTCCCGATGGTATGACGACCGTCACGACGGCAAGCGGCGGCCCATACCGGGCCGGCTCGACGACGGTGATCGTCCAGTCCGTGCCCGTGACGACCACGACAACGACCACCGAATATTACAACACCTCGCCGTATCCCCGGCGGAAGGTCGGGCGGCGGCGGTAGGGGCGCTTCAGCGGAGCATGCCGGCGTAGGTTTGCGGCGGTAGGGGCAGGGCAATCCGCGCCGCTACACCGCTCAAGATCACGAGGAGCAGAGCCGACGCGCCGACGACCAACGTTCGCCGCGGCGGGGCGCGGTCCGCAAGCAGCACCGTGGCCACTGCGGTCGCGATCATCGGCCACAGATGATAGCGCAGGTCCGAGGCAATGCTGAGAACCGCAAAACTGATCTCCAACGCCAGCGCGGAAACCAGCAGCGCGGTGGCGATGCGGCCGCTCGGATCGTGCGAGCGCGAAATGCTTGCGGTCAGCGCGGTGATCGCGACGACGATCCAGGCGATCGGCCAGCCGAGCGGCGTCTCGACGATTGAAGCGGTAAGACGTTCCCAGGCGCGCGCGGTTGCGCTCGGGTTGGCGAGGCCGATCGTGTTGGGCTCGGACGCGGTGGGCGGCGCGGCGCTCGGCCAGCGGAACGGGACTAGCCAGCGATCGGTCGAGTTCAGATGGTCAAGGCGGTGGGTCGCGTAGGCGATCGGGTGGTGCAGCGCCGCGGTCGCAAGCGTGACGTACAGCGTGGCAATCGGCAGCGATCTCAGGCGCGCCATCGTCGTTCCGCAATGCGTGTCGTCGCCGAGCGGATCCCAAAAGAACGGTTTTGCGCAATGACGGCCGATGACGGCTGCAGATTCGCTCTGCGTCAGGCCGGTGGTGTCGCCGGCGGGCGCACGGGCAGCGATGCCCGCAAGATCGTAGAGCGCCTGGGTCGCCTCGACACCGCTGCGTTGGGCGTGGAGCAATTGGTGGTTCACGACCGGCGCGACGCCCAATACGACAAGGATCGCGACGAGTCCGGTGACAAGCTTGGCGAACGGATGGGCGGGGCGGGGCACTAGTGTCACGACCAGCGGCACGACGATGAAGACGGCGTTCGCGCGGACGAGCACCGCGTAGGCAAGCAGCAGCGATATCGGAAGCAAGGTCGCGCTGGGCAGGGGGCGGGTCGCGAGGCGCCACCAACAGACGATGCCGAGTGCAGCGAGCAACGCCCCGACGAGTTGCGCGTCCTTGAGCACGACGCCTTGCCAGCCGAGGAAAGGTGGTAACGCGCCGATGGCGAGGATTGCAACCGCGCTACGCTTGCGTCCGGTACGAGCGAGAACGCCCGCGATCAGGCCAAGGCCGAGCCAATAGGTGGCGAGTTGCAGAACCAGCATCGGCGTCGCGCCGGGACCGAGCGGGGAAAGTATCGCCCAGACGCGGGCCATCGCCGGGGGGTGCCAGTCGTCGTACCTGCCCGACAGAACCTGGCCATATTGCGCGACGGTGTCGTACATCGCGATGCCCGGCCAGAAGAGCGCGAGCGAGGCGGTGAACAGCGCTGCTGCGATGGCCATGACCGCACGAGGTGTGGCGCGGTTCATGTCAGGCGTCGATCGTGGACATCGCACGGCGTGCGGTTCAGGGCACGGATAAGGCTGTAAAGGCCCGTCACGTATGCGACATCGGCGGCGCCCGTCCTTGCTTGTCGTTCTGCAAAGAAGCGGCCGCAAAATACTATTTGTGGACCGCTGACGGCGGTGGTTCCGTCTGTGACCGACCATTGCCGGGATACGTCACGCCAACGGTTCGGCGTCAGGCACGTCCTTGCCGGCGGCGCATTTGCATGCGCCGCCCGCCCCGGGGGCTGCCTGGCCTCAGTAATGGATCGCCCGGCCGTAAGCGGCGAGGACGCTCTCGTGCATCATCTCGGACAGAGTCGGGTGTGCGAACACCGTCTCCATCAGTTCGGCTTCGGTCGTCTCGAGCTGGCGCGCAACGACATAGCCCTGAATCAGCTCGGTCACTTCCGCGCCGACCATGTGCGCGCCGAGCAGTTCGCCGGTCTTGGCGTCGAACACGGTCTTCACGAAACCCTCGGCCTCACCCAACGCGATCGCCTTGCCGTTGCCGATGAAAGGGAACTTGCCGACCTTCAGCTCGTAACCGGCTTCCTTTGCCTTCGCTTCGGTCATGCCGACCGACGCCACCTGCGGGCGCGAGTAGGTGCAGCCGGGGATGTTGGCCTTGTCCATCTGGTGCGGCGATCCACCGGCGATCTTCTCGACCGCGATGATGCCCTCATGGCTTGCCTTGTGCGCGAGCCACGGCGCGCCGGTGACGTCGCCGATCGCCCAGATGCCGTCGACGTTGGTGCGGCCGTATCCGTCGGTCTTGATGTGCCCGCGGTCGGTCTCGACACCCAAAGCCTCCAGCCCGATATTCTCGGTGTTCGGCACGATGCCGATCGCGATGATCGCGTGGCTGAAGGTCTCTTCAGAAACCTTGCCGTCCTTCGCCTTGATTTTGGCCGTGACGCCGTTCGCGGAGGGTGCGAGACCTTCCAGACCGGTCTGGGTCAGCAGCTTGATGCCCTGCTTGGTCAGCGCCTTGTCCATGAACGCGGAGACCTCCTCGTCCTCGACGGGAAGGATCCGCGGAAGCATCTCGACGATCGTCACGTCGGCGCCCATGTCGTTGTAGAAGCTGGCGAACTCGACGCCGATCGCGCCCGAGCCGATAACGAGCAGCTTGGTCGGCATCTCGGTCGGGACCATCGCGTGGCGGTAGGTCCAGATCCGCTTACCGTCAGCCTTCGCAAAAGGCAGGTCGCGCGCGCGCGCGCCGGTCGCCACGATGATGTTCTTGGCTTCGAGCTCGACGGTCTTGTCGCCCTGCTTGACCGACAGCTTGCCCTTCCCGGTCACGGTGCCGACGCCTTCGACGACCGTCACCTTGTTCTTTTTCATCAGGCCCTTCACGCCTGCGTTCAGCTGCCCAGCGACTTTGCGCGAACGGTCGACGATCTTGGCGAGATCGAAACCGACATTGTCCGCCTTGAGGCCGTAGCTCTCGGCGTTCTGCATGTAATGGTAGATTTCGGACGTGCGCAGCAGGGCCTTGGTCGGGATGCAGCCCCAGTTGAGGCAGATGCCGCCCAAGCGCTCGCGCTCGACGATCGCGACCTTCAGGCCGAGTTGCGACGCACGGATCGCGGCGACGTAGCCGCCGGGGCCGGAACCGAGGATGACGAGGTCGAAAGTATCAGCCACGTGGAAGTCCTTTGAAAATCAGTTGTGTTCGGGCGGCACGGGCCGCGGTTTGCGGTCGTCGCCGACCGCCACGAATATGAAGCGCGCCTGGGTCACTTTGCAGCTGTCGTTGCTGTGACGCGCGCGGCGCCAAGCCTCGACCTCGATCGTCATCGAGGTACGGCCGACTGCGATCAGGTCGGCGTAGACCGAGACCTCGTCACCGACGACGACCGGCATGTGAAACTTCATCGCGTCCGCCGCGATCGTGACGGCCCGACCGCCGCTGCGACGCGATGCAACCGAGCCGGCGGCGAGATCCATCTGGCCCATCAGCCAGCCGCCGAAGATGTCGCCATACGGGTTTGCATCGGCGGGCATCGCGGTGACGCGGATCGTAGGGGCCTTTTCGGGCGGCAGGTCGGTCAAGCTTTAGTCTCCAGATTTCCGCCGCGTGTCTGCAGTTCACGGCGCCGGGCGTGCCGGAGCGGGCGAATGCCCATCGCCACCGTCGCGACCATGGCCGCGGCGCCGCACCACCAGATCACGCCCCACGCCAGCGGATAGGACCATGCCGCCGCCCAGGTCATCGCCACCGCCGCCGCAAGCCCTGCAAGGATATGCAGGATCTCGACGGTGGTGCCCGACACTCCTCGCAGCGGGGATCTGGACGACGATATCAGGCCCATCTCAGGCGAGCATGCCCAGCGGGTTCTCGACCAGATGCTTGAACGCCTTCATGAACTGCGCGCCGTCGGCACCGTCGATCGCACGGTGATCGAAGCTGCCGGTCGCCGACATCACGGTCGCTACCGTCAGTTCGTCGCCGACGACGTACGGACGCTTCTCGCCCGCGCCGACCGCGAGAATCATCGCCTGCGGAGGATTGATGACAGCATCGAACTGCGTGATGCCGAACATGCCCATGTTGCTGATCGAGGCCGTGCCGCCCTGATATTCCTCGGGCTTCAACTTGCCGTCGCGGGCGCGGCCGGCAAGATCCTTCATCTGCGTCGAAATCGACGACAGCGATGCGGTGTCCGCGCCGACGATGATCGGCGTGATCAGCCCCGACGGCGTGCTGACCGCGACCGAGATGTCGGCGCGTTGGAAGGTGATCAGCTGGTCGGGCGTGAACATCACATTGCAGGTTGGCACCTGCATGAGCGCGACGGCCTGCGCCTTGATCAGCAGGTCGTTGACCGACAGCTTCACGCCGCGCGATTCCAGGCTCTTGTTCAGATCGCCGCGCAGCTTGAGCAGAGCGTCGAGACGAATGTTCACGGTCAGGTAGATGTGCGGGACGGTCTGCTTCGACTCGGTCAGGCGACGCGCGATCGTCTTGCGAACGTTGCTGAGCTTGGTCGCCTCTTGCGGGATGTCGGGCACGGTCGCAGGCTTTGCGATTGGCGCCGGTGCAGCGGACGCGCTCGGCGCAGCAGCTTCGGTCTTTGCAGCAGCGGGGGCGGCGCTCGGCTTTGCGCCCTCGACGTCAGCCTTCACGATCCGACCCTTGGGACCGGAACCAGCGACGGTGCCGAGATCGATACCCTTGTCGGCGGCAAGGCGGCGTGCAAGCGGGCTCGCCTTCACGCGGTCACCGCTGGCGGCAGGCTTTGCCGCACCAGCGTCGTCGGGACGACCATGGTCTTCGGCCGACGCTTCGGTCCGCTCGACCGGCTTGGCCTCGGTCCCGGTCTTGTTCGGGTCCGTCGGATCGGGCTTGGCTTCCGATTCCTTCGCGGCAGGCTCAGGCGTCTCGCTCTTCGCAGGCGCCGACGAGACCGAAGACGCATCCTCGCCCTCTTCCGCGATGATCGCGATGACGGTGCCGACCTTCACGTTGTCGGCACCCTCGGCGACGAGGATCTTGACCACGGTGCCTTCGTCGACGGCTTCGAATTCCATCGTCGCCTTGTCGGTCTCGATCTCGGCCATCAGGTCGCCGGATTTCACGACGTCGCCCTCCTTGATCAACCATTTGGCGAGGGTACCCTCCTCCATGGTCGGGGACAGCGCAGGCATCTTGATCTCGATCGACATGGATTTCCCCAGGGCGTGACGTAACGGCATGCCTACTCGCGCCCTCGTCGGCTCGGGTCAACCCTTGCGGTCGAGAGCGGACCTGAAACCGCCGGTGAAACCCTGGTCTTGCGTCGCGCTCGGCATCGGGCCACCTACGGGCGATAACGGGGGCGAACATGCGTATCTATCTGGTAGTGATCGACGATAGTCCGGAAGCCGGGATCGCGCTTCGGTTTGCTGCGCGGCGCGCGGTGAAGACCGGTGGCGGCGTCGAGATCCTGACGGTTATTCCGCCGCAGGAATTTATCGCGTTCGGCGGCGTCCAGGCAACGATCGAGGAGGAGGCGCGTCTGCATGCCGAAGGTCTGGTCGCTGGCGCGGCAGGTACTTTGCTGACTGAGTCCGGCCTGCGTCCGTCGATCACGGTGCGCGAAGGCGAAGCTGCCAAGATCATTCGCGAGATGATCGAAGCCAATTCCGATATTGCAGCGCTGGTGCTGGGTGCGGCGGCAAGTGGCGCGCCGGGCGAACTGATCGCGCATTTCGCCGGGACCGATGCAGGCGCCTTACCGGTGCCGGTGATGATCATTCCCGGTTCGCTGACCCGCGAGGCCATCGATCGGCTCAGCTGAGTGCTCGTTTAGCTTATTTCCATCGCCGGTTGGTTTGCGAGCAGGCGCTCGATGCTGGCGATTCCACTTTGCGTCAGTTGAAGCGCATCGCGATCCGGATCGAGTGGCTCGACCAGCGACTTGCACTGCAGGACGCGTATCCAGCGGTTCAGTGTGGAACGCGACAGGCGCAACGTGTCGGCAACCATCTCGACACTTGCAATCCGGCTTTCTGCTTCGGCGACGTAGACGATCAGCAGCGTGGCCCAGGCATGGTCTGCGAACAAGTCCGTACCCAAGACGTCGTCACGTGCACGCATGACGCGGAGGAGGTCCTTGGCGCGCTGCCACATGCGATGCGGCATGTCGTCCAGATCGATGAGATCGCTCATGATGGGGACGGTGGAGAGCGTGCCGACGAGATAGCCCGTCTCGCTATTACCGACTCGCGACACCTGCACCTCGAGAGTGATGATCGCTCCTTGGCCGCCGATGTAGCGTTTCGTGATGCGTGCCGAGTTGCCGTTCGGTCGCAACGCAGCAATATGGGAAAGACTCCGAGCAGCATCGTCAGGGTGCGTTATGGCGAGATACGAGAGCCCTATCAGCTCTTTCCGCGTGCGTTGCAGCACCGTCGCGACAGTTTCATCGATCGATTGAATTACGCCCGTGGCGTCAGAAATAGAATGGCCAATAATCATCTAACGTCCTTCCGCCCGAATGTATCTTATCAATTGTGTACTAAATTCCCAAACATAGATCATCTATTTTGCTTAAATGATTTGCCTGCCAGATAAACTGGCAGGCCAAGGGGTTTCGCCGGCGCGATTAACCATGATCGTTGTACCCCCTTGAGCCGAACGCCGGATCGAGGCACGATCGACCTATGCCCATATTTGCTGTCCCGCTGCTTCTGGCCGCTGCCGCCCCGTTTCCAGGTCCCTCACCGACGCGGTTAAAGGCGGATGTGACGACGATGGTCGGCTTCGGCACGCGCCACACTGCGTCCGTCACGACCGATCCGAAACACGGTATAGGTGCCGCCCGGACGTGGGCAGCCACCCGTTTTCAGCAGATCGCTGCAACGTGCGGCGGGTGCATCACGGTCGATCGTATTTCGCGACGCTTCACAGGGCCGCGTGCCCCGACCGGAGTGGTGGTGGAGGACGTTCTCGGTATCCAGAACGGACGTGATCCGAACCGTGTTGTCATCGTCGGTGCGCATATCGACAGCCGGGTTACCGACGTGATGAACGCCACCTCCGATGCCCCCGGCGCGAACGACAACGCATCTGGCGTAGCGTTGGTGCTGGAAGCCGCTAGGTTGCTGTCGCAACGGCAGTTCGACGCGACGATCATCTACGCGGTGTTCTCCGGCGAGGAGCAGGGCCTATGGGGAGCCGAACTGCTTGCGGACACGGTCAAGGCGCGTGGTTGGCAGGTGTCGGCGATGCTCAATAACGATATCGTCGGCAATACCATCGGGCAGGGCGGGGTGCGCGTCGCTGACAAGGTGCGCGTGTTCTCGGAAGGGATCCGCGCTTCGGAGGATCTGGTTGCCCAGCAGGGGCGCCGAGCCGAGGGCGGCGAGGACGATGGTCCCAGTCGCGCGCTGGCCAAGGCGATCGATGGGATTGCCGGAACCATTCCCGGCGGACTTAACGTCATGATCGATCGCCGGCCGGACAGGTTTGGCCGCGGCGGCGATCACGAACCGTTCCTGAAGCTCGGCTATCCGGCAGTACGATTCTCGGTGGCGGCAGAGAACTGGGATCGCCAGCATCAGGACCTGCGTACCGAGCAGGGAGTCGTGTACGGCGACACGATCGAAGGCATGGATTTCCCGTATCTGGCAAAGGTGACGGCGATCAACGTCGCGACCTTAGCGCGGATCGCAGGTGCGCCGGCCGCACCCGAAGACGTTTCGATCGCCGGCGCGCTGTCGCGCGATACGCTCGTCAAATGGACTGCGGTTCCCGGGGCGGCGGGCTACCGGGTACGCTGGCGACGCAACGACGAACAGAACTGGACCGAATCCCGTGACGTCACGGGAACCCAGACCCTCCTGGCGCAGGTGCCCGTGGACGATAATTTCGTCGGGGTATCTGCGCTGTCGGCAAGCGGCGCGGAAAGCTTGTCCAGTTTCGCCGGCCGCGAGCGCCGACGCTAGTTTTGGCTGCGGCACGGAGGCGGGCGGCGTAGGCGAATATTCTAAACCGGCGTCACGCCGCGGCAGAAGCTTTCCACCCGCGGTTGGCCAGAGCGCGCGCTTCTCCCGCCGGTAACGGGCGGCCAAAGTAGAAGCCTTGAACCTTGGTGCAACCGAACTCCTGGACCATGCGATGTTCGACCTCGGTCTCGACACCCTCCGCCGTCGTGGTGATGTCGAGGCTTTTTGCCAGCGCGATCACCGCGTGGACGATCGCCACAGCCTCGCGACGTCCCTTGGCAGCGTCGCGAACAAAGCTGCGATCGATCTTGATCGACGAGAATCGCGTGCGACTGAGATACCCGAGCGACGAATACCCCGTGCCGAAATCGTCGAGGCTGAGGCGCACGCCGAGGTCCAGAATGCGGTCCAGGACCTTGGTTGCACCGAGGCCCTCGTGCATGAACACGCTTTCTGTGACCTCGAGTTCGAGGCGCTCCGCCGACAGACCCGTATTGGCCAGCGCCGATGTGACGGTCGTGACGAAATTGGGATTTTGTAACTGGTCGGGCGAAACGTTCACCGCAACGCGGATGGTGGAAGGCCAGCGCGCCGCCTCCTCGCACGCGGTGCGCAGAACCCAGGCACCAATCGGACCGATCAGCCGGGTTTCCTCGGCGAGAGGAATGAATTTTACCGGTGAGACCATGCCGAACTGTGGACTGTTCCACCGCAGCAGCGCCTCGAACCCCGACAGCGCGGCCGTGTCGGCGTTGACGACAGGCTGATATTCGAGGTGCATTTCGCCGTTCTCGACAGCGGTGCGAAGCGCCATTTCCAGGACGCGGCGCTCTTCTGCCTTCACGTGTAGTTCGGGCTCGTAGCTGCGGAACACGCCGCGCCCCGCATCCTTCGCACGGTAGAGCGCCAGATCGGCGGAGCGCACGAGCATTTCCGCGGTGCGGCCGTCGCGCGGACCGATCGCAATGCCAATGCTGACCCCGATATACAGCGTATGGGCGTCGAGTTCATACGGATGCGACAGCGATTCGATGATGCGTTGGGCGAGCAGTTCCACCCCGCCGAGATCGCTCGCGTCGCGGACGATGACCGCGAACTCGTCACCGCCGAGCCGGCCGCAAAGGTGGTCGTCGCCCATCAATTGGTTGAGGCGTTCGGAGACGCGACCGAGCAGGCGGTCGCCGATCGGATGCCCGAGCGTATCGTTGACCGCCTTGAAGCGATCGAGGTCGAGCATCATGAATGCATAACGGCCGCCCCAATGGTCCTTTTCGGCCATCGTCGTCACGAGGGTCTCGTTGATCAGAAGGCGATTGGGCAGCCCGGTCAGCGTATCGAAACGCGCCATCCGATTGATCTTGTCGGCGGAGGCGTGTTGTTCGGTTACGTCGGAGCCGACACCACGAAAACCGCAAAATTCGCCGGCATCGCCGAACCGTGGCGAAGCGGCGATTTCCCACCAGCGATCTTCGCCTTCGATATGAACCAGCAGGCGCAGATCCCGGAAACTTTCGCGCTTCTTCATTCTTTCCGCGAGCATGCGCAGTTCCGGCCTGAAGTTACCGGTTTCCCATGTCGGCCCGGCGAGCAGCTGAAAGAACGGCATCCCGTCGAGGGTCGCCAGATCGTGGCCGCATGCGAACGCAAATCGTGGCGACGGTCGGACGATCCGGCGTGCGGCGTCGGTTTCCCAAAGCCAGTCGGCGCCGGTTTCCTCGAACTCCCTCAGCAACAGGCTCACGGTCTCATCGCGTTCGTTAAGCGTGATCTCGCCCGCGCGAATCAGGACCAAAGCGCGCGCCCGGCTGATACAAACCACCATGAGTGTGAGCGTAAAACCGAGAATGCCAACGGCAGCGGCAACCGTGCCCGCCATCGCCAGCTGGATGATCATCGCCGCCCCGAGATATCCCAGGAATATCAACGTCGCGAGCGCGAGCGGCGCCATTGCGAACGCCGCGGCCGTCATCAGCACCGTAAGCGTGATGCCCAGGCCGGCGGTCGTTCCCGACGGCACATGCGTACAGAACAACACCGGCACGACGGACCAGGCGAGTCCGAGCGCCAACCCCTCCCAACCGGTGTTGCGAACGTCGCCGACGCTGGCATGGCTGTCACCGCGGTGATGCGCCGCCAGTCGGCGAAACGCGACGGCTACCGCGACGGCGACGAGCGATACCGACCAGGTCGCGATCTGCCAGGAAGGCACGGTGCCTTCGATCAGGAACGCCGTGGCAAGCGCCGCGAAGACGTTGGTCGCCAGCAGGAACAAGGCCATCCTGCGCCCGGCGAACAGTTGCGCCGCGCGAATACGGCTCCATTCGACATGATCCGTTTCGCCACCGCGCAACCCGAGCAGGGTCGGCAGATCGACGGTCACGCGCGGTGACGGGGAGGGCATCTTGCTGCTCACGCGACCGGCCATAGACCGGTTTGGTTAGCAGATCGTTCGCACTGCCCGGGCTTGGACGTAATAACCGAGCTACAGGAATCTAAGCGCCGGACATTGCAGCGTTTGTCGGAGAAACTTTTTTACCGTCGGCGGTACGAATAACGGTCAGGCGGCGATATCGTAGGGTTTGATGTCGCCGCTGAGGTACAGGTTGCGCGCCTTTGCACGACTCAGTTTGCCCGATGAGGTGCGGGGCAGCGTGCGTGGCGGAATCAGTTCGATGACGCAGTTCATGCCGGTCACCGAGCGTACGCGCTCGCGGATCTCGTCGCGCAGGCGCAGGCGTTCGCCCTCGTCCGAGCTGCGGCACTGGACCAGCACCGCGGGCGTCTCCTCGCCGCCGGGCGTGGTGATTGCGAACGCGGCGATGTCGCCGGCCTTGAAGCCGGGAAGCTGTTCCACCGCCCATTCGATATCCTGCGGCCAGTGGTTCTTGCCGTTGACGATGATCATGTCCTTGGCGCGGCCGACGATGTAGATGTAGCCATCCGACATATAACCCATGTCGCCGGTATCGAGCCAACCGTCCGCCATGCACGCCTCGGTGGCGGCGTCGTCGCGAAAATAGCCGACCATCACCGACTTGCCGCTGCACCAGACTTTCCCGATCGCGCGCTCGGGAAGCGGCGTGCCGTCCTCTTCGCGAATCTCGATACGCATGTCGCGGACCGGCTTGCCGCAATTCACGATCGCCCGGTAGCGCTGCGGACGGTCACCGCCGCGCGAGCCGCCCGAGAGCTGGGTTTCCTCAACCAGTTCGACGCGAATGCCTTCACCTGGCGGCATCAGCGACACGGCGAGCGTCGCCTCGGCGAGGCCGTAGCTGGGGAGGAACGCGGTCGCCTTGAAGCCGGCATCGGCGAACGCATCGACGAACGACTGCATCACGTCGGGGCGGATCATGTCGGCGCCATTGCCCGCAACGCGCCAGCGCGACAGGTCGAAGCGGTCGCTGGCCTTGGTCTGCGACGACATGCGGCGTGCGCAGATATCGTAGCCGAAGGTCGGTGAGTAGCTGAGCGTGGTGCCTGCGTTTCGGCTGATGAGATCAAGCCACGCGAGCGGACGGCGCGCGAAATCCTCGGTCTTGAGGTAATCGGTCGAGACCTGGTTGGCGATCGGCGACAGGAAGCAGCCTACCAGCCCCATGTCATGATACCAGGGCAGCCACGAGACGCAGCGATCGGTGTCGCAGACTTCCATGCCGTGGCTGTGCGCGGCGAGATTGTTCAGCAGCGCCTCGTGCGTGATGATCACGCCGTGCGGGAAGCGCGTCGAGCCGCTCGAATATTGCAGATAGGCGATGTCGTCGGGCTTCGCCTCGGGCAGCGTGGCGACGGGCGCGTCCTTGGTGGCGAACTCGGACCAGTCGATGCCGAGCGTACCGGACAGGCGTGCAGCTTCGCCGGCCATCTGCGCGAGTTCAGGCGGGAAGATCAGCATCTTCGGATCGCAACTCGAAAGCTGGACGCGGAGCTGTTCGATGTAGGAATCGCGGCCACCGAACGAGGTCGGCAACGGCAATGGCACCGGCCATGCGCCAGCGTAGACGACGCCGAAGAACAGTGCGGCGAATTCGGGGCCGGTCTCGGCGACCAACGCGATCCGGTCCGCAGGACCCACACCGGCGGCAATCAGGCGATCGGCCATCGCGCGCGCATCGGTGCGCAACTGGCTATAAGGATAAGGCTGGGCGAGCGTGCCGCGAGCGTCATGGAAGTTGAGCCCGCGCGATCCCGATGCGGCATAATCGAGCGCCTCACCCAACGTACGGAAATCGGCGAAACGACGCGGCAGGGCGTCTTCGGTCGGCGTCGCGACGATCGTCGCTGCGGTCTTGCCGTCCGTGTTGGCCGTTTCGGTCGTCATCGCAGTCCCCGTCGTCTATGCGTCTGGCTGGCATGTGCATCCGAGCGCAGCACACCTAATCTCAAGTCTAGCCGTTCAACTTCGGGTGTCAGTGTGGCACAATGATGGCATGTCCGACGACGACGACCCCGATCGCGCAGTTCAGCACGTCACCGGCCGCGGGGATCAGCGCGGCCAAAACCGCGGCAAGTACGGTGCGAAGGGGCCGCGAACCGAGCGTGCGCCGCCGAAACCACTCGATCCCGCGGCGCTGGAGCGGCTGGCGCTTCGCTATGTCGAACGCTTCGCAACGACACGGGGGCGATTGACCGATTACCTGACGCGCAAGATCAGGGAGCGAGGGTGGGACGAGCGTGATGACGCCACGGCCGCCAACCCCGGCGAACTGGCGCAGCGCATGGCCGATTTGGGGTATGTCGACGACCGCGCCTTCGCCGAACAACGTGCTGCTGCGATGCAGCGGCGCGGGCTTGGCGCACGACGCGTCGCAGGCGCGTTCCGGGAGGCGGGAATCGATGACG
This sequence comes from Sphingomonas sp. R86520, assembly GCF_042466285.1. NCBI lineage: Bacteria > Pseudomonadati > Pseudomonadota > Alphaproteobacteria > Sphingomonadales > Sphingomonadaceae > Sphingomonas > Sphingomonas sp. R86520. The sequence goes on from NZ_JAXHBZ010000001.1 coordinate 257,837, forward strand.
GCGACGCCGAATCGGTTGCGCCTGCCATTGCAGATCGCGGGGTCGAAGCTGCACTGGCGTTCGCGCGCCGCAAGCGAATCGGCCCTTACGGAAACGGCGATGTCGATAGGAAGCTGCAGGAGAAGCAGCTTTCCGCGATGTTGCGCGCAGGACACCGGTTTGATCTGGCACGCAAAATTGTTGCTGCACCGCCGTCCGAGAACCCCGAAATGATAGATTTCGGCTAGCGAGCACAACGGATTCATTGCGGCTGCGATGAAGCGTGCTAGCAAGGCGTCCAGGGGTGTAACAATGCGTAACGACACGCAGCAGGGTGCTGACATGCCGGTCGAGGCCGGATCGACGACGTTGGACGGTGCCGCCGCCGCCGAGGCGCGTGCGATAAGCGGCGTCATCAAGTGGTTTGACGTCACGCGGGGATTTGGTTTCGCCGTCGCGGATGACGACAGTGTTGGTGATATCCTCGTCCATTTTTCAGTTCTGCAGCCGCATGGTCGTCGAAGCCTGCCCGAAGGCGCTCGGGTCGAGACCCTGTCGGTGCAACGCGGTCGCGGTTTTCAGGCCCGGGAGATCGTATCGATCGATCTCAGCAACGCGGTGGAGGAGGTGGTTCGTCCCGTGTCCTCGTCCGATCGGGTCGATCCGATCGCGATGATCGACGCCGCCGGACCGTTCGAGGCCGCCTCGGTCAAATGGTTCAACCGTTTGAAAGGCTATGGTTTCCTGGTACGAGCGGTCGATGGCAGCGACATCTTCGTGCACATGGAAACGCTGCGCCGGGCAGGAATTGAATCGGTTGAACCGGATCAGCCGTTGCGCGCGCGCGTTGTCGATGGGCGCAAGGGGCCGCTGGCCGTTGCGGTCGAAAAGGATCCTGGATGACGTTCGTTGCGAAGGCCGTGTTGGCCGGGGTTCTGGCACTGGGCGCCGGCGCCGGCGGTGTCGCGTACATGCAGCGCGACGTTAAGTCGGACGTGATCGGGGTTGCCACCCTGCCGCTGATGATCAAGAGCGCGAACGGGACGCACGCCTTTTCCGTAGAGAGTGCGAAGACTGCGGACGAGCAGGCGCGGGGACTGATGTACCGCACCGACCTGAAGCCGGACGGCGGGATGCTGTTCTGGCCACATCCGGCGACCGGCGGCGGTCCGGCCGACGCGAACTTCTGGATGAAGAATACGCCAAGTTCGCTGGATATCATCTACATCCGTGCGGACGGGACGATCGCGCGGATTGCCGAAAATACGGTGCCGTTTTCGGAAGTGCCGATCCCCTCGGGAGAACCGGTAGGGGCGGTGCTGGAATTGAGGGGCGGCCGATCGGCGGAACTGGGCATCGCCGAGGGCGATCTGGTGACCTGGGACAAGGGGACGAGGTAAGCGGCGCTCACGATCAGGTGGTCATGCGCGTCCGGCCAGGCGTCGTCGTCCTCGGCGAAGGCGGAAATCGATAAAGGCCAGGCATGCGATCGATTCCCGGCGATCAGGTTTATGGGCCCTGCCTCCGCGGAGATGACGACCAGGGCTAAACCCGGTTACGAACGTCGGAGCTTCTTGACGCTTTTAGAGAGACGGGAGAAGTCTCTCGCTTCGGGAAGACTCCGACGATTGCGCCAGACTGGGCTGATCGGCTTCGTCCGACGCCCGATGCGTTGAACTGGGAGAGCAATGCCCCCTCCAATATCCGTCATCCCAGCGAAAGCTGGGATCTCCCAATTCCGGGCCGCTGCGCTCGCCAACTGGATACCCCGGCTTTCGGTGGGGTGACGGACTTCTGGAGTGTCGAAACTAGTGCGGGTGGGTGATAATAACCCGAACGCCTGGGCCGGCCGAGGGCGCGCGCGCTGTCGAGAAGCAATATCCTTCGTCCGCCCCCGCCAGCCGCCCTTCCTTGCAGGTGAGGATCAATCCTGACGGCTCGCGTGGCCTCCATTCCCATCATCAAGGTTGAAGCCCATCGCCACTCGGGTTAAGCGCCGCCTATGGGCTTTCTCGCATCGACTTTCACGTGGTGGAACGGCGCCACCCTCGGCACCAAATTCGGCTTGCGCAGCATGGCGAAGAAGGGCGAGGACGCGCTCGGCAACGTCTATTACGAAGGCGGCAAGGACACCGCCGGCAACCCGCGCCGCTGGGTAATCTATCAGGGCGCGACCGACGCCAGCCGCGTGCCGCCGGCATGGTTCAGCTGGCTGCATCATCAGGTCGACGACGTGCCCGATCGTGCGTTGCCGCCGGTTCGCACGTGGCAGAAGCCGGCCGTCCCGAACATGACGGGTACCGCGCTGGCGTACCGTCCGTCGGGTGCGATGGAAAAGGGTGGCGTGCGCGCGGCTGCTACCGGCGATTACGAAGCCTGGACGCCGGAAGGGTGATCATGCGCTGGCTGGCCGCGGCCCTGTTGGTCGTGGTGCTGGGGGTCGGCGGCTGGTTCGGCTACCGTGCCCTGAACGCCCCGACGAAAACGGTGGCGGCGGTCCAGCAAGATCTGCCGATGGCGGACCAGATGGCGGATCGGTCAAGTAATTCTTCGATCGAGACGATCGATACCGGGGCCGCCGTGATTGCGAACGGCGGTACGCCGATGGCTCAGCGCGTCGCCGTGATCGGACTGCTGAACAAGCGCAACGGCGATACCCGCGAAGTTACGCTCAAGCCCGGGCAGGCAACGCGGCTCGGCGACGTCGTGCTACGACTGCGTGCATGCGAGCAGACTGCGCCCTGGGAGCAGGAGCAGCTGACCGGCGCGTTCGTCCAGGTACTCGTGCGCGGCGTCGACAAGCATTGGCGCCGGACGTTTTCCGGCTGGCTGTACAAGGAACGCCCCGCCCTCAACGCCGTCCAGCATCCGATCTACGACGTTTGGACCAAGAGCTGTGCGATGACCTTCCCGGCGACCGGTCCCGATACGGCACCGGCGGCAGACGCCTTGCCCGCCAACCGGTCGAGCGCGCGGAAATCGCCTGCCGCGCGCGCGCCGGCCGAAGACGTCGTACCGAGTGCGCCGTCGAGCGCCGCGCTCAGCAACGCGACATAGTCCGCACGGTCGATCTCGATCGCGCCGAGCGAGGCGAGATGCGAAGTCTGGAACTGACAATCGAGCAGCGTGAAGCCGCCGGCGCGTAGCCGTGCGACCAGATGCGCAAGCGCGACCTTCGACGCATCGGTCGCGCGGCTGACCATGCTTTCGCCGAAGAACGCTCGGCCGAGTGCCAGGCCATAGAGCCCGCCGACGAGCTTGCCGCCGTCCCAGCACTCGACCGAATGCGCAAATCCCATGGCGTGCAGGGTCTGGAAGACGCGTTCGATGCCGTCGTTGATCCAGGTTTCGGGACGACCCTCGACGCTCTCGGCGCAGAGTTGCACGACCCGTTCGAAGGCCGTGTCCACGGTGACCTGGAAACGATCGGCGTTGATCGTTTTTTTGAGCGAGCGCGAAAGCTGGAAGCCGTCCAGCGGGAGGACGGCGCGGCGGCGGGGCTCGACCCAATAGACGCTGGCCGCGTCGCGACTGTCGGCCATCGGGAAGACTCCGACCGAATACGCGCCGAGTACGAGTTGTGGATCGAGCGCGGTCCTGGAATCGAGAATGTCGCTCATGCCACCAGCCGCTGTTCGATTCGTCGCCAAAGGTCGGCGAATGCTTGTGCTGCAGCCGATCGCGGAGCGAACGCGCCGACCGGCGCGCGCTTCACGGCCATCGATTCGATGCCGCTTGCCATTGGGATCACAGGCCAGTCGGGATGCGCTGCAAGCGCTTCGGCATGCAGCGCGCGGCGCTTGTCGACCATGACGTGCACCGGAAGCACCGACGTGCGACCGCCGAGATGCTGGACCACCGCGTCGTACGCGCGGGTCGACAGCGGGGAGGGAATGACGGGGATCACGATCAGATCGGCGGCGCGCATCACCTGGTCGGCGGTTTCGGTCAGGCCTGGCGGGCAATCGAGGATCACGCGGTCGTAGCCGGCGAGCTCGGACAGCAACTTGGCGAGGCGCTTCTTCTTGTCGAGTTCGTGGAAGAGTTGATCGAGCCCGCGGAGCGATGCGTCGGCGCCGATCAGGTCGAGTTGAGGATAGGCGGTCGGTCGCGCCTGCTTGCGGACCGCGACGTCCTTCGAGAACATCGCCTGCGCCTGGTCGACGTTGCCGGTTCCGCCGAACACCCAGGTGGATGCGGCCTGTGGATCGAGGTCCCAGAGCAATGTGCGACGCGCGGACAGTGTCGCGGCGCACCAGGCCAGGTTCACCGCGAGCGTCGTTTTCCCCACGCCGCCCTTAAGGCTGTAGATCGCTACGGTTGCCATCTGCCTAGCGTGCCGGTCCAAAGCCACGGGAGCAAGAGTGCAACGCGCAAAGAAAAAAGGCCGGCAGAATATCTACCGGCCGTTTCAGGATGGATCGGGATCGATACTTCAGGCGTGGCAGGTCTGCGCCGACTTGCCCGGGGCGGTCAGCGTAACGCTGGTTTCGCTGCCCGTCATCGACCAGCCGCCTTCTGCAGTCTTCGGCGAACCGGCGACGTCCGACTTCAGCGTGGTGGCGGGACCGCCTTCCTTGGTGCGGACCACGGCCTGCTTGTCGCCCTGGAAGAACGTCACGTAGAGCAAGCTGTTGTCCTTGCAACGCAGCGTCTTCTCGGACTTGATCGCAGGCGGCATCTCGACCGGCGCGGCATTGGCAAGCGTGTTAGCCATCGGATCGGGATTGCTGTCCAGTACCTCGGGCGCGGCAGGCTTAGAGTTGCAGGCGGCCAGCGCAAGCAGCGCGGCGACGGCGGTCATGGGGAGGATCTTCATAGTGGGATGTGGCTTCGCGCATGCAGCATAAAGCGTCAAGGCTTATGGTTAGCCTGATCGTCCTACGAGGATGAATCGAGTTTCCGGCGTGACGAAGCGGCGCACGCTTCCGACCAATCGCAGTTCGTGCGCGACGACCATGCCAAAATTCAGCGTTGCGCTGGGCGGTTACGGTTCGTGAGGTCGACGTGCGGGTACAGCCGATCTTCCAGCATCGCGAGGGGTGTCGCGATGTGGGCGGCCAGAAGTGTATCGCCGACGGACTCCGCCACGTCGGCCGCTTCCTTCAGCAGCGCGTGAGCATGCAGATATTCTTTCACGAAGACACGCTCCCGCCACCTGATGTTGTACGCTACCATGGCTCCGCGACGGAACACGATGACGCGTTTATGACATTGATGTCATGTTGCACGGGCTTTGAGTGCCGGCTTCGGTCGGGATTTAACGAAGCAAACTTTCGCTCGCTTGCTCCCGACGATACGTCACGCCACATAGCGTGGATGCATACGACACCTGATACGCTTGCCCTCATCGGCAATACGCCGCTCGTCCGACTGAAAGGGCCAAGCGAAGCGGCTGGCTGCGACATCTTCGGCAAGTGCGAATACGCCAACCCTGGCGCCTCGGTGAAGGATCGTGCGGCGCTGTTCATCGTCGAGGACGCCGAGGCGCGCGGGCTGCTGCAACCTGGCGGGACGATCGTCGAGGGTACCGCGGGCAATACCGGGATCGGCCTTGCGCTGGTCGCCAACGCCAAGGGCTACAAGACGATCATTGTCATGCCCGAGACGCAGAGCCGCGAGAAGATGGACACGTTGCGCGCGCTGGGTGCTGAGCTGGTGCTCGTGCCTGCTGCTGCGTTCTCGTCGCCGTGCCATTTCGTCCATACGTCGCGACGGATCGCCGAGGAGACCCCGGGCGCGATCTGGGCGAACCAGTTCGACAACATCGCCAACCGGCGCGCGCACATCGTCGGCACTGCGGAAGAGATCTGGAATCAGATGGACGGTCGCATCGACGGTTTCACCTGCGCGGCCGGTACCGGCGGTACGATTGCGGGCGTCGGACTGGGCCTGAAGGCCAAGGACGAAAGCGTCTGCATCGCGCTGAGCGACCCGCACGGCGCGGCACTCTACAATTACTACGCGCACGGCGAACTGAAGTCGGAAGGGTCTTCGGTTGCCGAAGGGATCGGACAGGGGCGAATCACGGCCAATCTGGAAGGCGCGCCGATCGACACGCAGTTCCGCATTTCGGATCAGGAGGGGTATGACTGGGTCCGTCGGTTGCTTGACGAAGAGGGACTGTGCCTTGGTCTCTCATCGGGGATCAATGTCGCGGGCGCGGTCGCGCTTGGTCGCCACCTCGGACCCGGCAAGCGGATCGTGACCATCCTGTGCGATACCGGATTCCGGTATCTGTCGACGTTGTACGACCCCGATTGGCGCCATCAAAAGGGGCTGGTTTGAGCGCGCACTTGCCCGAGAATCGACAGGCGCGCGGTAGTCGGGTATCGTGGAGGGGCAAGATGAAGCCAAACCACGAACCTTCCCAGAGTATGCAGCGGATCAAGGTCGGCATGATCGGCCTTGCCGCGGTCGTGCTGTTGATCGGTCTCGCCAGTGCGATCATCGGCTCGGCCAGTCGCGAGCGACCTGTCGCAACCGCGGGCGCGGCACAGGCCGACGTCGTCGCCAATATGGGCGTCTCGAACGCCACCGAAGCGTCGGGCACCAGCGAGCCTCTGGCTGAAATGGGTGTGGCACCCAGTGCGAATGCGCAGGCGCCGACTCAGTAGGCTGCCGGCGGTAATCGCGTGGGTCTCCGTTCGTCGAACGTGCCGACTCATGCTTCATTAAATAGGCTGGCTCTCAACCAGAACGCGCGAGCCCGTTGGATCCACGGCGGGTCGCCAATGCGGAGACTTGGTTCGCGTCGAGGTGACCGCGTCGACCGTCCCCGGATTTCCCTTGCCCCGAGGCACCGGCCGCTGCGATCGAACCCGATCTGCATGCGTCTTGCCCCGGACTGGCGATCGAAACTCCTGTTGAATCCCAACAATCCCCAATTATCCCGTTGCGTCCCCGAACCTCTATGGTAGATGCAGGTTACTACAGGGGCACGTTCACCGTTGGCTGACGCTGCGGTCGCGACGCGACGATGGTCGCGTTTCGAGGCGGTGAAGCGTGTGCGCCATTTCGAAGGGTTTTGGCGTGTTGGCACGGGGTCGTTATCAAGGAGACGGTATCGGCCTTGTCGACGACAAGGGCCGGGTAGCCATCCCTTCGGCACTCCGCACCACGCTCTCGGCAAATGCGCCCAAGGCGAACGGCAAGGACGGCGGGACCATCATCATCGGCGCGCATCAGAAGAATCGCTGCCTGGTCGCGTATGATCCCGGTTACGTCGACATACTCGCCGAGCGCCTCGATCGTCGCGAATCCGAGAACACGTCCGAGAGCGGCGAGTACGACTACAACATCAAGCGTGCCGCAGCGTCTGGCGAAGCGGTGCCGTTCGACGGCTCTGGTCGCTTCATCATGCCCGCGTTCCCGCGCTTCTATGCGGGCATCAAGGGGCATGCGTTCTTCTACGGCGTGCTCGACTACATCGAGATCTGGGACCCCGCGACGCTGATCGGCACCGACGGCATGCCCCCCGTCGTCAAGGAAATGGCGCGCTTCTACATGGCCGAGAAGGGGGTGCAGCTGTGAGTTCCCCCGACGCTCCGCACATCCCCGTTCTGCTCGACGAAGTTCTCGCTGCGCTTTCCCCTGAGCCCGGCGAGACGATGATCGACGGCACGTTCGGTGCGGGCGGCTACACGCTGGCGTTGCTCAAGTCGGGCGCGCGGATCGTCGCGTTCGACCGTGATCCGGATGCGATCGCCAATGGTCGTTCGATCGAAGAGGCCAAAGAGGGCCTGACGCTAATCGCCGCGGACTTCTCGGCAATGGCGTCTGAACTTGAAGCGCGCGGCCTCGCGCCGGTCGACGGCGTCACGCTCGACATCGGCGTGTCGTCGATGCAGCTCGACCAGGCCGAGCGCGGCTTCTCGTTCCAGTCGGATGGCCCGCTCGACATGCGGATGGCGCAGGCGGGCATGTCGGCGGCGGACTTCGTCAACGAGGCGGACGAGAACGAGATCGCCGACGTGCTCTATCAATATGGCGACGAGCCCAAATCGCGGCGTGTCGCGCGCGCGATCGTCGCGGCACGACCGCTGACGCGGACCGGCGAGCTGGCGCACATCGTCCGCCGCGCGCTCGGCTACAAGGCGCACGACAAGAAGGACCCCGCGACCCGCGCGTTCCAGGCGATCCGCATCCACGTGAACCGCGAGCTCGGCGAGCTTGCCGACGGACTGCTGGCGGCCGAGCGCGTGCTGAAGCCGGGCGGTCGCCTCGCGATCGTGACGTTCCACAGCCTCGAGGACCGGATGGTGAAGCGCTTCCTGCGCACGCGCTCCGGTGGCTCGCCTTCAGGTTCGCGTCATCTTCCACAGGTGAAAGCCGCGGCGGAACCCAGTTTTTCTCATGTCGGCCGCGGTGTTCGCGCTGGCGAGGCCGAGATCGCACGCAACCCGCGCGCGCGCTCGGCGACATTACGGACGGCGCGGCGGACCTCCGCGCAACCTTGGACGGAAGAGGTGACGACATGACGGCGGCGTATCGGATGAAGGGTGTGGGCTGGTTCGGGGGCTGCGTGGCCGTCGTGCTCGGTTTCTACCTCGTCTCGCTCCAGGTAGCCGCCGAGCGCAAGAAGCTGGAGGCGGTCAACGGTCAAATCCGCTCGGCGCAGCGCGATATCCGCGCGCTCGAAACCGAGTTCGATACGCGCGGCAACCTCGCGCAGCTCGAGCGCTGGAACGGCGATACGCTGGCACTGTCGGCGCCGACGGCGGGCCAGTTCGTCGTGAGCGAGGCCGCGCTTGCATCGCTCGACGTCAACAGCCTCGGCACTGGTGGCGTGCAGACCGCTGCGTTGCTGGTGCCGTCGGGTGCAGGCTCGGCCGTGACGGTGCCGATCGTTCCGGTCACCGCCGCTCCGGCGGTGGTGAAGCTCGCTCCCGTCACCGTTGCTCCGATGCAGATGGCGCAGGTCAGCGCCCCCCACGCGATGAACGTCGCGATCCAGACTGCGTCGAAAACCGCATTGAAGCCGGTCGTGATCCGCGTGTCGGTATCGGCGCCGCGTTCCGCCGAGGCTGCGTTGGTCCGTGCCGCGAAGACGGAGCGTCTCGCCGCCGTCGCGAAGGTCCGTCCGCAGGCGGTCGCGATGCTCGACCGGAAGCTGTTGTCCGATTCGACCCTGGGCGACATCATGAGCGGCGCGCGCTCCGAGAGCCGTAAGCGGCGGTGACCGCCTTGGTCGCCCGGCCCGTGTCGCAGCAACGTAGCGCCAACCAGCGTCATGCGCTGGTCGCGACCGCGCACACGCGCCTGATGATGCTGATGTTCCTGTTCGGGGCGGCAGTGCTGGTCGTGATCGCACGGCTCGGGATGCTGGCGGTACAGGCGTCGCTCGCCGACCCGCAGGCGCGCTCGGCGGCAATTGCGGCACGCGGCGACATCGTCGATCGCAACGGCGCGCCGCTCGCGCGGACGATCGATGCCTGGACGATCGCGGTCCACCCGAAGAAGCTGATCGGCGACCCGACCGAGGTCGCCAGCAAGCTCGCCGCGCTGATGCCGGAAGCAGGCGATCAGGCGCATTATTATGCGCTGCTGACGTCGGGCAAGAGCTTCATCTATCTCCAGCGGCGCGCGTCGCCGGCACTGGTCGAGCAGGTCAATGCGATCGGCGAGCCCGCGATCGTGTTCGACCGCGATACGCAGCGACTGTACCCGCAGTCGACGATGGCGGCGCATGCGCTCGGCTTCCTGTCGACCGCGGGCCACGGCATGAGCGGGATGGAGCGCGTGCTCGACGAGCGGCTGACCAATCCTGCGCTCAACGGCACGCCTGTCGCGTTGTCGCTCGACAACCGCGTCCAGGCGGCGATGGAGAGCGAACTCGGTCGCGCGATGACGACGTTCTCCGCACGCGGCGCGGGCGGCATCGTCCTCGACGTGGCGACCGGCGAAGTGATCGCAATGGTCTCGCTGCCGACCTTCAACCCCAACCGCGTCGGCATGTCGGGCAGCGAACAACTCCGTAACATCACGACGCAGAGCGTGTTCGAGCTTGGCTCCACGTTCAAGCCGATCACGATGGCGACCGCGATGGATACCGGCGTGGTGACGTCGTTCGCCCGGCGCTTCGATGCGACGCATCCGCTCCAGGTCGGCCGTTTCACGATCCACGACGAGCGCGGCGATCCGAAGCGCTGGCTGAACATGGCCGAGACGCTGATCTATTCGTCCAACATCGCCACCGCACGTGTAGCCGACGAGGTCGGGCCCGCGAAGATGCAGGTGATGTTCAAGAAGCTCGGCTTCGATACCAAGCCGGATATCGAACTGCGCGAGAAGGGCCGGCCGTTGTGGCCGAGATACTGGGCGCGGACGACGACGATGACGACCGCTTACGGCCACGGAATCGCGGTGACCCCGCTGCATCTGGCGAGTGCGTATGCGGCGCTGGTCAATGGCGGGATCTGGCGTCCGGCGACGTTGCTGAAGGTCGCGCCGGGCCACGCCCCGGTCGGTCGTCGCGTGATCAGCGAGCAGACCAGCGCGCGGATGCGGCAGATGCTCCGCCTGGTCGTGCAGCGCGGGACAGGTCGCAAGGGCGATGCGCCGGGCTACCGGGTCGGCGGCAAGACCGGCACGGCCGAGGCGGCCGTGTCGGGTGGCTACGACCACTCGCGCAACGTGGCGACGTTTGCCGCCGCATTCCCGATGGATGCGCCGCGCTACGTCGTGCTGGCGATGCTCGATTCGCCGCTCGGGACCAAGGAAACTGGCGGGTGGAAGACCGCGGCCTATAACACCGCGCCGGTGGTCGGCCGGACGATCTCGCGCGTCGGTGCGATCCTGGGCGTGGTGCCCGACGCGCACCGCGACATCGACGAGTCTGACATCCTGCCGACTTTGTGGCAGGACCCGTCGCGTACACAGCCGACCGGGCAATGAGGACTATTGCATGAAACTCGCAGCGCTGACCGACGGGACGGAAGAGGCGCAGGTGACGGGGTTCGCGATCGATCACCGCAAGGTCGCGCCGGGCACGGTGTTCGGCGCGTTCGAAGGCGCACGCGTCAACGGCGAGGATTTTATCGAGGACGCGATCCGCTCGGGCGCGATCGCGGTGGTCGCGCGGCCGGGGCTGACGGTCGAGGGCGCCACCTACATCGTCGACGACAACCCCCGCGAACGGTTCGCGCAGCTCGCGGCAAAGTTCTTCGCGCCTTTTCCCGAGACATCGGTGGCGATCACCGGGACGAACGGGAAAACGTCGTGCGTCGAGATGACCCGGCAGCTTTGGCGGATGGCGGGCTTTCATGCGGCGTCTATCGGGACTCTTGGTGTTACTACCGCCGATGAGCGCGTCACGACCGGGCTGACGACGCCGGACGTGGTGACGTTCCTGTCGAACGTGGCGGGGCTCGCGCGCGAAGGCGTGACGCACCTCGCGTTCGAGGCATCGAGCCACGGCCTGACGCAGTATCGGACCGAGGGGCTGAAGGTGGCCGCTGCGGCGTTTACGAACCTCAGTCGCGACCATCTCGACTATCACGGCGACATGGCGGCGTATTTCACCGCCAAGATCCGGCTATTCTCCGAAGTGCTGTCGACGGACGGCGCAGCGGTGGTCTGGGCCGACGATCCGCAATCGGCACGCGTGATCGATCTGGCGCGCGAGCGTGGCAATCGGTTGGTCACGGTCGGGACGCAGGGCGAGACTTTGCGGCTGGTCGGGCGGGATCCGACTTTGCTGGGGCAGGGGCTGACGATCGAGGCTGACGGGCAGACGTACAAGGTGACCCTTCCACTGATCGGCGCATACCAGGCCGCAAACGCGCTCGTGTCGGCCGGGCTGGTGATCGCCACCGGCGGCGATGTGGCCTCGACGATCGCCAACCTCGCGCGGCTACAGCCAGTCCGCGGCCGCCTCGAACGCGCGGTGATCGCGAAGTCGGGTGCGCCGGTGTACGTCGACTATGCCCACACACCCGACGCGCTCGAAGCCGCAATCGCTGCGCTGAAACCGCACGCTGGTGGCAAACTCATCGTGGTGTTCGGCGCGGGCGGCGATCGCGACACCGGCAAGCGCGAGACGATGGGGCAGGTTGCGGCACAACACGCCGACCGCGTTATCGTGACCGACGACAACCCCCGGACCGAAGACGCCCGCGAGATCCGCTGCGATGTCCTGAAGGGCGCGCGCGGGGCAGAGGAAATTGGCGACCGACGCGCGGCGATCGGCGCTGCGGTGCGCGAGGCTGGGCCGGAGGATATCGTGCTGATCGCTGGCAAGGGACACGAGCAGGGCCAGATCGTCGGCGACATGGTCCTGCCGTTCGACGACGTGACCGTCGCGCGCGAGTGCGCAGCGTGAGAGCGGCAACATCTTCATTCCCCTCCCGCTTGCGGGAGGGGCTAGGGGAGGGCGCGACGTACGTACTGGCGTCCGGCCTGTTTGATCAGCCCCTCCCCCGACCCCTCCCGCAAGCGGGAGGGGAGCAGTGAGCCTGTGGACTTCCGCCGAGATCGCGGCCGCCACCGGCGGCGTTGCATCAGGTGACTTCTCCGTAACCGGCGTCGCGTTCGACTCGCGCGAGGTCGGCCCCGGCGACTTGTTCGTGGCGATGAAGGGCGAGGCCAGCGATGGCCACCTCTTCCTCGATCAAGCCTTCGCACAAGGCGCGGCTGGGGCGATAGTGTCCGAACCCTGCGACCACCCGCACGTCCTCGTCCCCGACAGCTTCGTCGCGCTCCAGGCACTCGGCCGCGCCAGCCGCGCGCGCACCACCGCCAAGATCATCGGCGTCACCGGATCCGTCGGCAAGACCAGCGCCAAGGAAGCACTGTTCGCCTGCCTCGACCGCGCCGCCCCCGGCGAGGTGCACCGCTCGGTGAAAAGCTACAACAACCACACCGGCGTCCCGCTCAGCCTCGCCCGGATGCCGCGCGATGCGAAGTTCGGCGTTTTCGAGATGGGGATGAACCACGCCGGCGAACTCGCCGAGCTGACCCAGCTCGTCCGTCCGCACATCGCGACGATCACCGCGATCGCGCCGGCGCATACCGCGTTCTTTCCGGACGAGAGCGCGATCGCCGACGCGAAGGGTGAGATCTTCGCCGGGCTCGAACCGGACGGAACCGCGATCGTCCCCTATGACAGCCCCCACCGCGATCGGCTGCTTGGCCACGCCGCGCCGCATGCCGCGCATATCGTCACGTTCGGCAGCGAAAAGGGCGCCGATGTCCGCGCGATCGAGGCGATGCGGCTGCCGACCGGGGGGACGTTCGTCACTGCGCGGATGGGGCAGGGGGTCGAGCACGAGCTGAGCTTCACGATCGCGCAGCCCGGCGCGCACTGGGTGTCCAACGCGCTCGGCGTGCTGGCATGCGTGCAGGCGGCGAGGAGCGATCTCGGGCTGGCCGGACTCGCACTTGCCGAACTCGGTGGCCTGCAAGGCCGTGGCGCGCGGTCGCTGGTGACCGTCGGCGAAGGCCAGGCGCTGGTGATCGACGAAAGCTACAACGCCAACCCCGCCTCGATGCGCGCGACGCTCAGCGTCCTGAGCCACGAGCCGGGCCGGCACATCGTAGTGCTCGGCGAAATGCGGGAGCTGGGCGAGGGCTCCGACGACTATCACGCAGCCCTTTCCCAGCCCATTCTCGCCGCGCGCGTCGAAATGGCGCTGCTCGTCGGTGAAACGATGGCGCCGCTAGCACAGGCGCTTGAGGGACAGATCGAAACCGTCCATGTGGGCGACGCCGCGGCCGCACTCGCGTCGTTACGGACGATCCTGGCGCCCGGCGATGTCGTGCTCGTCAAGGGATCGAACGGGGTGGGCCTCGCCCGCGTAGTGGCTGGCCTCAAAGGCGGGATTGACTGAATGTTGTACTGGCTCGCCGAGCATCTGGGGTTCCCCGGCCTGCTGAACCTCATCCGCTATCAGACGGTGCGGACCGGTGGCGCCGTCGCGACCGCCTTGATCATCGGCCTGATCATCGGGCCGAAGTTCATCGGCTGGTTGCGCGTGCGGCAGGGCAAGGGCCAGCCGATCCGCGCCGACGGCCCGCAGTCGCATCTGTCGAAGCGCGGCACGCCGACGATGGGCGGGCTGATGATCCTGACCTCGATGTGCCTTGCCATCTTCCTGTGGATGGACCTGAGCAATCCGTATGTCTGGGCGTGCCTGTTCGTGACGCTCGGCTTCGGCACGATCGGATTCCTCGACGACTATGACAAGGTGCGGAAAGCCAGCACCGCGGGGATCAGCGGGCGCACGCGGCTGCTGCTCGAATTCATCATCGCCGGTGTCGCCGCGACGATCATCATGTCGCAGAACGGCCCGCATCTGTATTTGCCGTTCACCTCGCGCATGTACCTCGATCTCGGCTGGTTCTTCCCGGTGTTCGCGGCGTTCACGATCGTGTCGTTCGGCAATGCGGTGAACCTGACCGATGGCCTCGACGGGCTGGCGACGATGCCGGTGATCATCGCCAGCGTCGCGTTCATGGTGATCGTCTATCTCGTCGGTAACGCCAAGTTTGCCACCTACCTTGGCATCCCGCACGTGCACGGTGCCGGTGAACTGGCAATCTTTTGTGGTGCCGTGGTGGGCGCGGGGCTCGCTTTCCTGTGGTTCAATGCACCGCCGGCGGCCGTGTTCATGGGCGATACCGGGAGCCTCGCGCTCGGGGGTGCTCTGGGGACGATCGCGGTCGTCGCGCATCATGAGATCGTGCTGGGGATCATCGGCGGTCTGTTCGTGATCGAGGCACTCTCGGTGATCATCCAGGTGTTCTTCTACAAGCGCACCGGCAAGCGCGTGTTCCGGATGGCGCCGATCCACCATCATTTCGAGCAGCTCGGCTGGGCCGAGGCGACCGTCGTGATCCGCTTCTGGATCATCGCGCTGGTGCTGGCGTTGGTCGGCCTGTCGACGTTGAAGCTGCGGTGATTATCGCGAAGGCCTGGCGCGGGAAACGCTATGCGGTGCTGGGGCTGGCTCGGTCGGGGGCTGCGACCGTGCGGGCGCTCGCCGCTGGTGGCGCAAGCATAGTCGCCTGGGATGCCGACGAAGCGAAACGCGCCGTCTTCACTCCCTCTCCCCTCCGGGGAGAGGGTCGGGGTGAGGGGCAGCCCAGCAATGCTGCGCCTGAAACGGCCCCTCACCCAACCCTCTCCCCGGAGGGGAGAGGGCTCGTGGACGTTGCGCCGTTGGATGTTCTTTCAGGGTTCGATGCTCTGGTCGTATCGCCGGGAGTGCCGCTGAACACGCACCCGATTGCTGCCGCCGCGCGTACGGCTGGCGTTCCTGTCATCGGCGACATAGAACTCTTCGCGCAGGCCCGGCCGGACCTCCCCCCGCACAAGGTCGTCGGCATCACCGGCACCAACGGCAAGTCCACCACCACCGCACTCGTCCACCACATCCTCAAGACCGCCGGCATCCCCACGCTGATGGGCGGCAACATCGGCCTGCCGATCCTCGAACAGGAACCGCTTCCCGAAGGCGGCGTCTACGTGCTCGAACTGTCGAGCTACCAGATCGACCTGACGCAGACGCTCGATTGCGACGTCGCAGTTCTGCTCAACATCACGCCAGATCATCTCGACCGCTATGACGGGTTTGAGGGTTATGCCGCCTCTAAGGCCAGGCTGTTCGCGATGCAGTCGCCCGAACATCACGCGGTCATCGGCATCGGCGACGCGCCGTCCGCCGAGATAGCGCGCGGACTGTCGGCAAAAGCCGAGCACCTCACCAAAATCGCACCGGGTGTATGCATGGATCAGGGCAACTGGCCGACGCTTCAAGGCCCGCACAACGCCCAGAACGCGCTCGCTGCGATCGCCGTGGTCAAGGCGCTGGGCGTGAGCGAAGTCGACATCGACCGCGGCCTCACCAGCTTCACGGGCCTTCCCCACCGCATGGAACAGATCGCCTCGTACGCCGGCGTCGCCTATGTCGACGACAGCAAGGCGACCAATCCAGAGAGCACCGCGCCTGCGCTCGCCGCGTTCGACCGGGTCCACTGGATCGTGGGCGGGCGCGCGAAGGGCGACGACCTCGACGCCTGCAAGCCCGCCTTCGGCCACGTCGTCCACGCCTACACGATCGGCGAGGCTGGCCCGAAATTCGCCGAAATCCTGAACGGCTCCATGCTCGTCGATAACGTCGGCACGCTCGACGCCGCGGTCCGCACTGCCGCGGCAAACGCCAAGCCCGGCGACACTGTTTTGTTATCCCCAGCCTGTGCTAGCTTCGACCAGTTTCGCGATTACGAAGCACGCGGGGCCGCGTTCCGCGCTGCGGTGGAGTCGCTGGCATGACCGATATCCGCGCTGGGGCGATCGACATCAGGGGCGATATGGGCACACCGAAGACCAGCATCGTCGCCAAGATGAAGCGGCGCGGCGGGCGGGGCGATCAGTCGCCGCTCGGCACGTGGTTCTGGGACATCGACCGGATGCTGTTGCTGCTGACGCTGTTCCTGATCGCGATCGGGCTGATCGCGGTCGCGGCGGCATCGCCGGCGAGTGCGGTCCGCTATTCGGGCGAGCACCACAAGATCACGCCGCTATACTATTTCTGGCGGCAGTTGATGTGGGTCGGCGTGTCGCTGCCGGTGTTGTTCGGCGTGTCGATGATGCCGGTTTCCATGGCGCGGCGGATGGCCATCGGGGGCTGCGCGCTATTGGTGCTGATGCTGATGGTGACCCCGTTCATCGGGGTCGAGGCTAATGGCGCACGGCGCTGGCTTGGCGTCGGGTTTGCCCAATTCCAGCCGTCCGAGTTCCTCAAGCCCTTCTTTATCGTCACGGTCGCATGGCTGTTGTCGTTGCGCGCGAAGGATGCCGAGCTGCCGACCGTGCTGATTACCGGGGCGATGACCGCGGGCGTAGCCGTGCTGCTGATGCTGCAACCCGATTTCGGCCAGACGATCATCTTCTGCGTGGTGTGGATGGCGCTGCTGATGATCGCCGGGACGCCGGCCAAGGTACTGATCGGGCTGATCGCCATGGCGCCCGCCGGGCTGGTCGCGGCCTATGTGTTCTACGGCGTGGCGCGATCGCGGATCGATGCGTTCCTGTTTCCGGGCGTCGAGAGCGAGGGCGCGGGCGACCATTTTCAGACCAATGCCGCGCATAACACGCTGACGGCTGGTGGTTGGACCGGGACTGGACCCGGAGCCGGTGCGGCGAAGTTCGGGCTGCCCGAGGCGCATACCGATTACATCTTTTCGGTGATCGGCGAGGAGTTCGGGCTGATCGCATGTTCGGTGATCGCGGTGATCTTCCTCGCGATCGTGGTGCGCGTGTTCGTAAAGCTGCTGGATGAGCAGGATGAATTCAAGCTGCTGGCCTCCGCGGGCCTCGCGACCCAGTTCGGCGCGCAGGCGCTGGTCAGCATGGCGGTCAACACCGGCCTCGCGCCATCGAAGGGTATGACGCTGCCGTTCATCAGCTATGGCGGGTCCTCGATGATCGCGTTGTCGGTGGGCATGGGGTTGCTGCTGGCGTTTACCCGGCGCAATCCGTTTCTCACGCGGAGCCCTTATGTCGTCCGCTGGAGTGGTGAATGAGTAAGCATTATGTCCTCGCAGCCGGTGGGACCGGGGGACACATGGTCCCGGCAGCGGCGCTCGCCGCCGAACTGACCAAGCGCGGCCACCGCGTCGCGCTGGTCAGCGACGCGCGCGGCGTGCGGTTTCCGGGGCTGTTCGAGGATATCCAGACGCATGTCCTGCCGGCTGGACGCTTTACCGGCGGGCCGCTGGGTTGGGCGCGGGCCACGCGCGAGATGTGGCGCGGGCGTGCGATGGCGCGCGAGCTGTACCGGACCTTCAAGCCCGCTGCGGTGATCGGCTTTGGTGGCTATCCTGCGCTACCGGCGTTGCTGGCGGCGTTCGCGGACAAGATCCCGACTGCGGTGCACGAGCAGAACGCAGTGCTGGGGCGCGTGAACCGTTTCGTCGCGGGGCGCGTGGACGCGATCGCGACCTCGTCCGAGCCGACCGAGCGCCTCGCGCCGAAGCTGCTGGGCAAGGCGCATCTGGTCGGCAATCCGGTGCGCGAGGCGGTGCTGGCGCTGCGCCCGCGACCGTATCCGCTGCTGGAGGAAGACGGCATCTTCCGCGTACTCGTGACCGGCGGCAGCCAGGGGGCGAGCATCCTGTCGCAGGTCGTGCCCGATGGTCTGGCGATGCTCCCGGTGACGTTCCGGCGGCGGTTGCAGGTGACTCATCAGGCGCGGATCGAGGATATCGACGCGGTGCGTGCGAAGTACGCCGAGCATCATATCCCGGCCGAGCTGGCGACGTATCTGCCCGATATGCCCGAGCAACTGGCTTGGGCGCATCTGGTGATCGCACGCGCGGGCGCTTCGACGATTTCGGAGCTGACCGCGGCGGGGCGTCCTGCAATCCTGGTGCCGCTGCCGGGAGCGACCGACGATCATCAGACCGTGAACGCGCGCGAGATCACGCGGGCGGGCGGCGCGCGGACGATCGCGCAGGGAGACTTTACCGCAGTGGAACTGGCCAAGCAGATGCAGAAACTCGGGCTCGATCCGGCGGCGTTGCAGAATGCGGCGGGCCGTGCGCGCAGTTGCGGGCGGCCGAACGCGGCGAGCGATCTGGCCGATCTGGTCGAGAGCCTCGACGCGCCGTTGTCGCGCATTCCGGTCGGCGCGCCCTCGAAGCCCAAGGCGCAGTTCGCATGAAGGGTGTCGCAACGGATATCGGCACCATCCACTTCGTCGGCATCGGCGGGATCGGCATGTCGGGCATCGCCGAGGTGATGAAGAACCTCGGTTACCGCGTCCAGGGCTCGGACGTCGCCGAGGGCTATGTCGTGCAGGGGTTGCGCGACAAGGGCATTCCGGTGGCGATCGGTCACGCCGCGTCGAACATCGGCGATGCCGCGGTGGTGGTCGTGTCGACCGCGATCGTGCGCTCGAACCCCGAGGTCGAGGCGGCGCTGAATGCACGCGTGCCGGTGGTGCGGCGCGCGGAAATGCTGGCGGAACTGATGCGGCTGAAGTCGACCGTCGCGGTCGCCGGCACGCACGGCAAGACCACGACGACGTCGATGGTCGCGGCGTTGCTCGATGCGGGCGGGGTCGACCCGACGGTCATCAACGGCGGGATCATCAACTCCTACGGCTCGAATGCGCGACTGGGTGCGAGCGACTGGATGGTGGTCGAGGCGGATGAGAGCGACGGCAGCTTCCTGCGGCTCGACGGCACGATCGCGGTCGTCACCAACATCGATCCCGAGCATCTCGATCATTACGGCTCGTTCGACGCGGTGAAGGATGCGTTCGTCGAGTTCGTCGAGAACGTGCCGTTCTATGGTGCGGCGTTGCTGTGCCTCGATCACCCGGAAGTGCAGGGGATCCTGCCGCGAGTGCGTGACCGTAGGGTCGTGACGTACGGTTTCTCGGCGCAGGCGGACGTGCGCGGCGTTGAGGTTACGCCGATCCCGGGCGGCAACCGCTTCGACTGCGTCGTGCGCGAGCGTGATGGCGCGACGCGGACGATCGCGGGAATCGAGATGCCGATGCCGGGGCGGCACAACGTCCAGAATGCGCTGGCGGCGATCGGCGTGGCGCTGGAACTCGGGATCGCGGACGCGACGATCCAGCAGGGTTTCGCCAAGTTCGGCGGCGTGAAGCGGCGGTTCACCAACGTCGGCGAAGTCGACGGTGTGACGATCATCGACGACTACGGCCATCACCCGGTCGAGATCCGCGCCGTGCTGGCGGCGGCTCGCGAGGGCGTGAAGGGCCGCGTGATCGCGGTCGTGCAGCCGCATCGTTACTCGCGTCTGGGCAATCTGATGGAGGATTTCCAGACGGCGTTCAACGACGCGGATCGCGTGCTCGTGACGCCGGTCTACGCGGCCGGCGAGGCGCCGGTCGAGGGCGTCGATGCGGCGGCTTTGGTCGAGGGGCTGAAGCGGCGTGGGCACCGGTTTGCGGGTGTGGTCGCGGATGCGGACGCGCTCGCGGTGGAACTGGCGGCGACGATCGAGGCGGACGACATGGTCGTCTGCCTAGGGGCTGGCGATATCACCAAATGGGCGGCCGGGTTGGCGGATGCGATTGCGGCCGAGCGCGCGAAGGTGCTGGCGTGAGCGCTCGCGCTTCTGCTCCCCTTCCGCTTGCGGGAGGGGTCGGGGGAGGGGCTGCGGCCTCCTCCGGCGGCACGGGCGCGGCTATTTCAACCCCTCCCCTAACCCCTCCCGCAAGCGGGAAGGGAATCAAGGTCGAGGCAGGCGCTTCGCTGGCGGCCTTTATTTGGTTTCGGACTGGTGGGCCGGCGGAGTCGCTTATGCGACCCGATACGGCGAACGATCTGGCTGCGTTTTTGCGTGATCTCGACCCGTCGACTCCAGTTCTACCCGTTGGGGTAGGCTCGAACCTGATCGTGCGCGACGGTGGCGTGCCGGGGGTCGTGGTGCGTCTTCCCAAGGCGATGGCCAAGGTTTCGGTGCAGGACGGTCGCGTTCGTGCGGGTGCGGGGGCGATGGGGATTACCGTTGCCAGTGCCGCGCGGGATGCTGGGATTGCCGGGCTTGAGTTTCTGCGTGGGATTCCGGGTACTGTCGGCGGAGCTGTTCGGATGAACGCCGGCGCTTACGGCCGCGATGTCAGCGATATTCTGGTCGAGGCTACCGTGGTCACGCGCGACGGTTCGGTCGAGACCTGGACCGCCGAGAAGCTCGGTTTCACCTATCGCCATTCGGACCTGCCCGCGGGAGCAGTCGTCGTCGAGGCGGTGTTCTCCGGCACGCCCGGCGAACCAGCGGTGATCGGTGCGGAGATGGATCGGATCGCCGCCGAGCGCGAGGCGTCTCAGCCTCTCCGTTCGCGCACCGGGGGCTCGACCTTCAAGAATCCCGAGGGGCACAAGGCGTGGGCGTTGATCGACGCGGCCGGGTGTCGGGGGCTGACTCGCGGCGACGCGCAGGTCAGCGAGAAGCATTGCAATTTCCTGCTGAACCTCGGGTCCGCGTCGAGCGCGGAGATCGAGGCGCTGGGTGAAGAGGTACGCGACAAGGTGAAGGCGCATTCGGGGGTGACGTTGGAGTGGGAAATCCAGCGGGTCGGCATCGCTGCTCCCTCTCCCCTGCGGGGAGGGGGGCAGCCAAGCGGTGCTGCGCCCGCGCTTTCTGCCAGCGATGCGGGCGGTGATGGCGGGCGCCCACCCCTCGGTCCCCTCCCGCATGCGGGAGGGGAGGCATGACGGTGGCTCTTCACATCGCGGTCCTCATGGGCGGCTGGTCGGCGGAGCGTGAGGTTTCGCTGATGTCGGGCAATGGCTGTGCGGATGCGCTGGAGTCACTCGGGCACCGGGTTACGCGGATCGATATGGGGCGGGACGTTGCCGCCAAGCTCGCCGAGGCGAAGCCTGATCTCGTGTTCAATGCGCTGCATGGGACGCCGGGGGAAGATGGTTCGGTGCAGGGGCTGCTCGACCTGATGGGCCTCCGCTACACCCATTCGGGGCTCGCCACGTCGGTGATCGCGATCGACAAGGTGCTGACCAAGCTGCTGCTCGTCCCCGCGGGCGTACCGATGCCAGGCGGGCGGATCGTCAAGTCCGCGGACCTGTTCGAGAGCGACCCGATGGCGCGGCCGTATGTGCTGAAGCCGGTCAACGAAGGCTCCTCGGTGGGCGTCGCGATTGTCACTGACAGCGGAAACTACGGCAATCCGATCGCGCGCGACAGCGTTGGTCCCTGGGGCGAGTTCGAGGAACTGCTCGCCGAACCCTACATCCGCGGACGCGAGCTGACGACCGCGGTGCTCGGCGGCAAGGCACTCGGCGTGACCGAGTTGAAGCCCAAGAGCGGCTGGTACGATTACGACGCGAAATACACCGACGGGATGACCGTCCACATCTGCCCGGCCGAAATCCCCGACGAGATCACCGACGCCTGCAAGAGTCTCGCACTCGAAGCGCACCGGTTGCTCGGCTGCAAGGGCGCATCGCGGTCCGATTTCCGCTGGGATGACGAACGCGGCGTCGACGGGCTGTTCCTGCTCGAGGTGAACACCCAGCCGGGGATGACGCCGCTCAGCCTCGTGCCCGAACAGGCGCGGCATATCGGCATGAGCTATGCCGAACTGGTGCAGGCGATCGTCGACGAGGCGCTGGCGGATCATCCGCTTGCGCAAAGCGGGGCGCCATGAGCCGCACGATCAAGCGCGGCCCGCCGCCCAAGCGGCCCGCCCCGCGCCGGAAGGTCGCGGTCAAGAAGGTGTCGGTGATGGACCGGCTGGTCGGGATGCTCCCGGTCAGCGAGGACACGCTCCGGAAGATCGCGACTTGGTCGATCCTGGGCGCGGGCGGGGCTGTGGCGATCGCGGCGGCGACGTGGGTCGGCATCCCCGGCATGATCGGCGCGGCGGTGGCCGAGGGTGCAGGGCGCGCGGGCTTCAAGGTCGAGCAGATCGAGGTCACCGGCCTCAAGCGGATGGACCGGATGTCGGTCTATGCGGTCGCGCTGGAGGACAAGCAGAACCAGACGTCGATGCTGTCGGTCGACCTGGAGGCGGTGCGACAGAAGCTGCTGCGCTACGGCTGGATCGCGGACGCGCATGTCTCACGTCGGCTGCCCAACACGATGCTGGTCGATATCGTCGAGCGGACCCCCGCGGCGGTGTGGCAGGACAATGGCCAGCTGACGCTGATCGATTCGTCGGGCGTTCTGCTGGAACCAGTCCAGCCGGATGCGATCCCGAACCTGCCGCTGGTGATCGGGCCGGGTGCGGATCGGCAGGAGGCGTCGTACCAGACGCTGCTCGCGGCCGCGCCGGCGCTGAAGCCGCGCGTGAAGGCGGCGACCTGGGTCGGCAATCGGCGCTGGGACTTGACGTTCGAGAGCGGCGAAACCTTGGCGCTGCCCGAAGACGGTGCGCCGCGCGCGCTGGTGAAGTTCGCCGAACTCGATGGTGCAAGGCCGCTGCTGGGGCGCGGCTGGATCCGGTTCGACATGCGCGATCCGACCAAGCTGGTCGCGCGCAAACCGGGCGCGAGCCTGGCGCACAGCGTCGACGTACCGGCGCCAGCGAGCGTGCCGGCAACGGGCACTACAGAGACGACGACCCCGTCGCAAACGGCGGGCGCGAACGTAACGGGCGGGGAGGGATGACATGGCGAAGGTGGCACCGGAAGGGCTGATCACGGCGCTCGATATCGGGTCGTCGAAGGTTTCGGCGATGATCGCGCAGAAGGGGGACGGCGGCGAGCTGATCGTGCTCGGCACCGGCCAGCGCGAAAGCCGCGGCGTCAAGCGCGGCTATATCGCCGACATGGCGACGACCGAGGCGGCGGTGCGCGAGGCGGTCGAGCAGGCCGAGCGGATAGCCGGGATCAACATCGAGAACGTCTGGGTCGGGTTCTCGGCCGGTGGACTCGTGTCCGATGTCGCGGAGGTCGAGTTCGAACTGGGTGGCCACCGCGTCGAACAGCAGGATATCGATGCTCTGCTCGCCGCTGGGCGCAACTCGATCGATCCGCAGGGCCGCATGGTGCTGCACGCGCAACCCGCGCTCTACACGCTCGACGGGCTGACGGGGGTGAAGACGCCTCTCGGGCTTCATGCGGACCGGCTCGGCGTGCACATCCATGTCGTCGCCGCAGACGGTTCACCCGTGCGCAACCTCGATCTCTGCGTGCGGTCGGCGCATCTGGAGGTGAAGTCGATCATCGCCTCGCCGGTCGCGACCGGGCTCGCCTGTCTCAGCGACGAGGAGCGCGAGCTTGGCGTCGCGCTGGTCGAGATGGGCGCGGGGATCACCAACGTGTCGCTGTTCGCCGGCGGCATGCTGGTCGGGCTGACATCGATCCCGATCGGCGCGCAGGACATTACGGATGATATCGCCAGCGCGTTCGGTACGCGGCGGCAGAATGCCGAGCGGATGAAGTGCTTCCACGGGTCGGCCAACGCCAGCCCCCGCGACAATCACGACATGATCCCGGTCATGCCGATCTCCGCCGAGGACGGCGCGGGCGAGGGGGCGCAGATCACCAAGGCGCAGCTGATCGGCGTGATCCGCCAGCGGCTCGAACACCAGATGGGCGAAGTGCGCAATGCACTTACCAAGCTGAAGTTCGAGGGGCCGGTCGGGCGTCAGGTCGTCCTGACCGGCGGCGGGGCCGAGCTGAAGGGCATCGCCGACTATGCGCAACAGGCGCTCGGGCGGTCGGTGCGGATCGGTCGACCGCGCGGCCTGACCGCGCTGCCGGAAGCGCATGGCGGACCGGCGTTCGCGACGCTAGCGGGGTTGGCCTTCTACGCGGCGACCAACCCGATCGATCTTCGCGGGCTCGCGCCGCAGCGGACGACGGTGCATCGGCCAAAGGGTATGGGCATGGTGCGCAAGTTGATTCAGGCGGCGCGCGCGAATTATTAAGAGTTTCGAGGGCGCTGGCGTTATTTCGGCTGGAACAGGCCGTGACGTTGGTGCACACAGATTAATCAGGGGCCCGGCCGTAGCGTATCTACCGGGTTGTGCGGAGAACGGCGATGAGCATCGAATTCCTTAGTCCCGAAGTGGACGATCTGGCCCCCCGCATCGCGGTGATCGGCGTCGGCGGCGCGGGCGGCAACGCGATCGCCAACATGATGCGGGCCGACGTCCAGGGCGTCGACTTCCTCGTGGCGAACACCGACGCGCAGGCGTTGAAGCAGTCGACCGCACCGCAGCGGATCCAGCTCGGCACCAAAATCACGCAGGGTCTCGGCGCCGGCTCGCGTCCCGAGATCGGTCGCGCAGCCGCCGAAGAGACGATCGACCAGCTCGCCAAGATGCTCGAAGGCGCGCACATGTGCTTCATCACCGCCGGCATGGGCGGCGGCACGGGCACGGGCGCAGCGCCGGTCATCGCCAAGGCCGCGCGCGACATGGGTATCCTGACCGTCGGCGTCGTGACCAAGCCGTTCGCGTTCGAGGGCAACCGTCGCGCCAAGTCGGCCGAGGGCGGCATCGACGAGCTGCAGAAGTATGTCGACACGCTCATCGTCATTCCGAACCAGAATCTGTTCCTCATCGCCAACGCGAACACGACCTTCAAGGAAGCGTTCACGATGGCGGACGAGGTGCTCCAGCAGGGCGTCCGCAGCATCACCGACCTGATGGTGATGCCGGGCCTCATCAACCTTGATTTCGCCGACGTCCGCTCGGTGATGCAGGAGATGGGCAAGGCGATGATGGGCACCGGCGAGGCCAGCGGCGACAACCGCGCGCTTGAGGCCGCCCAGAAGGCGATCTCGAACCCGCTGCTCGAAGGCGTCAGCATGCGCGGCGCGAAGGGCGTCATCATCTCGATCACCGGCGGCGATGACATGCGCCTGCTCGAAGTCGACGAAGCCGCGAACCACATCCGCGACCTGGTCGATCCCGATGCGAACATCATCTGGGGCTCGGCGTTCAACCAGGAGCTCGAGGGCAAGATCCGCGTCTCGGTCGTCGCGACCGGGATCGACGCCGATGCGCGTCCGCCCGAGCCCGCGCCCGAGCCGACGCGCTCGTTCAGCTTTGGTGCGCGCAAGACGGATGAGACAACGTCGTTCCGCCCGAGCGAGCCTGCTGGGGCGACGCCGCCGCAGACTGTTGGTCAGCCCGAAGAAGAGCCACTGGACCTGACCGCGTCGTCGGAAGTCGAGTCTTCGGCGTCGGACGAGGAACTGGTGCTGGGGTCCGAGACGATCATGCCGCAGGCCGCGCCGGTCGTTCCCGCGGCGCAGCCTGCACCGCGGACCTATGCCGACGAACCCTATGGTCGCGGACCGATCGCGCGTCCGGCCGCTGCTGCGCCTGCTCGTGCGGCGTCCGCGCCGGTGCCGACGCCAGCAGCCGATGAGGGCGGCGCGCGTCGTCGCTGGCTTGCTCCAGGTGCGGAAGCGGCTCCCGAGGCGGTTCCGCCCGCGCCCCGCGTGAAGCTGGGTGGTACGTTGTTCGAGCGCATGTCGAACGCGGCCCGCGGCGCAGCGAAGGAAGACGGCGACGCGGCCCCTCAGGACCCGCTCGACATTCCGCGTTTCCTGCACCGCCAGAATAACCAGTAAGTCCAGGATCCTCGTTCCTGTCGGGCTTCTGCCAGACTCCCGTCGTCACCTTTCGCACGGCCGGGTGGCTGTACGCCTTCCTTCATCCCTAAACGGACGAAGGAAGGCGCCGATGGCAGGACGAAGTGCTTCGAGGTTGTCATCGATCGTACGTCGATCGGTTGCGTTGCCGGCTCCGGCAAGGCCTTTGCAGGTCGCCAATCCTTCGTTCGTCGCCGCCTTTGCCCCGTTCGCCGCGTGCCACACCGGTGGGCGTTGCCGGTTCGGTCGAGGTGGCGTTTAGACACATGGTCCTCATGACTCGTTCGTCCCATCATCTCCTGACTGCTGCGCTGGCGCTCGTGCTGGCGACTGCGCCGAACGCCGTCCTCGCGCAGGCGGTCGTTCAGGCGATACCGGGAACGACCGACGCCGATCGGCTCGGCGACGAGATGCGCAAGCTCGCAAGCAATCCCCGCGACGTCGATGCGCTGATCCGCGCAGGTGATCTGTCGATGGGGCTGGGCGATCTCAGCGGTGCCGCCGCCCTGTTCGCACGCGCGGAGAAAGTGAACCCGCGCGACGGTCGGGTGAAGGCCGGCATGGCGTCGATCCTGGTTCGCTCCGAACGGCCGGGCGAGGCGCTTCGCTATTATGCGCAGGCTGAAAGCCTTGGGCTCGATCCGCGCAATTTCGCGGCCGATCGCGGGCTGGCGTATGATTTGGTCGGCCAGCAGGATCGGGCACAGCGGGATTACCGCGTGGCGCTGCGCGATGCGACCGACGACGAGACGCTGCGGCGGTACGCACTGTCGCTCGGCATATCCGGCAAGCAAGACCTCGCGATCCAGCAACTTGGGCCGCTCCTGATGAAAAGCGACCGTGGCGCGTGGCGTGCGCGTGCGTTCATTCTCGCGATGAATGGCGACGTGCCAGGTGCCGAAAAGATCGCGACGACGATGATGCCGCGCGGCACCGCGCAGGGCCTGCAACCGTTCTTCCAGCGTTTGCCCAGCCTGCCCGCGAGCGATCGCGCCTTCGCGGTGCATTTCGGTGAAGTCCATGCGACGCCGGCGCGGATCGCCGACGCACGAATGGCGCCGCCGCTCGGTGCGCTGGGTGCCGACCCGACCGCGCCGGTGATGCTGGCGGCCGTAACGCAGCAACCGGTGGCCACGACGACGTCGGCGAAAAAGGGCAAGCGCGATCGCCGGTCGAAGCCCGATCAGGTCGAGATGGCGGCCGTGACCCGCGCGTCGTCGACCGTCGGTACGGCAGCGACCGCCGCTCGCACTGTTACTGGCGTTCCCGCTGCGCCCCCGTACGTCGCACCGGTGCAATTGGCCGCAGCGCCGATGCAGATGGTGCAGGCGGTGCCGCCCCGGACCGTCCAGGCGGTGCCTGCCGCGCAGCCCAGCTATCGTGCGCCTGCCGCCGTAGTCCAAACCCTGCCGCGTCCGACGCTGGCCGCGGAATCGAACACCGTAGTCGCCTCTACCGTATCGTCGCGCGTGGCGCCTGCGATCTCTGGCGCATCCATAAACCGTCCACAGCCGACGGCGACCGGTACGCTACCGGCTAGTGTTGCGTCGCAGATGGCGGCGATACCCGTCGGGCAGGCTGGGACCGATCCGACCCGGGCCGCGAACGCACTGTCCGCTTCGGTGGCCGCAGCGCCGTCGGTGGTCACGCAGGCGGTTCCGGTGCAGCAGGTGTCGGCGCAGCCGTCCCCCGTCCAGGCGCAGTCTGTTCCGCAAGCATATGCCGCCATGACTTCCTCCCCGGGTACGGTCGTTTCACCAGCGACACAGGTCGACGTTGCCGCTGCGATTCCGCCGCGCGCGGTTGCTGCGAGCGAAGACTCGATCCTCGCCCGGATCGTTGCAGGGCTTTCGATTCCGGCGTCGGAACTCGATGTCGCGCCGATGCATCCTGCGCCGGTCGTGACGCAGGCCGCGGCTCCGGTTTCGGACGATGCCGAGCGCGTTCTGGCCGAGGCAAAGGCCAAGACCGAGCGTGATGACGCGGCGAAGAAGATCGCCGCGGAACAGCTTGCTGCCGACAAGAAGGCCGCGGTCGACAAGAAGGCGGCTGCGCGCAAGGCGATCGCCGACAAGAAGGCGTTGGCCGAGAAAAAGGCGGCGGCCGCCGAGAAGCTGGCTGCCGACAAGGCTGCGGCCGAGGAAAAGCGGATCGCGCGCGCCAATCCCGAGCGGATCTGGGTTCAGGTGTCGACCGGCGCGACCGAGGGTGATCTTCCCAAGGCGTGGAAGAAGGCGAAGGCCAAGGCGCCGACCGTGTTCGGTAGCCGCGGTGGCTGGACTGCGCCGTGGAAGGCGACCAATCGCGTGCTCGCGGGGCCGTTCAAGACTGACGCCGAGGCACGCACCTTCGTCAACCAACTCGCCAAGGAAGGCGTTTCCACGTTCAGCTTTACCAGCGATCCGGGGCAGATCATCACGAAGCTTCCCGCGAAATGAGTTACCGCGCGCCATGGGCTTCTGACCCGGCGCGCAGCAAAGGACGGCTTCACGAGGAACAGAACGGGTCCGTCCGCGGGCCGCGCGATGCATTTCAGCGTGATCGTGACCGGATCATCCACTCGATCAGCTTCCGTCGCCTGCGGCACAAGACGCAGGTGTTCATGGCGCCCGATGGCGATCATTTCCGCGTACGCCTGACGCACAGCCTTGAGGTCGCGCAGATCGGCCGGACGATCGCGCGCACGCTGGCGCTGAACGAGGACCTGACCGAGGCCTTGTGCCTCGCACACGACATCGGCCACCCTCCGTTCGGTCATGCCGGCGAGGACGCGCTGAAGGCGGCCCTGATGCCTTCGGTCGAAGATGGGGGGCATGGCGGTTTCGATCACAACGGCCATACCCTGCGCACGCTGATGACGATCGAGCGGCCGTATCCGCTGTGGAACGGGCTGAACCTGACATGGGAGACGCTCGAAGGGCTCGCCAAACATAATGGCCCGGTGCGGCATCCCGGTTGGGCGTTGGCGGCGGCGGATGCGGAGTTTCCACTCGCGCTGACCAGCTTTTCGAGTCTGGAGGCGCAGGTCGCGGCGATCGCCGATGACATCGCCTACGACAATCATGACATCGATGACGGCCTGCGCGCCGGACTGCTGACGCTCGACCAGATGCTGGCGGTGCCGCTGGTGGCGCGCGGGTGGGACGACGTACGGCGACGCTTCCCCGATGTCGCGGCGAAGCGACTGGTCGGCGAACTCGTCCGCGCGCAGATCGGGACGATGGTCAATGACCTAATAACCGAGACGCGCGCCCGGATCTCCGCAAGCGGCGTCACCACCGTCGAGGACGTCCGCGCGGCGGGGCAATGTTTAGTCGGTTTTTCGCCCGAAATGCGCGATGCGGAGCGCGACCTGAAGCGTTTCATGTACGCCAATCTATACCATCATCCGCGCCAGCTCGCGGCGGCGGACGCTGCACACGGCATCGTCGCCGGGCTGTTCGCGGTGTACCGCGACGATCCGATGGCCATGCCTGCAGAGTGGCATGAGCGACTGCCGATGGCCGAGCCCGATCGCAGCCGGCACATTGCCGACTTCATCGCGGGAATGACCGATCGGTATGCCGTCTCTCGTTATCGCGAGTTGGTCGGGCCGATCGATTTGCCCGACGGGTTCTAGGCGGGGCGCATTCGTGTCCGCACTTGTCGCGCGAAGTCGAGATCGGGTCGCGCGGGGGCCGTCCTTCGACGTCGCTCAGGACCAACGGCGTATCTAGCCTATCAGGTTGCAGCCCCTCCGGCGTTAGCCGCTGGAACGCAAAGCGGCGGCCGGACGCAAGTCCGACCGCCGCAGATGCTGCCACTCTGGCGGGAGAGGTTTAGCGCGCGACGGCTGCGATGCCGCCGGCTGCGCCAGTAGCTTCGGCAGTCTTGAACGCGACGGGCACCCCACCCGAAACACCCGACACGCGTCCACCGCGTACGACGAGATGAAACGGCTGGCCCGACGGATAGCGATGGCCGTCGATAACCTGGCGATTACCAGTCTGGGTCGACGTATAGATGTAGGTGCTGCCTTCGTGGACGAAGCTCTGCTTGGATTCGGCGGCCATCCCGATCGTCGACGTGAGGGCTGCTGCTGCTGCTGCGATGATCTTGAAGGTATTGCGCATGATCGTGTCTCCCGCGTTGTGCGTTGAGCCGGATCAGGTCCTGCCCCAACTCTCGGGATCACGAATTATTGCACTGCAGCATAAACGGCAAATGCAAAGCACTTCTTCGCGATTGCATCGGATGCAACGGCGAACCGAGATGGAATCGCGGTGAGCTTGGCAGCGCGACACACTTCTACGACAGATTGCGCGCAGTATCGGGATCGAAGGAGACGATCCGTGCTCGCTGCCAGCATCGCGCTTAACCGCTTCGGCCTCGGTGCGAAACCGGGCGACGGCGGTATCGGAGATCCAGGACACTGGCTGCTGGCGCAGATGGAACGGTTTGACATGCGCCCGGCCGCGATTGCCGGCGCCGCGTCGGGCGCGAGTGTCGCGGCAGGCCTTGCCAAATACTACGCCCGGCAGAAGGCGATCGGCGTCGAGTTCGGTCCGCGCAAGCCCAACCTCGCATTGTCCGCGGCAATGGTCGCTACCGGGGGGGCAGCCGAACCGGGGATGTCGGCTCCGACGGCCGCGATGTCGGCTCACCCGGGAAGCATGTCGGGCGAAGATCCGGGCGAAGCCGCGCGGCGCGAGTCTCGCAAAGCTGCGGGGAAGCAAAGCTATGACGATTATGGTGGAGCGGTTGCCGCGCGAACGATCTCAGCGATCACCACCGACACTCCGTTCGTCGAACGGCTCGTGCATTTCTGGGCCAACCATTTCGCGGTTTCCGCCGAAAAGCTGGAGGTAACCGGGCTCGCCGGGCCGATGGAATTCGAGGCGATCCGCGCGCACGTCCTCGGGACTTTCGCTGGCATGCTGAATGCGGTCGAGCGGCATCCGGCCATGCTGCTGTATCTCGATCAGGCCGTGTCGATCGGCCCGGCCAGCGTATTCGGCATGCGTGGTGGCGCCAAGACCAGGCGACGCACCGGGCTGAACGAAAACCTGGCACGTGAGATCATGGAGTTGCACACGCTTGGCGTACGGAGCGGCTACACGCAGGCCGATGTCACCGAGTTCGCGCGGGCCATGACCGGATGGACCGTCGCCGGGATCGGCCGCGGGCCGGGCGCGCCCGCGCAGGACGATACCGCGCCCGGTGCGTTCCTGTTCTTCGCCGACGTGCACGAACCGGGCGACCGGGTGATCATGGGAAAGACCTATCCCGCCGGCGGCGAGGCGCAGGCACAGGCGGTGCTGGCCGACCTTGCCGTTCATCCGGCCACCGCGACGCATATCGCGACCAAGCTCGCTCGGCATTTCGCGGGCGACACCCCACCGCCGGCGATGGTCGCGCGGTTGAAGGCTGCGTTCCTCACGTCGGGAGGAGACCTGCCGACTGTCTACCGCGCGTTGATCGCGTCGCCCGAGGCGTGGGTGACGCAGCCCGTGAAGTTCAAATCGCCGTGGGAATGGTATGTCTCGACATTGCGGGCTCTTGGAACGACGACGGTCACGCCGGGCGCGCCGGTCGGCCTGATGAACCAGCTTGGCCAGCCGGTGTGGAAACCGGGACAGCCGATCGGTTATGATGATATCGCTGCGGCGTGGGCGGGACCCGACGCGATCCTGCGACGGGTCGAAGCGGCGGAGCGGTTCGCGTCGCGCGCTGGGCTGATCGACGCGCGCGCGTTGGCGCCGACCCTGTTCCCGGCCTCTGTCAGCTCCCTCACCACGCAGGGCCTGGCGCGCGCGGAAAGTCCTGCCCAGGCACTGGCGTTGCTGCTCGTCGCGCCTGAATCGATGCGGAGATAGCCATGCTCGACCGTCGTTCCTTCCTTTCGGCCGGTACGCTCGGCGTACTGGCGTCGGCCTGCGCACCGCGCATCGCTTTTGCGCGGGCGGCGACGAGCAAGCGGTTCGTGTTCATCATCCAGCGCGGTGCGGCGGACGGGTTGGGGATGATCGGCGCGGTCGGCGATCCAGCCTTTGCCGACGTGCGCGGGGCGCTCGCGGCAGACTTCGCGACCGGCACCAAGCTCGACAGCATGTTCGCGCTGCATCCGGCGATGGTTGCCAGCGCAAGCCTGTACGCGCAGGGCCAGGCGTTGTTCGCGCACGCGATCGCGTCGCCCTACCGCGATCGATCGCATTTCGATGGACAGAACGTGCTCGAAACCGGCGGGGCGAACGCCTATCAGGTGCGCGATGGGTGGCTGAACCGGCTGCTCGGCGTGCTGCCGGCGGACGAAGCGCGCGCGATCGCGGTGGCGGCGACCGTACCGATGGCGCTGCGCGGCGCGCGCGAGGTGGCGTCCTACGCACCGTCGAACCTGCCCGACGTGTCGGACGATCTGCTGCAACGGGTCACGATGCTGTACCAGGGCGATCAGCAACTTCACGCGCTGTGGAGCGAGGCCATGACGACGCGGCAGCTGACCAGCGATCTCGCGCAAGATGGTGGCCGCAATGCCGCCGCGACCGGGACACTCGCCGCGCGGCTGCTGAAACCCGACAACGGCGCGCGGATCGCGATGATCGAGACGGGCGGATGGGATACGCATACTGGCCAGGGCGGGCGGCTCGGTGCGCAATTGAAGGGACTGGATGCGATGATCGCGGCGTTGCAGGCCGGGCTTGGGCCGCTATGGGCGGACACGATGGTGCTGGTGGCAACAGAGTTCGGGCGGACGGTCGCGGTGAACGGCACGGGCGGCACCGATCACGGGACCGGGACCGCGGCGATGCTGTTCGGCGGCGGCGTGAAAGGCGGGCAGGTCGTGTCGGACTGGCCCGGCCTGGCACCCGCGGCTCTGTATGAGGCGCGCGATCTCAAGCCGACGATGCAGTTGGACGCGTTCATCGGCGGCGCAGTGTCTTCGCATTTCGGCGTCGATCCGGTGCGGGCAATGGCGGCATTGTTCCCGGCGAGTGCAAAGACCGCGGCGACCGAGGGTTTGGTGCGAGTGTAAAGCCAAGGCCGGCCGTTACACGCTCCCGCACCCGATAGTCATTCCTGCTGGTCCTCCGTCGTTCCTGCCAAGACAGCAGAGCCTATTCGCGAGCGACATCGATCCTTCTTGCGTCTAGCGGGCAGGCCCATGCGCCACGTCGGAATGAAGGACAGGCACGCGGCGGGATAAAAAATTGAGCAGCACCCGGCTTTGGTCTAGAGCGCCTGCTTCCTTACGATACCGGAATTGCCATGACGCTCTACGCCCGTTTCGCCGCGCATATCGATGCGGCGCTCGACACCCTGACCGCAGCGGGAACGCTGCCGGCGGGTCTCGATCGCAAGAACGTCACGGTCGAGCCACCGCGCGACACGAGCCACGGCGATCTCGCGACCAACGCGGCGATGGTGCTCGCCAAGCCCGCCAAGACCAATCCGCGCGTGCTGGCCGATGCGCTGGTCGCCGAGCTGTCCAAGCTCGAAGACGTCGCTTCGGCGAGCGTCGCTGGCCCCGGATTCATCAACATGAAGCTGACCGACGACGCCTGGCGCGCCGAACTGGCGGCGATTCCCGAGGCGGGCGCCGACTACGGCCGCTCGACGCAAGGGGCGGGGATCACCGTCAATATCGAATATGTCTCCGCCAACCCGACCGGACCGATGCACATGGGCCATTGCCGTGGCGCAGTCGTCGGCGATGCGCTTGCCAGCCTGCTCGAATTCGCTGGGCACAAGGTGATCCGCGAATATTACGTCAACGACGCCGGTGGCCAGGTCGACGTGCTCGCGCGCTCGGTCCATCTCCGTTACCGCGAGGCTCTCGGCGAGACCGTCGAAATCCCCGAGGGCCTGTATCCCGGCGACTATCTCGTGCCCGTCGGCCAGTCGCTTGCGACCGAGTTCGGCGACCGCTACGTTGATGCGCCCGAGAGTGAATGGCTGGTCATCTTCCGCACCCAGGCAGTCGCCGCGATGATGGTGATGATCCGCGCCGATCTCGCGCTGCTCGGGATCGAGCACGAGGTGTTCTCGTCGGAGGCCGAGCTGCAGGCGGCAAGGAAGCCGGAAGCGGCCGAGGCGGAACTGCGGTCGCGCGACCTCGTCTATGACGGTGTGCTCGAAGCCCCCAAGGGCGAGACGCCCGACGATTGGGAGCCGGTCGAGCTGCCGCTGTTCCGCTCGTCGCAGTTCGGCGACGATCAGGATCGCCCGATCAAGAAGTCGAACGGGTCCTGGACCTATTTCGGCGCCGATCTCGCCTATCATTTCCAGAAGAGTCAGAGCGCCGACCAGCTCATCGACATCTGGGGCGCGGATCATGGCGGTACGGTCAAGCGGATCGTCGCGGCGGTCCAGGCGCTCACCGGCGGCAAGACCCGCTTCGACGTGAAGCTCGTCCAGATGGTCCGGCTGTTGCGCAACGGCGAGCCGGTGAAGATGTCGAAGCGTTCCGGCAATTTCGTCACGCTGGCGGACGTCGTGCGCGAGGTCGGCAAGGACGTCGTGCGCTTCACGATGCTGACGCGGCGGTCCGATGCGCAGATGGATTTCGACTTCGCGAAGGTGGTCGAGGCGTCGAAAGACAATCCGGTTTTCTACGTTCAATACGCGCATGCCCGCATCGCGTCGCTGCATCGGCGCGCGGAAGAGGCGGGAATTACGCCTATTTCCGCCGACCTGTCCCGGCTTGATACGGACGAACTCGCGCTGGTGCAGCTGGCGGCCCAGTTTCCGCGGCTCGTGGAGATCGCCTCAACGGCCCGCGAGCCGCATAGAATTGCGTTTTATCTCTATGACTTGGCTGCTGCGTTCCATGCGCTATGGAATGTCGGCAACGACCGTCCCGATCGCCGCTTCCTCGTGATCGAGGATCCGCAGGCGACCGCGGCACGACTTTTCTTGGCGTCTGCAATAGGGCAGATTATTCATAATGGGCTCGCCATCATGGGTGTCGAAGCGGTTTCGGAGATGAAGTGATGGCCGACGACATGGATCTGCGCGAGGAAGACCGGCTCCCCTGGCTCGAGACGGTTGAGTTGGACGAGCAGGAAACGGTTGGCATCGGCCGCGTCATCGCACTGGTCGTGCTTGGTCTGGCGGTGCTCGCCGCGATCATCTTCGGCGTCTACAAGTTGCAGCAGCGTGGTCCCACTGGCGACGGCCAACTCATTGCCGCGCAGGAAGGCGACTATAAGGTCAAGCCGGACGAGCCGGGTGGCCTGAAGGTCAAGGGCGAGGGCGACGCTGCCATCGCAACCAGCGCCGGCAAATCAGGGAATGGCGCGATCGACCTTCGCGGCGTGCCCGAGGTCCCGGTTGCCGGCAAGCGGGCCGTCAACCAGACCAAGGACGAGGCAGCCGGCCGTAATGCCGTGGCGCAGGTCCCGGCGTCCGGTGGCCGCCTGGTTGCGACCGCCCCGATGGCAGCGTCGCGATCGGGCGTAGCGAGCAACGCAAATGGCGGATCGCTGGTGCAACTCGGTGCCTATCCCAGCGAAGCGTCGGCGAATGCAGCCTGGGCGAACTTCTCGAAGCGGTTCGCGTATGTTGCCGCGCTCGGCAAGGCTGTCCAGCCGGTCGCATCAGGTGGACGCACGTTGTATCGGCTTCGGGTCAATGCCGGGAGCGCTAATCAGGCGGCGGACATCTGCGGGCGGCTGCGGGTCGCTGGAGAAACCTGCTTCGTCGCCAGCTAGCTTCAGCCTGGCCGGCAAATCGACCGGACCAGGGTGAAATTGTCCTGCAACGACAGGCGTGACCCAAACATGTGAGCGTAGCATGCTTCAGCGAGCTATCGCTGGTCCGCCGCACCGCAAATGACGAACCCCGGCAGGGGGTGTGCATTATCCCGCGTCGGCCCACAAGGCTATGACAGGCGTCAGGCTTGCCTGACGTCCGAGTTATAGCGTCCGACGATGCTTCCCACCGTACTTGCGGCCGATATAGTCGCCGATATGCGCGACCTCAGTGGCGGCGGCACGGGCGCCGTTCATGTGGCAGGGAAGCGGATCGCTGGCATGATCGGCCACGCGCGCCTGCACCTTGTCGCACAGCTCTTCGATGTCTGCGCGCGACAGAATGTTCTTTTCGCGCAACAGGCATATGAGGCTTTGTAAAATAACGAGGTTCTTGTCCTCGGGATCACTTTGGAGTTCCGGGTACGTTGCCACGTCGTTTCTCCTTGCTGCCTGCATCAAAAGAGTATGCCTAATCCTGCGGCGTGCAAGCGCAAACGTTTGCCAACAAAACCTATCCGCCTGGCGATAAATGCGTAACGACACGCATCAGGGTCAGGTGGCATTCCGAGCCCGCCCCGATCGGGAATGCGGTTTCGGGTATCCTCGTTCGCAATCGCAGCTTTAGCATGCCCGCCAGATGTCAATGCAAGTCGTCGGAGCTGTCCGTCAGGTGATCAAGAATCACCAGGCAGGGTGACGAGCGAAGCATGCGCGCCTATCTCTGTTCCATGTACAAACCAAAAGCCGGTCTTCCGACGCGCGAGCAGATCCTCGACTTCATCACCCATTCCGACGTGCCCGCGGGCAAGCGGGAGATCGCCAAGGGCTTCGGTCTCAGCGCGCAGGACAAGATCGGGCTGAAGGCGCTGCTGAAGGACATGGCGGACGAGGGACTGATCGACAGCGCCCCCGGTCGCGCGTTCCACAAGATGGGCGGCATCCCGAAGGTGACGGTGCTGCGGATCGCTGATGTCGACGATGGCGGGAACGTCTGGGCGGTGCCCGAGCGGTGGGAAGCGGAGGGCGTGCCACCGCCGCGACTGCGCGTACGCGAGCGCAAGCGTGGCGCACTCGGGGGCGGCGAGCGGATCCTCGCGCGGACCGAGGAGGCCGGGAACGGTTGGATCGCACATCCGATGAAGGTTCTTGCGCCAGCGTCCGAGCAGGTGCTGGGCGTGCTCCGCGAGGAGGCCGGGCGGCTGTGGCTGACCGGCGTCGACAAGCGCGAGCGGCGTGAGTTCGCGGTGGCGGATGCGGGCGGCGCGGCGCCGGGCGATCTCGTGCTGGCGGAGCTCGCGGGGAAACCGCCGAAGATCGCGGCGCGCGTCGTGTCGAAGCTGGGCGATCCGTTTGCGGCGCGGAGCTTCTCGCTGATCGCGATTCACAAGCTGGGTATTCCGGACGTGTTCTCGCAGGAGGCGCTGGACGAGGCGGAGCGGGTCTCGAAACTGCCGCTGGGTGCCATTGGAGAGAAGGGGGCGCGCGAGGATCTGCGCGACCTGCCGATCGTGGCGATCGATCCCGAGGATGCGCGCGATCATGACGACGCGGTCTGGGCGGAGGCGGACGACGATCCCTCGAACGCTGGCGGATGGAAGGCGATCGTCGCGATCGCGGACGTGAGCTTCTACGTGCGGCCGAAGTCGGAGGTCGACCGTGAAGCGCGGCGTCGCGGGAACTCGGTGTATTTCCCCGACCGCGTGGTACCGATGCTGCCCGAGATCCTGTCGGCGGAGGTATGTTCGCTGAAGGAGGGGGCGGACCGCGCGGCGCTCGCGTGCCATCTGCGGATTGGCAAGGACGGGTCGCTGAAGTCGTGGCGCTTCACGCGCGCGGTGGTCCGGATCGCGGCGAACCTGGCTTATGAAGAGGCGCAGGCGATCATCGACGGGATGGCGCAAGATGCATCTTCAACGGATAGCCTATCCCCGTCACCCCGGCGAACGCTGGGGTCTCCCTCCACGGAGGGCGCCCTTGCGGATCGAGGTCCCGACTTTCGTCGGGATGACGGGGGTGTGGCCCAATCCTTGGTCCCGCTCTGGGCTTGTTGGCGTGCGCTGGCGAAGGCGCGTGACGCTCGCGCGCCGCTCGATCTCGACCTTCCCGAACGGCGCGTGGTGCTCGACGAGCAGGGGCGGATCATGTCCGTCTCTCCCCGCGAACGGCTCGACGCGCACCGGTTGATCGAGGATTACATGATCGCCGCCAACGTCGCGGCCGCCAAGGCGCTCGAGGCGAAGAAGGCGCCGGTGATGTACCGCATCCACGAGCCGCCGAGCCGTGAGAAGCTGGCGGCGCTGAAGGAATATCTCGAGACGTTCGACGTGCCGTTCGCGCTGGGGCAGGTCGTCCGTCCGGCGACCTTCAATCATATCATCGAACGGATCGGGGACGCGGATTTCCGCCCTCAGGTGATGGAGCAGATCCTTCGCACCCAGACCCAGGCCTATTACGCGCCGGGCAATCATGGGCATTTCGGGCTGAGCCTCGGCAGTTACGCGCATTTCACGTCGCCGATCCGGCGCTATGCCGATCTGCTCGTCCACCGCTCGCTGGTGTCCGCGTACGGCCTCGGCGAGGGCGGGTTGCCGGCGGACGATGCAGTCAACATGGAGTCGGTCGGCGAGATCATCAGTCGGCTCGAACGCCGCGCGATGGAGGCCGAGCGCGATACCACCGACCGCTATGTCGCCGCGTTCCTGTCGGAGCGTGTCGGCCAGGTGATGGACGTGCGGATCACCGGCGTCACCAATTTCGGCTTCTTCGCGACGGTCGAGGGGATTGGCGGCGACGGGTTGATGCCGGTGCGCGACCTGGGCGGCGAATATTTCCGCTTCGACGAGGGCGCGCGGACGCTGACCGGCGAGCATAGCGGCGACGTCTTCGCACAAGGCCAGACACTGGAACTGCGCTTGGCGGAGGCGAACCCGGTGTCGGGCGCGCTGCGCTTCGAGATGCCCGAGGGGAAGGGCGCGGCGCCCCCTCAACGCGGTGGGCGCAAGCCGGCGCGCGAGATCAAGCGGCGGGGCCGGCCGGCCAACATCCGCCATCAGGGCAAGCGGCGGTAGGATTTGCGAAAGCGTCACGACTTATAGGATGCTGGTTTGCGGGAGATTGGCATGTGGGTATTCGGTCTGGGCCGGTCGCGACGGCGGATCGTCAACGATTTCGTCGCGGCGCAGGCGACGATGGCGGACCGCGCAATCGCGTATGATGCGGCGGATGCGCGCATGTTTCGGCGGTTGTGCAGCTACGGCGCGATCGTCGACGACGGCGCGGGCCGCTATCATCTCGATGCAGACCGGCTCGGTGCGTTTCGTGGTGCAGTGCGTCGACGGGCAGCGGCAATTGCCGCGACATCCGGAGTAGTCGCGAGCGCGGTAGCCGCGGTGACGGTGTTCGCGCTTGCGGAGTGATGGGTTCATCGAACGGCGCTGCGGCATCTCTTCGGTCTCGTGCTGTTTCCTATCAGCACGTACTTTTGGTTGGCGGCGCTCCCAGACGTTTGCTGACAACATCGTAGTTTTACCTCCTCGGCAATGACGAAGCGCACCCGAAGTTGGTGAAGTTTCCCAATTGGGCGCCGGCCTTCGCCGGGGGGCAAGGGTCCAGACCTACAGATCTTCAGCGATATGGGTATCGGGTGCGCGGCGCGGCGTAACCAGGCAGCGCTCGACTACCCGACCGTAAAGCCGAGTCCTGCTTTGGCCACCAACCGATCGCGCAGTTTCGTCCCCATCAACGCCCCCGGTGTCCAGATACCGCCATCGCCCGCTATGTCCTGCACGAGGCACAGCGCGGCTTCCGCGATCATCTTGCTGGTCGAGCCATAGCCCGGATCGCGATCGCCGGTGACGACCGCGTCGATCCGTTCGCCGTCTGGCATGACGCCGACGAACAACAGGTCGTAATGACCGGCATCGCGTTCCTCCTTGGATGGGCCTTCACCCGGCTTCGGCCCCTTGTCGCCAGCAAACGGATTGAACTTGGCGATCGCTTCGGCGGCCACCTTGCCGAGATCGCCGAGCCCGGCCACCATCATCTCGTCATAGACGAAGTCCGCGCCATACGCCTCGCCGAGCAGGAAGTTGGTGCGGTGGACGTTCTTGGTGTTGATCGGCGCCATGACGAACGGCGCGACCCAAGCCTGGATCGTCGTGTCGTATTCGGGGATCAGCCCGGTCGGCTGGTGCGGTCCGCTGAAGCCCGGTGTCAGCGCGAACGGGCTGGTCAGCAACTTGACGATGCCCGGGTCGCGCGCGGCAGCGGCGAGCGTCGCCTTCAGGCTGGCCGCGGTGCCGCCCGAGAACGTCCCCTGCATTTTTCGCACGCGACCTTTCACGCGGGGCGCGGGGACGCCGTATTTGGCCTTGGCCGCATCCTGCAACGTCAACACGCCGAGATCGAACGGAATGCTGTCGAACCCGCAGGAGAAGACGATGCGGGCGCCGGTCCGCGTGGCCTCTCCTTCATGCGCGTCGATCATGTGGCGCATCCATGCGGGCTCGCCGCACAGGTCGACATAACCGGTCCCGGTCGCGGCGCAGGCGGCGACGAGGTCAGAGCCGTAGAGCTGGTACGGCCCGACCGTCGAGATCACGACGGTGGCGCGCTCCGCCATCGCCCGGAGGCTGGCGGGATCATCGGAGTCGGCGGTGATCAGCGGCGTATCGGCGGGTGCGCCGATCAGGTCGCGGACCTCCTGCAGCTTCGTCAGCGAGCGGCCGGCCATCGCCCAGCCGACACCGGTCGGATAGGTCTGCGTCAGATATTCAGCGACGAGGCGCCCGGTGAAGCCGGTTGCACCATAGATGACGATGTCGAAGTCGCGCATATCCGTCTCCTGTTTGATCAAGTTTTGCGCCCACGCGTCCGCCATCGCAAGTGAAACGCGATTTCCACCCGTGCCTCGCCAATCGCGCCTCCATCTGCAAGGATCGTGGGATGGCATCCGATCGTAACACCGTGGCGTTCATCGTCGACCAACTTGCGGCGGCAGGCGACGTCTCCGCCAAGCCGATGTTCGGCGAATACGGCATCTATTGTGATGGCAGGATGGTCGCGATGATCTGCGACGACCAGCTGTTCGTGAAGCCGACCGCGGGGGGTCGCGCGTTTGCCGGCGCGATCGACGAAGCGTCGCCGTATCCAGGCGCGAAACCTTGCCTGCTGGTCGACGCCGATCGCTGGGACGATGCCGAGTGGCTGGCCGAACTCGTCCGTATCTCGTGCGCGGAACTGCCACTGCCGAAGCCGAGGAAGCCGAAGGCCAAGAAGGGTTAGGACGGATCGAGGTTCAGGCTGGGCTTACGAACTGACAAATGCCCCGTAATGCCGGGCCCTTCGGCTACGCTCAGGCGCGCCTTGTTCCGGCATCCACGGTGCCGCACGATCGATAGAGTTAAGCTTGCGGCAGCGGGGCCCCCGAACATGTCGGTGCTCATCCCGTTCGGACGAGTGCACCTCCCCGGCCTCCACCGGGGAGGTACTTGTCGGGTATGATTTCGGAACCAGTTCTAGGTGACGAAGCAATGATGGAGTTGTCGCAACCTGAAACGGCTGAACGTCGATCGGGCCTAAGCCGCTTCGTTGAACTGCAGGCTGGCCAGCCGCGCGTACAGCCCGGTGTTGGTCATCAACGACGCGTGCGAGCCTTCCTCGACGATCTGGCCGTCGCTCATCACGATGATCCGTTCGGCCGCACGTACGGTGGCGAGACGGTGGGCGATGACGAGGGTGGTGCGGTTTGCCATCAGCCGCTCTAGCGCTTCTTGTACCAGCCGCTCGCTCTCCGCATCGAGTGCGCTTGTCGCCTCGTCGAGCAGCAGGATCGGCGCGTCGCGGAGCAGCGCGCGGGCAATCGTCACGCGCTGGCGTTGGCCTCCCGACAGCCGTGCGCCGCCTTCGCCGAGGAACGTGTCGAGGCCCTCGGGCAGTTTCCGAAGGAACTCGGCGGCGTTGGCGGCCTCGGCGGCGGCCCAGAGCTGGTCGTCGGTCGCGGACCAGTCGCCATAGCGCAGGTTGTCACGGGCCGAGGCGCCGAAGATGATCGTTTCCTGCGGCACCATCGCGATGCGCGCGCGGACTTGCGCCGGATCGGCGTCGCGCAGGTCGATACCGTCGATCGTCACGCGGCCGGCGTCCGGATCGTAGAAGCGCTGGACGAGCTGGAACAAGGTGGTCTTGCCGGCGCCCGACGGGCCAACGATCGCGACCGTCTCGCCAGGCTTTACGTCGAGCGAAAAGCCATGGAGCGCGGCGACGTCGCGGCGCGTGGGATAGTGAAACTGCACGTTCTCGAACGCGAGCGCGCCGCGCGGCGGCTGCGGCAATGCGACCGGGTTGGCGGGGGCTGCGATTTCAGGGCGTTCGCGGAGCAGTTCGGATAGCCGCCCGGCAGCTCCGGCACCGCGTAGCAGGTCGCCATACACTTCGGTCAGCGCGCCGAATGCGCCGGCAACGATCCCGCCGGTCAGCACGAACGCGGCGATCGCGCCGCCGCTGATGCGTCCGGCCGCGACGTCGATCGCGCCTTCCCACAACACGAGGGTGATCGATCCGAACACGAGCCCGATCACGATCGCGGTCATCACCGCGCGCAGCATGATCCGCGCGCGCGCCGCAGCGAAGGTCGCGCCAACC
The DNA here is from genome assembly GCF_042466285.1 of Sphingomonas sp. R86520. NCBI lineage: Bacteria > Pseudomonadati > Pseudomonadota > Alphaproteobacteria > Sphingomonadales > Sphingomonadaceae > Sphingomonas > Sphingomonas sp. R86520. Next base: position 300,233 of record NZ_JAXHBZ010000001.1, read on the forward strand.
GCATCCGCGAACCGCGCGGCCTCACGGTCCTCCTGGCCGAACGCCTGCACAACCTTCATCGCGCCGAGCGTCTCGGTGGCGATCGAGCCGACATCGGCAACCCGGTCCTGCGAAGTGCGCGAGTAATTGCGCACGCGCTTGCCGAGCAACGCGATCGGCAGGATGATCAGCGGGATGCCGATCATCAACATGCCGGCAAGCTTGGGCGAGATCGCGAACAGGTAGATCAGGCCGCCGACCCCGGTGAACACGTTGCGCAGCGCGATCGACACGGTGCTGCCGACGACCTGTTCGATCAACGCCGTATCCGACGTCAGGCGCGAGGCGATCTCGGACGGCCGGTTCTCCTCGAAGAAGCGCGGTGTGAGGCGCATCAGGTGACGCTGCACGTTGGTGCGGATGTCGGCGACGACGCGCTCGCCGAGCCACGAGACGTAGTAGAAGCGGACCGCGGTCGCCAGCGCGAGCACGATGACGATCATCAGCAGGTAGTGGAACGACGTGCCGACCGAGCCGCTTGCGCCGGGGCCGAAGCCGCGATCGATGACCCGCTTGAATCCGTATGGGATGCCAATCGTCGCTGCCGACGTCATCAGCAGCGCGAGCCCGGCGAACAGGATCTGCCGTGGATAATTCGCGGCATGACGCCACACCATCGCAAGGTCGCCGATCCGGCGGGACGTCTTCTCTTCGGGTATCGGCTTGGCCATGCGCGGGGCGTAGCAGTGGCGGGGGTGGCGCTCAACGGCTCGTGTGGAGCCCGGCGGGCTGCGTTTGCGTACGATCGTCGCGGCGTGGCACGCGTTCGCGCGTTGCACTGCAGCGAAATTGCGTTACCACCTTCCCAAGCCCGATGAGGCGAGAGGATACCGAATGCTCTACGATGCTTATGAATTCCAGCGGACGATGATGGCCGGTGCCAGCAAGTTGGCGAGTTTCGGCGCGGAAATGCTCAATAATCCGGCAAACCCGTTCGCCTATTTGGGTGGCGGTGCGGTGGTCGGATCGGCGCTCGAAGTGTTCGCACACGCGAATGCGACTCGGGGAAAGCCCGCCTTCGGGTTCGATCACACGACGATCGATGGTCGCGAGGTCGCGGTGCGCGAGGAGATCGTGCTGCGGAAGGACTTCGGCCAGTTGAAGCGGTTCGTGCGCGACGGTGTCGAGGGCGGACCAAAGCTGTTGATCGTGGCGCCGATGTCGGGACACTACGCGACGCTGCTGCGTGGTACCGTCGAGCGGATGCTGCCGTTCGCCGACGTGTACATCACCGACTGGCGTGACGCGCGGAGCGTGCCGCTGTCGGCAGGGCGGTTCGATCTCGACGATTACATCGACTATCTGATCGCGTATCTTGAGACGATCGGCGCCAACGACGGCGAGGGCGGTACGCACATGCTGGCGGTCTGCCAGCCATCGGTGCCATGTTACGCGGCGGCTGCGCTGATGAGCGCGGACAAGAACCCGTGTCGGCCGAAGACACTGACGATGATGGGCGGCCCGGTCGACACGCGCGAGGCACCGACCGCGGTCAACACGCTGGCGACTGAGCGACCGCATGCATGGTTCGAGCAGAACGTCATCGCGACGGTACCGGGTAATTATCCCGGCGCGGGGCGGAAAGTGTATCCCGGCTTTCTGCAGCTAGCCGGGTTCATGTCGATGAATCTGGGCAACCACATGGTCTCGCATTGGGAGATGTATAAGCATCTCGTCCAGGGCGACGGTGAGAGCGCGGCGCAGAGCCAGTCGTTCTACGAGGAATATCGCTCGGTGTGCGACATGACCGCTGAATTTTATCTGCAGACGATCGACGTGGTATTCCAGAGCCACGCGTTGCCGCGCGGGATCATGACGCACCGCGGGCGGCTGGTCGATCCGGCGGCGATCACCGACATCGGCCTGCTGGCGATCGAAGGTGAGAAGGACGATATCTCCGGGTTGGGGCAGACCAAGGCAGCATTGACGCTGGCGACTGCGCTGCCGGACGAGAAGAAGCGGTACCTGATCGCAGAAGGCGCGGGGCATTACGGCATCTTCAACGGCTCGCGCTGGCGGGAGAAGATCGCGCCGGTAGTCGAGGCGTTCATCACCGCGAACGGGTGACCGTTGTCCTCCAACGCCATGCCGCCGCCCCACTAACCCGCCGCCCCCCTATACTACGTCACCCCAGCGAAAGCTGGGGTCTCCCGGTGGCTGAAGCTATGGCTCGAACAGGGAGATCCCAGCTTTCGCTGGGATGACGGGGAGGGGGTTAGTTAAGCGGGGGCGGTTTATGGTTTGTTGTTACGCGACCGAGTCAACGACCGCGTGGCTGCTCGACTCATCCGAACGGATCGTGCCGCCGAACAGCATCTTGAGGCGGCCGCCCAACGAGATGTCCGTCTCCCAAAGCTCCGCGCTATCGATGTCGAAGCGCAACAGCGTCAGGTTCGGGTCTTCCTTGCCGCCCGGGAACCAGGCCTCGACCTGCTTGTTCCAGAGCTTGTCGATCTCGGCGCGGTCGTTCGACGTCGAGACGTCGCCTGCCATGCACGCGAAGAAGTCATGGCCCTTGCCGACGAACTGCGCCATTGCCGCGCCGCCCTTGGCGATACGGTTGTCGCGGCCGGCAAAGAAGAACAGCGTGTTGGGCTGATCGTCGTCGATCTGCGCGGTCATCGGCTCGGAATGCTGGCCATCGTTGAGGCCGATCATCACGAACGGGCTCGCCTTCAGCTCCTCGATGAACTTCGCCGCGACTTCCTGCGGGGTATCCTGGTCGGCCATCGTCATTCTCCTATTGGCTTGGATTGCCATTGAGAACGGGCGGGACGGAGGTTGGTTGCGCGCGGGCGGCCGATCGGCGCACGCGATGCTGCTTGGTGATTGCGCATGCGACGCGTCATGGTGGCGGCGGCAGCAGTTCTGCTGCCAAACCAAGAAAGGTAAGGTGTATGCAACTTGCCGATCTGTGCCTCATCCTCGGCATGCTCTTCGCCTTCGCGACATTAGTCGTGAAGATCATCGAAGTGTCACGCAAAGGCTAGGTGCACGGGAGGGGCTCGATCTAGCAATCGAGTCCCAAACGTATTGAGCCCCGGCCGCTAGCACGACCGAGGCCCAGACAAGAAAGGCGGTGTATGCAACGCCGGTATAGTACATGCGCTACACCGGCGTGGATTTCAAGTTCACAGCACTTCGAACAACCCGGCTGCGCCCATGCCGCCGCCGACGCACATCGTGACGACAACATACTTCGCGCCGCGACGCTTGCCTTCGATCAACGCGTGGCCGGTCGCGCGGGCGCCGGTCATGCCGTAGGGGTGGCCGATCGAGATTGCGCCGCCGCTGACGTTGAGCAGCTCGTCGGGGATGCCGAGATGGTCGCGGCAGTACAGGACCTGCACCGCGAATGCCTCGTTCAGCTCCCACAGGCCGATATCGTCCATCTTCAGGCCGAAACGCTTGAGCAGCTTGGGGATCGCCACGACCGGGCCGATGCCCATCTCGTCGGGCTCGGTGCCGCCGACCGCCATGCCAATATAGCGACCGAGCGGCTGGAGACCGCGCTGCGAGGCGATCTTCTCTTCCATCAGCACCGACGACGACGACCCGTCGGAGAGCTGCGACGCGTTGCCCGCGGTGATCGTGAAGTCTGGGCCCATCACCGGCTTCAGCGACTGGAGCCCCTCCAGCGTGGTGTCGGCGCGGTTGCCCTCGTCCTTGGTGATCGTCACGTCCTTGTACGTGACTTCCTTGGTCTCCTTGTCGACGATGGCCATGTTGGCCTCGACCGCCACGATCTCCGCATCGAAATAGCCGGCGGCCTGCGCGGCAGCGGTGCGCTGCTGCGACTGGAGCGCGTAGGCGTCCATCGCGTCGCGGCTGATGCCGTAGCGCTTGGCGACGACTTCCGCCGTCTGCAGCATTGGCATGTAGACGTCCTTGTGCATCGCGATCAGCTGGGGATCTGGCGCGACGCGCATCTGCGGAGTCTGGACGAGGCTGATGCTCTCGACGCCGCCGCCGATCGTGATGTCCATGTTGTCGGTGATGATCTGCTTGGCGGCGGTGGCGATCGCCATGAGGCCGGACGCGCACTGACGGTCGACCGACATGCCCGAGACGGTGACGGGAAGCCCGGCGCGCAGCAGCGACGTGCGCGCGATGTTGCCGGCTTGGTGACCCTGCTGGAGTGCACAGCCGAAGACGACGTCGTCGACTTCGGCCCCGTCGATGCCGGCCCGCTCGACCGCGGCCTTGATCGAATGCGAAGCAAGGGTGGGCGCCGGGGTGTTGTTGAAGCCACCGCGATAGGCGCGGCCGATCGGGGTGCGGGCGGTGGAGACGATAACGGCTGAACGCATGGGTTATATCCTTATCTGCTCCCTTCCCGCTTGCGGGAGGGGTTGGGGGAGGGGGTGGCCAAAGAAGCCGGACCAATCGCGGCTATCTCGGACCCTCCCCTGACCCCTCCCGCAAGCGGGAGGGGAGTTAGTTTCAAACGAAGACTTGGCTGATCCACTCGGCGATCAGGGCGGGCTTTTCCTGACCTTCGATCTCGACCGAGAACGTATTGGTCTGCTGCCACTGGCCGGGACGCTTCTCGTCGAACGAGAGCAGCTTGAAGCGGCCGCGTACCTTCGAGCCCGACCGGACCGGCGTCAGGAAGCGGACCGAGTTGCCGCCGTAATTGACGCCCATCTTCGCGCCCTCGATCTGCGGGGCGTCGGGCACTTTCGACGACAATAACGGCATGAGCGACAGCGTCAGGAAGCCGTGCGCGATCGTGCCGCCGAACGGGGTCTGCGCCGCACGGACCGGATCGAGGTGGATGAACTGGTGATCGCCGGTCGCGTCGGCGAATGTGTCGATCATGGCTTGCGTCACCTCGACCCAGTCGGAAACCGTCTCGGTGCCGATGCGCTGTTGCATCTGCGCGGTCGTGATCGTCGCCACGGCATTCCCCTCAAAGCTCGTTTGGCGCTAAGCGCTGAAATGTCTCTAGGCGTACAGGCGAGCGGATCGCAAGCCTCACCCAACCGGAAGCTGGAAAATGTCGACTGCCGTAACGTCCAATGCCCGTGATATCATGGCCAAGCTGTACCGCGCGAGCGAACCCGATGTTCTAAAACCGTTGCTGGACCACGCAGCGCTCGATTCGGATTCGCGCGAGCGCGTGATGGGGCATGCGCTGGGCCTGCTCGCGGACCTGCGGGCGGCGCAGAGCAAGGGCTGGGTGAACCAGTTCCTCCAGGAATATCGACTGAATTCGTCGGAAGGCGTTGCGTTGCTGTCGCTAGCGGAAGCGTTCCTGCGCGTGCCGGATCCGGAGACGGCCGATCTGCTGATCGCGGACAAATTGGGCGATGCCGACTGGCGTGCGCATGCCGGCAAGTCGAATTCGAAGCTGGTCAATTCGGCGACCTGGGGGCTGGTAGTCGGCCGCGTGCTGGTCGGCGAGGGATCGACCGGGCCGCTGCGCCGCCTGATCAGCCGCGCGGGCGAGCCGTTCGTGCGGCAGGCGGTCGGCGCGGCGATGAAGATGATGGGCGAAATCTTCGTGATGGGTCGCACCATCGACGAGGCGGTGAAGCGGATGCGCCGGCCGGAGAACAAGGGCTTCACGGCGAGCTTCGACATGCTCGGCGAGGCGGCGCGGACGCATGCCGACGCGCAGCGTTACTTCCAGGCGTATGTCGGTGCTGTCGATGCGGTCGGGCGCGATCCGGCGGCGGGACACTCGATCTCGGTCAAGCTGTCGGCGCTGCATCCGCGGTACGAGGTGGCGCGGTGGAGCGAGTGCGTGCCCGCGCTGACCGAGATGCTGGAGGCGCTGGCGGTACAGGCGGCGTCGAAGGGCATCGCGCTGACCGTCGACGCGGAGGAATCCGAGCGGCTAGAGATGAGCCTCGACATCATCGGCGCGGTCGCCGGACTGCCGTCGCTGAAGGGCTGGGACGGGTTCGGCATGGCGGTGCAGGCGTATGGCAAGCGCGCGCGGCCGGTGATCGAATGGGCGAACGGGCTGGACCGCGTGATGAACGTGCGGCTGGTAAAGGGCGCGTACTGGGATAGCGAGATCAAGCGGACGCAGGTCGAGGGGCTGGCGGACTATCCGCTGTTTACGCGCAAGGCGGCGACCGACGTGTCGTATCTGGCCGTGGCGAAGGAAATGCTGGCGGCGGAAAATATCCGGCCGGCGTTTGCGAGCCACAACGCGCTGACGGTCGCGACGATCATGGAATGGGCTGGCAACTCGCGCGACTTCGAGTTCCAGCGGCTGCACGGGATGGGCGATGGGCTGTATGAGCGGCTGGTGCAGGAGAACGGCTATCATTGCCGGGTCTATGCGCCGGTTGGCGGGCACCGCGATCTGCTGGCGTATCTGGTTCGGCGGTTGCTGGAAAATGGGGCGAATTCCAGTTTCGTGCACCAGTTAGCGGATGAGCGGCTGACCGAGGCGGAGATCCTGGCGGATCCCGTGGCGAAGATCGCTGCGGTCGGGGGGAAGCGGCATCCCAGCATTCCATTGCCAGTGGATCTGTTCGGGGCTGGCGGACACCGGAATTCCGCCGGGTTGGATCTAAGCGATGTGGGGACGTTAAAGGCGACGGTTGCCGCGGTTAATGCCCCCCTCCCGCAAGCGGGAGGGGCCGGGGGTGGGCTCGCGCTATCGTCGTCGGCTACGGCTGGTGATGAGCGGGCAGCCGCAGCCGCAAGCGTTGCGGCCAGTGGTGAGCGCGTGCCCACCCCTAGCCCCTCCCGCTTGCGGGAGGGGGATGCTGTCGTGGCTGCCATCACGCGTGCGCATGCGGCGTTTCCGGGTTGGTCGACCACCCCGGTCGACGAACGTGCCGCTTGCCTAGAACGGCTCGCCGACCTGCTCGAGAAGCACCGCGACGAACTCATGGCGATCTGTGTGCAGGAGGCGTTCAAGACGATCGCCGATGCGATCGGCGAAGTGCGTGAGGCGGCGGACTTCTGTCGGTATTACGCGCAGCAGGCGCGGCTGAACCTGCATCCGATCGAGCTGCCGGGGCCGACGGGCGAGCGCAACACGCTGCATATCGAGGGTCGCGGTGTCTGGGCGACGATCGCGCCGTGGAACTTCCCGCTGGCGATCTTCCTCGGGCAGACGGTGGCGGCGCTGGTTACCGGCAACACCGTCGTCGCCAAGCCTGCACCGCAGACCCCGCGGATCGCGGCGCGTGCGGTGGAACTGACGCACGAGGCCGGCGTGCCGGTCGATGCGCTGGTGCTCGTGACCGGTGGGCCGGAGGTTGGTGCGGCGCTGACGGCGGACGTGCGTATCCAGGGGGTCGCGTTCACCGGGTCGACCGCGACGTCGCGGAAGATCGCGCGGTCGCTGCTCGACGACGAGACGCGGCCGATCGTGCCGCTGATCGCTGAGACCGGCGGGATCAACGCGATGATCGTCGATTCCACCGCGTTGCCCGAGCAGGTAGTGGCGGACGTGATCGCGTCGTCGTTCCGGTCTGCGGGACAGCGTTGCTCGGCGTTGCGCTTGCTGCTGGTGCAGGAGGATATCGCGGACGGCGTGATCGAGATGCTGTCGGGGGCGATGGAGACGTTGCGGATCGGGCGGCCGGGCGATCCCGCGACCGACGTCGGGCCGGTGATCGACCAGGCTGCGTATGACCGGCTGATGGCGTATCGCGAGAGCGTGAAGGCGAAGACCGTCAAGACGCTCGATGCGCCCGCGGACGGGTTGTTCGTGCCGCCGACTTTGGTGCGGATCGGCGCAATCGAAGACCTCAGCCAGGAATGGTTCGGGCCGATCCTGCATGTCGCGACGTGGGAAGCGGGGAAGCTGAGCGAGACGATCGCTCGGGTCAACGCCAAGGGCTACGGCCTGACGATGGGGCTACACAGCCGCATCGCGCGCGCGGCCGACGTGATCGAGGCGGAGGCTGCGGTGGGGAATCTGTATATCAACCGGTCGATGATCGGTGCGGTCGTGGGGTCGCAGCCTTTTGGCGGCGAGGGTCTTTCGGGAACTGGGCCGAAGGCCGGCGGGCCGCGGTATCTGTACCGGTTCTGTGCGGAGCGGGCGGTTTCGGTGGATACGACGAGTGCGGGCGGGAACGCGACGTTGCTGTCGTTGGATGAGGGTGGAATTTAAGCGAGCCGGCGGGACACCGAAGCGTGTCAGCTAACGTACCGATCGAGCACCTCCCCGGCGGAGGCCGGGGTCCAGGTGGGGGACGTTGCTGACGGGTGTTGCGCTTCGTTACTTCGACCTCACCAACTGGGCCCCGGCCTCCGCCGGGGTGGTGGCTGGGAGGGCGGTGGACACGTCATGCCGGGGTTTGTCTGGCAGTTGTGGCTTCGCGTTACCCTAGCAAGCATTGTTTCCCCACGAAGGCGGGGACCCAGACTGGGCTCCCGCCTTCGCGGGAGAACAAATTAGCAGAGGTAACGCGGCTTAGGCGGGCGTTGCCTGCGCCTCCGACCGGCGCCCCTCGGGATACGGCATCACCACCGAACCATCCGGCGCGGCCATCATGTTCACCTGTGTCGGGAAGGCGATCTCGATCTTCTCGTCGTTGAAACGCTTCAGGATCGCGATGCCCACGGCCGTGCGGCCGTTGTAGAAGGTCGCGTAGTCTGGGCCGTCGCTATCGAACTGCACCTCGAAATCCAGGCTCGATGCGCCGAAGCCGGTGAAGCCGGCGCGGATGAAGATCTTGTCGTTCGCTTCGACGATCGCCTTCAGCATCCCCGGGATCTGCGAGCAGACTTCCGGGGGCGTCGAGTAGGTGACACCGATGACGAACTTCGCGCGGCGGTGGTTGCGCTGCGTGTTGTTGAGAATCTCCTTGTTGAGGAGGTTCTTGTTCGAGATGACGCGTTCTTCGCCGTCGACACCGCGGATGCGCGTGGATTTGAGGCCGATCGCCTCGACGCTGCCCGAGGCCGAATTGTAATTGATCGAGTCGCCGCGGCGGAACGGGCGGTCGAAGATGATCGCGAGCGCGGCGAACAGATCGGCGAAGATGCCTTGCGCCGCCAGACCGATCGCGATGCCGCCGACGCCCAGACCGGCGACGAGGCCGGTGACGTTGACGCCGAGATTGTCGAGCACGACGACGATCGCCACCGCGAACACCACGAAGGTGACGAGCAGGCGGATCAGCCCCATCGCCGAAAGCAGCGCTTCACCCGAATAATGTTCGGACTTGGTGCGGTGTTCGATCGCGCCGAGGATGATCTCGCGCACCCACACAGCCGCCTGCAGCACAGCGGCGACGGTGAAGAGGAAGTTGATCGTCGTCGCGACTTCGCCGGGCGCGGCGGAATAACCCGCGACCAGCTTGGCGGCGAGCATCACGATGAAGAAGTTGCCGGTGCGCGCGATCGCCTTCCCCACGACGATCCCCCAGCCGTTGAGCGTATGCGGGCGTTCGCACAATTTGCTGCCGAAACGACGCGCGGTGTGGAGGACGACGACGATCACCGCGCCGATCCCGAATGCGATCAGGATTTGCAGCCAATATGCCTGAATCCAGGCGAAGCTGGCGGTGACGAAGCCGTGTGCCTGATCGCCCACGTCGCTCGCATTGAAGACCGGGTGTTTGGAGGCAACAGTGGTGTTGGACGCGGTGGAATTGGGCATGGAAATACTCGTCAGGCCGCTTCGGCGATCTTGGCGGAGGCGGCGGCAGCAGATGAGGCCGTGGCGGAGATGGTTGCGACGGCTGGCGTGCCGGCGTCGAGAAACGTGATCAGGCCGCATTCCTCCCGGCTGAGATAGCGCTTGGCACGCGGAAGGCGGACTGCCCTGCGGAATGCCGCCTGTCCCTCTTTCACCAGCGCGATGAGCGACGGGTGAACATAACTCTTCCGCGCAATCGCCGCGGTGTTGCCAAGTCGCGCCACGACGGGTTCGAGCATCGTCTTGAGGCTCAGGTCACGTTCGGCGGACGCGAGCGCCTCGAACGCGGCGACGCTCGCCACCCAGGTCCGGAAGTTCTTGGCGGTGAAATCGGTGCCGGTGGCCTCGCGAATGTAGCAATTGACGTCGGTCGAGGTGACCGGGTGCGCCTCGCCTGCGTCGTCGACCCAGGCGAACAGATGCTGTTCGTCGAGGTCCTGGCATTTCTTGACGAAACTGCTGAGCGAGCGATCGGTGATCTTGAGCGTCCGCATCTTGCCGGACTTGCCCTTGTACTGAAGCTTCAGGGTCGATCCCTTCACTTCGCCGTGCCGCTTGCGCAGCGTCGTCGCGCCGAAGCTCTCGTTCGCCTCGGCATAGGCTTCGTTGCCGATGCGGATATGGCCGCCGTCGAGCAGCCGAATGACGGCGGCGACCGCACGTTCGCGGCTGAGCGACCGCTTGCGGAGATCGGCCTCGACCGCCTTGCGCAGCTTGGGAAGCGCGCGGCCGAAATCGGCGCAGCGTTCGTATTTTGCGGTTTCCTGCGCCTCCCGGAAATCGGGGTGATACCGGTATTGCTTGCGGCCCTTCTCGTCCCAGCCGACCGCCTGGATGTGGCCGTTGGGCTTGGGACAGAACCAGGCGTCGGCGTAGGCGGGGGGCAGGCCGATCGCGTTCAGGCGGTCGATCTCGTCGCGATCGGTAATGCGCTCACCCTTGGCATTCCAATAGCCCCAGCCGTTCCGCATCTTCTTGCGGGTGATGCCGGGCTTGGAGTCGTCGGAATACACGATCTTGGTGGGCAATGCGGCAATCCTCAGAGCGTCGTCGAGCCGTTGCGTGCTGGCTGTCTTTCGAAATGTTCGGGAAGACGCATCGTTCCGGAACGTCGTTGGCCGGCCGGTGTTGAGGGCGCACGGGGTTTGAATGGAGACTGCACATGGCCGACCTTTCCCAAGCACGCGTATTGATCCTGGCCGCCGACGGTTTCGAGAGCGTCGAACTGTTCGAGCCGAAAAAGGCGCTGGAGGCCGCAGGCGCGAAAGTGACGCTCGCGTCGATCAAGATCGATCCGATCCAGGGCATGAAGGCGGACATCAACAAAGCCGAGCAAATTACGCCCGACCTTGCGCTGGATGAGGTCGATACCGACGATTACGATGCGCTGGTGCTGCCGGGCGGGGTCGCGAACCCCGACAAGATGCGTCTTGAAGAGCGCGCGATCGAGATCATCACCGAGTTCATGGAGGACGGCAAGATCGTCGCGGCAATCTGTCATGCGCCCTGGCTGCTGGCCGAGGCCGACGTGATCGACGGACGTCGTCTGACGAGCTACCCCTCGATCCGGACGGACCTGGAGAATGCGGGCGCGGACGTGGTGGATGAGGAAGTCGTCGTCGACGCCAACCTGATCACCAGTCGCAAGCCGGATGACATCCCCGCGTTCAACAAGGCGATCATCCGGGCACTGGAAGAGGAACTGGCCGACGAACCGGTCGACTGACGCCTGCAGCTCTCCTCTCGCTAGCGGGGGGAGAGCGACTTTCGCATCGGGCGGAACGTCTGTTCGCCGCGCTTGCGCGTGAGATAGGTATCGAGGCCGATCTGCGCGCCGATCAGCATGTAGACGAACGGCTGGAACGCGATGCCGACGAACGCGGCCCCAAGCAGATAGATGATCTGCGCACTTTGCAGTGCGCCGGCCAACGGCCCGGCCCACGCCTGTTCGTCTGCGGGATCGGCATAGCGGCGGCGGAGCAGCTCCATGCGAAAGATACCGATAAGATTGATCGCGAGCCAGATCGCCAGCCCGAGATAGCCCTGCTCGCCCAGCATCTCGAAATAAGCGCTGTGGAACGCGCGGGCCTTGTCGACCTCGACCCGCGGGCCCGGCGTGGCCGCGCCCTCCGTCGCCTTCAGATCATAGCGGATATGATTGCTGCGATAGGCCTCGAACCCGCCGCCGAACGGATGCGTCTTCGCATATTCGATGGTCCACCGCCACACCGCCAGCCGGGTCGAGGCGGACGCATCCGCGTCGTACGTCTTGATCGTGTCCATGCGCTCGGTGAAGGCCGACGGCAGGAACGGTACCGCCGCCAGCCCAAGCGCCGCCACCGTGGCCAGGTACAGCGTCTTGCGTTTCACGGCGCGGACCGACAGCAGTGCGAGCAGGCCGATGCAGACCAGGCCGGTGCGGGTCGACGTCCCGACCGGAATCAGCAGGCACGCGAAGACCAGGGCGAGGCAGAAACCCTTCACGCGCCAATCGGGCTTGAAGATCGTGCCATAGGTCATGAACCAGAAGATCACCGGGATGATGGCGATCGCGACCGCGCTGATCGTGCTGCCTTCGTAGAGGCCTGAATTATTGTCGACCATCAGGTTCAACTGACCATAGCCGCCGCCGCCGCTGACGATCGTCTTGATGCCGCCGACGATGATGATCGACGACGCGGACAGGATCATGAACAGCAGCAGCGATTCGATCCGCAGGCGAGTGCGCAGGGTCAGCGGCAGGAACGCGGCGAAGATCAGCGTCTTCCAGACCCAGTCCCATTTCTCCTTGGCCTCGACCGGGAAATCCGCGTTCAGAGTCGTCGCCCAGCAATATAGCAGCAGCAGCACGATCAGCACCTGCCGTCCGCCGACCCGCGTATCGCGCTTGTCATCCGCGAGCAGCCACCCGCCGACCGCGAGCGCCACCGCGATCAACGAGATCGGCACGGTGTTGAGGAGGAAGTAGGTCAGCCGCTGCGGCGAGACGATGTCGATATACACATAGACGAGCACGAGCAGGAACGGGCGCTTAAAGCCGATCGCGAAGAACGCGACCAGGAACGCGATGAACGAAAGATCACGCACCGCTGCGGGGCTTCTTGTCGGGTGCGAGCGGCTTGTCGGGCGTATCGCGCGGGCTCGGCTCGCGATCGAGATCGGGACGCTTGAGCAGCAGGAATGCGGCGAGCATCATCAGCCCGTGGCTGAGGCCGAGCGCGAGATTGTCGATCATGGGTACGGCCTCCTTTCTGAAGATCGGTCTGTAGGCATAGTCGGTTGACGCGCCGTTAAGCGATCTGTGGCAGATGCCGTCGACGATGCGTATTCTCCATATCCTCGATCACGGCCTGCCGCTGCAGAGCGGCTACACTTTTCGCACGCGGGCGATCCTGAAGGCGCAGGAGGGGTTGGGGTGGACCGTCGCAGCGGTGACCGGTCCTCGCCACGGCGTCGCGCTGGCTTCGGTCGAATCGGTCGACGGGCTGACGTTTCACCGCACTGCGGCCCGCGTGAAGCCGGGGCCGGTCGGCGAGCTCGCCGGAATCGCGGCGTTCGCGAAGCGGATCGAGGCGGCGGTCGATGCCTTCAAGCCGGACATCCTGCACGCGCATTCGCCGGTGATCGACGCGCTCGCCGCGCTGATCGTCGCGCGCAAGCGGAAGCTGCCGCTGGTGTACGAGATCCGTGCGTTCTGGGAGGATGCGGCGGTCGGCAACGGGACCGGGACCGCCACGTCGCTGCGCTATCGTGCAACGCGCGCGCTGGAGACGTGGGCGGTGCGACGCGCGGACGCGGTGGCGGTAATCTGCGAAGGCCTGCGCGGCGACCTGATCGCGCGCGGCATCGCGGCAGACAAGATCATGGTGTCGCCCAACGGCGTCGACCTCGACCTGTTCGGCAGCGCCCCGCCGCGCGACGATGCAGTGGGCGCGGAACTGGCGCTGGATGGGGCGGATGTCGTCGGCTTCATCGGCAGTTTCTATGATTACGAAGGGCTGGACGACCTGATCGCGGCGATGCCGGCTCTGGTCGCGGCGCGTCCCAATGCGCGGCTATTGATGGTCGGTGGCGGACCGATGGAGGCGGCGTTGCGCGCGCAAGCCGCGGCATCGCGGGTCGCGGACGCGATCCGCTTCGTGGGGCGGGTGCCGCATCAGCAGGTCGAGCGCTATTACGGACTTGTCGATATACTCGCCTATCCGCGCAAGCGCATGCGGCTGACCGATCTGGTCACACCGCTAAAGCCGCTCGAAGCAATGGCGCAGAGGCGGCTGGTTGCGGCGTCGGACGTCGGCGGCCACCGCGAGCTGATCCGCGACGGGGATACCGGCACGCTGTTTCCGCCGGACGATCCCGCGGCGATCGCGACCGCGCTGGCGGCAATGTTTGCGGATCGCTCGGGGTGGGAAGAACGGCGTGCACGCGGGCGCGCGTTCGTGCAGGATGAGCGTAACTGGTCGTCAAACATTCTGCGGTATAAGCCGGTATACCAGCGGCTGATCTCGGCCAGAGCACGGGAAAATTGATGGTCGCGTTCGCCCAACGTTTCAGCCGGCAACAATTAGGGCACTTGCTGCCGCTTTACGGGGCAGTGGCGGGCGGCTTGACCGCGGCCGCTGTCGTGTTGCTGATATCGACCTCCGTCCTCGAGGGGCTGGTCTGGACGACCGGTATCGCCGCGCTTGTTCCAATGGCCGCGCCGCCGCTCGGAATGACCGCCCGGGCGCTACTCGCACTGGGTAGCGGCGTGCTGGTCGGAGCATTGCTGTGGTCGTCGTTGTTCCTGTTGTTCGGACCGGGTGGCCCGTTGGCGAGGCGCGCGCCGCGCGAGGACGGGGTTCCGGTGATCCGCCGCGCCGACGCGCATCCCGACGCGCCGCCACGCAAGCCGATGTCGGCGGCCGATCTCGGCACGCCGATGATGGAGGTGGGCGTCGGCGGCAGCGTCGGCTCTGGCGACAATGGGGGCACGACGCGCGACGACCGGACGATTCCTGCCGATCTCGATCAGCCACTCGCGGCGTTCGATCCCAACGCAATCCTTCCGGTGCCGATGGACCCGGTGCGCCCGGTGTCGCCGCTGGCGCAAGTGACGATGGTCGCGCCGGTGATCGAGGTTGCGCCGACCGCGGAACCCGAGACGTTCGTGACGGCGCCGCTGGTCGAGCCGATCGAGCACCGGGTCGACACCGCGCCCGACGAGACGTCCGACATCAATGCACCGACGCCGATCGCGCGGCCGACCAGGGCACCGGCCGAGCCTGCCACGCCCCCGACGATCGAAGCGCTGTTGCGACGGCTCGAACAGGGTGCGCTGCGTCGGAAGAGGCTCGGTACGCACTAGGCGCCGCGACTTACCGGCGCCTGTAACGGCGACGTACCCGAATCAATCGAAAGCGCTGTTTCTCTCTAGCCCGCTCTGATACCCATAGCTCGAAAACAATCGAGGAGGGGTCATGGCAGCTGCGCAAACCATCGTGGACGAGCCGGAAAAGGGCGCGTCGCGCTATGCCTGGTACGTGCTGTCGATCCTGTTCCTCGTCTATGTGCTGAACTTCGTCGACCGGCAGATCATCTCGATCCTGGCGGAGGACATCAAGCGCGACCTGGGGCTGAAGGACCAAGATCTGGGCTTTCTGTATGGCACCGCGTTCGGCGTGTTCTATTCGCTGTTCGGCATTCCGCTCGGGCGGTTGGCGGACAATTGGCACCGCGTGAGGCTGATGACGATCGGGTTGTCGCTGTGGTCGGTAATGACCGCGCTGTCTGGCTTTTCGCGAACCGGTGGGCACCTTGCCGCCGCGCGGATCGGGGTAGGGATCGGCGAGGCGACCGCGAGTCCGTCGGCCTATTCGATCATCTCGGACTATTTTCCCAAACGCCTGCGGGCGACGGCCCTGTCGATCTACTCGGCCGGATTGTACGTCGGCGGCGGGTGTTCGTTGTTCATCGGCGGACTGATCGTGCAGGGCTGGAACAAGGCTTATCCGGGCGGCGGGCCGCTTGGGCTGGTCGGCTGGCAGGCTGCCTTCATGGCGGTGGGCGTGCCAGGGCTCCTGCTCGCGCTGTGGATCGCGACGTTGAAGGAACCTATCCGCGGGCTTGTCGAGGGGCTGCCCGAGCCGGAGAAGCACCCGGCGCCGTTCCGCGCGTTCGGCGCCGAACTGGTCACGATCGTGCCGCCGCTGACGCTGATCGGTGCGGCGATGGGCGGTGCTCGTGCGCTCGGGTATAACCTGGTCGCACTGGCGGTCGTGGCCGCGGCGGTGTCGGCGCTGGTCGCGGCGGGCGAGCCCTGGCCGCAATGGGTGGCGATCGGGATCGGCGTGTATGCGGTGTTCTCATGGGCGTCGGCCCTGAAGCGGCGTGATCCGCCGACCTTTGCGCTGATCGTCGGGACGCCGGCGTTTCTGTGCACGGTAGTCGCCTATGGGCTGAACGCGTTCCTGAGCTACGCCGCGAGCTTCTGGGCAGCGCCCTACGCGTTGCGCGAGCTTGGCGCGACGCCCTCGTCTGCGGGTTTCATGATCGGCAGCCTCGGCGCGACTGCAGGGTTCCTCGGGCTGACGATCGGCGGCGTGGTGTCGGATCGGTTGCGGCAGCGTAATCCGGCAGGGCGTTTGTGGGTGGTGATCTTCGGGGCGGTGGTGCCGGTGCCGTTCCTGATCCTCGCCTTCACCGCGTCGTCGCCGACCGCGTTCTATGCCGGGATTTTTCTGGCGCAGTTGACCGCGTCGTGTGCGCTGGGCGCGGCGGCGGCGACGACGCAGGACATGGTGCTGCCGCGGATGCGAGGGACCGCGACCGCGACGTTCTTCATCGGGACAACGCTGATCGGGCTGGCGCTCGGGCCGTATATGGCGGGGCGGGTGTCGACGCTGACCGGGAGCCTGTCGACGGGCATGCTGTCGTTGCTGGTGGTGACGCCGATTACTTTGGCGTGTGCGATTGCGGCGTATCGGTTGGCGCCTGGGGCTGAGGCTACGCGGGAGGCTCGGGCGCGGGCGGCTGGGGAGGCAGTTTAGCCCTCTCTATCCAACGCCACCTGTTTAACCCTCCCGATTACCCCTCCCGTTCGTGCTGAGCGAAGTCGAAGCACCTGCGCATGGGCCTACCCTTCGACTTCGCTCAGGGCGAACGGAAGGGGGGCAGGTTAGCGCGTGGGGCATACCCTTCGACTTCGCTCAGGGCGAACGGGAGGGGGCAGGTTAGCGCGTGGGGCGTACCCCTCGACTTCGGTCAGGGCGAACGAAAAAGGGCGCAGGTCGACGCGCGTCGAGAGTATTTCGATACGAGGCCTCGGTACACCGCCCGCGGCGGTAACTTGGACTCTATTTAGCACGAACGGACAGGGTGGGACGGCGATTCGATAAGGTCCTCGTCGGCTCGCCCGGAGGTGTGATGTGCGTTCAGAAGCGCCCCTCTCATTGCAGGAGAGGGGCGCTCCTGATCAACCCGCCTGGAACACCCCGCAGGCAATCCGTCCGCCGCTGTTGCCCGACGGGTCGGTCATCAGATCGTCGGCGCCCGCATGGACCACGAACGCGGCGCCATCCGCATCCAGCAGACCGGCCATCGTCGCACCCGGAATGGTGATGCCGATCGTGCCGCGGCCGTCGGTGCCGACGATCAGGTTGGGCAGGTCGCCCTCATGCGGCCCCTGCGGGTTCATGCTGCCATGCTTCATGCCGGTCGGGTTCCAGTGGCCGCCAGCCGTGGTGAAGTCGGGCGCGTCGCAGCGGCCGACCATGTGGATGTGCGAACCATGCGTCCCGGCCGGCAGCGCCTTGGCGTCGAGCGTGAAGCGGATGCCGCCGGCGACTTCGGTGGCGGTGGCGCGGCCGACGTCGACGCCGTTCGCGTTCTGCAGCATCGCGGTCGCGCGCTGGCCGCCGGCGACCGGCGTGCCGGTGTCGACGCCGCTCTTGTCGCAGGCGGTCAGCCCGATCGTCGCCGCGCCGAGCAGCGCCAAAGTCGCAATCCGCATATCGTGTCTCCCAGGTGATAGTCTTGCGAACCCGCCGCTGCCGCTCAGGTTCCGAGCGCCCAGCGGGCGACCGGTTCGTAAGTGGCGCCGTCGCGTCCCAGATGGCTCTGATACAGGACGAGGTGGGTCAGCGGGAAGAGGGGGCTCGCCATGCCCGCATGATCCGCGATCCAATGGTCGATCGCCGGATCGACACCGGCGGACCGGGCCAGGCGGGCGACCGTGATGTGCGGCAGGTAGGCACGGTGTTCGGGGGCGAGGCCGGCCCTGACGCAGGCCTGATCGACCTTGCGGTGAAGCGCCGCCAGCGCATCGTGCGGGGTCACGCCGGCCCATAAGGTATCGGTTCGCCCGCGCTTCTCGAACCGACCGACTCCGGCTAGCGATACGCTCGGGACGGGCGCGACGATCTGGCTCAACGCGACCGCGACATCCTCGGCGACCGGCCGTTCGACCTCGCCGACGAAGCGGAGGGTCACGTGCAGTTGGTCGTCGTCCTGCCAGCGCGCGACGGGGACCCCCTCCATTATGTCGAGCAAGCTCTGACGGATAGCGGGTGGCGGGCGGAGGGCGACGAAAAGGCGGATCATGGCTTGCGGCAGGTTAACCGCGATCCGGTGGGCCGATGCAACCACTCTGCTTGAAATACGTCCCGCAAAGGACGATATTCACCGTAACCGGCGCGATGCCGGACAAAGGAGCTGATTTCATTATGGCTAATTGGTCTGACCCCCGGCCCCGGGCCGCGCCGTTCGGAACGACGGCCACGGGCCAGCGTACCGAGGCCTATGACGCTGGCCTCCGCTCGTACATGCTGTCCGTGTATAACTACATGGGCTCGGCAGTCCTGCTGACCGGCATCGTCGCGATGCTGTTCGCGATGGGCGGCATCGAGTCGCCTGCCGCACAGGTGTTCATGAGCGGCGGTATCCTGAAGTACGTCATCATGTTCTCGCCGCTCGCGATCGTGTTCGGCATGAGCTACGGCCAGAACCGCATGAGCACCGGCACGATGCAAATGCTCTTCTGGGGCTTTGCCGTGCTGATGGGCCTGTCGATGTCGACCATCTTCCTGGTCTATAGCGGCACGTCGATCGCGGGTGCGTTCTTCGCCACTGCTGCTGGTTTCGCCGCGCTGAGCCTGTACGGCTACACCACCAAGCGCGACCTGTCGGCGTTCGGGACGTTCCTGATCATCGGCGTCGTCGGCCTGCTGGTCGCGAGCATCATCAACATCTTCCTGCAGTCGGGCGTCATGCAGCTGGTCATCAGCGGCGTCGGCGTGCTGCTGTTCGCCGGCCTCACCGCCTACGACACGCAGCGTACCAAGAGCCTGTATGCGCAGGTCGCCGGCACCGACATGGTCGGCAAGGTCGTGATCATGGCGGCGCTGAGCCTCTACCTCGACTTTATCAACATGTTCATGTTCGTGCTGCGTCTGTTTGGTAGCAGCCGTAACTAACTCCCGCTAAGGGTGTGACGAACGCAGGGCTCGGCGGGACACCGCCGGGCCCTTTTTCTTTGGCCTTGGGGACAGGAATGGGACGCGCAATGCGGCTCTCGATCGACGTGCGTCTGGATTACGGGATCACGGGGGACGCCGACGTGCTCCTCCAGATCGAAGCGGCGGCGATGGCCGACCAGAAGATCGAGTCCGAGTCGCTGACCCTGTGGTCCGACAGCCCGATCCGCGCGGTGCGCGGCGAGGACGGGATCGGCCAGCGCTGCTGGTCGCGCGGGCACGGACGCTTCACCGCCGAGTACAAGGCGATCGTCGCCGTCAATCGCGAGCGGGTGCAGCTCGAACTGTATCCGGCGACGCCGCCGCGGATGCTCGACGGGGAGCTGACGCCATATCTGATGCCGAGCCGTTATTGTCCTTCCGATCGGTTCGAGGGGTTCGTCGCGCGCGAGTTCGGCGGGCTGGAAGGGGGGCCGCTGGCGGCGGCGCTGACCGAATGGGTGTACCAGTCGCTCGATTACCGATGCGGATCGAGCAGCGGCGAGACGACGGCGCTCGACACGTTCGCGTCGCGGTCGGGGGTGTGCCGCGACTATTCGCATTTGCTGGTGTCGCTGGCGCGCGCGGGCGGGATTCCGGCGCGGTGCGTGTCGGCCTATGCGCCGGGCGTCGATCCGCCCGATTTCCATGCGGTGGCGGAGCTGTGGCTGGCGGGGGACTGGCGGCTGATCGATGCGACCAAGATGGCGACGTGCAGCGATATCGCGCGGGTCTGCGTAGGGCGCGACGCGACCGACATCGCGTTCATGACGGTGTTCGGGCAGGCGAACCTCTGGGAGCAGACGGTGAGGGTCACGCCGCTGGATTGAGCAGGATGGCCGCGACCGCTCCTCGTCTTCCTTGTTCTCCCGCGATGGCGGACGCCCAGGCTGGGTCCCCGCCTTCGCGGGGAAACAGGGGAGGAACACACCTTCGCTTGAACCGTTGATAGTGGCACGGTTTAGAGGGAAACGTCGTTATGACCGACATAGACAAGAGCGCGCTGGACAGTCTGTCCGTGGCGCCGGACGACAAGGACGCGGGCGAGACATCCTCCGGGCATGATCCGCGACAGGAAGCGGGGCAGGACAAGTCGATCGGCAAGCGCCTGCAGAAGAACCCCGAAAGCAGCGATGCGCGGCTCGACAATGCGCTCGACGAATCGATGGACGCCAGCGATCCGCCCGCCTCGACCCAGCCGGTCCACAACCAGGGCCCTGCGAAGTCGTCGGGCTATGACGAGGACGCCGAGCGGGCACTGCGCGAAAAGCAGTCGTAACCTTCGGGTTTCGCTGAGGGAATGGGCGCTGGTCGGCAACGACCGGCGCTTTTTTGTTGCCCGGACGCCTCGCTGCGCGACCAAATCGCACGCAAACGTTCGGTTCGTCGCAGCCTTGTTGCAGTGCAACAGCTTTCATGGTCGCTTGGCGTTACGGAAAGATGACGCGCTAAGGGTCGTTGTTAACCATCCTGGCGCAAAGTCTGCCGGTTCCTTGAGCAAGGGGAGGGTGACGACATGGCTTCCAGAATGAAACCGGCACAGGGCTCGATGACGCTCGCCGAGATGAAGGAATTTGCCGGGTTTCCGAGTTCGACGCAGCGCTACATCCGGCGCTCGCTCGACGTTGGCCTGGACCGCGAAGACGCAATGCTGCGCTGGTCGCGCGACGTGGTCGAGGCGGCGAGTATCCGGGCGCAGGCGCGACTGTACAATAACCTGCCCGATCTGCGTGCGATGGTGCCCGATGACAGCGGTCTCGACGCGATCGAGCCGTTCCTGGCGCCGTTGATGACCTTGGTGGCGTTCGACCTGGGGCAGGGGCGGTTGACGAGCTTCTCGGCGTTGCGGTTTTTGTACGAGCGGTTGATCGGAGCGGAGGTTCGGCCGTGGTTGCCCTCCGCATTCTGTGCCGCCGCCGCACTGCCGCATCTGCATCCCGAACTGCGGCGCAAGCTGTTGCAGTCGATCAGTGAGGCGGCGGCGACCGCGTCGGGCTGGTCGAACCGACAGCCTGCGTTCTTCCCGTATTGGGTGGAGAAGGTGGATTCTGGGACGACGCTGGCAAGTTGAGCGGGGTGTGCTGCAGTCTGAGTGAGAAGATCGTTCGGTCGCTATGCCGCTGACTGGAGCGTGATCCTCAACGATCGGAAGTTGCCGTTCCCCTGTTCACCATCCACCCCCGCGCAGGCCGGGGCCCAATCGGTGAGGTTGCGGTAACGCCGCGCTGTCCTCCGTTATCGGCGGCTCCCAATTGGACCCCGGCGTTCGCCGAGGTGGTGCCTGGGGGAGTGGGCCTAGGCTAGACCGGCAACTGGGTTCACCGGCACGCGCGCCAACCCGTCGCGCCACGGTTTGCCTGGTCGAGGTGCAAATGGTCGGCGTGGGCGGCATTGTAGTCGGGGGACAGCGTGGTCGCGAACAGCTGACAGGCCCCGTCGCGCACTTCGCGGAGGAAAGCTGCCTTCGCACCATCCCCCTTCCAGTCTCGCGCGACCGTAATTCGGGTGCCGTTCGTCAGGCGGAAGCCGGCGATGTCGACGGCGTCGGCGGTCGAATGTTCGCTCCAGTTGCCGGCGTGACTGCCCGCGATGCGGCGGCAACTATAGCTGCCGAAATGATCGATCGTCGCGACGCGAGCGCCGAAATGACGTTCGGCCGCGGGCTGGACGACGTCCCATTCCCACATCGACAGCGCCGCCGCGACGGGGCACGCCACACCCAGTCCCGGCGGCGCGAAGGCAATCCGGCGCGCGCCTTCGTTCGCGAGCCGCACGCCGTCCGCATAACCGCATTGCCCTTCGCCCTTGCGCGGCGGCAGGACCGTGTAGCGCACACCCGCGCGATCGAGCAGCGCGCGGCATTGCGGGAAATCCTCGGTCAGCGCGGTGAGCTTGCGGCCGGTGAACATGCCGATCGACTGGCCGAGATCGAGCGGCGCCCAGGGCACGTCCTGCGGTCGACCGCGCAAGCCGGACCAGAGCATCAAGGCGAGCGTCGCGGCAACGGCGAGTGCTACCAGCCACCCTATCGTCCGCCGCACCGCGCGCATGTCAGCCGCGCACCGCGTCCGACATCGGCTCCGACGTCACCGGATAGCCGAGGTCGTCGGGGATGCAGAGATGCTCGACGCCGTCGCGCTGCTCGGTCCACGGCGTGACGGTCCGCACCGGATGCGCGCGGGCGTCGGCGACCGCCGCCTCGAAATCGGCGAACGGCGCGAGGCGTTCCAGGTTGCGGCGAGTGGGGAAGATGATCGTGGCGCGCCCGGCGTCGGTCTCGGCAAGGATGTGCGCGGCGGTGGCCCAGAGCAGGCGGACGTTCTCGGTCGCGTCGACGCGCGCAGCTGGAGCGTCGGCGGGCAGGCGAGCGAGATAGAAACGCGTGTCGAAAATGCGCGCGTGCGCATGGGCCGGCCGCCACCGCGCGAAATATTCGAGCGCGTCGAGGTCTAGCGCGGTGCCCGCTTCGGTAAGCGCCTCGCCGAACGCGCGGCCTGCGTGGAGCGCCGCGCGCAACCGTTCGAACGCGTGCGGGGAAGGTATCGGCGACAGGCCGATCGGCAGGCCGGCTTCCTCGATCGTCTCGCGGATCGCGGCGATGCGCGCGGCGGTCTCGTCGTCGTCGCGGCCGAGCAGCGCGGCGAGTGCGTGGTCGCCGGGATCGACGCGTCCGCCGGGAAACACCAGCGCGCCGCCGGCGAACGCCATCGCCTTGGCGCGCTCGACCATGAGCAGGTCCGCGCCGCGGAAGATCACCAGGGTGGCGGCGGGGATGGCGGGAGGGAGCGCTTCGGTCATTGCCTTGGGTAACGCGTCGGCGGGCGATCGGGTAGCGTCGCGGGGTGCTTCGGCGTGGACCGGTTAGGCGTATCGGGATGGTCATCCCCGCGGAGGCGGCGACCAGACGCTCGAACGGTTGCGGTCAAGCGTGCGGCTTGCCAACATCGGTTCCCGCCTGAGGGGGCATGACAGTAGTCAGCCTTCGAGCATCGCGGACAGAGCGGGCGTCAGATATTCGCGTACGGTGCCGCCGATCTCGGTGACGAGCCGCGCGGCGATCTCTTGGTCGCGCGCGAGGTCGAGGCCGTCCGGGCCGAGCACGGTCAGCGCCGTGGCCCAGGCGTCGGCGTCGAGCGCGGTCTGGTGGATCACGCTAACGGACACGACATGCGTGTCGATCGGATGCCCGGTGCGCGGGTCGAGCGTATGCGCGCCGCGGCGATAGTCGCCGGAGGTCGCAACCGCCTGGCCGTGCAGCGCGACCCGGAGCGGGGGTAGTGTCAGGCCGGGGGGCGTTTCGAGATCGACCCACCACGGATCGCCGTCCGGGCGGATGCCACGTCCGACGAGTTCGCCACCGATCTCGACCAGCGCGTTGGCGATCCCCGCGTCGCGCAACAGGTCGGCGACCGCGTCGACGGCATGGCCCTTGGCGATCCCCGACAGGTCGAGCGCAATGCCGCCGGGCTGGTGGAGATGCGCGGCGGAAGCGAGAAACGACAGATGCGACCAGCCGGACGACGCGCGTGCCGCCTGGATCTCCGCCACGTTCGGGGGGGCTGCGGCGGGAACGGGACCGAACCCCCACGCATCGACGAGCGCGCCGATCGCCGGATCGAAGGCGCCGCCAGTGGTCTCGGCGATGGCCAGGCCGCGGGTCATGACCTGCGCGAAGTCCGGTGGCAGCGTCGTCCAGGTGCCGGGCGCGGACCGATTGAAGCGGGACAGCAGCGAGTCGGGCGCCCAGTGGCTCATCTCCGCAACCAGCCTCGCCAGTCGCGCGACGATCGCCTGCCGGATCGGAGACGGTTCGGTACCGACGGGGGCGGCGAAGCGTACGCTCCAGGTCGTACCCATCGTCTCGCCGTCGAGGTCGAACACCGCCGCCGCCGGATCGCGCGCCGCGAAGGCCGCGGCGTCGATCGTCGGCGGCAGCGCAATCCTCATGCCAGGCTCCTTACGGCGTCAGCACTTCGAGAGTCGTGACATAGCTCATCCGCCGCTCGGTCGCGCGCGGCGAGGTCGCCTTGGCGTCGGTCAGCGTGGCGTTGAGCCAGTACATGCCGGCGGTCGGCCAGTCGACGCCGAGCACGCCGTCCGCGCCGGTCGTCAGTTCACGCGCGCCTTCGTCGTTGCGATAGCGCTTGCCGCCGGGGATCACCGTGACCTTGAGGCCCGCAGCGGGCTTGCCGTCGACCAGGAAGCGGAACTTGGCGGTCTCGCCCGCGACCAGTTCATCGGGGTGCGTGATCGGGGCGAATTCCAAGCCCTTGCCGGTCGGCTTCAGGACCGTCGTGGTCGGCGCGCCGGCGGTCACGAAGATCTCGTTGCGACCCGAGACTTCGCTGACCTTAACGTCCGTGGCGTTCGCCGGAATGTCGGCGACGGTCAGCGGTGCGGGGGCGTTGGGCTGCGGTGGGCCACGACGCATGCCGATCCGCTTTTCGACGCCGTCGACCTTGAAGCTGCCCATCACGGTGGACATTTCGGTTGCGATCTTCCACGTGCCGGGCTTGTCGAGCTGCACGTCGAACACCGAGCGGTAGCGACCGGTCGCGCCATTCTGCAACGTGCCCGCGCTGCCATCGGGCTGCCACACCTTCACCCCGTCGAGACGGAGCGGCTGGTGATCGAAGAAGAACAGGTCGTTCGAAACGGCGGCGTCGACCGTCACCCAGCCATCGGTGCCCGAGAACACGGTGGCGGACGGCAGCATCCACATACGGTGCGCGGACAGAGCTGCGGGGATCGAGAGCAGCGCGGCGGCGGCCATCAGGCGTACGGCGAAAGGCTTCATCTGAGCGATCCTTCTAGCGGGCGGAAGAGGTGATGGCGCCGAGCTCTGTCTTGCCCGAAGCGCGAGCGCCTGCGGCAAGCGGTACGGACACGAGTTCACGGCCGCCGGTTTCCCGCGCCGCTTCGACGTTCAGGGTATATTGGCCGGGCTTGACGTCCGCTGGCAGGGGAATGGTGTACTGTCCCGGCGCTCGCGTCGCTCCGCTGACGCCGTCGGCCGGCATCGCCATGCTGCGGCCGGCCTTGCGCCACCAGGCACGCAGGTCGGCAAGCCATTTGGTGCCGGGATCGTTGCCGCGCTTCTTCAGGTCGTACCAGACCGCCAACGTCCGCGGCGCGCCGCCGCCGACCGGCTCGAGCCACACCGCGACATAGGGCTTGTGATATTCGGCGACGCTCAGCCGGGGGATCGTGATCGTCACGGTTCCGCCCGGTGCAGCGATCGCAGGGGACGAGAGCGCGGCGGGAAGCAGGGCAGGAGCGGTAATCGCTCCGCCCAGCAACAGGAAACTGGTCGGACGCATGACGAAACCCCTCAATGAATGAACAGGACGGCGAGAAGGACGGGAATGGCGAGCCCGACCGCGACGATCGGCCATGTCAGCGGCCGGTGTCGCGCATGGAGCTGCAACAACAGCAGGCCGGTCAGCGTGAACAGGATGCACGCACCCGCAAAGATATCGATGAACCACCCCCAGGCGGCCCCGGCATTCCGACCCTTGTGAAGATCGTTCAGATACGAGATCCAACCGCGATCGGTGGTTTCTGCGGTGATGCGTCCGGTCGCGCGATCGATGCTTACCCAGGCGTCGCCGCCGGGTCGCGGTAGTGCGACATAGGCATCGGTATCCGACCACTCGACCGACTTGCCGGCGGGATCGATGCCGACTGCGGTGGCAACGCCGTACGCGACGGGCGCGGGAAGCGGGGCGTCCGGCGCATGCGGCGCGGCCAGCAGCCGGAGCAAAGGTGGCGACAGAACGGCGTCCCTGTCGACGACCACGGGCTTGGCGCCGATCGTCGCCGCGTGATTGAGCGTGATCCCGGTGATCGCGAACAGGAACATGCCGACCAGCGACACGGCAGCACTGATCCAATGCCAGTTGTGCAACTGTTTGAGCCACCAGCTGCGCCATCTGCGCTTGCGCTTCGGTGCGGCCAGTGGCGTTTGTTGCGCGAGAGTTTGGGGCGAGTTCACCGCGACCGCCTATCGGCTCGCGATAGGCAGATCAAGGCTATTGCGAATGGTTAGCAAAATAGCGTGCGACAGACCGCCTGCACAGTCGTCACTGGCTCGACCGCAGTTGCTTACCCGCGACGGCGTCGTTCACCCGCCGCGCCGTGCCCGCTCCGCCGACTCGTTCAACTGAACCACGGTTTCCGGGAATCGATGATCCGCTTCTGCATTACGCAGAGGCCGGACGCGCTCGACGAGGATTTCCCCCGGCGTCGGTTGCTGCGTCCAAAGCGCCAGCACTTCGTCGGCGAACGCGTCGAGTGGCATGTAGCCGGGCCTGGTTTCCTGCCCCGGGGTGAGGCCGGTCTGCACGCCGGGCGGGACGATCTCGATCACCTCGACCTTGCCCTCCAGGACGCGACGCAGGCTGACGGTGTAGGAATGGATCGCGGCCTTGGTCGCGGAGTAGGTCGGCGCCGCCACCAGCGGGACATAGGCCAAGCCCGACGTCAGGTTGACGATCGTGGCAGCCGACTGCGCCGCGAGATGGTCGACCAGCGCATTGGTGAGCCGGATCGGCCCGAGCAGGTTGGTGACGATCGTCGCTTCGGCATCGGCGAGGTCGCGACGCGCCGACGCGTCTTCCAGCTTCATGATGCCGGCATTGTTGACCAGCACGTTGAGGGTTGGATGCTCGGCGATGACGCGGCGCGCAAACGCCTCGATGGCGGCCGGGTCGTCGATGTCCAGCGTGAGCGCGTGCATGCCCTCGCGACCCGCGATCGTCTCGTCCAGCGGTTCCTGGCGTCGGCCCGCGACGATCACCGTGTTGCCCGCGTCGTGAAGACGGTGCGCGAGCGCCGCGCCGATACCCGAGCCGCCGCCGGTGATCAGGATGGTGTTGCCGGTCGGGTTCATCAATCGTCTCCTGCTCGTCGCCGGGCATACAACGCGGACCAGGCCATGTTCGCTCCAAGCGAAGTTCGTGTCCCGCGATCACGCACGATCGGCGACCGCACGGAATTCCGGGGAGGACGGCGACGCATCGTTGCGGCGGACGCTGACGATGACCGCGAGCAGGCCAAGCATCGAGGTGGCCGCGCCGGCGAGTGCCACGGCCGGAAAGCCAAGCCCCGCTGCGATCACGCCGCCACCGAGCGCCGCGCCGATCGCATTGCCCAGGTTGAACGCACCGATGTTCATCGCCGACGCGAGATTCGGCGCGTCCGCGGCCGCATGCATCACCCGGATCTGGAGTGGCGGGACTAGCGCGAAGCTGGCGATACCCCACAGGAATATCAGGACCGCGGCAGGGATCGCGAACGGCATCAGCAGCGCGAATGCGATCAGGATGAGGGTCAGCGCCGCGAGCGTGACGATCAGCGTGCGGTCCACCGACCGATCGGCGAAACGCCCGCCCAGCCAGTTGCCGAGAGTCAGCCCCAGACCATAGGTCACCAGCATCGCCGTGACGTACCCCAACGACGCGTGCGTCGCCTCGCGCAGGATCGGCGTGATGTAGGTGAACACGGTGAACATCGCGCTGGCGCCGACCACGGTCAGACCCAGCGCGCCGAGCACCGGCCCCCGGGTGAGCACGCGCAGTTCCGCCATCGCATCGCTGCCCTGGGTCGCGGGCAACGCCGGCAGCGTCAGTCGCAACGCTGCCATCGTCGCCACGCCCAGCCCGGAAATCCCCCAGAACGCAGCGCGCCAGCCGAGATGCTCGCCCGCCCAGGTCGCCAGCGGAACGCCGACGACGTTGGCTATCGTCAGGCCCATGAACATGGCCGCGACTGCCCCCGCGCGGCGTTCCGCTGGTACGAGGCTGGCAGCGACGATCGAGCCGACCCCGAAAAACGCGCCATGATTGAACGAGGTGAGGATCCGCGCGGCCATCAACATGCCGTACCCCGTGGACACCGCGGCCAGCAGGTTGCCGAGAGTGAAGATACCCGCCAGCGCGATCAGCAGCGTCCGGCGTGGTACCCGCCCGGTGGTCAACGTCATCAGGGGCGCGCCGATCACGACGCCCAGTGCATAGGCGCTGATGAGCAATCCCGCCGTCGGGATCGACACGCCGAGATCGGTCGCGATGACGGGCAGCAGGCCCATCGGTGCGAATTCGGTGACGCCGATGCCGAACGCACCGACGGCAAGGGCCAGGAGGCCGGGATTGATCTTCATCGTACGTTCCTCAGACCAGCGATGGGTTCAGGCGGGCGAAACCCTCCTGCTGACGGTAGGGCGTGTGCGGATAAGGCGGTAGCACGGCGCTGGCCTCGTCGAGTGCGGCGACCTGACCGGAGGATAACGCCCAGCCGACGGCGCCGAGATTGTCACGCAGCTGTGCCTCGTTACGCGCGCCGATGATCACCGAGGCGACGGTAGGACGCCGCAGCAGCCAGTTGATCGCGACCTGCGGTACGCTCTTGCCGGTGTCGGCAGCGACCGCTTCCAGCGCGTCGATCACGCGGTACAGATGGTCCGCCTCGACCGGTGGCGCGAATTGTTCGGTGTCGTGTAGACGGCTACCCGCGGGAATCGGGCGATCGCGTCCGATCTTGCCGGTCAGCCGACCCCAGCCGAGTGGGCTCCACACCAGTGCGCCGACACCCTGATCGGCGCCCATCGGCATCAGGTCGGCCTCATAGGCGCGGCCGACGAGCGAGTAGTAGACCTGGTGCGCCACGAGCCGGGGCAGGGCCTGGCGATCGGCGACAGCCTGCGCTTTCATCACCTGCCAGCCTGGATAGTTGGAAACGCCCGCATAGCGTATCTTGCCGGCAGCGATCAGGCCGGCGAGCGTACCCATCAGCTCTTCGGCGGGCGTCGACGCGTCGAACGCGTGGAGTTGGAGCAGGTCGATGTAATCGGTGCCGAGCCGCCGCAGCGAGTCGTCGACCGCGCGGATCAGTCGCGAGCGCGACGCACCCCAATCCTGTGGTCCATCACCGAGCGGCAGGCCGGTCTTCGTCGAAACGAGCACCTGGTCGCGGCGTCCCTTGATCGCGGCGCCCAATACCGCCTCCGAAGCACCGTTCGAATAGACGTCGGCGGTGTCGAACAGGGTGACGCCCGCATCGAGGCAGACATCGACCAGCCGCCGCGCTTCCGTCTCGTCGCTTCGTCCCCACGCACCGAACAGTGGCCCGGTACCGCCGAATGTTGCGGTGCCGAAGCTCAGCACCGGTACCCGGAGCCCTGATGAACCCAGTTGACGGTATTCCATGCGAAAATCCTCAATTTCAACGTCTACGCATAGATAGACGAGGGATCGGAGCCTGATTAGAGGGTACGATAGCGAAGGATTTTTGACATGGACGCAAAGACGGTCATGGGCGCTGATCGGGCCCGTGCATTGGAGATCTTCGCTGCCGTCATGCGAGCGGGCAGCTTTTCGGGTGCCGGGCGTCTGCTGGGCCTCACCCCGTCGGCCGTCGCGCGGTCGATCGATCGGATCGAGGCGCGGCTTGGCGTGCGACTGCTGCTGCGCTCGACCAGGGCGCTGACGCCGACCGCCGAAGGGCAGGTCTATCTCCAGACCGCGCGACGTATTCTCGCCGATCTCGACGATGCGGAGCAGCAGATCGCGGATCAGGGGGCGCCGCGAGGGCGACTGAGGATCAGCGCGTCGCTGTCGCATGGCCGGCTATGCGTCGTTCCGCTACTTGGCCCATTCGCGCGCCTTTATCCTCATATCCTGATCGACTTCGCGTTGACCGATACGCTGGTCGACGTCGCCGGTGGGCAGGCGGACGTCGCGATCCGGTTCGGACCGCTCGCGGACAGCCTGCTGACGGCGCGGAAAATCGGCGAGAGCCGGCGCGTGATCGTCGCGGCACCGGACTATCTCGCGCGATGCGGGACGCCGATCGAACCGGAGGACCTGCATCGTCACAATTGCCTCAACTTCAACTTTCGCCGCGCCGAGCCGGTCTGGCCGTTCCGCCGCGCGGGCCAGGATGTCGCGTTGTCGGTGCGCGGGAATATCGAGGCGAACAACGGTGAAACGCTAGGTCAGCTTTGCGCTGCGGGGGTGGGCATTGCCCGAGTCGGCGCGTTCAGCGTCGTCGACGACATCGCGGCGGGACGGCTGATCCCGCTCCTCGAAGACTATAATCCAGGGGACGCCGAGCAGATCCACGCCGTGTTCGTCGGTGGCACCAATACTCCCGCGCGGATCCGGGCTTTCGTCGATTACCTTGCAGCGCGCCTTGCCGGGTAAGGTGAGGGCGATACGGGCCTCCGCCTGAACCGGCAGGTCACCGCAGCTTTGGTGCGGCAAGCGCGGTTTATGAGCCGGACAAGTCCCGCTTTGCGCGCCCCAAGACAACGCCGCATTGATCATCCCCCGATTTAGTAGACTTTGCATTCAAAGTTCAGGGGAAATCAAGAATGTCACTTACGCTCGCGCTGCTGCTCGCCGGTCAAGCCGTCACGCCGTCGGCAGTTTCGGATCAGACCGCTTCGCCTGCGTCTCCCGCCGATGCTCCGGAGGCTTCGCAGAACGGCGGTGATATCCTCGTCACCGCGCGCCGCCGTGCGGAGAACGTACAGCAGGTGCCGGTTGCGATCTCGGTCACCAGTGGCAAGACGCTCGAAGCGCAGGGCATCTACAACATCAATCGCCTGACCCAGCTGCAGCCGACGCTGCAATTCTATTCGACCAACCCGCGCAACACCTTCATCAACATCCGCGGTATCGGCGCGCCTTTCGGCCTGACCAACGATGGTTTCGAACAGGGCGTCGGCATCTATATCGACCAGGTCTATTACAACCGGATCGCGTCGGCGACGCTCGACTTCGTTGACGTCGAACGGATCGAGACGCTGCGCGGGCCCCAGGGCACGCTGTACGGCAAGAACACGACCGCAGGCGCGATCAACATCACTACCCGACCGCCGAGCTTCGATTTCGAAGGCAAGGCGGAGATCTCGCTCGGGAACTACGGCTTCAAGCAGGGCAAGGCGTCGGTGTCCGGTCCGATCACCGACAATCTCGCAGCGCGCATCAGCGTGTCGAACACCGATCGCCGCGGCACCATCTATAACGTGGTCACGAACCAGCACGTCAATTCGCAGGACAATCTGGGCGTTCGCGGGTCGCTGCTGTGGAAGCCGACCGACACGCTGAACATTACCCTGTCGGGCGACTACAATCTGCAGAACCCGATCTGCTGCGTGCAGACCTATGCACGCGTCGGCACGACCCAGCGCGCGCTCAACCGCCAATATGCCGCGCTGATCGCGCGTTTCCCCGGCTACAAGGTGCCGAGCACCGATCCGTTCGACCGCGTGACCGATCTCGACGCGGATATCGCGGCGCGGAACGAGCATGGCGGTGCGTCGGCGCGGATCGAATGGGATCTCGGCGCCGGCACGCTGACCTCGGTCACCGCCTGGCGCTATTGGGATTGGGCGCCGAAGAACGACCGCGATTTCACCGGTTTGCCGATCTACACCAAAGTGAACAACCCGACGAAGCAGGACCAGTACACGCAAGAGTTGCGGTATAATTACGAGGGCAAGAGCCTCAACTTCGTGCTCGGCGGCTTTGCGTTCCACCAGAAGATCCGCACCAGTGGCGTCCAGGAGACCGGCACGGCCGCGAGCGCCTGGCTGCTCGCACCGAGCAGCGCGCTGTCGAACAATCCGGCGGTCCTCAACGGGGTCATCGCGACCAACGACATCCGGCTCGACAACACCAGCCTCGCCGCGTTCGGCAAGCTGAACTGGAAGCTGACCGATCGCTTCACCGTCTCGCCGGGCATCCGCGTCAATTACGACAAGAAGGACGGCTATTACGACTCGGTCGTGGTCGGCACCGCGTCGAACGGTACGCGCCAGGTCGTCAGCAACGATCCCACCAGCGTATCGTACACCGACCCCTGGACCGCGGCGCAGCGCGGCGTACAGGCCTCGCAATTCTTCGAGGTGCCCTACAGCGCGTGGAACCTCTCCTACGATCTCAACCTGGCCTACGAAGTCGCGCGTGATATCAACGCCTACGCAACCTATGCGAAGTCGTTCAAGACCGGCGGCGTCAATCTGAACGGCGTACCCAGCCAGGCGAACGGACTGCCGCAACTCGACGTCGCGGTGATCAAGCCGGAGAAGGTCGATCACTTCGAGATCGGCCTGAAGACGCAGTTCTGGGACCGTCGCGCCACGCTGAACCTCTCGGGCTTCTGGACCGAGATCAAGAATTTCCAGGCCAGCGTCATCAGCAACGTCAGCGGCAGCAACGTTCTGCGTGGCTATCTCGCCAACGCCGACAAGGTCCGCACGCGCGGCATCGAAGGCGATTTCTCGGTCCGGCCGAGCGACCGGTTCAGCGCCTATGTCAGCGGCGCGTTCACCGACGCCAAGTTCCTGAAGTTCACCAACGCCCCGTGCCCGCCCGAGCTCGCCGGCGGTACGACGGTCACGGGTACGCAGGTTCCCGGCGCGGCGGGCGTTCCCGGTGCGCTCAGCCCCGCGAACTGCGACGTCTCGGGCAGCTGGCTTCCCGGCGTCTCGAAATGGGCGTTCTCCTGGGGTGGCGAATATAACCTCCCCGCCAAGGTGTTCGGCCGCGAGGGGCAGGCCTATGCCGGCTATGACGCCAATTACCGCTCGAAATTCTCGTCCAACGCCTCGCGCTCGGTCTACACCGACGTCGACGGGTATTCGATCCACAATTTCCGCGCAGGGTTCCGGACGCAGACCTTCGATATCTTCGGCTGGGTGCGTAACGCGTTCGATGAGAATTATTTCGAATCATTGGCGGTGACGCCCGGCAATACCGGCCTGATCTCCGCCCAATTGGGTGATCCGCAGACCTGGGGCGGCACGATCAAGTTTTCGTTCTGAAAAGTACGTAATCACAGGTTCATGCGCAGCGCGACATAGTGTTGATGCCGAAGCCGGAGAGGGATCGCAGTCGGAAGCTCCCGATCGCTTTCCGGTCAGGCGCCGCTGCCCCGGGGTAACTGCACATGATCGGCCACTCCGCCGCTGCCTATTGCCTATAGGCCGACGCCGGCGCACGCTCTTCGACTTGGGGTTGTGGGGGTGACGGCATGTTCTTTGTTCGGCAGGGCCCGTTGTGGTTCCGGATGACGACCGGAGTCCTTGTTGCCTGGGGACTTATCGGCTGTTTCATGTGTCTGCAGCAGGTTCGGCTCGGTGCCGATGCCATGCGGCACGCCACCGCTTACGACCGCGCGCTCTATGCCGCGCTGCCGAACTGGTATGATCCACTGTTCGCCGTCGCGGTATTGTCCGGGCTGATCGGCGCAGTCCTGTTGTTCATGCGACGCGCCAATGCCCGCCCGTTCCTGATCGCGTCGTTGGGCGCGACGATCGTGCAGTTCGGCTGGCTCTTCGCGACAACCGACATCGTCGCTCATAAGGGCGCCGCGGAGACGCTGGGCCTGCCGATCGTGATCGTCGCGGTCGCAACGTTCGCGCTCTGGCTCGTCGGCAATGCGCGGTTGAAGGGCTGGGCGGTTTGACACGCGCGAGGCTGGGCGAGCGCCGAGCCGCGCGCTAATAGCGTCCCATGTCCACGACCTACACCCTCGACACGGCGACGAGTCGCGCCACCCCGACACCCGCGCCGCTCAAGCGCCTGACGGTGCCCGCGATCCGTCGCCAGAAGGGCAAGACGCCGCTCGTGATGCTGACCGCCTACACCGTGCGGACCGCGCAGTTGCTCGATCCGCATTGTGACATGCTGCTGGTCGGCGATAGCCTGGGGCAGGTGATCTACGGCTTGCCGTCGACGGTGCCGGTGACGCTGGAGATGATGGCCGCGCACGGCGCTGCGGTGGTGCGGGGCAGTTATCACGCGGTCGTCGTGATCGACATGCCGTTCGGCAGCTACGAGGCGTCGCCGGAAAAGGCGTTCGAAAGTGCGGCCTGGCTCCTGAAGCAGACTGGCGCTGCGGCCGTGAAGCTGGAGGGCGGCATCGCCATGGCGTCGACCGTCAGGTTCCTCACCGAGCGGGGGATACCGGTGATGGGCCATGTCGGCCTCACCCCGCAGGCGGTGAACGTGCTCGGTGGCTATGGTGCGCGGGGTCGCACGCCCGAGGAGGCGGCAAAGATCGTCGCCGACGCGCAGGCGATCGACGCGGCAGGGGCGTTCTCGATGGTGATCGAAGGCGTGGTCGAGCCGATTGCGATCGAGATCACCAACACCGTCGCGTGCCCGACGATCGGGATCGGTGCTTCGGCGCACTGCGACGGGCAGGTGCTGGTCGCCGAGGACATGCTCGGGTTGTTCGATCGTACCGCCAAGTTCGTGAAGCGCTTCGCCGACATCGCCGAGACGATCTCGTCGGCCGCGCAGACCTATGCCGACGACGTTCGGTCGCGCGCGTTTCCGGGCGCCGAGCAGGTCTACGCGCCCAAGGATTGATCCGCTTCCGTTTCGGTTCCGGCGCGGCTAAGGTCCGCGCCGCCCACCCCCTCAATATTTCCGGAGCATTCCTTGGCCCTCCCGCCGAAAACCGATCAAGCATTCCTGCGTGAGGTCGACGAAGAACTGCGACGTGACCAACTGGCCGGGTTCTGGACGAACTGGGGCGTCTGGGTCGGGGTCGCCGTCGTCGCCGCGCTCGCCGCGCTGGCAGGCTTCCTCTACTGGCAGCATCACACCGCCGAAGTCGCCGGCGTCGAAGGCGAGCAGCTTCAGGTCGCGTATGATTCGCTCGGTGCCAACAACGCCGCGGCCGCAGCCAAGCCGCTTGCCGAACTCGCCAAGTCGAACCGCGACGGCTACCGCGCGCTGGCCCAGTTCACTCAGGCCGATATCCTGCTCCAGAAGGACGACTTGAAGGGCGCCGCGGCAAAGCTCGGTGCGATCGCTGCGGACACGTCGCTCGCCAAGCCGTTTCGCGATCTTGCGCTGGTTCGTCAGACATCCGCCGAATTCGATACGCTGAAGCCGCAGGTCGTCGTCGAGCGTCTTCGGCCGCTGGCCGTGCCGGGTGGCGCGTGGCTGGGGAGCGCGGGCGAAATGGTCGCGGTTTCCTATCTGCGCATGAACCAGCGGCAGCAGGCCGGTACGCTTTTCGGCCAGATTGCCCGTGATACCGGCGTGCCCGAGACGATTCGTCAACGCGCCGTTCAGATGGCCGGCGTACTGGGTGTCGACGCCGTCGCAACTGCCGTGCCGACCGCCGGAACGAATAGCCCGGCCGCATCAAACGAGGATACCAAGGCGCAATGATGAAGACATATCGGGTGACGGTCGCCGTCGCCGCGCTCGTGGCGCTGAGCGGTTGCGGAATCTTCAAGAGCGGTGGCAAGAAGACGCCGACGGTTGGCGATCGCGTGTCGATCCTGGTGTCCGAGAACGAGGTCGAGACCGACAAGACGATCGCCGACGTCCAGGTCCTGCTGCCCGCGCCTGCGGTCAACGACGCTTGGGCGCAACCCGGCGGCAATCCTGCGAAGTCGATGGGGCAGCTGGCACTGGGCGAGCAGCCCAAGCGTGCCTGGCAGGCCTCGATCGACGGCGGATCCAACCGCGAGCGGATGGCGGCGGCGCCGGTCGTCGCTGAAAATAAGCTGTTCGTGACCGACGTCACCGCCACCATCCACGCGTTCGCGGCCGATACGGGCGCGGCGCTGTGGACCGCGGGCATCACGGAGGGCAAGCTGAACAAGGCTGCTCGGTTCGGCGGCGGCGTCAGCTATGACGACGGCAAGCTGTATGCCACCGACGGTGTCGGCGACGTCGTTGCGATGAGCGCGGCGGACGGCAAGGTCTTGTGGCGTGCCAAGCCTGGCGCGCCGCTTCGTGGTTCGCCGACGGTCGCGAACGGCGCGGTCTATGTCCTGACGCAGGACAACCAGGTGTTCTCGTTGAACCAGGCGGATGGCAAGGTTCAGTGGGTACAGTCGGGCACGCTCGAAACGCAGGGCGTGTTCGGTGTCGCCGCACCCGCGGTCAGCCAGGGTACGGTCGTCGCCGGCTTCTCGAGCGGCGAACTCAGCGCCTATCGCTACGAGAACGGCCGCATCCTGTGGCAGGACGCATTGTCGCGGACCTCGATCACGACCTCGGTTTCCAGCCTGTCGGACATCGATGCCGCACCGGTGATCGATGGCGGCCGCGTCTACGCGGTTGGCCAGGGCGGCCGCATGGTCGCCCTCGAACTGTCGACCGGGCAACGCCTGTGGGAGCAGAACTTTGCCGGGATCTCCACGCCGTGGATCGCGGGCGAATGGCTGTTCGTCGTCACCGACGACGCGCGGCTGGTCTGCCTGTCGCGGTCGAACGGCAAGGCGCGCTGGATCGCGCAGTTGCCGCGGTTCCAGAACGAGAAGAAGCGTAGCAACGCGATCACCTGGTTCGGGCCGATCCTCGCGGGCAACCGCCTGGTGCTGACCAACTCGCGCGGCGAAATCAATTTCGTCTCGCCGAGCGATGGCAAGGTGAGTTCGACGATAGAGACGAAGACGCCCTTCTCGCTGCCGCCGATCGTTGCGAATTCCACGCTGTATACGCTGGACCAGAAGGGCAAGATCACCGCGTACCGGTGATTCCTACGCCCTCTCCCCGTCGGGGAGAGGGAAGGGGCCCGCGGCGCTAGCCGTGGGAAGGGTGAGGGGAGTGAGGCTCGAATCGCGCGCCCCAACGCCCCGCACCCTCCGGTCGCTGCGCTCCTCCCTCACTCTCCCCAGAGGGGCGAGGGACTAGGTGACCTTTGGCGCGACACGCGCTAAGGGCTCCCCATGTCCAAACTCCCCGTGGTCGCAATCGTCGGCCGCCCAAATGTCGGCAAGTCGACCCTGTTCAACCGCCTCGTCGGCAAGAAGCTCGCACTGGTCGACGACCGGCCGGGGGTCACGCGCGATCGCCGTGAAGGCGATGCCTCGCTGATCGGGCTCGAATTCCGCATCATCGATACCGCCGGTTACGAAGATCACGACGCGCAGACGCTGCCGGGCCGGATGCGTCAGCAGACCGAGGCCGCGGTAGCGCAGGCCGATGTCGCGCTGTTCCTGTTCGATGCGCGCGCGGGGATCGTGCCGCTTGACGAGGAAATCGCGCGCTGGCTCCGCACCGCCGACGTCCCTGTCATCCTCGTCGCCAACAAGGCCGAGGGCCGCGCAGGCGAAGACGGTATCCTAGAATCGCTCGCGCTCGGGTTCGGCGACCCGGTCCAACTGTCTGCCGAACACGGCGAAGGCATGGGTGATCTGTTCGAAGGCCTGCTTCCGCTGCTCGAAGGCAAGGACGAGGTTCCCGAGGAACAGCCCGACAACGAATACGAAGGCCCGCTGAAGCTCGCGATCGTCGGCCGTCCGAACGCAGGCAAGTCGACGCTCGTCAACCGCATCCTCGGCGAGGACCGGATGATCACCGGTCCCGAAGCCGGCATCACGCGCGATTCGATCAGTGTGGATTACGACTGGCACCCGACCGGCGGGGAGGCGCGCAAGGTGCGCCTGATCGACACCGCCGGCATGCGCAAGCGCGCCAAGGTGCAGGACAAGCTCGAGAAGATGTCGGTCGAGGACGCGCTGCACGCGGTCGACTTCGCCGAGGTCGTCGTGCTGCTCCTCGACGCGACGCTGGGCCTGGAAGCGCAGGATCTCCGCATCGCCGACAAGGTGCTGCAGGAGGGCCGGGCACTCGTGATCGCGCTCAACAAATGGGATATCGCCGAGAGCGCGTCGTCGCTTTTCAACGGCGTCAAGCGCGCGCTCGAAGACGGACTGAGCCAGGTCAAGGGCGTGACCGTGATGACCGTGTCCGGGGCGACCGGCAAAGGCATCGACCAGTTGCTCCAGGCTTGTTTCGACACGCGTGACGCGTGGTCGAAGCGGGTCGGCACCGGCGAACTCAACCGCTGGTTCGAACGCGCGATCGAGGCGACCCCGCCGCCGGCGCCCGGCGGCAAGCGGATCAAGATGCGCTACGTCACGCAGGTCAAGACGCGTCCGCCCAGCTTCGTCATCTTCGGTACGCGCGTCGACCAGCTTCCTGCGAGCTATGAACGCTATCTGGTCAATTCGATGCGCAAGGATCTCGGCTTCGGTGCGGTGCCGGTTCGCCTGATGTTCCGCGCGCCGAAGAACCCGTATGACGACAACGGCAAGGGTGGCGGCGGCAACTAGGCGGCGGTGTCCGGCGTAGTTCGCATCGATGCCCGGGGTATGAAGTGTCCCTGGCCGGTGATGCGCCTGTCACGGGCGTTGCGCGCGGGCGCGCGGATCGTCGAGGTCATTGCCGACGATCCCCAGGCGCCGGCCGAACTCGGATCGGCTGCTGATGCTTTCAATGCGACGATACATGTCGTTTCGGATGCATTAATCCCGACGTTTATCGTGACTTGTCGGTAACGTGACAACAATGTGTTTACCCATGGCGGGTATAATACGCGCCTGACCTTCATGGCGCTAATGGCCCGATGGGAGAAGGCGACAGTGTCGTTTGAAGCAAACACCTTGATCAGCTGGCCGGCGTTCACGCAGGCTCGGAACGAGCTCGGCGGAGGATTTGGCCGCATCCTCGGCTATTTTCGCGAGGACGGCGTAAAGTCGGTCGCAGTGATCGAAGCGGCGATGCGCGCGCTCAACGCCGCTGCGATGGTCATTCCTGCCCACACGCTGAAGGGGGAGGCGCGGCAATTCGGTGCCGATCCTCTTGCCGATCTGGCCGAGGTGATCGAGATGATCGCGCGCGATTGCGTGGAAATGCAGGACACGCCGGATGAGGCGCTGGAGCACATCGTCCGTCTGCGTCCGCTTTTCGAGGAAACGCTGACCTTGCTGGAACGGGAAGCGAACCCGATCGTCGCGCGCAAGCCCGTGATCGGTGGGGGCTTTGGCCGCCGCGCCGTGCCGACCGGGTTCGGCGAAGAGTAAGGTTATCTAGTCGGAACGGTCCTCACCGATCGCCATCGGCGTAGGGTGAGGACCGGCATAGTTCGATCAAGGCCGTTCCCCCGCGGAACGGGGAAACGGCCGCCAAAGGTTTCAGCCCTTCAGATACGGCGCAGCGCCGGTCTTGGGAGAATCATGTTCCGAGATCGAATTCAGCTGGATGTAGTTGTGGATGCCCATCCGCGCGATCATCTCGAACTGGCGTTCGAGCGTGTCAACATGCTCTTCCTCGCTGGCGAGGATGCGCGCGAACAGGTCGCGGCTGATGTAATCCTTGACCTCTTCGCAATACGCGATCGCGCCCTTGAGCTGGACGGTGGCCTCGACTTCGAGCGCGAGATCCGACTTCAGGACCTCCTCGACGGTCTCGCCGATGCGCAGGCGGCCGAGCAGCTGGAAGTTCGGCAGGCCGTCAAGGAACAGGATGCGCTCCGACAGCCAGTCGGCGTGCTTCATCTCGTCAATCGATTCCATCCGCTCGTACTGGGCGAGCTTGTAAACACCCCAATGCTCGAGCATCCGGTAATGGAGCCAATATTGGTTGACCGCGGTCAGCTCGTTCTTGAGCGCCTCGTTCAGGAATTCGATTACTTGGGGGTCGCCGCGCATGGCCATATCTCCGTCACCTCTGCCGGACATGTAGCCTTCGGAATACCGCAACGACAACCCGGAAAATGGCGGATTTCTGCGGTTTCCCGCTGTTGCGACGCTTATGCAGCAGCGCGTTCGTCGTCGATAATCGCTCGCGCTATCGACGCGCACTGGCCGCATTTGGGCTGACGGCCCATCGAACGAAAGGCTTGGCACGGTGTGGTGCAACCGCCGCGTGCGCAGTTGCGAACGTCGGATTCTCGTATGGCATTGCAAACGCAGACGACCATGGGAACTCCCTAGCTGTAAGCCGGGGATACCGATACTGCGAACCAGTCGCAAGCGGTTTTGCGTCTTATTCGCAATTGACGCTATCGGTTCGTCGCGAACGCAGAACCGCGCATCGGCTGCCATGCGAATCGGGAAAGGCTGCGCCACACCCATTCGAGCGGACCGTAGCGGTATCGGTCGAGCCATGGCTTCGACCAGGCGAGCATCGCGATCCAGACGAGCACGACGACGATGTAGAGTTGCGCGCGCGTGAGATAGCCGAAAAGGTCGAATCCGAAGCCGTAGAACATGGTCGTGCAGACCAGCGACGTGCCGATGTAGTTGGAGAACGCCATGCGCCCCGCCGCCGCCACGCGCGTGGTCAGCCATCCGCCAGGGCGGCCAAGCAGGATGATCAGCGCTGCGTATCCGACGATCATGATCGGCCGGACCGGCGTCGACAGCGTGATCCACGAGAACAATACGTAGCGCGGATCGAAATTATGGCCGATCTCGACCGCGGCGATGAATGCATAGGCGATACCACCGATGCCCACACAGACGATCGCGATCCATCGGTAGGTCCGCCGGGACCACGCGCCGGTCAGGAAGCCGGAGCGCAGTCCGGCCATGCCGAGCAGCATGTAGCCGAGCGTCTCCGCGCCCACCATGGCGATCACGGCGAAGGGACCGACCGGGTTCTCCCAGCGTTGCGCGAGCTGACCGGCATATCCGCCACGCCCGATCGCGATCTGCCGGGTGATCTCGTGCGGCGTGGGACCGCCGAACGTCGCCGCGAAGGTCTGCCAGCTGGTCACGGCTTTAGCCGACGCATTCGGCGCGAAGGCGGCCGCCCGGAGCTCGAACGCGTAGCCCGCGAGGATAACGCCCTCGATCACCTGGAGCACGACCAACATCAATCCGACGAGGATCAGCGCACGGGTCGGCAGGCGGTGGAAGAGGAACGCCGCGCAGCCGACCAGTGCATAGTGGAGCAGGATATCGCCCCACCAGATCAGGTAGATATGGATCGCGCCGAACACGAGCAGCCACGCCATGCGCGGAAAATGGACCGATGCCGCGCTGTCGCCCTGCGCGCGTGCGCCGTCGATCACGAGCAGCATCGATGCGCCGAACAGGAACGAGAACAACCCGCGCATCTTGCCGTCGATGACGATGAAGTTGGTCGTCCAGGCGATGGTGTCGGCGAGGCTCGGCGTGCCCATCGATGCGGGCGACATATAGGCGAAGTCCGGAAAGCCGAACGCAGCGATGTTGGCTGCCAGGATGCCCATCACGGCGACGCCGCGAATGAGGTCCAGCGTGGCGATTCTGGAGGGGGCGGGGGTCATGCGGAAAGAGCGAAGTACAGGAAGTATGGACGCTGGTGCGGCATTTCGTGGGACGTTTGCGTCGGCAAAGCAAGGGGGGGAAGCGGTGCGTCGATCATCGCGCGACGCTGACACATCGCCGGGGTATAGGACAGCGTGGTTTGGTGGTCGAACGCCTTCCCGCAACGCCTCACGGCTAAATGCGGCTGTCTCCCGTCGTGAGCCTGCTCCATCCGTCCGTCACCCCAGCGGAAGCTGGGGTATCCCTATTGGCGCGTGCCGTGACCCGAATGGGGAGATCCCAGCTTTCGCTGGGATGACGGGAGGTGGGGCTAGGTCGAGGCTCGATCGGATGGCGACTCTCGCCTCCGTGTTCTCCCGCGAAGGCGGGAGTCCAGAATGGGCCCCCGCCTTTGCGGGGAAACATCGTGTGTTTTTGGGGCTGTGTCTTATCCCGAGGGCTAACCACCCCGGCGGAGGCCGGGGCCCAGTTGGGGGACTGTCGGGGCTAGCTCCGGAGCTTCGTTACCGCTGCTTTCCCAACTGGGCCCCGGCCTTCGCCGGGGTGGGGGTTGGGGGCGGCGGGGCTGGATGGACGCTGAACAGTAGCCTGGGCACGGTTACGCCAAAGCCGCGTCGACCCCCATCAGCTTCGGGAAGAACCCCTCGTGCGCGGTGCGCAGCGTGTCCAGCGCGATGACGTCGTCCCGGTCGGGACGTTCGAAGATCAGGCGCTTGCCGCCGGTCCGGCCCATCGGCTCCGCCTCGACGCCCGCCGCATAGGCAGCGCCGAGGAAGTCGAGCAGCGCGTGGTCCTCGACGGTAACGATGTAGACGCCCTGGTCCTCGGCGAAGAACGAGCGCGCGCACTCGAACGGCTGCTTGCGGTCGATCATCGCGCCGATGCCGCCGGCGAGTGCCATCTCGGCGATCGTCACCGCGACCCCGCCGTCGGAGACGTCGTGGACGGCGGTCAGCTGGCCGAGCGCGATCGCTTCGCGGATCAGGTCGCCCGTGCGGCGCTCGGCGGCGAGATCGACGGGCGGAGGCGGGCCGGCGTCGAGCTGTTCGCGACCGTGGCATTCGCGTAGCCACAGCGACTGGCCGAGATGGCCGCCGCGCGTGCCGACCGCGAGGATGATGTCGCCCGAGCCCTTGAACGCGATCGTCGCATTCTTCTGCCAGTCCGCCAGCAACCCGATCGCGCCGATCGCTGGCGTCGGCAGGATCGCGGAGCCGCCGCCGGTCGCCTTCGATTCATTGTAGAGCGAGACGTTGCCCGACACGATCGGGAAATCGAGCGCGATGCAGGCGTCGCTCATGCCTTCGAGGCAGCCGACGATCTGGCCCATGATCTCGGGGCGCTGCGGGTTGGCGAAGTTGAGGCAGTTGGTGACGGCGAGCGGCAGCGCGCCGACCGCGGTCAGGTTGCGCCAGGCTTCGGCGACCGCCTGCTTGCCGCCCTCGACCGGGTCGGCGAAACAGTAACGCGGGGTGCAGTCGGTGGTCATCGCCAGTGCCTTCTGCGTGCCGTGGACGCGGACGACCGCGGCGTCGCCACCGGGGCGCTGCACCGTGTCGGCGCCGACCATGTGGTCGTATTGCTCCCAGATCCAGCGGCGCGAGGCGATGTCCGGCGAGCCCATCAGCGTGAGCAGGTCGGCGGCGATGTCGCTGCTGTGCGGCGCGTTGGCGAGCGGCGCGGGCTTGGGCGTGGGGACGTGCGGGCGATCGTACAGCGGCGCTTCGTCGGCGAGCGGCCCGAGCGGGATGTCGCAGACGGTCTCGCCCTTGAACGTCAGGACCATGCGGCCGGTGTCGGTGACGCGGCCGATCACCGCGAAATCGAGCTCCCACTTCTTGAAGATCGCCTCGGCCTCGGCTTCACGGCCGGGCTTGAGGACCATCAGCATGCGCTCCTGCGATTCCGAGAGCATCATCTCGTACGGCGTCATGCCGGTCTCGCGCTGCGGCACGTCGTCCATCGTCAGCTCGATGCCGACGCCGCCCTTCGACGCCATTTCCACGGCCGACGAGGTGAGGCCCGCGGCGCCCATGTCCTGGATCGCGACGATCACGTCGGTTGCCATCAACTCGAGGCAGGCTTCGATCAGCAGCTTCTCGGTGAACGGATCGCCGACCTGGACGGTCGGGCGCTTGGCGTCCGAATCCTCGCCGAAATCGGCCGAGGCCATCGTCGCGCCG
The DNA here is from genome assembly GCF_042466285.1 of Sphingomonas sp. R86520. NCBI lineage: Bacteria > Pseudomonadati > Pseudomonadota > Alphaproteobacteria > Sphingomonadales > Sphingomonadaceae > Sphingomonas > Sphingomonas sp. R86520. The sequence goes on from NZ_JAXHBZ010000001.1 coordinate 343,643, forward strand.
TGGATGCCGTCGCGGCCGGTCTTGCTGCCGACATAGACGATCGGATTGCCGATGCCCGAGGCGGCCGAATAGAAGATCTTGTCCTGGTCGGCGATCCCGACCGTCATCGCGTTGACCAGGATGTTGCCGTCATACGTGCTGTGAAAGTTCACTTCGCCGCCGACGGTCGGCACGCCGACGCAATTGCCGTAGCCGCCAATACCGTGGACCACGCCCGAGATCAGGTGGCGCATCTTAGGGTGATCGGGGCGGCCGAAGCGGAGCGCGTTGAGGTTGGCGATCGGCCGCGCGCCCATCGTGAAGACGTCGCGCAGGATGCCGCCGACGCCGGTCGCAGCACCCTGGTACGGCTCGATGTACGACGGATGATTGTGGCTCTCCATCTTGAAGATAGCCGCCTGATTGTCACCGATATCGACGACGCCGGCATTCTCGCCCGGGCCACAGATGACGCGCGGACCCTTGGTGGGCAGCTTCATCAGGTGGATCTTGCTGGATTTGTAGCTGCAATGCTCGGACCACATGACCGAGAAGATGCCGAGCTCGACCATGTTCGGCTCGCGGCCGATGGCGCGCAGGACGCGCTCATATTCTTCGGGGGACAGGCCGTGGTCGGCGACGATCTGCGGTGTGATCTCGGTCATGGGGCGGCAGATAGCGGTGCCGGCGGTCCGCGTCACCCTTTGTACGTCAGATTCCTATGGCGGAACCGTGTAAAAGGTTTCGGGGTCAGTCCATACACGTCTCGACCGGTTCGTTTCGGACCCAATCCCGCTGGACTCGACAGTCGTCCCGTGAGGAACTCCAGTAACGGATCAGGATAGATCCGGAGGAGGAAATAATCATGACCGAGCCGGTTGGATATTACCAAGTAAAGCTGGACGTCAAGCATGGCGGATTTGCAGGCGCGCCGACGCTTCATCTCGATCTTGGGGTGAATGCCCCGACCGGACAAATCTCCGGATCGGCGCAAATCACGCAAGCATTGCCACCACCTTACGGCACGACCGTCATTCCCCATGTCACGGGTGCGATCCTGCACACCGGGTTCGGACACGACACCTTGCTCGTGCACGTCACCGGCCAATATGTCGTTTCGGTGCCACCACCCGGAATCGGATCGTATCTCGCCCACTTCAGCGCCGCGCTGGCTGTGGCGAAGGATTGGAACGGCAAGGGTTCGTTCGAATATAGCGGCCACGTCATCACCGACTGTACGGTGAAGAACGTGTCCGCAGGCTGACGCTATACGTAAGGCGGCTGCGTGTAGCCCTTGGGGCTGAGCGTGAAGATCTCGCAGCCGTCTTCCGTAATGCCGATCGAGTGCTCGAATTGCGCGGACAGCGAGCGATCGCGCGTGACCGCCGTCCAGCCGTCGTCGAGCAGCTTCACGTCGGGGCGACCGATGTTGATCATCGGCTCGATCGTGAAGATCATGCCGGGGCGGAGCTCGGGGCCGGTACCGGGCTTGCCGACATGGACGACCTCGGGGGCGTCGTGGAACAGGCGACCGACGCCGTGGCCGCAGAAATCGCGGACCACGCCGTAGCGGTGCTTCTCGGCATGACGCTGGATCGCGTTGGCGACGTCGCCCATGCGGTTGCCGGGCTTGGCGTGCTCGATGCCGATCATCAGGCATTCATAGGTGACTTCGACGAGGCGCCGCGCCTTGATCGGGACGTCGCCGATCAGGTACATCCGGCTCGTGTCGCCGTGCCAGCCGTCCAGCAAGGGCGTGACGTCGACGTTGACGATATCGCCCGACTTCAAGGTCTTCTCGCTTGGGATGCCGTGGCAGACGACGTGGTTGGTTGAGATGCAGACGCTGTGCGTATAGCCACGATAGCCGAGCGTCGCGGGAACGCCCCCGCCCGCGACGATGAAGTCGTAGATGAGGCGATCGATCTCGGCGGTGGTCACGCCCGGCACCATGTGCGGCACGATCATGTCGAGCGTTTCGGCCGCAAGGCGACCCGCCTTCATCATGCCGGCGAACGCGGCGGGGCCATGCAGCTTGATCGCGCCGGTGCGCGCGTCGGGCTGGTCCGAGGTGACGGTTACATATTCGGTCATGACGCGCGATATAGCGTGGCGGGCGCGCTTTTGCGAGGCTATGCGAGGGGCATGGTAGAGGAACGCATCTGGACGGCCGCGCTGACGATCATCGGCGACGAGATCCTGTCGGGCCGCACGCAGGACAAGAACGTCGCGCAGATCGCTGCCTGGCTCAACGTGCAGGGCATCCGCCTCGCCGAAGTGCGCGTGGTCGCCGACAAGACCGAGGCGATCGTCGAGGCGGTCAACATCTTGCGGACGCGCAACGATTATTTGTTCACGACCGGCGGGATCGGGCCGACTCACGACGACATCACGGTCGATGCGATCGCCGAGGCGCTAGGCGTCGCGGTCGAGCATCATCCGCGGGCGATGGCGGTACTCGAGGCGTATTACGCGACGCGCGGCGGGCTCACCGAGGCACGGGCAAGGATGGCGCGGGTGCCGGTCGGGGCGGACCTTATCGACAACAAGGTGTCGGGCGCACCGGGGATCCGGATCGGCAACATCTTCATCATGGCGGGCGTGCCGCACATTACGGCGGGCATGCTCGACGCGCTGACGGGGACTCTGGAGGGCGGTCGCCCGGTGGTGTCGAAGACGATCGGCTGCTGGGTCGCGGAGAGCGAGGTCGCCGACCTGTTGCGCGATGCGGAGAAGACACACGAAGGTGTCGCGATCGGCAGCTACCCGTTCTTCCGCGACGGCAAGACCGGCGCGAACTTCGTCGTACGAAGCTCGGACGAGGCGCTGGTCGATCGCTGCCTCGCGGACCTGACGCGCGATCTCGAAGCGACCGGCCGGATCGTTACCGCGCAGGGTATATAGGTCGCCGCCGAGGGGAGGCTCACGCCCCCCATTCGGGACCCTCGGGATCGGGATAGAACGCGTTCGGATCGAACGTCGGAGTGCGGGCGCGCGAGGCAGCGGACGGCTCCGATTCGATGGCGTCGGGCAAAGTCGGCGCCCCCCCGCCGAAACGCATGCGGACATACCCCATGCTCCCGGCGAGCGCCTGGAAGACGACCGCATGCTCCTCCTGCTGCATGCGCCGGCCGATGAACGGCGCGCGTTCCGCCGACAGATAGCCCATCTGCACGCCGCGCAGGCTGAACACAGCGACAGCATTCGCGTCGTGCGGGTTCTTCGGTTCGCGCCGCAGTTCGACCGGTTCGCCAGGTACGCACAGCAGCAGTTCCATGCGCCGGTTGCTCTTGCTCTTGTCCGCATTGGGAAAGTCGATGCCGACCACGCTGAGCGTCAATTCGTCCATGCCGCATACTAGGCCTCGATCGCGCCGATCGAAAGCCACGGCTGTCGCACTGGGTATGTCGTATCCGATGCGTCGGAAACGAACGCATAATGTTCGGCATTCACGCGCGAACCGTAAGATCGATCTGGATTTTCCGGATCCGACCTGTTCCAATCCCGGTCCGCACCGCGTCGTCCGACGACGTGTGCAGAACGTTTCGACGCCGAACAGCCCTTGAGTACATCACCTTTCGATCATGGAGTTCCGATGCCGTTAAATCTAATCTCGCGGTTGTTGCTGGGCGCGGCGACGCTGACGCTGTCCACGTCGGCCTTCGCACAGGCCGCCGCACCGACCGGCACGCGCTATGGCAGTTTCGGGATCGATCTCGCCGCTGCCGACAAGTCGGTGAAGCCGGGCGACGATTTCTGGACCTATGCGAACGGCAGCTGGAACAAGCGAACCGAAATCGCCGCGGATCGTACGTCGGCCGGCGGTAGCGTCATCCTGGCCGATCAGGCCGAGCAGCAGGTCCGCACGATCCTCGACGATGCGGCACGCGATCCCGCCGCGGTCGGCCCCGGCGCGCGGCAGTTCGGCGATCTTTATGCCAGCTTCATGGACGAGGCGGCGATCGAGCGCGCCGGTGCCGCACCGCTGAAACCGTATTTCGCAAAGATTGACGCGGCGACCGACAAGCAGAAGCTGCAGGTGCTGTTCTCGACGGTCGGCTACGCCGCTCCGGTCGAGGTCGGCCAGCTGCCGGATCCCGCCGATCCGACTCGGTATGCGGTGGCTGCGGGGCAGGGTTCGCTCGGCATGGGCGGCCGCGACTATTATCTCGAGCAGGGGCCGAAGTACGACACCTTCCGGACCGCCTACCGCGCGTATGTCGAGAAGATCCTGACGCTGTCGGGCGTCCCGGATGCGTCGGCGAAGGCGGACCGGATCGTCGCGCTCGAAACCGCGATGGCGAAGGTCCAATGGTCGCCGGTCCAGTCGCGCGACCTGAAGGCGATGCTCAAGCCGATGGATGCGGCCGGTCGCAAGGCGCTCGCGCCGGAGTTCGACTGGGGCCTGCTGATGTCGACCGCTGGCTACGGCCAGTTCCCGATCGTCTACATGACCAATTCGACTGCGCTGACCGAGCTCGGCAAGCTGTACGCAGCCACGCCCGTCTCGACGTGGCAGGACTGGATGAAGTTCCGCCTCGCCTCGTCGAGCGCGAACGTGCTGCCCAAGGCGTTCGACCAGGCCAGCTTCGACTTCTTCGGCAAGACGCTCGCCGATCAGCCGCAGCAGCGCGCGCGATGGAAGCGCGCCATCGCGGTGGTCAATGGCACGATGGGCGAGGCGGTCGGCGAGGTCTATGTGAAGCGCCATTATCCGCCCGAGAGCGAAGCGAAGATGGGTGAGCTGATCGCCAATCTGCGCGCCGCGTACAAGGAGCGAATCGGCGCGAACGGCTGGATGGATCCCGCGACCAAGACGCAGGCGCTGGCCAAGCTCGCCGCGTTCGATCCGCGGATCGGTCATCCGGTGAAGTATATCGACTATGCCTCGCTGAAGGTCGTGCGCGGCGATCCGCTCGGCAACGCGATCCGTTCGGGCGAGTTCGAGCATCGGCTCGAGCTGTCGCGGCTCGGCAAGCCGGTCGATCGCACGCTCTGGGGCATGACGCCGCAGACGGTGAACGCCTATTATGACCCGCTCAACAACCAGATCACGTTCCCGGCGGCGATCCTGCAGCCGCCGTATTTCGACCCGAAGGCGGATGCCGCGGTCAATTACGGGGCGATCGGCGCGATCATCGGTCACGAGATGGGTCACGGGTTCGACGACCAGGGCAGCCAGTTCAGCGCATCCGGCAAGTTCGAGAACTGGTGGACGCCGGAAGCCCGCACCGCCTTCACGCAGCGCACCGCCGCGTTGTCGAAGCAATATGATGCGTACGAGCCGATCCCCGGCGTGCACGTGAAGGGCGCGCTCACGCTCGGCGAAAATATCGGCGACCTCGGCGGCATCGAGACGGCGTATGCGGCGTACCAGAAATACCAGGCGGTGCATGGCAAGGCGCCGGTGATCGACGGGCTGACCGGCGATCAGCGCTTCTTCCTGTCCTACGCGCAGGCGTGGCAGGCCAAGTTGCGCGAAGGTGCGGCGCGCGCGCGGTTGCTGACCGACCCCCACTCGCCACCGTTCTACCGCGTCAACGGCATCGTCCGTAACGTCGACGCCTGGTACACCGCGTTCGACGTCAAGCCCGGCAATGCGCTGTATCTGCCACCAGCCCAGCGCGTGCATATCTGGTGATCCGGCGCCGTGTCGGCGAAAGCCGACACGAAGGCCGCGGCGGCTCCGCGAGATGCAGTGCGAGGCGAACAGTTCGACGATCAAAACCCGCGAATACAGCGGCGACGCAGGATCGCGAGCGCGCGGGTAGAATGCAGTAAGCTCGCGGTGAAGCTGCCAGTCCATCCGCGCGCATAACGCGGTCCCGCGCTGGTGGAGCCGAAGGGAATCGAACCCTTGACCTCTGCAGTGCGATTGCAGCGCTCTCCCATCTGAGCTACGGCCCCGTGCGGTTGGCCACAGGCCATGATCGACGGTTTAGCGGCACGATTTGGGTGTTGCAACCGGTTGCTGAAGCGGGCTCGGTCGGCTTCCGGCATGTCGTCGCAAGACAGGGGCGGGTCGCCGTCGGGGGACCGCCATCCTAGGAACATTCCGTGCTTTTGGCGTTTGTAGACCTCGGAATGTACGGCGTCGCATCGACGATGCCGGCAACCGCAGGACAGCAATTAGGAGGTTCCTATGGTCTACGAACGCAACACCCGAGATCGCCAGTCGGGCGACTATTACGGTCGGCCGAACTCGCAGGATTATGGTCGCGATTTCCGCGCAGACGGTGGCGGCTATGGCCGTTCCAGCGCGCGTGAATATGAAGCCGCTGGCGAATATGACCGCGACGATAACCGCAGCGGTCGGGGGCAAGGGTATCAGGGCCAGGGATATCAGGGGCGTGACGACCAGGGACGCGGCGATCAATATGGTCGCGAGCAGGGCGGTCGTGACTATTATGGCGGCCACAATGACCGCTCGCAGCCATCGGCCGGCGATCGCTATGGCCAGTCGCGCTACGGCCAGGGATCAGGCCAAGGTTACGGCCAGCAGGGTTACGGGCAGCAGGGCTATGGCCAGCAGCGCTCCGGCCAGGGCTATGGCCAGCAGTCCTACGGCCAGCGCAGCCAGGGTTCGGGCGATACCGAATATCACGGCAGCTATGCATCGGACGGTCGCCGCTTCGAGGACGTAGGTCGCAACCGCGATGCCGATGACGACAACCGCAACTCTTCGCGCGGCGGCAGCCGTAACGAGGGGCGTGACTATGGCCGCCAGCCACAGGGCTATGACTATGACGATCGCGGGTTCATCGCGCGCGCTGGCGACGAAGTTCGCTCCTGGTTCGGTGACGACGAGGCCGAGCGTCGCCGCGAAGCCGATGCACGCTATGACGAGCGGTCCTATGGCAACTCGGACAATCGTGCGTTCGGCAATCGCTCGTCGAACACGCATGACGACCATTATCATGGCTGGCGGAGCTCGCAGATCGCGGCGCTCGATCGTGACTATGACGAGTATCGGAACGAGAACCGCTCGAAGTTCGAGACCGAGTTCTCGTCGTGGCGCAATGAGCGCCAGGGCCAGCGCAGCTCGCTGTCGCAGGTTACCGAGCACATGGAAGTCGTCGGGTCTGACGGCAGCCATGTCGGCACGGTCGACAAGGTGAAGGGCGACCGGATCCTGCTGACTAAGAACGACCGCGATGCGGGCGGCGTGCACCACTCGATCCCGTCGCGCTGGATCAAGACCGTCGACGGCAAGGTCACGCTGTCGAAGTCGGCCGACGAAGCCAAGGCGGCGTGGAAGGAAGAAGAGCGCAACTCGGCGATGTTCGAGTACGGCGATCGCACGGGCGGCGACAAGAAGGATGCCGGCACCAGTGGTTATGCTTCGAGCTCGCAGACGGGCAGCACGGCATCGGGCACCGGCACGACCACCGGCAGCACGACGACCGGCGGCACCACCACTGGGACAACGTCGGACACGCTCGGCAAGTCGGGTTCGACCACGTACTAACTGGTTGAAAGCGTTGGCTGGCGTCGCATGATGTCAGCCGAACAGGGGCCCGGGCGGAAACGTCCGGGCCTTTTTGCAGGTTGCGTTGGGTGTGCGTTTCGCCATACCCGCAACACGAATAATCAAGACAGGAGCAAGTTTATGGCCCGTGCATGGAGCCTGAAGGCACGTCCGCAAGGCATGCCGAAGCATACCGACTTCGCCATGATCGATCTCGACCCATCGACTCTCGGCGCCGGCGAGGTGCGGATCGCCAATCGCTGGCTGTCGGTCGACCCGTACATGCGCGGGCGGATGAACGACGTGAAGAGCTATGTCCCGCCGTTCGCGCTGGGCGAGGCGATGCAGGGCGGCGCGGTCGGCGAAGTGGTCGAGAGCAACGACGACGGCATCAAGGTCGGCGACATGGTGCTGCACATGGCGGGCTGGCGCGACGAGGCGGTGGTGCCGGCGGCACAGGTGCAGAAGCTCCCCGCGCTTGACGTGCCGGCGCAGGCGTTTCTGGGTCAACTCGGCATGCCGGGGATGACGGGGTATTTCGGCTTGCTTCAGGTTGCCGAGGCGAAGGCGGGCGACACGGTGTTCGTGTCGGCGGCGGCGGGTGCGGTCGGATCAACCGTGGTGCAGGTCGCCAAGGCCAAGGGCATGACGGTGATCGGCTCGGCCGGCGGCGCGGAGAAGTGCGCGTGGGTGAAGTCGCTCGGCGCGGATGCGGTGATCGACTACAAGAGCGACGTGCCGGTGGTGAAGGCGCTCGGCGAGGCTGCTCCTAAGGGCATCGACGTGTATTTCGACAATGTCGGCGGCGAGCATCTCGATGCTGCGCTGGCGCATGCGCGGATGCACGCGCGGTTCGCGGTGTGCGGGATGATCGATGTGTACAACAGCGGCGCGGCGACGCAGTTGAAGTACCTCGCGCGGCTGATCGGCAATCGCGTGCAGATTCGCGGGTTCATCGTCAGCGACTACATGAATCGCGCCGAGGAGTTCTACAAGGACATGGGCGGGATGCTGGCGGCGGGGACGCTGAAGCGGCAGGAGACCGTGCACGAGGGACTCGAGACGATGCCGGATGCGTTTCTCGGGCTGTTCTCGGGTGGGAATACGGGGAAGATGCTCGTGAAGGTTTGAGCTAAATTTCTTCCATTCCAGTACTTACCCCCCCGGCGGAGGCCGGGGTCCAATTGGAAAGGTCGCAGTAACGGAGCGTAACGCCCGTCATTGGCGCCCCCCAATTGGGCCCTGGCCTTCGCCGGGGTGGGGGCAAGGTCTGACCGCCTCGCTGAAATGACGATCAGGTCGATCCGCGTGCCTACAGCCACTTCGCCTGTTTGAACTTCACGTACAGCGCGGCGCAGACGACACCGATCACCGCCAGCACGACGAAGTACCCGTATTGCGTCTTCAGCTCCGGCATGTTCTCGAAGTTCATGCCGTAGATGCCCGCAATCGCGGTCGGCACGGCCAGGATCGCGGCCCAGGCGGCTAGCTGGCGGGTGATCGCGCCGGTGCGTTGCTGTTCGAGCAAATTGCTGAATTCGAACACCGAGGTCAGCACTTCGCGCAGCCCCTCGACCATCGTCTGCACCCGGCGGACATGGTCGAGCACGTCGCTGAAATACGGTTTCGCCTCGGGGTCGATGCAGGGGAGGTCGAGGCGGACGATCTTGCCCGCGACCTCGCCCATCGGCCCGAGAATGCGCTGGAAGCGGATCAGTTCGCGGCGCAGTCCGAAAATCCGGACGATCTCGTCGCGGCCCAGGAATGCGTCGATCGTGCGTTGCTCCATCGCCAGCACCTCGTCCTCGATGCTCTCGACGATCGGCAGATAGCCATCGACCACGTAATCGAGGATCGCGTGGAGGACGTAATCGACGCCGTTGATCAACAGCGTCGGCGCGGCTTCGAGTTGTTCGCGCAGCGCCTTGTGCGAGCGCGCCGAGCCGTGGCGGACGCTGATGATGTGGCTGTGGCCGACGAAGATCGCGGTTTCGCCGTACGCGATCTTGTCGCCTTCGAGTTGCGCGGTGCGCGCGACCACGAACAACTGGTCGCCATAGACGTCGATCTTGGGGAGCTGGTCCGCCTTGATCGCGTCCTCCACCGCTAGCGGGTGGAGCTTATACTGGTCCTTGAGCGTCCGCATCTCGGCGTCGGTCGGGTCGCAGATGCCGATCCAGACGAACTCCGAGCGATCCGCGGGGCAGTCGACCTTCTCGTCGATCGAGACCGCGCGGACGCGTTTGCCATGGCGATAGAGATACGCGGCGACGACCGTCATGGAGCCTCGAGGGTTACGCGAACAAGGCTCGCGCCGGTATCAGAAGGCCGGGAGCACCGCACCTCGATAATGCTGCTCGATGAAGGTCTTGGTGGCCGGGCTGCGCAACGCGGCGATCAGTTTCACGACGCGCGGGTCCTTCTCGCCGCCAGGCAGGCCGACAACGAAATTGACGTAGGGGCTGTTCTTGTCCTCGATCGTAAGCGCGTCGCGGACCGGGTTGAGCTTCGCGTCGAGCGCGTAGTTGGTGTTGATCAGCGCGAGATCGACCTCGCCGAGCGTGCGGGGGAGGGTTGCGCCTTCCAGTTCCTTGAAGTTCAGGTTGCGCGGGTTGGTGGCGATGTCGTTGAGGCTCGACAGCGGATTGGTCGGGTTCCTGAGCGTGATCAGCCCGGCCTTCTGGAGCAGCAGCAGCGCGCGGCCGCCGTTGCTCGGCTCGTTCGGGATCGCGACCGTCGCGCCGTTGGGTACCTGCGCGATCGATCTCCACTTTTTCGAATAGGCGCCGAGCGGTTCGACATGGACGCCGGCATAGGTCACCAGATGGGTGCCACGCGAGGCGTTGAACTGGTCGAGATATGGCTTGGTCTCGAAATAGCTGACGTCGATCTGCTTCTGCTCGACCTGGAGGTTGGGCTGGACATAGTCGTTGAAGACGCGGATCTGGAGGTCGACGCCTTCCTTAGCGAGGCGAGGCTTGATCGATTCCAGAATCTCGGCGTGCGGCACTGCGGTCGCGGCGATCGTCAGCGTCTTGCCGTCGTTGGTCTTTGCACCACCGCAGGCGGCGAGCGCGAGCAGCGAGAACGAGGCGAGCAAAATGCGGCGGTTCATGGGCATTCCTAGCGGCGGGTGAAGTGGCGGGCGAGCGCGTCGCCGGCATATTGGATGATCTGGACGAGCACGACCAGCAGCACGACGGTGACGACCATCACGTCTGTCTGGAAACGCTGATAGCCGAACCGGATCGCGAGGTCGCCGAGACCCCCTGCGCCAACCACGCCCGCCATCGCGGTGAACGAGACGAGCGCGACCGCGGTGACGGTGGCGCCGGCGATCAGTCCGGGGAGCGCCTCGGGGATCAGCGCGCCGCTGACGATCTGGCGGGTGGTGGCGCCCATCGCCTGGACCGCCTCGATCGTGGTGCGGTCGACTTCCTTGAGCGATCCCTCGACGAGCCGCGCGTAGAACGGCGCGGCGCCGACGACGAGCGGCGGGATCGCGCCGGCGACGCCGAGCGAGGTGCCGACGAGCATGACGGTCAGCGGGATCATCACGATCAGCAGGATGATGAACGGGACCGAGCGGAGAATGTTGACGATGATGCCGAGCACGGCGTTGGCGACGCGGTTCTGCGACAGGCGGCCCCGGTCGGTGAGGTAGAGCAGCACGCCGAGCGGGAGGCCGAACGCGATTGTGAGGATCAGCGACCCACCGAGCATGATCAGCGTGTCGAGGCACGCCTGGCCAATGTCCGACCAGTCGACGTTGGCGAAGAACCTCATGCCGCCAGCGCCGCCAGCATGCGCTGCGTCGCCGGGTGGGCGGCGTTGGCGAAGATGTCGGCAACGTCGCCGGTCTCGACGATGCGGCCGCGTTCGAGCACGGCGACGCGGTCGCAGACGTAGCGGACGACGTCCATTTCGTGCGTGATCAGGACGATCGTCAGGCCGAGGTCTCGGTTGAGCTCGCGGAGGAGGGTGAGGACCGAGCGGGTGGTTTCGGGATCGAGCGCGCTGGTCGCTTCGTCGCAGAGGAGGATGTCGGGGTCGGTGGCGAGCGCGCGGGCGATGCCGACGCGCTGCTTCTGCCCGCCGGAGAGTTGGGCCGGGTATTTGGTGGCGTGGTCGGCGAGGCCTACGCGGTCGAGCAGCGCCGCGACCTTAGTCTCGCGCTCGGCCTTGGATACGCCGGCAAGCACCAGCGGGAACGCGACGTTTGCCGCGACCGTACGTGACGAGAGCAGCCCGAAGTTCTGGAAGATCATGCCGATCCGCCGGCGTAGCGCGCGCAGGTCCGCCGCGGACAGGGCCGCGACGTCGACGCCATCGACCTCGACCCGGCCCGAACTCGGGCGTTCGAGCGCGTTGATCAGGCGGATCAGCGTCGACTTGCCCGCGCCGGACTGGCCGATGACGCCGAACACGCCGCGGGCCGGTATCTCCAGCGACACCCCGTCCAGCGCCGCCGCCTCGCTTGCCGGGTAGGTTTTGATGACGTCGGTAAGACGGATCATGCGGTGCCCATGACCTGCGCGGCGAACCGCTCCATCTCTTCAGCCTGCGGGCTCATCTGGAGCAGCAGCAGGTCGAGACCGGCCGCCTCGTACTCGGCGACACGCTCCTTCAACTGTTCGGGCGTGCCGACCAGATTGGGGCGCAGGCCACGGTTGGAAACCGAATATTCCTGGATTTTCAGTTCGCGTTCGAGCTGCGTACCCGACAGCCACTGGTCGAAATTGGCGTATCCTGCGGGGAGTTCGGTGACGCTGGTGATGCGGTCGAGCTCGCGCTTGGCCTCCGCCTCGCTGTCGCGGACGATCGCATAGGCGGCCATGCCGTACTGCATCGGCGCGCCGCCAGCTGCCTCGCGTCGCGCCGCCATGTCGGCGATCTTCGGCGCGATCGCGTCGGCGGGGTCGCCGTGCATGACGTACGCGTCGCACTGCGCGGCAATCATCGCCTTGGCCTTTTCGCTCTCCCCGCCGGCGTAGACGGTCGGGCGCTTGGCGGGTTTTGGCGAGCAGATCGCCTGTTCGGTGGTGTAGAACTGGCCCGCGAAGTCGAACCGCTCCTGCGTCCATAGCCCGTCGACGACGGTCAGCCACTCCGCCGTCCGGGCGTAGCGATCGTCATGTTGGTCGAACTGGAGGCCGTATTGCTTGGCCTCGTCCGCCCACCAGGACGACACGACGTTCAGCGCGAGGCGTCCGCCCGAGATCCGGTCTATGTTCGCCGCGGCCTTGGCGAACAGCGCGGGGTGGTGGAAGTTGGGGCGGACCGCGACCATCAGCTCGATGCTGTCGGTCACCGCCGCGAGCGCCGCCGCGGTCGACCACGCATCGAGCGCGGGCTGTTCGATGCCCTTGATATCGTTGAGGTTCAGCTCGGCGATCAGCGTCAGGTCATAGCCCCAGCGCTCGGCATTCTGCGTCAGCGCCTTGGTGTACGCCCAGCTCGCCTCCATCCCCTCGTCGGGGACGTTGCGAAGCCAGCCGCCGAAGACGGGAGTCCAGTAACCATAGCGCATCAGAAGGCCTTCCCAATCTGTTCGATCAGGTAATCGACGAGGCGGTCGTGCGGATCCCAGCCGAGCACATCCAACGGCTTGGCGACGAAGTTCGACAGCGCGTTGATGTCGTAGAACCGCGCGACGCCGTCGCGGTCGTCGATCATCACCTCGACTCCGCCGACATCGAGATCGACCGCACGGGCGATCGCTTCGGCGGCATCCTTCAAGGTCTGCGAAGGCTCGACCGCGGCCATCTTGATGCCCGAGCCGGGAACGACGCAGGCGTCTGCCGGGCAGAGATCGAACGCGCCGCCGCCCGCGACGTCGATCGCGTAGAGGAACTTGCGGTCGAGCGTCTCGATCCGGGTAATCGCGCCGTCGCGGACCGGGACGTATTCCTGCACCAGCAAGACACCGTCGACGCTGCTCGGCAGGCCGCTATCGGCGACGGCGGTGCGAAGCTCTTCGAGGCTGTCGAAGCGGATGATGCCCGCGCCTGACCCACCGATGTTCGCCTTCACGACCAGCGGGAAGCGGAGCGTCTGCGCGGCGGGGACGACGTCGGCGGCGCGGTGGACCACGCGTGTCTCGGGGATCGCCAAGCCAAGCGAGGCGATCAGCGACAGTTGGCGGGCCTTGGACGCGTCGACCGCGAGCACGTCGGTGCCGTTGATCACGCGCGCACCGGTCCGGCGCCAGTGATCGAGCATCGCCATCGTGTCGAAGATCGGATGCTCGCCGCTTCGCAGGAAGCTCGACATCGCGATGCGGTTGAAGACGACGGGGGCGGGGGCGCTCTGATCGGCGGGGTTCCAGAAGCCGTCGGGCGTCGCGCGGGTGAACGCGACGCCGCGGCGGTCGAGCGCGGCGAACAGCGGTTCGAACCAGAGCGGGTGCTCGTAGAGAATGGCGAGATCGGTCATCGCCTGACGGATACGCATTGCGCGCGGGCGTGCAAACCCTAGCAAAAGTTTGGCGCGGGCAATTTCCGTCGCGCGATCTGTCCAAGGGCGGCTGACAGTTGGCGGAGAGCGCGGTAGTCCGGAGGCATGATCTTTCGCACCATGCTGCTCGCGTTCGCCACCCTTGGCGCCCTGTCCGCTTCTGCCCAGGACGCGCCCTCCGTGCCGCCCGTACCGGCCGCGCCGGCGGCCGCCGCCGCGACCGTCTCGATCGTGATGACGACGAGCGAGGGGCCGATCACCTTTGCGCTGGAGAAGGATCGCGCGCCGCTGACGACGGCGAACTTCCTGCGCTATGTCGACCAGAAGCGGCTCGACGGGGTGACCTTCTACCGGGCGATGAAGCTCGGCGCGGAGGCGGGGCTGATCCAGGGTGGGCCGCAGGGAGATCCGAAGCGTCTCCTGAAACCGGTGCCGCATGAGCCGACCACGACCACCGGTCTGTCGCACGTCGACGGCACGATCTCGCTCGCGCGGTTCGCGCCGGGGACCGCGACGGCCGATTTCTTCATTACGGTCGGGCCGGTGTTGTCGCTCGATGCGAACCCCGCGGGGACCGGGGACAAGGCCGGGTTCGCGGCGTTCGGGCATGTTGTGGAGGGGATGGACGTGGTGAAGCGCATCCTCGCCGCGCCGACGTCGCCGACGGCCGGGGTGGGGGTGATGAAGGGACAGATGATCGCCGCGCCGGTTAGGATTTTGACGGTGCGGCGGGTGAAGTAAAGGGAGTTGGTTCGAGCGCGATTACGACTCAAAGCTGTCACCCCGGCGAAGGCCGGGGCCCAGTTGGGGGAGGTCGCCAACTGAGCGATGCGCGTCGTTACTGCAACCTTTCCAACTGGGCCCCGGCCTTCGCCGGGGTGGCGGCTACTGAGGCGGGCTATCGTCGCCCAAAGCTGTTTCCGCGAAGGCGGGGACCCAGACTGGGCTCCCGCCTTCGCGGGAGAACAAGGGGTGGTGCCGCTAGTCGAGCGCGCTTCAGGCCGGCGCCATGACCCGAATGATCCCCGCCGCAACCTTCGCCGTCACCGGGGTCTTCGCTAGAACTTCCCCATCGATCGAGATCGGCAGCGGCGGGATCGTGTTGATCTTCAGGCTCTTGCCTCGAAAATCGCGCACCTTCTCGTGTCGCGACTCGAGCCGGAACACGCTGGAGGCCCAGTTCTGCACCAGCCGCCGCTTCACATGCCCCATCACCGCCTGCACGACGATCTCGCCCGAATCGACTGCCGCGGCGTCGACCAGTTCGGTGCCGCCATGATAGGGTCCGTTCGAGATCCGCACCTCGACGACGCGGATCTTCACCGCGGTCGGGCCCTCGCCGACGATCAGCGTGAACGGGCGGAAGCGCATGTATTGATACGTCGCCCATGCCAGATAGCCGACCTTGCCGAAGACCTTCTTCAACCCGTGCGGCACAGTCTCGGCAATCTTCGGGCTGATGCCCATCGCCGCGCAGTTGGCGAAATAATCGCCGTCGATCATGCCGAGATCGATCCGACGGGGCTTGCCGGTACGGATCACCTCGACCGCGCCCTCGACGGTCAACGGAATGCCGAGCGTGCGCGCGAAACTGTTGGCGGTGCCGAGCGGGAGCACGCCGAGGATGACGTCGTGGCCGACCATCAGGTCGACCAAACCGCTGACCGTACCGTCGCCGCCGCCGAGGATCAGCAGGTCCGGCTTCTTTGCGAGCGCCCGCAGCACCGTCGTCTCCAGGTCCTTCGGATCCTCGACCGCATGCGCGTCGACCTCATAGGGCAGCCCCGACATCGCGGCGCAGGCACGCTTGAACATCTTCTGGCCCTTGCGCGACTTGGCATTGACGACGAGCGCGGCGGACGTGATCGTATCGTTCGGCATGGAGTCTCCAACGCACGGGATGCGGTTTCGCATCCGTAACGCTCTTGCGTAAAGCTTGATCCGGTGGCGTCCATCCCGCAAAGCCGCGCGCATGACCGCAAGCTATCCCGCGCTTCGCCTTCGTCGCACTCGTGCCTCCGCCTGGAGCCGCCGGCTCCATGCGGAAACCGTGCTGACCCCCGCGGACCTGATCTGGCCGTTGTTCGTCACAGAGGGGCCCAGTTCTGGCGGCATCGTCGAGCAACCGATCGCCAGCTTGCCGGGTGTGTCGCGCTGGTCGGTCGACGGCATCGTCGCGCGCGGCCGCGAAGCGCGCGACCTCGGCATTCCGTGCATCGCGCTGTTCCCGTACACGCAACCGGAACGCCGTACGGACGACGGGCGCGAGGCGCTCAACCCCGACAACCTGATGTGCCAGGCGATCCGCGCGCTGAAGGACGCAGTGCCCGAAATCGGCGTGCTGACCGACGTCGCGCTCGATCCTTACACGAGCCATGGCCATGACGGTCTGGTCGACGCGGCCGGTTATGTCGTCAACGACACGACCGCCGAGATGCTGGTCGCGCAGGCGCTGAACCAAGCCAATGCGGGTGCCGACATCATCGCGCCCTCGGACATGATGGACGGCCGGATCGGCATGATCCGCAGCGCGCTCGAGGCGGAGTCGCACCACAACGTCCAGATCATGTCCTACGCAGCCAAGTACGCCAGCGCATTCTACGGCCCGTTCCGCGATGCGGTCGGCTCGCGCGGTCTGCTCAAGGGCGACAAGAAGACCTACCAGATGGACAACGCCAACGCCGAGGAAGCGCTGCGCGAAGTGGCGATGGATCTGGCGGAGGGCGCCGACACGGTGATGGTGAAGCCCGGCCTGCCGTATCTCGACATCATCGTCCGCGTGCGACAGGCGTTCGAAGTCCCCGTGTTCGCGTACCAGGTGTCGGGCGAATACGCGATGATCGAGCATGCCGTCGCGGCTGGCGGGGCGGAGCGCGACGCGATGGTGCTGGAGACGCTGATGTCGTTCAAGCGCGCAGGCTGCTCGGGGGTGCTGACCTACCACGCGGCGCATGCGGCCAAATTGCTCGGCGGATGATCGAGACCGGGCGGTTGATCTTGCGTGGCTGGCGGGAGGACGATGTCGCCGCGCATCATGCGATGTGTGCCGATCCGGCGGTGATGGCGTATCTCGGGCCGGCGCCGTCGCTGGCCGAGTCCGGCGAGACGGTCGCCCGGCAACGCAAGGTCCTGGCCGATTACCGTTCCTGTTTCTGGGTGCTCGAACGGCGCGATACCGGCGCGTTGATCGGCTGGTGCGGGATCAAGCCCGGCCCGGTCGGTACACCGATCGATGCTGAGCCCGAGATCGGCTGGAGTCTCGCCCGGACCGAATGGGGGCAGGGATATGCGCGGGAAGCGGCCGACGCGGCTCTGGCCTGGGGTTGGCATGAGATGAACCTGCCGACGGTTTGGGCGATCACCGTCCCCGCAAACACGGCCAGCCGTGCGCTCATGGACCGACTCGGCATGACCCGCGTGATCGACGGCGATTTCGATCATCCCAAGTTCGCCGACGACGACCCGCGCCGTCGCCACATCCTCTACCGGATCGACCGCCCCGCCCATGTCTGAGACCCGATTGATGGCGCGCTGGTGCCGGACGATGTTCGTCGCCACGATCCTGACCGGATCGTTCCTGCTGTTCCTCGTTCAGCCGATGGTGGCGCGGATGGCGTTGCCGCGGCTTGGCGGTGCGCCGGCGGTGTGGAACTCGGCGATGCTGGTGTACCAGGCGTTGCTGCTCGCGGGCTATGCGTATGCGCATTGGCTCGGGCGGGTGCGGCCGCGCGCGCAGGCGGCGATCCACCTCGGCGTGCTGATCGTTGCGGCGCTCTGGCTGCCGATCGGGTTGATCGCGATGGACCTGCCCGCCGATGCGTTGCCGGCCTTGTGGGTGCCGTGGCTGCTTGGGTTGTCGATCGGACCGTTGTTCTTTGCCGTCTCCGCGCAGGCACCGCTGATCCAGCGCTGGTTCAGTGCGGCGAGCGGCGGCGGCGATCCCTATGCGCTGTACGCCGCGTCCAATCTCGGCAGTTTCGCGGGGCTGATCGCGTACCCGTTGCTGGTCGAGCCGTTGATGGCGGTACACGGCCAGAGCTGGCTCTGGAGTGGCGGCTATCTACTGCTCGTGCTGCTGGTGCTGGCCTGCGCGACGCGCCTGCCGAGGACGGCGGCGGTCGATCACGTCGCGGCGACCAGCGCACCGCCGGGGGCCAGGCGGATCGCGCACTGGATTGCGCTCGCGCTGGTGCCGTCCGGCCTGATGCTGGCGACCTCCACCTATATCACGACCGATATCGTCGCGATGCCGTTGCTGTGGGTGCTTCCGCTCGGGCTGTACCTGCTGAGTTTCAGCGTGGCGTTCGCGAACGATCGCTGGCTCGCCGACCTGCTGACGCGGATCGCGCCGATCACGATCCTGCTGTTCGGCGGGATCATCATGGGCGGCGTCAACGAGCGGCCGTTCTTCAGCGCCGGCATCGCGCTGGTGCTGCTGTTCATGATCTCGGTCGCGCTGCATACCACGCTCTACCGAAAGCGACCGGCGCCCGACCGGCTGACCGGCTTCTATCTTGCAATGTCGGCCGGCGGCGCGCTCGGCGGCGTGTTCGCTGCGCTGGTGGCGCCGGTGGTGTTCGACTGGACCTATGAATATCCGCTGCTCATCCTCGCCGCGGGCGCGCTGGTGCCGCAAATCTATCTGTTCGGCCAGTTCCGGAATATCTGGATGGCGAAGGGGCGCACCAAGTGGATCGCACTCGCGGCGATCATAGTGACGCTCGTGGTCGTCGCTGGATTGCGGATCACCGACCCGACCGGCGTGTTCGGCGAGAGCCGGCAGGGCCTCGACTTCCTCGTCATCGTGGCGCTGGGGTTTGCTGCGATCGGTGCGCGATTGCCGTACATGATCGTGCTGGCGGGCGCGCTGGTGCTGTTCGGCGGGTATCGGTCGCTCGAACTCTCGATCGATCCGGGTGCCCGGGTGCGCAGCTATTTCGGCGTCTATACCGTGCGTGACCAGCCGGGACCTTATGGCGGCACGCGTGAGCTCGATCATGGCACCACGGTCCACGGTATCCAGCTTCGCGGTTCGGTCGAGCGCGAGCGGACGCCGACCACTTATTACGCGGCCGGCTCGGGGGTCGGTCAAGCAATGCTGGCTGCGCCGAAACTTTACGGCCCGGCCGCGCGGATCGGCGTCGTCGGGCTCGGGACGGGGACGCTGTCCTGCTACGCAAGGGCCGGTCAGCGCTGGCGGTTCTACGAGATCGACCCGGCGGTCGTCCGCATCGCGCGCGACACCGGCCAGTTCACCTATCTGTCGCGCTGCCTGCCGAACCCGGAGATCCGGATGGGTGATGCACGGATCGCGCTGGCGCACGATGCGTCGAACAGCCTCGACCTGCTCGCACTCGATGCGTTCTCATCGGATTCTGTGCCGATGCACCTGATGACGCGCGAAGCGTTCGCGACCTATGGCCGGGTGCTGTCGCATGACGGTCTGTTGCTGGTGCATATCTCGAACCGGTTCATCGACCTCGAACCGGTGATCGCGGCGGCGGCGCACGAAGGCGGCTGGATCGCGGTCGAGATGAAGTACCGGCCGTCGAGCCTGCTCGTCGACCGCGCCTCGGCATCGGACTGGGTAGCGCTGTCGCGCAATCCGCGCGCGATCGCGGCCTTGCGTGCGACCGATCTCGATTGGACGCCGCTGACGGTGCGCAAGGGGTTTACCGGCTGGACCGACGACTATTCGACGATCCTGCCATTGTTAAAGGGGTTCTAGCGGCTCAGGCGGCGGGCAGGGTCGCCTGGATCTGCTGGATCGCCGCGCTCTCGCGGTCGGCTTCCGCCTGCGCCGTGTCGCGCGCCGCCGCGAGCGCCGGGTAGTCCGGCTGCAGTCCGGCCGCGCGGTCGGTCGCGCGCTGCTCGATGTCGGTCACCAGCGCGGAGGATTGCGCGCGCCAGTCGTCCAGTCCCGCCAGCGCCGTCTGGGCCGCGATCCACGCTTCGCTGCCGACCGCCGCGCCGCGCGCCGCCTTCGCCGAAGCCCTCGCCTTTGCCGCATCGCGGTCGAAACCGCTGACGATCGCCGCGAGCTTGCCCGACAGGGTGGCGATATCCGCGTCGAGCGCCGGATCGGGAGCTGCCACCGCTGCCTTCACCTCGGGCTCGGCAAACCCGATCTTCTCGCCCGGGCGTATGCCGAGCGACGGATAGCCGACCGTATCCCGGCTACACGCGCCGGTCGCGAGGACGATGGCCAGGACCGGCGCGAGCGACGCGAAGCGGAGCGAGGAGGCGAGTTTCATACGTGCCGCTCTATGCCGCGAAGGGCGCGCGCACAACTTTATCGCGCAACGCCCTTGCGCGGCCGAAAATGCCTGCTATCAGCGCCCCTCCAGTGCACCCATAGCTCAGCTGGATAGAGCATCAGACTACGAATCTGAGGGTCGGGCGTTCGAATCGCTCTGGGTGCACCAGGATTTTCCGCTTCACGGCGGGCTTGTCGAACCGGACACGGAACGGCGATGCACCCATAGCTCAGCTGGATAGAGCATCAGACTACGAATCTGAGGGTCGGGCGTTCGAATCGCTCTGGGTGCACCATTTTTCTTATCATCGGGCGTTCAGCCACGCAGCGATGCGATCGAGTGCCTGCGACGTCGCATCGACGCGTCCACCCATTTGCAGGAATGCGTGGATCATCCCGTCGAACCGCGCGTGATCAACCGGGACGCCGGCCTCGCGGAGGTTTCGGCCATAGGCTTCGCCTTCGTCACGCAGCGGATCGTTGTCGCAGGTCACGAGCAACGTCGGGGGCAGGGCGGCGAGGTCCTGCGCCAGGATCGGCGAGGCGCGCGGATCGCTGCGCGCTTCGGGGGAGGCAAGGTACAGGTCGATCTGTCGCTCCAGTGCGGCGGCATCGATAATGTTGCCGTCCTCGCTCTTGCGCGACGGATAGTCGGCATCGCGGCGCAGGTCAGTGTTCGGGTAGAGCAGGATCTGGCCCCGTAGCGCCGGTCCGCCTTCCGCGGCCGTCCGGGCTGCAAGCGCGGTCGCCAGGGTGCCGCCGATGCTGTCGCCCGATACCACGATCCGCGACGTGTCGAGGTCGAGCGCGTGCGCCTGCTCGACGAGACCGGTCAGCGCGGTCCAGCTATCGTCGAGTTGGGCGGGGAAGCGGTGTTTGGGCGCGAGGCGATAGGCGGGGGCGGCAACCAGCCAGCCGGTCCGGTTGGCCAGCGCGCGCAACGCGGGGTCATGCCCGTCGATCGATCCCGCGACAGCGCCGCCGCCGTGGATATGGAGAAGCAGCGGCAGCGGGCCTGGCTTCGGTCGATAGAGGCGCACGACAAGCGCGCCACCTTCGTACGGCAGCAGTATGTGGGTGATTGCCTCGACCGGTTCGGGGTCGCCCGAGAAGGTCTTCAATAACAGCGTCTGGTAGCGAAAATCTGCTAGCCACCGGGCATCGTCGGCGGTCGGGGCCGCGTCGGGTGCGAGCGTCGTGATCGTGTCGAGTATCGCTCTGGCCTGTGGGTCCACCGCCGCATCTCCTTCGATGGTCGGACGTTCGACGCCGGCATCGGGTTCCGGAATATGGGCGCTGCGACTTTGGACATGGCCGCGCGTTCGGGCCACAAGGGATTCGAAGGAGATAGAGATGAAGCGGACGGGCAAGAGCTTGCTTGGTGGCGCAGTGCTGGCGGCGGTGTCGGGGATCGGGCTGTCGCTGTATTCGAGCCGGGTCGCGCGGCGGGCGGAGGAACTGGTACCGGCGGAAGGCCGGTTCCTCGACGTCGCCGGCGCACGGCTGCACTATATCGACGTCGGCAGTGGTCCGGCGATCGTGATGGTGCACGGGCTCGGCGGGCAGTTGCGCAATTTCAGCTACGGGCTGGTCGACCTGCTGAAGGACGAGTTCCGCGTGATCGTCGTCGATCGCCCTGGATCCGGGTATTCCACTGCGACCGGCGCGATGCCGAGCATCGTGGCGCAGGGTGCGATCATCGCGGACTTCATCCAGAAGCTCGGGCTCGATCGACCGTTGCTGGTCGGGCATTCGCTGGGCGGCGCGATCAGCCTCGCGGTCGGGCTCGACCATCCGCATCTGGTCCGCGCGCTGGCCTTGATCGCGCCGCTGACCCAGCCGCTGGAAAAGGTGCCGGAGAGTTTCCGTGGGCTGGCGCGCATCCCCGCGGGGGCGCGTCTGGCGTTCGCGCAGGTGCTTGGGACGCCGCTCAGCCGGCTGACCTCGGCCAGGACGCTCGAAGGCATTTTCGCGCCCGAGGCGGTGCCCGAGGATTTCGTGACGAGGGGCGGTGGCGCGCTGTCGGTGCGGCCGATCGCGATTGCGGCGGCGGCGGCGGATCTTGCCGGTGCGAACGATGACGTCACGGCGATGGCGGAGCGGTATGCGGGAATCGACGTGCCGACGCGGATCCTGTTCGGACGGCAGGACGCGATTCTCGATCCAGCGTGGAACGGCCACCGGACGGCAGCGGTGATCCCGGGGGCGAAGATCGATACGATCGAGGGCGGTCACATGGTGCCGATCACCGCGCCTGACGCCTGTGCGCGGTTCGTGCGGGCGGCGTTTGCGGCTGGGTGAGAGCGTACCCTGGTAGATTGTCCACCCCGGCGAAGGCCGGGGCCCAATTGGAAAGGTCGACGTAACTGAGGGCCGCGCTTCGTTAGCGACGTTCCCCAATTGGGCCCCGGCCTCCGCCGGGGTGGTGGACGCATCGCCGGCCTCGGAGGCCGCCGATCGAGCGGCAACTCCTGCCTCCTTGTTCTCCGGCGAAGGCGGGAGCCCAGGCTAGATCCCCGCCTTCGCGGGGAAACAAGCTCATTGCGGATTTACCCCGCGACGGGCAGCTTCACCTTGCCGGCCTCATCGCGCTCCAGCGGGCCATAAGACAGCACCGTTTCCAGCAGCAGCGGCCCGCCGTAAATGTGCGGGAACAGCTGCCCGCCGCGCGACTCTTCCCACTTCACATCGTCGCCGAGCGCGTCGAGATCGATCGCCGCGACGTGCAGGTCGGACTGGCCGGCAAAATGCTTGTCGACCGTCTCGGTCAGCTGTTCCGCGGTCGACAGGTGGATATAGCCATCGGCCAGATCCACCGGCGCGCCCGCGAAGCTGCCGCTCTCCAGTGTCGCCAACTGCTCGCCCGTCAGCACCTTGTACGCGATCGGCGGGTACGCGATCGAATCCTTGCTCACTCACCATCCTCCGGGCCTGCAGCGGTATCTTCGCCGATCGTCGCGCCGGTATCCGGAGCGACCTCTGGCACGGCGTCGGCCAGGTTGATCTCGGCGTCTTCCTCGGTTTCCTCGATCCGGGCGGCGGAGACGACGTGCTCGCCCTTCGCCACGTCGAACAGCTTCACGCCGGCCGAGTTGCGGCTGATGACGCGGAGCGACGCGAGCGTCGTGCGGATCAGTTTCGCCTGGTTGGTCACCAGCATCAGCTGATGGCCCTTCGCCGCGGCGAAGCTCGCCACGACGGGGCCGTTGCGCGCGATGTTGTCGATGTTGGTGATGCCCTGGCCACCGCGACCCGTGCGACGATAGTCATACGCGCTCGACAGCTTGCCATAGCCGTTCTCGCAGACCGTCAGGATGAACTGCTCGCGGTCCTTGAGATCGTTGTAGCGGTCGGCGCCCATGCCGTGATCGCCCTCCCGCTCGCCCTTCCACGGTGCGAACTTGAGGTACGTCTCGCGCTCCTCGGGGGTCGCGCCGACACGGTGCAGGACCGACAGCGAGATGACCTCGTCGTCGCCCTTCAGCGTGACGCCACGCACGCCGGTCGACGTCCGGCTCTGGAACTCGCGCACGTCGTCGCCGGCGAAGCGGATCGCCTTGCCGAGCCTGGTCGCGAGCAGCACGTCGTCATGCTCGCTGAGCAGCGCAACGCCGATCAGCTTGTCCTCGGACCCCTCTTCGAAGCGCATCGCGATCTTGCCGTTCGACGGCACGTTGGTGAACGCATCCATCGCGTTGCGGCGCACGAGCCCGCGCTGCGTCGCGAACATCACGTGCAGGCGGCTCCACTCGCTCAGATCCTCCGGCAGCGGGAGCACGGTCGAGATCGTCTCGCCCGGCGCCAGCGGCAGCAGGTTGATCATCGGCCGGCCACGTGTGGCAGGACCACCCTCGGGCAGGCGCCAGACCTTGTAGCGATAGACCTTGCCGAGGTTCGAGAAGAACAGCACCGGGGTGTGCGTCGAGGTGACGAACAGCTCGGTGACGACGTCCTCGTCCTTCGTCGACATGCCCGCGCGACCCTTGCCGCCGCGCGCCTGGGCGCGGAACGTGTCGAGGCTGGTGCGCTTGATATAGCCCTGCATGGTCACGGTGACGACCATGTCCTCGCGCTCGATCAGGTCCTCGTCGTCGATGCCATTGGCGGCAGCGGCGATCTCGGAGCGGCGCGGCGTGGCGAATTCGTCGCGGATCGCGATCAGCTCGCCGCGCATCACTTCGTACAGCTTCGCACGGTCGCCGAGGATGTGGAGCAGCTCGCCGATCGTCGCGGCCAGCGCCTTCAGCTCGTCGCCGATCTCGTCGCGGCCCAGCAGCGTGAGACGGTGCAGGCGGAGATCGAGGATCGCGCGGACCTGCGGCTCGGACAGCTTGTAGATGCCGTCGGCCTGCTTGTCCTCGACTGCCTCGACCAGCGCGATGTACGGCGCGATTTCCTCGACCGGCCATTCGCGCGCGAGCAGCTTGCCGCGCGCTTCGGCGGGGCTCGACGACCCGCGGATGATCTTGACGACTTCGTCGAGGTTGGTGACCGCGATGACGAGGCCGAGCAACAGGTGCGCGCGCTCTCTAGCCTTGGCGAGCTCGAACTTGGACCGCCGTGTGATGACCTGCTCGCGGAAGGTGATGAACGCGCCGATGATGTCGCGCAGGTTGAGCAGCTCGGGACGGCCGCCGCGGATCGCCAGCATGTTGGCGGGGAAGCTCGACTGCGCCGGCGTGTGGCGCCAGAGCTGGTTGAGCACAACGTCGGGGGTCGCGTCGCGCTTGAGGTCAATGACGATGCGCACGCCCATCCGGCTCGATTCGTCGCGAATGTCGCTGACGCCTTCGATCCGCTTGTCCTTGGCGGCTTCGGCGATCTTCTCGACCAGGCCGTTCTTGCCGGTCTGGTACGGGATTTCGGTCAGCACGATCGAACGACGATCGCCGCGGCCCTCCTCGACGATGTGTCGCGAGCGGACGATGATCGAGCCGCGGCCGGTCTCGTATGCGGACTTGGCGCCCGCACGGCCGAGGATGATCGCGCCGGTCGGGAAGTCGGGACCGGGGACCAGCTCGAACAGTTCCTCGGTCGTGATCGCGCCATTGTCCATGTACGCGAGGCACGCGGCGATCACTTCGCCGAGATTGTGCGGCGGGATGTTGGTCGCCATGCCGACCGCGATGCCGCCCGCGCCATTGACCAGCAGGTTCGGGAAGCGGGCCGGCAGCACGGTCGGCTCGCGCTCGGAGCCATCATAGTTTGCGACGAAGTCGACCGTATCCTTGTCGAGATCGCCGAGCAGCGCGTTCGCCACCTTGCCGAGACGTGCCTCGGTGTAGCGCATCGCCGCGGGCGGATCGGGATCCATCGAGCCGAAGTTGCCCTGGCCGTCGATCAGCGGCACGCGCATCGACCAGTCCTGCGTCATGCGGGCCAACGCATCGTAGATCGAGCTGTCGCCGTGCGGATGGTATTTACCCATCACGTCACCGACGATGCGCGCCGACTTGCGGTAGGGCTTGCCGGCGACGAAGCCGCTCTCGTGCGCGCCGTACAGGATACGGCGATGAACCGGCTTCAGGCCGTCGCGGACGTCGGGCAGGGCGCGCGCGACGATGACGCTCATCGCATAGTCGAGATAGCTCGACTTCATCTCGTCGACGATCGAGATCGTGGCGATGCCGGCAGGCTCGCCGCCCTGGGGTTCGGCGAGGATAGTCTCGTCGGTCAAATCTGAACGCTTTCGGCTTGTTGCGGTGTTGTGACACACCTTAGCCGAGGGGGGGGCACCTTACTACCCCCGCGCACGCGTACGCACGCGCCCACGCACGAGGGGGTGAAGCGGTTTCATCGTTAATTGCGGGTTACTTGCAGGCGGTCTTGGTCTTGTTGCCGGCGAGCGAGCAATCATAAGTCACGGTCTTGCCGTTTGCGAGCTTGGCACTGACCATGCGGCCCTTCTTGACCGTCGTGGTGCGCTTGGCGACCGTCTTGGTGGTGGTCGACGCGGCAACCGTCTTGGGCTTGGCTTGCGTCGCGGCGATCGCTGCGGTGCCGGACAGGAGTGCCGCGCTGGCGAGGATCGCTAGAGGGAGAGACTTAGTCATTGGATATCCTCTCGTTTCGTCCCCTGTGGACGATACGAAGGAGTGCGCTGAGCGACCTGAACGCGGCATGGCACGCGCGTGAAATCTACGTCATGAGCGAAGAGTCGCGGGCGTCGAGGCTAAGATCGGGTTCCTGCAACCCTGCTCGCAAACCGTCACCCCAGCGAACGCTGGGGTATCCCCGTTTGGCGCGCGCCGTTCGCCACACGCCGATATCCCAGCTTTCGCTAGGATGACGTCACGAGGGCGCGCTTTACGGCGTGACCTCGACCCCGTCCCAGGCGAACAGCTTGCCGCTGTCCGGCGCGCGCAGGCCGTCGATGACGTCGAGCAACTGCACCGCAGCCCGGTCCGGCTTGAACAGATTGCCCGACGTTACATTCCCCTGGAACGGCTGAGACAGGCCGGTGTCCACGGTCCCGGGATGCAGCCCGACGACGATCCCGCTCGAATTACGTCGTTTGTCCTCGATCGCGATCGTCCGCACCAGCTGGTTCAGCGCCGCCTTCGACGCGCGATACCCGTACCAGCCACCCAGCTTGTTATCGCCGATGCTGCCGACCCGCGCCGACAGCACCGCGAACACGATCCGCCCCGCCTTCGGCATCGTCGGCAGGAAATGCTTTGCCACCAGCGCGGGCCCGATCGCGTTGATCGCGAAGTTGCGCGCCATCCACACCGGATCGATCTCGCGCATCGCCTTCTCGGGACCCTGCTCGCCGTCGTGGAGCAAACCGGTCGCGACGAGCACCAGCGTCGGCGATCCGACCCGCGAGGCGGCCGCGACAATGCTCGCCTCGTCCTCCAGATCGAGATGCCGGTCGCCGCTAACCGACCGCGCAAATCCGTAGACCTTGTCGAACGCGCCTTCCTCGATCAGCGCCTCCTCCAGCGCCTTGCCGATTCCGCCCGAGGCGCCGATGACGACCGCGCTGCTCACTTGCGCACGAACCGGAACTGCGCGTCGCTGCTGCCCATCGCATCATAGGCATAGCCGTCGCTGTCGAACCCCTTGATCCCCTCGATGTCGTCGACGCGGTGCTCGACCAGCCACCGCGCGACCATCCCGCGGGCCTTCTTCGCGTGGAAGCTGACGAACTTCTGCGCCTCGCCCTCGCGGAAATCGATCGCGACGACGCGGATCGACTTGGGCAGCTTGCCGTCCGCCGCCGCCCAATATTCCTGGCTGGCAAGGTTCAGGATCGTCCCCGAACCTTCCGCCTCGACGTCGTCGGCGAGCAGCTTGGCAATTTTGTCCCCCCACCAGTCGGTCAGCTTGGTCTTCCGCGGCGCCCAGCGCGTGCCCATCTCCAGCCGGTAGGGCCGCATCAGGTCGAGCGGCCGCAGCAGACCGTACAGCCCCGACAGCATCCGCACGTGATCCTGTGCGTAATCGACCGCCGCCTCGTCGAGCGTCTTCGCCTCCAGCCCGGTATAGACGTCGCCGGCGAATGCGAACATCGCCGGCCGCTCGGGCAGCGTGTCGAAATCGCGGAACCGGTCCGCGTTCAGTTTCGCCAGCGCGGGCGAGATATGCATCAGCTCGCTAAGCTTCTTCTGCGTCATATGCGCCGCCGCATGTGCCAGCGTCGTCGCCTCTGCGGCAAACCGCGGCACGGTCGGTTCGAGGTCGGGCAACGCGCTATCATAGTCGAGCGTCTTGGCGGGAGAAAGGACAGCGATCATCGCCGCGATCTAGCTGTGGCGTGGAATGCGTTCAATCGACGTTCACGCTGTATTTTCGATGTTCGGGATCCTGACCGCTTGCTTGAACGTATGCATGGCGGACCATATAGCGTCGCGGCGCGCCACTCGTACCGGGCCGACGCAAAGGGAGAGTTTCCGCATGAAGACCATTTCGAAGCTTGCACTGGTTGCGGCATTCGCCACCGGCGTGAGCAGCATGGCGCTGGCCACGCCCGCGTTCGCAAAGGACAAGAAGGCCGACGCCGCCGCTCCGGCAATGAAGCTGAGCCCCGAGGTCCAGAAGCCCGGCATCGCCGCGCAGACCGCGCTTGCTGCCAAGGACTATGCCGGCGCGCAGACCGCGATCGACCAGATCGATGTCGTCGCCAAGACCGATTACGAGAAGTATATCGGCGCGGCGCTTCGCTATCAGCTCGAAACCGAGAAGATCGTCGCCGCGCAGACCGCCAACCCGAACGCGCCGGTCAACGAGACGACGCTCGCCAAGCCGCTCGACGCGCTGATCGCCAACGCAGCGACGCCGGCTGCCGATCGTGGCCGCTACGCCTATCGTCGTGGTGCGCTGGCGTTCAACGGCAAGCAGTATCCGGTCGCGCTGCAGTATTTCGCGAAGGCGAAGGAGCTTGGCTACACCGATCCGAACCTCGGTCTTCAGATCGTCAAGGCCAAGATGGATAGCGGCGACGTCGCCGGCGGCACCGCCGATCTCGAAGCGACCATTTCGCAGATGACCGCGGCCGGCCAGAAGGCACCGGAGGAATATTACAAGTACGCCATCGCCAAGTCCTATGCCGCCAAGCGCAATGCCGACACGATGACGTGGCTGAAGAAGTGGGTCACGGCCTATCCGACCGCCAAGAACTGGCGCGATACGCTGGTGTTGTCGGGCATCCAGCAGAACGCGCTGATCACGCTCGACGAGACGCAGAAGATCGACGTTTTCCGCCTGATGCGCGCCACCAACGCGCTCGCCGACCAGACCGACTATCTCCAGTACGCCGACAGCGTGAACCGTCGCGGCCTGCCGAGTGAAGCGCAGGCGGTGATCAAGGAAGGCATGGCGCAGGGCAAGATCCCGGCGGCGAACACGATGGCGAAGGGCCTCCTGGCCGACGCGACGAAGAACATCGCCGCCGATGGTCCGCTTTCCGGCCTCGAAAAGCGTGCGGCGACGGCGGCCAACGGCAAGCTCGCCGCGGGCACGGCCGACGCGTATCTCGGCCAGAACAACTATGCCAAGGCGGTCGAACTGTACCGGCTGGCACTGACCAAGGGCGGCGTCGATGCCGACGACGTGAACCTGCACCTCGGCATCGCGCTCGCGCGGTCGGGTGACAAGGCAGGCGCGGCGACGGCGTTCTCGGCGGTCAAGACGGCGCCGAAGTCCGATGTCGCTGGCTTGTGGACGACCTGGGCTGCTGCGCCAGCAGCGTAAGCGAACCACGTCCTGCCGAAAGAGACGGGGCGGCAGCAATGCCGCCCCGTTTTCGTTTGGCTCCGTGTTCGGCGGCGCCTGCCTTCATGACGGACAATTTTATCGCCAGCCGACACTCCGTAACCCCGGACCTGTTCGCGCGTTCAGTCCGCGGCTAGCCGTACGGCATGACAGGCCGCCCGCCGGTCCGACGGTGATTGCCGGAGCACGTCCGGCATGACGCAAAGCCGGCTTCACGGAGAGAATGTGTGAGCGACCTGCAATCCGATACTGAACTGAGTCCCGGATCAGGGGGACGTCCTGGCGCCCGACCCGGGCAACGCGATCTGACCACCGGCCATATCGGCCGCACGTTGCTCGCATTCGCGTTGCCGACGCTCGGCTCGAACATCCTCCAGTCGCTCAACGGGTCGATCAACGCGATCTGGGTCGGACGCTTTCTCGGCGAGGGTGCGCTGGCGGCGACGTCGAACGCCAACATCATCATGTTCCTGACGTTCGGCGCGGTGTTCGGGTTCGGCATGGCGGCGACGATCCTGGTCGGCCAGAGCTTCGGCCGGCACGATCTGGAAGGCGCACGCCGCGCATTCGGGTCCGCGGTCGGGCTGGTCCTGGGTGGCGCAGTCATCATCGCCGCGCTCGGCTGGGTCTTTGCGCCGGAGATCCTGCACCTGCTCGCCACGCCCGGCGATGCGATGCCGCTGGCGCTTGCCTATCTGCGCGTGATCTTCCTCGGGCTGCCCGCATCGATGATGATGGTGCTGCTGATGATGGGTCTGCGCGGTACCGGCGATTCGATGACCCCCTTGTGGTTCATGCTGCTCAGCGCGGTGCTCGACAGCGCGCTCAACCCGTTGCTGATCGCCGGCATCGGCCCGTTCCCGCGCATGGGGATCGCCGGCTCGGCGACCGCGACGCTGATCGCGAGCCATATCTCGTTGCTCGGGCTGGTCACGTATATCTATCGCCGCAACCTGCCGATCCGGCTGCGCGGCAGCGAACTGCGCTACCTTATCCCCGAACGCGCGCTGACCGGTACGATCGTGCGGAAAGGCCTGCCGATGGGCGCGCAGATGCTGGTCATGTCCACGGCCGGCCTCGCGATGGTCGGGCTGGTCAACCGGCTCGGTGTCGATACCGCCGCGGCCTATGCAGTATCACAGCAGCTCTGGACGTATATCCAGATGCCCGCGCTGGCGATCGGTGCGGCGGTCAGTTCGATGGCGGCGCAGAATATCGGCGCAGGACGCTGGGACCGGGTCGGCGACATCACCAAATACGGCCTGATCTTCAACGTCGTGCTGACCGGAGCGATGGTTGCCGTGGTGATCCTGTTCGACCGTCCGGTAATGACCTTGTTCATCGGCGAGGCCAGTCCGGCTTTGCCGATCGCGCGCCACATCCAGCTGATCGCGAGCTGGAACTTCGTCGTGTTCGGCGCGACGATGGTGCTGTTCTCGACCGTGCGCGCCAACGGCGCGGTGATCGCGCCGCTGATCGCGCTGATCGTGTCGATGTACCCGGTCCGCATCGGCTTTGCGCTGCTGGCCAAGCCGTGGCTCGGGTCGGACGCGTTGTGGTGGAGCTTTCCGCTCGGGTCTCTCACGACGCTGGCGATCGCGGTCGGCTACTACCGCTACGGCAATTGGCGCAAAGGTGCGCTGGTGGTGCCCGACGAGGGCGAGGAACAGGCGCACGCGATGACCGAGCCGGGTGGCCGGTTGCAACCTACGGGGTGAGTTCTGAGGCTCCTATAAAGAGAGGCGACCTCCCCGGCGAAAGCCGGGGCCCAGGTGGAAAGGTTGCAGTAACGAAGCGCTGAACCCGGTTGGCGACGTCCCCCAACTGGGTTCCGGCCTCCGCCGGGGAGGTGCGCCTCTGTTGGAGTGCGGCGTGGTTACCGCAACCGCTTCACGAACGACCGGCCACCCTCGCGTCGCTCATGCTGGAAATTCGGGATCGTCTCGATCAGGTCCGACAACCGGTTGAACCCGTAATTGCGCGCATCGAAGCTCGAGCGGTTGCCGGCAAGTTGCCCAAGCTCGGCGACGCTGGCGTAGCCCTTCTCGTCGCGCTTCACGGCATTATAGGCGTCGATCAGCAGCTTGATCACCTGCTCGTCGATCGGTTGCGCAGTCTTGGGACGAGCAGCCGGTATCGGCGCCGCGACCTTCTCGCCAGCAACCGGGGCGGGCGCCGGAGCCGGCATCGGCTGCGAGGTTTCGTTCAGCGCACCGACGTCGATGAACCGCGTGCAGGCTTGGCGGAACCCTTCCGGTGTCCGCGACGTGCCGAAGCCGTAGACGGGGATGCCGTCCTGCCGGATGCGGGTCGCGAGCGGCATGAAATCGCTGTCCGACGACATGATTCCGAACCCGTCGATGCGGCCGCGGAACAGCAGGTCCATCGCGTCGATCGTCATCTTCATGTCGGTCGCGTTCTTGCCCTTGGTCAGGTCGAACTGCTGCTGCGGCTCGATGCCGTGCTTGATCGACATGTCGCTCCACGCCTTCAGCGCAGGCTTCGACCAGTTGCCATAGACCCGGCGGACATTGACCGTGCCGAGCTCGGCCAGGACGGTCAGCACCGGGTCGAGGGTCGCGGCGGACGCGTTGTCCGCGTCGATCAGGAGGGCGACATTGCGCGTTGTGGTATCGATCATGCGCGCGAGGGTACGCGCGCGAGCGCCCCGCGTCCACGCTCCGCACCAGAGAGCCGGCGATGTTCACGGATACGCTATCGCCACGACCTCGTATTCCCGTTCGCCGGCCGGCAGGTCGACGCGGCGTACATCGCCGATCGCCGCCCCGCGCAGGGCCCGCGCGAACGGCGAGTTCCAGCCGATCCGCCCGTTGCTCGCATCGGTCTCGTCGTCGCCGACCAGCGTCAGGATGCGCTCGACGTCATCCTCGTCCGCGACCGTCACGCACGCCCCGAACCACACGCGCGAGCGATCCCCTTGCGCGGCCGGATCGACGACCTTCGCCGCCTTCATCCGCTTCGACAGCCAGCCGAGCCGCCGGTCGATCTCGCGCAGGCGTTTGCGCCCATAGATATAGTCGCCATTCTCGGAGCGGTCGCCGTTGCCTGCCGCCCAGGAAATGACCTCGACCAGCTTGGGCCGTTCGCCGGCAAGGAGATGTTCGTATTCTTTGCGGAGTACGGCGTAGCCGGCGGGGGTTATGTAATTGGGGCGATCCATGGAGACGCTATAACGCCCCCGTATCCGGCACCCCAGCGGCAATAAGCGTCACTTTAGCAGCATCACCCGTGACCCCAGCGTCAACAATCGTCACTTTAGCAGCAACACCCGCCACCCCGGCGAAAGCTGGGGTCTCCCGCGGCTCCTGCTCGACCGACAACCGGGATACCCCAGCTTTCGCTGGGGTGACGGGTTTTTTGGGGTGGGGAGAATAGAATAGAATAGAATAGGATGGGAGTTCCCGAGGAAACGGTTGTCCATCCCTCCTTGTTCTCCCGCGAAGGCGGGAGCCCAGTCTGGGCTCCCGCCTTCGCGGGAGAACAATCTTCGGTAATTAGCCCGGCCGGTTCTTCCCCAGATACCACGACAACCGCGCCGGCCCCCGGCTCTTCGCCCGCACCGGGTTCAGCAGGTCGTACACCACCGCATTCTCCAGCACGCGCTGCACATAGTTGCGCGTTTCCTGGTATGGGATCGCCTCGACCCAATCGACCATATCCACAGCCCCGGTCCGCGGGTCGCCGTTCGCGCGGAGCCATTTGTTCACGTTGCCGCCGCCCGCGTTATACGCCGCCACCGCGAGCGGATAACTGCCGTAATTGGCATACACGCGCTGGAAATAGCTCGACCCGAGCATGATCGACATGTTCGGATCGGTCGTCAGCGCCGCCTGCGAATAGGCGAGGCCGATCTTCCCCGACTGCTCGCGCGCGGTCGCCGGCATCAGCTGCATCAGACCCCGCGCGCCCGCATGCGACACCGCAGCACGATCGAACTGGCTCTCCTGTCGCGAGATCGCGTGGATGATCGTCCAGTTATCCTCATACCCCGCCGGCACCGCGACCATCGGAAAGCCCACCGCGGAATAATCGCTGAGCCCGTTCGCCAGCGCGCTCCGCCCGACCATCACGCCCAGATCGGGCCGGTTGATGCTCTTCGACAGTTCGGCGGCGAGCAAATGATCGGTGTCGGTCGTCGCATCTGCCGCGATCTGACGGACGAACGCGGTCTGGTCCTGCCAGTCGGCGATCTGGCCGAGGAACTTCACCGCGCGCACCGTCTCACGCCGATCGAATGCGGCGCGCACCGCGGGATCCACCGCGATCGCAGCGACCGAAGGCGGCGCGACCAGCGCACGCCCGGTGCGCTCGTTGGCGAGTTGCCCGTAATATTGGTCACGGTAGCCCGCTGCCTGACCGTAGAACGCCGCCGCCTGAGGCGCCAACCCGGCCGCCTCCGCCGCACGTCCCGCCCAATAATAGCCCTTCGATCGCACCTGGGGCGAGCGCGATCCCCGCGCGTACCGGTCGAACAGCGTCATCGCATCCGCCGGTCGCCCGAGCTGCTTCATCGCCACCCGCCCGCCGAGCCAGGCTAGGTTAGTATATTCATCACGCTCGGCATAGGATTTCGTCGCGATGTCGGCGCCATACGGATACGCGTCGTCGATCTGCCGCGCGATGTCGTAGGCAGTCTGATACTGCCCGTCGTTCGCCGCGCCGTTCGCGTTGGTGACGAGCACCTCGTACCATTCCGCCGCATTGCCCGGCCGCGTCACCAATGACCGAGGCCGCGCCAGCCACGCGCGCGCCGAGGGACTAGCCCCCGAATTGCGCAACCACTGCGCCCGGTCCGCGACATACCCCGCATCGTTCGCATACAAGGTCTGCGTCGAGGCCGAGATGTCCGACGCGTTCGGCGCATTCGTCCGGAACGCCAGTCGCGCCTCGAACACAGCGCGCCGCGTAGGACTTACCCAAACCAGTTGCCGCTGTGCCGCGCCGGTCTGCCCCGCCCACAGCAGCGCATCCATCCGTGCATCCTGGTCGTCGGGCGTCAGCGCGCCTGGAAAGCCCGCCATCACCATCGCCTCGTCGGTCGGCGACAACCCGCTGCTCCGCCACGCCGTCCGCACCGCCGCATAGGCCTGATCCCGCGCGCCCGTCGCCATCAGCGCCCGCGCAAAGGCGACTCCGCCCGAAGCCGACTGCGGCGGATAGCGCCGGAAGAACGCCGTCACGCTAGTCGGCGATCCGGTCGAAGCCTTGCGTTCCGCCGCACGCCGGTTCGCCGTCTCGTTAGGCCAGCCCGGATGCGCCATCAGGAAGCCGGCATAGCTGTCGAACGGCAGCGCATCGGTCTGCTGCAACGCCCGCCACTGCGCGATGGTCGACGCGATCGCGCCGTCGCTGAACATGGGGGGCGCCATCGGCTGGGCTTGTGGCCCCATATTGGCAAGCTGCGTGCTGTAGCGGTCGAGCGTATCCTGCCCGGCTCCGGACGCGGCGACGGTCCCCGCCACGACTGCGAGGAGAAGGCTCGTTTTCAACATCGATGCTACCATGTGGACAGCATAGGCTTCCAACCCGTATCTGTCCTGAACGAAATCCGGATTTTCCATGACATCCGGCGCAACAAAACCGCAGGCTACCGCATGTTTTCAGGATCGATTCCCGCGCTCGTCACGCCGTTTGCCGCCGACGGCAGCTTCGACGAAGCCGCCTACCGCGACTTCATCGAATGGCAGATCGCGGAAGGCTCGTCCGGGTTGGTCGCGTGCGGCACCACCGGCGAAGCGGCGACCTTGTCGTACGACGAACATTTCCACGTCGTCCGCGTCTGCGTCGACCAGGCGAAGGGCCGCGTTCCCGTCATCGCCGGCGCCGGTTCGAACGATACGCGCGTCGCCTCCGCAAACCTGCGCGCCGCCAAGGACGCGGGTGCCGACGCCGCGCTGATGGTCCCGCCCTATTACAACCGGCCGGGGCAGGAGGGTATCTTCCGCCATTTCGAAGCGCTCGCCGAGACGACCCCGCTGCCGATCATCCTCTACAACGTCCCCGCGCGGACAGTGACCGACATCCAGCCGGCGACCTTGGCGCGCATCGTCGCCGCGTTCCCGAAGGTGTTCGTCGGCGTGAAGGATGCCAGCGGCGTCCTTGCGCGTGTCTCGCAGCACCGGGCATCGTGCGGGCCGGACTTCTGCCAGCTGTCGGGCAACGACGACCTCGCGCTCGCGTTCAACGTCATGGGCGGCACCGGCTGCATCTCGGTAAGCGCCAACGTCGCGCCGAAGCTCTGCGCCGAGTTTCAGGCGGCCTGCCAGGCGGGCGATTTCGTCAAGGCGCTGGCCTACCAGGACCAGCTGTATCCCCTCCACGAAGCGCTTTTCACCGACGCCTCGCCCGGCCCGGTGAAGTACGCCATGACAAAGGTGCGACCGGGCTTCCCCGAAGCACTACGCCTGCCGATGACCCCCGCGGGTGAAGCCTCGCGCGCGGCCGTCGACACAGCCTTGGCGCACGCAGCCCTGGCTTGATCCCCGCCTTGTTCTCCTGCGAACGCAGGAGCCCAGGATCAAGACGACCATCGCCTGTAACACTGTTCTCCTGCTTTCGCAGGAGAACAGTGTCTGAGCGAAGCTGCGCCCCACGTCCGCGGTGTGAGCGCAGTCTTTGCTTGCAATAACACCGCCCCCGCTTCCCCTAAGCCCTCGGACGCCCTACATCGCGCGTCCCATGGCACGTCCCAAACCCCCCACCTTCGAGAAGACCAAGATCGTCGCCGAGAACCGGCGCGCGCGGTACGACTATTATATCGAGCAGGTGTTCGAGGCGGGCATCGCGCTTACCGGCACCGAGGTGAAGGCGCTGCGTGGCGGCGAAGGCTCGATCGCCGAGGCCTATGCCGAGGTGAAGGACAAGAGCGTCATCCTGGTGAATTCGAACATTCCCGAATTCAGCCACGGCAACCGCTTCAACCACGAGCCCAAGCGCCCGCGGAAATTGCTGCTGCACGAGCGTGAGATCAACAAGATGTTCGGCGCGGTCGCGCGCCAGGGCATGACTCTGGTCCCGCTGATGGTCTACTTCAATTCGAAGGGTCGCGCGAAGGTCGAGCTGGCGCTGGCGAAGGGCAAGCAGAACCACGACAAGCGCGATTCGGTGAAAGAACAGGACTGGAAGCGCGAGCAGGGCCGGATCATGCGGGATCGCGGATAGGCTGTGCCGAACGCGCCGGGCAGTATCTTCGCGCGTCTCGCGGCGTGGTCGCATCGTAACCTGCCGACCCGCGAATCGATGGAGAAGAACCGTCTCCTCCGTCCCGTCGCGCACCGCGTGCTCGCCCCGGAATTGTGGCGTTTCACGCGCCGCTCGGTCCCGCGCGGCGTCGCGCTCGGGATGGTCGCGGGCATCCTGATCCCGGTCGCGCAGACTCCGGTCGCCGCGATCTTCGCGCTGCCGTTCCGCGCCAACGTGCCGACCGCGGCGCTGACCACCTTCATCACCAACCCGCTGACCACCCCGCCGCTGTGGATCGCCGCCTATTGGATCGGTTCGTCGCTGCTGCGGCTCGACGCGCACGTCCCCGGCCAGCCCGTTGCCGAGGCCGCGGCCAGCACCGAATGGATCCCCTGGCTGATGCACGCTGGCCCCGCCACCGCGCTCGGCCTGCTGGTCATCACGATCGTCTGCTCGATTGGCGGCTATGCGCTCAGTGCGCTCGGCTGGCGGTTGTGGATCGCGCGCAAGTGGCGGCACAGGCACGATAATCGGCACGCTAATCGCGGTTCGTAACAATCGTCACTATTATTGACCTACCCGAATTGACGGACCGTCCTATCGGCGTAAAACACGCGGCATCCTGAAGTCCTTCCCGAGGTTTTTTAGATGCGTAAGTCGATTGTTACCGTGATCCTGCTCGCGTCCGCCGCATCGGCCATCGCGCAAACGCCTACGCCTTCGCCGACTCTCGCAAAGGCCGCCAAGGGCCCCGTCGCGGCCAAGGATGCCAACAAGCCGCAGATCGGCGATTTCGGCTTCGACATGGCCGGCCGGGATACCAGCGTGACGCCCGGCACCGACTTCTTCGATTACGCCAACGGCGGCTGGTTGAAGACCACGCCGATCCCCGCCGATCGCTCGTCCTACGGCATGTTCCACGTCCTCCAGGACCTGTCGCTCGAACGCACCCGCACGATCCTCGACGTGTCCGCCAAGACGCCCGGCGACAAGGTCGGCGACTTCTACACCAGCTTCATGGACGAGGCCGCGGTCAACGCGAAGGGGGCAGGGCCGGTCAAGCCGATGCTCGCCGCGCTGAAGGCGACCAACGACAAGACCGCGCTCGTCACCGAGATCGCCAAGCTCCAGCGTCAGGGCGTCGGCGGCCTCGTCGGCGTCGGCGTGCAGCAGGACGACAAGGACCCGACCACCTATGTCGTCAGCCTCGGCCAGAGCGGCATTGGCCTCCCCGATCGCGATTATTACCTGAAGGACGACGCGAAACTCGCCACGATCCGCACCGCGTATCAGGCGTATCTCACGCGGATGCTGACGCTCGCCGGAGAGCCCAACGCCGCCGCCCGCGCCGCCGCCGTGTTCACCATGGAGAAGGGCCTCGCGACCGCGCACTGGACGCGTATCGAGAGCCGCGACGCCGACAAGACGTACAACAAATGGACCGCCGCCGACTTCGCCGCGAAGGCGCCCGGTTTCCCGTGGGCGCAGTACATGACCGCGATGGGCGTCACCGGCCGTCCGTTCTACCTCGTCGCGCAGCCAAGCGCGGTGACCGGCGAAGCGAAGGTGTTCGCCGACACGCCGGTGAACGTCCTCCAGGACTATGCGATGCTCAAGGTGCTGCGCGCCTACGCGCCGTATCTGTCGAGCGATTTCGACAAGACCAACTTCGCGTTCTACGGCACGACGCTGTCGGGCACGCCTGAGCAGCAGGTCCGCTGGAAGCGCGGCGTCTCGACCGTCTCGGGCGCGATGGGCGAGGCGATCGGCCAGCAATATGTCGCCAAGTATTTTCCCCCCGCATCGAAGGCCGCGGCCGACGATCTCGTGAAGAACGTCATCGCGGCGATGGGCGAACGCCTGAAGAACCTAGAGTGGATGGCGCCCGAGACCAAGACCAAGGCGCTCGCCAAGCTCGCCGCCTTCACCCCGAAGATCGGCTATCCGGACAAGTGGCGCGATTATTCGGCGCTCCAGATCCAGCGCGGCGATCTCGTCGGTAACGTCGCGCGCGCCAACGCATTCGAATACGATCGCGACCTGAAGAAGCTCGGGGCACCGATCGATCGCGGCGAGTGGTTCATGACGCCGATGACGATCAACGCCTACGCAAACCCGACGATGAACGAGGTGGTGTTCCCAGCCGCGATCCTCCAGCCGCCGTTCTTCGATCCAAAGGCGGACCCGGCGGTCAATTACGGTGGCATCGGCGCAGTGATCGGCCACGAGATCAGCCATCATTTCGACGACCAGGGCCGCAAATACGACCTCAACGGCAAGCTCACCGACTGGTGGACGCCGCAGGACGTCGCCCGCTTCAAGGTCTTCACCGATGCGCTCGTGAAGCAGTATGACGCGTACGAACCGCTCCCCGGCCAGCACATCCAGGGCGGCCTGACGCTCGGCGAGAACATCGCCGATCTCGCCGGCCTGACGGTCGCCTACGACGCGTACCACAAGTCGCTCGGCGGCAAGCCGGCGCCGATCATCGACGGCACCACCGGCGACCAGCGCTTCTACTATGGCTGGGCCGGCGTCTGGCGCACCAAGTTCCGCGACGCCGCGCTCCAGCAGACGTTGCTGTCGGACCCGCATTCGCCGGGTCACCAGCGCGTCCTGACGGTCCGCAACCTCGACCCCTGGTACGCCGCATTCGGCGCCAAGCCGGGCGAGAAGAGCTACCTCGCCCCCGCCGACCGCGTTCGTATCTGGTAGAACGACCTCGCCGCATACCCCGATTTGGTACCTCCCCGGCGAAGGCCGGGGTCCAATTGGGGGACAGGCGTAACGGTGGACTGCCCCTCGTTATCAAGACCTTTCCAATTGGACCCCGGCCTTCGCCGGGGAGGTAGTCTTGATAGTTTGTGCCAACGAAACTCCCGGAGAACCCCATGAAGTCCTTCATCGTCGCCGGCCTGCTCGCCGCAACCGCCATCACCGGCGTCACCGCCGCCATCTCGCAAACCACCGAACCGAAGCCCGCCGCCGCTCCCGAAGCGTCGACCGGTGCCCAGTTCGGCAGCTTCGGCTTCGACGAGAAGGGCATGGACAAGACCGTCCAGCCCGGCGACGACTTTTACACGTTCGCCAACGGCAACTGGGCGAAGACCACGCCGATTCCCGCCGACAAGTCGAACTACGGCGCGTTCAACCTCCTCTCCGACCTGTCCGAGACGCGCACCCGCGGCATCCTCGACACCGCCGCCAAGGATCCGAACTCGAAGATCGGCCGCGCCTATGCGACGTTCCTCGACACCGGCACGATCGAGGGCAAGGGTCTCGCCCCGATCAAGCCCTGGCTCTCCAAGATCGCCGCATTGAACGACCGCGCCGGCTATCCCGCCCTCCTCGCCG
This sequence comes from Sphingomonas sp. R86520, assembly GCF_042466285.1. Classification (NCBI taxonomy): domain Bacteria; kingdom Pseudomonadati; phylum Pseudomonadota; class Alphaproteobacteria; order Sphingomonadales; family Sphingomonadaceae; genus Sphingomonas; species Sphingomonas sp. R86520. The sequence continues at coordinate 383,575 of NZ_JAXHBZ010000001.1, forward strand.
AAGCAGATCGCGCCGGGATCGGCGGCCCGTTCGGCGGCGGCGTCGGCCAGGACGACAAGCTCCCTGAGCAATACGCGCTCTCGCTAGGCCAGTCCGGCCTCGGCCTCCCCGACCGCGACTATTACCTCAGCACCGACGCCAAGCTGGTCGAGGCACGCACCGCCTACCGCGCGCACATCGTCAAGATGCTCACCCTCGCCGGCGAACCCAATGCCGAGGCCCGCGCCACCGCGCTGCTTGGCTTCGAGACCGAGATCGCCAAGGTCAGCTGGACCCGCGTCGACAGCCGCGACGCCACCAAAACCTACAACAAGATGACCGTCGCCGATCTCGCCAAGCGCGCCCCCGGCTTCGACTTCGCGGCCTATTTCAAGGGCATCGGCACCCCCGTCCCGACCGTCATCGTCGCACAGCCCTCGGCGATCACCGGCATCGCCAAGCTCGTCTCGACCGCGCCAATCGGCGTGCTCAAGGACCAGCTGATCCTGCGCTCGCTCGACGGCTATGCTGACGTCCTCCCCAAGGCGTTCGATGCCGAGCAGTTTGCGTTCTACGGCACCGTCCTCGGCGGCACGCCCGAGCAGGAGGCGCGTTGGAAGCGCGGCGTCCAGTTCACCTCCGGCGCGCTCGATGACGAGGTCAGCAAGCTCTACGTCGCACAGTATTTCCCGCCCGAGACCAAGGCCGCAGCCGACAAGCTCGTCAAGAACGTGCTCGCCGCGATGGGCCGCCGGATCGACAAGCTCGAATGGATGGCGCCCGAGACCAAGGTCAAGGCGCACGCCAAGCTCGCCGCGTTCACGCCGAAGATCGGCTATCCGAGCCAGTGGAAGGATTTCTCCGGCCTGACGATCACGTCGGGCGACGCGTTCGGCAACGAATGGCGCGCGAACGAATGGCAGCACCAGGACAATATTTCCAAGCTCGGCAAGCCGTTGCAGCGCTGGGAATGGGGCATGACGCCGATGACGGTGAACGCCTACGCCAATTTCGGCATGGTCGAGATCGTCTTCCCCGCCGCGATCCTGCAGCCCCCGTTCTTCGATCCGAAGGCCGACGACGCGGTCAATTACGGTGGCATCGGCGCGGTGATCGGCCACGAGCTGAGCCATCACTTCGACGACCAGGGCTCGAAATACGACGCGCATGGTCAGCTCACCGACTGGTGGACGCCAAAGGACATCGCCGGCTTCAAGGCGCTCACCGGCAAGCTCGGCGCGGAATATGATGCGTACGAACCGCTCCCCGGCATGCACGTGAAGGGCGAACTGACGATGGGCGAGAACATCGCCGATCTCGCCGGGCTCACGGTCGCCTACGACGCCTACCATACGGCCTTGGGCGGCAAGACCGCGCCGGTCCTCGACGGCTTCACCGGCGACCAGCGCTTTTATCTCGGCTGGGCGCAGGTCTGGCGCCGCAACTACCGCGAGGCCAATCTTCGCAACCGGTTGCTGACCGATCCGCATTCGCCGTCGCAGCAGCGCGCCTGGGTCGTGCGCAATCTCGACCCCTGGTACGCGGCGTACAAGCCGACGGCCGGGCAGAAGTTGTACCTCACTCCGGAGCAGCGCGTTCGTATCTGGTAACGAGAACACCAAGCGCTCTGGTTCCCGCGCGAAAGCGGGGGCCCAGGAGTCACAAACGCCATCCCCCGCAACCCTGGACCCCCGCCTGCGCGGGGGAACATGCTTCCTAGCCGAAGCACACTCTCAAACCGTCATCCCAGCGAAAGCTGGGATCTCCTCATGTGGCGGGTGTAGCGTGCAGCGGGGGAGACCCCAGCTTTCGCTGGGGTGACGATCTTTGGTAGAGTGTCGATTATGCGGCGGCGGCCACCTCTCCAGCTGGGCCGGCCTTCGCCGGGGTGGGCGCCTCCTCTGTAACGCGGCCATCACGCTAAGACTAACCGCCCGACAAAACCGCAACCCGCTTGACGCCCAGCCCTGCAACAGCGGATGACGCCCCCGATGGCATCGTTCGCTTTACCTACCTCCGCACGCAACGCAGCGCTCGTCGCCACGCTCTCCGGTGTCGCCGCCGCAGGACTCGTCCTCCTGCTCGTCGGCAGCTGGATCGCCGCCGCTGGCTTCTTCGCCGCCGCCATCATCGTCATAGGCGCGCTCGTTGCCTGGCGTATGCTCAACCCCGACACGGCGGGCGCCCCCCGTCCGGTCGACTGGGACCTAACCCGCGCCGTCGCCGAAGCCGGTACCGACGCGGTCGCGATCACCGACCGCGCCGGTCGCCTCGTCTGCGCGAACGATGCGTATGAAGCACTTTTCGACGGCTTCCCGACACCGCCCGGCCTGCCGCTCGACGACGCCGGTATCGCCGCACTCGCCGACGCCGGCCGTTCCGCCTGGCGCGACGGCAGCGCGCACGTGGAGCGCCTCAACGCCCGCAACCTGTGCCTGTCCGCGACCATCACCCGCGCCGGCGACGATGCCGACATGCTCGTCTGGCGCTTCGTCACCGCGCAGGAACACGATCTCGCCGAGACGCTCACCGCCTTGCTCGCCGGCCCGACCGGAGACCGGCTCGGCGGCAGCGGCATCATGGCGGCGCTGCTGTCCCCCGACGGCCGCGTCCGCACTGCCAACCGGGTCTTTCGCAAACGCGCCTGCGGTAACGAATACGACCCGATCGACGGTCGCGACTTCGCCCGCTTCCTCATCACCGACAGCCGCGGCCTGGTCCGGTTCGAGCGCGAAGGCCTCGAAGGCACGCCGTTGCGCGTCCTCCAGATACCGTTCCTCGACGGCGACGACGCACCCGTGCTGGTCGCGCTGCTCGACGAGGAGGAGAACGCCCCGGCGCTCGGTGCCAGCGCTTCCGCACATGTCCGTAGCCTCGTCAGCCTGATGCCGTTCGGCATGGCGCTGGTCGACCGCGACGGCCGCTTCCTGCAGATGAACGATTCGTTCCTCCGCGCGGCCGGCGTCAATGCGGTCGCGCCGCCGCTCTACCCCGGCGATCTCGTCGTCCGCGAGGACAAGGCCGCGGTCGCCGACGCGATCCGCAAGTTCGCGAACGGTGCGACGCACTCCGCCGACATGGCGGTCCGCCTCAAGGAACACCCCGACGAGCCGGTCGCGCTGACCATCGCCGGCGCGCGCGGGCTGGGCGACGCCGCCGTCCTGCTCAGCCTCAAGGACAATAGCGAGGAGAGCCGCCTCAAGCGCGAGGTGGCGCAGGCCACCAAGATGCAGGCGGTCGGCCAGCTCGCGGGCGGCGTCGCGCATGATTTCAACAACATCCTGACCGCGATCATCGGCCACTGCGACCTGATGCTGATGCGCCATTCGCCCGGCGACAGCGATTACGACGACATCCAGCAGGTCCGCACCAACTCGAACCGCGCCGCCAGCCTGACCCGCCAGCTGCTCGCCTTCTCGCGCCAGCAGACGCTCCGTCCGCAGATTCTCCAGCTCCCCGACGTCGTGTCGGAGGTGTCCAACCTGCTCAAGCGGCTGATGGGCGAGAATGTCCGCCTCGACATGACGCACGGCCGCAACCTCGGTCCGGTCCGCGCCGATCCCGGCCAGCTCGAACAGGTCGTCGTCAACCTCGCGGTCAACGCGCGCGACGCGATCGTCTCGGCCAATGCGCGCGGTGGCGGCGTGTTGACGATCACCACGCGTTCGGTGCCCGCGGTCGAAGTGCGCGAGATGGCGTCCGACATCCTGCCCGTCGCCGATTATACCGCGCTGGTCGTGTCCGACACCGGCACCGGCATTCCCCCCGACGTGCTGCCGAAGATCTTCGAGCCGTTCTTCACCACCAAGGAATTCGGCAAGGGCACCGGTCTCGGCCTCTCCACCGTCTACGGCATCGTCAAGCAATCGGGCGGCTACATCTTCGCCGACAGCAAGCTGGGGCAGGGCGCCACCTTCACCATGTACCTGCCGGTTCATTCGGCGCCGGCGGCGACGCGTCCGGCGGTCGTCAAGCCGGCGCCGAAGCCCGTCGACCTCTGGGGCACCGGCACGATCCTGCTGGTCGAGGACGAGGACATGGTCCGCGCCGTTGCCGAACGTGCACTTGCACGCCAGGGTTATACGGTGCTGACGGCCGAGAATGGCGAAGTCGCGCTCGAAGTGCTCGAGAAGAACGGTCGTCCCGACCTGCTTATCAGCGACGTGGTGATGCCGCAGATGGATGGCCCGACGATGGTCCGCCACGCCCGCGAGAAATACCCTGACCTGCCGATCCTGTTCATGTCGGGCTATGCCGAGGAGCAGTTGCGCAAGTCGATCGATCTCGACAATGTCGCGTTCCTGCCGAAACCCTTCTCGGTCCAGGAGCTCGCCGAAGCGGCACGAGACGTGCTGGCCACGCGCTGACTCGAACAAGATGTTGGAAGTCGTAACAATCCCGACTATGCGAAGGCCATGACCGCTACCCAACAGATCCTCATCGTCGAGGACGAACCGTTGATCGCTATGATGCTGGAGGATTTCCTCGAAGTGCTCGACAAGGGAGTCGCGGGATCGGTCGATACCGTGGCCGACGCGTTGAAGCGTATCGAGCAAGGCGGCGTCGACGGCGCGATCCTCGACGTGAACCTGCGCGGCGGTGAGAAGAGCACCGCCGTCGCCGAGGCTCTGGCCGCGAAAGGCGTCCCCTTCGTCTTCGCAACCGGCGGCGGCGACGATGGCGTGGCACCAGAGTTCCGGGATCGCCCGCGGTTGCAAAAGCCCTTCACTATGGACGGCGTAGCAAAGGCACTAGAGGGCCTCTGACCCTTCTTCACCCCTCCCTGAAAGGGAGGGGTCGGGGGTGGGTAGGCCGCTTGGCGAGGGGGACGTTCACCTTAAGCCGTCATCCTGACGAAAGTCAGGACCCAGAGCCAAACAGCGCAGCGTCCGTGATCCTGGATCCTGACTTTCGTCAGGATGACGCACAAAGAACTCCTTCGTCATTCCCGCGAAGGCGGGAACCCATATTGGCTAGCCTCAGCGATGGGATAGCGAACCCTTGAGGATCTGGATCCCCGCCTTTGCGAGGATGACCGAGACCGGTGCTGAGCCTCCACTTAAAAATCGACGCAACTCTCTTGCGCAAATACCCCCTCCCGCGACATAGGCGTTCGCCATGACCCGCACATTCGATAAATCGCGCCTGCCGAGCCGTCACGTCTCCGTCGGCCCAGAGCGCGCCCCGCACCGCAGCTATTACTATGCGATGGGCCTCGACGAGGAGCAGATCGCCCGCCCGTTCGTCGCGCTTGCCTCCGCCGGCAACAACTCCGCGCCCTGCAACACCACGCTCGACGCGCAGGCCGATGCCGCGCAGGCCGGCGTCATCCAGGGCGGCGGCATGCCGCGCCGGTTCAACACGATCACCGTCACCGACGGCATCGCGATGGGTCACCAGGGCATGAAGGCCTCGCTGGTAAGCCGCGAAGTCATCGCCGACTCGGTCGAGCTTTCGGTCCGCGGCCATTGCTACGACGCGCTGGTCGGGTTCGCCGGCTGCGACAAGTCGCTTCCCGGCATGATGATGGCCATGCTTCGCCTGAACATCCCGTCGGTGTTCGTCTATGGCGGCTCGATCCTGCCCGGCCGCTATCAAGAGCGCGACGTCACCGTCGTCGACGTGTTCGAGATCGTCGGCAAATACGCCGCCGGCGCGTGCCCGCTCTCCGAAGTCCACGCGATCGAGAAGGTCGCCTGTCCCGGCCACGGCGCGTGCGGCGGCCAGTACACCGCCAATACGATGGCCTGCGTCGCCGAGGCGATCGGTTTGTCGATCCCGAACAGCAACATGGTGCCCGCACCTTACACCACGCGCGAACAGATCGCCGTGGCCGCCGGCGCGCAGGTGATGGAGTGCCTCGCCGACAACATCCGCCCACGCGACATCTGCACGCGCGAGGCGTTCATCAACGCCGCCCGCGTCGTCGCCGCGACCGGCGGCTCGACCAACGCCGCGCTGCATCTCCCTGCGATGGCGTCCGAAGCCGGGATCGAATTCGACCTTTTCGACGTCGCCGAGATCTTCAAGACAACGCCGTACATCGCCGACCTCAAACCCGGCGGTAAGTATGTCGCCAAGGACATGTACGAGGCCGGCGGCGTCTACATGCTGATGAAGACGATGCTCGCGGGCGGCTTCCTCAACGGCGACTGCCTGACGGTGACCGGCAAGTCGCTCGGCGAGAATATCGATCAGGTGACGTGGAACCCCGACCAGAAGGTCATCTACGACATCAAGACCCCGCTGACGCCCACTGGCGGCGTCGTCGGCCTGCGCGGCAGCCTCGCCCCCGACGGCGCGATCGTGAAGGTCGCGGGCATGCACCGCCTCCAGTTCTCAGGGCCAGCGCGCGTGTTCGATTGCGAGGAAGACACCTTCGCCGCGGTCGAAAAGCGCGAGATCAACGAAGGCGAAGTCATCGTCATCCGCTACGAAGGCCCCAAGGGCGGCCCCGGCATGCGCGAGATGCTGTCGACCACCGCCGCGCTCTACGGCCTCGGCATGGGCGAGAGCGTCGCGCTGATCACCGACGGCCGCTTCTCCGGCGGCACGCGCGGCTTCTGCATCGGCCATGTCGGGCCCGAAGCGGCGGAGGGCGGTCCGATCGCGCTGGTCAAGAATGGCGACATCATCCACATCGACGCCGAAGCCGGCACGATCGACCTCGACGTTCCCGAGGACGTCATGGCGGAACGTCGCGCCGCATGGGTGCCGCGCACCAACGATTACGGCTCGGGCGCACTCTGGCGCTATGCGAAGACCGTCGGCCCCGCGTACAAGGGTGCCGTCACGCACCCTGGAGCCGCAGCCGAAACCCATGTCTACGCGGATATTTGAGCCCACGCGGAAATATGAGCTGAGACGAGTGTCTTGGCCAAACCCGCACTCCGCCCGTCACCCCAGCGAAAGCTGGGGTATCCCGGTAGGCGCGCGTCGTGACCCGATCGGGGAAATCCCACCTTTCGCTAAAATGACGGAAGGCAGCGTGGATGACGGCTTCGGTAGGACATGCAACCGAGTCTTGTGGCTTGCCCTCCTTGCGCTGCCCCTCGCGGCATGCGGGCCCGGAAAACCGTCCAGCGCACGGGTGGCGGCCGAGCAGGCCAGGGAGTCCGCCGGCGACCTCCGCATTCCCTGCGCACGCGGGACTGCGGTACTCCAAACGGTCTGCACGATCGAACAAACCAGGGGCGAGACCGGCCAGATCCTGACGATCCGCCACCCCGACGGCGCGTTCCGCCGCCTGCTCGTTACAGACGACGGCCGCGGCGTTGTCGCGGCGGACGGGGCAGAGGTTGCGAAGGTCGGCCTGATCGAGGGCAACGGTATCGAAGTCGAACTCGGCGGCAACCGCTACCGCCTACCCGCCACCGTCAAGGGCGCGACCAAGCCGTCATGATCGGCATCGCAGGCCAGCCCATCCTGACCGCTGCCGAAATGCGTGCGGCGGAAGACGCGGTAATCGCGACCGGCGTATCGGTCGAAACGCTGATGGACCGCGCCGGCACCGCGATCGCGGGCGCCGTTCGCCGGCTGGCCGGCGCGAACGAAGTCCTGATCCTCTGCGGGCCCGGCAACAACGGCGGCGACGGCTACGTTGCGGCGCGCGTGCTGGCGGAAATGGGTGTTTCGGTTCGTATCGCGGCGCTGTCGGAACCCAAGACCGATGCGGCGAAGTCGGCGAGGGCAGGGTGGTCCGGCCCGGTCGAAAAGCTGGCGGAGGCGAAACCCGCTGCGATCCTCGTAGACGCACTGTTCGGCACCGGCCTGACCCGCCCGCTCGATGCCGCTCCCCATCCAAGCAGTTCCCTCGCGGACGCGGGGGCCCAGCTGAATCCCAAAGGCTCACCTAACGGCCTATCCTGGGCCCCCGCATCCGCGGGGGAACGGTCTGTCGTTGGATGTTTCCATTCCCTCGCCAATGCCGCGCAGCTCAGCATCGCCGTCGACCTCCCCAGCGGTCTCGCCACTGACTCTGGCGAGGCCCTCAGCACGCCCCCCGTCTTCGACCTCACCCTCGCCCTCGGCGCCGTAAAGCCAGCGCACCTCCTCCAGCCCGCCGCGCGCTACTGCGGCCAGATCCGCCTCCTCGACATCGGCGTCCCTACCGTCAGCCAAGCCGAAGTCCTGAAAGCCCCAAGCCTCCCAACCCCCGGCCCGGACTCGCACAAATACACCCGAGGCATGGTCGCGATCATCGGCGGCGGCATGTCAGGCGCCTCCGACCTCGCAGCCCTGGCCGCGATGCGCGCCGGCGCCGGCTACGTGACCCTGCTCGGCGACAGCGAAGGCCCCCCGCACGCGCTCGTCCGCATGCCGTTCTCCGACCACGCGCTCGCCAACGACCGCATCGGCGCGCTCGTCATCGGCCCCGGCCTCGGTCGCGACGATACCGCCAACGCCCGTCTCGAAGCCGCGCTGACCTCGGGCCACCCGCTGATCATCGACGGCGACGCGCTCCGCCTGATCGACCCCGACCGCATCAAAGCCCTGAAGGTCCCCGTCATTCTCACCCCGCACGCCGGCGAGTTCGACGCGCTCTTCGGCAAATCCAATGACGACAAGGTCACCCGAGCCCGCCACGCTGCCACCCGCGCCAACGCCGTCGTCGTCTTCAAGGGCGCCGACACCGTCATCGCCGTCCCCGACGGCCGCGTCCGCATCGCGCAAGGGTCCAGCGACTGGCTCTCCACCGCCGGCACCGGCGACGTCCTCGCCGGCGCGATCGGCGCGATGCTCGCTGCCAGGCTCGATCCGCTCGACGCAGCCTGCGCCGGAGTGTGGCTCCACGGTGACGCTGCCCGCCGATTGGGCGCGGCTTTCATCGCCGACGACTTGGCGGAAGCGCTCCGGTCGGCCAGACCGGCCCCATGACCACTGACTCGACCCCTGAAACGAATATCGACACGATCGTCCGCGTCGCGGCGCGCGGCGACGGCATGACCGCCGACGGCCGCCACGCCGCGTTCTCGGCACCCGGCGACACGCTCACTGCCGACGGCACCGTGATCCCCGGCCCGCACCACCAGACGCCCCCCTGCGTGCATTTCCCGACCTGCGGCGGATGCCAGCTCCAGCATCTCGACGACCAGGCCTATGCCGAGTTCGTCACCGACCGCATCGCCTCCGCGCTCGACGGCCAGGACCTGTCCGCCCCGATCCGCACGCCGCACATCTCCCCCGAACGCAGCCGCCGCCGCGCGACGCTCCACGCCGAGGCCAAGGGTGGCAAGATCACGCTCGGCTTCACCGCGGAGAAGGCGCACACGATCGTCGACATCAAGGAATGCTGGATCCTCGACCCGCGCCTCTTCGCGCTCGTCCAGCCGCTCCGCCAACTGCTCAAGCGCCTCAACTTCCGCCGCCGCGCCGACATCCACCTGACGCTCGCCGACCAGGGCGCGGACATCCTGATCACCGGGTTCGCCCCCGAAGGCCTGCCCGCCGCCGAAGCGCTCACCAAATTCTGCGAAGACCACAAGATCGCCCGCGTAGCCTTCGACGACGGTCTCGGACCCGAGACGCGCTGGGAGCCCGACGCGGTCACGATCACGCTCGGCGGCGTCCCCGTGCCGCTTCCGCCCGCGTCGTTCCTGCAAGCCACGCCGGATGGTGAGGCCGCGCTCACCGCTGCCGTCCTCGAAGCGATCGGCAAGCCCGCGACGGTCGCCGACCTGTTCGCCGGCCTCGGCACCTTCACGCTTGCGATTCCAGCGAAGGTCTACGCGGCCGAAGGCGCACGCGACGCGCTCGGCTCGCTCAAAGCCGCCGCGCATCGGACGCAACGCCCGGTCTACCCGGAGCACCGGGATCTCTACCGCCGGCCCCTGACGGTGGCCGAACTCGACCGCTTCGACGCGGTGGTGATCGATCCGCCCCGTTCCGGCGCGCGCGAACAGGCGACCGCGCTGGCGGAGTGCAAGACGCCCGTGATCGCCTATGTCTCGTGCAATCCGGCCAGCTTCGCGCGCGATGCGAAGGAGCTGTGCGATGCGGGCTGGCGGATCGACTGGGTCCAACCGGTAGGTCAGTTCCGTTGGTCGACGCATGTGGAGTTGGCTGCGAAGTTCGTTCGGTAACTGAGCAAGATTGTTCCCCCGCGAAGGCGGGGGCCCAGTCTGGGTCCCCGCCTTCGCGAGGATACAAGCTTGTCAGGGATACACGGCGCTCACGAAAAACAACCCGTCAGGCGGCGCATTCAGCCCTAGCCTCGCCCGATCCTTCGCCTCGAGCGCGGCCGCAACATCGCCAACCGCCCAGCGCCCCATACCCACCAGCGCGAGGCACCCGACCATCGACCGCACCTGATGGTGCAGGAACGACCGCGCCGCCGCGTAGACGAACAGCCGCTCCCCCTCGCGTACCACCTCGAGCCGGTCCAAAGTCCGCACCGGACTATCCGCCTGGCAATGCGCCGACCGAAACGTCGTGAAGTCATGCCGCCCGACCAGCGCCCCCGCAGCCTCCGCCATCGCGTCCGCATCCAGCAACTGCGGCACCTGCCAAGCCAGCCCCGCCTCGAACGTCAGCGGCGAGCGCCGGTTGACGATCCGGTACTCATACGACCGCCCGACACACGAAAACCGCGCATGCCAATCGTCATCGACCACTTCGCACGCCAGCACAGACACCGGCGCCGGCTTCACCAACGCGTTCAGCCCCTCCATCAACCGAAACGCCGCGAGCGGCTTCGCGATGTCGACATGCGCGCGCATCGCCATCCCGTGCACCCCCGCATCGGTCCGCCCCGCGGCCTGCACCGACGCGGTCTCGCCGGTCATCTTCAGTACCGCCGCCTCCAGCGCCGCCTGCACGCTCGGCCCGTGCTTCTGCCGCTGCCAGCCCATGAACGGCCGGCCGTCGAACTCCACCGTCAACGCGAACCGCGTCAAAGCTGCGTCCCCGACCGGATCGCAAACCCGCGCAGCATCTCTTCCGCCGACGTCACGCCGCGACCCGCCCGCTGCACCAGGGTCGGCCGGATCGCCCCATCGCCGCACCCGATCGTCAGCTCGCCGTTGACCGTCAGCCCCTCGCACCCGAGAAAGCTGAACGGCAACACGTCCGCCGCCAGCACCTTCACCCGCTCACCGGCATGCTCGAACCACGCCCCCGGCGCCGGGTTCATCGCCCGCACCAACCGCTCGACCTCGACCGCCGATCGCTCGAAATCGATCCGCGCCTCGGCCTTGTCGATCTTCGCCGCATAGGTGACGCTATCCTCGGGCTGCGGCCGGGCAGGGTAGGCGTCCAGATCGGCCAGCACCTCGACCATCAGCCGAGCCCCCATCGCCGACAGCTCGGACGTCAGGTCCCCCGCGGTCTTGCCGACGATCGGCGTCCGACCCTCGAGCCGCACCGGCCCGGTATCCAGCCCAGCCTCCATCTGCATGATCCCGACGCCCGTCTCGGCATCGCCCGCGAGGATGGCCCGCTGCACCGGCGCCGCCCCCCGCCACCGCGGCAATAGCGACCCATGCACGTTCAGACACCCGAACCGAGGCGCCTCCAGCACCGCACGCGGCAGAATAAGACCATAGGCCGCAACCACCGCAACATCCGCGTTCAAGGCCGCAAACGCCTCGCGAGCCTCCAGCCCCTCCGGCAGAGATGCCTTGAACGACACCGGCGTCCGCACCTCGATCCCCAGCGCCTCCGCCCGAACCTGCACCGGCGACGGCACCAGCTCGCGCCCCCGCCGCCCGCCCGGCCGGGCAGGCTGGCAATACGCCGCCACCAATTCATGCCCCGCCGCGACGAGGGCCTCCAGCACCGGCACAGCGAAGTCCGGCGTTCCCATGAAGATGATCCGCATGGCCCTCTCGAACACGCTGGCGGGGAGCCGCGCAACCCCCTATCTGTTCCCTATGGCATCCCCCGAGATCGAGGCGCTGACGCAGGCGCTGGCCCGGCTCCCCGGCCTCGGCCCCCGGTCCGCACGTCGCGCCGTGCTGCATCTGCTCAAGAAGCGCGATGCGGCGCTGGGGCCGTTGCGCGAGGCGCTGACCGCGGTCGACGAACGGCTGGAGAACTGTTCGACCTGCGGCAACGTCGACACCACCAACCCCTGCGCGATCTGCGCCGACCCGCGGCGCGACCAGCGTTCGCTGTGCGTGGTCGAGGAAGTCGCCGACCTCTGGGCGCTCGACCGCTCGCGCCTGTTCCCTGGCCGCTTCCACGTCCTCGGCGGCCGCCTGTCCGCGCTCGAAGGCATCCGCCCCGAGGATCTCAGCATCGACAGTCTCGTCCGCCGCATCGAAGCCGGCGGGATCGACGAAGTCGTGCTCGCAATGAACGCGACGCTCGAAGGCCAGACCACCGCGCATTACATCGCCGAGCGCATCGAACGCTTCCCCGTCCGCGTCACCCAACTCGCGCACGGCCTGCCGGTCGGCGGCGAACTCGACTATCTCGACGAGGGCACGCTGGCGCAGGCTTTGAGAGCCAGAAGGCCAATGGCTTGACGCACTCCGCTTGACGATGGGCCCACGCGTACCTTAGCGAACGCGCATGACCGTCATGACCGTTCTCGAAGTCCCCGATCCCCGCCTGCGCCTCGTCGCGCAAGCCGTGGAGACGGTCGACGACTCCACCCGCACGCTCGTCGCCGACATGATCGAGACGATGTACGACTTCAACGGCATCGGCCTCGCCGCGACCCAGGTCGGCGTGCAGCAGCGCGTCCTCGTCATCGATCTCCAGGAGGAGAAGGACGAGGAAGACAAGCCGATCAAGGACCCGAAGGCGTACATCAACGCCGAGATCCTGTCGGTCAGCGAAGAGATGTCGACCTACAACGAAGGCTGCCTCTCGATTCCGGAGCAGTATGCCGAGGTCGCACGGCCCGCGCGCTGCCGGGTGAAGTGGCTCGATGAGACCGGCGCGACGTTCGAGGAAGACCTGGACGGCCTGCTCTCGACCTGCATGCAGCACGAGATCGACCATCTCAACGGCGTGCTGTTCATCGATCATATCAGCCGCCTGAAGCGCGATATCGTGCTGAAGAAGCTGGCAAAGGCGCGCAAGCTGGGGTGAAGCGTGGGTGTCGGTGCTGTCCGTGCTGAGAGTGCGGGCCTGAGAGCGCGCGGCTCATTCACCCAGCATGCTACCACCCCGGCGAAGGCCGGGGCCCAGTTGGAAAGGTCGCAGTAACGACGCGCTGCCCTAAGTTGGCAACGTCCCCCAACTGGGCCCCGGCCTCCGCCGGGGTAGTGCTGGTGGAAAAGGTGCCGACCTGCCCCTAGTTCCCCCGCGAAGGCGGGGGCCCAGGACCACAAGCGCCACCGCTTATAACCCTGGACCCCCGCCTCCGCGGGAGAACAATATTCCGATTGTCCTGCATCAATCGTTCGACGTATGTTCTCACCATGACGTTTCGAACCTTACCTCGAATTCCCTTGATCCCTGCTCTCGCTTCGGCGGCGAAAAATGGCTGAGTTCGCTATCATCGCCGTCCTTGCGCTAGCCGCCGGCATCCTCCTCGGCTGGCTTCTGGCCGCCCGCCGCGCCGCAACCCTCGCCAGCGAACTCGCCGTCGCCCGAACCAAGGTCGCCGACGCCGATCTCATCCGCACCGCGCGCGACGCGGTCGAACGCGAACGCAACGCCGCGATGCAGGACCTCGCCACCCTCCGCGCGCAGAACGCCGAGCGTACCACCGACACCGATCGCCTCCGCATCGACCTCGCGACGATCCGCACCGACCGCGACGCCGCCCGCACCGAAATCGCGACACTGAAGGCACAAGGCGAAGCGTTCGAAGCGCGCCTGCTCGAACTGCGCGAGGCGAAGGACGTCATGGCCGCGCAGTTCGGCGACGTCGCCAACAAGCTGCTCAGCGACGCGCAAAAGACCTTCCTCGACCGCGCCGACGCTCGCTTCCGCCAGTCGGAGGAGACCGCCGGGCAAAACCTGAAATCGATGCTCCAACCCGTCAGCGACCGCCTGCAACGCTACGAAGAGGGGGTCGCCAAGGTCGAGGCCGAGCGCCGCGATGCGTTCGGCGACCTCAAGGGCCAGATCGAACAGATGCGCCTCGGCCAGGAGAAGGTCTCGACCGAAGCCGCCAAGCTCGTCAATTCGCTCCGCAATGCCCCTAAATCCCGCGGTCGCTGGGGCGAGCAGCAGCTGAAGAACGTCCTCGAAACCTGTGGCCTCAGCGAGCACACCGACTTCCAAACCGAAGTCAGCGTGGCTGTCGGTGATGACGGCGCGAGATTGCGCCCCGACGCGATCATCCGCGTTCCCGGCGGCCGCGCACTGGTCATTGACGCGAAGGTTTCGCTCAACGCGTACCAGGACGCGTTCGGCGCGGTCGATGACGCCGAACGCCTGATCGGCCTCGCCGCACACGCAGCCTCGATGCGCGCGCACGTCAACGGGCTCGGCAACAAGGCCTATTGGAGCCAGTTCGCCGACACGCCCGACTACGTCATCATGTTCGTCCCCGGCGAACATTTCCTCTCGGCCGCGCTCGAACACGATCCGACGCTCTGGGACTTCGCCTTCGAAAAGCGCGTGCTGCTGGCAACGCCCACGAATTTGATCGCGATCGCCCGCACGGTCGCCGCGGTCTGGCGCCAGGAAAAGCTCGCCAACGAAGCACGAAAGATCGGCGAACTCGGCAAGGAAATGCACGATCGCCTTGCCAAGGTCGCGGACGACCTGCGGAAAGTCGGCGTCGGTCTCAACAGCGCGGTGAAGAACTTCAACGGCTTCACCAATTCGTTCAACAGTCGATTGATGGGCACGGGCCGGAAATTTCGCGATCTGAATATCGAGACGGGCCCACGCGATCTTGAGGACGTGCCGCTGGTAGAAGCGCTAGCGTTAGGCGAGGGGCCCGCGCTGATCGAGAAGCCGGAGAATGTCGAAAGCTGACCTTCCACTACCACCACCCCGGCGAAGGCCGGGGCCCAGTTGGGGGACGCGGATGATGGGCGCTGCGATCCGTTACTCCAGCTTTCCCACCTGGGCCCCGGCCTCCGCCTTGGTGGCGCTAAAAGAGGGTTTTCTCCGAACCGAAAACCGATCGGTACAAAATTCGTTCATCTCTCGGCAACCTTTCCCGACGCCGAGCATTAACCGGATAATAGTCCCTCACGAGTCATCCGGTCATGAAACACCTAGTCCCCATCCTCTGCGCCCTCATCCCCTTCGCAGCCATGATCGGCGCCTGCGTAACCTGTCCCTGACACCCCCCGCGAAACCACAAAACAAAAGGCCCGCCCGGATCACTCCGGGCGGGCCTTTCTGTATCGGCTAGAAGGGAAGCGAAGGGATCAACCCTGCGCTTCGTCCTCCTGGTCGCGCGGTGCTTCGGCGGTCGCGCCGGGCTCTGCGTTCGGATCGTAATCCTCGACGAAGCCAGCCTCGTCGCGCTCGAACATCGACGACATCACGTCGACGCCCGAAGCCTGCATCTCGGCCTCTTCAGGCGAGCGGGCGACGTTGACCTTGACGGCCACCGACACCTCCGGGTGCAGCGATACCTTGACGGTGTAGACACCGATCGCCTTGATCGGCTTGTCGAGCACGATCGCCGACTTGCCGACCTTGTGACCGTCGGCCACCAGCGCATCGACCAGATCGCGAACCGCGACCGAACCGTAGAGCTGACCGGTGTTCGACGCCTGACGGATCAGGGTCACGGTCGCGTCGTTGAAGGTCTTCGCTTCGGTCTCGGCATCGCTGCGACGCGATGCGTTGTCCGATTCGATCTTCGCACGGTTCGACTCGAACACCTTGCGGTTGGCTTCGTTCGAACGAAGCGCCTTCTTGTTGGGAAGCAGGAAGTTACGTGCGTAACCGTCCTTGACCTTCACCACGTCGCCGATAGCACCAAGCTTTTCGACGCGCTCAAGCAGAATGACGTCCATGGGGGCGCTCCTTACTTAACGATGTAGGGCAGCAGGCCCAGATGACGCGCACGCTTGATGGCCTGGGCCAGTTCGCGCTGCTTCTTTGCGGCCACCGAAGTGATACGCGACGGGACGATCTTGCCACGCTCGGACACGAAGCCCTGCAGCAACCGGACGTCCTTATAGTCGATCCGGGGAGCGTCTTTAGCGGAGAACGGGCAGCTCTTGCGACGGCGGAAGAATGGACGTGCCATAATTATTCTGCTCCCTCTTCACGGTCGCGGCGCGGGCCACGATCGGGACGATCGCCACGATCCGGACGGTCGCCACGGCCACCCTCACGGTCGCCACGACGCTCGCGGTCACGATCCGACTTGCGCATCATCACGGTCGGGCCCTCTTCGAGGGTGTCGACCTTGACCGTCATGTAACGGATGATGTCTTCGTTGATCTGGGTCTGGCGCTCCAGCTCTGCGATCACGCTGCCCGGGGCATCGATCTCGAGCATGACATAGTGCGCCTTGCGGTTCTTGGCGATCTTGTACGCCAGCGAACGCAGGCCCCAGTTCTCGGTCTTTACGACCCGACCTTCGTTGTCGTTCACGATCTTGGTGGCGATTTCCGCCAGTGCGTCCACCTGCGCTTGTGCCAGATCCTGGCGCGCAAGGAACACGTGCTCGTAAAGAGCCATGTCTTGTCCTTCGTCTTGGCCGATCGCTGATACACGCCCCATGCGTGCACCCCTCCGGCTGTCGTCTAGAATGCAAACAGGGGCGAGAGACGCGAATCTCTCACCCCGGTTGCAAAGGGCCTTACCCGATTATCCGGGAAAGGCAAGGCGCTGGTAGGCGTTACCGAAACGCGCCGCCACGAACCTGCACCACGTTGCCGCGGCCGTTGATCAGGAGCGCATCGTTGCCCGAGCGGACCCACTGGCTGCCACGCGGTGGAGTAGCGAGGCGATACGTCTTGTACGTCGTGATCACCCGGTAGTTCTGCGCCTGGCGACGATCGAACTGCTGGCCGGCGCGCCAGTTGCGATATTGTGGCGCCCGCGTGACGGTCTTCTTGGTGACGACGGTGCGGCCATTGTCGTTGTGGCGCACGGTGGTCACTTCGCGGCGCTGCTGCGCGTCTGCCGGTGCTGCGGCGAGCAGCGGGCTGGCGACGAGCGTGGCGGCAAGCGCGCTGAGGATGAACGTCTTCATGATAATCTCCCGTCTGAAACACGGCGCCGTTGCTGCGGCGTCCTCCATAATCTGGGAGCCGATTGTCGCAGGCGCTTGTCGCAAGGCCGGCGAAATGGTCGCATATTGTCGCAAGCCCGCAGGGTTCGTTCAGGTTGCAACTCGCCGCGCACCTTTCTAGGCCGCGACATCGAATTAGGAGAGGTCATGCGCGCGTTCATTTTCCCCGGCCAGGGGAGCCAGTCTGTCGGCATGGGCAAGGCGCTCGCCGATGCCAGTGCCACCGCCCGCGAGGTCTTCGCCGAAGTCGACGAGGCGCTCGGCCAGCACCTGTTCCGCCTGATGAGCGAAGGGCCCGCGGACGACCTGCTCCTCACCGAGAACGCCCAGCCCGCGATCATGGCGAACGCGATCGCCACCCTGCGCGTCGCCGAGAAGGAAGGCGGCATCCGCCTCGCCGACAAAGCCGACTATGTCGCCGGCCACAGCCTCGGCGAGTACACCGCGCTGTGTGCTGCCGGTGCGCTCGACCTATCAACTACGGCCCGCCTCCTGAAACTCCGCGGCCGCGCGATGCAGGCCGCCGTTCCGGTAGGCGAGGGCGCCATGGCTGCGTTGCTCGGCACCGATCTCGAAAAGGCGCAGGTCATCGCCGGCGCCGCAGTCGACGCGATTCTCGCGGAAGGTGGCCCCGAGCTGATCTGCACCGTCGCCAACGACAACGACCCCTCCCAGGTCGTCATCTCCGGCCACCGCCTCGCTATCGAAAAGGCGATCGCGCTGGCCAAGGACCTTGGCGCCAAGCGCGCGGTACTCCTCCCGGTATCCGCACC
This sequence comes from Sphingomonas sp. R86520, assembly GCF_042466285.1. Classification (NCBI taxonomy): domain Bacteria; kingdom Pseudomonadati; phylum Pseudomonadota; class Alphaproteobacteria; order Sphingomonadales; family Sphingomonadaceae; genus Sphingomonas; species Sphingomonas sp. R86520. The sequence continues at coordinate 401,437 of NZ_JAXHBZ010000001.1, forward strand.
GTTCCACTGTCCGCTAATGCAGCCCGCCGCCGAAGCGATGGAGGCCGCGCTCCTCGAAGCCGACCTTCGCGCGCCCTTGGTCCCGGTCTTCGCCAACGTCGACGCGACCGCCGTCGCCGACCCCGGCGCGATCCGTCACCTGCTGGTCCAACAGGTCACCGGCATGGTCCGCTGGCGCGAATCGGTCCTCGCAATGCACGCGGCAGGTGTCGAGCACTTCGTCGAATTCGGCGGCAAGGTCCTCAGCCCGATGGTCAAGCGCATCACTCCCGATGTCGAAACCACCAGCGTCATCACGATGGACGACATCGAGGAATTCGTGAAGAAGATGTGATCACGCGGAGACGCGGAGCCGCGGAGAGTAGATTTGAGAGAGATCGATCAGATCAGCGGCGATGTGCTCGATCTCTCACTCCGCATCCACCGCGACTTGGGTCCGGGTCTCCTCGAAAGCGTCTACGAGATGGTGCTGGCGGGTAAGCTAGCCGGTCTGGGGTACCAAGTGGCGCGGCAGCGGCCGGTAGACATCGAATTTGAGGGGATGCGCTTCGAAGCGGCGTTCAGGATCGACCTCCTCGTCGACGAACGCCTCCTCGTCGAAATCAAATCGGTGGAGCAACTGAACGCCGCCCATGGCAAACAACTCCTGACATACTTACGCCTAACCCATCAGCCTGTAGGGCTGCTGATCAACTTCGGTGGCGCAACGCTGAAAGAGGGAGTGCGACGGATCGTAAACGACCATCGCCCCTCCGCGGCTCCGCGTCTCCGCGTGAACAAAATCTGATGGAGACCAAAATGTTCGACCTCACAGGCATGACCGCCCTCGTCACCGGGGCGTCCGGCGGAATCGGGTCCGAGATCGCCAAGGCCCTGGCCGCCCAAGGCGCGCGCCTCGCCGTATCCGGTTCCAACGCCGACAAGCTCGAAGCCTTCCGCGCCAGCCTCGGCGGCGACCACGTCGCGCTCCCCTGCAACCTCTCCGACGCCGCCGCCGTCGACGCGCTCGTCCCGCAAGCCGTCGAGGCACTCGGCGGCAGACTCGACATCCTCGTCAACAACGCCGGCGTCACCCGCGACAATCTGGCGATGCGGATGAAGGACGACGAGTGGGACAGCGTCATCCGCGTCAACCTCGAAGCCGCGTTCCGCCTCATGCGCGCCGCCGCCAAGCCGATGATGAAGGCAAGGTTCGGCCGGATGATCTCGGTCACGTCGATCGTCGGCGTCACCGGCAATCCCGGCCAGGCGAACTACGCCGCGTCGAAGGCGGGGCTCATCGGCATGTCGAAGTCGATGGCGCAGGAACTCGCCAGCCGCGGCATCACCGTCAACTGCGTCGCGCCCGGCTTCATCACCTCGCCGATGACCGATGCGCTGCCCGAGGCGCAGAAGACGGCACTCACCACGAAGATTCCCGCCGGCCGCCTCGGCGAAGGTGCAGACATCGGTGCGGCGATCGTGTACCTCGCAAGCCGCGAAGCCGGCTACGTCACGGGACAAACAGTGCACGTGAACGGCGGGATGGCGATGATCTGAACTTGCGCGCTGAACTGCCGCGTTCTAGGTGCGTTCAGGAAATACCGAAAACCCCCAGATTTGAAGAGGGAACTACCATGAGCGAGACCGCTGACCGCGTGAAGAAAATCGTCGTCGAGCATCTCGGCGTCGAAGCCGACAAGGTGACCGAGGACGCGAGCTTCATCGACGACCTGGGTGCCGACAGCCTCGACATCGTCGAACTCGTCATGGCGTTCGAGGAAGAATTCGGCGTCGAGATCCCCGATGATGCCGCCGAGAAGATCGCGACCGTCAAGGATGCGATCACCTACATCGACGAGCACAAGGCCTGATCGGGGCCCAATCGGGTAAGCACGGTCCGAGACTTTGGACCTGCCCTGATGGGTGTGATTTGAGCGGCTCCCCGTCCTTGGGCAAAGAGGGCGGGGAGCCGTTTCGTTTTGAGAGCAGACGGAGTTTGAAGCCATGCGGCGTGTCGTCGTAACCGGGCTAGGCCTGGTCACCCCTCTGGGGGCGGATGTTGAAACGGCCTGGGCGAATATCCTGGCCGGCAAATCGGGTGCAGCCACGATCACGCGCTTCGACGCGTCCGATTATGTCTGTCGGATCGCGTGCGAGGTTAAGCCCGCCGATCACCCCTATGGCTTCGATCCCGGCAAGCGCGTGGATCACAAGGTCCAGCGCCAGGTTGATCCGTTTATCATCTACGGCATCGATGCCGCCGGCCAGGCGCTCGAGGACGCAGGCCTGACCGAGATGACTCTCGAAGAGAGCTGGCGTGCCGGCGTCTCGATCGGTTCGGGAATCGGTGGGCTGCCAGGCATCGAGAGCGAATCGATCGTTCTCCACACCAAGGGCCCGCGCCGCGTGTCGCCGCACTTCGTCCACGGTCGCCTGATCAACCTGATCTCGGGCCAGGTCTCGATCAAATACGGCCTGCGCGGTCCGAATCACGCGGTCGTCACCGCCTGCTCGACCGGCGCGCACGCAATCGGCGATGCCGCCCGGATGATCGCGATGGATGACGCCGACGTGATGCTCGCGGGCGGCGCAGAGGGCACGGTGTGCCCGCTCGGCATCGCCGGGTTCGCACAGGCGCGCGCGCTGTCGACCAACTTCAACGATACGCCTGAAAAGGCTTCGCGTCCCTACGACAAGGATCGCGACGGCTTCGTGATGGGCGAAGGCGCGGGCGTGCTGGTGCTCGAGGAGTACGAGCATGCCAAGGCACGCGGCGCGAAAATCTATGCCGAGGTGATCGGTTACGGTCTGTCGGGCGACGCGTACCACGTGACCGCGCCGCATCCCGAAGGCGACGGCGCGTTCCGGTCGATGCAGATGGCGATCAAGAAGTCGGGCCTCAAGCTTGAGGACATCGATTACATCAACGCGCACGGCACCTCGACGCCGCTGGGCGACGAGCTCGAACTGGGCGCAGTCCGCCGCCTGTTCGGCGATGCGATCTCGGGTCTGTCGATGTCGTCGACCAAGTCGGCGATCGGGCATCTGCTCGGCGGCGCCGGTGCGGTCGAGAGCATCTTCTGTATCCTCGCGCTGCGCGACCAGATCGTTCCGCCGACGCTGAACCTCGACAATCCGAGCGACAGCTGCGTCGGCGTCGACCTCGTCCCGCACGTGGCCAAGAAGCGTGAAGTCCGCGCAGTGCTGAACAACTCGTTCGGCTTCGGCGGCACCAACGCCTCGCTGGTGATGACGAAGGTTCAGTAAACCTGTTCCCCGGCGAAGGCCGGGGTCCAGTTGGGTGATTGGTGCGATTTATCGGAGGGCCTGCCCAACTGGGCCCCGGCCTCCGCCGGGGAACTATAGTGCGCAAGGTCGGCTGTTTCGGACTCGTCTTAGCCCTGGCGGCAGTCGTTGCGCTGTTCCTGGTCGTCCAAGGCTGGGGCGGCGCTGGCCCCGCACCGCGCACGCTGACCGTGCAGATCGGCGAAGGCAGCACGCTGGCCGGCGCTGCCGCCGAACTCGAAAAGGCCGGCGCGATCCCCTCGGCCCGACGCTTTCGCCTGTACGCCCGCGTGTTCGGCTCGGGCGACCCGATCAAGGCCGGCGAATACCGCATCCCGCCACACACCAGCCAGTCCGACATCCTCAAACTGATGCAAGGCGGCAAGGTCGTCCAGCGCCTCGTCGTCGTCCCCGAAGGCTATCCTTCGGTCCTCGTGCACGACGCGCTGGCGAAGGCGGATGGCCTCACCGGCACCGTACCCGTCCCGGCGGAAGGCTCGATTCTCCCCGACAGCTACGCCTTCCAGGCCGGCGACACCCGCGCATCGGTCGTCACGCGGATGCAGGCGGCGATGAAGACCTACCTCGCCACCGCCTGGGCCGCGCGCAAGCCTGGCATCGCAGTGACGACGCCCGAACAGGCGATCATCCTCGCCTCGATCGTCGAGAAGGAAACCGGCAAGCCGTCCGAACGCCGCACCGTCGCCGCGGTCTACGGCAATCGCCTGCGCAACGGCATGCCGCTCCAGGCCGACCCGACCGTGATCTACCCGATCACCAAGGGCCGCCCGCTGGGCCGCCGCATCCTGCGGTCGGAACTGCACGCGAAGAACGGCTACAACACCTATGCCGAAGCCGGCCTGCCGGTCGGCCCGATCGCCAACCCAGGCCGCGCTTCGATCGACGCGGTGCTCAACCCGGCGCAGACCCAGGCGCTCTACTTCGTAGCAGACGGCACCGGCGGCCACGTGTTTGCGAACACGCTGGCCGAACACAACGCCAACGTGAAGAAATGGTACGCCATCCGCAAAGCCCGTGGTGAGATGTAGCGCGGGGCGTTCCGACTCACTCTCGACATTCCAGCGAAAGCTGGGATATCAGGCCGCAGGGACGGACTGTGTGGCACGAGATCCCAGCTTTCGCTGGGATGACGACTAGGCCCGCAACGCGTTAGCCGCACGAGCCTTGATCTCGATCTCGGCCATCGTCCCGCCGGTTACCCAGCTTCCCCCCACGCAGAGCACCGGCTTGAACGCCAGCCATTCGGGCGCGCTCGCCTCGGTGATCCCGCCGGTCGGGCAGAAGCTGCACTGGTAGAACGGCGCGGCCAAGGCCTTCAGCGCCTTCAATCCGCCATTCGCCTCGGCCGGGAAGAACTTGAAGTGCGTCAGCCCCAGGTCGAGCCCGGTCATGATGTCCGCCGCGTTGGCGATCCCCGGCAGGAACGGAATGCCGCTCTCGATGATCGGCGTGGCGAGGCGTTCGGTCAGGCCCGGCGAGACGATGAACTCCGCGCCAGCATCGCGGACCTGCGTGAACTGCTGCGTATTGACGACGGTGCCCGCGCCGACGATCGCGCCCGGCACCTTCTTCATCTCGGCAATGGCTTCGAGCGCGGCGCCAGTGCGCAACGTCACCTCGAGCACGCGCAACCCGCCCGCGACGAGCGCCTCGGCGAGCGGACGGGCAAGTGCGGCGTCCTCGATCACCAGCACCGGAATGACGGCGCTGGTCTGCATGATGTCTGCGATAGTGACGGTCGAGTTGGCGGTCATTGGGTATGTTCCTGTGCGAAGGCGGCCGCGGCGCCGAACAGGCCGGGCTGGGGATGAGTGATGAGCTTGACGGGCATCGCTGCCATCATGCCCTGGAAGCGGCCCTTGGCGACAAAGCGCTGGTCGAAGCCCGAGCGAATCAGGCGATCCTTGATCCGGAAGCCGAGCCCACCCGCAATCACGACCGCCTTGGCGCCCTGCGCCAGCGCCAGATCGCCCGCTACCGCACCGAGCGCGAGGCAGAAGCGGTCGAGCGCGGCGAGCGCGATCGAATCGGTGCCGTCGATCGCCTCGGTCCAGATCGTCTTGTCGTCGTGGCTGGGGACCGCGCGGCCCTCCAGCGCGGCGAGCGTCTCGTAGATCGCGACGATGCCGGGCCCGGCAACGACACGCTCGGCGGAGACGCGCGTGAACGTCTTGCGCAGCCGCTGCAATAAGGCATCCTCGATCCCGTCGAGCGGGGCGAAGTCCATGTGACCGCCCTCGGTTTCGAGAACCTGATAGCCGTCCTTGCGTCGCAGCAGCTGCGCGACGCCGAGCCCGGTGCCGGGGCCGCAGATCGTCGTGATGCCTTCGGACGGCAGCGGCGTATCAGGACCGCAGAGATGGATGAAGTCGCTGCTCGGCACCTGCGCGACGGCATGACCGACCGCGCCGAAATCGTTGACGACCACCCACTGGTCCGCCTTCAACCGTTCGGTGATCAGCGACTTGCGGATGATCCACGGGTTGTTGGTGAGGCGAATGACATCGTTCGCGACCGGCGACGCGACCGCGATCGCGAGCGCGCGGGGGAGGGGGCGGCCGAGCCCCGCCTCGAACGCCTGATACGCGGTCTGAAGCGACGCGTGGTCCGCGGTCTTCAGCGTCGCCGGCTCGCCGAGCGACACCACGCGGCCGTTCTCGACCTCGGCGATCGCGAAGCGGGCATGCGTTCCGCCGATATCTGCCGCTACGATTTCCATGTCATCCTCCGTCAGATATTATCATTACCGCCAACCCGTCATCCCAGCGAACGCTGGGATCTCGTGCCGCATAGTCCGTCCCCGTGGAGCGAGGTCCCGGCTTTCGCCGGGATGACGGGGGTGTGGCTGAGGCTACGGCGGCGTGTGTGACGTTCTAAAGTCCAGCCCCCGCCAGCATCGCCGACGCGCCCTTTTCGGCCTCGTCGGCCAGCCCGCGGAACATGCCGAACAGCTCGCGTCCCATGCCGCTTACCGGTGGCGGAACCGCGACCATCTTGCGCATCGCCCACACGTCCGCGTCGACCAGAGCCTCCAGCGTCCCGTTGACCGCATCGACCCGGATCATGTCGCCATCACGAATCAGCCCGATCGCGCCGTCGAGCAGAGCCTCGGGCGAGCAATGGATCGCGCAAGGCACTTTCCCGCTCGCCCCCGACATCCGGCCGTCGGTAACGAGCGCGACCTTGAACCCGCGATTCTGCAACACCCCCAGCGGCGGCGTGAGCTTGTGCAGCTCCGGCATGCCATTCGCGCGCGGCCCCTGGAACCGGACGACGACGACGACGTCCTTGTCCAGCTCGCCCCGCTTGAACGCCTCGATCACGTCCAACTGGTCGTTGAACACCACCGCAGGCGCCTCCACGATCCACCGCTCCCGCTCGACCGCGGACACCTTGATGCATGCGCGGCCGATATTGCCGGCGAGGATCCGCATGCCGCCATCGGCCGAGAACGGCGCGGTCGCAGGGCGCAGGATCGTCTCGTCGCCGCTGTCCGGCGTATCCCGCCAACCGAGCGTATCGCCCTCGACCACCGCGGTCTTCGCATACGCCGACAGATCGTCGCCGCCGATCGTCATGATGTCGCCGTGCAACAACCCTTCGCCGAGTAGCTCGCGGATTACATAGGGCATGCCCCCGGCAGCCTCGAACGCGTTCACGTCCGCCGAGCCATTGGGATACACGCGCGCAATCAGCGGGACCGCGCAGGAAAGGCGATCGAAATCCTCCCAGTCGATGATGATCCCCGCCGCGCGCGCGATCGCCGGAACGTGGAGCAGATGGTTTGTCGAGCCTCCCGTCGCGAGCAGGCCGACCGCGGCGTTCACGATCGCCTTCTCGTCGACGCAGTGCCCGAGCGGCCGATACGAATCGCCACGCGCGCCGATCTTCGCCAGCCGGTGCACCGCCGCCCGCGTCAGCTCCTGGCGCAGCTTGGTGCCCGGATTGACGAACGCCGCGCCGGGCATGTGGAGGCCCATGACCTCCATCATCATCTGGTTGGTGTTCGCCGTGCCGTAAAAGGTGCACGTGCCCTTCGAATGATACGCACCGATCTCGGCTTCGAGCAGCTCGTCGCGACCGACCAGTCCTTCTGCAAATTTCTCGCGAACCGCGGCCTTCGCCTTGTTCGGCAAACCGGTCGGCATCGGTCCGCCTGGAATCAGCACCATCGGCAGATGCCCGAAGCGCAACGCACCCATCAGCAAACCCGGTACGATCTTGTCGCAGATGCCGAGCAACGCGGCACCCTCGAACGTCCCATGCGACAACGCGATCGCCGTGCTCAGCGCGATCGTGTCGCGGCTGAACAGAGACAGCTCCATGCCCGGATAGCCCTGCGTCACGCCATCGCACATCGCCGGCACGCCGCCCGCGACCTGCGCGGTCGCACCCGCTTCGCGCGCCCAGATCTTCATCAGCTCGGGGTAGCGATAATAGACGGCGTGGGCCGACAGCATGTCGTTATACGCGGTGACGATGCCGATGTTCATGCCGGCATCGGCCTTCATCGCGTCGCGGTCTTCCTCGGTCCCGGCATAAGCGTGCGCTAGGTTCGCGCAGCCCAGACCCGGACGACGGACCTGCGCCGCCGCCTCGCGCTCGATCAGCGCGAGATAGGCGGCCCGGCTGTCGCGCGAGCGTTCGATGATCCGGTCGGTGACCGCGGAGACGACGGCGTTCAGCATTGTCACGGCGCCCAGTGCACGTCGACCGGGAGCTCGACTTCGGCAAGCACGCGGCCGATCGGATAGGACGACGACGGCCCCTGTTCGATCGCCTGCTCGAGCACCATCTTCTTCGCGTCGCCGGTGATCATGATCATCAGCGCCTTCGACGAAGCGATCGCCGCGGCCGACAACGTCACGCGTGCGAGGGGGGCTTCGGGCGGGAGCGGATCGGGCATCACGCCGAGCGCACGACGCTCTTTCGGACCGCTCAATGCCTCGTCGTAATCGGGACCGGGGAAGATCGACGCGGTATGCCCGTCGCCGCCCATGCCGAGCAGGCAGAAGTCGAGCGGCCAGTGCAAATCCTGCATCAGCGCATCCGCCGAACGACCCGCAGCCTTGTAGTCCGACATCGCCTCAGGGACGATCGGCTTCACGCGCGCACCCTTGGGGAGGAAGATCTTCGCCAGCGCGGTCACGTTCGACAGCGGATCGCCAAGCTTCACGATCCGCTCATCGCCGGGGATGATCGTGACCTTCTTCCAGTCTAGCTTGGCCTGAGCGAGCTTCTCATACGCAGCGAACGGCGTTTTGCCGCCCGCCAGCGCGATCACCGCCGAGCCGCGCGCGTCGAGTGCGCTCTCGATGACGAACTGGATATCACCCGCGACCGCGTTGGCGAGCTCGTCGGAATCCTCGTAATCCCACCATTCGATTTCGGTCATAAACTTGAACTCACTCAGAAAATTGCTGTCAAAAATGCCGTTCGTGCCGAGTAGGGATCGAGCGAAGCCGAGAGCCCGTATCGAGGTACAATGCCACAATCGGGCCGATCTCTCGATACGCCTTCTCGACTTCGCTCGAAGGCTACTCGGGATGAACAGAAAAAAACAAACTCAGTCGTCCTGCCAGGTCACGCCGTCACGCTCGGTCAGCGCGATCGCCGCCGACGGACCCCAGCTGCCCGACGCATAGCTCTTGGGCTTCATCGCGTTGGCCTTCCAGCCTTCGCGGATCGCGTCGATCCAGGTCCATTGCGCCTCGACCTCGTCACGCCGCACGAACAGCGTCTGGTCGCCCTCGATCAGGTCGAGCAGCAGCCGCTCATACGCGATCCGTCGACGCGAGCCTGCGAATTCGGCGTCCATGCTGAGGTTCAACGGTACTTCGCGCAGGCGGACGCCGTCGCGGTCGAGACCGGGCTCCTTCGCCATCACCAGCAGCTGGATATATTCCTCCGGCTGCAGGCGGATGATCAGCATGTTGGGCTGCAACAACCCACCACGCCCGGCGAACATCGAATGCGGCACGGCCTTGAACTGGATCGCGATCTCGCTGCGGCGCGTCGCCATGCGCTTGCCGGTGCGCAGGTAGAACGGCACGCCCTGCCAGCGCCAATTGTCGACATGCGCCTTGATCGCGACGAACGTCTCTGTGGTCGACGGCTTCCCCAGTTCGTCGGAGTAGCTCTTGACGATCTTCCCCTTCACCGCGCCGTCGGCATATTGCCCCGTCACCGTGACGTGCGGCACTTCCTCGGGCTTGATCAGCCGCAACGACCGAAAAACCTTCGACTTTTCGTCGCGGACATCGGTGCCCTCAAACCGTGCAGGCGGCTCCATCGCGATCAGCGCGAGCAGCTGCAACATGTGGTTGGCGACCATGTCGCGCAGTGCACCCGCCGTCTCGTAATAGCCCGCGCGATCTTCCAGCCCGACCGTTTCGGAGATCGTGATCTGGACGTTGTCGATGCCCTGCGCATTCCACACAGGCTCGAAGAACGAGTTGCCAAAGCGCAACGCGAGGATGTTCTGGACGGTTTCCTTGCCGAGATAATGATCGATCCGGTAGGTCCGATCCTCGGGGAAAGCCTTCGCCACCGCATCGTTGATCTCGCGGCTGGTCTCCAGGTCGTAGCCAAGTGGCTTCTCGAGCCCGACGCGCACCGTCTCACCGGCTAGTCCGACCTTGTGCAGCCCCTCGATCGCAGCTTCGAACAGCGATGGCGCGGTCGACAGGTAAATCGCCAGCCCGCCGGAAATATCGCCGATCTTGTCCGCCAGCGGCTGGAAGCTCGCCGGATCGGACAGGTCGGTCGGCTGGTAGAAGATGCGGTCGAGGAACGTCCCGATGGCGCTCTCGTCCTTGCGATCCTCGGGCAGGAACTCGTCGAGCGCCTTCTTGGCGAACTTGCGATAATCCTTGTCGTCATGCTCGTGACGCGCGGCGCCGGTGATCGTCAGTTCCTCGGGCAACAACCCGTCGGCGTGCAGGCCATAGAGCGACGGCAGCAGCATGCGCTGTGCAAGATCGCCGGTCGCGCCGAACAGGAGCAGCTTGGCTACGGGATTACGGTGCATGAAAGCTCCTGGATTTGGCGACGGACCGGGCGAAGAACGCCGGTCCTAGAAAACTAGGCCGGCTACGGGATCGACCCCGGCCATGATGTTGAGGTTCTGGACCGCTGCGCCGCCGGCGCCCTTGCCCAGATTGTCCAGCGTCGCGATCAGCCGCGCATGGCCGACCGCGTCGTTGCCGCAGACCCGCAGCGTCAGCCGATCGGTGCCAGCATTCTCCTCGATATCAACCGAGCCGATATCGCCGGGGGCAATCGAGACGAGCGTCGAGCCGTCGAACGCAGTGCGCAGGATTTCTTCAAGTACCGCGAGCGTTGGGCGGCCGGGCAAGGTGTGGAGGTGCAACGGCACTTCGACGACCATCCCGCGATAGGTATTAGCGACGGCAGGGGCGAAGATCGGCGCGTGCGTGAGGCCTGCGTGCTGCACCATCTCTGCGATATGCTTGTGCGCAAGGCCTAGCGCGTAGGCGCGGAAGGCCGTCGCGGGCTCACCATTCTCGAACGCCGTGATCATTGCCTTGCCGCCGCCTGAGTAGCCCGAGGTCGCGTTGACGCTCAGCGGCAGGTCGGCGGGGATGACACCAGCCGCGACCAGAGGCGCGACGAGCGCGAGGAATCCGGTAGGATAGCAGCCTGGATTCGACACGCGCATCGCGGTCGCAACCTTTTCGGCCTGGCCGGGCAGTTCGGGGAAGCCATAGGTCCAGCCGGCAGCGACCCGGTGTGCGCTCGACGCATCGATCACACGGGTGCGTGCATTGTCGATCAGCGACACTGCCTCACGCGAAGCGTCATCCGGCAGGCAGAGGATCACGAAATCGGCATCGTTCAGCGCCTCGCGCCGGGCCGCTGGATCCTTCCGGCGCTCTTCGGCGAGCAGGGCGATCGAAATATCGCTTCGCCCGGCAAGCCGCTCGCGGATCTCGAGACCCGTGGTGCCGACGGCGCCATCGATGAAGACGCTGGTCATGCGGCGTCCGTTGCCGAAAGGTCGAGCGCTTCGGCCGCGACGTAGCCGACGAGGCCACTAGGACGCGCAACGCCCCACGCAGAAACGCCGGCAATTTCCAGCACTTCGAAACTGTCGCCAGGATTGAGGTCGACCATCGTATCGCTCGTCTCGTCTCGTCCGCTGCGCAACAAAGCTGTGCGTGCCACGGGCCGTATCATCGGCACGGCATAGTGTGGAGCGAATACGTATTCGGCGAGGCGAATGTCGGCGATATCGCGGCGAACGGCATGGGTTCGCGGGTCGAGCTCGACCGAACGGCCCGTCAGCGCAAAGCTGGTGCGGGCCTGATCGTCAAAAGGCTCAAGCGTGAGCGGCAGCGCGCCCGTTGGAGCCAGCGGGGGCGGGGCCGTCGCCGATGAATTGCCCGAACTCTTCAAGAAAATCTGCCCCTTCGGTCGTGCGCGCGACGAAGATGTTGCGCTTGTCGCTATCGTCGCGTTGCCGGCGCAGATAGCCGAGGGCACCCAATCTGTTCAAGGCGCGCGTGACGACCGGCTTCGATACGTTCAGCGCGCGCGCCAGCCCACGCACCGTGTGGGGGCCCGGTTTGAGATAGACGAGCAAGAGTAGCGCCATTTGTCGATTGGTCAGATCGGGTTCACCCGAGCGGACGTAATCGACCAATGCGGTCATCCAGGTCGATAAGGTATTGGCTGCCATTGATGCCACAGCATTGATCCGCCATCTGAAAATGCCCGGCACCAGACGCTGTGCAGGACTTCATTACGGGGGCTCAACGCCCGCATGTGCGGCTTGTTTCCGCCTGTTGGCCGTGATGATGCGATATGACGTGGCCCCGTTCCGGTGATCGCCCGGTTGATCGCGGCCGCCGGGTCGCCTATGTGCCCGCCTTCGCAAAAGTTCCGGGGTCTTCCGCGCAATGTTCGCCTTTCTGCTTGTCATCCACGCGATCATCGCGGCCGCCCTCGTCACGGTGATCCTCATGCAGCGGTCGGAAGGCGGCGGCCTTGGCATGGGCGGCAGCCCGTCGGGCCTGATGTCGGCGCGCGGTGCGGCCGATTTCCTGACCCGCGCGACTGGCGTCCTTGCGACGATGTTCGTGCTGTTCTCGATCCTGCTCGCGGTCCTCGCGGCGAATCACCGGACGACCACGATCGATACGTCGCTCGCGCGCACTCCGGCGGCGGCAACGGCCGTTCCGACCGCGCAGCCCAAGGGTGACGCGGCACCGTTCGCCGGTGGCGCTGAGAACGCTGGCGTACCGGCTGGCACGACCAAGCCGGCCGATAACGGCGCGGTCCCGCTAGCCAACTAAACACTCCATTCGCCGATAAAAGGCCCCTGCGTGATCCGCGGGGGTCTTGTCGTTCGTCCCCAACACACGCTACGAGACTCTTCCCATGGCTCGGTACATTTTCATAACCGGGGGCGTGGTTTCGTCGCTCGGTAAAGGTCTCATGGCGGCATCGCTTGCCGCTCTCCTCCAGGCGCGCGGGTATACCGTCAGGATTCGGAAGTTCGATCCGTATCTGAACGTCGATCCCGGCACGATGTCGCCGTATCAGCACGGCGAGGTCTACGTCACCGACGACGGCGCCGAGACCGATCTCGACCTTGGCCATTACGAGCGCTTTACCGGCGTTCCCTCGCGCCAGTCGGACAACGTCACGTCGGGCCGCATCTATCAGCAGATCATCACGCGCGAGCGTCGTGGCGATTATCTCGGTGCGACCGTGCAGGTCATCCCGCACGTCACCGACGCGATCAAGGCATTCGCCCGCGCCGAAACCGACGGCATCGATTTCATCCTCTGCGAGATCGGCGGCACCGTCGGCGATATCGAATCGCTCCCGTTCATCGAGGCGATTCGCCAGCTCAAGAACGAGGAAGGTCGCGGCAACGCGATCAGCATCCACGTCACGCTGGTGCCGTACATCGCGGCTGCGGGCGAGCTGAAGACCAAGCCGACCCAGCATTCGGTCCGCGAACTCGCTGCGCTGGGCGTCCAGCCCGACGTGCTCGTCTGCCGCTGCGAGCACCCGCTGCCGCCATCGGAGCGCGCCAAGATCGCGCTGTTCTGCAACGTCCCCGCCAGCGCCGTCATCCCCGCGCTCGATGCGAAGAGCATCTACGCGGTGCCGCTCCAGTATCACGGCGAAGGTCTCGACATCGAAGTGCTCCGCGCCTTCGGGATCGAACCTGCCGAGGCTCCGGACCTGTCGCGCTGGACCGAGATCATGGACCGCCTGACCAACCCGCAGGGCGAAGTCACGATCGGCGTGGTCGGCAAATATGTCGGTCTCCAGGATGCGTACAAGTCGCTGAACGAGGCTTTGGTTCACGGCGGCATCGCGAATCGCGTGAAGGTCAACGTCCGCTGGATCGACGCCGAACTGTTCGAGAACGCCGAGAGCGACATCGCGGGACAGCTCGAGCCGTGCGACGCGATCCTCGTCCCCGGCGCGTTCGGGGAGCGCGGTGCGGAGGGCAAGATCGCTTCGGTCAAGTTCGCGCGCGAGCGGAAGATTCCGTATTTCGGCATTTGCTTCGGCATGCAGATGGCCTGCGTCGAGGGCGCGCGCGATCTTGCTGGTATCCCCAATGCGTCGTCGACCGAGTTCGGCCCGACCGACGAACCGGTGGTCGGCATGATCACCGAATGGATGGGCCGCGAAGGCCTCGAAACCCGCGCGGCCGAGGGCGACCTCGGCGGCACGATGCGGCTCGGCGCGTATGACGCGAAGCTCGACGGCAACAGCGTCGTCGCCTCGATCTACGGCGGCACCGACATCTCGGAACGGCATCGTCATCGCTACGAGGTCAACACGGGGTACAAGGAAGCGCTCGAACAGGGCGGGCTGGTCTTTTCGGGCATGTCACCCGACGGCACGCTCCCGGAGATCGTTGAACGCCCCGACCACCCCTGGTTCGTCGGTGTGCAGTTCCACCCGGAACTGAAGTCCAAGCCCTTCGACCCGCATCCGCTGTTCGCCAGCTTCATCGAAGCTGCGGTCAAGCAGAGCCGCCTGGTCTAAAATTGTCTGGCAACGGGGCGAGGAACACGCTGACCTCGCCCATGTCTTCAGTCCCCAAGGAGCGGCGATTTCAGGATCTGGCCGCGCCTTCGCCATTGCGGCGTCCAATTTCAGAAACGCCCTTGATACGAGCATATCAGCGGCCCGCGGCCTACGGGGGCAGGCGCGGGCGAGCATGGCGTCGATGCGCCCTGCGGTGATGGGGATCCGCGCAGACCATGTTTCTGCCGCCGCCAGGCGAAGTTTTTCTTGAAACACCGGCATCCCGAAACGACGTATGGTATGCGCGTAGTCGTCTGACTGGCCGTTTTCACGTTGGTATGCATCACCATTCCCTCTCCTACGTCTTTGCCCTGGCATGCCTACGCCACCGCGACGCCGCCTGATTTGCGGCGGGCCGTCATGCCGTCGAAGGGTGCCACGGCCAGCATAAGACAGCCTTTCGCTCGGGTAGGGTTTGCCGGTCCTGTCATGACCATAACCAACCGCCGCCGCGCCGCCGGCTCATTGATGCGAGCCCGTGCGACGTGCTGCAGATCGGGACTGCTGACGCAGTTCGCTCAAGGAGACTATCGATGACCACGACCTACGATACCAAGCTTGGCCTCTACATCGCCGGCGAATGGCTGGGGGCGGAGGGCCGCGATACGCAGGACGTCGTCAACCCCGCGACGGGGGCGGGGCAGGCTGCCTTGCCGCTCGCGAGCGTCGCGGATCTGGATCGTGCTTTGGAAGCGACCGAGCGCGGCTTTATCGCGTGGCGTGCCACCCCTCCCGAAAAACGCGCTGCAGTGCTCGTCCGTACCGCCCAGTTGCTGCGCGAACGCGGCGACCATATCGCGCGCATCGCGACGCTGGAGCAGGGCAAGATTCTTGCCGAAGCAAAGGGCGAGGTCGCTTTCGCCGCGTCGTTGCTCGAATTCCACGCCGGCGAAGCGCAGCGTATCTATGGTCGCGTCCTGCCCCGGCCCTCGGGTAGCCGCAGCATGGTACTGCATCAGCCGGTCGGACCGGTCGCGGCCTTTTGCGCGTGGAACTTCCCGATCATGAACGTCGTGCGCAAGATCGCGCCCGCCGTCGCCGCCGGCTGCTCGATCATCATCAAGCCATCGGAGGAGACCGCGGGCAGTGCGGTCGAGGTATTGCGCTGCTTCCAGGACGCAGGGCTTCCCGGCGACGTCGCCCAATGCGTGTTCGGCGTTCCCGACATGGTGTCGCGGCGCCTGCTCGCATCGCCGATCACCCGCAAGCTGAGTTTTACCGGCTCGGTTCCGGTCGGGAAGGCGCTGATGAAGCTTGCCGCCGACACGATGATGCGGACCACCATGGAGTTGGGCGGACATGGCCCGGTCCTGGTTTTCGACGACTGCGACCTCGACAAGACGCTCGATACGCTGGTCGCGCATAAATTCCGCAACGCCGGACAAGTCTGCGTCGCCCCCACGCGGTTCCACGTCCAGGACGGGATCTACGACCGTTTCGCCGCAGGCTTTGCCGAGCGCACGCGCCGGTTGAAGGTCGGCGACGGCATGGATGCCGCGAGCCAGATGGGCCCGATGGCGAATTCCCGTCGCCCGGACGCGATTGCCGATCTTGTCGGTGACGCGACGGCTGCCGGTGCCACGCTGCTGGCCGGTGGCGAGCGTGGCGGGGAGGGCGGTTTCTTCTTCCAGCCGACGGTCCTGTCCGAAGTCCCGCTCACGGCGCGGGCAATGAACGAGGAGCCGTTCGGGCCGCTGGCCCTGCTCAGCCGCTTCGGCAGCGACGAGGAGGCGATCACCGAGGCCAACCGCTTGCCGTTCGGCCTTGCCGCCTATTGCTTCACCGAGAACGGGCGACGCCAGAACATCCTCGGTGATGCGATCGAGGCGGGAATGATCGCGATCAACAACGTTCGCCTGAGCTACCCGGACAGCCCGTTCGGCGGGATGAAGGACAGCGGCCATGGCTCCGAGGATGGCCCGGAGGGTGTCGCTGCGCACCTCGTCACGAAGACCGTGCACATCAGCTAGGCGACGGTCAGGGGCTGTCGGGTACCGCATCGCGGACCGACGGCTCCTAGCCAGCTCTGGCGGCGTTGCTAGGGGGTGCCCTCAGCCGGGTCTGCGCCGCCGTCGAGCGTACGCGCGGTAGTCGAGGATGTGCAGCTTCAGCATGCCATGACGCGTCACTCGCCGGGTCAGCAAGGACAGGAACCGGCGCGAAGCCGTTGTCCGGGATAGCTGGAAAAAGCTTATGAACCCTACGAGGCTCGGCAATCGCGCCGCCCGTGACCGGCTGGATGTCCGCAAAAAGCTATACCGCCGGGTGATCGAGAGCGGGCATCACATTGAATATTATAAGCGATCCAGGGCGGCTTCTGGTTGGCCCGAACCTATGACGTCGGTCGATATACTGATAAGAAGTTGGGCGCCGCCGACGAGGCGCGAGACGCGAGACGCGAACGGTATGGACGTCCTGTCGTTTTCCAGGCGCAGGCCGTGGCGCGGAGTTGGTTCGACGAACTCGCGAGGGAGGGTTATGGCGCGCTGGCCGGGCCCTACGCGGTCACAGATGCCTGCGACGATTATTCCAAGCATTATCAGCATCGTCGATGCAAAAACGAAAAGAACAGGAAGGGCCGCTTAACCCGGATCAGGGGGGTGTTCGGGCCGCTCGAGGCGGGTAAGCCGAGCCAACCCCAGGTGACGCGGTTCGTCGTCAGGCGCATGTACCGCACCGGCTTAGCTGGGCCCGCCTGCTGGTCGAGTTGGAACCCCGCCGGGAGGGCAGGGTAGCCTAACGGTTCGGCCGATAGCTCTGATCCTCCTGCCTGGTATCGTACGCGTCGAAGGGGTTGCCGGTCTTCTAGACGTTATCCATTGCGATCGAGGCGGGGAGACATTGACCGGCTGCGCGGGCTCGGATCGCTTCGCGCGATGCCTGGAGGTTTTCGAGCGGGGCACCTGTCAGCAGATCGTCGCCGACCTCGGACGAGAGCGGGTCACCGAACCGATCGTCGGCAGCGCGAATGCCCTCCACAGTGCCGACGCCACGATCCAAAGGCACCGCCATCCTCCGAGCTGGTTCATTACTGGTTTCTCCGTAGCGCTGGCGGTCGCGGTGACCACGAACTCGTGGCGGAGGGGCTGATGCGCGCCGGTGCGAGTTGTGTCGGGGAGGGCGGCATGAGGGGCCGGTGCCGGAAAGGGTCTCCGCTAGCATAATCGATATAAGCAATCAGCGCGGCGGCCTTGCTAGGACGGTGTTACTCGAGCCGCATGATTATCGACACCCTCGCACGCGTCCGGCTATCGTTAGCGGATGAGCAATGATTCGTCCGAGCCTAAACGGCCGGAGCGCCTTAGGCGGTGGGCCAGTGCGCAGCGGGGGGCCGACGATGCCGTTGGCGCCGCTCGGGTGTTCAGCGTGCGGCAGCGGCTCGCGCTTCTTATCGGCTTCGCGCTGCTGGTGATCTTGCGTCTGCCGCTCGCCTGGGTGCAGGGGCGCTTCCTTGGAGAGGAAGGCAATATCTTCCTCGCCTTCGCGTGGCACCGGCCCGCGATTGAGGCTCTTCTGCGGTCGTTCGGCGGTTATCTAAACGTCGGTGCAAATGCGGCCACTCTGCTCGCCGCCCGCCTCGTGCGTGGCGGAGTACTGCCGCTCGAATTTGCGCCGTATTCGACGATGGTCACCGCGCTGCTGTTCCAGCTGTTCCCCGCGGCGCTGATCCTCACGGGTCGCACGTTCTGGCTTGGGAATCGTTGGGCGGTGCTCAGTGCGCTGTTAATCGTGGCGATTAGCCCGATGACCGAAGAAGTTTTTCTGAACGTGCTGCACATTCAGTTCCACCTCGCTCTGTGCGCGGGGCTAATCCTGGCGTTCGAGGTGCCGCGTCAGCGGGGTACGAGGATCAGCTATTGGACGGTGCTTTTCGTCGCGCCTCTGTGCGGCCCGGGCGCGATCGTGCTGTTGCCGTTCTTCGCTCTGCGCACGCTTGTCGAGCGTGATCGTGGCCGCCTTGCGCAGACCGCCGCCTTCACAATCGGTGCCGCGCTGCAACTGTTCGTGTTCTTTACCCCCAGCCCGGTGCGCGGCGCGTTCCTCGATCCCGCAGTACTCGCAGCGGTGATGTTCGTGCGGCTTGCCGCGTTGCCCTATCTCAGCTCCGGGACGGCCAACCGGCTCGGGGACATAACCTACACTTCGTACAGTGAGGGGGGCATCGGCTGGTGGGCGACGGTGGCGGCATCAATCGCGTATTTCGGGGCGCTTATAGCTTTTGCGCTGCGTAGTCGCCGCGACCGGCGCGATCCGGCGATCTGGCTGCTACTCTCGGGGCTAGCGATCGGCGGGGCATCGTTCGGCGGCGGCATGATTGCCACGGATCCGCACGAATGGTTCAGCGTAGACGCAGGAGAACGCTACAACTTCCTGCCACTGGTGCTGCTGACGCTGTCGTTGGTAGCGATTGCGATGAGGGAGGACGCCTATTTCCGTCGCATCTGCGCCACCTTAGTGACGCTGGCGCTGATTACGGGGGCGACCGGCTTTACCAAGCCGATCAGGGATTTGAGCAGTGGGCCGTCATGGCGGGCCGAGGTAGTCGCGTGGCGCGCGAATCACGATCATGCCTTAGTTCTCTAGCCCAAGGTATGGACCGCCGACCTCTCCGATCGGGCGCGGCCCTGCACCGGACTGGCGTCTGCGGATCCGGGCTACTGTGAAAGCGTCTGGCTGGGGCAAGTGGCGTCCCGCCCGCTTTCCCGACCCTATTCATCTACAATGCAATGAGCGCGTGGATCGTAAACTGGTCGCTGCGCCGGCCATATCTGTCGGGAGGCTCGCGCCGCGAAACATCAGGTACCGGGTCGGGCAAGGTAGGTAACCCGTCCCGGCTTCAGTAGGCTGGGGTTGGGGGTAGCGCACCGGCGTCCGGTGCATCGTCAAATCTACAAGCATTATCGCGGTGATCGCAGCGCCGAAGCGCCAACAGGCAATCCTCCCAAACCCAGCCCCGCCAATTTCCGGCTCGCACTGGCGTATTGGCACACAATCTCAATCGAGCTATTTTATATTGTAGCAGCACATGTACATGTTCGAACACGATTGTAACATTTCCTACAAATCTCGCGGGTTTTGTCAGAAATATCGCTAGGCTACGGGGTTTGCAATTGAGGTAACATTGTAGAATGCCGCGCTCTTGCACGAAATAGTCGCAGTTTTATTCGATATTTGAATTTTAGTTATTAATAGGCTGCGCCAATATTATGGCTGAAAAAATGCTGAGCATTGGCCTTTCCAAGCGCTCGTTTCCGGTGGCGGGGACGCTGCCATTGGCCAGCGCGACCCTGTGCAATTTTTCGGAACGACGGTATGCAGCGGCCAAAACGGGTCGCATGTAAGCCGTCTACAATCGTGCCACAGGGTTGCAGCGTAAACGGATACCGGGAAATTCTAATGGATGCCCTTAGGTCATCTAAAATGCGTTGCGCTAAATATTTGCGAAAGCTGGTGACCCCTACGAGAATCGAACTCGTGCTTACGCCGTGAGAGGGCGTCGTCCTAACCGCTAGACGAAGGGGCCGTTAGCAGATGCGGGCGTCTACGGAATGGGGTGGCCGTCGTCAAGACGGTTGCCGAACATTCCTTGGACGCCCGAAGTATTTTATCAGGCGGCGACCTTCTTGCGCTCGGCCATTTCTTCGTTGAGCATCTCGGCCAGCAGGAAGGCGAGCTCAAGGCTCTGGCTGGCGTTGAGGCGTGGGTCGCAGTGCGTGTGGTAGCGATCCGCCAGCGACTGCTCGGTGACGTCGACGGCGCCGCCGGTGCACTCGGTCACGTTCTGCCCGGTCATTTCGGCATGGATGCCACCGGCATGCGTGCCCTCCGCACGGTGAACCGCGAAGAAGCCGCGGACCTCGGCGAGGATGCGGTCGAACGGCCGCGTCTTGTAGCCGTTGGCAGCCTTGACGACGTTGCCGTGCATCGGGTCGCAGCTCCACACCACTGGATGGCCTTCACGCGTCACGGCGCGGACGAGGCGGGGCAGATTGGCCTCGATCTTGTCATAGCCATAGCGCGTGATCAGGGTCATCCGGCCGGGGATGCGGCCGGGGTTGAGCGTGTCCAGCATTCGCAGCAGCGCGTCGGGCTCGAGGCTCGGGCCGCACTTGATGCCGATCGGGTTGCCGATGCCACGCAGATATTCGACGTGGCTCGACCCTTCGAAGCGGGTGCGATCGCCGATCCACAGGAAGTGCGCGCTGGTGTCGTACCAGTCGCCGGTCAGTGAATCCTGCCGGGTCAGTGCCTGCTCGTATTGGAGCAGCAGCGCCTCGTGGCTGGTATAGAAATGCGTCTGCGCGAGTTGCGGCACGGTCTCCGGATCGATCCCGCAGGCGGCCATGAACTCCAGTGCCTCGCCGATCCGGTCCGCCGTCTCGGCATATTTCTTGGACCAGGGGCTGCGGCCCATGAAGTCGTGCGTCCAGCGGTGGACCTGATGCAAATTCGCATACCCACCTTGCGCGAACGCGCGCAGCAGGTTGAGCGTCGCTGCCGACTGCGAATAGGCGCGGATCATCCGCTGCGGATCGGGCGCGCGCGATTCGGCGGTAAAGGCGATATCGTTGACGTTGTCGCCGCGGTACGACGGCAACTCGATGCCGCCGATGGTCTCGGTATCGGTCGATCGTGGCTTGGCGAACTGGCCGGCCATGCGGCCGAGCTTCACGACCGGGAGCTTCGAGGCGAACGTCAGGACGACGGCCATCTGAAGGATGACGCGGAACGTGTCGCGGATGTTGTTCGCGCTATGCTCGGCAAAGCTCTCGGCACAATCGCCGCCTTGGAGCAGGAACGCCTTGCCGGCCGCGACCTCAGCCAGCGAGGCGGTCAGGTTGCGTGCTTCGCCGGCAAAGACCAGCGGCGGGAAGGTCGCGAGCTGGTCGGTCGCGACCGTCAGCGCTGCTGCGTCGGGATAGTTGGGAAGCTGCCGTGCTTCGTGACGCGTCCAGCTGTCGGGGGCCCAGTTCGCGGCCATATCATGTCGTCCGATTGGTGAATTGTGGCGCTCGCAATGCGCGAAAACACCTTTTTGCGCAACGAAGTAAAGCTTGGCTGGCAGCGGGCAAATGCTGCGCAGGTCAGTTCAACCGGATGTGGGCGATAAATCCATTCACCCTGGATTTAAAAATATATGGCGTCTTCGCTGTCCAATCGGCATGGTGGCCATATGGACATGCCAATGCGTATCATCATCGCACTCTCGATTATCGGCGGGGGCATCTTGGTCGGCGTACCGATCCTGATCATGTACTCGCGTCGTCGCCGCGCCGACAAACTTCGTCGCCGCGGGATCAAGAGCTACAATCGCAGCCCCCGTCCGGTCACGACCCGGACC
This sequence comes from Sphingomonas sp. R86520, assembly GCF_042466285.1. Taxonomy (NCBI): domain Bacteria; kingdom Pseudomonadati; phylum Pseudomonadota; class Alphaproteobacteria; order Sphingomonadales; family Sphingomonadaceae; genus Sphingomonas; species Sphingomonas sp. R86520. The sequence goes on from NZ_JAXHBZ010000001.1 coordinate 423,146, forward strand.
GGTCAGTAACCCGCGTCGAGATCGGCGACGTTCTTCATCGGGCGACCGGCGAGGAATGCCGCAAGGTTGTCGAGGAACAGCGTCGCCCCTCGAGCGAACATCGTTGATTGGCTACGGCCCGACAGGTGCATCGTTACGATCGCGTTGGGTGCCGACCAAAGCGAATGATTCGCGGGCAGGGGCTCCGGGCTGGTCGGATCGAGCACGGCTCCGGCAATCGAACCGTCTGTCAGAGCCGCGATCAGCGCCTCGTCGTCGATCATGTCGCCGCGCGCGATGTTGATCAGCCAGGCGGACGGCTTCATCCGCTGTAACTCTTCGCGACCGATCATCGCGTGCGTCGCGTTTGTCGAGGGCGCGGCGAGGATTACCCAGTCGAACGCGTCGAGCCGGTCGCGCCAGGCGTCGGGCGTGATCGTGCCATCGCGGCCGGTGCGCGTGACGCCAGCGATCTCGACCCCGAACGCGGCCAATCGGTCACCGATCATCCTGCCGATCGTGCCATAGCCAATGATCAAGGCCTTGGTGCCGGCCAGTTCGATCTTTCCGGGCGCGTCCTTCAGCCATTCATGTCGGTCCTGCGCGCGGACGACGGTATCGAAGCGCTTGGCGGCGACGAGTACCGCCATCACCGCATATTCCGCGACCGCGACGGCGTTGATGCCGGCACCGTTCGTCAGCATGACGCCGTTCTCGCGCAGTGTATCGAGCGGGAACGCGTCGAGCCCGGCATAGATCGTCGAGACCCATTTGAGGTTCGGCCCCGCATGGCGGATCGCGTCGGCGACGAGTTCGGTCGGCTGCATGTCTACCCAGGCGATATCCGCATCGGCGATCATCGCGTTGGCCTCCGCGGGTTTGACGAACCATGCGGCATCGAGGTCCGCGGGCAGATGCGATTCGAGGAGCGGGCGGGCGGCGGCTGGCAGGACGGCTTTCATGGTGCGAACATCGGCGTACCGCGAGGCATGTCAAGTCGACCGGCTTTCGCAGTCAGGACTGTTCCGGCATCCAGGGTGCCGCTCATTCGAACACCTGCGAACTAAGGAGCAGCGAACCTCAGAACCAGTCGGCCCGCATCCTCTGGAGACGAGGTAGAATGTTTCCCCGCGAAGGCGGGGACCCAGACTGGGCTCCCGCCTTCGCGGGAGAACAAGAACGAACGGACCGTCGCCCGAACGCCGCCTCATTCTTCGTTCGGAGCAATAGCCGCCGGATAAGCCTTGGGTGACGAAGCGATGCGGACATTGCTCTGGCTCACGGTGAAGCGTGCGCTTCGAGAAGCGGTTAAAGCGCGATCTTCCAGTCCCACCCGAGCGAGTCGCCGTCCATCACCTCGACGCCCGAGGCCGCGAGTTCGTCGCGGATCGCATCCGACCGCTTGAAATCTTTCGCAGCGCGCGCGTCGCGGCGATCCTTTAACCGTGCTGCGATCATATCCTCGCCGATCGTCGCCGAGATCGGCCGGATCCGCAGGTCCTCGCGGCTGATCGTCGCCAGCTCCAGCCCCAGCACCGCGTCGAAATCGTCCAGCGCAGCGACCCGGTCCGCGGGCGCGACCCGCTTGTCCGCGAGCAGTTCGTCGAGGATCGGCAGCGCGCGCGGCGTGGCGAGATCGTCCGAAACCGCCTCCTCCAGCCGGTCGGCATAGGCATGCGCGCTACCCGACGGGCCGCCGGGCTCGCGAGCGCGCAGCGTTTCTACCGCCTGCACCATGCGCTTCAGGCGAATGGCCGCGGCCGCCAGATTCTCCCACGAGAATTCGAGTTCGCTACGGTACTGCGCCTGGAGGCACATCAACCGGTAGGCGAGGGGATGGAAGCCGCGATCCACGATCGTCTGCATCGTCGTGAACTGACCGGTCGATTTGGACATCTTGCCCGCGCGCTCGACCAGGAAGTTGTTGTGCATCCAGACCGTCGCGCCGGTGTCCGCGCAATCGCAATGCGCCTGGTTCTGCGCGATCTCGTTGGGATGGTGGATCTCGCGGTGATCGATGCCGCCGGTGTGGATGTCGAAATGCGCGCCTAGATAATGCTTGCTCATCACCGAACATTCGAGGTGCCAGCCGGGGGCACCGCGACCCCAGGGCGAGTCCCACTCCATCTGACGGTTCTCGCCAGGTGCGGACGTTCGCCAGATCGCGAAATCCTGCGGGTTGCGCTTGCCTGCGACCGGTTCGATCCGGCTTTCCACATCATCGTTGCCCGCACGCGCCAGACGCCCGTAGTCGGGCACCGTCGTCACGTCGAAATACAGGCCGTTTTCCAGAACATAGCAGTGCTCAGGCGCGATCTTCTCGGCGAACGCGATCATCTCGGCGATATGATCCGTGGCGACCGCCCATCGTGCCGGGGGCACGATGTTCAGGCGAGCGACATCGCGTTTGAACACGTCGGTATAATAGGCCGCGATCTCCCAGATCGAACGCCCTTGCACGGCGGCGGCCTTCTCCATCTTGTCGTCGCCGATATCGGCGTCGGACGTCAGGTGCCCGACATCGGTAATGTTGATGATATGGGTCGTCGGCCACCCCTTCCAGCGAAGCACGCGGCCCAGCGTGTCGGCGAACAGGAAGGCGCGCATGTTGCCGATGTGCTGATAGTTATACACGGTCGGCCCGCAGGTGTAGAGCCCGACATCGGTGGGATCGGTCGGTCGAAAGGTCTCGAGCTGCCGCGTGAGGCTGTTATAGAGTGTCAGGGGAGTACGGGTCATTCGCTGCTCTTAGCGACGCTTGGGCCCTCTCGCAAAGCCGTCACGCCGGTTGCCAGTAGATGACCTCGCCCGTGCGTTCGGCGCCAGCACTTTGGCTTGAAACACGGGCAGTGCCCTGATAGGGCACCCAGTTCATGCGGCGCGGACCAGTTCGCGACGGCAAAAATCTATTCGACCGGAGCTTAACGGGTTTATGCAGATCATCGTACGCGACAACAACGTCGACCAGGCCCTTCGCGCGCTTAAGAAGAAGCTGCAGCGCGAGGGCGTGTATCGCGAGATGAAGTTGCGCCGTCACTATGAGAAGCCGTCGGAGAAGCGTGCACGCGAGCGTGCAGCAGCGATCCGTCGTTCGCGCAAGCTCGACCGCAAGCGCGCCGAGCGCGACGGCGCACGCTAAACCTAGCCTCGGCCCGTATCCGATGATCGGATCGGGCCGAAACTCCGGTGCTCATTGGCTCCGGTATATTTTCCACGGCACGCGCGGCGCCCCGGCGTGACCAGATGACCGGGGCCCTGATTCGATGTCGATCACCGCAGTGCCGCTGCAGCCTGTAAAGCGCAGCTACCTCGTTTATCTCTGGATCGGCATTGCGCTCGCGCTGGTCGCGGCCGTCGCGCTTGCCCGGCAGGGCGATGACCCCTTGGCGCGCAACGCGCGGGCTCGCGGCGTGATGGTTACGGCCTCGGGCTTGCAGTACAAGGTGATCGCGCCGGGCAAGCCGAACGCGGCCAAGCCGACCGATGCAGATGTCGCGCTGGTCAATTACGAAGGCAAGTTGCTCAACGGCACGACCTTCGACAAGTCGCAGCAGCCTACGCCGATGCCGGTCACGGGTGTCGTGCCCGGCTTCTCGGAAGCGCTCAAGCTGATGCCCAAGGGCTCGAAATATCGCTTCTGGCTGAAGTCGTCGCTTGGTTACGGTGACAAGGCAACGGGGCCGATCCCGGCGAATTCGACGCTCGTGTTCGACGTCGAATTGCTCGATTTTCTCCCGCAGAGCGTCGTTCAGCAGATGCAGGCGCAGGCTCAGATGAGCCGCGGTGCCCCTGGCGGCGTTCCCGGTGGCGCCCCGGGTCAGCCTCAGCCGTAATTGCCGCGACGGCCGGGCGTTATCGATACGAGCTCGCCCGCCTCGGACTTTAAGAACGCAAAACGCGCCTCGGTTCGCCGCCGGGCGCGTTTTTTGTTTGGCGCTTGCTTTGGATATGAGGAGACTCAGGTCCTGCATCTCGACGGCGATCTCTATTGAGTCGGAGACGCTTTCGTTATCCTACCGGCAAAACGACGGTATCGGTCTTCGGCACGGGATGGGGTGCGGACACCGGTACAGCGCTGCGCTGACCTCGACGGGATAGGCCCGTTATAGGGGGTGACGGTCCAGCTCAGGCGGGAAATCGCTTCTAGTGAGGACCCGAACGGACGCTGCCCTTTCAGTCTCTCGAAATTTAAGATCACCTGTACGGCAGGCAAAAAAATAGCGGCCCGAAGACCGCTATTTTCTCGAACCAAGTCGTAAGACTTAGTTGCTGTCCGAATCGTCGTCGTTGTCAGCAACGATAACGATACCGGCAACGACTGCAGCCGCTGCGAGAACCGCAACGATGATGCCGCCGCCAGCGAGTTCGTTCTTCTTGCCCGAAACCGAACCGGTACGAACCGACTTAGCAACCGACAGATTTGCCGGTGCTGCCATGGCCGGAGCAACTGCCATCGTGGCTGCTGCTGCGGTCAGGATATACTTCCCAAGACGCATGATGAACTCCCTTTGTGCTCGTCACCTCAGGCAATGGCATAAAACCGCTTCCCAGGCAACCGAGGTCGCTGAAACAGTACGAAGCTTTTCGGACTGTTGCCGCAGTGCAACACACACCACCGCAACATCAGTATAGCGGTCGAGGCTCGGCGGTGAAGCCAAAGTTTGCGCAATGCCCGATATTTGGGCCAAAACCGTTAGTCCGCGCCAGCCCGATCATGCACTGATCGGCGTACCCGTCTGCAGCGACCAGGTTTCAGCGTTCTCCATCCCCAATGCCGTCAGGCGACCGGACGCGTAGGCACCGGTATCGATACCGATACGGTGGCCGCGACGCTCGACTTCGTCGGTCATCGTATGTCCGTGAACGATCGTCTTCTCCAGCGTGGAGCGATGGTCGAGGAACGGATCGCGGATCCAGCGCAAGTCGGTCGTCCGCTGCAGATCGAGCGGTGTGTCGGGACGCACGCCCGCATGGACGAACGCATAGTCGCCGATCACGATCATGTCCTCGAACTTGGCGAGAAAATCACGGTGCTCGTCTGGCACCAGCACTTCCAGCCGCTGTACGAGTTCCTCGTAATCCAGCCGCTCGTATTCAGCGGCCTCCATGCCGTAGCTGAGCACGGTTTCGCGTCCGCCGATTCGGCAGAACAGCCGCAGCGCTTTGGGTTCCCCTTCGAGCGCACCGAGAAAGATCTCCTCGTGATTGCCCAGCAGGAAGCGGACGTCTGCACGGGTCGCGGCCAGCCTGCGCAGGCGATCGATCACGGTCGCGGACGCAGGCCCCCTGTCGACGATATCACCAAGGAATATCAACGTCGTCTCCGCGGCGCCGCGCGCGGTTTCGTCCGCTTCGATCAACGTTAACAGTTCGTCGAGCAGGTCCGCTCGGCCGTGAATATCACCTACCGCGTAGACACGACGTCCCTTCGGGATATGCGACGGGCTTGCCTTGGGAACGCCACGAGACTTGAAAAGCTTTGAAATCATACTGCTAACGATGTGGAGGAGAAGATGTACGAGAGCTGATCGGACGTGACTTCGCATACGACGTTCGACGATTGGTCGCAATCAGTCGCGGCTCGGCGCACCGTTTTTACGTCCATCACGCATGACGCGACCGCGTGCGCTGGTTAAGGGATGTTGATGCCGATGATCGCGAACTTTTTGCCGCTCCTGATGCTCACCGTAGCGCTACCCGCCGCCGCTTCCCCGGCAGCCGAAGCACCGCCGGCGGCGTTTTTCGAAACACTCAGGACCGCGGATCTGCGGCTGGCGACCATCGCCTATCGGTTGACCACCGCGAACGCAGCGCTTTGTGATCGTCTGCAACCGCAGATTGGCATGCCAATCCACGCGCTGACGCAATACGGCCCAGCCGTGCGTACGGTCGCGATCACGACGTTCGGTTTCGAGACGACCATCGGCGTCGAAGCCGTCGTGCCGGGCGGACCCGCAGCACGTGCAGGGGTCCGGGCGAACGATTCGATCGTGACGATCAACGACGCCGTGCAACCCCCGCTACCGGGCATGGATGCCCCGGAAGGAGCCGGGACCCGTGATGCAGCCGAGGCCACGATCGCCGGGTCGCCGATCGCGAAACCGTTGCAGCTGACGATCCTCCGCGGCGGACAACGCTTGCCGGTCGTGATCACACCGGTAGCGGGATGCCGCTCACGCTTCGAAGTTCTGCTGGGGAGTGGTCTGGACGCGAGCGCAGACGGATCGGTCGTACAGATCGGCGAGAAGTTTTTCGATGGATACACGGACGATGAGATCGCGGTCGTCGTCGCGCACGAACTCTCGCACAACATCCTGCGACATCGCGATCGGCTGGATGCGGCAAAGATCAACCGTGGGTTGCTTGCCGAACTCGGGCGCAATGGCCGCTTGATCCGCGAAACCGAGGATCAGGCGGATCTGCTTGGAATCTATCTCCTGGCAAACGCCGGTTACGATCCGATGTCGGCGCCTGCATTTTGGCGGCAAAAGGGTGGCAGGATCGACGGTGGCCTGTTCCGCAGCCGTACGCACGCGTCGTCCAAGGCGCGCGCTGAGATGCTCGAAGTCGCCGCGCGTCAGATCGCCGCCACCCCAGGCAGGCCGATCATTCCGCCAGTCGTCGCAACCCGAGACGTGCCGCTTCGCTAGCGCCTCAGGCTAAAGGCGCACGCGGCTGGTCGGGCCAGATTCCGCGCGTGTCCAGCACGGCCTTGTCGGCGCGCTCTTCGAGCGGGATAGATTTGAACACGTCGTGATCGACGAGCACGATCATGATCGAGCACGTCTCGATCGCGGTATCGACGTCGATCAGCGTCGCACCGGTGTTGGCGAGTGCCGCCGGCAACGTCTGTGCATAGGGTTCGACGATCCGCACGCGGTGGCCGAACTGCCGTGCGACGGCCTCGGCGACCTTGACGGCCGGGCTCTCGCGGAAGTCGTCGATATTCGCCTTGAACGCCAACCCTAGGCACGCCACCAGAGCGTCAGGCTTCGCTTCGACGAGAGCCGCGACTTGGGCGATCACGTGATCGGTCTTGCCGTCGTTCACTTCGCGTGCGGTGCGGATCAGCGGGGTCTGCTCAGGCGCGGCATGGACCAGGAACCACGGATCGACGGCGATGCAGTGTCCGCCCACACCGGGACCGGGCTGGAGAATGTTGACGCGGGGGTGACGGTTCGCGAGGCGAATGACTTCCCACACGTCGACGCCCATCGTGTCGGCGATCAATGACAATTCGTTGGCAAACGCGATGTTGACGTCGCGAAACGCATTTTCGGTCAGCTTGGTCATCTCCGCCGCCCGCGCGGTCGTCGTGACACACGCTCCGCGGACGAACCGACGGTAGAACGTCAGTGCCTTGCGCGCGCACCGCGGCGTGATGCCGCCAATGACACGGTCGTTGTCGATCAGTTCGACGAGGATGCGGCCGGGCAGCACGCGCTCCGGGCAATAGGCGATCGCAATGTCGGCCTGATCCCCGGTCCGTCCGGGTACGCGCAAATCGGGGCGTAGCGTCGCCAGCAGATCGCGGACTCGTTCGGTGGTGCCGACGGGCGAGGTCGATTCGAGGATGATCGTGTCACCGGCCTTCAGCACGGTCGCGATCGTCGTCGCTGCGTCGAGCACATAGCCGATGTTCGGCGCGTGATCGTCGTCGAACGGCGTCGGCACGGCGATGACGAAGACGTCGGCGGGTTCGATCGCCGTCGAGGCGCGCAATGTCCCCCGCGCGACTACCCCCGATACCAGTCCGTCGAGATCGACCTCCTCAATGTGCACGTGTCCGGAGTTGACCGTCTCAACGACCGATTCGGTGACATCGACGCCGAGCACCTGCGCACCGGTGCGAGCGATGATGGCCGCGGTGGGAAGGCCGATATAGCCAAGCCCGAGGACGACGACGTTGAGGTTAGAGTCCGACAGCATGCGCGACGACCTTTGCGATTTTGACTGCGGCATGGCCGTCCCCGAACGGGTTATGGGCGCGGGCCATGGCGGAATAGCGCGACATGTCGTCGAGCAGGGTGAAGATTTCGGAAACGATGCGGTCTTCGTCGGTGCCGATCAGTTTCGCGGTGCCGGCGGCGACGCCTTCTGGCCGTTCCGTCGTTTCGCGCATCACGAGGACTGGCTTGCCGAGGGCAGGGGCTTCCTCCTGAACGCCGCCCGAATCGGTCAGCACGATATGCGCCATTCCGAGCGCACGGACGAAGTGCGGGTAGTCGAGCGGCTCGATCCGCGCGACGTTCGCGCGGGCGCCCAAAATCTCGTCCATGACCGAGACGACATTGGGGTTGGGATGGACGGGGAACAGTACCGCAACGTCGTCCCGTGCGGCAATGCGTCCGATCGCACGGGCGATGGCGGCCATGCCGTCGCCGAAATTCTCGCGTCGATGCGTGGTAACCAGCACGATCCGCTTGTCCGCGAACCGTTCGGCAATGTCGTCGAGACCCGCCGCCAGCGAGGGATCGGCCGCTACCCGGTCTACGGTCCAGTGCAAGGCATCGATCACCGTGTTGCCGGTGACGTGGATCGTGCTGGGCGCGATCGTCTCGCGGCGAAGTGCCTCCGCCGCCGTCTCCGTGGGCGCGAAGTGCAACGCGGCGATCGGCGCGACGATCCGCCGGTTCACCTCTTCCGGCCAGGGATGGTAGATGTCCCCCGATCGCAGTCCCGCCTCGACATGTGCGACCGGGACCTTTCGGTAATAGGCTGCGAGCGCGCCCGTCATCGCGGTCGCAGTGTCACCCTGCACCATGACGAGGTCCGGCTTTTCGGCATCCATGACGTCGCCGAGGCCGGTAAGCAGTCGCGCGGTCAGGCGATCGAGCGTCTGGCCCGGTTCCATCAAGTCGAGGTCGATGTCGGGCGACAGATCGGCGATCGCAAGGACCTGGTCGAGCAGACCGCGATGCTGGGCAGTGACGCAGGTTCGGACGGATAGCCCCGGGGTCGCAGCGAGCGCACGGATGACCGGGAAGAGTTTGATCGCTTCTGGACGCGTACCGAAAATGACTAGAATCTTTGACATGGCGCATCCTTAAACCAACGGCTTTAATGACGCGCTAATTGACTGCATCGATTTGCACGCATGCCTGCCGGCCGGTAGACGGACCAGCGAGATTACAGGGAGCTTCGAATGACGATTAAGCCGCTGCGCAAGGCCGTATTTCCGGTCGCCGGACTGGGCACGCGCTTCCTTCCGGCTACGAAGGCCATGCCGAAGGAAATGCTCACCGTCGTCGATAAGCCACTGATTCAGTACGCCGTTGAGGAAGCGCTCGAGGCGGGGATCGAGCAGATCATCTTCGTGACCGGTCGCAACAAGGGATCGCTCGAGGATCATTTCGATATCTCGTACGAGCTTGAGGATACGATGCGCGCGCGCGGCAAGTCGCTGGACGCGATCAGTCATATCCGTATGAAGCCAGGTTCGCCGGTCTATGTCCGCCAGCAGGAGCCGCTCGGTCTCGGTCACGCCGTATGGTGCGCGCGCGAGATCGTCGGCGACGAGCCCTTTGCCGTATTGCTCCCAGACGAGCTGATGGTCGGGAAGCCCGGGTTCATGAAGCAGATGGTCGAGGCGTATAACAGGGTCGGCGGCAACGTGATCGGCGCGCTCGAAGTCGCTGATTCGGAAACCGACAAATACGGCATCATTTCGCCGGGTGCGATCGACGGACGGCTCACCGAGGTGACTGCCCTGGTCGAGAAGCCGAAGCGCGGCAGCGCGCCTTCGAATCTCATGATCCCCGGCCGCTACATTCTACAGCCGGAGGTGATGCGTATCCTGGAGACGCAGGAGAAGGGCGCGGGCGGCGAGATCCAGTTGACCGACGCGATGGCGCAGTTGATCGGCAACCAGCCGTTCCATGGTTTCACGTTCGACGGCCAGCGGTACGATTGCGGCGACAAGGCCGGTTATATCCAGGCGAATCTGGCGATCGCGCTCGCCCGCGACGATATCGGACCAATCGTCCGCGAGTTCGCGACGAACCTGCTCGCGCGCTGAGCTACCAGCGTGCGCACCGGAACGTCAGAAGGCGTTCCGGTGCAGCAGGACGCGGAAGGTCAGGACGATGATCTTGATGTCGCGCCAGATCGACCAGTGCTCGAGATATTCGAGATCGGCCTGGAGCCGGTTGCGCAGGTCGTCTTCGTACACGGTTGCGCCGCGGTAGCCGCGAACTTGGGCGAGACCCGTCAGGCCGGGCTTGGCCGCGTGGCGATGCCAGTATCGCTCGTCGACTTCCCAGAACAACTTGTCTGCCGCACGGGATCCAAGCGCGTGCGGACGTGGGCCCACGATGCTCATGTCGCCTTTCAGGACGTTCAGAAGTTGCGGTAGCTCGTCGATACTGGTGCTGCGAATGAACTTGCCGATCCGCGTGACGCGATCGTCGTCGCGCGACGTCGAGCGTGCACCGGCCCCATCGCAACCGTCGACGCGCATGCTCCGAAATTTCATCAACCGGAACATCTTGTTGCTTCGTCCGATGCGCGTCTGGCTGAAGAAAACCGGCCCGCGCGAGTCGAGCTTTACCCATATCGCGATCATGACCAGCATCGGCATCAGCATCAGGAGTGTGCCGCTGGCGACGATGACGTCGAAGCAGCGCTTCACGAACCGGTCGAACAGCATCAGCGGTCCGTTTGCGATGATGACCGTCGGTATTTGTGCATGCGCACTGATGCCGAGCGGTGCCAGTGCGTTCAGCTCCGGCATGAATATCTCGCTCTGGATATTCGCGCCCTTAAGCGCCTGCGCCCAGGCGAGGCGACGTTCCGGGCTGCAGGCCACGATCACCCGGTCCGCGCCCGACAGGGATTGGGCCAGACGATCGTACATCACCGGGTCGTGGCGATCGGGGTCGAAATAGGAGTCCGAGGCGATTACCACGGAGAACTCGCCGGTCGGTATCGGCTGGCCCGGATCATAGAGCAATACGATGCTGAACGGGTTTCCGCCGATGATGGTAGGTAGATGCCGGACGAACAGAAACCGCCCGAACGCCAGCAGGACGATCCCAAAACCCGATCCCATTGCAACGACGAGGCGCGGGAACGTATCGCTCGCCTTCAGGCAGAACGCGATGAAGATGACGCCGGATAGCGCGAGCGCGTACCCCTGAAGTGCCTTTGCGACAGACCTGAACGGGTCACGCAGATTTACCGCAGCATAACTGCCATTGTTGAGCGTCGTTATCACGAACACGGGGATCAGCATTGCGAGAATGACGATCCAGTCGGTATTGGCGACGAACACGCCGCGTAGTCCGGCGGCCGCCAGATAACTGACGACGATGCACCCGGTATCTACCGTGAGGAGGCCGAGGATCAGGCGAATGCGTAGCGAGGACGCGCTGGGCCGCCATGTCCGCGCAAGTTTGTTCGCACGTGACGACGGAGCGCGGCTTAGCGCCCCGCTGTTCACATTCATGACCCAATTGGACGCACGCGCAGTCCCCCCTGCTCGAAGCACTACCGTTAAATGCCGCGATGCAAAAGAACAACTAGTCGCCCTTTGCGGGACGTTAGTTGAGATTTTTCCAATTCTGCTCGCAGATCAGCATGATGCGACAGCGAATTTATTTCGGCGTCTGACTTTTACCACAGGATGTGCATCCCGGATCCTTCGGTAGTCGAATCGTTCGAAACCGGAGTGCCAGGAGATCGATCAACAGCAACTTGCCCGCCGGATTGTCGCCGAACGGAGCGAGCGCACGCAACACTTCCAGCGCGGCCAGACTGCCGATCACGCCGGTAACGGGGCCGAGCACACCGTCCTCCGCGCAACTCGTCTCGGCGCGTTCGGGATCCTCACCGACGAAACACCGATAACATGGCTTGTCCGGTTCCCACCCGCGATAGGTCGCCAGTTGCCCCTCGAACTGGCCGACGGCCGCCGATACCAGCGGTATCCGCAGGCGATAGGCAGCATCGGCGACACAGAACCGGGTCGCGAAATTGTCGCAGCCGTCGAGGATCACGTCGGTGCCGGTCAACAGGTCCGTCACGGTGTCCACGTCGATCCGGACGCGGTGGGTATCGACCGTCACATGCGGATTGATGCGCGCCACCGCTGCGGCCGCGGCGTCCACTTTCGCGGTACCGGTATCCGCGGTCGTAAAGATCGTCTGACGTTGGAGGTTCGAAGGTTCGACGGTATCATCGTCGATCAGGATCAACCGACCAACGCCGGCCGCGCCCAGATACTGGATCGCGGGCGAGCCGATGCCCCCAGCACCGACGATCGCCACCGACGCCGCCTTGAGCCGCGTCTGTCCGGTGCCGCCGAATTCCTTGAGTACGATATGCCGCGCGTACCGGCTCAGCTCGTCGTCCGAAAGTGTCATCCGCCCCACGCGAACGTCAGGCTGGTACGATACCAGGTGTCGGTGTCCGCCTCGCCGACGTCCAGCGCGTCGCGGGTGCCAAGGATCACACCGGCGGCATATTGCTCGACCGTCGGACAGTCGATGGCGCGCGGCGTAACCCGTCGCACGCCGCCGCGCGGCGTCATCAGCACCGCCAGATCGACGGTGATCGTCCATCCCTGTGCGGTGCGTACCGCCTTTGCACAGCGGCCAGCCATCACTTCGCCGTGTACGTAGGCCGACGTGTTGGCGAGCGTGCTGGCCCGCCTGCGCGTGCGCAGTAGAGGCAATGTGCTCCAATCCTGCGGGGGCAAGGCGTTCGCGGCCGCCGGCGTGGACGCCGTTCCGGGCGGAACCGCAGGCGGCGTCGCCGCGGTCTGGAGCAGGAGGAGCAACGCCGCGATCATCATCGGCCGGTCGACCCGAACCCGCCCATACCGCGTGGCGTCTCGTCCAGCGTCGCGACCTCATCGAGAGCCGCCCGCAGCACGACGGCAGGCACGAGTTGCGCGATCCGGTCACCGCGCGCGATCGCGAACGCCTCGCGACCCAGATTGGCGAGAATCACCTTCACTTCGCCGCGATAATCGCTGTCGATGGTGCCTGGCGTATTAAGGCACGTGATGCCGTGCTTGATCGCAAGACCGGACCGTGGCCGCACCTGCACCTCATGGCCGGCCGGAATCGCGAGGGCGAAGCCGGTGGCGATCGCGGCACGATCGCCCGGCTGGAGAGTAAGGGCTTCGGCTGCAACGATATCCATGCCGGCCGCGCCTTGGCTTGCATACGCGGGAACCGGTAGACCATCGCCATGCGGCAAGCGTTTGAGTTCAATACGGATCATGGCGTGCGCTCTAGCGCATCGGCGATGCGGTCCGCCAGTCGGCTCGCAACGTCGGCCTTTGACAGCCTTTCCCAACTCTCGACGCCGGATCCGGTCACGAGGTGGACCGTGTTGCTCTCCCCGCCCATCACGTCGCCCGATACGTCGTTGGCGACGATCCAGTCGGCGGTCTTGCGCTCCCGCTTGGCGACCGCGTGTTCGATCACGTGCTCGGTCTCTGCGGCAAATCCGATCAGCAGGCGAGGGCGCCTGGCACCGCGGGCGAGCGCCGCGAGAATATCGGGATTTTCCGACAGGGTCAGCGTCGGCGTGCGCTCACCCTTCTTGATCTTCTGTGCGACGGCATCGACGTGCCAGTCCGCTACGGCTGCGACCATGACCGCCGCATCGACCGGTAACGCCCGCTCGACTGCGTCCGCCATCTCACGAGCGGTCTCGACATCGACACGATCGACGGCGGCGGGCGTTTGAAGCGTGACCGGTCCCGCGACAAGCGTTACGCGCGCGCCGCGTTCGGCAAGGGCCCCGGCAATGGCGAACCCCTGTTTACCCGAAGACCGATTGGCAATGTAGCGTACCGGGTCGATCGGTTCGTGCGTCGGCCCCGCGGTCACCAGGACATGGCGCCCGGCAAGACGTTTGGGCGGCGTCGGCGCGACCATCGCCTCGATCGCGGCCGCAATCATCGCCGGCTCCGGCAGGCGGCCAGGACCATATTCGCCGCACGCCATGATGCCCTCGTCCGGCGTCATCACCGTCACGCCGTCGGCGCGAAGCTGCACGACGTTGCGGACGGTCGCGGCGTGGCGCCACATGCGGACGTTCATCGCCGGTGCGACCAGCACGGGCTTATCGGTCGCCAGCAGCAGCGTCGTCGCCAGGTCGTTGGCGAGGCCCGCCGTCATCCGTGCCATCAGGTCTGCGGTGGCGGGCGCCACGACGATCAGGTCGGCCTCGCGACTGAGCTGGATATGACCCATCTCGGCCTCGTCCTTCAGGTCCCACAGCGTCGTATAGACCTTGTCTTCGCTGAGCGCCGCGAGCGTCATCGGCGTGACGAAATGATGCGCGGCCTCGGTCATCACGCAGCGCACCGCGTGGCCGCGGGTCTTGAGCAGGCGGATCAGTTCGGCGGCCTTGTAGGCGGCGATCCCGCCACCGACGATCAGGAGTATGCGCTTCATGACCGCGTCATTAGCGGATAACGCGCGTCACCGTAATGCGTCGCGTATCACGTGCAGCCACGATCATGTCGCGCAGGCCGTCGACCGCGAACACGATCCCGACCAGCAACACGGGTGTGGTGATCAGGGCCCAGTAGAAATTGTCGCTGCGGGCGAACAGCGAGATAAGCGCGGCATAGCCGGCGAACATCGCCAGCGCGCGGGTGGCAGTCGCATCGCGCCAGGCGACCCAGCCGAACAGGGAGGTGCCGAGAAGCAGCGAGGCAAGCCACTGCGGCACGATGTCGAGGCCGGACGAGATGGTCGCGAGCCTGACGTAGAAGCCGAACCCCTCGAGCCCGCTCCAGCCTTGCGAGGCACGGTCGAGCGGACCGCTGATGAGCGATACCGCATGCGCATGGGCTGCAAGGACGCCGGCGAAGATCGCGATCGCGCCAAGCCAACCGAGCGTCTCGCGCCGTTCGCCTTCGACCCACGCCATCACCGCCATGATCGCGACATACAGCAACGCGGTCTCGCGGATCAGCATGGCCGACAGTCCGAACGCGACCGCGGGTAGCCAATGGCCGGGGCGGCGCAGCGCCAGCGACAACGCGATCAAGGGACCCGCCCAGATCTCGTGGAATACCACGAAACTCGGGTCGAGATTTACATACAGACCGGCTATCACGAGCAGGCCTGCCGCACCGAGCGGCACCAAGCCGGTCATCGCCGGACGAAGCCGCGCTACCCAGGCCAATATCGTCCCGATGCACAACACGAGCAGCAGCAGGTTCACCAGTGTCGGTGGCAACGCCGCCTCGACGACGGCGAGCGTCGGGAGGCGAACCGCGAAGAACGGCTTGAGCGGGTAATGCCCGCTGCGCTGCGCTTCGGCAGCGACGGTGTAGTAGGGGGAGCCGCTACGGACGCCGGCGACGATCGTCTGGTACAGCAGCAGTTCGGTCTGGCCCGCCGGCGGAGCGTCGGACGCGATCGAGGACGCCGCGGCCCCCGAGTCGACGTCTGGCCGGGGTCCCGGTGACGCGATCGCGCTGAGGCAGGCGATGAGAAACACGATGAAGAGCGCGAGGCCGATACGGGCCTGCGTGTTCGGCATGCCTGCGAACCGGGTCGCGCCGGTCATCCATATCGGAGCACCGCGACGCGTCTTCATGCGTTCATCCGAAAAGCAGCGTCGTCGCGACCCCGGCCGCTGCAGCCAGCACCGCGACGAGGGCGTAGCGCCAGCCACCGCCGATCCGGATGACCTCGATCTCGCGCAGTGGCATCGTCGGCGGCGCGCCACCGGGGGCGGGGTAATGCGCTTCGATCCGGCGGACGAGCTCGGGAAGGCGGGTGAGCGTCTGGAAGTCGGCGATCAAGCGGTCGGCGATCATAGCTTCGGGACCCAACTCACCGCGGATCCAGTCGCGGACGAACGGTTCGGCGGCTTCCCAGAGGTTGATGTCGGGGTTGAGGCTGGTCGCGACACCTTCGACCATCACCATCGTCTTCTGGAGCAACAGCAGATGCGGCTGCGTCACCATGTCGAAATCACGCGTGATCGAGAACAGGCTGTCGAGCATCATGCCGATCGACATGTCCTTGACCGGCAGCCCGCGCATCGGCTCGCCGACCGCGCGGAGTGCGGTCGCGAATTCGGCGACGTCGTGGTGCGCGGGGACGTAGCCGGCCTCGAAATGGATCTCGGCGACGCGTTTGTAGTTGCCGGTGATCAGGCCGTAGAGGATTTCCGCGAGCCAGACGCGCGCGCGGCGGTCGATCCGGCCCATGATGCCGAAATCGATTGCGGCGATGCGATTGCCGGGGAGCGCGAACAGGTTTCCCTGGTGCATGTCGGCGTGGAAGAAGCCGTCGGCGATCGCCTGGCGCAGGAACGCGCGGACCAAAGTTTGCGCGAGGGCAGGCAGGTCGTAGCCGGCGGCGACGAGCGCGGGTCGATCCGACAGCTTGATGCCGTCGATCCATTCGATCGTCATGACCTTCGCGGTGGAGCGCGCCCAGTCGATCGCGGGAATGACGAAATCGGGCTCGGCGGTCATGCCTTCCGCGAGTTCGGACGCCGACGCAGCTTCGCGGCGAAAATTGAGTTCGCGCAGCGTCCAGCGCTTGAACGTCTCGATCGTCAGGCGCGGGCGCAGCCGCATCGCTTCGGGGCTGAGCGCCTCGAGTTGTGCGGCGGCCCAGCTATACGTGTCGATCGCACGCGCGAAGTCGGCTTCGACGCCGGGGCGAAGCACCTTGACCGCGACCTGACGACCATCGGTGGTGACGGCGCGGTGCACCTGCGCGATCGACGCGGCGCCGACCGGGACCTGCTCTATGCGGGAGAACAGCGTCTCCAGTGGCTTGCCGAAGCTCGCCAGCATCGCCGCTTCGATGGTCTCGTACGGTACGGGGGACAACTGGTCCTGAAGCCGCAGCAGATCATGCGCGGCTTCCTCGCCGACGAGATCGGGCCTGGTGGCGAGCGTCTGCCCGAGCTTGATCGCCGCAGGCCCGATCGCCTGGAAGGCATCGGCGTAGCGCGGCACCGCGGGCACGCGCGCGCCGAACCGCGCGATCCGTGCAAGGCGGCGGACAGGGGCAGGCGTGTTCGGGTCACGCTCGATGCCACGCAGCGCGCCGTGGCGAGCGAGGATACGGCCCCATTTGAGGAGGCGCCAGACGTGGGTGGTGGAGGCAGTCACTGGGCGTGTGCGCCTTGAGAAGGGCTTTGTTCACGCGAAGGCGCGAAGGCGCGAAGACAGATTGGTTCACGCGGAGACGCGGAGACGCGAAGAGGAGGAAGAAGTGGTTCGCGCAGGGGCGCGGGGGCGCAGAGGTATCGCGCTACGCCGCGAATGCGGCTTTTCACCGTCAGCGAAGAGGTAGCAGAGCGCTGTCGCGCAAAAGACCCGGCGCCTTCGCGCCTACTTACTCTCCGCGTCTCCGCGTCTCCGCGTGAACCACTCTTCGCGCCTTCGCGCCTTCGCGTGATCACTAGATCTTCCACCCGCTGTGGATCGCGACCAGACCGCCGAGCAGCGGTTCGACCTTTGTCTGCACGAAGCCCGCGTCCGCGATCATGCCCTTGAACTTGGGCATGTCGGGGAAGCGGCGGATCGACTCGATCAGATAGCGGTAGCTGTCGGCGTCCTGCGCCAGAAGCTGACCCAGCTTCGGGACCATCTTGTGCGAATAGGCGTCGTACACCTCTGCAAAACCGGGCCACACGGTGGTCGAG
The DNA here is from genome assembly GCF_042466285.1 of Sphingomonas sp. R86520. NCBI lineage: Bacteria > Pseudomonadati > Pseudomonadota > Alphaproteobacteria > Sphingomonadales > Sphingomonadaceae > Sphingomonas > Sphingomonas sp. R86520. The sequence continues at coordinate 440,765 of NZ_JAXHBZ010000001.1, forward strand.
AATTCGAGGCAGTAGAACCGCCCGCCACGCCGCAGGACGCGGTGCGCCTCGCGCAGAGCCTTCGGAATATCCGTCACGTTCCGGATGCCGAACGCGATCGTGTACGCGTCGAAGAACTTGTCGGGAAAGGTCAGCGTCTCCGCATTAGCTTCGGTCCAGACCAGGCCGTCGATGCCGCGCTTCTGGGCGCGCTGCATGCCGACTTCGAGCATCTGCGGGTTGATGTCGGCGACCGTGATCGAGGCGCCCGATGGCTCCATGCGAAAGGCGATGTCGCCCGTGCCGCCGGCCATGTCGAGGATCTGTTCGCCTTCGCGCGGCTTCACCCGGCGGACGAAGCGGTCCTTCCACAGGCGGTGCATGCCGCCCGACATCGCGTCGTTCATCAGGTCGTATTTGGCCGCGACGTTCGAGAAGACGCCGCCCACGCGGGCAGTCTTCTCGGTGGCGGGGATGTCTTCGTAGCCGAAGGAGACGGTATCGGGCGTGAGGGGGGCTGCGGGCGCGATCAAGTCGTTCATACCCTGCGCTCTAGCCGCGCCTTGTGGCGCGAGCAAACGCAACCTAGCTGCAAGGCGTGCCTGAATTACCAGAAGTCGAAACCACCGTCCGCGGGCTTGAACCCGTCCTGAAGGGCCAGCGCCTGACATCGGTCGAGCCGCGTCGTGCCGACCTGCGGAAAGCGATCCCGGTCGATCTGCGCCAGAGGATGACCGGGGCGACCGTGACGCACCTTGGCCGGCGGGCCAAATATGGCCTGATCGACACCGATCGCGGCGATACGCTCGTCTTCCATCTCGGCATGTCGGGACGATGGCGAGTCGATCCGAGCGAGATCCTGCAGCACGATCATTTGCTGATCGGCACGGCGGCGGGGCGCGTGGTGGCGCTCAACGATCCGCGGCGGTTCGGCTTTCTCGATCTGTGGGCGACGGACGACATTGCCAATTATCCGCCTTTCCTCGTCATGGGGCCGGAGCCACTCGGGCCGGATCTGACGGCGGCGTATCTGCTCGAGGTGCTGGAGGGGCGTGGCGCGTCGATCAAGGCGATGCTGCTCGACCAGCGAATCGTCGCGGGGCTCGGCAATATCTATGTGTGCGAGGCGCTGCACATGGCGAAGATCGCCCCGTCACGCGCGGCGGGGCGGATCTCGCTGTTTCGACTCGAGCGGCTCGTCGAGGCGATCCGTACGGTGCTGACGGCGGCGATCCTCGCGGGCGGTTCGTCGCTCCGCGATTACGTTCGCCCGGACGGCGAGCTCGGCTATTTCTCCAAGCAATGGCGCGTCTATGGGCGCAAGGGCGAGCCGTGCGAATGCGGGGCTACCGTGAAGCGGCGTACCGAGGGCGGACGCTCGACGTTCTGGTGCCCGAAGTGCCAACGCGGTTGAGCGTTTCGGTTGACGCACGGGAGCAAAGTGGCTAGGGCCGCGGCTTCGAGAGGGCGTAGGAGCAATCCGGCGCCCCTTTTTATTCATTCGAACATCCAGAGGGCTTCATGGCGAACACGCCGCAGGCGAAAAAGCGTATCCGTCGCAACGACCGTCGCGCGGAAGTGAACGGCAACCGAGTCGGCCGTATCCGTACCTTCATCAAGAAGGTCGAGGCTGCATTGGCTTCGGGCGACAAGGGTGCTGCAACCACCGCACTCGCAGCGGCTCAGCCTGAGCTGCAGCGTGGCGTCGCCAAGGGCGTGCTGCACAAGAACACCGCGAGCCGCAAGTTCGCGCGTCTGACCAAGGCCGTGACCGGGCTCGCGTAAGCGAGTGTCATAGTCGATCGTCAGTATCGAAGCGGATTGCCCGCCGGTTCATTCCGGCGGGTTTTTTGCGTCTGCGAACGGAACCTGCCGGGTCCCAGTAAAACCTTAGGATTCCCCGCGATTCGAGTGGCCCGAAGTCAAGGCACGGAATGGTCCAAATCGCAAAAAATGCGTAAACACAGCAACTTATAAAAATATCGACGCATTTCCGGGGCTTGGTCAAGTCAACCCGCTTTATTTCGGAAATGTGACGTGTGCGGCCCTTGCTCCTCGCGCCGATCGCTTCATAACTGACCGCACAGCGACGGCGGATCACAGCGGTGAATCACCGGCGCTTCATGATAGGGCGAAGATGCCGGACGACCGTTTTACGGCGTCCTGGGGATCATTTTCTGTCGGGACTATATCACCAGCGCGAGTGTCGCGCGGGGCCGGAGAAGTGTGCGCGTGGCGAAGTGGCAGGGATCGATGACGCAGACGAGCGAGGCCGAAAAGGCCTGGGCCCGCGTGCGTACGTCCTTGCGCGAATCCGCCGGTGCGCGGTTGTTCGAGCAGTGGTTGAAGCCGATCGAGCTGATCCCGGGCGAGGACCCCGAATCGATCCGTTTGGCGCTGCCGTCGGCATTCATGACCAACTGGGTGCGCAATCATTATGCGGACCGGCTGGCGCTCGAATTCAAGCAGATCCTGCCGCACGTCCGCACCGTCCAGATCGAGACCCGGGCGCCGGCGCGCGCGTCTGTGGTGCTTGCGATCGAGCCTGTGCGTGCACCCGTGCCTGCGCCCGTGATCGCTGCGCCCGTCGCAGATCCGGTCGCCACCGAATCGAAGCCGGCAGCCGAGCCTGCGCAAGTCGCGATGAAGTTCGGTGTCGATCCGTCGTTGAAGCCGGCTCCGGCGGCGCCCGTTGCTGCACCGGTGGTGATGGGCACGCCTGCAGAGCGCCCGCCGCTCGACCCCCGTTACACCTTCGCGCGGTTTGTCGTCGATCCGTCCAACAAGGTCGCGTTCAACGCGGCCAGGGTGCTTGCCGAGCCGGGCCCCGTGCGGTTCAGCCCATTATTCCTCCACAGCGGCACGGGGCAGGGCAAGACCCACCTCATGCATGCGATCGGCCACGCATTCCTCGAACATAATCCGAACGCGGTCGTGCTGTGCATGTCCGCCGAGCGGTTCATGTACGATTTCGTCGCGTCGATGCGCGCGCGCGACACGCATGCGTTCAAGCAGCGGCTGCGCGGTGCCGACCTGCTGTTGATCGACGATCTCCAGTTCATCGCCGGCAAGGACGCGACGCAGGAAGAATTCTTCCACACCGTCAACGAGATCATGGCGGCGGGCAAGCGGCTGGTGATCTCCGCCGATCGCTGCCCACAGGCGCTGGAAGGCGTCGAGGCGCGGATCGTCAGCCGCATGTCGGTGGGGCTCGTCGCGGACATCAAGGCACCGGACCTGGTGCTGCGGCGGACGATCCTCGACCGCAAGCTGGTCGACCTGCCCGACATGCGCGTGCCGACCGACGTGCTCGACCTGCTGGCGAGCCGCATCCATGCGAACATCCGCGAGCTGGAAGGCGCGCTGAACCGCGTCGTCGCCTATGCGCAGCTAACTGGCGACACGATCGACCTCGACTTTGCGGTGGCGACGCTCGGCGAAGTGCTGCGCGGCGCGCAGAAGCGCGTGACGATCGACGAGATCCAGAAGCTCGTATCGGCGCATTTCGAGCTGAAGCCGCTCGACCTGATCTCCGCACGGCGTGCCCGGGCCGTGGCACGGCCGCGGCAGATCGCGATGTATCTGGCAAAGCGGCTGACGACGCGGTCGCTGCCCGAGATCGGGCGGAAGTTCGGCGGGCGCGATCACTCGACGGTGATCCATGCGGTGCGCAAGATCGAGGAACTGCGAGATTCCGACCGCGACATCGATGCGGCGGTGCGCGTGTTGATGCGCGAGCTGGAAGGCTAGCCAGCTCTTCCTTCATTGTTCTCCCGCGAAGGCGGGAGCCCAGTTCAGGCCCTCGAACATATTGCGCTGGCAGTGTTCGCCGCTGAGCAACCTCGCCAAGATCGTCATCCCAGCGAAAGCTGGGATCTCCCCGTGTGGCAGATGTCGCGTGCAACGAGAGAGACCCCAGCTTTCGCTGGGGTGACGATCTTTGGTTGAGTGCCGATCAAGCGGCCGCGGTGGCCGTCAGAACGTCAGACCTGCAACCCCATCGCGTCCTGCGTCGCCTTCAACACCGGCGCCGCCAGCGCACGCGCCTTCTCCGCCCCGGCCTGCAACACCGCCGTCACCGCGCTGCGGTCGTCGAGCAACCGGACCATCTCGTCACGGATCGGTCCGAGCTTCGCAACCGCCAGATCCGCCAGCGCGGGCTTGAACGCGCCGAAGCCCTTGCCGCCAAACTCGCCGAGCACGGTCGCCACGTCACTGTCCGCCAGCGCCGCGTAGATCGTCAGCAGGTTCCGCGCCTCGGCCCGATCGCCGAGCTCCTCGACGCTCGCCGGCAACACGTCAGGATCGGTCTTCGCCTTGCGGAACTTGTCGGCGATGGTGTCGTCGCTGTCGATCAGCTTTACCACTGACTGCTCGGACGGGTTCGACTTCGACATCTTCGCCGACGCATCGCGCAAGGACATGATCCGCGGTGCCGCCTTGCTGATCAGCGGCGCCGGCAGCGTGAACAGGTCCACCTCGTAGTCGCCGTTGAACTTGGTCGCGATGTCGCGCGCGAGTTCGAGATGCTGCTTCTGGTCCTCGCCGACCGGCACGTGCGTCGCGTTGTAGAGCAGCACGTCGGCGGCCATCAGCACCGGATAGTCGTACAGCCCGACGCTCGCGCCTTCGCGGTTCTTGCCCGCCTTGTCCTTGAACTGCGTCATCCGGTTGAGCCAGCCCACGCGCGCGACCGTGTTGAGCAGCCACGCCATCTCGCTATGCGCCGGCACCCGCGCTTGGTTGAACAGGATCGACCTGGCCGGATCGATGCCGGCCGCGATCATCGTCGCCGCGACCTCGATCGTGTGCGACGCGAGCTCGGCAGGCGCGATCCATTCGGTGGGTGCGTGAAGATCGGCGATGAAGAACATCGACTCGCCACCTTGCGCCGCGACGTCGTCCTGCAGCGTCACCCACTGCTTCACCGCGCCGAGGTAATTGCCGAGATGGAGATTACCGGTGGGCTTGATGCCGGAGACGACGCGCATAGTGAAACCTATCTGGAACGACGCAGAAGCGTGGAGATGTCGCCCAACCGGAACGCGCCGGTGAGCAATGTCGCGATCGCATAGACCACGCCGCCGGTCGTAACCAGCACCAGCATCGCGCCCCAGCGTTGTATGCTGGTGCCGGTCACGAAGGGCTGGAACAGGTCGTTCAGGAAATACATCACGACACCCATGATGAGCGCGGCGACCAGCAGCCGCCAGGTTCGCCGGCGAAGGCGCGCGTCCGCGACGAAATGTCCCCGTCGGGCGAGCGTGCGGTACAGCATCGCGACGTTGACGGTGCTCGCGATCGCGGTGGCGAGCGGTGGCCCCATGTGACCGAGCGGCTTGATGAAGGCGAGGTTGAGGACGAGGTTCACGACCATCGACATCGTCGCATAGCGGACCGGCGTCTTCGTGTCGGAACGCGCGTAATAGCCGGGCGTGAGGACCTTAACGAGGATGTACGACGGCAGGCCGATCGAGAAGGCAGCGAGCGCCTGCGCGGTCAGCACGCTGTCGTCGAGCGCGAACTTGCCGTGCTGGAACAGCGCGCCGACGATCGGGACGCCGCACACGATCAGCGCGACGGTTGCGGGCAGCGTCAGGAACAGCGCGAGCTCCATGCCGCGGTTCTGCGTCGCCATCGCCTCGGCATCCTCGCCGCGTCCGAGCTGGCGCGAGATGGTGGGAAGCAGGACGGTGCCCAGACCGATGCCGATCAGGCCCAATGGCAGCTGGTTCAGACGGTCGGCAAAATAGATGTAGGAAACCGAGCCCGCTGGGAGCAGCGCGGCGGCGAGCGCGGTCGAGACGACCAGGTTGATCTGCACGGCGCCGGCCCCGGCCGCCGCGGGCCAGATCAGCGACATGAGCTTCTTCACGTCGGGATTAAGCTGAGGACGCTTCAGCCGGAGCTTTACCCCGGATGCGCGACACGCCCAGATAAGCCATCCGAGCTGCAACGCCCCCGACACCGTCACCGCGATCGCCTGGTTGCGCGCGGTCAGCAGCGGCTGGTGTTCGTGGAACAGCAGCAGCGCCGCGATCAGTGTGGCGTTCAGCAGGATCGGCGCGGCGGCATTGATCCAGAACTTGTGCAGCGAATTGAGGATGCCACCGAGCAGCGACACGAGGCTGATCAGCAGCAGATAGGGCAGCGTGATCCGCGAGAGGTGGACGACATAGTCGAACCGCTCCGCGCTCGCGCCGTTGAACCCGAAGGTCAGCAGCCACGTCATCGGCCACGCCGCGAGTTCGAAGATCGCGGTCATCAGGATCAGCGTCGGCAGCAGCACCGACAGCGCGTCCTCGGCGAACGCGATCCCGTCAGGCAGCCCGCGGCCGTCCTTGTCGCCGACCTTCCGATTGAACATCGGAATGAACGCAGCGGAGAAGGCGCCCTCCGCGAAGAGGGCGCGGAACATGTTGGGGAGGCGGAACGCGATCAGGAACGCGTCCGACGCGAACCCGGCGCCAACGAACCGCGCGAACAGCGAGTCGCGCACCAAACCCAGGATGCGGCTGGCGAGCGTCAGCCCGCCGACCGATCCCAGCGCCTTGGCAAGGTTCATCTATTCCGCCCCCCGCTTCCTTCGATCAAGCCTGGCCGAAATCGCCGACGTTCGGCTGGATGCCCTGCTGCTCGGACTGCTGAAGGTACAGCTGCGAGAAGTCGATCGGCTCGAGCAGCAGCGGCGGGAAGCCACCGTCACGCACCGCATCCGACAGCACGCGGCGTGCGAACGGGAACAGCAGGCGCGGCGCCTCGCCCAGCAGGAACGGCTGGACATGCTCGGCCGGAATGTTGCGGAGGCCGAAGAGCCCGGCGTAGGAGAGGTCGACGATGAACGCGACCTGGCCGTCGGTCTCGGCGCGGACGTCGATCTTCAGCACGACTTCGTGAACCTCGTCGCCGACCTGCGCCGCGCCGATATTGAACTGCACGTCGATCGCCGGCGGAGTCTGGTTCTGGTAGACGGCGGGGGCATTCGGGTTCTCGAACGACAGATCCTTGACGTATTGCGAGATCAGGCCGGCAGCGGGAACCGTGTCCTCTCCGTTCGCGATAGCCTGGTCGCCAAACTGGCCGGGGGCAGTCACGCCGTTGTCCTGGTCATCCATTCGTCTTGTCCTTGAAGATATACGTAAGGGGAAGATTAGCGCAAAGAGGGGACCGAAGCGGAACGCTCGCGCGTTCTGGTTGGTCGAGGCGGTGCGATTAGCAGTGCCGACGGGGCGTTTCAACGGGCGCGGGTTTGAATAAGCGCAGCTTTGGCCTATGTTAGCCCGAAGATCGGAGGCACGGTTGTTTTACGTAGTTCTTCTCGCGATGGTGGCAGGCTTTCTCGCCATGCGCCTGTACAGCGTGCTCGGTAAGCGGACCGGGCATGAGCAGCCGCTGCCGCGCGCGGCCGAAGACCGACCTGCGCTTGCCGTCGTTCCGCGAACGGTCGACGCCGTTGCCGAACCGCGCGAGGTCGCCAACCGCAACATCGAGCCTCAGGCGGAGGCAGGTCTCCGCGCCATCGTCGCAGGCGAGCCCGGCTTCGACGTTGGCCGCTTCCTCGAAGGCTCGCAGGCTGCGTACCGCATGATCCTGGAAGCCTTTTGGAAGGGTGACGAGGACGCGCTTGCCGATCTTGCCAGCGACGACGTCCGTGCCGCTTTCGTCGAAGCGATCGAAGCCCGCCGCGTGGCCGGTGAAGTGCTCGACAACCGCCTCGTGTCGATCGAGCGCGCGATCATCGCAGATGCGAGCGTCTCGGGCCGCGATGCGCGGATTACCGTGCGTTTCGATGCGGACATCGCCGCCGTTACCCGCGATGCAGAGGGCAACGTCCTCGCCGGTTCGCTGACCGATGCGGTCGAGACGCACGACGTCTGGACGTTCGCCCGGACGCTCAAGAGCAGCGATCCGAACTGGAAGCTTGCGGACACTGACGAAGCCTGATGCGGGGTTTCAGGGGGGCAGGGCTTGGCGGCGTAGGGCTTGCGCTGCTGTTGAGCGCATGTGTCGGTGGCGTCGAGCCGCCACGTAGCAGTCCGGCACCGGTCGATCGCGATACTCGTCCCGACGAGCCGGTTCGCGTACATCCTTCGCGTGATACCGGCGCGTCGCCGAACATTCGCGGTATTCAGGCGCCCGCCCGGATCGTCGGCGCGGTGCCTTTGCTACCGGCGCCGGTGGTGCTCCCGGTCGAGCCATCGAACGCGGCAGCGGCTGGGGTGACGCCGGGACCGTCGCTTGCGGGTCTGCCGATCGACGACGCGCAGGCCCAGGCGGCGCTCGCGGCGTTCGTGACGAGTTGCCCTTCGCTGGTCCGACGGACCGACACGTCGGGCCTGACCCGCGGTACGGATTGGCAGCCGGCGTGCACGGCGGCGGCGTCGACTGATCGCCGGGATGCACGTACGTTCTTCGCACAATGGTTCGAAACGGCGCAGATCGGCGACGGCAAGGCCTTCGCGACTGGCTATTACGAGCCGGAAATCGCCGGTTCGCTGGATCGTCGCGACGGATATGCGCCGATCTATGGACGGCCGAGCGACCTGATCGACGTCGATCTCGGCGCGTTCTCGACCGCGCTCAAGGGCAAGAAAGTGCGCGGGCGGGTCGATCGCAGCAACCTCGTGCCGTATTACGATCGGACCGCGATCGAGCAGGGTGCGCTGTCGGGCAAGGCACCGATCCTCGCCTGGGCACGCGACCCGATCGAGCTGTTCTTCCTCCAGATCCAGGGTTCGGGGCGGCTGCGGCTGCCCGATGGCGAGATCCTGCGGATTGGCTACGCAACGCAGAACGGCCGTGACTATACCGGTATCGGCGCACTGATGAAGTCGCGCGGCTTGCTGCAGCCGGGCCAGACCTCGATGCAGGGCATCGTCGCCTGGCTCCACGCGCATCCGGCCGAGGGGCAGGCGATCATGCGCGAGAACAAGAGCTTCGTGTTCTTCCGCGAGCTGGAGGGGGCTCCGTTGGGCGCACTGGGGTTGCCGGTCACCGGCCAGGTCAGCGCAGCGGCGGACGTCAAGTTCGTGCCGCTCGGCGCGCCCGTCTTCCTGTCGCTCGATCGCCAGGACGCGAGCGGGCTATGGGTGGCGCAGGATACCGGCGGCGCGATCGAGGGGAGCAATCGCTTCGACACCTTCTGGGGTGCGGGTGCTGCGGCCGAGGCAACCGCCGGCGGCATGGCCGGGCGCGGTACCGCGTATCTGCTGCTGCCGATTGGCACCGTGGCTCGCCTGAACAGCCAAGCGAGTGGGGCGCGATATGGCGGGCCGTCCGCTCAACCCTGAAGAGGCGCAGCTCTGGGCGCGCGTGATGGCGAGCGTCCGGCCGATGCGCGCGGTCGCCGTGCGCATTCCCGAGCGTGCCCCGCCGCTACCCTCTCCGGCCAAGCCGGTGATCGGTCCCAATGGCAAGATCGTGCCGCCGCCGCCTGCACCGATGGGGCGGGTCAAGCCGATCGTGCGCAACGTGGTCACGCCGTTCGCAAGCCGGCCTGGCGCGAAGCCGCCGGTAGCGTCGCGCCCGGTCGCCAAGCAGATCACCGCGAATACGCTCGACGGCGGCTGGGACAAGAAGCTCGTGCGCGGCGCGGTGATCCCCGACAGCTCGATCGATCTGCACGGCCACACGCTGGCCTCCGCGCATACGATGCTCGACATTGGGCTGGGGCGAGCGATCGCGCGTGGTGACCGGGTGCTCCTGCTGGTGACGGGCAAGCCGCCGCGTCCCGAGAGCGAGCGGCCGCACGCCCGCGGCGCGATCCGGTCGGCAGTGACCGACTGGCTGGCCGGGTCACGCCACGCGGACGCCATTGCCGCTGTACGAGGCGCGCATCCACGGCATGGCGGGCTGGGTGCGCTGTACATCGTCCTGCGGCGCGGGCGGGAGCCGGCTCAGGGCTACTAGCTCCCGCCGCTAAGCCGGCGGAAGCAGTTTGGAACGCGTGCGGCTCGCTGGCCTAAGTTGCAGACCGGGCAGGTGTCTGCCAGCCGCCGCCCAACGCACGGAACAGGTCAACTTGCGCGCCGGCGATGCGGGCGTCCGCCGCCGCGAGGTCCGTGTCCGTGTCCGCGAGCGTCCGCTCCGCATCGAGGACGTCGAGGAAGTCGATCTGGCCTTCGCGCTGGCGGGCACGGGTGATGCGGGCGGCGGTGGCGGCGTTGTCATGGGCGGACTGCAACTGCGTGCGGCGATCGAGTTCGCGGGCATAGTTCGACAGCGCGGTCTCGGTTTCCTCGAGCGCGGTGAGGACGCTGCCGTCGAAATTGGCGAGTGCGCCGCGCGAGTCCGCCTCCGCGCCGGCGATCCGCGCGCGCGCGGCCGACTGGTTGAGCGACCAGTTCAGGAGTGGTCCTAGCAACCAGCGGATCGGGCCGCCGGTAAAGATGTCGCCGACGCTGAGCGCGGTCGAGCCGATCGATCCGCCAAGCGAGATCTGCGGGTAAAGCTGCGAGGTCTGGACCCCGATCCGCGCGGTCGCCGCCGCGAGGCGACGTTCGGCGGCGTGGACGTCGGGGCGACGGGCGAGCAGCGCCGCGCCGTCGCCGATCGGGATCGGCTGGTCGAGACGCGGCGTGGTGGTTCGCGCGCCGGCGCTGGCGGGCAGGTCCTGCGGCGTGCGCCCTGTAAGCGTGGCCAGACGGAACAGCGCCGCCTGACGCTCGGCCTCGATCTGCGGGATGTTAGCGGCGCGCTGATCACGCAGGGCTGCGATCCGGACCTGGTCGAGGCGGGCTGCGCGACCGGCGTCGACGCGCTTGCCCGTCAGCGTATTCGACTTGTCGAGCAGGTCTACGATGCGCCGCGCGACCGCAAGACGTTCGGCGGACGAGGCTGCATCGACATAGGCGCGCGTTGTTGCCGCGACGATCGAGACCCGGACGGCGTCCGCATCGGCCTGCGCCGCGCCGACGTCACCGCGGGCAGCTTCGACGTTGCGGCGGACTCTGCCGGCGAGATCGACTTCGTAGCTGACGTCGAGCCCTACATCGTAGGTGGCGCGTTCACGATCGAGGCCGGGCAGGTTCTGGAGTTGCGAGGTGCGCGCGTAATTGCCGCTCGCGCCCGCGTTTACCTGTGGCTCGCGATCCGTCTTCGCGCCGCGCAACGACGCGCGGGCGCTGTCTAGGCGGGCCACGGCGACACGGAGGTCGGTGTTGGCCGCCAACGCATCCGCGACGAGGCCGTCGAGGACCGGGTCGCGGTACATCCGCCACCAGTCGTTGTCGGGCGCCGTCGTGACGGTGGCGGCGTTGGCAGTGACGAACGACGCCGCCGCCTTGGGTGGGGTGATCGGCGCGACATAGTCGGGGCCGGCGGCGCACGCGGCGAGCGTCAGCGCCGAGAGGCTCGCGAGGAGGGCGGACTTCATGATGCTGGTCCTATTCGGCTGGCTGGAGCGTCGGGGCGGGTGCAGCAGGACGGCGGCGTTCGAACCGCAGCGCCAGCGCCCGTGCGACGACATAGAAGGTGGGGGTGAAGAGCAGCCCGAACCCGGTCACGCCGATCATCCCGAAGAACACTGCGGTCCCAAGCGCCTGGCGGAGTTCCGCACCGGCACCGGTCGCGATCACCAGCGGCACCGCGCCGAGGATGAACGCGAAGCTCGTCATCAGGATCGGCCGCAACCGGTCCTTCGCCGCGCGTACCGCGGCCTCGACCGGGGTGAGCCCGTCCTGTTCCTCGGCCTGCTTGGCGAACTCGACCACGAGGATCGCGTTCTTCGCGGCGAGCGCAATCAGCACGACCAGGCCGATCTGCGTGAGGACGTTGTTGTCCATACCCCGCAGGTTCACGCCGGTCATCGCGGCCAACAGGCACATCGGCACGATCAGGATGATCGCGAGCGGCAACGTCAGGCTCTCGTACTGCGCGGCGAGGACGAGGAAGACGAACACCACCGCCATGCCGAAGACGAGCGCGGCGGTGCTGCCGGCGGCCTTTTGCTGGTAGGCGATGCCGGTCCATTCATGCGCATAGCCCGCGGGCAGCGACGCATCGGCGAGCTTTTCCATCGCGACCAGCGACTGGCCCGAGGAATAGCCCTTGGCGGTGTCGCCATCGACCTCGACCGCGGGGAAGAGGTTGTAGCGGACGACGCGGTACGGGCCGGTCTTGTCCTTGAAGGTCGAGACCGAGCCGACCGGGACCATCTGACCCGAGTTGGAGCGCGTCTTGAGGTTGGCGATGTCCGCGGTGGTGTTGCGGAACGGTGCGTCGGCCTGCGCCGTGACGCGGTAGGTGCGGCCGAGCAGGTTGAAGTCGTTGACGAACGCCGAACCAAGATAGACCTGCAACGCCTCGAACACGCGCTCCGGGGGGACGCCCAAGAGGTTGGCCTTGGCGCGGTCGACGTCGGCGAAGATGCGCGGCGTGGCGGTGTCGAAGAACGTGTAGATCTGGGCGAGACCCTTGGTCTGGTTCGCCTGGCCGATCAGCGCGTAACTCGTCTTGCCGAGGTCGGCGTATCCGTGGCCGCCCTGGTCCTGCACCATCAGGCGGTAGCCGCCTGCCGAGCCGATACCCTGGATGAGCGGCGGAGGGACGATCAGCAGGCGCGCTTCGGTGATGTCGCCAGTCGCCTTCTGCGATTCCGCCATGATGCTCGCGAGCGTGACGCCGAGCTTCTTGCGTTCCTCGAAGCTTTTCAGCGGAATGTAGGCGGCGGCCGAGTTGGGGGCGAGCGTCTGCGAGGGGCCGTCGAAGCCCGCGAGCATGACCGCGCCCTTGACTCCGGCGAGCGGCAGGATGCGTTTCGCGACCTTCTGCATGACGGCATCGGTGCGCTCGACCGACGAGCCGGGCGGGAGCTGGATGACGGTCAGGAAGTAGCCTTGGTCCTGTGCTGGCACGAAGCCCGACGGAGTGACCATGAACACGCCGACCGTGACCGCGATCAGCGCGGCATAGGCGACCATCATCCGCTTCGGCGCGGTGACGAGACGCGCAGTGAGGCGGGCATAGCTGTTGCCCATCCGCTCGAACCCGCGATTGAAGGCATCGCCGGCGCGGCGCACGGTGCGGGTCAGGCGGTTGCCCGAGCCTGCGGGCGCGGTCGGCTTGAGCAGCATCGCGGCGAGCGCCGGCGACAGCGTCAGTGAGATCAGTAGCGAGATGATCGTCGCGGTCGAGATCGTCACCGCGAACTGGCGGTAGAACGCGCCGGACAGGCCGGTGAGGAACACGGTCGGGATGAACACCGCGCACAGCACGAGCACGATCGCGACCAGCGCGCCCGACACTTCGTCCATCGACGTACGCGCCGCCTCCAACGGGGAGAGCCCGTGCTCGAGGTTGCGCTCGACATTCTCCACCACGACGATCGCGTCATCGACGACGATGCCGATCGCGAGGACGAGGCCGAACAGCGACAGGTTGTTGAGGCTGTACCCGGCGGCGGCGAGCACCGCGAAGGTGCCGATCAGCGAGACCGGGATCGCCACGATCGGGATGATCGCCGCGCGCCATTTCTGCAGGAAGACGAGGATCACCAGTACCACGAGGATCATCGCCTCGAAGAGCGTGTGCTTCACCGCGTCGATCGACTGCGCGATGAACTCGGTCGGGTTGTAGATGACCTTGTATTCGAGGCCCTTGGGGAAGCGCTTCGACATGCTCTCCATCTCGGCGGTGACGGCTTGCGCCGCGCCGAGTGCGTTCGAGCCGGGACGCTGGAAGACCGCGGCGATGACCGTGGGCTTGCCGCTGAGATAGGTATTCGCGCCGTAATCCTGCGCGCCGAGTTCGACGCGGGCGACGTCCGAAACGCGGACCTGGCGGCCTTGCGCATCGGTGCGGATGACGACGTCGGCGAACTGCTTGGGATCGGTCAGGCGGCCCTGCGTCTCGACGTTGAGCTGGAACGCGCTGTTGCCCTTGTCATAGGGCGGCTGGCCGAGCGTACCCGCGGCGACCTGGACGTTCTGCGCACGCAACGCCGCGACGATCTCGCCGGCGGTGAGGTCGAGCGCGGCGGCGCGACCGGGGTCGATCCAGACGCGCATCGAGTAATCGCGCGCGCCGAACAGCTGCACGTCGCCGACGCCGTCGATCCGGCTGAGGCGATCGCGGACCTGGGTCAGCGCGTAGTTGGAGATATAGCCGCGATCGAGCGAGTTGTCGGGCGAAACGAGGTTCACGACCATCAGGAAGTCGGGCGACGTTTTCCGCGTCACCACACCGAGGCGCTGGACGTCCTCGGGCAGGCGCGGGACGGCGACCGCGACGCGGTTCTGGACGAGCACCTGCGCGGCGTCGAGGTTGGTGCCGATCTTGAAGGTGACGGTGATCGTGACCTTGCCGTCGCCGGTCGATTGCGACGACTGGTACAGCATGTTGTCGACGCCGTTGATCTCCTGCTCGATCGGTGCGGCGACGGTCTCGGCAACCGTCTCGGCGGACGCGCCGGGATAGGTCGCGCTGACCGTGACGGTGGGGGGGACGATGTCGGGATATTGCGACACCGGCAGCGTCATGTAGGCGATCGCACCGACGATCGTGATGATCACCGCGATCACGCCTGCGAAGATCGGCCGGGTGATGAAGAAGCGCGAGAAGCGCATGGGAATTTCCTCGGTAGAGGGGCGCGCAGCACCAACCGTTCCCCGGCGCAGGCCGGGGCCCAGTTGGGCGAACAGCAGTGATTAGTTCGAAACGCTATGCCACCTGGGCCCCGGCCTTCGCCGGGGAACGGTGGTTACTTCGCGAGCGTGGCTTCACCCGAGATGGGCTGGACCGACGACGGCGCACTCGTACCCGAGGCCACCACGATCCGGCCGGCCTTCGGCGCGACGGTCGCACCGGGCATCGCCATCTGCGTGCCCGAAATGATGATCCGGTCGTTAGGCCCGATCCCCGAGCGCACGATGCGGAGACCATCGACCACCGGACCAAGCTCGACCGGCTTCTGGCTCACGACGTTCTTCGCATCGATCGTCAGCAGAACCTTCCGCGCCTGATCGGTCTGTACCGCATCGTCGGGAACCAGCAGCGCCTGCCGTGTCCCTGCACTTGCAAGGCGCATGTTGCCGAACATCCCCGGCGTCAGGAAATAGCCCGGGTTGGCGAGCACCGCGCGACCGCGGATCGTGCCCGAACGCTGGTCGAGACCGTTGTCGGTGAAGTCGAGCTTGCCCTTCCAGCGATGCTCGGTCTCGTCCTGCAACTGGATCTCGACCGCTGCCGGTGTCGCACCGGGCTGCCGGGCGCGCTGCGTCTTGAGGTACAGCGCCTCGGAGCCGTCGAACGTGAAGTAGATCGGGTCGAGCGCGTTGATCGTCGTCAGCACCGTACCGCCGGTGCCTTCGCCGCCCGCGACCTGATTGCCCGCATCGACGCGGCGATCGGAGATGCGACCGCCGATCGGGGCGCGAACCTGCGTAAAGCCGACGTCGAGTGCGCGGGCGCGTTCGCGTGCCTGGGCTGCGGCGAGCGCGGCCTGCGCCGCTTCGAGCTTGCCGCGAAGGGCGTCGACCTCGCCGGCGGAGACTGCTTCGTCGGCGACCAGGCGTTGTGCGCGGCCAAGGTCAGTGCGGGCCAGCGACAAGGCGCTCTTGGCGCTGGCAACGTTGGCATGCGCCTCAGCAAGGGCAGCCGCGAACGGGCGGGAGTCGATCGTGAAGAGCAGCTGCCCCTTGCTGACGATCTCACCGTCGCGGAAGTGAATGCCGGTGACTTCGCCAGCGACGCGCGGACGGATCTCGACCGTGCGGCTCGGTGCGAAGCGGCCGACATAATCGTCCCACTCACTGACCTGTCGCACCAGTGGCGAGGCGACCGTGACGGCGGCGGGCGGGGGCGCCGCCATCGCCGCATCGGGATGATCGAACAGCTTCACGCCGACCGCACCGAGCAGTGCGATCGGCACGAGCACCATCGCGCCGCGCTGCCAGGCTGGCCGTCGATGACGGTCCGTGGGCGGCGAAGACGCGACGTCGGCGTCGTTCGCGGCCGTGATCGTGGTAAGTTGGTTCACGCTGCGATGCTCCGCTTCTGCTGGATGCCGACGCGCATGCCGGTCACGCTCTCGACGAGCGTTTCGATCTGTGCCTCGACGAAGCCGGCGGCGAGGAAGCCCTGGATCTCGGCCATCGGCAGCGCGAACCCGCGACGCCATGCGTACACGGCCATCCGCCGCAGCGCCTCGAGCCGGGGGTCGGCGAGCCGCGATGCGGTGCTGAGCCCGAACAGGCTGCCCATCGCCCGCGACATGCGGCTCGGGCCGGACAGGCTGCGCAACGTATCGCGCTTGGCGAGCGCGATGACGCTCCATTCCAGCGCCGAAAAGCCGGTCGGGGCAGGGGCTGCCGCCGTCTGCGTGCGGCTGGTGACGGGCGAAGCGAACATGTTGTCGAGGTCGAGATAAGCCATGGGATTGTCCCCCTTTTTGATCTTGGGCAAGCGCCGGCCTTCGTTGGTGGACGGTCCACCGACGTCGGCTGGTCGCAAGGCGCGCGCGGTCGTTGCCAGCATATCGTCATGCCGCGCCTGCCCGCTTGAATGTCGTGAGTTCGGTCGGCCGAGGCCGTCCGGTCTTAGGTTGTCACCGTGGTCATGGGTTGCTGTCCCCGGTTGCCTCATCCGAAACAGGAGGAAGCTTCGATACCAGTCGGTATATAAACCTGGGGTTCATCTAGTCAACAGACTTTTGTACCGCCCGGTATTTTTTATCGTGAGCGTAACGAACCGTGACTTTTTTGTCGGCCTGAGCGCCGCAGTCAGATTATTTGGTGGGCCAAACCGATAGGCTGGTCTCGACCAGCTGATTCAGCTCGATGCAGGTCGCGCCGGATCCCGCCTGGATCGACAGCCCCTGCATGATCGCGAACAGGTACCGCATCAGCGCATGCGACTCGAGGCCATCGGGGAACTCGCCCGCCGCCTTGGCCTCGTCGAACCGCTTCATCAAAGCGGCTTCGGACGACGCGCGACGCTTGGCGACCTCGGCCTTGATCGGCTCGGCTTCGGCGCTGCACGCAACGCTGCTGATGACGCTCAGGCACCCCTTGGGATCGCAGGTGCTCATCTGCATCTGCAGCGCACCGCGCAGCAGCCTTTCCGCTACGGCCCGCGCGGTCGGCGCATCGAGCGCCGAGGTCATATACGCCAGCTTTTCGCGCTCGTAGAGGTCAAGCGCCTTGTGGAAAAGCGCCTCCTTGTTGCCGAACGCCGCATAGAGACTGGGCTTGGTGATCCCCATCTCGGCGGTGAGTTCGGCCATCGACGCGCCTTCATACCCGTTGCGCCAGAACACGCGCAACGCACCCGCCAGCGCTTCGTCGAGATCAAACTCGCGGGGGCGGCCCTTGGGGGCGGTGAGCGTGCAAAGCCTATTCATACCGTTCGGTATATAGTGATGCGGGGCGAAAGGTCCAGCGAGCAGAATGTGTTGGCCCCGGCGATCAACGACCGACCGCCGTGTAAGCGAAGCCGGCCTGTTCGACGTCGGCGCGCTGATACACGTTGCGCAGGTCGACCATGACGGGTCCGGCCATCACGCGCTTCAACCGTGCGAGATCGAGCGCCCGATAGGCATCCCACTCCGTCACGATCACGACCGCGTCGGCACCGTCTGCGGCGTCATAGGCGTCGGAGCAATAAACGAGGTCGGGCATCATCGCCTTGGCCGGTGTCATGCCTTCGGGATCGTGCGTGCGAACCGTCACGCCGGCGTCCGCGAGCGCCGTCGCGATCGCGAGGCTGGGAGCGTCGCGCATGTCGTCGGTGTTCGGCTTGAACGTGAGGCCGAGCAGCGCGACCGTCTTCCCGCGCGGATTGTCACCGAGCGCGTGGAGTACCTTGCGGCCCATCGCGCGCTTGCGGCTGTCGTTCACCTTCACGACGGCTTCGACGATATGGACGGGCGTCTGGTAATCCTCGGCGGTCTTCAGCAGCGCCAGCGTGTCCTTGGGGAAGCACGAGCCGCCGTAACCGGGGCCGGCATGAAGGAATTTCTTGCCGATCCGGTTGTCGAGCCCGATCCCGCGCGAGACGTCCTGCACGTCGGCACCAACCGCTTCGCACAGGTCCGCGATCTCGTTGATGAACGTGATCTTGGTCGCGAGGAACGCGTTGGCCGCGTATTTGATCAGCTCGGACGTGCGGCGGCCCGTGAACAGGATCGGTGATTCGTTGAGATAGAGGGGACGGTAGACATCGCGCATGACCTGCTTCGCGCGCTCGTTATCGGTGCCGATGACGATCCGGTCGGGCCGCTTGAAGTCGCCGATGGCGGCCCCCTCGCGCAGGAACTCGGGGTTTGAAACGACCTCGACGTCGACGTCCGCGCGCTTTTCGCGGAAGATAGCTTCCACGCGGTCGCCGGTGCCGACCGGGACGGTCGACTTGGTCACGACGACGGTCGGCCCGGTTACCGCGGCGGCGATCTCTTCGGTCGCGGCAAACACATAGCTGAGATCGGCATGGCCATCCCCGCGGCGCGACGGCGTCCCGACGGCGATGAAGATCGCGTCCGCGCCGGCGACTGCGCTAGCGAGATCGGCGGTGAAGGTCAGTCGGCCGGCGGCGACGTTCGACGCGACCAACTGGTCGAGGCCGGGTTCGAAGATCGGCATGCGACCGGCAAGCAGCGCGTCGATCTTCGACTGATCCTTGTCGACGCAGATCACGTCGTGGCCGAAGTCCGAAAAACAGGCGCCGGATACCAGGCCGACATAGCCCGAACCGATCATCGTGATACGCATGGAGTTTCCCCGTAAAAGCCGCGCGACCTATCGGCAGTAATGCGCGTCGGTGCAAGCTGGAGAAGGGTGCTCGGTGTCGTTCGCGCCAGCCGGTCCGGCGCTTTCGACGGTAGGCAACTTACCACATTGCGCGCATCATGCGGTCGAGACTGGAGGCGGATATGCGTGTGACGATGATGGGCTGGGCTTTGGTGGCGCTGACGACGTTGGCGGCTGCGGATCGGGTCGATGCGGGACAGGCGGCCGCTCCGCCGTGCCCGGCTATCGTCTCGGCCGAATTTGCGGGGTGGAGCAAGCCGGTTTCGGTCGCGCCGGGCGGGATGCTTGCGATCGGCGCGGTCAAGAGACTCGCGCTCAAGCCGTCCGGAGGGGTTTCGTTCGAGGTCGCGCCCGCAAAAAGGCCCGCTACGGATACGTTTTCCGGCGTCGTCCGGTTCAACGTTGCGAAGGCTGCGACATACCGCGTGGCGCTTGCCGGGCCGGCGTGGGTCGATGTCGTCCAGGGCGGCAAGGTGCTGACCTCTCTCGCGCACGCGCATGGGCCGGCGTGTTCACCAGTGAAGAAGATGGTCGACTTCATGTTGCCGGCGGGGCGCTACGCCCTGCAGCTATCGGGTGCGAAGACGTCCGATCTGGCCGTGTCGATCACGATGATCCGCTGACCGGGGCGGCTGCAACCAAAGCCGGGCATGCCGGTTGAAACCACGACCGATAGCGCAACAGAGGAGCCAGACGATGGCAGACGACTTCAAGCAGGCAGTCGATGACGGTGCGAACGCGAGCAAGACAGCCACGGACCGCGCGGCGGATGCGGCCAAGGGCGCGGCGGACACGATGCGCGAGAATGCCGAGAAGGTCCGCGACGCATTCTCCGAGAAAGTCGTCGATCCGGCGAAGCGGGCGGGGGCGGCAATGAAGGAGTCCGGTGAGAAGATCGCGGAAGGCGGTGCGACGATCGGCAAGGCGATGATCGACCAGGCCGAACAGAACGCACGCGAGGCGTTCGCGGCGATGCGCGAGGCGGCAAGCGCGAAGGACCTGACGCAGGTGATGAAGATCCAGGGCGACTATCTGCGCGAGCAAAGCCAGCGCAGCATGGGCCAAGCGCGCGAGATCGGCGAACTCATCATGAAGTTCGGCAAGGATGCAGTGGCACCGCTGCGCGGCGGCGGCACTGAATAATCTACCTGACCGTGCGTTGCTTTAGCCCGTGGTGGAGCGGCGTACGGACGAGCAAGAACGCCGCCGCTCCGTGTCTATGACGGAGCCGGCGGCGGTCGGCCTTACCGATATTTGCGGTTAGACGAACAAGCCGACGAGCAGGTACGTGCCTGCACCGATCAGGCCCGCTGCGGGCAATGTCAGGGTCCATGCGACGACGATGTTGCTGGCAACGTTCCAGCGAACGGCAGACAATCTCCGCGCGGCGCCGACGCCGACGATCGAGCCCGTGATGGTATGCGTCGACGATACCGGGATACCCCAGAACGTCGCGGCGAATAGCGTGATCGCGCCGCCGGTCTCTGCGCAGAAGCCCTGCGCCGGGGTGAGGCGGGTGATCTTCGAGCCCATCGTGTGGACGATCCGCCAGCCGCCCGACAACGTCCCCAGTGCCATCGCCGCCTGGCAGGACAGGACGACCCATAAAGGAACGTGGAAGCTGCCACCGATCAACCCCTGCGAGTACAGGAGCACGGCGATGATCCCCATCGTCTTCTGCGCGTCGTTGCCGCCGTGGCCGAGCGAATACATCGCCGCCGAAATCAGCTGGAGTTTGCGGAACCGCTTGTCGACCCCGAGCGGGGTAAGCTTGAGACTGGTCCAGGCCACCGCGAGCACCAGCACCAGCGCGAGCATCAGGCCGATCGCGGGTGAGGCGAAGATCGCGACGACGGTCTTGATCACGCCGCTCCACACGATCGCGCCGAACCCGACCTTGGCGATGCCGGCACCCAGGAGCCCGCCGATTAGCGCATGGCTGCTGCTGGACGGGATGCCGAGCACCCAGGTGATGACGTTCCACGCGATCGCGCCGATCAGCGCGGCGAAGATCACCTGCGCATCGATGACGTGCGCCTGGACGATCCCGGTGCCGACGGTCTGTGCGACGTGGAGCCCGAACACCGCGAATGCGATGAAGTTGAAAAATGCTGCCCAGAGCACGGCATATTGCGGCTTGAGGACGCGCGTCGACACGACGGTCGCGATCGAGTTCGCTGCGTCGTGGAGGCCGTTCAGGAAGTCGAACAGCAGCGCGATGCCGATCAGGCCGATGAGGAGGGGGAGGGAGAGGATCATGCGCGGCCGCCTTCACCCGAACATAGACCCGACCCAGCCTGTTCTCCCGCGAAGGCGGGAGCCAAGGATACCAATAGGCGTCGTGGGTGGGATTCCTGGGCCCCCGCGTTCGCGAGGGAACAGCAAGGGCGTGCGCGATCCGCTACACGCCCGCGAAACACATCAAGCATGGTCGATGACCAGCCCCTGGATCTCGTTCGCGACGTCTTCGAAGCGGTCGACGATCTTCTCGAGGCTGCTGTAGATTTCGCGATTGATGATGAAGGTCATCGGGTCCGCGCTGATCTTCGATGCCTGGAACAGCGCGCGCAGGCCGGTGTCGTGGATATCGTCGGCATGACCCTCGATCTGGATCAGTCGGGCGGTCAGATCGTGCAACCGGCCAGCGTTGGTGCCGAGCGAGCGGAGCAGGGGGATCGCCTCTGCCGTAATCCGTGCTGCCTCGACGATGATGCCCGCCATATCGCGCATCTCGGGCGAAAATTCGGTCACCTCGTACAGGGCGATCGCGTTCGCCGTACCGTTCATCTGGTCGATCGCATCGTCCATGACACCGATCAGATCGGTGATCGCGCTGCGGTCGAACGGAGTCACGAACACCCGGCGGACGTCCTGAAGAACCTCGCGCGTGATATCGTCGGCCTCGTGCTCGCGCTTGACGATCTCGGCGATCTGACCCTCGATCGAGCCCTCGCCGTGCAGCAGTCGCGCAAGCGCATCGGCGCCGGCGACCAGAGTCGCGGCATGCGCGTCGAACAGTTCAAAGAACCGCCCCTGCTTCGGCATCAACGACTGGAACCAGCCCAGCATCGGAATTCTCCTTTTTGCGCTCTTGCGCACGACGGGTAAGATACGTTGCGCGAACGACGCCTGGATCGGCGGCTCGCGGAAAGCGGCGATCAGCGCCTTCAGGCCGGGCTCATTGACAGCCTCTGCCGCGCGATCAAGCGTAAACCAGCGGGTGTCGCGCTGTTCCCGCTCGGGCCAGTCGTCCAGTTGCTCGACGAAGGCGAGCGGAAACACGGTGACGACCATGTCGCGATAGCGGCCGGTGCGCCGGCGTTTTCGGTAGGCAAACTGGCCGACCGGGGCGGGGCAGGGGATGCCGCGGATGCCGGCTTCCTCATAAGCCTCCTGCGCGGCGGCCTCATGGCTCGCAAGTCCGACGATCGGATTGCCCTTGGGAATCACCCACCTACCGGTATCGCGCGAGGTGATCAGCATCACGCGCGCGTGTCCGGCTTCGTCGATCACATACGGAAGCGCGCCGATCTGCTGGATTGTCAGGATCCTCTGGCACCGCAGAATCGCGGGCGATGACGGCAGCTTATACCTGGTCTTTGCGCAAAGACAGTGGTTCGGCGACGTCGCCGGACGCCGATGCCGGGCGCCGTTACCGGCGCCCCAAATCTGTCCCATTCCCGGACGCGGCCAGCTTAACCACTTTTGCGACTGGTCGATCTGGTAAACGCGGCGTTAACGTTTGCAACATGACCAGACGCCTAGTCCTTACCAACGAAGCCGCCCGCCATCCGCTGCGCCGTTCGTTGCCGCCGCCCGTAGTCGCAGTCGCCAAGAACGACGACCAGGACATGAAGCTGTTCGCACTCAGCTTTGCCGCGTTCTTCACCTGTTTCTACAGCTTCATCTTCTAAAGCGAACGATCCTCCTCGCCCTGGAATCCGGCGCAGCCTGACGGACGGGAGATCGGCAACCATGCCTGCTTCACGTCCTCGCTTTCATCTCCTTCGGCGATACCTAATCCCGGCGAGGATCCTAGTGTCGCAACGTCGGCAGGCATCCGTCAGCATCGTCGTCGCACGCGCGGTGCAGCTTCTGCGCCAGCCATGCCGAGACCAGGCACATTGCCGCGACCAGGAACAGCATGTCCTCCGGCGTCACGCCCATCGCGGTGATGCCGATGACGAGGATCGATCCGATCGTCATCGCGCCCGAATTGACGACGTTGTTCGCCGCCACCGTGCGGGCGGTCTGGTCCTTCTCCACGGTCGTCGTCAGAAACGCATAGAGCGGGACGACGAACATGCCACCGGTGATCGCGATCGCCAGCAGGGTCGCCAGCACGGGAATCGCGCCCGGCTGGTGGATGAACCCGGCCCAGTCATAATAGTGTCCCGCCGGCGCCGGCGTCCAGTTTCGTGCCAGGAACGAGAACAACACGACGAAGCCGCCCATCGCTATCACCGATGCCGGCGAGAACTTCGCCGAGATGCGCCCTCGCAGCATCGAATTGATCACCACCGACCCGATGGCCACGCCGACCGAGAACACCGCGATCACGAAGCTGGCCACGCGCTCGTCAGCCGTCAGCACGTTCTTCACCAGCGGCGGGAAGACGATGATCAGTACCGCCCCGATCGTCCAGAAGAAGCTGATCGCGACGATCGCAAGGAAGAGTCGCGGGATGTGCAGCGTCGCGCTGATCAGCCGCCACGATGCGGTGAACGGGTTGTAGTCGAGCTTGAGGGGCGGACCTTCGCGGGGCGCCGGCGGAACCTGTCGTCCCGCGAACCAGCCGATCGCGGCGACGACCAGCACGCTGGCGGCGGCGCCCTCGATCGGGATCCAGCCCGCGGTCACGGTGCCGAGCAGGATCGCGAGATAGGTGCCTGCTTCGACCAGTCCGGTGCCGCCGAGCACGTCGCAGGGCGACAGGTGCTGCGGCAGGATCGCGTATTTGATCGGGCCGAAGAACGTCGAATGGACGCCGAGGCACAGCACCGCACCGAGCATCAGGCCAATTCCCAGCGACGGATGTCCGAACCGTGCGACCATCAGTCCGCTCGCGCCGAGCAGCATGATGCCGATCTCGACCGTCTTCACGATCCGGATGATCCGCGCCTTGTCGTGGCTGTCCGCCAACTGCCCGGCCAGCGCGGAGAGCAGGAAGAACGGCAGGATGCCGAGCCCCGTCGCCAACGCGTTGAAATTCGCCTCCATCTTCGGGTCGTTGAAGACCGCGTAGGTGGCGAACAGGACCATCGAGGTCTTGAACAGATTGTCGTTGAACGCGCCGAGAAACTGCGTCGTGAACAGGGGCAGGAAGCGACGTTGCTTCAGCAACCCAAGGGCATTGAGCATGACGGGAAATAGCCCTGATCGTTGCGATAATACCGCCAAGCCTTAGCCCAGAGCCATCCTCACGCCAACGCTTAAACCGGTTTCGCCTCGCGAGGGACCGGTATACAGGTGGTGTGTGTTGAGCTTGCCTAACCTCCTGACATTGTCGCGGATCGTCGCGGTGCCCCTGCTGGTCTGGTTCCTGTGGTGGCCGGATTGGGAGGCGGGATACGGCATCGCCTTCGTGCTGTACTGCCTGATGGGCATCACCGATTATTTCGATGGCTATCTCGCGCGGTCGAGCGGCGCGGTGTCGCGGCTGGGGATCTTCCTTGATCCGATCGCGGACAAGATCATGGTTGCCGCGGTGATCCTGATCCTCGTCGGCACGCGCGATATCGCCGGCATCCATGTCATCGCTGCGCTGGTGATCCTGCTGCGCGAGATCGCGGTGTCGGGGCTGCGCGAGTTCCTGGCGCAGGTGCAGGTTTCGGTACCCGTGTCGCAACTGGCAAAATGGAAGACGACGCTGCAGCTCGTATCGCTTGGCGGTATCATCCTCGGCGGCGCTGTCCCTGACATGGTCTGGGTCCACACCGTGGGCATCGTCGCGTTGTGGGGCGCGGCCGTCCTCACGCTGCTGACGGGATGGGATTATCTCCGCGTCGGCCTGAAGCACATGGACTGATCATGACGATACGGATGGTGTATTTCGCCTGGGTGCGCGAACGCATCGGCACGGGCGAAGAATCGGTCGAGCCGCCCGCGACTGTCGCGACGGTGGCCGACCTCGTCGACTGGCTGGCGGGTACGAGCGCGCCGCATGCCGAAGCGTTCGCGAACCGATCGCGGCTGCGCGCGGCGATCGATCAGGATTTCGTCCCACTCGATACGCCGATCGGCAGCGCGCAGGAGATCGCGATCTTCCCACCGGTCACCGGCGGATGATCCATATCTCGGTCCAGCAGTCGCCGATCGATATCGCGGCGGAGATGATACGTGCCGAAGCTGCGGGTGCAGGTGCGGTCGCGACGTTCACCGGCCTGGTCCGCGCAGACGACGGCGTGGGGACGCTCGAGCTCGAGCATTACCCGGGCGCGACCGAGGCTGCTTTGCTCAAGGTTGCGCAGGGCGCGGTCGCGCGCTGGTCGCTAAGCGCGGCGATCATCGTTCACCGTGTCGGGCCGATGCAGCCGGGCGAGCGGATTGTGTTCGTGGCGGCTACGGCCGCGCATCGTGGTGCGGCACTGGAAGCCTCCGCGTATCTGATCGATCGGTTAAAGACCGATGCGCCGTTCTGGAAGCGCGAGACCCGGGGTTCGACGTCCAACTGGGTGGAGGCACGCGATGGCGACCATGCCGCTGCCGCGAAGTGGGACGCCCCGACGAACTAGCGTGCCGCTCCCCTGGTTTGCTCTCGCGCAGAGACGGAAGTTCATGCTGGCTCCGGCCTTCGGAAGGCAACAATCGGGCCGCGATCTTAGATCGCGGCCCGCATCATATCAGCCGAGCTTCGGAACGCTCATGCCGTTGGTGAGATGAACGATGCCGTTCGTTTCCTTGATGTCCGCCGTGTCGACGAACGACTTGATCCCAGCCGTATCGGTCAACGCGATATTGCCGTTAGCCTCGAGCGACGCGACCAATGGCTGGCCGGCGAGTGTCGTCAGCGTAGCCTTGCCACCGCCCGCGGTGATCTGCGCCTTCAGCTGATCGGCGGTGATCGCGCCGGCAACGACGTGATACTTGATGATCGTCGCCAGCGTCGGCGCCGACTCGGGCTTCAGCAACGTATCCAGCGCACCGGCGGGAAGCCGCGTGAACGCTTCGTCGCTCGGCGCGAACAGCGTGTACGGGCCGGTGCCTGCGAGCGTCGTCTGCAACTTGGCGGCGGTCACCAGCTTGGCCAATGTGGCGCGGTTCGGCAGGGTTGGCAGCGCGGCCGCGATCGTCGTGGTTGCAGCAGCGGTGGGGGCGGCAGGAGCGCCAGGAGCCGTCGCCGTGGCCGTCGTTGGCGCAGGGGTCTGCGACGCGGCGGGCGCAGTAGTCTGTGCAGTCGCGCCGGCGGCGAGAAACAGGCTCGATGCCGCGATCATAAGGTTGGTCTTAACAGTCATCTGCAACTCCAGAGATTGTGAATGGGACTTGTGAAACTCGAACTGGTAAACTTGGGACGTTCAAAGCTTGATCTCAATGAATTTGCCGGCAAGGCGTAGCATAGGCGCGATGAACCGAGCCAAAATGCACGCGAACTAGCTCAACTTCGGGACGATAACGCCGTTGACGACGTGCACGACACCGTTCGACTGGCGAACATCTGCGGTCTCGACGTAACTCTTGTTACCGTTGACGTCGGTGAGTGCGATTACTGCGCCGACAAGTGTCGCGGTGATCGGGTCGCCCTCGACCGTGGTCAGCGTCGCCGTGCCGCCACCGGCCGCGATCCGCTGGCGCAGATCGTCGGCGGTGATGACGCCCGGCACGACGTGATAGGTCAGCACCTTGGTCAGCGAGGCCTTGTTCTCCGGCTTCAACAGCGTGTCGACCATCCCCGGCGCCAGCCGCCCGAACGCATCGTTGGTCGGCGCGAATACGGTGAACGGCCCGGGACCGGACAGCGTGCCCACCAGGTCGGCTGCCTTCACGGCGGCGACCAGCGTCGACAGGTTCGGTGCCGCCGAAGCGTTGTCTACGATTGTCCGTGTCGCCATCATCGGTACGCCGCCGACCGTCGGATTGGCCACTGCGGGTGGGCCATTCGGCACCGCGAGCGCCGGGTTGGCGGGCGTCGTCGAAGCGCTGGCCACGTCGTTTTTCGATTTGCCGCTGCATGCGGCGAGCGCCAGCGCGCTGGTCATCAGCAGCAGTGGAAGCGTCTTCGACATCGTTCGATCTCCAGCGGGAACTGGGAAACATACGATCGACGCCCGAGTTGGTTGCGCTCCCGTGCCAACCGCACGTCGCGCAGATCCCGTTACTGCACGTCCGCCAGGGCCCTTGCCATCAACCGGAAATCCTTCTCGCGTGGGCTCGCTCGACGCCAGACCAGCGCGATCCGGCGCACCGCGTTCTTCTCGTCCAGCGGCCGTGCGGTGATGTTGGTGTTATCCAGAATGCCGGCCTTGATCGCCATTTCTGGCAGCATCGTGATGCCGAGCCCGTTGTCGACCATCTGCACGATGGTATGGAGCGAGGTGCCGAGCATGGTCGCTTCCGCACGAAGTTCCGGCCGGTTGCACGCGCCGAGCGCATGATCCTTCAGGCAATGCCCGTCCTCGAGCAGCAACAGCCGCGTCTCGTCGATCGCCGACGCCGGGATAGCAGGCCGGGCCGACGGCACCTCGCCCGAGGGATAGGCGACGAACAGCCGGTCCTCGAACAACGTTTCCGACGTCACCTCGCCGCAGGCATAGGGAAGGGCGAGCAGCACGCAATCGGTTCGGCCATTGTGCAGCCCCTCGCACGCGGGGCCGCTCGGCTCCTCGCGCAGGAACAGCTTCAGATCGGGGTAGTCCTTGCGCAACCGCGGCAGGATCCTCGGCAGCATGAACGGCGCGATCGTAGGGATCACGCTCATCCGCATGTCGCCCGACAAGGGCTGGCCGGCGGCGCGGGCCATGTCGCCCAGCTCCTCCGCCTCGCGCAATACGCGCCGTGCCTTGTCGGCGATCCCGTCACCCAGCGGCGTGAACCGCACGACCCGCCGAGTCCGCTCGACCAGCACCACGCCGATCAGCGTCTCCAGTTCGCGAAGGCCCGCCGACAGCGTCGACTGCGTCACGAAACACGCCTCGGCCGCCCGCCCGAAATGGCCATGGTCCTTCAGCGCAACGAGGTACTGCAACTGCTTGAGCGTCGGTAGGTAGGTCGCAGCCATTAATCGCCTCGATCGATCATCAGCCAATAAATAGAGCGCCGGCTCGATAACGCCAGCGTTCATCGACCGGGTCGCACACCGAGAAGGGCCTTAGCCCCCTGCGCCTCTGCACTTTAGTGCCAGATCGCCCGGTAAAGCCCGAACAGGCTCGTGATCGTCAGGATCACTCCCACCAACACCATCAGCGTCTTGGCCGGTACGCGCTTTGCGAGCATCGCTCCGAACGGGGCCGCCATCACGCCGCCGATCAACAGGCCCACGGTGGCCTGCGTGAACGCCGCCCAGCCGAGCTGCGTAATGAACGTCGCCGAGATCGTCGCGGTCAGGAAAAACTCGGCGGTGTTCACGGTCCCGATCGTGGTCCGCGGCGCAGCGCCCTGGACCAGCAGGTTCGATGTCACCACCGGCCCCCAGCCACCGCCGCCCGCCGCGTCGAGAAAACCACCAATCAGGCCCAACGGCTCGACGATCTTCGGCTCCTTCTGCTTCGGCGGATAGCGCAGTCCGCGGTACAACAGATACACGCCGATCGACGTCAGATATGCCAGGATGAACGGCTTGGCCGTGCTCGCATCGATGTTCGACAATACGTACGCGCCCAGCACACCGCCGATTACCCCGGGGATCATCAGCCGCAGGAACAGCGTCCAGTTCACGTTCTTGTGCAGCACATGGCTGATCCCGGACACTGCGGTCGTGAAGGTCTCGACGGTATGCACCCCCGCCGATGCCGCGGCGGGCGGCACCCCGACCCACAGCAGCAACGTGTTCGAGATCACGCCGAACGCCATGCCCAGTGCGCCGTCGACGATCTGCGCGGCAAACCCGACCAGGACGAACGGTAGCAGCGTCTCGAAACTCAAGGTCGTCAGGTCGAACATTGGCATCCCCGGATGTATCCCGCGTCGTGTCGTCGCGGTGATCGCGCGCAAATTGCAACGCGAACGCAAACCCCACAACAAAGATAGGCTTTACCCCGATCCCTTGGGGCGGTCACGACGACGGTTCCAGGATCGGCCGGTTCTGGAAATAGCAGAGCCGATGCCCTAGATACGAGCCTCGCGAAGGGGACTACGCATGTCGAGCGGACTATTGGCCTATCTGGATTCGATCCGCGCACGCGATCCCGCTCCGCATTCGCGTGCCGAGATCATGCTGTATCCGGGCGTCTGGGCGCTCGGCTGGCACCGCATCGCGCATCGCCTGTATCGCTCGAAATTCTATTTCCTCGCGCGCTGCGTGAATCACTGGTCGCGCTTCACCACGGCGATCGATATCCATCCAGGCGCCAAGATCGGTCGCAACTTCTTCATCGATCACGGCTTCGTCGTGATCGGCGAGACCGCGGAAATCGGCGACGACGTCACGATCTACCAGTGCGTCACGCTCGGCGGCACCAGCCCGGACAACGGCGTCCAGGGCAAGCGCCACCCGACCATCCTGGACGGCGCGATCATAGGCTCGGGCGCGCAGGTGCTCGGTCCGATCACGCTTGGCCAGCGCTCGCGCGTCGGCGCCAATGCGGTCGTGACGCGCGACGTGCCCGCCGGCACGACCGTCGTCGGTATTCCAGCGCGGGCGACCACGATCGAGGGCGGCAACGCGCCCGAACTGCCGCGTTTCGTGCCGTACGGTACGCCCTGCAGCGAAGCGTTCGATCCCGCGACGCAGAAGATGGAGATCATGCGCTGCGAGCTGGAGACGATGCGCAAGCGGCTCGATGCACTTCTCGCGGATGGGCAGGCCGAGGACCATCTAGAGGACCGTCGCGACCGCGCATGATGGCAGATAGCTGATGGGCGTCGTACCTTTCCCAACGCCATCGAAGGCGACCCAGGTCGGTTTCGAACGCATGGAATTGACGCGGATTCTCGACCTCTATGGCCGGATGGTCGCTGCCGGACATTGGCGCGACTACGCGATCAACCTCGGTAAGGACGCCGCCGTCTTCGCAGCGTTCCGCCGTGCCGCCGAACGCCCCGAATTCCGGATCGAGAAACGGCCCTCGCTCCGCAACAAGCAGGGCATGTGGGCACTGATCGGCGAAGCGGGGGCCGTCATCAAGCGCGGCCACGAATTGGGTCCAGTCCTCGCGCCGGTCGAACGGCGGCTGATGAAGCTGGTCGAGAACTAGGCCCGCCGGAGTCGATAGCCACGGATCGTCGGCAGTTGCCGGACCGTCACACCAGCACTGGCGATGTCGCGCGGTCGGCTTCGCCGAATACGCGGAGATAGCGCGCGATCTCGGCCGGCTCGCCGGTCGCCTTGGCCGGGTTGTCCGACAGCTTGACGGCGGGGCGACCGTTCGCGTCGATCACCTTGCAGACCAGCGAGATCGGCTCCAGCGCCATCGCCCCATCCGGATCGCATCCCCGGAAGTCATTGGTCAGGTTCGTTCCCCAGCCAAAGCTCATCCGCACGCGCCCGTGGAAATGGCGATAGGTCTGCTCGATCGTGTCGATGTCCATCCCGTCGGAGAAGATCAGGAGTTTGGTCTTCGGATCGACACCCTGCTGCTGCCACCAGCGGATGATCTGCTCGCCACCGGCGATCGGCGGCGCGCTGTCGGGACGGAAGCCGGTCCATTCTGCAAGCCACGAAGGCGCGTTGCGCAGGAACGCCGTCGTCCCGAACGCATCGGGCAGCGCGATCAGCAGATTGCCGTTATAATGTTGCCGCCAATGCTCGAGGACGCGGTACGGTGCCTCGGCGAGCGCAGCATCGTCCACCGCAAGCGCGGCGGCGACCATCGGCAGTTCGTGCGCGTTCGTGCCGATCGCCTCAAGGTCCGAATCCATCGCCAGCAGCACGTTCGACGTGCCGATGAACCGATCGCCCAGGCCTTCCTTGAGCGCCTCGACGCACCAACGCTGCCACAGGAACCCGTGGCGTCGCCGGGTACCGAAATCCGAGAGCACCAGGTCGGGCAATTCTCGCAACCGCTCGACCTTCTCCCACAGCTTGGCCTTGGCGCGCGCATAGACGATATCGAGGGCGAACCGCCCGCGGTCGCGCAGCGCGGCACGCGACTTCAGTTCGTTGATGATGGTCAGCGCGGGGATCTCCCACATCGTCGTGTTCGCCCACGGACCCTCGAAATGCAGCTCATACTGGCCGTCGACCTTGCGCAGATCATACGGCGGCAGGCGGAAGTCGGCGAGCCAGACCAGGAAGTCGGGGCCGAACATCTGGGCCTTGCCGTAAAAGCTGTTGCCCGCGAGCCAGATCAGTTCCTTCTTCGCGAACCGCAGCGTCCGTGCATGGTCGAGTTGCGCACGCAGTTCGCCTTCGTCGACGATGTCCGCGAGCCGTACCGCCTTGGTCCGGTTGATGAGTGCGAAGGTGGCCGAGACGTCCGGGTATACGTGCCGGATCATCTGCAGCATCAGCAGCTTGTAGAAATCGGTGTCGAGCAGACTGCGCACGATCGGATCGAGCCGGAAATTGTGGTTGTAGGTCCGTGTGGCGATATCGGTGACAGCCATGCTGCGGGCTCCTGCGTTGCTCGCGCTGCGGGTGTCCGAGAAGACGCGATTGTGTCAAGCGGCGGCAAAGGAGACGGCAATGGCGCGGTTCGTGGTGGTGGTCGACACGCAGTGGGATTTCATGGCGGGCGCGGGGGCACTGAGCGTCGCGGGCGCCGAGCAACTCGTCGAGCCGATGCAACGCTGGTTGGCGACGCTCGCCCCCGATGATGTAACCGGCATTCTGTTCACGTTCGACACGCACTTTCGCGAAACCTATCCGGCATCGCCGGAGGCGCAGATGTTTCCGATCCACTGCGTTCGCGGCACGCAGGGGTGGGGCAACATGCTGGATATGGCGCAGATCGACCCGGCGATCCCCCTCTATCGGATTGAAAAGGGCGTCTTCGACATGTGGGCCGAGCCCGGCCTTGCGATCGAGAATGCACGCGGTGCCACCAGGCCGACGGTCGATCGCGAAGCTTTCTTCGCCGATCTGGCACGTCGCGGGATCACCGATGTCACCGTGATCGGTGTCGCCGCGGATTACTGCGTTCGCTGGGCGGTCGACGGGCTGCTCGATCGCGGTTTTGCGGTAAGCGTCGCTGCCGATCTCACGCGCGGCATAGAACGCCAGATCGAGGCCGTCGCCGCCGATGAGTTTGCCGGCAAGCCGATGACCGTCGACCGCGTCACCGACCCACGCGGGGCGGCCGCGGCCTAGGCCATCTCCGCGAGCAGTCGCCCGACGTCGACGGTTGCGAACGACGCGAAATTATCCGCGACGCCAAATGGCAGCAACAGCGTCCGGCCGTGGACGATGCCGCCACAGCTATAGACGACGTTCGGAACATAGCCGTCGCGTTCCTTTGGGCTGGGGACGATCAACGGCTGCGTCATGCGCGCCAGCAGCTTGGTCGGGTCGTCCTTGTCGAGCAGGCAGGCGCCGATGCAATAGTTGCGGACGCTGCCGACACCGTGGGTCAGCACCAGCCAGCCCTCGTCGATTTCGATCGGCGATCCGCAATTGCCCATCTGGATGAACTCCCACGGCCATTTGGGCTCGACGATCTTGGTACCCCCGTCCCAGGTCAGCAGGTCGTCCGACGTGAGGAACCAGATATTCTCGTTGTCCTGGCGGCCGAGCATGGCGAAACGCCCGTCGATCTTGCGCGGGAACAGCGCCATACCCTTGGTGCCGGAGACAGCGCCGCGCATCGGCTGCATTTCGAACGTCTTGAAGTCTTCGCCGCGGATCAGTTCGCAGCGCGCCTCGGAACCGCTGAACGCGGTATAGGTCCCGAGATACTGGATCTCGCCATCGTCCTCGAATCGCACCAGTCGAAGGTCTTCGATCCCCTGGCGCTGGCTCGGCAACACGGGGAAGAGTACCGTCTCCGACAGTTCGCGACTTCCCCCGCATTGCAGGCGGGTCGGCCCGCCGTCCGAGGCGCCTTGATCGGAGGGTTCGATCCGCGGCGGCACCGCCGTCTGGCTGGCCGGATCGACCGAAAATCCGTCCGCCGGGGACCATGCACCGGTCCGGAACGTGACCGACGAGACATGGCCCTCGCCGATCCCGCGCAGCGACAGGATGAAGCGAAGGCCGTCGCTCGGGGCGTCAGCCTGGTCGGGATCCAGAACCATGCTGGGATTGAACAGCGCGGCAGCCTCGAAGGAATATTCCTCGCTCAGATACGCGCCGATCAACAATTGCTGGTCGCGGTCGATCGGACGCGGGTCGTGCAGTACCGCCATCACTTCGCCGAACCGGTGCAACAGCAGGTCGTCGACGTCGCGGTGGCGTTCGTCGAGCGACACCATCACGCGCTCGCGCTCGGCGTGCAGTTCGTCGGTGGTGAGCGACAGGACCCGGTCGATCACGCGCTGGGCACGCGGGTGTCCCTCGACCTTGAAAGCGCCCGGATATTCGACGTTGAACGGCCGGATTACCGTTCGTGAGGGATCCGGCCGCAACTGGATATTGGAGAAGGCGACGAGATCGTTTGCGGCCATTATGCGCTCCAGATGGTATTTGCGGTCTTGGAACCGTCCTTGCCAGTGAACGCCGAAGCGCCCGGAACGACTACATGAAAACCGCGTCATGCACGCGGATCAGGATAACACCGCCAGCCGCCGAAACACCGCAGAAAAATTCGCGCGCGATGACGAGCAGCCGGCCTTTCGGGAGGGCGGGCTGAAGAGGGGCGTATTGTGCAGACACCAGTATCAGGGCCGGCACCACGGTCGGGCGATTGCGCGCTCGGTCGCCACACCCCGCGGTCGCGTCACCGCGATATCAAGGACGAGCCGATCCAGCGCTCGGCCTGTCGGTGTTGCGGCGCCGCGATCGTCAAATCCGCCGTCAGCCGCCGGTGGATCATATCAGGCCTGCTCGGTTGAGCGGCGTACATCGTAACAAGAGGGGAAGTACCATGCAGAGTATGATAATACGGGGGACGGTGATGAGCATCGTCCTGATGACCTCGCCGCTGCCCGCGATCGCCCAGGGGCCGGGCGGGCAACACGGGGAGGATCGCGGGCCCTCGCCGGCGGCACTTGCGGAGCATCAGGCCCGCGAGGCCGACGACATGGCGCTGCTGCTCAACCTGCGGCCGGAGCAACGTCCGGTATTGATGACGTTCCTGCGATCGATGGCGCCACCCCGGTTTCCGTCCCCCCAGTCTCCGCCGCCGCGCGGTGCTTCGGATCCGGCACGGACCGATGGCACGGCATGGCAACTGGACCGGATGACCCGCGACGCGGCGCGGCGTTCGGCCGACGATACGCAGCGTATCGCGTCGTTGCGCGGTTTTTACGACGCGCTCGATCCGGCGCAGCGACGGGCGTTCGATGCGCTGATGCGACTGCGGCATGGCCCGGCACCACGCGGGCCGATGCACGGCGGCGACGGACCGCCGCCGCCGATCGACGGCATGCCGCCGCGGGGCTGATCGCGGCCGACACTCCGATCTGCCACGCGGTGCGTGACAGATCAGGGTTCGGGTTGCTCCAGTGGCGGCGCGATCGGCGCGTCCGAACCGTTACGCCACGTTTCTGCGCCTGCCCGTGGCAATTCGCCACGGGTCAGTGCGCCGTCGTCGTTTCGGTCGAGCGCCGCGAACCGGGTCGCTGCCGCCTTTGCAAACTCGGCGGCATCGACGCCGCGGTTCAGGTTGGCGTCCGCGGCGATGACCGGCTCGGGCAGGTCGAAGAATCCGTAGCGAGCGGCGCCCAGGCGTTCGTGCACGGTCGCAGCGCCCTTCTTGCCGTCGTCACCGCCCAGGCGCATGCCCTGGCCACCAGACCCGCCTCCGCCCCGGCCTCCGCCCCGGCTTCCGCCACCGCCCGGACCGCCGTGGCCGCCGCCCCGCGCGCCGCCCGAGGGGCCGCGTGCGCCGCCGGCGACACGGATTTCCGGAACCATGACGTTTTCGTACACGGCGATATCGTCCGGATCGATCTCTCCGTCCTTGCCGCGATCGAGGACCGCGAAGAACCGGCTCGCGTCGCGCTGGAACTCGGCCAGCGTGATACGGCCGTCACCATCGGCATCCGCGCCGGCGAACCACAGGTCCTGGGCCGCGCCCGGCCGCTGCGACGTCCGGAACGGCTCGCCCATCGGGCTGATGAAAAGCTGCCCTCGACCACGGGCGGAACCGTCCGGGCCAGGCCGGTGGCCGGGACGTCGACCGTGTTGCCCGCCTTGCATCGGGCCCCCCGGCCGGGACGGCTGTGCCGCGCACCCCGCGATTGTCGCCGCGATGCCGAACAGAAGGACGATACGCATGCAAACTCCTCGCGTGGTGGAATGCGTCTCTGACACGTCGATCGTTGCCGGCATGTTTCAACGCACGGCTACACCGGCAAAGTGACCTGTGCGATCAGTCCGCCGCCCGGCCGGTTCTCGATCGTCGCGTCGCCGCCGTGCCCGCGGGCCACCGCGCGGACGCTAGCAAGGCCCAACCCGCTGCCGCCGGTATCGCGGTTGCGCGACTGCTCGGCGCGGAAGAACGGCTCGAACGCGCGCGCCAGATCCGACGGGGCCATGCCGGGTCCCGTATCCGAGACCTCGACGATCGCGACGCTGCCTTCGCGCCGTACCACGACGTCGGCGTGGCCGGCATAGTTGACCGCGTTGCCGACAAGGTTGGCCAGCAACGCCTTCAGCGACGGTGCGTCGCCTTCGAGCGTCAGGGGCTCACCCGGTTGCAGCACCACGGTTGCGCCATCGTCGGCAAAATCGTCCGACACGCTTTCGGCCAGCGACCGGAGGTCCAGCTTCTGCCGCCGGACGTGGCGGGTCATGTCGCGGACGAACGCCATCGCCGAGCCGATGCGCTGGCTCATTTCCTGGATATCGCCCTCGCTTGCCGCGCGAATATCGTCTGGCGCCTTTTCCAGGCGAAGCGACAGCCGCATCAACGGCGTCCGCAGGTCGTGCGCGACCGCGGCGATCAACGTCGTGCGATCCTCGACATAGCGGTTCAGTCGCTCCTGCATCAGGTTGAAGGCGCCGGCGGCCTCGGCGATCTCGGGCGGGCCGGAGACCGGTAGCGGGTCGGTGCGCGGATCACGGCCGAGCCGTTCGGCGGCGGCCGCGAACAACGCGATCGGTTTGGCCACGCGGCGTGCCAATGCCCACGCGATCGGCGCCGCGACCGCCATCGCGACCAGGAACCAGAGGACGATCCGCATCCGCCACGGACCGAGCGTGCCGTGTGCCGGGCGGATGACGTGCCACTTCCCGCTCGCGGCTTCGATCGAGACGACGAAGGGGCCGAACAGCGCGTTGTCGAACGACGGTAGCCGGTGGGGAGGGCGGCCCATGCCGATCGGCAACGGCGGGCGAAGCGCCCCTGCGAACATCGGCATTGCGGATCGCTCGGTCTCGACCGTCACCTTTTCGCGCGGCAGTTCCAGATCGGACGCGATCATCTCGGCGAGATGCGCATCCCGGGGGCTATCGGTCGGTTGGGGCCTGCCGGCGGATATCTCGATCTTGAGCAGCCCGGTCGGATCCTTACCCAGTTTCGCGACGGTGGCGACACGGTTGGCGGTGAATATCACGGGCGTCGGCGGCGGCATCAGCAACACGACGGCGAAGTTCAACACCTGCACCAGTAGAACCGTCGCCAGCATCAGTGCGAAGATCCGCAGGAACAACGGCCACGAACGTTGACCGTCGCGCTTCGCGATCGACACTTGGCGCGCCTCGAAACGGGTCATTGGCGGACCACGCGCGGTACGAAGAAATAGCCTTCGTTGCGGATCGTCCGGATGATCTCGTCGCCGCGCGTCCTCAACTTCCGCCGCAAGCGACTGACCTGGACGTCGATCGCGCGGTCGAACGCGTCGGTATCGGGTCCGCGGGCAGCCTCCAGCAGCGCATCGCGGGCCAGTACACGCCGTGGTCGCTCGACGAACGCACGCAGAACCGCGAACTCGCCGTCGGTAAGGTCGATCAGCGTACCGTCCGGATCGAACAGCTCGTGCGCGGCGAAGTTCACCCGCCACCCCAGGAACCCGAAGGCGCGGCTTTCCCCCGCATCCTGCATCTCGCGCGCGCGCAACGCCGCCCGGACTGTCGCCAGGATCTCGCGTGGGCTGCACGGCTTGGACAGATAGTGGCTCGCGCCGATTTCCAGCCCGAGGATACGATCGGGTTCGTCGCCGAGCGCGCTCAGCATGACGACCGGCGGCGCATTCATCCGCGCCAGGCGGCGGCAGACCGATAGCCCATCCTCGCCGGGCATCATCACGTCCAGCAGGATCAACGACACGGAGCACCGCGCCAGCACGCCGTCCATTTCCTGCGCGTTGATCGCGGTCTCGACCTGATATCCGTGCATACCCAGGCTCTGCGCCAGCAACGTGCGAATCATATGGTCGTCATCGACCACGAGCAGCACGGGTCTTGCCGGATCGGGAACGGGGCGTGGAGTCATTGGGCACTCCTGAACGTAAAGTGTGTTCGGTATATTTCCGTGCAGGTTAGCGTGACGTCTCGGCTTTCCAGTTTATCGGCCGGATCGGGTGTCTGCGACGAAATCGATTAACGCCCGCAAAGGTGCGGGGAGGTACCGCCGACCTGGGTAATAGAGAAACGGCCCGGAGAAGCGCTGCCACCATGGCTCCAGTACGGGCACGAGCGCACCGCTATCCAGGTGCGGCCGCAGCCACTCCTCGAACAGGTAGATGATGCCGGTGCCGGCGATCGCGGCGTCGACCGCGAGGTCGGTTGCCGATCCGATCCGCACCAGCAGCGGCCCGCTGGGCTCGACCTTGACGATTTCGCCCGCGCGTTCGAACTCCCAGACGTCCATCGCGCCGCTCGCGAACTGGCCGCGAAGGCAGGCATGGCCGAGCAGGTCGCGAGGATGGGCGGGGGCCCCTCGTCGGGCGACATAGTCAGGCGACGCAGCCGTTGCGAACCGTTGTTCGCGTGGGCCGATCGGCACCGCAATCATGTCCTGTTCCAGCCGCTCGTCATATCGGATTCCGGCATCGCACCCCGCCGCGAGCATGTCGACGAAGCCATCCTCGGCAATGACTTCCAGCCTGATATCGGGATAGGCCGCGAGGAACGCGGGTACGATGGCGGGCAGCACCAGTCGCGCTGCGCTGACCGGGACGTTGAGCCGTAACGGCCCCGCAGGCGTGTCCCGGTAACCGTTGACGATGTCGAGCGCCGCCTCGACTTCGGCAAGTGCCGGGCCCAGCCTGTCGAGCAGGCGCGCACCCGCTTCCGTCGGGGCTACGCTTCGCGTCGTACGATTGAGCAGCCGGACGCCGAGCTTCGATTCAAGGCGCCGGACCGCTTCGCTCAGCCCCGACGCACTTACCCCGCCGGCCCGCGCGCCTTCGCGAAAGCCGCCTGCACGTGCGACCGTCACAAAGGCATTCAGATCGCCGATATCCGCCGCCATTGTGCGCCCTTTCGAACAACCTGTGCCGATACTGCCCTGTTATCGTAAAAGCCGGCGCGGTCCATATGCCGATCCGAGGATCACGTCGCGGAGGACCATGTCATGAACACCAGTAATCCTGTCGCCGAAAGCACCGTCCAACTCGGTGCGCGGCACGTCAAGCGTATCGGCTACGGCGCGATGCAACTCGCCGGGCCCGGTGTTTTCGGCCCGCCCAAGGATCACGGCGCCGCATTGGAGGTGCTCCGCGCCGCAGTAGCAGCCGGCGTCGACCATATCGACACGAGCGATTTCTACGGTCCTCACGTCACCAACCGCCTGATCCGCGAGGCGCTGCACCCGTACTCCGACGACCTGGTCATCGTGACCAAGATCGGCGCTAAGCGCGGGTCGCAGGGGTCATGGGAGCCGGCCTATTCGGCGGACGAACTCAGGAGCGCGGTTCACGACAATCTTCGCAACCTGGGACTGGAAACGCTCGACGTCGTCAACCTGCGGATCATGTTCGATGCGCATGGACCTGCCGAGGGCTCGATCGCAGCGCCGCTCGCCACGCTTGTCGACCTGCAACGCGAAGGCCTGGTACGCCATATCGGCCTCAGCAACGTGACCGCGCAGCAAGTGGCGGAAGGGCGTTCGATGGCGACCATCGCGTGCGTGCAGAACCAGTATAATCTCGCGCATCGTGACGACGATGCGCTGATCGAGGACCTGGCGGCGTCGGGTATCGCCTATGTGCCGTTCTTTCCGCTCGGTGGGTTTTCGCCGCTGCAATCGACGGCTTTGTCAGATGTCGCGCACAGCCTCGACGCGACGCCGATGCAGGTTGCGCTCGCATGGTTGCTGCAGCGCGCACCCAATATCCTGCTGATCCCCGGCACGTCGTCGATCGGCCACCTGCGCGAAAATCTTGCAGCGTCGCGGATCGTGCTGTCGGCGGATGCGGTTGCGATCCTCGACCGGATCGGGGCGGATACGGGAACGAACTGACCGATGAACAGCGATGTGCGCGGATGCCGCCATGGATCCGCGCACATCGCGCATTTCCGTTGCGGACGCGGGCGTCTATCGGTCGCTGGATGTCGAAGAAACGCTACCTGACCGCGACGCTGCCTGATGGCTATGTGAAGACGATCGGTCCGACCTCGGCACCGTTCACGCATTACTGGCGGATCGTCGCGGTGCTCGAGAACGGAAAGACCGAGATTTTCTGGGGGCATACCAAGTCGCTCGCCGAGGCGAAAAAGAAGCGCAACGCGCTCGCCGATGCCGCAACCCAGCGCGGCTGGCGACGCTATGATTTCGAGTTTGTCGGCTTGACGGTGACAGACGGGTAGAACGGCGGACGTGACCCGAACGCTGGTTCAGCGCCGGTTCGATACGCCCTCAGCCGATGCCCCAATCCACCAACCGTGCCGTACCGTCGGTGGTAGGGGCGATCCGGCCCGGCGTTCGCGACAGGCGCGGGGCGGGGGCGGCCTGCCACACACCGTCGACGCTATCGCCGCGGTCCGCCATGTGCCCGTGCATTGGGACCTCGTCGAGTTCGAGCACCGGGGCGAAACAGGTGTCGGTTCCTTCCAGCACCGCACACCAGTCATCGCGAGATCTGGTCACGAAGATCGAGGCGAATCGTCGTGCGGTTTCGGGCCAGCGGTCCACGATCATCTGGTCCGCCGCCAGTTCGACCGGCAACTCAAGCTTACCGAGCAGTTCGGCGTAGAATTTCGGCTCGATCGCGCCGACCGCGACAAAGCGGCCGTCGGCGCAGGTGTAGCAGCGATAAAAGGGCGCCGCCCCGCCAAGCATGTTGCGGTCCCGGTCCATCGACAGGTGTCCGGCGGCGGTCAGCCCTGTGAACATCGTCATCATCGACGAGACGCCGTCGACGATCGCTGCATCGACGACCTGACCACGCCCGGAGCGTCCGCGTTCGAGCAACGCCGCGAGAATCCCGGTGACGAGGTACAGCGAGCCGCCGCCGAAGTCGCCGATCAGGTTCAGCGGGGGAGGGGGCGGGTCGCCGGGCGTGCCGATCGCCGCCAGCGCCCCGGTCAGCGCGATGTAATTGAGGTCGTGCCCGGCGACCTGCGCGAGCGGACCGGTCTGCCCCCAGCCGGTCATTCGGCCGTAGACGAGCCGCGGATTGCGTTCGAGCATTGTCTCGGGCCCGAGCCCGAGCCGCTCCATCACGCCCGGCCGCAATCCCTCGATCACGACGTCGGCATGATCGACGATCGCCAGCGCCCGGTCGCGCCCTTCCGGCGTCCGGATATCGAGCGGGAGGCGCGCACGGCCGCGGTCCATGACCGGGTTGTGCCAGCCGCCACCACCGACCCGCTCGATCCGCAGCACCTCGGCCCCCAGATCGGAGAGGAGCATCGCGGCATGCGGGCCCGGCCCGATGCTGGCGAACTCGACGACGCGGAGGCCGGCGAGCGCGGTCACCGGTTCAGCATTTCGACGATCGTGACGTTCGCCATCCCGCCGCCCTCGCACATCGTCTGCAGGCCATAGCGGCCGCCGCGCGCCTTCAGCGCATGGATCAGGGTCGCCATCAGCTTCGTGCCGCTCGCGCCGAGCGGATGGCCGAGTGCGATCGCGCCGCCGTTGACGTTGAGCTGCGCAGGATCGACGCCGGTCGCCTTGAGCCACGCCAGCGGGATCGCCGCGAACGCTTCGTTCACCTCGAACAGGTCGATGTCGTCGATCGACAACCCGGCGCGCTTCAGGGCCTTGAACGTCGCCGGGATCGGCTCCTCCAGCATGATGACCGGATCGCCGGCGGACACCGTCAGCGTGTGGACGCGCGCGAGCGGCGTCAGGCCATATGTCTTCAACGCCGCCTCGCTGACGATCAACGTCGCCGAGGCGCCGTCGGTGATCTGGCTCGCGTTGGCGGCGGTAATCGTGCCGCCCTCGGCGATCGGCTTGACCCCGGCAATGCCCTCGATCGATGCATCGGCGCGAATGCCTTCGTCATGCGCCAGCGTACCGACCGGGACGATCTCGTCGTTGAACGCTCCGACAGCCGTCGCGACTGCGGCGCGCTTGTGGCTTTGCAGGGCGTAGGCGTCCATCGCCT
The DNA here is from genome assembly GCF_042466285.1 of Sphingomonas sp. R86520. Lineage (NCBI taxonomy): Bacteria > Pseudomonadati > Pseudomonadota > Alphaproteobacteria > Sphingomonadales > Sphingomonadaceae > Sphingomonas > Sphingomonas sp. R86520. The sequence goes on from NZ_JAXHBZ010000001.1 coordinate 482,182, forward strand.
CGCGGGTCAGGCCGTATTTGTCGGCGACCATCTGCGCGCCCTTGAACTGGCTGAATTCGGCGACCTCGAACCGGTCGAGGATCGCTTGGCTCCACGGACCTTTACCCAGTCCAGCCTCGGCATACAGACGGACGTTCGAGCCCATCGGCACCCGCGTCATGCTTTCGGCACCGGCGGCGATCACGACGTCCTGCGTACCCGACATGCTCGCCTGCGCGGCGAAGTGCAGCGCCTGTTGCGACGATCCGCACTGGCGATCGATCGTGACTGCGGGGACGCTGACAGGCAGTGACGACGCGAGCACCATGTTGCGCCCGAACGCGAACGCCTGCTCGCCCACCTGGCTGACGCAGCCGACGATCACATCCTCGATAACCGCGGGGTCGAGCCCGGTTCGCGTTACCAGCGCGTCGAGCACGATCGCCCCCAGATCCGCCGCATGAGCCCCTGCTAGCGCACCCTTGCGGCGGCCACCGGGCGTGCGCAATGCGTCGACGATATAGGCATGGGCCATCGGACTACTCCTGAGAAACGGGTCTTGGGATATCGGTTCTGCGGTCGAGGGCCTCGGTTTCTGGCAGATCGCGGGTGCGGCATGTCCGACGCTGTCACGCCCGACACGCCGTACCGGTCGTCAGTCGATCAGTTCGACCGCGACGGCGGTTGCTTCGCCGCCGCCGATGCAGAGCGCCGCAACACCCTTTTTCAGCCCGCGTAGCTTGAGCGCAGCCACCAGCGTGGCGATGATCCGCGCGCCGCTCGCGCCGATAGGGTGGCCCAATGCGGTCGCACCGCCGTTGACGTTTAGCTTCTCGCGCGGGATGCCGAGTTCGCGCATCGCGATCATCGCAACCGTCGCGAACGCCTCGTTCACTTCGAACAAGTCGACCTCCTCGACGCTCCAGCCCGCGCGATCGAGGACCTTTCGGATCGCCGAGACGGGGGCGGTCGTGAACAGCGCGGGAGCATGCGCATGCGCCGCGGTAGCGACGATCCGCGCCTCCTGGCTCAGCCCGAGCTTCTCAGCGACGCTCGCGCGGGTCAGCACAAGGGCGGCGGCACCGTCCGAGATCGATGCCGAGGTTGCCGCAGTGATTGTCCCGTCCTTGGCGAAAGCGGGACGCAGGCCCGGGATCTTCTCGGGCTTGGCCTTGCCGGGCTGTTCGTCCTCGCTGACGATCACGTCGCCGCTGCGCGTCTTGACGGTCACCGGCACGACTTCGTCGGAAAAGCCTCCGCTGGTGATCGCAGCGCTCGCACGCGTGAGGCTCTCGATCGCGAACGCGTCCTGGTCCTCGCGGGTAAACTGGTATTCGCCGGCGGTATCCTCAGCGAAGGCGCCCATCGGCTTGCCCTTCTCATAGGCATCCTCGAGGCCGTCCATCATCATCGAATCCGACACGACGTCATGGCCGATCCGCGCACCCGAACGGTGCTTGGCGAGCAGGAACGGCGCGTTGGTCATGCTCTCCATGCCGCCGGCGATCACGACGTCGACGGTGCCAGCCATCAGCGCCTCGGTCGCCATGATCGTCGCCTGCATGCCCGAGCCGCACATCTTGTTGACGGTGGTCGCCTCGACGGAATTAGGCAGGCCAGCGCCGAGCGCGGCCTGACGCGCGGGTGCCTGGCCGAGCCCGGCGGGCAACACACAGCCCATATAGATGCGGTCGATGATCGCCGGATCGACCTTCGAGCGCTCGACCGCGGCGCGGACCGCCGTCGACCCAAGTTCGACCGCAGTGACGCCGGACAGCGCCCCCTGGAAGCCGCCCATCGGCGTCCGGGCATAGCTGGCGATGATGACGGGATCGGTGGACATGCTTATTCCTTCGTGAACTGCGGCGAATACGACCTGTCGCGAACGCCATTCCAAATTGTCATATCGGTCCGCTAGGCACGATTGCCATACGCGCAGGTATGCACCCTACTGGCGAGTAGTTGCGCTTGCTGCCGCCTTCGTGTCAAGAACGCGCATGCCTGCCCGACCTTCCGTCAAACCGCCTGCCGCCTCTCCGTTCCCGACGACGGCCGCTCGCGAGGCGCTGCGTCTGAAAAAGCGCGATGCATTGCTTCGGGCAGCGGTAGGCATGTTCAACGAACGCGGCTTTCACGCGACCTCGCTCGACGACGTGGCCGCGAGTCTCGGCGTAACGAAGCCTGTGATCTACCATCATCTCGGCAACAAGGATCAGGTGCTGCTCGAATGCGTCCGCGTCGGGCTGGGGCAGTTGCGCAGTGCGGCAGACGAGTCCCAGCGCATTGACGGCAGCGGACTGGATCGGCTTACGGCGTTCCTGCGGCTGTATGCCGAAGTGACGATGGACGATTTCGGCCGGTGCGTGATCCGGACGCCTGACGAAGTGCTCTCGCCAGGCGCACGGATGGAGTTTCGCGCGCTGAAAACCGAAATCGACGGGACGATGCGCGGCATGATCGAGGCGGCGGTGCGCGACGGGTCGGCAGCGGTGAAGGACGTGCGGCTGACCGCGTTCACGCTCGCCGGCGCGCTCAACTGGCCTGCGCGCTGGTTTCGTCCCGAGGGCCCGATGTCGGCGCCGCAGATCGCTCGCGACATCGCCGAACTCCTGTGCCTGGGGCTTCGTCCGAGCTCCTGAAGCAAGGTCATGCTCAGCCGGTCATGTCCTTCAGCATCACCGCCGTATCCGCGAGCATCGCCGCAGCGATAACCGCCCCGGTCTCGACCAGTTTGCGTCCCTGGACGTAATCCTTGACCGCACCCACGCAGTCGAGCGCGATGACCCGACCCTCTCGCAAATACACGACCGAGAATTTTCGCGTCGCCGGATCGCCGCGGAGGACCGCCTCGTCATAGCCGACCGAGAGGCCGATGGTCTGCAGCTTCAGGTCGTACTGGTTCGACCAGAACCACGGCACCGCATCGTACGCGACCGGCTGGCCGGCGATGTACTTTGCAACGACGGTCGCCTGATCATTGGCGTTCTGAACCGATTCCATGCGGACCTAAGCACCGACGGCGAAGCGGTTGACGCGCAGCGCGCAGTCTCCGATCGCGTAGATGTCCGGCAGCACGGTACGGCAGAACGCATCGACCGCCACGCCGTTGCCGATCCCGGCTCCCGCGGCGATCAGCGGCGCGACCTGGGGCACGATGCCGATGCCGACGATGACCATATCGGCCGCGATCACCTCGCCGTCGGCCAGCCGGACGCCGGTTACCTGGCCGTCGCCGAGGATACACGCGACCGTCTGGCCGAGACGTACGTCGACGCCGTGCGCGCAGTGTTCCGCCTCGAAAAACCGCGACAGGTCCTAGCCTGCGACCCGCGCGAGCACGCGGTCGAGCGTTTCCAACAGCACCACCGACTTGTCGAACTTGCGGAGGACGGCGGCGGCTTCGAGGCCGATATAGCCGCCGCCGATCACGACCGCCGTACGGACGTCGGGCAGTTCGGCGATCATCCGGTCGGCATCGGCGCGGTCGCGGACGGTGTGAACCCCGCCGAGATGATGGCCACCGCACGTCAGGCGTCGCGGCGTTCCTCCGGTTGCCCAGATCAGTTGCCCGTAGGAGATTTCAACGTGGTCTTCGGTCGAGAGCTTGTGCGCGGACGGGTCGACCGACACGACAGCCGATCCCAGCAGAAGATCGATCCGCTGGTCGATCCAGAATGCTTCCTGGCGGATGAGGATGCGTTCGAAGCTTTTCTCGCCCGACAGATAGTCCTTCGACAAAGGCGGGCGTTCATACGGCAGTTCGGCTTCCTTGCCGACGATCAGGATCGAGCCGGCAAAGCCCGCCTTGCGCAACGCGATCGCGCACGCCGCGCCGCCGTGCCCTCCGCCGACGATCACCACGTCGGCCGACGGCGCCGATTGCCGCGACATGTCGCCTACCGTCTTTCGCATCCGAACTCCCCGTCGTGACTCGCTGTTGCCCGAACGTGCACATCGCTCGACAAGGCGTCACACCTATCGGTGAACCGACGCGTTCTCAATCGCCTGTCCGGCTTGGTGCGCGGTTCCGGGTACGCGCACGCACGCGACTTTACGAAGATTTGCATCGAAACCTCATTATGGATCGTATTGCACCCGACATGGTGGGGCGTCTCGGTCGCTGCGCCGACGCGCAGCAGCCTGTCGCAACGGGAAAAGGGGAGTGGCATGACGGCGATCGGTAAGCGGGTCGACGAAACGGGGACGCTAATCCGCGACGGTGGCGCCTTCTATCTGCGGCGAGACATGGGCGGTCGATACGAGCTCGAACTTCCCCGGACGCCCGTCGATCTGGTCGAAAAACGTGTCCGCCTGATCGGCACGTTGGTTGGCAGCGATCTCGTCAACGCGGACGGCGTGGCGCCGGCGTGATCGGGACGCATATAAGCGCAAAATGGCCGCCGAACCTTATCGGACACCCCATGCAACGAGCGGTCATGGCCTCTCCCGCGACCGGTTCGGGCGTTGCCGCGACACCGGGGCTAGCTTAGGTGACGGGTATCGAACGGCAAACGACGAGTAGACGGCATTGAGTGATACGCCCGAACGCGCCGTTGCAAGCGCATCGAAAATGACGGTCGATGCCGAACGCATCGCTGCGGAGTTGATCGGTCAGGACGTCGGAAGCGACCCGTTCGTTGCGGCCGTTCGTGCCACGCGCATGCCGATGATCATCACGGACCCTCGGTTGCCCGATAATCCGGTCGTTTTCACCAACGACGCATTCTGCCGACTGAGCGGCTTTACGCGTGTTGAAATCCTTGGTCGAAACTGCCGCTTCCTGCAGGGACCGGAAACCGATCCCAAGACGGTCCGGCGTATTCGCGAATCCATCGCGCGTGCCGAGCCGATCGAAGTCGATATCCAGAATTACCGCAAGGACGGCGAGACGTTCTGGAACCGGCTGTTCGTGGCGCCGGTCTACGATACCGAAGGCGTCCTCGCGTACTTCTTCGCCAGCCAGGTCGACGTCACGATCGAGCGGGACCGACTAAAGGGTCTGGAGTCCAGCAATGCCTCTCTGATGGCCGAGCTGACGGACCAGCTGCGTCTGCAGCAAGAGCACGAACGCGAACTGGCGTTCACGCTCAAGGCCGTACGGTTCGGTACGTGGAGCCTCGAGATCGCGACCAAGCGCCTCACCGCGTCGGAAACCTGCAAGGAGATCTTCGGTCGGCCGATCGATGCACCGTTTACCTATGCAGACCGGTTGGACGCGATCCATCCGGAGGACCGGGCAAAGAGCATCGCAGAGGTACGCCGCTGCGTCGAGGAGGCGACCGATTACGACGTGATCTACCGCGTGAGGCGTGGCGACGGCGAGATGCGGTGGATCGGATCGCGCGGACAACCCTTCTTCAACGCCGATGGCGAAGCGCTGCGGATCGCGGGCGTCTCGACCGATATCACCGACCAACGACGCGGCGAGATCATGCGTGCGGCATTGGTCGAGCTTGGCGACATGTTCCGTGATACCGAATCCGCCGACGACATCGCGTTTGAGGCCGCGCGGATCATCGCCAATACGCTCGACGTCGGACGTGCCGGCTATGGAGAGATCGACAGCGCTGCGGAAATCGTCACGATCGTTCGTGACTGGAGCGCGCCGAACGTCGCGCCGCTGTCGGGCAGCTTCAACCTGCGCGATTTCGGATCGTATGTCGACGACCTGAAGCGCGGCAACGAAGTCTGTATCGTCGACGCTCGCGCGGACCCGCGGACGTCGACCAAGGCCGAAGCGCTCGAAGGCCTGAACGCCCGGGCGATCATCAACATTCCGATCATGGAGAACGGCCAGCTCGTCGCGATGCTCTATCTCGGAGACGCGGACGCGCGCCAGTGGCGTCCGGACGAGATCGTGTTGGTTCGCGAAGTCGCCGAACGCACCAGGATCGCAACCGAGCGACGGCGCGCGGAGCAGGAACTCGCGGCGCTGGCATCGTCGCTGGAACAGCAGGTGGTGGCCCGGACCGGCGAACTGCGCCATGCCGAGGATGCCTTGCGCCAATCGCAAAAAATGGAAGCGGTCGGGCAGCTCACCGGCGGCGTTGCGCATGATTTCAACAATCTGCTTACCGTGATCCGTTCGGCCACGGACCTGTTGAAGCGTCCGGACCTCAGCGCGGAGCGACGCGAACGCTATATCGATGCGATCTCGGACACCGCCGATCGCGCGGCAAAACTGACCGGTCAGCTTCTCGCATTCGCGCGTCGGCAGGCGCTGAAGCCCGAGGTCATCGATGTCGGGCGCAGCCTGGACGTCATATCGGACATGCTCGGCACGCTGACGGGGTCGCGGATCGTCATCGGCATCGACGTGCCGGACCGGGCCTGCTTCACCAACGTCGACCCCAGCCAGCTCGATACGGCGCTCGTCAACATGGCGGTCAATGCGCGTGACGCGATGGACGGTGCCGGCCGTATCGATATCGTCGTCAGGCCCGCATCCTTCATCCCCGCGGTACGATCACATCCCGCGGTCAAGGGACGGTATGTCGCGATCGCGATGACCGACACCGGTTCCGGTATCGAGCCCGAAAAGCTGGAGCGCATCTTCGAGCCGTTCTTCACGACCAAGGATGTCGGGCAGGGGACTGGCCTGGGTCTCAGCCAGGTCTTCGGATTTGCCAAGCAGTCGGACGGCGACATCATCGTCGAGAGTGCCGTCGGTCTAGGCACGACGTTCACGCTCTATCTTCCCGAAGTCGACGCGATCGCACCGATGACGTCCGACGACGCCGTCGAAAGTCTGGCCGATGGTCACGGCACCTGCGTCCTGGTGGTCGAGGACAACCGGGAAGTCGGGACGTTCACGACCCAGTCGCTGGCCGAACTCGGCTATGTGACCATCTGGGTTTCCGACGCGCAGGACGCGCTGGCCGAACTGGCTAAAGACGCGTCGCGCTTCGACATCGTGTTCTCGGACGTCGTCATGCCGGGAATGAACGGCATCGAACTCGGCAAGACCATCCGGTCGCGCTACCCGAACTTACCGGTCGTGCTCACCTCGGGGTACAGCAACGTGCTTGCGCAGGATGGAACGCACGGCTTCGAATTGCTGCACAAGCCCTATTCGGTCGAGCAGCTCTCGCGCATTCTTCGCAAGGCGGCCGGATAAGCGTCGGATCAGGTCGTCGACCACTGCCGCAGGAGATTGTGGTAGATGTTGGTCAACCGATCGATCGCGTCGTGGTCCGGATGATCGCCGCTCAGCGCCTGGATCGCGCTGTCGAGTTCGAACAACGTCCGTCTGTCCTGGTCGCTCTGCACGAGGCTCTGCGTCCAGAAGAACGACGCGAGCCGCGTACCCCTGGTTACCGGCGTGACGTGGTGCAGGCTGCTGCCGGGGTAGATGATCATGTGGCCGGCAGGCAGCTTTATGCGCTGCTCGCCGAAAACGTCGTCGATCACCAGTTCGCCGCCGTCGTACTCGTCGGGATCGCTGAGGAACACCGTCGCCGATATGTCCGTCCTTACACGCAGCGCCGTACCGGGAACCGGGAAGATCGCGCTGTCGACGTGTGGGCCGTAAGCCCCGGCACCTTCGTACCGATTGAAGCGCGGCGGCAGGACGCGCAACGGCAGCGCCGCGGCAATGAACAGCGGGGTCTGGCCCAGCCGATCGACGATCTGGTCGCCTAGGCGACGTGCCGTGGGATGATCGATCGGCAACTGGAGATTGCTCTTTACGCGCGCCGCACGGTGTCCCGCGGTAGCGCGCCCGTCCACCCACTCCGCCGCCTCGAGCATCGCGCGTGCATCGCGGACCTCGTCGGCGCCAAGTAGGTCGGGAATCTGCAGCAGCATGGTGAGGCCTCGGATCGGTCGATGACGATGCCGTAGTGAACTTGGGCGCGCGATGCGACCGCCGCGCGCATAGTGCGCAAACTTATCGGGGCGGCGCATGAGGACGCCGCCCCTACGGCGTCGATCAGTAGGTATAGTTCAGCGACAGTACCGCTGCACGGGCATCGCCGGGGGTCGCCCAGCCATTGTTGCGGATACGCGTGTAGTAATCCTTGTCGGCGATGTTCTTCACGTTGACCTGCACGACCATCTTGGGTGTGACGTCATACGCGACATAGGCGTTATGGACCCAATAGGCGTTCGACTTGAGGACGTTGACGTTGGTGGTCGCGAACGGGAAGCTGCCCTGGTAGGTCGCGCCGTAGCCCAGGCGCAGCCCGAACGGCAGCGCGTACGTCGTGAACAAGCTGCCCGAATGCTTCGGCGTATTGGCGAGCTTGGCGCCGTGAAGCGCATCGGGAATCGCAACCGTGTTCGTGCACCCGGTCGAGCCCGGCGCGTTCAGGCACTTGTCCGAGACCGACTGGATCAGCTCACCGTCGAGATAGGTGTAGTTCGCCGTGATCTGCCAAGCCGATGTGATCTTGCCAATTGCGCTCAACGAGACGCCATCGACGCGGGAATGACCGTCGAGCTGCTGCGACGGGATCAAGGGGTCGCCAGAGTCCACACGGTAGGAATTGCGCTCGTTGCGGAACACCGCGGCGCTCAGCAGGACGCCCGCGCCGAGTTCGGCTTTCGCGCCGATCTCGAAGGTTTCCGCGCCTTCCGGCTTCGTATTGCACGTCTGCGACGTGCCGGTTGCGACGCACGATCCATTGACCGAGCTCTGTGACGGAGTCTTCGAATTGCCGTAAGACGCGTACAGCGTAACCGCCTCGATCGGCTTGTAGACCAGCCCGGCGCGGTACGAGAAGAATTCGGCATCGTTGCGCGTCGGCAACCCCGGCACGATCGCGCCCTGCGGCGTGGTCAGCGTTGCCGCCGCGCCGGCGGTATCCGCGCGGAAGCGGCCGTGATTGCTGTCCCAGCGGACCCCGCCGTTCAGCTCCACCTTGCCGAGCTTCAGCGTGTCGAACAAATAGACCGCGTAGTTGGTCACTTCGCCGTGCTGGCCGCTGTTCTGGATCAGGTTGACCGGTCCGGTGTAGACGTTGCTGCCATAAGCGAAGCCAGCCGGACCCTGCACGACCTCGTTCGGGTTGGCGATGTTGACCAGCGGAAAGGCGGTAACGACCAGCGTGCGATTGGCATTTCGCAGCGCGTTGCCGGTGGCCAGCGTGTATTTTTCCCAGCTCGCCGAGGCGCCCAGGACCGCGGTGTGCTCGATCGCGCCGGTGCTGAATGCTGCCTTCAGGTCGAGCTGATCGTACATCAGTTCGTTCTCTGAATCGCGGTAATTGCCGCGCGGACCACCGATCAGGTAATAGCCTGCTGGCACGGTCGCCGGACATGCCGCGCCGGTCGGCTGCACGCCCGTCGCCAGGCAATAGGTGCCCTGCGGCGGACCGACGACCGACAGTTGCGAGACCTTCTGCCAGCGGCCGAGATTACGGATCGATACCGTGTCGCTGAACTCGTGCTCGCCGATCGCGGTGCCCTGATCGACCGTGATGTCCTGGCGATCGACGTTGCGAAATCCGAAATAATCGCTGCGATCGACACCGGGCACCGGGCCCGCCGCCGTTGCATTGGTGAAATAGGGGACACCGTACTGAGGGATGTTGTCATCCTCCTGGTGCACGTATTGCAGCGTCAGCCGGGTCGGGCTCTCGATGCCGATCGTCACCGACGGCGCGATTCCCCAGCGCTTGTTGTTCTCGACGTCGCGACCGGGAACGTCGTTCTCGTGCGCCATGGCATTCAGCCGGACCGCGATCAGGTCGTTGACCCGGACATTGGCATCCACCGTACTGCGATAATAATTGTCGGTGCCGATACCGCCGCTGACGACGATCCGCGTTTCCGCCAGCGGACGCTTGGTGACGATATTGATCTGACCGCCGACCGATCCGCTGCCCGTCGTCACCGAGTTCGCACCGTTGACGACCTCGACCTGCTCGAGATTGAACGAATCCGAGCGGCTATAGGCTGCGCTGTCGCGCACGCCGTCCTGCGTGATGTCGTTGCTCGCCGAATAGCCACGCAGGTTGATCTGGTCGCTGGGCGGGGTGCCCCCTTCGGCCGCGCCGAAGGTGATACCGGCACGGTCGAGAGCATGTCACGAAGCGTCAGCAGGTTCTGCTGGTCGATGACTTCCTTGGTGATGATCGTCACGGTCTGCGGCGTGTCGCGGACCGGGCGGGTTGCCTTGGGGCTTTCCTGCTTGCGACCAACCTCGATCTCGAGCGCGGTATCGCTGACCGTCACCCCGCCGAGCGCCGGTGCATCCTGCGTCGTCTGGGCGGATGCGTGCGACACGGCGATGGGCAGCAGAAGTGATCCGACGCAGGACAGCGCCAAGAATGACGGCGCCTTTGCATAGGCGTTTGGAAGCAGCGACATTGAGTTTCCCCCCGGGGTAATGTGATGTCGCTGCTGTTATTGAGAGTCATTCTCATCGTCAATATATATTGCGACTTATTCGCAACAATCAAACGCGTTCAAGTGGTTAGTCAGGGTAACGATCGGAGATAGTTCTACGCCTTGACGTCCCCTGAGACCGAGCGTGCGGGTAGTGCTGCACGCTCCGCTGTGCGCGCGCTCGTCCGAAAACGCTGGCTACGCTCCGGCACCGACGCGGAGAACGAACGGGATCACGACATTGCCGCGTACGAGCGCCGGCTGGCCATTGTGGATCGTTGGCGACCATCGCCAATGGCGGACGGCACCATATGCAGCCCGGTCCAGTCGCTCGAAACCGCTGCTTCGGGCGATCGAGATTTGCTCGACGCGTCCCTCCAACGACAGCAAGACGGCCAGGATCACCGTGCCCTGCTCACGCAGTCGGCGCGACTCTACCGGATATCGCGGCGGCGTGGCGGAGATCATCTTGCTGGACAGATCGCCGACCTCCGTCGTCGATGCGCTGGGTGCGGCCGGCTTCGCCTCGGCGAGTGGCGTTTGAGCTGTTTCGACGGTCGTGGACGTGCGCGCAGGAGGGATGGAGATTTCGGTCACGGCGACCGCAGGCAACGGTGTTGGCGCCTCGACTAGAGGTATCGGCGCTACGACCGCGACGTGGGCCTGGGGGGCAGCGTCGGATTGCCTGGGCTCGGCCTTCGCCCGTGCGGGCGGGGGCGGGGGCTCCGTCAGGTTCGCCAGATTTAGGATGGTCAGGCGCTGCTCATGTTTACGGTGCGGCGACAGGTTTCCGAGATAGTGGAGCGAAGAAAACGTGGCGCCTGCCAATATTACGGCAGCGACCGCCGAAAGAGGGTTCATTCGGTTGGGCTGGTAGACCGTTCGCCCGACCGGCACCGGATACAGAAACGCTGCCCCCGGCGCAGGTACCGTCTGCACCGTTTCGACCGTCGCCGACGACGGTCTCGCAAGGGTCTGGACAGGCATCGGCAATCCATTCAATAACAGGCTAATGCGGATCACTCGCATAAACAGGCGTGCTTGCCTAGTGCTCGACGGCATCTCGTATTGGGTCGGCGCGGGCCGTTGGCATGGTCGGCGGCTTCATTGCAAAGTGTGCGGCGGCGACCTAGCGTCCGATCTCCATGCACGGCGACGCCGCCCCCAACCGAGTACGACCCGGAACTTGATTGTTACAAAGGACTCCCGGTCATGAACGCGCCCATCACAAGTCGAAGCGTCACTGACAGGTCGAGACCTGGTCCGACCGATCGCGGCGCGTGCTGATGGATGCTCGGCCGCCGTCGTTCATTCCGGCCGATATCGAACGACTGGCAGATTATGAACGTCATGCGTCGTCGGGTCTGCCCGCGCATGTCTGGCACCATATTCAGGACGGTGTGGATGCGGGCTCGACCATTGGGAACGACCGGTTGTCGTTCGACCGGTTTCGTCTGTTGCCGCGCGTCCTTGGCGATCTGCGCGACGGCAATACCGAGATCGAGCTGTTCGGGCGACGTCATGCGGTCCCCGTCCTGCTGGCGCCGGTGGCCTATCAGCGCATCGTCCATGACGAGGGCGAGCTGGCGACGGTACGCGCGGCGATGGCGCTGGGCGTGGGAATGGTGGTCAGTACGCTGTCGAGCGTTCCGCTCGAAGATATTGCCTTAGCCGCACGCCAAACCGCGGACGAACTCGGCATCGCCGCAGCGCCCCTGTGGTTCCAGCTTTATCTGCAGGAGGACCGGGCATGGAGCCTCGCGCTCGTGCGACGCGCGGAGGCGGCGGGGTACGAGGCGATCGTGGTCACCGTGGACGCATCGATCAAGCGGTCAAGCTTCACGCTGCCGGAGGGCGTCGACGCGGCCAACCTCCGCGGTATGCCCAGAGTGTCGCACACGACGCGCCCTGGCGGCCGCATCCTGTTCGGCACTCCTTTGATCGACGCGGCACCTAGGTGGGACGATATCGCATGGCTACGCGGGGCGACGCGACTGCCGATCATCCTGAAGGGCGTCCTTTCGCCCGACGATGCTCGCAAGGCCATCGATCATGGGTGTGACGCTGTGATCGTATCGAACCACGGCGGCCGCGTGCTCGACGGGTTGGCGACGCCGGTCGAAATGTTGCCCGCCATCGTCGACGTAGTGGCTGATCGGGTGCCGTTGTTGCTCGATGGCGGCATCCGCCGTGGCACCGATATCGTGAAGGCGTTGGCGCTCGGCGCGACTGCCGTGCTGGTCGGGAGGCCGCAGTTCCACGCGCTCGCGGTAGCCGGGATGGCGGGCGTCGTGCACGCGCTCCATATTCTTCGCGCCGAACTGGAATTCGCCATGGCCCAGATCGGATGCCGTGCTCCCGCCGACATATCGGCGGATCATCTGATTCGATAGCTCGCCTGCGGGGGCGTCGCGCTACGTAGCCCCCGCAAGACGTCTGATCGTTCGAACAGTTACTTGGTCAGATCCGTGAACAGCGACCGGTAATAGGTGATGGCCAGCGGGATGTTGTCGATCGGCGTCCGCTCGTTCAGGCCGTGGCTGAAGTCGTCGGACTGCTTGATGAAGATCGGGCTGACGCCGTAGCTCGGGACGCCGACCGAGCGGTACCACATCGAATCGCTCGCGCCCGCCGACATGCTCGGGAAGATCGGCACGCCGGGCCGGATCTTGCCCATCGCGGTCTTGACCGCACCGGTCAGGTCGGCGCGCAGCGGAGAGGCGTCGGTCGGGTTCGACCCTTCGGTGACGTCGCTGAACTTCACGCCCGGATCGGCGGCGACCTTCGCCAGTTCGATCATGACCGTGGCGGGCTTCACACCGGGGAAGATGCGGCAGTTGATGTTCGCAGTCGCACGCTGCGGCAGGGCGTTCAGCGCGTGGCCGCCGCTGACCATCGTCGTGACGCAGGTCGTGCCGATCTGGCCGACATACCCGGTGTTGGCGGCAAGCGTCTCGATCGCTTTCTGGTCCGCCGGGTTGGCGACGAAGGCACGCATCGCCGCGCCGAGCTCGGGCGTCTGGCGCGGGGCGACGCCTTCGAAATAGCCCTTGGTGATCGGCGACAGCTGCGGGGTGAAGCGATATGCCCCGATCTTCACCAGTGCCGCCGACAGTTCGTTGATCGCGTTGACCTTGCGCGGTGCGGAGGAATGGCCGCCCTCGTTGGTCACTTCCATCTGGAAGTCGGCGTAGGTCTTCTCGGCCGCACCTATCGTGAAATATTCGGGCTTGCCGTTCTCTGCGTACAGCCCGCCGCCGCCGTCGATGTTGAGCGCCATCTCGCTGGCCTTCAGCTTGTCGGCGATCAGCGACGACGTCTTCATCACCGTCTCCTCATCGCCTGACAGCGCCAGGACGATGCCGCGCTTCGGCTTGTAGCCCGCCTTCTTCATGTCGAGCAGCGTGGCGATCGCGAGGGCGGCGTCGAGCTTCATGTCGGTCGCGCCGCGGCCGTAGAGATAGCCGTTCTCGACCACCGCGGTGAATGGATCGCGCTGCCAGTCGGCGGGCTTGGCCTCGACCACGTCGATATGGCCGGACACGACGATCGGCTTCAGCGCCGCGTCGCTGCCTTTCCAGGTCGCGATCAGATAGGCGGTGTCGTCGACCGGCGTGATCGTCACGTCGGCGTCCGCGAAGCCGCCCGCGACCAGCGTCGCCTTCAGATACGCGGCAAGCTGCGGCGTCTGGTTGCCGGGGCCGCGCACGCTACGAAACGCGATCATCTTCCTGGCGATCTCTAGCCCATTGGCAGGGGCGGTCGTCGCGCTCGTCTGCGCCGCAACAGGGAGTGCAGACGCCAGCGTGGCGGCGGTCAGGAACAGCTTGAACATCGGGGTCATTATCGTCTTTCCTCAAGGGCATATGCCCATGCCAGATCCGCCTGCGACCGATCGATCGCAGGCGGTAGTTCCATTCAGAATTTCGCGCCGGCCCGGATGCCGATCGTACGCGGCGTGCTGGTGACGATGTAGGTACGCTGCGAGCACGTCCCGCATTGCTGGAAGCGGGACAGCTGCGCACGTTCGTCCCACAGGTTCTGCACGAACACTTCGAAGGTATAGCCGGACAGGTCCGCACCGATCGACGCGTTGCCGGTCGTATAGGCTTTCAATCGGCCGAGGCTTGCCGCCTGGATCGTCCGTACGTCCGATGACGCCGAGCTCTGATGCGCGACCAGCCCCTGGATATATGCCTTCGCGCTGCCGATCGGGACGCTGTAGCGCGCGGTGCCGCTTGCTTTGAAGCGCGGCGTGATCGGCAGGCGCGTCCCCTTCACGGCCAGCACGTCGCTGCCGTCGCCGATGCAGACCTGCGTCGCGCACAGGTCGTTCCGCGTCTTGGCATCAGTGTACGAGCCCGCCGCGGTCAGCGACAGGCCGCCGGTCGAGAAGTTCGCATCGGCCTCCGCGCCCCTGATCCGCGCATTGGGACCGTTCTGGATGATCGTGAAGCTGTTCGCGCCCAGGAACGAGAACTGGAACTTGTCCCATGCCTGTTGATAGATCGTGGCATTGAACCGCAGTCGGTCGAACAGCGTCGTCTTCATGCCCAGTTCGTAGTTGGTCAGGAAGTCGGCGTCATAGGGCGCGACGTCGCCGCGACGATTGATCCCGCCCGGGCGGAAGCCGCGCGACACCGTGCCATAGACCATCACCTTGTCTGTCGGCTTGAACGTCAGGTTGAAGCGGTAGGTGGCGCCTTGCCCCTGCGTCCGCTTTGGGATCAGTCCGGTGGTCGTGTAGGTCGCCAGGTTGGTACAGGGAGAGCCCGCCACCGCGGCCGGCAGCAGCGCGGCCGTGTTGCCGCCGCTGAGATACGCCTCACGCAAGGTCTGGCCGTTGGCGAGATAGCAGCCGGCGACGCCGGTCCGACTACTGCCGGCCGCGTTGAAAGGCGTTGCCGTATACGGGCGGCCATCGTCCGGATCGACCGCGGGGTTACGCCCGAAGCCGTAGAAGCCGATCAGCGAATTGTCGTAGATATAGGCGCGACCACCGGCGGTCGCGGTAAGGTTCGGCAGGATGTCGTAGCTCGCCTCGCCGAACATTGCATAGTCGGTGTCGACGCGCTTCTGCTCGGTCAGCCACAGCGTGCCCGGCGAGCCGTTGACCGACACCGCGGTACCCAGATTGGCGATCTGGTAATCCTGGTGGATCGCGTTGGTCTGGCGCTGGTAGAAGCCGCCGGCGACGATCCGGAAGCGGTCCTCCGCAGGCGACGCGACGCGCAATTCTTGGCTGGTCTTCTTGAAATGATCGGTGCCGATGATCTTCTGGCGCGGGTCGATCGTCCGGCCGGCATTGTCCTGATAGTAGAAATAGCCCGCGAGCCCGCCGACCGAAGAATACATCGAATCATACGCTTCGGCGTAATCGGTATAGTCGCTCGACGTGTAGGTCTTGCGGTCGAGATACGCGCCCGCGTACGTCACGTCCCAGTTACCGAGCTTGCCCTCGATCGTCAGCGCGCCCTGGATGAAGCGGTCCTTGCGATATTCGGGGAAGAAATGCTGCACCTGGAGATCGCCGACCTTCGGGTCATAGCCATAGGTGCCGTGGTTGCGCTGTTCCTGGTACAGGACGGTGGGCGTGACGGTCCAGTTGCTGTCGAGATCGACCTTCAGCGCGGCGCGGCCGCCATAGGTTTCGGTGTCGTTGTAGTTCTTCTTCACGAACGCCGCATTGTCGACCACGACGCCGCCGTTCGCCGAGGTGCACGAGGTCGCGGTCGGCTCGGGCAGGTAGCTGCGGCAGCCGGCGACGTTGTCGATATAGCCGGCATCGCGCTGGTAGAAGCCGACTACCCGGAGCGCTGCCGACTGGGCGAGCGGGATGTTGAGCATGCCCTCCAGCTTGTCGCCCATGCCACCCGCCTTGACGGTGTTTACCTCTGCATCGACGCGGCCGTAGAAGCCGCTGAAATCGGGCTTGTTGGTGATGATCCGGATCGTGCCCGCTTCGGACGAGGCGCCGTACAGCGTGCCCTGCGGTCCGGCGAGGCTCTCGATCCGCGCGATGTCGTAGATGTGGACGTCGAGCGTACCGCCGATCGTCGTGACTGGCTGTTCGTCAAGGTAGGTGCCGACCGAGGGGAGGGGGCCCGAATGGTTGCCGTCGCCGCCCGATGCGACGCCGCGCATGTAGACGACGGTCGATCCGGGCTGCGTGGTCTGGAACGACACCGATGGCAGCAACTGCGTATATTGCGCGAAGTTCGAGATGTTGAGGTCGTCGAGCCGCTTGGTCCCGATCGCCTGAATGCTGATCGGCACGTTCTGGATGTTCTGATCGCGCTTCTGCGCGGTGACGACGATGTCACCTTCATACTCTCCCGACGTCTGTGCTGCCGTGTCGGATACCGGCGCGGCGCCGGGTGCGGTCTGTGCGGATACCGGCGCTGCGAGGGCCGACGACGCCAAGAGCGACGCGATCAGTACGCGACGATCGAAATTAGACATTGGAAATGGCCCCCACGACGAATTGTGTCCGAAGGGTGTGTTGCGACGCAACAAAGGTCAAACGAAGCTTGGCCGTTCCAGATTTTTATGACGCGTCCGTGACGTTTTCGCCACGGCTCAGGACTCTGCCACATCGCCGAGCGCCACCCGCAAGGGGCCAAGCCACGGGGCATAGGGACGCCAGGCATCGACGCCGTCGCGGTTGATGGGGCGGCGGACCTGTTCCGAACTCGCGGTACGAACCGCGCGATCATTCTCGTGGAACGCGAGGCAGGCAGGCTCGAAGTCGAGGCTGCATGCCGTCAGCAATGCACGCACCTCGGCTTCGGTATTTTCGATCAGCTTTTCATGGTCGACCAGATGCACGCGGCCCGGCAGGACGGCGTCGACATGCGTCATCAGCCGGACGTAATCGCGGTAATAGCGGCCGAGATCGTCGAGCGAATAGCTGAACGATTGGCCGCGTGCGTAATGTTGTTTGAAATTCGAGAAGCAGCACGCGATCGGATCCCGGCGCGCATCGATGATCCGGGCATTGGGCAGCGCGAGATGGATCAGCGGGACGTGCGCCCAGTTGTTGGGCAGCTTGTCGATGAAAAACGGGCGATCGGTGCGCCGCTGGATCGCCGCGCGGCGCAGATAGTCCTCACCGATCTCGCGCAACGCGTCGGCGGACAGCGCCGCAATGCCGTCCGGGTAATCGGCGATCTGGCGTGCGATGGCCGGCATGTCCGGGAGTTCGGTCGTCCCTTCGACCAGGCTGTGGCTCGCAAGGATCTGCTCGACCAACGTCGAGCCTGCCCGCGGCATGCCGAGGACGAAGATCGGATCGGGCGCCGCGCAACCCTGGCCATGCCGCGCCTCCAGCAGGGCGGGTGTCAGCGCCGCGATGCTGCGGTCGACGAACGCCGTCGTCTCGGCGGCATCATAGGCGATACGGGTCCGGCGCAGCGTGTTGCCGGCATCGTAGTGCGCGAACGAGCGCACGGCATCGCGACGATCCTCGAAAGCCTTGCCGAGCGCAAAGTCGAGGTGGAAGCGGTCTTCGTCACCAACGTCGTCGCGCGCGAGCGCAGCCTCCATCGCGGCGATGTCGCTATCGTCGAACCGCACCGTCTTGAGGTTGGCGAGGCTCCACCAGGCATCGCCGAGCGTCGGCTGGAGCGCCAGCGCGCGGCGATAGGCGGCGATGCCGTCGTCGCGGCGCCCGACGGTCTTCAGCATGTGACCGTAGCTCAGCCACACGCGCGGCTGGGTCGGCGCATCGTGCAGCACCTTTTCATACAACAGGATCGCATCCTCGAACCCACCCAGCCGGCCGAGCGCGGCGGCCTTCAGGTTGGCATGGCCGGGATTGTCGGGCTCGTCGGCAATGACCGCGTCGAGCAGGGTCAACGCCTCGGGCGCGCGGTTCTGCCGGTACAGGACTAGGGCAAGGTTCGCGCGCGCCGCCGTAAAGCCGGGCGCCAGCTCGACCGCGCGGCGCAATAACGTCTCCGCATCCTTGTACCGTCCGATCCGGCCCGCCAGTTCGGCCAGCATGCGGATCGCGCGCGCTTCGAACGGGTCCTGCTTGAGATACGCCTTGAGCAGCGGTTCGGCGACATGGAGCTGGTTGTCGTGCAGCGCGAGCGCGGCCTGCATGAGGTCGCTGGGCCAGCGGGGGTTTGGGGCGGTTGCCATCGCGGGCGACAGTCCGGGACGAGCGCGCAGCCGTCAAGCGTACGCGCGAAGTTTAGCCCGGCCTGGGGGACGACGAACCGGGCAGCGACCCGACCCGCCGGCCGAAGCCGCCCCCGATCTGCCGGCGCTAATTGGCCGAAGCGGCAGCTTCGATATCGACGGTTGGCAGGTACCGCGGGGCCGACCGGGGTAGGGCGCGCTGTTCATACGCATAGCCGGCCCGTAGCACGGCTTCGTCGGCATTCCTCGTTGCGATGAACGACAGCCCGACGGGCAGGCCGCGCACGAGTCCCATCGGTACGGTGAGGTGCGGATAGCCGGCGATCGCGGGCAGCGCCGCCGCCGATTGCCCTTCATAGGTGTCGCCGTAGATCGGGTCGCTCAGCCACGCCGCGGCATAGGTCGGCTCGACGAGGATCTGCGCGCCCGCTGTTTTCAACATGGCATCGATCCCTTCTACGCCGGCCAGTCGAAGCGAGGTCGCGCGTGCGGTCCTGTAGGCCGGATCGTCCAGCCCCGCCGTCTTGTCCGCATCCTCGAACAGTTCCTGTGCGAAGAACGGCATCTCGGTCGACGCATGCTCGCGGTTGAAGGCGATCACCGCGCCCAGTGTCCGGGTCTTCACCGAGGCGGGGGTGGTCGCGAGATACGTGTTCAGATCGGCCTTCAGTTCGGTCTTGAGAACCGTCAGCTCCGCAGCGCTTAAGCCATCGAGCTTGGGACTTTTGACCTCGACCAGCACTGCACCAGCGGCGCGCAAGACGCCAAGCGCGGCCTCATACCGTTGGGTCAGATCGACCGACAGGCCTTCGGGCCGAAGGACCCCGACCCGCACCCCCGACAGGCCGTTTGCCGACAGGCTGGCCGTATAGTCCTTCGTCACCGCGCCGGCAGTCGCGCTATCGGCCGGATCTGCGCCGACCATGCCCGACAGCAATATCGCGGCGTCCTTCACGCTGCGTGCCATCGGCCCCGGCGTGTCCTGGCTGTGACTGATCGGCACGACATGCGTGCGGCTGACCAAGCCGATCGACGGCTTGAACCCTACCAGGCCGTTGATCGAAGACGGGCAGACGACGGATCCGTCGGTCTCCGTACCGATCGCCGCGGCCGCGAAACTGGCGGCCACCGCCGCGCCCGATCCGGATGACGACCCGCACGCGGTCCGATCGAGGACATAGGGGTTCTTCACGAGGCCACCGACCGCGCTCCAGCCGCTCATCGAGTGGGTCGAGCGGATGTTCGCCCATTCCGACAGGTTGGTCTTGCCTAGTATGACGGCACCGGCACGCCGCAAATACGCGATCATCGGTGCGTCCCGCCGGGTCAGGTTATCCTTCAGTGCCAAGCTCCCCGCGGTTGTCGACAGGGGATCCGCGGTCTCGATATTGTCCTTGATCAGTATTGGAATGCCGTGAAGCGGACCGCGCACATGGCCGGCCTTGCGTTCGGCGTCCAACGCTCGCGCTTGCGCGATCGCGTCGGGGTTGACCGCAATGACGGCGTGCAGCGCCGGTCCCTTGCGATCCATCGCGGCGATCCGGTCGAGATAGGCCTGCGTGAGGTCGACGCTGCTGACCTGCCCATCACGCAACATTACGCCCAGCCGGTCGAGCGACACGTCTTCGACGGAAACGGTTTTGGCGATCGCGGGGCAGGCTGTGGCAGCGAGCAGGATGGCGGTGATGAAACGGCGCATGAAATCCCCCATGATGAATACCTTAGGTTGATCCGGACCGAAGCGTTCGCGCAAGTGGCATAGTGATCTGATTGCAAAGCGAAACGCTGACTACCGGCGTGATTGGCGTCGTTCCGATCGACGCTTGCGACGAACGCCTTCCGAAACGCACGACGCGATCGGTATCGGTGACGGAATCGACCTAGACTTCCCCCGCAGCAAGCCTGCTGTTTGTAAGGAAGGACGTCTATCATGACTCTCGACTACGGCGCCGCCGTGCCCGCGAACTGCAACGATCATCACCAGGATCGCGCGATCGACACACCCGACACGGTCCCTGTTCGACAACCGTTCCAGTTCGTCGACCTGGAAACCCACTTCGACCCCAGTCTCGATACGCTCTGGACCTACATGCGGCAACGAAGCCGGCCGAGTTTCAATCCCGGGCTGCTCGCGGAGTTCAACCAGTGGCAGAACGACATTGCCCATGCCCGCTCTTCCGGCATCATGCCGATCCGTTACGTGGTACTCGGGTCGCGGTTTCCCGGCGTTTTTTCGCTGGGCGGAGACCTCGACCTGTTTGCGGGGCATATCCGCAAAGGCGACCGGGATGCACTCGTGCGCTACGGACGCGCGTGCGTACAGATCCTGCATCGCAACATGCGCAGCCTCGACCAACCGATCATTACGATCGGACTCGTCGAGGGCGACGCGTTGGGCGGCGGGTTCGAAGCCCTGCTATCGTTCAACGTGGTCATTGCCGAACGCGGGACGAGTTTCGGCCTTCCGGAAACCAATTTCGGCCTGTTTCCGGGGATGGGCGCGCATTGCTTCCTGTCCCGCCGGCTTGGAGCCGCGCGTGCCGAACAGATGATCCTGAGCGGGAGAACCTATAGCGCCGAGGAGCTGTACGATCTTGGCATAGTTCACGCCTTGGCGGACGCGGGCAGAGGCCGCGCCGAGGTCGAAGCCTATATTCGGCAGAACCGCCGCCGCCACAGCGGCCATTGCGCGATCTACGAGGCATCTCGGTCGGTCAATCCACTCGCGCTCGCCGAGCTGGAGGCTGTCGTGGACCTGTGGGCCGACGCAGCGTTGCGGCTGAGCGACGCGGACCTCAAGCTGATGCGGCGCCTGGTCGGTGCCCAGACGCGCCTGCTCGACAAAGCTGCCGCGTAGATATGCAACCGGGTAGGCGGCGGCTCTAAAGGCGGCTGCGTACCTTGACCCCGTCGCCGGCAAGCAGGGTCGCGACCATGCTTGCCGGCATCGGCTTCGCCAGCAGATAGCCCTGTACCGCGTCGCATCTCGTACGGCGCAGCTGATCCAGTTGCGCTTGGGTCTCGACGCCCTCGGCGACGGTCCGCATGCCCAGCTTGGCCGCAAGTTCGATCACGGTCTGGACGATCGCGACCGACGCAGGACTCTGCTCAAGGTCGGTGATGAAGGTCCGGTCGATCTTCAAGGTCTGGAACGGGAACTTGGTGAGGTAGCTGAGCGAGGAATAGCCGGTCCCGAAATCGTCCAGCGTCGTGCGAACGTGAAGACGGTTGATCGCGTCCAGCGCGGCGAGCGACGCCTCGATATCGTCGAGCAGGACCGATTCCGTAACCTCGAGCTCGAGCCGGTTGGCATCGAGCCGGCTGGTCGCGAGGGCACTCATGATCACCATCGGCAGGTTTGCCGAGCGCAGCTGGATCGGCGAGAGGTTGACCGCGATCTTGATCTCGCCTGGCCAGGTGCTGGCGACGCGGCATGCTTCGCGGATCACCCAGCTGCCGATCGCAACGATCAGCCCATTGTCCTCGGCGATAGGAATGAACTCTGAGGGCGGAATCGAACCATGCCGGCGGTTGGTCCAGCGCAACAACGCCTCGCACGACAGGATGCGCTCGCCGGCCAGATCGAAGATCGGCTGGAACTCCAGATGGAATTCGCCGCGTTCGAGCGCCCCCTGCATCTCGGCGGCCAGGTCCCGGCTGCGCTCGACCTTCTCGTCCATCAACGGCTCGTAAAAGCACATCTGGCCGCGCCCGCTATCCTTGGCCCGGTACAAGGCCAGGTCGGCATTCTTCAGCAGCGTATCCGCGTCCGCGCCATCCGCAGGTGCGATCGCGATACCGAGCGATGCACCGACCCGAAGCTGCCGTCCGTCATGCTGCACGGGCCGTTCGACGAGTTCGATGATCCTGTGCCCGATCGTGACCGCATCCCCGCGTTGCTCGACCTCGCAGACGACGGCGAATTCGTCGCCACCGAGGCGTGCAACGATTCCGCTGTGCCCGAACGCATTGTCCAGCCGGTGTGCGACGGCGGCTAACAAGGCGTTGCCTGCCAAATGCCCGAACGAGTTGTTGATTTCCTTGAAGCGATCCAAATCGATCCAGTGGATCGCCAACCACCGGGTCCCACCGTTCAGCGCCTGTAGCCGCGCTTCGAAGCGCTCGCGGAACGCAGTGCGGTTGGCGACGCCGGTCAGATCGTCCCGGCGCGCGATCGCGGCGTGATGTTCCGCCAACGCGGCTTTCTCGCGCGATACCGTCGTTGCCTTCAGGATGACGCCATACGTCTGCAGCGTGATGTCCATCATCGCCACGACGAACAGCATGATCACGATCGCCAACACGATCTTCAGCGGTTCGAGCGAGACGAGGAGGCCGACGGACAGGGGCAGCGATGCGAAACACAATTGCGATAGTGCGATCCACGGGCGACCGGCATTGCGACCCGCGATGCCGGCGGCGTAACCGATCGTCGTCGTCACCGCCAGCAACTGCAGGACGCCGTCGCTGGTATGCACCAGCGTGAGCAGGCCGAACGTGCCCAGCAGCGCCGAGTAGCAGAGCGCACCCGCGCGATAGAGCAGTTCCTGGCGGCTCGTCTTGATCTCGGACGGCAGATCGCGTTTCGGCGGATGGCGCCACAACCGTAGGGTATCGATCACGCGAATGCCGGCGACGATCGCGATCGCCACCGCACACGCAATCATCGATTTGTTACCGCTGACCAGCGCGACGCTTCCGGTGATGGCACTGCTGGTCAAGGCCCCGATCACCAGCGACTGGGGAGATGCGTAGAGCGATTCCACCAGCGTCTCGCGAACCGACGCAACGATCGCCTGATCGGAGTGCCGTAGCTGTCTCAAGCGGGATATCAGACCGGTCATTCGGTCCTCCATGGACGGCAAGAGTGTAAAAGAAACGAACAAATTCAAATGATGCGCACGATCCGTCGCATATCACCCCACTATCGCGGTCTATCGATCGCGCGCATCGGAGTATCGTGAATTGCCGTCCGGCCTGTGCTGAATTCTGCCGAACGATCGTGGAATTCGGCGCGGCACACATCCTGGACTTGGGCCGGCGCGCGTCATTCCCGAAGGTATCCGCCGGAAAGCTGAGACGCCGAGCCTTGTCGATCGGCGGCGGACCTACTTGCGATAAGGGTTTCGCAGGTCCTGTATCCAGCCCGCCGTCGGGGGAGGGGCAGGGGCAGCGGTCAGGGCCGGTCTGCGGTCGAGCGTTCTCGCTGGCTCTGGCGCGCGCGTCGCGACCGCAACCTTCGACCGGGCTTCATCGAGGTCGATCGGCGTGTCGAACGCCAAGCCGGCAAACCCGCCGCGTACCCATTTGACGGTACCCGTGACGGCCTGAAGTGCTCCCACCGACGCCCGGATGGTCATGTCGGCGTGCAATCCGGCAGCGTTGTCGATCCGCATGCCACCTACCGAAAGGTCCCTGACGCGGTGACGCGTTGCCGATCGTCCCGAATCCCTTTCGACCGAGGCGGTGAGCATCACGCTGGTCCGGGTGGCGCGCGCGGTGTGATCCGGCAGGGCACCGTCATCGTGAATGCGCGTGGCGTCTCTGGGTTCAGACATGGGTAAGGCTCTAGCATCGCTACGAAATCGAGGATTGAGTTGGCGTCGTGGTGCGCGATCCAGCGAGCGGCGACGGCAGCACAGCAACGCCTATCCGGGGATCCCCCAATTGGCTTCCTCGTCCGCAGCCTTTGCGGTGCGTACGAGATGGTCGACATAGGCCTGAAAAATCGGAACGGTAAAGGTCACGAGCGTCGGCTCGCCCTTGGGCTCCTTGAAAGTCAGTATCACGAACCGCTGGCCGTCCTCGTCGAGGACAAGACCGGCTTCCATGGCACCGGGGCCGCTTGGGGTAATGATCGTCGCTGCCACTGGAAAACCTCGCTGGTCGATTGCCGCGCCGCGTTATCGCAGCATCACCGCTTTACCAACGTCAAGCTATCTCAAGCCGCGCTTGCGACGACGTGATGCGACCCTGCATCGTTCGCGGGACGGACGTGCTCTACCACTGAGCCTGCCTGCGCCGACCCGCGAGCAGCCTGCATCTTACGGTATTCGAAATAGAGAGCAATTAGGGAGAACATACCAACCTCGATTATTCATTGCTGCGTCGCAGCATCGCGATTGCCATGCCTCCGCGTGCGCGCGGGAGCAATTGCATCGTGACTAACCACGATTGCGGAAAACGACACTCCGCAACTGTTGCTTGGGTCGGAAGCAAAGATCGTGGGCACGGATGACGTAGCTCAGACTGCTGCTCGGCGTACGCTGGTACTGCGAAGATCCCGGATCTCCTGCGCGCTGATCGCACGATCCCGTCCCGCACATTTGATGATCAAGCGTCCGGTGCCGGCTTCGTCACGTTCGCCGAACGCTTCCACCATTTCCGTCAGCGAGCCGGCCGCGAGCGGCTCGTCGTCGCCTTCGATGTCGTCGGCGCTTCGGCGCAACAACTGCGCGGGCATGTTCCACATGGTCTTCAACACAATTACTGACTCCGGCCCCCCGGTTGTCAGTGCAATTGGGGTTTGAACCGCACGCGGTCCAGGTGCGGCTATCGCGGATGCGCTCGCCTAACCGTCGCGCACGATGAACTGCCTGGATCGTGGCCAGATAGCGAATGACGGGGACGGCCGTCCCGACCCTCCACCGGAGAATGTCGGGAGCAGGCCATCGTGCTGCCTTGGGCTCTAGTTGGTCGTTCGGCGCGAGTTCGACATGCGTTCCGCATTTGCCGCGTTTTCGGAATCGATCGCTGCCCATTCTTCTTTCGAATGGCAGGTTCGGGTCTGAAAGTTGGAGCCCGTCACGCTTTCACGTCGACAGATCGGTTTTGGCGGTTTCGCGTTGGCGAGCGCGACAGTCGTGTCGGTCGGCGGCGCAGCGGTCGGTGCCGTCTGCGCGAAACCGGCGATGGAGCTCACTATAAATACAGCTGCGATGATAGCCTTCATCAGGGCGCTTCCTGTGTTGAGTCGGGTAACGATACCGGGGATGCCGACAAGCGCAAGGGCGCGATCGGCTCTCGAACATGGTCTCCCTCGTCCAGCCAGAATGCATGAAGCTAATGCTGCGGCCTTGTCGGTCTGGGACCGCGAAGGCTTCAAACCTCTAAGGTTGGCCTTGTGGGGCTGATTGGGCCGGTAGCCGCCGCCGAACCGGATAGCGCTTGGCGGCCGTCGGTTGCTCGAGACCCGCTAGGACAGCATATCTATCCGCTTTTCGATCGGCAGCGCGATCCTGACCGGGCGTCTCCGCAATGAACTGATCACGCCCATGGCGAGATGTACCCCACGGCTGGAACCAAGGATGTGGAGAAGGGCTAGAATTGCACGCCGGGCGGACTGTTGCAGTTCTTAAGCGTCGAGAGCGGGTAGCGGCGCGATCCGCCGGATGGCGATGGCCACGGAGCGTTCTTGCGACGGTCTGGCGCAGGCAAAAAAAAGGCCGGTATGACCCGGCCAAAGTTTTTAGGAGAGGATGCCTGAAAGGCAAATTCTCAATGCTGCATCGCAGCGCGCATCGCAAATACAGAATAGGAAACAGAGCGTTGCGTTTTTTGCATCGCTCGTTGGTTGCGACCGCAAACGGGGCATGCTTGAGTTGGGCGCTGCGCAACGGTTCCGTTCGGCGATATAGGTGAAATACACTGACTTACTTATCGACGCCGTTGCGGTATGCCGCTCTCGTCGCGGCGAGCATTCTTTTTACCGTGCTCGTCACACGCCGCTCGTCGCGACATCGCACAGCGTTTTTGTTTGGGTTACGCATACGTCATCGCGGCGGGTAGAGCTTCCCCAAGACGCCTCCCCGCCGCGGTGCCTTCAACTACCGCCTGTCCGTCGATAGGCTCGATTGCTGCTGGGCGGCTTCGATGCCGGCGACCGCTCGGCCGTCATGGGGGCAGGCCCTCGATCAACAGGCGCAACCCGCCGATAGCTGGTCAGCCGATCCAGAACGGTGGGCTCAGTGAATGAAGCGAGCGCACGAGGTCGCCGGTCGCCGCCAGCCGTTCGTAAGTCGCTCTGGCTCGATCTGTCGCGCCGCCGCTTTGCGCAGCGCGACATGAAATGGTCGACAGCGCATCGCGGCGCCGTGTCAGCGCGCAATCGAGCGATACAGGGCGGCGATTTCAATCTGTAAAATGGTGGACGCACTTGGGCTCGAACCAAGGACCCGCTGATTAAGAGTCAGCTGCTCTACCAACTGAGCTATGCGTCCATTCCGGGGCGGTTTTGAGTGGCGCCCTGGTGTGGCGCCCCGCTGCTGGAGGCGCGCTGTTAGCAGACTCATCGGGGCCCGCAACCCCCTTTTCGTCGATCCGAGTCCGTTTTCGTAAAATACGCTCTCTTTTTGCGGATTAGCCTGACTTTAGACCTACCAGCCGACCGTCTTGCGGTTCTGGCGGTCGATCGACATCAGGATGCCGAGGCACAGCAGCACGGTCATCTGTGCCGAGCTGCCAAAGCTTACCAGCGGCAGCGGGATGCCGACGACGGGGGCGAGGCCCATCACCATCATCAGGTTGATCGCGACGTAGAAGAAGATCGTCGTCGACAGCCCCGCCGCGGTCAGCCGGCCGAAGCGGGTCTGCGCACGCTGGCCGACCTCGATGCCCCAGCGGATCACCAGCAGGAACGCGAGGATCAGCAGGCAGCCGCCGACCAGCCCCCATTCCTCCGCCATCGTCGCGAAGACGAAGTCGGTGTGACCCTCGGGGAGGTAGTCGAGGTGGCTCTGCGTGCCCTGGAGGAAGCCCTTGCCCCAGATCCCGCCCGAACCGATCGCGATCTTCGACTGGCTGATGTGATAGCCGGTGCCGAGCGGGTCGCTCTCGGGGTCGAGGAAGATCAGGATGCGGTTGCGCTGGTAATCGTGCAGCGCGAAGTTGATCGCGAGCGGGATCGCCACCGCCGCCGCGATCGCGCCGCCGGCGAACAGGCGCAGCGGGATGCCGGCCAGGAACATCACGGTCGCGCCGCCCGCGCAGATCATCAGCGCGGTGCCGAGATCGGGCTGGAGCATCACCAGCGCTGCGGGGACGCCGATCAGTACTGCAGCAGGCCAGACCGCGCCGAACCGCCGGGTCTCGCCCGGCGGGAGCATGTCGTAGAATTTGGCACAGGCGAGCACGATCGCCGGTTTCATGAACTCGGACGGCTGCAGGCGGATGAAGCCGAGGTCGAGCCAGCGTTGCGAGCCGCCGGAGACTTTCCCCAGCAGCTCGACCGCGAGCAGCGAGACGACCAGGATGCCGTAGGTCGGCAGCGATCCCGTCCTCCAGACGCTTTCGGGCACGTAGGACAGCCCGATCGCGCCGGCCAGCAACACGAAGAAGCGGATGCCCTGCGACAGTGCCCAGGGGTGCAGCGAGCCGCCCGCCGCGGAATAGAGCACGACCTGGCCGAAACAGCCGATCGCGACCACCAGCAGGATGACCCGCCACGGGAGCTTGGCGAGCGGCTCGGGGACGATCCGGTTCATCGCGTGCGCTCGGCTCGGGTGATCGCGCTCGCGCGGGGACTGGTCATGGCTGGCGATCCCGCGAATCGTCCTCGGCGACGGTGTTGCCGGGCGTGGTGAGTGCCTCCTGCGTGGCGTTGGCCATGTCGGTGGCGTTAGCGACCGCAGGCGCGTCGCTGGGGACGATCTCGTCGGTCTTGGTGGCGATCGCGGCCGGCGGCGCGGATTGCGCCTTGCGATAGGCGTCCGCGGTCGCGGCCATGCGCGTGCGGATGTCGCCGCCCCAGGTCGGTTCGACCTCGGCGAGCGACTTCAGGGCGCGCTCGCGGTCGAGCAGATACGTCATGATGTCGCGGCCGATCATCGGCGTGTCGAGGTTGCGCACGGTATGGCCGTTATGTTCGAGCACCACCGCGAGCGCATAGCGCGGGTTGTCGGCGGGGGCGAACCCGACGAACAACGCGTGATCGCGCATCTTGAACGGCAGCTGGCCGTTCTTGAGCACGCCGCCGCGACGTTCCGCCATCGTGATGCGGCGGACCTGCGCGGTGCCGGTCTTGCCCGCGATCGCCACGCCGGGGATCAGCAGCTTGGCCGCGCTGCCGGTGCCGCCCTGGTTGATCACGCCGAACATCGCGTCGCGGACGCGCGCGAGATGCTCGGAATCGATGTCGAGGGCAGGGGCGTCGCGGTGGACGTGGCTGGCGAGAATGCTCGGCTGCAACGCGCGGCCCGATGCGATCCGCGCGGCCATCACCGCGAGCTGCAGCGGGTTGGCGAGGACATAGCCCTGGCCGATCGACGCGTTCAACGAATCCGCGACGATCCACGGATGCTTGTACTTGCGCTGCTTCCACGCGGCATCGGGCACAGTCCCGTAGCGCTGCGTCGAAAAGGGCAGGTCGAACTTCTGGCCGAGCCCCAGCGTGCGTGCGACCGGCGCGATCCGGTCGTAGCCGACCCTCCGCGCCATTTCGTAGAAATAGATGTCGCAGCTCTGCATGATCGCGTTCTTGAGATCGAGCGCGCCGTGACCGCTTTTCTTGTGACAATGGAATACGCTGGTGCCGAGCCGCATCGCGCCCGAGCAGTTCACGCGAGCGCTCGGGTCGATACCGGCGTTGAGCAGCGCGAGGCCGTTCATCGGCTTGACGGTCGAACCCGGCGGATACAGCCCCTGCGTCACCTTGTTCATCAGCGGCACGTGATCGTCGTCGCTCAACATCTGCCATTCGAGATGGCTGATTCCGTCCGAAAAACTGTTCGGGTCATAGGCCGGCATAGACACCATCGCCAGCATCTCGCCGGTCCGGCAGTCGAGCACCACCGCCGAGCCCGAGTTGGTACCGAGCCGGCGGGCGGCATATTCCTGGAGCCCCGCGTCGATCGTCAGCCGGGCGGTCTTGCCCGGCACGTCCGGCTTGGTGGCGAGTTCGGCGACCAGCTTGCCGCGTGCGGTGACCTCAACGCGCTTCGCCCCGGCGACGCCGCGGAGCTCGGCCTCGAGCATCTTCTCCAGCCCGTCCTTGCCCAGCTTGAACCCGGGCGTGACGAGCAGCGGGTCATGCGTCTTCTTATATTGCTCGGCGTTCGGGACGCCGACATAGCCGGTCAGGTGCGCGACCGCGGCGCCGGCCGGATAGCTGCGCGCGAAGCCCCGCGTCGGCGCGACGCCGGGCAGTTCGGGCAGGCGCACGCTGACCGCGGCGAACCGCTCCCAGTCGAGATTCTCCGCGACCTGGACCGGCTGGAACCCGGCGGCATGTTCGAGATCGATCGCGATCCGCTCGACTTCGTCGGGCGGTAGCTGGAGGATGCGGCCGAGCAGCGGCAGCACGCGCTCCTTGTCGCGGAGGCGATCGGGGATGATGTCGACGCGAAAATCGGTGCGGTTGTTGGCGATCGGCACGCCGTGGCGATCGACGA
The DNA here is from genome assembly GCF_042466285.1 of Sphingomonas sp. R86520. Lineage (NCBI taxonomy): Bacteria > Pseudomonadati > Pseudomonadota > Alphaproteobacteria > Sphingomonadales > Sphingomonadaceae > Sphingomonas > Sphingomonas sp. R86520. The sequence goes on from NZ_JAXHBZ010000001.1 coordinate 512,022, forward strand.
TCCATCCGCGCCGCGGCGGCAGCAGCGTCATGTTCACGCGGTTGCTCTCGGACAACATCGTGTAGCGCTCGTTCTGCGCGATCGACAGCCATGCCATGCGCCCGGCGAGCATCAGCCCGACGCCGCCTTGCGCCGCGCCCAGCATCCAGGCGCGCCGCGAGAAGCTGTATGCCTGCGACATCTCGGTGACGATACGCGGGGTATTCCTCACTCGGTGCCCCGCTTGTTCTGGATCGCCGCGACGATCCGCGCGGCCAGCGGGAAGACCAGCATCGTCACGACGATCTGCGCGAGCAGCACCGTGTCGACGTGCGCGCCGACCGGTACCGCGATGAAGCGCCCGGCCAGCAGGCTAGCGGCAATGAGTCCGCTCGCGATCAACCAGTCCTGCCAGTGATCGCGGAACGCAAGCCGCTGTTCGATCATGTCGATCGCGACGAACGCCAGCGACCAGAGCAGCACCGCACTGCCGAGCGGTTGCCCGCTGACCAGATCGTCGAAGAACCCGAGCGGGGCTGCGGCCCAGGGCCGGAACGCGAACCGTGCGAGCAACCGCCATGCGAGCAGCATGACGAGCCCGAACGGCGGCAGCAGGGGGATCGTCGCGATCACCGGGATGATCGTGAAGAGCGATCCGACCATGACCGTCGCCCAGGGGATCGCGCGCGACCGACCTGCGGGCAGCTTGGTCTCGAACGGCTTGTAGTCGACGCTGTCGACGACGCGCGGGGGCATCATGACGGCGCGCTCACTGCTGCGTGATCGGACGGGGTGGCGGCACGGGCATGAACACGCGCTCGACCAGCGCGAAATCGAGCGTGTCCGGATCCGCAAAGGTGCGCGCCATTACCGAGTCCGATCCCGTTTTGCTGACGCGCGCGACCGGCACGCCCGGCGCATAGATCCCCCCGGTGCCGGTCGTCACGAACAGGTCGCCGGCGTTGAACCGCACGTTGGTCGCGTTGACCGATCGGATATCGACCATACCGTCGCCGCGCCCCGCCGCGATCGCGGGCATGCCGTCGCGGGTACGGCGGACCGGCACGATGCTGTCGCCGTCGCTGAGCAACAGCACGCGCGCGGCGTTCGGCCCCGTCTCGACGACGCGCCCGATCAGCCCGTCGGGGCCGCGCACCGGCATGCCGGGCTGAACCCCGCTCCAGCGGCCTGCGTTGAGCAGCGCGTAGCGCCGCCCGCTCGACGCGCTCGAACTCACGAGGCGTGCGGTGACGACGGGGTCCGGCGAGCGGTCGCGGATCGCGAGCAGGCTGCGCAGTCGGCGGTTGTCATAGGCAATCGTCCGCGCTCGCATCAGCAGTGCGCGCGTGCGGTCGCGGTCCGCCCTGAGCGCAACGTTTTCCTGCTGCACGAAGAAGAAGTTGCCGATCGCATCGGGGATGCCGGCGACGCTCGAACCGACCGTGGCGAGCCCGGTCGACACCGGCACGGTCGCGCCGGCCACGCCCATGCGCAGCGCGGAGAAGGCGGGCGGATTGAACATGGAGGCGACGAGCAGCACCAGGCCCACCACCGCGCCAGCGACGGCGAGCACATAGCCCATGAACACACCATATTGCCGCCGCCGGGAAAACCCCGTGCGCCGGTCGCGGGCTGGCGCCATGCGCCTGTTCCCCTGTTCTCAGGTATCGCGCGCCCATCGGGGACCATCCCCGTCGAGTCACGCGATGCTAATCAATTTCCCCGGGTTCGTCGCTGTTCTTGGTCCAGCGTCGTCACCCCGGTGTCAGCCGCTCATCAGCACGCCGCGGAACAACGGATCCTCGAGCGCACGACCGGTGCCGAGCGCGACGCAGGTCAGCGGGTCCTCGGCGACCGTCACCGGCAGGCCGGTCTCGTCGCGCAGCACTTCGTCGAGACCCTGCAGCAACGCGCCGCCGCCGGTCAGCACGATGCCCTGGTCGACGATGTCGGCGGCGAGCTCGGGTGCCGTGTTTTCCAAAGCGACGCGGACGCCCTCGACGATCGTCGCGACCGGCTCGCTGAGCGCCTCGGCGATCTGGCCCTGGTTGATCTGGATCTCTTTCGGCACGCCGTTGACGAGATCGCGGCCCTTGATCTGGATGATCATGCCGATGCCGTCGACCGGCGGCTTGGCGATGCCGACCTCCTTCTTGATCCGCTCTGCCGTGGCTTCGCCGATCAGGAGGTTGTGGTTGCGACGGACATAGGAGACGATCGCCTCGTCCATCTTGTCGCCGCCGACGCGCACCGACGTCGTGTAGGCGAGCCCGCGCAACGACAGCACCGCGACTTCGGTCGTGCCGCCGCCGATGTCGACGACCATCGAGCCGATCGGCTCGGTGACCGGCATGTCCGCGCCGATCGCCGCCGCCATCGGCTCCTCGATCAGCCAGACCTGCGAGGCACCCGCGTTCGAGGCGGCATCGCGGATCGCGCGCCTTTCGACTTTGGTAGAACCGGACGGCACGCAGATCACGATCTCGGGCCAGCGCGCGAACTTGCGCGGACCGTGGACCTTCTGGATGAAATACTTGATCATCTGCTCGGCGACGTCGATGTCCGCGATGACGCCGTCGCGAAGCGGGCGGATCGCCTCGATGTTGCCCGGCGTCTTGCCCATCATCATCTTGGCGTCGTCGCCGACCGCCTTGACGCGCTTGATGCCGTTGATCGTCTCGACCGCGACCACCGACGGCTCGTTCAGGACGATGCCGCGGCCACGGACGTAGACGACGGTGTTCGCGGTGCCGAGGTCGATCGCCATGTCGTGCGACATGAACTTGAAGAAACGCGAGTAGAAGGCCATTCAATCAGGGTCCCGTAATCCTGGCCGCCGGACGGGCAGCCACCACCAACAATCATGCGCACACACATCATCTCGCGTGACCCGCCGGCGTTTTTAAGCACCGGGTGCCTATACTAAAAAGTGGCGTTTGCGGGTCGCGGGATGCCGTCGCTTGGTCTAGACGCAAACCCATGTCAATACGGCGTCTCCCCGAGCATCTGGTCAATCGCATCGCCGCCGGTGAAGTGGTGGAAAGACCCGCCAGCGCGTTGAAGGAGTTAGTCGAAAACGCGATCGACGCAGGCGCGGGACGCGTGTCGATTCTCCTCGTCGAGGGGGGCACATCGCGGATCGAAGTCGCCGATGACGGCTGCGGCATGACCCCCGCGGACATGGCCTTGGCGCTCGAACGCCACGCCACTTCCAAGCTGCCCGACGAGTTCATCGAATCGGTCGTGACGCTCGGTTTTCGCGGCGAGGCGTTGCCGTCGATCGCGAGCGTCGCGAGGCTTACCATCGAAAGCCGGATCCGCGGCGCGGAGGGATGGGCACGGACCGTCGACAATGGTCGGGTCGATCGCGAAGGCCCGGCCGCGCTCCCGCCCGGCACGCGCGTTGTCGTCGAGGACCTGTTCGCCCGCGTCCCCGCGCGCCGTAAGTTCCTCCGCTCCCCGCGCGCCGAATACGCCGCCTGCCTCGACGTCGTCCGCCGGCTGGCAATGGCAAGGCCGGATATCGGCTTCACGCTCGAGCATGACGGCCGCCGCGCGCTGTCGGCGATGCAGGTCGAGGATCGGCCGGGCAGGGTGGCGACGCTCACCGACCGCGCGCTCGCCGACAATTCGGTCGCGATCGACCTCGAACGCGAAGGCTTGGTACTAGGCGGGGTCGCCAGCCTGCCGACCTACAATCGCGGCATAGCCGACCACCAGTATCTCTTCGTCAACGGCCGCCCGGTAAAGGACCGCTTGCTGATGGGCGCGATCCGCGGCGCCTATGCCGAGATGCTCCCGCGCGACCGCCACGCCGTCGTCGCGCTGTTCCTCGACATCCCGACCGACCAGGTCGACGTCAACGTCCACCCCGCCAAGACCGAAGTCCGCTTCCGCGACCCGGCGATGGTCAGAGGCCTGATAGTCTCCGGCCTACGTCGCGCCCTCGACGCCGCCGGCCACCGCAGCCAACGCGCCAGCGAATCCGCCCTCTCCATGTGGCAACCAGAACAAACCTCCTCTCCCCCCGGGGGAGAGGAAGGGGCCCGTCCGCAAAGCGGATGGGAAGGTGAGGGCACGCCCCAGAGGCTCCCGCTGGAAAGCCGAAGCTACGGCGCGGTCAACGATTCCCGCCCAACCTTCTTCGCATCACCCCCCCAGGCAAGAGCCGAACCCGCCTGGTCACCCCCGCCCCAAACTGCCGCCTTCCCGATGGGCGTAGCGCGCGGCCAGGTCGCAAAAACCTACATAGTAGCCGAAGCCGAAGACGGCCTGGTCCTCGTCGACCAGCATGCCGCCCACGAACGCCTCGTCCTCGAACGCATGCGCGCAGCCCTGATCGGCGGCACCATCGCGTCCCAGGCCCTCCTGATCCCCGAAGTCGTAGAACTCGACGAATCCGCCTGCGACCGCCTCGAATCCCGCGCCGAAGAACTGTCCGAATTCGGCCTCGACCTCGAACGCTTCGGCCCCCACGCCATGCTCGTTCGCGCCACCCCAGCCTTGCTCGGCCAAAGCGACCCCAAAGGCCTCGTCACCGACCTAGCCGACGAACTCGCCGCCTTCGACGAAGCCCTCTCCCTGAAAGAGCGTCTAGACGCAGTAGCCGGTACGATGGCCTGCCACGGCTCCGTCCGCGCCGGCCGCATCTTGTCGGTCCCCGAAATGAACGCGCTGCTCCGCGAAATGGAAGTCACCCCCCACTCCGGCCAATGCAACCATGGCCGCCCAACCTGGGTAAAGCTTTCGCACCTCCAGATAGAGAAGCTTTTTGGTCGTAAGTAACTAAACCTTCTGTGGAAAGGCTGCTTTTTCGCCCAGTTTGTATGGAATCCCGCTAGGCTGTCACAAAACGCCGTGATTAGCGAGCGGTGTGTCCGCAATCGCTCAGTTGCGGACATTCGCGTTCCCTGCGATCTTGCGACATGGCGTCCAAATTTGAGTATCAATGCTGCTACTGCGGCAAGGCGATTTCAGAAACTGATCGAAGCGCACTTCGTATCAATCTGAGCGGTGTTTGGGCTGGCAATCATCGCGCGGTGCAAGACATGTTCTCTCACTCAGCTTGTGCAGCCGGGACGTTCGGCGCTACGCTTCACCCGTCCGTGCCGTTCGACGTAGAGGCATTCGATCAAGACGATTGAATGTCCGCTATTCCTCCCATTTCGGCCATTCCGCTATCGCCCACGTGCGGACATTCGATAGCGCCTACATGATGATCGGATGCCGATCACGTCTCTCGTCTTCGCCGGTGTCATCGCGGGTTTTTCGTTGATTGCGAGCGTGATGGCTGCTGTTTGCCAACTTCTCACTAATAACAAGGCGTTGTCGTTGGCGTTAGGGACGCTTGCGATACCTATCCTACTGTGCGCTTTACTTGCCTATTGGATATTGACGATGGAAGCGGATGATCCAGCACCCGGTAATGTCCTGATCGGCAGTTTGATCTTCGTTGCGGTAATCGCGCCAGTTGCGTTCCTTGCCAGTTATTTAACAATCAGCTTCCTTGCTCGCCGTGCATCGCGCAATGTCCGCTAACCTTCCCACATCGGACATTCGGCGTCTGCGCGCGCAGTTGCGATGGTGACTTCACCTTGGTGAAGCTCGCACACGGGGACATCGAGAAGCTGTTCGGGCGGAAATAAGGGGGCGGCGGCGACCTGCACTGTTGGTGATCGGTTTACAGGACTGGCTGCCGGTCCGCTAACCTCCCATCCCGACAATGTTCGCTTGCGCTAAAGGCGTGTTCGTGCATTCTGGGTGCGTATATCGTCGTGGACTGCAATTGATCCAGGCTGCTGCAACAGGGGACAGGCATTGAGATCATCTTTACGCAAGTGCGTGGTCGGATTGGCGTTGCTTACGGTTTCTGCGTTCGCTGAAGCGAAAGGCATCACATATGATTGCGATACAGCTGCCGATCACTTTTCCGAATTGAGCATGCCAGTCGACACAGCTACCTTTACGGTAACTGGAAAGGTACAACTGAAAACACTTGCCGCAAGCGCAACCTATGCTCCAATTGCTCGCGTTCAAATTGCATCTTCGGCTGCTCCGGGCCAAGCGCCCGATGTATACGCGGGGTTCGCGCTCACAGCATTACCCGTGGATGCTAAAAAGGCACCGGCCGGGACGCCTGCAGTTCAGATGCTAGGGTATAGCGTCAACGGCAAGGAGGACGATATCATCCCATTCTCGTTGCTGACGAAGCCGGGTACCATCCAGCCCTTTAGTTTGACGTATGACGGCAAGGCCGTCGTCGTGAACCTTGGAGGCGAAGCAAAACAGTTTCCTTTAAGAACGAAAGAACCCGTCGTGCGGCTCATTTGCTCGACGGGTGAGTTTCTTTTCACGGATCTTACAATTATCGCATCGCGGTAGTGCCATTTTGATAGTTCACCCAGTCCGGGCCATCGGTACGATGGCAGCGAACTCTTCTTAATTATGTCTGGCTTGTTCGGGTGTTCACGGCGCTGTGAACTCGGCACATGAGATTCGTGCCACGGTGGTCCTGGGAACAAATCCAGCGCAACCGGGGTAATCTATCGTCATGGCCATCGCTCACCATTTAAGGCATTGCGCCTCGATATGGACTCCCTCTCCCTATTCGGCCTAGCCGCGGTATCCTTCACCCTGCTATGCTACGCCAAGGAAGCCGGCTCGCACTGGTGGACGCTCGGTTTCGCCTTTGGATGCGTGCTCGGCTCGATCTACGGCTTCCTCCAGGGCGCGTGGCCGTTCGGGGTGGTCGAGCTGATCTGGACGGTCGTCTCGTTCCGCCGCTGGCTCAAGATGCGCCACGCTGCACCGTCCGCCGCGGAACCGGTCGCTTGACACTGCGTTCGCCCGCGCCTAATTGAATTCTCCCCGACACGACGGTTCCGGCGGCGCTTGTTTGCGTTCGTCGCTATCGTGCGTTTCGGTTCATCGCTAAGAGATGGGGTCTGTGCAGCCATGCCGGACCTCGTGGAGCAGGAGAACCAAGTTCATGGCACGTATCGCGGGTGTTAATATCCCGACCAACAAGCGCGTGGTGATCGCGCTGACCTATATTCACGGCATCGGTTCGACCAAGGCCAAGGAAATCGTGACGAAGCTCGGCATCGCCGACACCGCACGCGTCCAGGACCTGACCGACCAGGAAGTCCTGCACATCCGCGAGACGATCGACGCCGATCACACCGTCGAGGGCGATCTGCGCCGCCAGACCTCGATGAACATCAAGCGCCTGATGGATCTCGCCTGCTATCGCGGCCTGCGTCATCGCAAGGGCCTCCCGGTCCGCGGCCAGCGCACGCATACCAATGCGCGCACCCGCAAGGGCAAGGCCAAGCCGATCGCCGGCAAGAAGAAGTAATCCACTTTTTCAATGGATTACTCCGCCGGCGCTGGTCCCAACGGGCCGCCCGGCGTCACGCAGATACAGGTCAGGAAATACACCATGGCACGCGAACCTCAGCGCATTAAGCGGCGCGAGCGCAAGAACATCACCTCTGGCGTCGCTCACGTGAATGCCAGCTTCAACAACACCATGATCACGATCACCGATGCCCAGGGCAACGCGATCTCGTGGTCGTCGGCCGGCGCAATGGGCTTCAAGGGCTCGCGCAAGTCGACTCCGTACGCGGCCCAGGTCGCAGCGGAAGACGCCGGCAAGAAGGCCGCCGAGCACGGCGTCCGCACGATCGAAGTCGAGGTCAAGGGCCCCGGCTCGGGTCGCGAATCGGCCCTGCGCGCGCTTCAGGCAGTCGGTTTCCAGATCACGTCGATCCGCGACGTGACCTCGATCCCGCACAACGGCGTGCGCCCTTCGAAGCGTCGTCGCGTCTGATTCTCCGCCTCCCGTGCGCGGTTGATCGCGCCGCACGGGTGTATTTTATTGGTCGGCGGACACACCCGTTCGCCGGCCCCCAAATTAGGGGAAGCATGTGTCTGTCAACGCAAAGAACTGGCAGGAACTCAAGAAGCCCAGCGGCCTGGAGAAAAAGGCCGGTGGCGACACCAAGCGCAAGGCGACCTTCATCGCCGAGCCGCTCGAGCGTGGCTTTGGCCTGACGCTCGGCAACGCGCTGCGTCGCGTGTTGCTCTCGTCGCTGCAGGGCGCGGCCGTCACCTCGATCAAGATCGAGAACGTGCTGCATGAGTTCTCGTCTCTGGCCGGCGTCCGCGAGGACGTGACCGACATCGTCCTCAACGTGAAGCAGATTGCGATCCGCATGCAGGGCGAGGGGCCCAAGCGCCTCCAGCTCTCGGCAACGGGTCCGGGTGAAGTCAAGGCCGGCGACATCGCCGTCTCGGGCGACATCGAGATCATGAACAAGGATCTCGTGATCTGCCACCTCGATGAGGGTGCGACGCTCAACATGGAGCTGACCGCCGACATCGGTAAGGGTTACGTGCCCGCGACCGCAAACCGCCCGGCCGATGCGCCGATCGGTCTGATCCCGGTCGATGCGCTGTACTCGCCGGTACGTCAGGTTTCGTACAAGGTCGACCCGACTCGCGTCGGTCAGGACCTGGATTACGACAAGCTGACGCTGACGATCGAAACCGACGGCACGATCACCCCGGAAGACGCTGTGGGTTACGCAGGGCGCATCCTCCAGGACCAGCTCGCGCTGTTCGTCCACTTCGACGATTCGTCGGTCACGCGTTCGTCGGCCCCGATCGGCCAGGCAGCACCCGCTGCCGGTGGTGCGGAGCCAGCAGGCGACACCCAGCAGATCAACCGTTACCTTCTCAAGAAGGTCGACGAGTTGGAGCTGTCGGTGCGTTCGGCGAACTGCCTCAAGAACGACAACATCATCTACATCGGCGATCTGGTCGGCAAGACCGAAGCCGAGATGCTGCGTACGCCTAACTTCGGCCGCAAGTCCTTGAACGAGATCAAGGAAGTGCTGTCGTCGATGGGTCTTCGCCTGGGCATGGAAATCCCCGGCTGGCCACCTGAGAACATCGAAGAGATGGCCAAGAAGCTCGAGCAGGAAATCATGGGGTAAGCGACGTCGGACCCGCGCCATCACCCCAGCGAAAGCTGGTGTATTCCGGTTCGGGTCCGGTCCGCTCCTCGTGGAGATCCCAGCTTTCGCTGGGATGACGGTAATTTGGGTGGGCTCCTCGTCCCCACCAGCTCCCGGGTACCTCATACGGCCCCTGAACGAACGAAAAGGTATTAAACATGCGCCATCGCGTAGGCGGCCGTAAGCTTCAGCGGACCTCGGCCCACCGTCTTGCCCTGTTCCGCAACATGAGCGCCGCGCTCATCAAGCACGAGCAGATCACCACCACCGTCGCCAAGGCGAAGGAACTGCGTCCTTACGTCGAGAAGCTGATCACGCTCGCGAAGAAGGGTGGCCTGTCCAACCGTCGTCTCGCGCACGGCAAGCTGCTCGACGATGCGCAGCTGATCAAGTTGTTCGACACGCTCGCGACCCGTTATGCGGATCGCAACGGCGGCTACACCCGCGTCATCAAGGCCGGTATCCGCATGTCGGACGCCTCGCCGATGGCCGTCATCGAGTTCGTCGACCGCGACGTCTCGGCGAAGGGCCAGGACTCGGGTCCGGTGATGTCGGACGCCGAGTACGACGACGCAGCGTAAGACTGTTCTCCTGCGAACGCAGGGGCCCAGGATCACAAGCGAAATCGTCCGTTACCCTGGCCTCCGGCGTCCGCAGGAGAACAGGGAAACCGTAAGGGCCGCGTCCAGCAATGGGCGCGGCCTCTTTCGTTACGGGGCTCATCCGGCTATGCGCCCGACATGGAGCACCCAGACAGCATTCTCATCGTCGATTTCGGCAGCCAGGTAACCCAGCTGATCGCCCGCCGCGTGCGCGAGGCCGGCGTCTATAGCGAGATCGCCCCCTTCCAGTCCGCCGAGGCCGCGTTCGACCGGATGCAGCCCAAGGGCATCATCCTCTCCGGCGGCCCCGCCTCGGTCACCACCGAGAACTCCCCGCGTGTGCCGCAGCGCTTCTTCGAGGCGGGCATCCCGATCCTCGGCATCTGCTACGGCCAGCAGGTCATGTCGGCGCAGCTCGGCGGCAATGTGATCGTCTCGGGCGATGGCGGCGAGTTCGGCAGCGCCTTCATCGAGGTCAAGTCGAACTGCGCGCTGTTCGACGGCCTCTGGGCCGAGGGCGAACGCCACCAGGTCTGGATGAGCCACGGCGACAAGGTCGACGCGATTCCGCCCGGCTTCACCCCCGTCGCCACCTCGACCGGCGCGCCCTATGCGATCGTCGCCGACGAGGCGCGGCGCTTCTACGGCGTGCAGTTCCACCCCGAGGTCGTCCACACCCCCGATGGCGGCAAGCTGATCGCCAACTTCGCGCGCCACGTTTGCGGGCTGAGCGGCGACTGGACGATGGCGGAGTTCCGCGAGACCAAGATCGCCGAGATCCGCGCGCAGGTCGGCAAGGGCCGCGTCATCTGCGGCCTGTCCGGCGGCGTCGATTCGGCCGTGGCAGCCGTGCTGATCCACGAGGCGATCGGCGAGCAGCTCACCTGCGTGTACGTCGACCACGGCCTGATGCGCGCCGGCGAGAGCGAGCAGGTCGTCAGCCTGTTCCGCGGCGCGTACAACATCCCCTTGATCCACGTGAACGTCGAGGAGCTGTTCCTGAGCGGCCTCGCCGGGATCACGGACCCCGAGCTGAAGCGCAAGTTCATCGGCAAGACCTTCATCGATGTGTTCGACATCGAGGCGAAGAAGCTCGGCGGTGCGGAGTTCCTCGCACAGGGCACGCTGTACCCGGACGTAATCGAGAGCGTCAGCTTCACCGGTGGCCCCTCGGTGACGATCAAGAGCCACCACAATGTCGGCGGCCTCCCCGAGCGCATGAACATGAAGCTCGTCGAGCCGCTGCGCGAGCTATTCAAGGACGAGGTCCGCGTGCTCGGCCGCGAACTCGGCCTGCCCGAGATCTTCGTCGGCCGTCACCCGTTCCCCGGACCCGGCCTCGCGATTCGCATCCCGGGCGAAGTGACCAAGGAACGCTGCGACATCCTGCGCAAGGCGGATGCCATCTATCTAGAAGAGATCCGCGCGGCGGGCCTCTACGACACGATCTGGCAGGCGTTCGCGGTCCTCCTCCCGGTCCGCAGCGTCGGCGTGATGGGCGACGGCCGCACCTACGACAACGTGCTGGCCCTGCGTGCGGTCACCTCGACCGACGGCATGACCGCGCAGGCGTTCCAGTTCCCCGGCGACTTCCTGCCGCGCGTCGCGACCCGGATCATCAACGAGGTCAAGGGCATCAACCGGGTGACCTACGACTATACCTCGAAGCCGCCCGGCACGATCGAGTGGGAATAAGTTAGACGTTCATCACGCGATCCTCCCCCGCCAGGGGGGGGGGCTGGCTCTTGCCAGACGGAGGGGGAGGACACGATGCAGACGTTACCGCTTACCGCCCCCTCCGTCAGGCTACGCCTGCCACCTCCCCCTGGCGGGGGAGGATCGCTCGGCTCCCGCGCCAAATCATTGGTCGGCGTCCTGGCAATCGCTGCCAGCGCGCCGTTACTCCTCGGCGCCGCAGACCCGCCTGCCTGGACACGTCCCCAGGCACCGTTCCCGATCGCCGGCCCGATCACCTATGTCGGCAGCGAAGGTATCGCCGCCTACCTCATCAAGACCGGCGCCGGCGCGATTTTGATCGACGGTACGCTCGCTGAGAATGCTGGCATGATCGAACGCAACATCGTTGCAGCAGGCGTTCGTCTTCGCGACGTGAAGCTGATCCTCGTCACCCACGCGCATTTTGACCATGCCGGCGCCGTCGCGACGCTCAAGCGAGCGACTGGAGCGCAGGTCGTTGCCGGCGTACGTGACGTTCGCGCGCTGGAAACCGGCGTGCCACAGGGCGAGACCAACTACGGCGTCATCCGCTTCCCTGCCGCCCACGTCGATCGCGGCGTTCGCGATGGCGACAAGGTCGTCCTCGGCACCACCACGTTGACAGCCCGTGCGACACCCGGACATACGCCCGGCTGCACGACCTGGACGATGCAGATTCCCGACAAGCCGCGCCCGCTCGATGTCGTCTTCCCGTGCAGCGTCAGCGTCGCGGGCAATCGCCTTGTCGGCAACCGTGCCTATCCCGGCATCGTCGCCGACTACCGCCGGAGCATCGCGATGCTGGGCACGCTGCACGCCGACATCGTCCTGCCGTCGCACCCCGAACTCGCCGACGTGATCGCCAGAGGCAAACGCCGCGGCGCTGGCGACACGACCGCGTTCCTTGACCGCGCGCTGCTTCCGAAAATTGTCGCGAAGGCCAAGGTCGCCTTCGACGCAGACCTCGCCAGGCAGGCGCGCTAGCCCGCGATGCTGGTCCTTTGCGGCATCGCGGTGATCGTCGCGGGGTTTTTGCTCCGCTTCAATCCGCTGCTTGTCGTCGCCGTCTCTGTGCTGGTCACGGGCCTCGCCGCCGGTATCGCACCGGTCGCGATCCTCGCCGCGTTCGGCAAGGCATTCAACGAGAACCGTTTCGTCACCGTCGTCTACCTCGTCCTGCCGGCGATCGGCATGCTCGAACGCCACGGCCTCCAGGAACGCGCCAGGCTCACGATTGCCACGCTGAAGGGCGCGACAGTGGGCCGCTTCCTGACCGGCTATCTCCTGTTCCGCCAGCTCACCGCCGCGCTCGGCCTCACCTCGATCGCCGGCCCGGCCCAGACCGTCCGCCCGCTCGTTGCGCCGATGGCCGAAGCTGCCGCCGAAAGGCAGGGCGTCACACCCGGTGGCGACCGTATCGCGGCGATGGCGGCGGCGACCGACAATATCGGGCTCTTCTTCGGTGAGGATATCTTCATCGCGATCGGCTCGATCCTGCTGATGAAGGGTGTCCTCGAAGGCTACGGCATCGTCATCCAGCCGCTCCACCTCTCGATGTGGGCGATTCCGACCGCGATCGCCGCATTCCTGATCCACGGCTTCCGCCTCTGGCTGCTCGACCGCCGATTGGCGCGCGGCCGATGATCGGCATGATCGGCACCGGATTCATCTACGGCATCGCCGGCCTGATGTTCGCGGCGTTCGCAGTCCTGAGTGCAACCGACCGCACCAACCCGAAGCGCTTCGGCAATGCCGCGTTCTACGCAGCGCTGGCGATCAGCTTCCTGCTGGGGGAAAGCTCGGTGATGTCGGCAACGGCGTTCTCGTCCTGGCCCTCGTGGCGATCGCCGGATCTGGCGCGATGGGCCGCGGCGGGCGTGCTACGACTACGCTCGACGAACGGCGTGCCGAAGCCACCCGACTCGGCAATCGCATATTTCTCCCCGCACTTATCATCCCAGCCGCAGCACTCGGCGGAACGGTCCTGTTCCGCGCAGTCCCGAGCCTCGTCGACCCCAAACAGGCGACACTGGTCGCGCTGACCTGCGGCGTCCTGATCGCGCTGATCGCGATGCACATCTGGTTCCGCCCCCGCATCGCCACACCGCTCGCGGAAGGCGTCAGGCTGATGGACGCGATCGGCTGGGCGGCCGTGCTTCCACAAATGCTCGCAAGCCTCGGCGCGGTCTTCGCGCTCGCCGGCGTCGGCGACGTCGTCGGCAGACTAGCTGGTCACGCGATCCCCGAGGGCAGCCTGATCGGTGCAGTCCTCGCCTACACGCTGGGAATGGCGCTGTTCACGATGATCATGGGCAACGCGTTCGCGGCGTTCCCGGTGATGGCCGCGGCGATCGGCATCCCGCTGCTCGTCCGCCACTATGGCGGTGATCCGGCCGTAGTAGCCGCGATCGGCATGCTCAGCGGGTTCTGCGGCACGTTGATGACGCCGATGGCGGCGAACTTCAATCTCGTCCCCGCCGCGCTACTCGAACTGAAGGACAAGAACGCGGTCATCCGCGCCCAGATACCGACCGCCTTGCCCCTGCTGGCGGTCAATATCGGCTTGCTTTACTGGCTGGGCTTCCGCTGACCTGACGTCCTGATCTTTGTCCCGAGCATCACCAGCTTGCCCTCGATCCCGAACCAGTGCGGAGTTCCGGCCGGGATCAGAAAGACGTCGCCGACCGCAAGCTTCCGCGTCGTACCACCCTCGATCCGGTCACCTTCGACCAGCCCCGGAAAACGCAGCTTCGGCGCGACCAATGTACCGCCCGAGACGAGCGTCCCCGAACCCGCCATCACGGTCGCATATTCGGCTTCGTCGGGATGCACCGCGGGCTTGCCCGGCGCCTTCCAATATTCGAGCGCGGCACTCGTCCCGTCCGCTTGCACCAGAGGGGCCGCAGCAAACCCCTGGCCCGGTTTCATCGTCCTCTCCAACGCGATGATGCGCGACCGGACCTCGGCCGACGCGGCGAAGCTCGTCGGATCGGTCGCGGTCTGGGCGGGCAGGGCAGAGGCTGCGACGAGCGCTACCGCAGCGGCAAGGAAGGGTCTGATCACAGCTTCACCGTCCGACCTTCGCGTGCCGACCGGTAGATCGCCTCGACGATCCGCATGTCGCGAAGGCCCTCTTCCCCCGAGACGATTGGTTCGCGCCCGTCGAGAATGCACTCGGCGAGATGGTCCAGTTGGCCGGCGAATTGCGTCTTGCCGGGGCCGGGAGGAATATTGGTGATCTCGGTCTCGCGCCCGTCGCGGCCGGTCCACATGTGATTGCCGTCATAGCGGGTCGCGGGCTCCAGCTCGATACGGCCCTTGTCGCCCATCAGCAGGATGTGGTTCTGGTTGGCGCTGTACATCGACTGGCAACCGGCGATCGCGCCCGATGGGAATTCGAGCGTCCATTCGATCATGTCCTCGACCTCGCGGAAGCGCGGATCGCGGCGGTCTGTCGATTCGCGGGCAGTGACCGCGATTGGCTCCTCCCCAGTCATGTAGCGCGCCGCCTGAAGGCTGTAGACGCCCATGTCCATCAACGAACCACCACCGGACAAGGCACGTTTCAGACGCCATTTGCCAGGGTCGCCCTGGACGAAACCATGCTCGGAACGGACATAGCGGATCTTCCCCGCCGCGCCGCTGCGTGCCAGCCGCATAGCCTCGAGATTGAACGGCTCGAAGTGACAGCGATAGCCGATCATGAGCTTCTTGCCGGCGGTCTTGCACGCCCGGATCATCGCTTCGCACTCCGCGACGGACACCGCCATCGGCTTCTCGCACATGACGTGCTTGCCGGCCTTCGCGGCGCGAATGGTGTATTCGGCGTGCATCGAGTTGGGCAGGCAGACATAGACGATGTCGACGTCGGGATTGTCGCGGATGCGGTCGAAGTCGGCGTAGGAATAGATCGCGTTCTCGGGAACGCCGTATTTGGTTGCGGTCGCGACCGCCTTGGCCCGATCGCCACTGACCAGCGCCGTCACGCGCGAGTGGCTGCAGTTGACGAACTGCGGCAGGATCACGTCGCGGCCGTACTGACCGAGTCCGACGATCGCATAGCCCAGTTTCCGATCGGGCGCGGCGCGCGCCACCCCGCTGGACGTCGCTGCCAGCGTCGCCGCGGCCACCAGAAGATCACGCCTGCCGAATTCCATCACGGGTCCTTTCGAGAAACTGGGAGCATCTTCGCCGATCCGCGCGGGATCAACCAGCCACCATCGCTCAGCCAGTCGGCGAGCCGATCGGGCCAGTGCTGGATCGAGATGCGTTCCGAATGCATACCCAGATTGAATGCATGATCGGTGTCGGCATACAGATGCAGTTCGGCCGACACGCCCGCGCCGCGAAGTTGCGTGTAGAGCGTCATCGCCGACGTCGCGCAGCATTGGTCGAGCGATCCGGCGACCAGGAAAGCCGGTGGTGCACCAGCGGGCGCCCTGGCAGGCGTGCCGAGCGGTCCCGGATAGACGAGGATCTGGAAGTCCGGTCGTGCACTTGCGCGGTCGATCGCGTCGATCGCGTCGATCGGAGCCGACGCCGATGCCGGATTGTCCGCAACCAGCGACACGAGTTCGCCCCCCGCCGAAAAGCCCATCACGCCGATTCGCGCCGGATCGATCGCGTAATCGACGGCATGCGTGCGCACCCACCGGATCGCACGCCTGAGATCGGCAGCGGCATCGCGCCCGATATCGTAGGTCGAGCCTGGATCGCGCGCGAGGCGGTATTTGAGCACGAATGTCGTCACGCCGTAGCGGTTGAGCGCTTTCGCCGGCACTTCGCCTTCGTTGACCATCACCAGCATGCGGTGGCCGCCGCCGGGGACGACGATAACGGCGGCGCCGTTGGCGTGGGTTGCGGTCGCGCGATACACGGTCAGCGACGGGTTATGAACGTTGCTGACATAACTGTTCTTGACCGTCTCCGCTTCGGTCCGCCGCGCTTCCGATCCGGGCGCACCGTTCGGCCACAGCGCGATCGTCGGTGCCTGTTGTGCAACGGCGGGTGTCGCGAGCACGATCAGGGCGAAGGCTGCGCGGAGCGACATCTTGTATCCTCTAGCGCACCCTTGCATGGATGCGGTCGGCGAGACTTTTCGGCTTGATGCCTGCGCTTTGCTATTACGACCTTAGTCGTGGGGCTCCGGCGCACTCGGGCAACGTGGCAGCCTCGCGTCGAACCCAGTCGAGTGCGGTCGCGCACAGCATGTCCGGCGCGTCCTCCGCATCGAGCGTCACCGCGCGCTCGTCTGGCCCGAGTTTCTCCAGGGTATCGAGCTGGCTCGTGAGCAGGCTGGCCGGCATGTAATGGCCTGCACGACGGACCAGCCGCCGGGCCAGTTCGCCACTGTCGGTCGTATCCAGGAACACGAACAGCAGCGGGATGCCGACCGCCTGGGTCAGCCGGTCGCGATAGACCCGCTTCAACGCCGAGCACGCCGCGACGGCAGTCCCGTCGGCCTTCGCCGCATCATGCAGCCCGTTTGCGATCCGGTCGAGCCACGGCCAACGATCGTGATCGTCGAGCGGATGGCCGGCCCGCATCTTCGCGACGCTGTCGGCGGTATGGAACGCGTCGCCTTCGAGGAAATCACAGCCGAGGCGCTGGGCAAGGGCCGCGCCCAGGGTCGACTTGCCACTACCGCTGACGCCCATCACGATGATGGCATAAAGCGGCGCGTCGGCGCGCGGACTGGGAGCAGGGACGTGGGAAGGAGGCACTGGCTCTCCATAGGCTGAGCGCGGTCGATTCGTCACCGTCTATCGGCCGTGTGACCGGCATCGCCAATTACGACCTTGGTCGTGATCGCCTATCGCCGCCGGGTGGATTACCTGCGCTACGGACAGGCACAGGCTGTATAGCACGCCGCACAACAATCACCGGGTGAGCATGTGAAACAGACGCTAACCACTGCCGCTGCGGCAGCTACCTTGGCGCTGCTCGGAACGACCGCGCCCGTCCTGGCCGCGCCCGGCGCGTCGTCGCGATCCGTGTTCCTGGCCGCGCCGGCCGATCCGCGCGCGGTCACGGTGCGCGGGCGGGGCGACGGCCTGACGGACGATACCGCCGCGATCCAGGCTGCGATCGACAAGGCGGCCAGCGGCAAGGGTGGCGAGGGGATCGTCTTCCTGCCGGCCGGACGATACCGCATCTCGCGAACGATCTTCGTGTGGCCGGGCGTCAGGGTGTTCGGGACGGGCAAGACGCGACCGGTGATCACGCTCGGCGCCGCGACACCCGGTTTCCAGACCGGGGTCGCGAACATGCTGTTCTTCACGGGATCGCGTGCGGACAGTCGCGGTGCGCCGCCGAAGGTGCCCGTGCCGCCGCCGACCAGCGTGCCGTTCGATCCGACGATCGGCGACGCGAATTCTGGCACATTCTATTCCGCGCTGAGCAATGTCGATTTCGAGATCGGCGACGGCAATCCTGCGGCCGCCGCGGTACGGTTTCATCTGGCGCAACATGCCTATTTAAGCCATGTCGACTTTCATATCGGCTCCGGGCTCGCTGGCATCTACCAGGTCGGCAATGTCGGGCAGGACCTGCGCTTCTTCGGCGGCCGCTATGGTATCCTCAGCGAAAAGACCTCACCCGCGTGGCAATACACGCTGCTGGACTCGTCCTTCGAAGGCCAGCGCGATGCCGCGATCCGCGAACACGAAGCGGGACTGACGCTCGTCAACACCAGCATCCGCAACGTACCCGTCGGCATCGAGATCGACCGCGGCTATGGCGACTGGCTGTGGGGCCGCGATGTCCGGTTCGAGAACGTCTCGGACGCCGCCGTCGTGATCAGCAACGAGGACAATGTCTACACGCAGATCGGCTTTCAGAACGCTACCGCCAGCGCAGTGCCGATCTTCGCGCGGTTCCGCGACAGCGGGAAGACGGTCGCCGGGCAGGGCGCGCGATACCGCGTCAAGGCATTCACCTACGGCCTGACATTGTCGGGGCTGGGCGCGACCGGAAAGTACGAGACGCGGGTCGACGCCGCTCCGGTGTCCTCAACGCCCAAGCAGGGCCAATCCGCCATCCGGTCGCTACCACCGGTCGCGCAGTGGTTCGACGTACGAGGCGCGGGTGCGAAGGGCGACGACGCGACCGACGATACCGCGGCGATCCAGCGCGCGATCGACGTTCACCGCGTGGTCTACTTCCCCACCGGCTTCTACCGCGTGTCCGATACGCTCAGGCTTCGGCCCGACACGGTGCTGATCGGCCTTCATCCGGACATGACGCAGATCGGTCTTGCCGACGACACACCCGGGTTTCGCGGCATCGGTGCCGCCAAGGGACTGATCGAAAGCGCCAAGGGCGGGGCGGCGAACGTCTCGGGCATCGGCCTGTCCACTGGCGGCATCAATCCGCGCGCGACCGCGTTGCTGTGGAAGGCCGGCGCGGACTCGCTGGTCGATGACGTTCGCTTCCACGGCGGCCACGGCACCGCCCGCGCCGATGGCAGCCGGATCGATCCCTATAACGCCACCCACACCGCCGACGCCGATCCCCGCAAACGCTGGGACGGGCAATATGCGAGCCTGTCGGTCACCGACGGCGGGGGCGGTACGTTCAACAATCTGTGGACGCCCAACACCTTCGCCGCCGCCGGACTCCACGTCTCGAACACCAGCACGCCGGGGCATGTGTACGAGATGTCCGCCGAACATCACGCGCGCACCGAGATCGTTCTCGACGGCGTGAAGAACTGGGAACTCCTCGCGCCGCAAACCGAGGAAGAAGCGGGTGAAAGCCGCAACGCGGCCTCGCTCGAAATCCGCAACTCGAGCAACATCCTCGTTGCCAACTACCACGCCTATCGGGTCACACGTTCGCTCCAGCCGGCGCCGACCGCGGTGCGGATCTACAACTCGGACGATATCCGTTTCCGCAACGTCCATGTGAACGGCGAAAGCGGACTCGCGTTCTGCGACGCCGAGGGCTGCAGCACCGACCTGCGCGCCAGCAAGTTCCCGTACGAGAACGCGATTCAGGACCTGACGACCGGCCAAGCGGTGCGCGAACGTGAATTCGCGGTGCTGGACGTGAATCGAGGTGCCGGCCCGGTCGCACCCACCACCGGGCCGGTCGTCCGAAAGCTCGAAGACGGGTTCTACTCGATTGCGGGCGCGGCGGTCGATGCGAAGGGCAAGCTCTACTTCGTCGAGCATAACACGCACCGTATCTACGGCTGGACGGCAACCGAGGGGCTGTCGGTCGTTGCCGACGCGCCGACCGATCCCGTCAACCTCGCGGTCGATCGCTCCGGCGACCTGATGGTGCTGTCGTCGGACGGCGCGGCCGGCACGGTCTACAGCATCAAGCCGAGCGCGCCGGACAGCCTCGCCGTCATCGCGCCGACCCCCATCGCACAACACCGCGATGCCAGCGTCGCGCTGCCGGGCAATTTCTGGGTCAACGGCGAGTTCAAGGACCAGATCGATCCGACGACCTATCAGTTCACCACGCTCGGCGAGATGTTCGCGCGCGACATCGCCGTCCCCAAGCCCCGCGAATATGTTTCTCCCGACGGATCGCTCGTCCTCCCGGCCTATCGCACCGTCCAGCAAGGGCCGCCCAATCATCTCGGCTGGCGCTTCTCCGACGCGCTCGACACCTATGGTTTCGTGAAGGCCAAGCCTGGTGAGCGGGTGTTCGTCAGCAACGGCTCCGAAGCGAAGACATATAGCGGTTTGGTCGGCGCGGGCGGCAGCATCACCGATCTCAAGACGTTCGCCAACCGCGGCGGGGAGAGCGTCGCAGTCGGACCGGACGGTCGCGTCTATCTGGCCAACGGCCAGGTCTTCGTCCACGCGCCGGACGGTCGTGAAACCGGGCGGATCGACGTTCCGGAGCGCCCGCTGCAACTGATCTTTGGCGGCGCGAACGGACGAACCCTGTTCATCCTAACCCATCATGCGCTCTACGCCGTCGAGACCTGAAGAGCCCGCCGTTGCCTCGGCAGCGCCGCTGACGCATGACCCCGCAGCAGCAACGAAGGACGCGCACATGACCGATTGGACCACGACACGACGGTCGGCGCTGACCGGGATGGCTGCGACGATCGCCCTCCCGGCAATAGCGGCGCGGTCCGGAGGGCGGGCGATCACGCTGGTCGCCGGCACCTATGCGCGAGAAGGGGGCAAGGGCCTCTATCCGATCACGTTCAACCCCGAACGCGACACGTGGCGGGTCGGCACACCGGTGCCGGGCGTCGACGACGCCTCGTTCGGGATCGGCGGTGGCCCGAGTAGTGCCTATTATCTTGTGCGCGAAAAGGCCGCGGGCGAAGTCTCGGCGTATGCGGCGGACTGGTCGCGCCGCGGTACGGTCGCCACGCAAGGTGCCGATCCCTGCTACCTCGCTATCGACCGCGCCAGTGCATGTCTTGCCGTCGCCAATTACTCGAGCGGCAGCGTCGCGTTCCACCGCCTCGATGCGGAGACCGGCGTGCCGGGCGAACCGGTGCTGTTCCACCACACCGGCACCGGTCCCGACCATGGCCGGCAGGAGGCGCCGCACGCCCATTGGGTCGGCTTCAGCCCGGATCGACGCTGGCTTCATTCGGTCGATCTGGGAGCAGACACGATCTTCGCCTACCGCTTCGATCCGCAGGCGCGAACATTGGCGCATCCCGTCCCGGCATGGCGCGCGCCGGCGGGAGCGGGACCGCGCCATCTCGTGCATCACCCACGCCAGCCACTCGCCTATGTCGTGTGCGAACTGTCGAACGCGGTCATCATGCTCGACGCACGTGCCGACGGCAGTTTCGCGACCCGGCACGTGGTCTCGACGTTGCCCGCCGGGTACAAGGGTGCGTCGCAGGCGGCCCACATCGCGATCGACCGTGCCGGGCGGCGGCTCTACGTCTCCAACCGTGGCCATGACAGCGTTGCGGTCTTCGCGCTCGACGCCGGTGGCGTACCCAGTTTGCTCCAGCATATTCCCAGCGGCGGCAATTGGCCACGCTTCCTGCTGGTGCTCGAAGCGCAGCGTCGCGTCGTGGTCGGCAACGAGCGATCGGGTTCGCTGGCCATCTTCCGGATCGAAGCCGATGGCCGGCTGGCGGCAACAGGACAGACGTTATCGGTGCCTGGTGTGGTGTTCGTCGACCGAGTCTAGGCGCAATGGCCTAGCTCAAGGCACGCGTCGTTCGAGCATCGGCACTGCGGCTTCGTAGCGTGCCTGCTCGACGAACGGTGCCGATCGCGTCTTCACGTCGACGATCTGGCGCGGGATGACGCCCTCACCGGACGGCGCCGGTGACCATTTCGGCAAGCCCGTCGCGTTGGGGTTGCCGGTCTTGATGAACGCCGTGAAATAGCCTTGAAACACGGCCGATATCCGCCGGTCGTCCGCCGTCCACGCATAGGCCGGGTTCGTATCGAGATTGCCGAGCGCATATTCGATCTCGGCACTGTGCACCGCGCCGATCGGCGGAACGTCCGGGTTGGTCAACGGTGGCAACGCGGCCGGCCGGGCATGCGCGAAATAGTAATAATAGGTCGGCTGGTGCGTCCGGCGGTGCAGGTCGAACCACTTCCACGTCGATGCGCCCAAGAACGCGTCGCTCGCCAGCGCCGTCGCTGCAACCGGCACGTCAGCGTCCGACTTGGCGGGATACAGCGTGAAAAGCGCTTCGGCATCGGTGTAGAGGCGCGCGATGCCTGCGCGGTAGTTGGCGAGCGTCGGCGGTTGATCGCGCAGGATCCCCGTCCAGCTTCCTTCCTGCGAATTCGCGCCGACGAGCAGCGGCACGCGCGCCGCGCGCCCGGCTGCATAGGTATCGATCGGCGCTTCGGTCAGGAACTGCCCGTCGACGATGAAGTCCGCGCGGAACCGTTGAGCGCCCTGCGCTGCCAGCAAGGTCTCGGCCGGCATCGCGCGAAGTGCGGCCAGGGACGGCGCGCCCGCCGCCGATGTGAACGCGTCTCCGTCCCGCGTTGCCTGTACCAGCGCCTTCGGCCGGAAGGTCGGCGGCATCACGCCACCGCTCTCACCGATCGCGCCGGCGAACTGCGTACGGGTCAGCGGCGATGTCATCAGTACGCTGACCGACATCGAGCCGGCGCTTTCGCCACCGATCGTGATTCGCGCCGGATCGCCTCCGAATGCGGCGACGTTGCTCCGAACCCACGCCAGCGCGGCGGCCTGATCGAGCAGTCCGTAATTGCCCGCGGAATGGGTCGGCGATGCAGCGGCGAGGGCATTGGTCGCGAGGAACCCGAACGCGCCGAGCCGGTAGTTGATCGTCACGACGACGATCCCCTGCGCCGCCATCGCCGCGCCGTCATACCGCAGTTCCGACCCGTCCCCGGCGATCGCGCCGCCACCGTGGACGTAGAACAGCACGGGCAACCGTGCACCCGGCTTTGCTCCGGCCGGCGACCAGATGTTCAGCGTCAGGCAGTCCTCACTGATTCCCGGCGAGCGGAACTTCATGTCGGCGAACAGCGGTTGCTGCATGCAACGCGCGCCGAAGCGGTCGACCTTCCGCACACCGGCCCATGCCGCCGCAGCGCGAGGCGGTTGCCACCGCAGCGCGCCCAGCGGGGGCGTCGCATAGGGGATGCCGAGAAACGCGTCGACCGGCGTCGCGGCGCTCTGAACATGCGTACCTTCGAGACTGCCGCCCTGCACCTGCACGCGTTGCGCGGTCGCCGGCACGGACAACACGCCGAGCACGATACCCCAAGTCGCCAACCGCATGTCATTCTCCGTCATAGCTAGTAACGATGGTCGCATCCGGCCCGGTGTTTGCCAACCCGGCTGTTCGCTATTCCCGCGAATGCCGTTCGAAGCGGATCATACGCTACGATCGAGATAGCAATCGAGACCCTTCACAGCCCGTCAGCTTTGCTCGATAGCGATCGGACATGGCTGATTTCCGTTTCGTCCACGCTGCCGACATCCATCTCGACAGCCCTCTGCATGGCCTTTCGCGCTACGACGGCGTTCCCGCCGACGACATACGTGGCGCGACGCGAAACGCGTTTGATAATCTGATCCGGTTCGCCTTGGACGAGGCAGTCGATTTCGTCCTGATCGCGGGCGACGCGTTCGATGGCGATTGGCGCGACATGGGTACCGGCCTGTATTTCGCGCGTGCGATGGGCCGGCTGAACGAGGCGGGTATCCCGGTCTACCTGTTGGCGGGCAATCACGATGCAGCGTCAGTGCTGACCCGAAGCGTACCCTGGCCAGCCAACGTTCACCGCTTCGCTACGAAACACGCGGAAACGCACGTGATCGAGGCGCTCGGAGTCGCGATTCACGGCCACAGCTTCGCCAACGCAGCCGTCACCGACAACATCGCACTCGGCTATCCGGCCGTGGTGGCGCATCATTTCAACATCGGCATGCTGCACACGTCGCTCACCGGCCATGCCGATCACGAACGCTACGCGCCGTGCAGCGTCGAGGATCTGCGCGCGCGTGGTTACGATTACTGGGCGCTTGGCCATGTCCACGACTATCAATGCGTGTGCGAGGATCCGCCGGTGATCTTCCCCGGCAATCTCCAGGGCCGCACTATCCGCGAGACCGGACCCAAGGGGGCCGTACTGGTCGAGGTGCAGGATCGTACGATCACCGCGATGACGCCGATCGAACTGGACGTGCTGCGTTGGGCCCGTGCCGAAGTCGACTGCAGCACGGCAACCGATCTCGAAGCGGTCCAGTCGGGCATTCGCGACGCGCTCGCCCGCGCGCATGCGACAGGAGATGGTCGTCCGGTCATCGCGCGCGTCATCCTCCACGGCGAGACCGCGCTTGCCGGGACGCTGGCGGACCGCGCGTCCGGGTTGCGCGACGACGCGCGCGCGCATGCCGCGGCGATCTCGCCCGACCTATGGATCGAGAAACTGTCGGTCCGCGTCACGCCGCCACGAACCAGCACCGTCGAGGTTGGCGACGAGTTCCTGGCGCTGCTGGCCGAGGCACCGGGCAGCGGAGAGCTAGCCGCGTTGCTCGCCGCCGATCTCGCCCCGTTCCTGACCACGACCGCGGCGATCGGACCTGCCGATCCCGACGAACTGCGCCATGCAGCATCGGCAGGCGACTGGTCGCGGTTGCTGGCGTCGGCGGCGACCGCGTTGGAGGCGCGATTGGCACAGGGAGGGCAGGGCTGATGCGCTTTCGTCGCCTGCTGCTCGAACGCTATGGCCGGTTCGAGGATTGCGCGCTGGATTTTCGCGAAGGCACGCCCGACCTCCACATCGTCTACGGCAACAACGAGGCCGGCAAGTCCACCACGCTCGCCGCCGTCTCCGACCTGCTGTTCGGTTTCGGCCGGCGCACCGCGTACAACTACCGGTTCGACAACGCCCTGCTGCGGGTGGGCGCGGAGCTCGAAGACGACGGACGGACGCTTTTCTGCCGCCGTCGCAAGCGCGACAGCGCGACACTGGTCGACGTCGACGATCAGCCGATCGACGAAGGCGACCTGCTCGCCATGCTTCGCGGCCAGACACGCGAGACGTTCCGCCTCGCGTTCAGTCTCGACCAGAAGGGCTTGCGCGACGGAGGCCGCGCGATGGTCACGGCGAAGAACGACGTCGGCCAGGCATTGTTCGCGGCAAGTTCCGGTCTGACCGGTGTCGCGGGCACGCTCGCCGCGCTCGACGAGGAAGCCGACGCGATCTGGGGCAAGCGGGCCAAGGCCAGCCGCACCTATACCGCTGCCGAGCGGATGCTGACCGACAGCCGCCGCGCCGTGCGCGATCTCGAACTCAAGCCCAAGGCCTGGGTCGATGCCCATGCGGCGCTGGACCGCAGCGAGGCCGAACTCGTCGACCTGGAGCGTGAGCGCGATGTGCTCGCTGCGGATCATCGCCATGTCGAGCGCCTCCGCCGGGTCGGACCGAGCCTGCGCCGACGCGAAGCGCTGGTTGCCGCGGTCGCCGGGCATGCGGCGACGGTGATGCTGTCGCCGCAGCGCGAGGCGGCGGCGCTCGACGCGCTGTCGCTGGTCGCGACGGCGGATCGGCTCCGGCAAAGCGCCGCAATGCTGGTTGTCGACGCGGAGGACCGCGCGGCGCTGCTTACGCCCGATACCGCGGTGCTGGGCGTTGCCGAGGCAATCGACGGCCTGGTCGAACGGCGCGGCGCAGCGGCCAAGGCCGAGCATGATCGCGCCCGGCTGACGATCGAACGACACGCCCGCGAAGCGCGGATCGCCGACCTCCACCGCGATCTTGGCGGTCCGGTAGCGACCGCGCCGTCCCGCTTGCTGGTCGGTCGCCTCCGCGAGATCGCCCGGATGCATGCCGACGCAAGCTCGCGGCTTCAGGTGCTGGACCGCACGATCGCCGATCTCGTCGCTCGCGAGCGGCCGTTGCGCGAGCGGATCGCCGACGCGATGCTCAGCGAAACGCTCCCCGCTTTGATCGCAGCGGTCGACGCCGCCCGGCGTATGGGCGGCGACGTCGACGAGCGATGCGCATCGGCGGACCGTGCCGTGATCCGCGCCGAGGACGCGGTCGGTGTAGCGACGGCAAGGCTGGCACCGTGGTCGGGAACGCTGAGCGCGTTGGCACGTCTTCCAGGTATCGCGGAGGCGGAGATCGCCGCCGCCCAGGCGACACAGGCTGGCCATCGCACCGAAGCCGAGCAGGAGGCGGCCACCATAATTCGCCTCGAACAGGAGCGCGAGACGCTCGCGCTCGAACGGGCGGAACTGTCGGAACACAGCGGCGCAGTCTCGGGCGAGGCGGTGGACGACGCTCGTGCGATGCGTGAGCGGCAGTGGCACGAACTGCGCAACCACCTTCGCGGCCTTTCCGACTTGCCTGACCCGGTCGGCTCCAGCGATGCGTACGAGCGTGCGGTCATCGGCGCCGACGATCTGGCCGACCGGCGTTTCATCCTCGCCGAAGTTTCCGGCCGGCTCGCGAACCTCGACGCAAATGACGCCAGGCTACGCTTGCTGGCGGACCATGCGAGGCATCGCGGCGAGGGCGCCACCCGCGCGTTCGCCGACGCGCACGCCGCATGGCATAGGCGGCTCGTCGAGTCCGGGCTACCCGCGCTCGATCCGATCCCCCTCCGCGCATGGCTCGACGATCGCACCGCCGCGCTGGATGCCGACGCGCTCGCCGTCCAGACCCGCGAAGTCGCCACGACCGAGCAGGCGCGCCGCAGTGAAGCCCGCGCCGTGCTCGTCGCAGCGATGCCTGGCGGCACCGCGCCGCTGCTTCTCGCGCCATTGCTGTCACGCGCCGAGACGCTTCGTCGCGAAGGCGAGGCACTCGATCAGGCGTTGCGCGACGATCGTACCGAACTGCGGCAGGTCGAGACGTCGCTGGCGGAGCAGGGCCGTCGTCGCGCGCAGGCGAAGGCGGACGCCGATGGTGCTCTCCAGACCTGGCAGGACGAGCTCGCCGATACCGGACTCACGCTGGCGATCGAGGCGTCCGAGGCGCGGTTGGCCGTGTTCGACGATCTGCGTGGTGAACGCGACGCGGTCGCGCATCTCGATACCCGGCTGAACGGCATGGATGTCGACACCCGGCGCTTTGCGACCGACGTCCTGACGCTTGCCGAAACGCTCGGGATCGAGGCCAGCACAGACATCGTGGCGACCGTCGCGATTCTCCTGAGAAGGCTGGACGCAGCGCGGCAGACGGCACGCGCGCTTGCCGATCTCGCGGTAGAACGCGATCGTCGCCAGCGCGAGGTCGATGCCGCCGCCGCCGACCTTGCCGCGGCAACCGCGATCGTCGTGCCGATCCGCACCGAACTCGGCCTCGACGAACAGGGCGACTTGGCTGCTGCGATAGAGGCGTCGCGCGCCGTTCGCTGCCTCCGCGAAGAGTGCGACGAGGTTGAGCGGACGGTGACGGCGCAAGGCGACGGCTATGCGTTGCCAGACCTGATTGCTGCTTGGCAGGCACAGGATCCGGACGGGGTGGCAGGTCGCGCCGTTGCGCTGTCTGCACGAATCGCCGACCTCAACGCGCGCATTTCTGCGGCGGCGGCAGCAACCGGCGACGCCCGCCGCAGCTTTGCCGCGCTGGAGGGCGCGCCCGGTGCCGCATCCGACGCGCTCGCCGACGCGGAGCAGGCGCGCGCCGAAATGGGCGCGCAGGCCGAAGCCTATCTGCTCAAGCGGACCGAAGCGGTGATGTTGCGCTGGGCGATGGAGCGTCACCGCGAACGCCGCCAAGACCCGTTATTGTCGCGCGCCAGTGAAGTCTTCCGCACGCTGACGCTGGGCCGTTACGTGCAGCTTCGCGTCGACATGGAGGGCAGCGCGCCGCGGCTTGGGGGCCTGCGCGACGACGGCCGGACCGTCGTCGACGTCGGCGCGATGAGCGAGGGCACGACCGACCAATTGTTCCTCGCGCTCCGTCTCGCATCGGTCGAACAGTCTGTTGCCAACGGCGTCCGCCTGCCGTTCCTGGCCGACGACCTGTTCGTGAACTTCGATGACGATCGGTCGCGCGCCGGGTTCGAGGTGCTCGCCGACCTCGCCAAATCCACCCAGGTCCTGTTTTTCACGCACCATGCGCATCTTGCTGCCGTCGCCCGCGAGGTGGTCGGGACGACGCTCCATTCGGAGTGCGCGCTGGACTAGGCGCCGGTTGTTCGAAGCGAAAGGCCGGGCAAATCGAGTTCGACCTCGGAGACGATACGGATCGTCCCGCCGAGGCGCCGATACTGCTCGGCCCGGCGATAGGCACCGCTGTTGCGGACCGAATAGGCGAAGGGCGCACGGCCTGCGATGACCAGTGAGGTCGTCGTATTGCCGACCGCCGACACGATCCGCCCCCCGAGCGCAGCGATCGCGCAGGCGAGGCGACCGTCGCGGGGCTCGCCGAGAATGGCGATACGCTCGCCGCTGAGCGGTCCCGTCGGTGCGGGCCGCGGTGCGGGACCCGGCTTGCGTGGCGGTTTCAACCATTCGTCGAGCGCGATACCGGTATGGTCGATTGCCTTGACGATTACCCAGCCGGCCGCTCGCGCATCGCTGAGCGCGTCGTGATGCCGGTGCGCAATGCCGAGATACTGCGCGAGGCCGCCGAGGCGGTGGCTCGGCAGGTCGGGCCATGCTCGCTGCGCAACACGAACGCTATCGAGCCAGACCGTCTCGATCGGCGCGCGCTCATGGATACGGCACGCAGCGGCGAGCGCACCCTTGTCGAAATAGGAATGCGCTACCGTCGTTCGGCCCGACAGATGGCCGTTTACGACGTCGTGTATGTCCGCAAAGCTCGGCTTCCCGACGACATGATGCTCGGTAATCCCGTGAATGCGCGTATTGAACACGTTGAACTCGTCACGCGGATCGACCAGCGTTTCATATTCGAAGAGCTCCTGCCCGTCGCGAAAGCCGACGATGCCGACCTGGCAGATGCTGCTGACCCGCGAACAGGCGGTCTCGACATCGATGACGACGAAGTCAGGTGCTGTGTCAGGGGTATCGGATCGGATGACGGTCGCAGGGTCGAGCATTTCAAAGTCATATGTGTGCTGGGGCGATGTACGCAACCATTCCGATAGAGCGCTTGCCGAGGCGCTACTTCGCAGGGCGTGCCAAATCCGGGTAACGATCCAGGATCGCGCTCGTGACTCCATTGGTCCAGCCGAAGCCGTCCTGCACCGGATATTCCCCGCCGCCGCCGGGTGCCCGCTGCTCGATATTGTATTTCTCGAGCATCTTGCCGGTCTCGGCATAGGCAGCGCCGACCGTTCCGAGCCAGCGGCGCGCAATATCCTTGGCGAGCGCCGGTTCGCCGTTCTGGTCGAGACCCGCGATCGCGACCCATTGCAACGGCGCCCAGCCATTGGGCTCGTCCCATTGCTGCCCGGTTTTCAGTGTCGTCGTCCGCAAACCGCCCTCCGCCACCAACGATGTCCGCACCGCCGCGGCGACAGAGTTCGCCTGCGCGGGCGATGCGAGACCGACGAACAGCGGGTGCAGCATGGCGGCGTTGATGCTGGCGGTCGGCTTGCGCGTCGAGAGATCCCAATCGGCATAGCGCGCGGTCGTCGCCTGCCAGAGATAACGGTCGATCGCGATCTTGCGGTTGTTCGCCAGTGTCGCGAACGCGGTCGCACAGGGCGCATCGCCAGCGGTCCGGCAACGCTCGGCAATGCGGCGCTCCATCGCCCATAACAGGCTGTTCAGATCGACCGGCGCGATGTCGGTCGTGTGGATCGAGGCGAGCGACGCAGGATCGCGCAGCCAGCGGGAACTGAAGTCCCACCCGCTTTCCGCACCCGCGCGCAAATCGCGCTGCGTGTCGGTCGCAGGACGCGGCGCCGCTCTCGCCGCAGTCTCGACATCCTCGGCATAGGATTCGTCGCGCGGGGTATCACGGTCGTCGTAATAGCGGTTCAGCACATTGCCGTCGGGCATCCGTACCACGCGCAGGCATGCAGCTTTGCCGGTCAGGCATGTCGTGCCCTTCATCCAGAATGCATGCTCCGCTCTCAGCGCCGCCAGCCGCCGCTTGGCGATCGCGGGATCGGTGTTGGTCGAGAGATCGAGCATGAGCGCGTAATATGGCGGCTGCGACCGGCTCAGATAATAGGTCCGCGTCCCGTTCGGGATATGCCCGTAACGCTCGATCAGCCTCGTAAAATTGTCGAGCATCGATTCCACCAGCGGCTGCTGCCCATCGACCTTGAGACCCAGCATCGTGAAATAGCTGTCCCAGTAATAGATCTCGCGAAAACGCCCGCCCGGCACGACATAGGGGGCAGGCAGCGGCAATGCGGAACTGCCAGCGCTGGGCACGACCGGCTGGCGCACCAGTTGCGGCCAGAGCGTTCGGACATGCGTCCTGAGGTCGCCCGACCCGCGATCGTTCTCCCCGGGCACCACGAAGTTGGCGAGCACGAATGCCTTCAGTGCGGCACCGGCAGGCCTATCCCGCGCATAGTCCGCCATGATCGCACTAGCGCTGCGCTTGGGAACGGCGTCGACGAACGTCTTGCCGTCCGCGAACACATGCGCCTGCTGCACCGCGCGGAATAACGGACCGTAGATGTCCGCGGGCGACGGGGCCGAAAGCTGCGACGATGCCGAAAGCTGCGATCGGGCAGTCTGGGCAGGTGCCATCGCGGCGATCGAAGCCAGCGCAACGAAGTGGCAAAAGGTTTTCATCGCAGCGCTAACTCCCTGTTGAGCGGCCGATCTTTGCATTGGGAGGGCAGCAGGAGGCAAGCCTCCGGGGCGGCATTCTCTGCCACACGTCCGTTCAGATTTGGCGGCCTTCGGTCGCGCCGGTCCCTAGCCTGATTTCCAGTACTGGAAGCCGAGGCCGTTCGCACGCTATGGGACCAGGCTCTTCGCATAGGCAGTCGACAACCGAATGAGACATATCCCATCACGATTCCGTCGCCTTGACGGTGCGCTGGCCGACTTGCGTGTCGAGCAGCCGATGTTGCTTACCGAACTGGACGGTTTCCTGACCGGCGTAGCCGTCAGTCCGGACACGATACCGTCCGACGAGTGGATGCAGTCGGTATGGGGGGTCGATGCCGGCAACGGCGCGCCGTTCGACGACCCGCTCGACGTTCAGTGGTTTGCCGACGCAGTGATGGCGCGACTGGCCGAGATCATCCGCGATCTCGATCGGGGCAAGCCTCAGCCGATTTTCGATGTCGACGAGCGCAACGGCGAGGTGTTGTGGGAGCTATGGCTCGACGGGTTCGCGGATGCGATGGCGCTGCGGTCCGATGGTTGGGCGGCGCTTGCCGCCGGCGACGATGCCGAGGCGACGGGGGCGATCGAGCGTCTCTCGACCCTGATCGCCATCGCGAACGACGAGAGCGCGCTCGACAGCGTGGAGATCAATGCGGTCGACGCCGACGCGCCTGCCGAACTCGTGCGCAGCGTGCTGCCGATCTACGCTGCCCGGGCCCGCAATCGGGGCGCTGCGCCGGTCGTGCCATCGACCGGTCAGTCGATCAGGGTCGGCCGGAACGACCCGTGCCTTTGCGGCTCAGGCAAGAAGTCCAAACGCTGTTGCGGCTAACGCCCGCGAGGGGGCGAGGCAACCTCGTCGCGGCGTAGCGTCAGGACCTCGACGCCGTCGCTCGTGACCGCCACGGTATGCTCGAATTGCGCAGATAGCTTGCGATCGTTGGTCACCACCGTCCAGCCGTCGCTCTCGGTGGAAACCTTGCGGGTGCCTTGATTGACCATCGGCTCGACGGTGAACACCATGCCTTCGCGCAATCTCATACCGGTGCCCGGCCGGCCGAAATTCAGCACTTGCGGTTCCTCGTGCATTTCGCGCCCGATACCGTGTCCACAATAGTCGCGCACGATTGAATAGCCATTGCGCTTGGCGTGTCCCTCGATCGCCGCGCCGATGTCGCCCAGATAGGCGCCCGGTCGCACCTGCCGGATGCCGTGCCACATGGCCTCCTGCGCAACCTTGACGAGGCGGCGCGCGGCGGGTGGCGCGTTGCCGACCAGGTAGGTTTTGCTGGAGTCTGCGATGAAGCCGTTCTTCTCGAGCGTGATGTCGAGGTTGATGATATCGCCGTCCCGGATGATCTCGTCGGGGTTGGGCACGCCGTGGCAAACGACGTGGTTGATCGAACAGTTCAGGACATATTGGAAGCCATACTGCCCCTTGCTTGCGGGACGCGCGCCTAGGTCGACGGTAATGAACTGGTCCACCAGATCGTTGACCTGCAGCGTCGACATGCCCTCAAGATTGCGAGCGTCCAGCATCTCGAAAACCGAGGCCAGCAGCTTGCCCGCCACGCGCATCAGCGCCAGTT
This sequence comes from Sphingomonas sp. R86520, assembly GCF_042466285.1. NCBI lineage: Bacteria > Pseudomonadati > Pseudomonadota > Alphaproteobacteria > Sphingomonadales > Sphingomonadaceae > Sphingomonas > Sphingomonas sp. R86520. Next base: position 544,084 of record NZ_JAXHBZ010000001.1, read on the forward strand.
CGTCCGAGGTTTTCACCATGCCGTCAGGCCGCGAGGCGGGCTGGCCCGGCGCGCTGCATCGCCACGATCTCGATGAAGGACAGCGTCGGATTGGTCTCCGCCAGCATGCCGATTTTCATCCAGAACTCGGCCTGAGCGTTAATCGACCGACACATCACCGCGCTGCTGAGACGAACCTGCTCATGCAAATCATCGTCGATCTTCACGATACCCATGTTCACGAAATCCCATTTAATATACGAAACGTATACGTTCCGTATATGGGTGCGTCAACGACTAGAGAGTGCTCGGGTTAAAAAGCTGGTGCCCCCGGCGAGATTTGAACACGCGGCCTACGGTTTAGGAAACCGTCGCTCTATCCGGCTGAGCTACGGGGGCATCGGTTGGCGCAATACGCCGGTCAGGTGGGCCGATCAAGCTCGGGGCTCGGGTCAGTCGTGCACGATCATGTCGAGCTACGACGCTATTCTCGGTATGCCGACTCATCGACTGGGTGTAATCAAGGGGCGACGGGTATCACTGTCGATCCCCCGTCGCCGCTTGCCGTGCAGTGCTGGCGGTTAAGCCTTGACGTGCTGCGAGATGTACTTGTTCATCTCGAACATCGTGCACTTGTCACGCCCGAAGACCTTCTTCAGCTTCTCGTCCGCGAGGATCTCGCGCTTGTTCTCAGGGTTCTGAAGGTTGTGGGCCTTGATGTAGACCCAGACCTTGCTGATCACTTCGCTGCGCGGGAGCTTGTCGTTGCCGACGATCTCGCCGAGCTCGGGAGAGGGCTGGACGGGGGCGTGGATGCCGCCGGTCTTGGGAGCTGTAGCCATAAGCATTCCTTCCTGTTCGCGTGCGTGCGTTAGGCACTGCACACGTGTTCACGCCTTGGTGAGCGCGTCCGCCTTGTGCGCTGCCTTGCCGCCATTGTCACTCTTTACGATGAATTGCGGCTCCTCCTTGGAGGCTCTGACGGTATGGCCCTTGATCTTCGTGTCGCTGGTCTGTTTCTTTTCGACCTTGCCGTGAGCCTCGCCACCATGCGACTTCCAGGTAACCTCGTCGCCCTTCTTCGGATCCTTCACGGTGCCATCTCCTTGATTTGCAAGGATCAAGCGCGGGAACGACGCTTTGGTTGCATCGCTGGCGGGTTGCGGAGGCGGGGGGCTCGGGGCATCAGGGCGGCAATCAAGGAGACCGACCCATGAAGACCCGCGCCGCTGTCGCATTCGAGGCAAAAAAACCGCTCGAGATCGTCGAACTCGACCTCGAAGGGCCGAAATTCGGCGAAGTGCTTGTCGAAATCATGGCGACCGGCATCTGCCACACCGACGCATACACGCTTGACGGCCTTGATTCGGAAGGGTTGTTTCCGAGCGTTCTGGGCCATGAAGGCGCCGGCATCGTCCGCGAAGTGGGCGCAGGCGTGACCAGCGTGGCGGTCGGCGACCACGTCATCCCGCTCTACACGCCCGAATGCCGCCAGTGTAAGTCGTGCCTCAGCCAGAAGACGAACCTGTGCACCGCGATCCGCGCCACGCAGGGCAAGGGGCTGATGCCCGACGGCACGACGCGGTTCAGCTACAAGGGCCAGCCGATCTTCCATTACATGGGCTGCTCGACCTTCTCGAACTTTACGGTGCTGCCCGAGATCGCGGTGGCGAAGATCCGCGAGGATGCGCCGTTCGACACGTCCTGCTACATCGGTTGCGGCGTCACGACCGGCGTGGGGGCGGTGGTGCACACGGCGAAGGTTCAGCCGGGCGATACGGTCGTGGTGTTCGGGCTTGGCGGGATCGGGTTGAACGTGATCCAGGGCGCACGGCTTGCCGGCGCCGGGATGATCGTCGGCGTCGACATCAACTCCGATCGCGAGGAATGGGGACGTCGGTTCGGCATGACCCACTTCGCCAACCCCAAGGATGTCGGCGACATCGTCGCGCATATCGTTGCGCTTACCGATGGCGGTGCGGACTATACGTTCGACGCGACCGGCAACACGACCGTCATGCGGCAGGCGCTGGAGGCGTGTCATCGCGGCTGGGGCACCTCGATTGTGATTGGGGTGGCGGAGGCGGGGAAGGAGATTTCAACGCGACCTTTCCAGCTCGTCACCGGGCGCAACTGGCGCGGGACGGCGTTCGGCGGCGCGCGCGGGCGGACCGACACGCCGAAGATCGTCGACTGGTACATGAACGGCATGATCGAGATCGACCCGATGATCACGCACCGCCTGACGCTCGACGAGATCAACAAGGGCTTCGACCTGATGCACGCCGGCGAGAGCATCCGCTCCGTCGTGATCTACTGAGGGCGCGCGAATGTTCAGCCATATCATGCTCGGCGCCGACGATATCGCGGCCTCAAAGGCGTTCTACGACGCGAGCCTGGGTGCGCTCGGCGTGCCCGAGGGCGTCGTCGACGAGTGGGGACGGGTGGTCTACGCGCACGCTGGCGGTCGCTTCCTGATCACGCCGCCGATCAACGGCCAGCCCGCGAGCCACGGCAACGGCAGCACGATGGGGTTCGTCGCATCCTCGCCCGAGGCCGCCGATGCCTGGCATGCCGCCGGGCTCGCGAACGGCGGTACGGCGTGCGAGAACCCGCCCGGTCTCCGCCAGGGTACCGCCGGTCGCACGCTGTATCTGGCCTATCTGCGCGATCCGGCCGGCAACAAGCTCTGCGCGGCGCACCGGGTCGCGTGATGGAGACCGTTTCCACCAGCAAGGCCTATGGCGGCACGCAGGGCGTATATCGCCACGCCTCGACCTCGACCGGCACCGACATGACCTTCGCAGTCTATGTGCCGCCGCATGACGACGGCGCGCGGTTGCCGGTGCTTTGGTTCCTGTCGGGGCTGACCTGCACGCACGCCAACGTCATGGACAAGGGCGAATACCGCCGCGCGTGTGCGGAGCTGGGCGTGATATTCATCGCGCCCGACACGTCCCCCCGCGGCAATGACGTGCCGGACGACGAGGCGTACGACTTCGGCAAGGGGGCGGGCTTCTATGTCGATGCAACCGAGGAGCCCTGGGCGGCGAACTTCCGGATGCGGTCTTATATCGAGAACGAACTGCCGGCGCTGATCGCGGCCGAGTTTCCGATGGCGGACATGACGCGGCAGGGAATCACCGGTCACTCGATGGGGGGACATGGCGCGCTGACGATCGCGCTGCGCAATCCCGATCGTTTTCGAAGTGTGTCGGCATTCGCGCCGATCGTGGCGCCGCTGCACTGCGCGTGGGGCGAGAAGGCGCTCGGCGGGTACCTGGGGCAGGACCGGGCGACGTGGCGCGCGTACGACGCCTGCGCGTTGATCGAGGACGGCGCGCGGGTGAACGCGATCCTGGTCGATCAGGGCGATGCCGACGGCTTTCTGGCGGATCAGCTGAAGCCGGAGTTGCTGGCGGCCGCTTGCGACGCGGCAGGGATCGACCTGAAGCTGCGGATGCAGCCAGGGTACGACCACAGCTACACCTTCATCTCGACGTTCCTAGGAGATCATGTCGCCTGGCACGCCGAGCGGCTGAAATAGGCTTCGAAATCCGTCATCCAAGCGAACGCTGGATCTCTTCGGGGTGCGTAGCGCGCGCGCCACGCACGAGACCCCAGCTTTCGCTGGGGTGACGGGTAGGGCCGAAGCGCTGCGCTCTAACCGCCATTGGCATTCCCGTCATCGCAGTGAACGCGGGGATCTCAATTCCGTGGCGAATGACTCGCGCCACGCGTGAGCCCCCAGATTTCGCTGGGGCGACGGGTAGGGCCGAAGCTCTGCGCTTCAACCTCCATTGGCATTCCAGCGGTCATCGCAGCGAACGCGAGGATCTCAATTGCGTGGCGAATGACTCGCGCCTTGCGTGAGACCCCAGCGTTCGCTGGCGTGACGGGGGCGGGTGGTGATGACCGGGTGAGAGACGGTGAAGGGTGTCGCCTCTACATCGCCCCGCCCGTCGTCCCGGCGAACGCTGAGATCTTAGCGAATAGCGAACGACGCGCGCCGCGAACGAGACCTGCCCCCGATCGCGGCGCGCGCGCCCTCAGAACTTGAACCCGGCGGCTACGCCGTATCGCCGCGGTTCGACCGTGAAGATGTTGGTGAACAACCCCGATGACTGGTCGGTCACGTACTGGCCGGTGATCGCATCGTTCTTGGTCAGGTTCTGGACGAAACCGCGCACATAATATCGCTCGTCGGGGCCGTTCAGCTGGATCTGGGCGTTGATCACCTCATATCCCTGCACACGGTTGATGGTCTGGTTGAAGATGCTCGCCGTGAAGCCGCCGGTATAGGCGAGGTCGACGCGCGGGACGATCGTGAAGTCTCCGATGTCCGCCACGTATTGCGCGCCCGCCGAGAATTTATAGCGCGGTGCCTGGGGCAGATCGTTGCCGCGGATGTTGACGAGCACGCCGCTGCGATCGACCACGAACGGCAGTGCGCCGTTCGCATTCGTCCCGAACCCGGCATTGAGCGGCGCCTGCAACGCGGCCAGCGCCGGGTTGTAGTTGGCAAGGGCGCCGGCTGTCGCCGCGGCGAGCGCGTCGCACACGGAATACGCGCCGGTGCTGCCGTTCGCCAGCAGTGCGGTCGGCGGACGTAGCCCCAGCGCGGAGTTCACCGCGCCGACGAACGCGTTCGCCCCTGCGGCATTGCCGACCGTGGTCGGGCGCACGGTGCAATTCGAGGCGTTGGTGATGTCCTTGATGATAACCGTATCGGCGCGGCCACCCGACGGATCCTGTGGGTTGCCGATGAACTTGTCGCCCGCGACCTTGGACTTCAGGTAGCTGAAGTTCATGTTGACCGTGAACTTGGGCGAAGGGCGCATGATCGCCTCTGCCTCGACGCCGTAGATATTCGCGTTGATGTTGTCATTGACGGAGGTACGCGCGACGATCCGGCTCAGCTGAAGCTGCTTGTACCGATAGTAGAAGCCGGTGAGATTGAGTTGCAGCGTCCGGTTAAGGAAGCTGTTCTTCGAGCCGATCTCGAACGAATCCACAGACTCCGGCTTGAACGCCTGGTCGACTGCGAAGACCGGCGACAAGGGCGGATTGATGCCGCCGGATTTGTAGCCGCGCGAATAGGACGCATAGACCAGATTGTCGGGCTTGATCTTGTATTCGAGCACCGCGCGGCCGGTCAGCCTGCCGAACGCGACGCGGGCGACGCCGAACGGCTGGTTGCCCGCCGTGAACGGATCGTAATCCAGCGAGGCATAGTTGATCGCGTTCTCGAGCGCGTTGGTACCATAGGGGTTGAGCGCGGTCGTAACCGCAGAGACGACGATCGCATTGCCCTCCGCATCTCGGATCGGCTGGCCCGCCGCGGTGACGAGTGCGCGGCTCTTGGTGTCGAAGATGAAGGCGGTGCGCGCGCGAACCTCCTTCTCGTCGTGATTGTAGCGCAGCCCCAGCGTCAGCTTCAGCTTGTCGGTGAAGTCGAAATACGTCTCGCCGAAGATCCCGTACGACTTCAGGTGCACCGAGTCGGTGAAGCTGCGGTAGAACGGTGTCGAGCCGAAGGAGTTGGGCAGCGTCGCGCCGGCGACGCGGCCGCCCAGCACGTTGGCGGCGCCGATGATCGCGGCACCGTAATCGAGCGGGAAGGCGGTCACGTAATAGCTGTTGTCGCGAATTTTCTGGTCGAGGTAGATGCCGCCGACCAGGAAGTTGAAGATGCCGTCGAAGCGGCTGTCGAGATGTGCTTCGGCGGAGAATTGCCGAGAGCGGGCGTTCGAGCGATCGACGTCTTGGCTGCTCGGTCCGCACAGCTTGCTGCCGCTGAACACGCCGAGGTCCGGTCCGGGAGCCGATTGGCAGATCGTGCCGGTATTGCCGTTGGGGAACAGCGCGGCGACGGCATTGGTGAACGGGTTGATCCCGCCGGGGAACGCCGCGCCGGGGGCCGCCGCGGTGCCGATCAGGGTAAGCGCGCCGACATTGGCGCCCAGCGGGTTCTCGACTGCGAGATTATAGTCGTTGGTCGAATCCACCGAGTTGCGCGCATAGCCACCGGTGAAGTTGAACGAAACCGGTCCGAAATCGTGGAAGATCTTGGCGGTATATTGCTCTTCGTCGCTGAAATAGGTGGGCTTGTAATCGATATTGACGGTGCGGACGTCGTTCGGGTTGACGACCCCGTTATAGGTGTCGCGTCCGTAGAGGCTCTGCAACGCGTAGGGCACGAACGTCGCGCCGAGCGCGAAACGGTAGAACTCGCTCGACGAATACACCGCGGCCAGCGTCGAGTTGCCGTTGGTCGTTCCGTAGTCGAGCCGGTCCGGAAGGCAGCCCAGCACGCCGGTCGGATCGCGGTGGCAGAGTTGCTTCTGGATGCGCGAACGGTTGTCGCGCTCGTGGAAGTAATAGCCGATCAGGTCGACGCGCGTGTCGCTGTCCGGCTCCCAGGACAGCGTGCCGCGGACCGAGTACAGATCGCGATCGTCGATCCGGCCGCCGTCGAACAGGTTCTTAGTATAGCCGTCACGGTTCAGATACTGGCCGGCGACACGGATGCCGATGGTGTCGGTGATGGGCAGGTTGAACATGCCCTTCACGCGCTTGGAGTCGTAATTGCCGTATTCGAACTCGCCGGCCGCGTGAATCCCGGACAGATCGGGCTTGGCGGTGATGAAATTGACCACGCCGGCGGTCGCGTTGCGTCCGAACAGGGTTCCCTGCGGTCCGCGCAGAACCTCGATACGTTCGAGATCGTAGAATTCGGTCTCGAACAATCGCGTCGAGACCAGCGGCATGTCGTTGACGTGGATGGCGGTGGCGCTGTCGCAGGTCGCGCCGACGCAGAGATCGCCGATGCCGCGGATCGTGAAGCTCGACGAAGTGAAGTTGGTCTTGGTGAACGTCACGTTCGGCAACGTCTGCTGAAGGGCGACGGGGTTGACGATCTGCTGCTTTTCGAGATTGTCCGCGGTAAAGGCACTCACCGCGATCGGCACGTCCTGCAAACGCTGCGACTGGCGTTGCGCAGTGATGACGATATCCTCCGACCCATAAGGATCTGAAGCTTGCGTCTGCGTTGTCGCCTCCTGGCCGGGACCGTTCGTGGGGGCGGTATTTTGTGCGGAACTGGTAGTGGCGGTCTGTGCAACTGCCGGAACAACAGGCAGGAGTATCATCGCCGTTGCGGCGAGCAATTCGAACTTTGCCATGATCTATCCTCTCCCTGAACCGCGTCGGTCTTTGCCGTTCACGGTTTCGATTATCAGGTATGCTCAATAGGCGATCAAAAATCCAAGCCGTCAACGCTTTTCTCCCAAGGGAAACGGTGACAAATTCATCAGGAATGCAGGATGAAACAGTTGCAAATTCGAACCTATGTTACGGTGATCGGCCATGACGCTACGGCAACCTCCAATGTCGATTGAGCCGTTGCCCGCTGGAAGCGACGCGCTCGGCGACGACGGCAAGGTCGTGGTGCCACAGGATGTCGCCGATGCGATCAAGACGCTGATCCGCTGGTCGGGCGACGATCCGACTCGCGAAGGGCTGATCGATACGCCGCGGCGAGTCGCGCGCGCCTGGAAGGAATATTGCGCAGGGTACGGTGACGACCCCGCCAAGCATCTGGAGCGCGTGTTCGAGGAGGTCGGTGGCTATGACGAGATCGTCCTGCTGAAGGACATCCCGTTCCAGTCGCACTGCGAGCACCACATGGCGCCGATCATCGGCAAGGCCCACATCGCGTACCTGCCGCAGAATCACGTCGTCGGTATCTCGAAGCTGGCGCGCGTGCTGCACGGCTTCGCGCGGCGGTTGCAGGTGCAGGAGCGGCTGACCGCGGAGGTGGCCGACTGCATCTGGGACAATCTGAAGCCGCAGGGCGTCGCCGTCGTGATCGAGGCGAGCCACGCGTGCATGACCGCGCGCGGCGTGCGCACCCCCGGCGTGACGATGGTGACGAGCCGGATGATGGGCGTGTTCCGAGACGACGAGCGCAGCCGCAAGGAAGTGCTCGCACTGATGGGGCGCGGCGTTTGATGCGAACCGTCCTTGTTACGGGCGGGGCGAAACGGCTGGGGGCGGCGATCGTCCGGCGGCTGGCGGCGGACGGGCATGCGGTGGTCGTGCACCAGGGGCATTCCCCAGACGAAGCGGCGGCGCTGGTCGCGGAGATCGTTGCCGGCGGCGGGCGCGCTGCGGTGGTTGCGGGTGACCTGGGCGATCTTGGCGCGATCGGCGACCTGTTCGCGGCAGCGCGGGCGGCGATATGCGGCCCGATCGACGGGCTGGTCAATTGCGCCTCGCGGTTCGAGTTCGATCGGCCGCCGGGTGTCGATCCGGTGTTGTTCGCCGAGCTTGGCGCGATCAATTGCGGTGCGCCGGTGTTGCTGGCCTCGGCGCTGGCGTCGCAGGACGATGTTGCGGAGGGTGCGGTGGTGAACCTGCTGGACCAGAAGGTGGCGAACCTGAACCCCGATTTCTTCTCGTATAGTTGCGGGAAGATCGCGCTGGAGGGGGCGACGACGATGCTGGCGCAGGCGCTTGGCCCGCGCATCCGGGTGAACGCGGTGTCGCCTGGACTGACGCTGCCGAGCGGGGACCAGAGCGACGCGGAATTCGCGGCGGTGGCGAGCGACAATCTGTTGCGGCGGCCGGTGGGCGCCGAGGCGGTGGCGGACGCGGTGGCGTGGCTGCTGACCGCGAAGGGTGTGACCGGGCAGAATCTGTTCGTCGATTGCGGGCAGCGGTTTCTGACGCGGGACGGCGACGTGATGTTCGAGGGGCGGCATGGCTGAGTTCATAACGATCCTCGACGGTCTCGAGGTGATGATGCGGCTGGGGATCCATCCGCATGAGGTCGCGCCGCAGCGGGTGGTCGTGTCGGTCGAGATGACGGTGGTGTACCCGGCAGCCCTCGGCGACGATGCGATCGAGGAGGTGCTCGACTACGACTTCGTGCGCGCGGGGATCCTGGCGATGGTGGCGGAGCGGCCGTTCGCGTTGCAGGAGACGCTTTGCGAGGCGATCGCCGGGCTGTGTTTGGCGGATGCGCGGGTGAGGCGGGTTAAGGTTCGGACGGTGAAGGCCGACATCTATCCCGACGCCCGCGTCGGTTGCGAGATCGTTCGCGTACGCTGACGGCTCCCTCTCCCCTTCGGGGAGAGGGCTGGGGTGAGGGGCTGTTCCGGGGGTTGCGTTGCTGGGCTGCCCCTCACCCCGACCCTCTCCCCGGAGGGGAGAGGGAGTTGGCTTTCTTACGCCCGGTTCGCGGCCGACAACACCGCACGCACCGAAGCGGTCGCGATGTCCGTGTCCATGCCGACGCCGAACACCGTCTTGCCCTCCGCCGTGCGGCATTCGACATACGCTGCAGCCTGCGCATCGGCGCCGTGGCCGATCGCGTGTTCGTTGTAATCGACCACGTCGAGCGTCGGTCCGGTCGACTCCGCGATCGCCGCGATTACGCCCGAGATCAGCCCGTTGCCGCGCCCCGAGATCGACCGTTCCTCGCCGTCGATCGCCACCCGGCCGATGAAGACTCGCTGCCCCGAAGCGCCGCTCTCCTCGTAATCGCGCAGTTCCACCCGGTCGTCGGCCTGCGGCATGTAGGTCCGCTCGAACAGGCCCCAGATATCCGCTGCGTTCAGTTCGCGGCTGGTCTCGTCGGCATAGGCCTGGACGTGCCGGCTGAAGTCCGCCTGCAACCGCTTGGGCAGCTTCAGCCCCTTGTCCTGCTCGATCACCCAGGCGACGCCGCCCTTGCCCGACTGCGAATTGACGCGGATCACCGCCTCGTAGCTGCGGCCCAGATCTGCAGGGTCGATCGGCAGGTAGGGGACCTCCCACAGCGTGTCGTTCTTCGCCTCCTGCGCCGCGAAGCCCTTCTTGATCGCGTCCTGGTGGGAGCCCGAAAACGCGGTGAAGACCAGGTCGCCGGCATAGGGCGTGCGCGGGTGGACGGGGATGTTGGTGCAGTAATTGACCGTGTTCACGACGCCGTCGATGTCCGACAGGTCGAGCTTCGGGTCGACGCCTTGCGTGTACATGTTGAGCGCGACGGTCACGAGATCGCAATTGCCGGTCCGCTCGCCATTGCCGAGCAGGCAGCCCTCGACCCGGTCCGCGCCCGCCATCATGCCGAGCTCCGCCGCCGCGACACCGGTGCCGCGGTCGTTGTGCGTGTGCAGCGAGATCGCCACCGCATCGCGGTTGCGGATATGCCTCCCGAACCATTCGATCTGGTCCGCATAGATGTTCGGCGTCGCGCACTCGACGGTCGCGGGCAGGTTGAAGATGATCGGGTTCTCCGGCGTCGGCATCAGGACGTCCATCACCGCCTCGCAAACTTCCAGCGAGAAATCGAGTTCGGCGGTCGAGAAGGTTTCCGGCGAATATTCGAACTGCCAGCGGACGTTAGGCTGCTTGGCGGCTTCGTCGCGCAGCACCTTAGCGCCGTTGATCGCGATCTGCTTGACCTGCGCGCGGTCCATCCCGAACACGATCTTGCGCCACGCCGGCGAGACGGCGTTGTAGAGGTGGACGATCGCGGTCTTGGCACCGACCAGGCTGGCAAAGCTCGTTTCGATCAGATCGCGGCGCGACTGGGTCAGCACCTGGATCGACACGTCGTCGGGAATGCGCCCGGTCTTCACCAGCCCCGAGATGAAGTCGAACTCGGTCGCACCCGCACTCGGGAAACCGACCTCGATCTCCTTCAGGCCGACCTTGCAGAGCAGGTCGAAGAACCGCGTCTTCTTCTCGGCATCCATCGGATCGATCAGCGCCTGGTTGCCGTCGCGTAGATCGGTGGAGAGCCAGCGGGGCGGCTTGACGATGGTCTTCGACGGCCATTGGCGGTCGGGCAAATCGATTTGCGGGAAGGGGCGGTATTTGGTCGATGGGTCGCGCAGCATGGCTCGTGTCTCTCGTGTCGTCGGGAGCGTTCGGGTCAGCCCTTAGGCGCGAGGCGCGGGGCATGGCCACCGCGCAAACGATCGGCGCGCCTAAGGGCGCGTAAGTCGAAGCAGCAGGAGGCGGCCATACGTCATTGCTAGCGTCCCTATCGCGCGAACACGGTCCGTGTCCAGCGCGATAGGGAATTTGTGGGTTGATTGCGCTCGTTGGAAGCGCGGGGCCAGTTTATTGCGCGGAGAACGCCGCGTTGATCGTCAGGTCGACCTTGTCCGACACCACCGGGGCGTAGGCGCCGATGTTGAAGTCGCTGCGCTTGATCGAGGTCGTCGCGCGGAAGCCGAAGTTCAGCTTCTTGTTCATCGGGTTCGCGCCGGCACCGATGAAGGTCGCCTGCAGCACGACCGGCTTGGTGACGCCCTTGAGCGTGAGGTCGCCGGTGATGGTGGCCTTATCGCCGGTCGCGACGACCTTGGTCGAGACGAACTTGGCGGTCGGATAGGTCGCGGCGTCGAAGAAGTTGTTCGACTTCAGATGGCCGGCGAACGGCGCTGCGGTGACCGAGAGCTGGTCGATCGCAAAGTTGACTTCGACCTTGGTCGCGTTCGGCTTGGCGGGATCGATCGTGATGCTGCCGCCAGACGCGCCGAGCTGCCCTTCGAGCATCGAGAAGCCCATGTGGTTAACCTGCCAGGTAACCTGCGTGTGGTTGGGGTCGACTGCATAGGTGCCGGCGGTGACGCGAGCCTTGACGGGGGCGCCGGGGACGGCGGCGGTCTGTGCCAGCACGGGTGCGGCGGTGAGGGCGAGGATGGTGGCTAGGACTAGGCGCATGCGGGGTCTCCTGTTTGACGCGCGATGCTGGCCGAGCGGAGGGGGCGCGTCAAACGACGTTATGCCAACGCTGTGTTTCGGAATTGGGTCGGTGGGGTGAGGGGCGTGGGCGAAGTAGAGGGCACCGCCAGCTCTCGTTCCCCCGCGGACGCGGGGGCCCAGCTAAACCACGATCACCGCCCGAGACCCTGGACCCCCGCGTTCGCGGGGGAACGGGATAGGCAACGATTGACGCTTCCCCCAAAACGCCACCACCCCGGCGAAGGCCGGGGCCCAGTTGGAAAGGTCGAGGTAACCGAGCGTCGTCTTCCGTTAGCAACGTCCCCCAACTGGGCCCCGGCCTTCGCCGGGGTGGTAGGGTAGGGCAGGCTTCACGCTGACCTCAGCATTTTCCCTACGCCAGCCCGTCGGACCCGGCGAAGCCGTCCCCTATGGGCAGGCTCCGTCGTGCCGGCCGGTCGATAAAGCGAAAACTGACGAAGTCAGTTTTTGGCTTTATCGACCAGCGCGTTCTTCCCGATCCAAGGCATCATGCCGCGCAGTTCCGACCCGATCTTCTCGATCGGATGCGCCAGTGCCTGCTTGCGCGCCGCCTTCAGTTCGGGCTGACCTGCACGGTTGTCGAGAATGAAGTTCTTCACGAACCGACCCGACTGGATGTCGGCGAGAACGCGCTTCATCTCGGCCTTGGTCTCCGACGTGATGATCCGCGGGCCCGTCGTGATGTCGCCATATTCGGCCGTGTTCGAGATCGAGTAGCGCATGTTGGCGATGCCGCCCTCATACAGCAGGTCGACGATCAGCTTGGTCTCGTGGAGGCACTCGAAATACGCCATTTCCGGCGCGTAGCCGGCTTCGACCAGCGTCTCGAACCCGGCCTGGATCAGGTGGGTAATGCCGCCGCACAGCACGGCCTGCTCGCCGAACAGGTCGGTCTCGCATTCCTCGCGGAAGTTGGTCTCGATGATGCCCGAGCGACCGCCGCCGACGCCCGACGCGTATGCCAGAGCGATGTCATGCGCGTTGCCCGACTTGTCCTGGTCGATCGCGATCAGGCAGGGGACGCCGCCGCCGCGGACATATTCGCTGCGCACGGTGTGGCCGGGGCCCTTGGGCGCGATCATGATGACGTCGAGATCGGCGCGCGGCTCGATCAGGCCGAAATGCACGTTGAGGCCGTGCGCGAAGGCAATCGTCGCGCCCTGCTTGAGGTTGTCGTGCAAATCGGCAGCGTAGATCGCGGCCTGATGCTCGTCGGGCGCGAGGATCATGACGATGTCGGCCCAGGCGGCGGCTTCGGCGTTCGACTTGACCGCGAAGCCAGCGTCGATCGCCTTCTTGGCGGTGGCCGAACCTTCGCGGAGTGCGATGGCGACGTCCTTGACGCCCGAATCGCGAAGGTTCTGCGCGTGGGCATGGCCCTGCGAGCCGTAACCGACGATCGCGATCTTCTTGTCGGTGATGAGGTTCAGGTCGGCGTCGCGATCGTAATAGACACGCATTGAAATGGTCCTTTCTGGAAGCATTGGATTTTGAAGCGTCGGAGCCCGCAAATCCGTCACGCCAGCCGGAAATCCGTCATGCCAGCGGAAGCTGGTATCTCATGCGGCTCTTGCGGGACAGGAGCCGGGGGAGACCCCAGCTTTCGCTGGGGTGACGGTTAGGGGCGGGGTGAGATGGAAATGGGTGTTGATGAAGCTTGGGTAGCGTAACTCAGGCCGGCTCTTTGCCGCGGGCGATCGCGACGATGCCGGTGCGGGCGACTTCGATCAGACCGACTTCACCCATGAGTTCGACGAACTTGTCGATCTTGTCGATGCCGCCGGTGACCTCGAACACGAAGCTCGATGTCGTCGCATCGACCACGCGGGCGCGGTAGACGTCGGCGAGGCGCAACGCCTCGATCCGGTGGTCGCCGGTGCCGCGGACCTTCACCAGGGCAAGCTCGCGTTCGACGTGCGCGCCCTGTGCCGTCAGGTCGGTGACCTTGTGGACGGGGACGAGCCGGTCGAGCTGGGCGAGGATCTGCTCCATCGTCGCCGGCGAAGCGCTGGTGACGATGGTGATCCGGCTGACCGACTTGTCCGCGGTGATCTCCGACACCGTCAGGCTTTCGATATTATAGCCACGCGCGGTGAACAGGCCGGCGATCCGGGCGAGGATGCCCGGTTCGTTGTCGACGATGACGGCGAGCGTGTGCCGCTCGGCCTTTTCCTGGGGAATGTGCATCAAACCAGCGCCTTCGCTTCGTCGTCCATCGTGCCGGACACTTCGTTCGCCTGCAGGATCATGTCGGTATGTGCCGCCCCCGACGGGATCATCGGGAAGCAGTTGGTCAGCTGCGACACACGGCAATCGACGATCACCGGGCCGTCATACGCCAGCATCTCGGCGATCCCGCTGTCGAGCTGGTCGCGGGTCTCGATCAGGATGCCCTTCCAGCCGTAAGCTTCGCCCAGCTTCACGAAATCGGGCAGCGAATCCGAATAGCTCTCGGCATAGCGGCTCTCATAGGTGAGCTCCTGCCACTGGCGAACCATGCCCATGTACTGGTTGTTGAGGATGAAGATCTTCACCGGCAACCGGTATTGCGATGCGGTCGCCAGCTCCTGGATGTTCATCTGGATCGACGCTTCGCCGGCGATGTCGATCACCAGCGCGTTCGGGTTGCCGAGCTGCGCACCGATCGCGGCGGGCAGGCCGTACCCCATCGTGCCGAGACCACCGCTCGTCAGCCACTTGTTCGGCTTCTCGAACCCGAAATGCTGCGCGGCCCACATCTGGTGCTGCCCCACCTCGGTCGTGATGATCGGCGAGCGCGCGTGCGTCGCGTCGAACAGCGCGCGGATCGCGCGCTGCGGCATGATCTCGTTCGGGTCGTTCTCGGGGAAGTCGAGACACTTCACCGCGCGCCAGCCGGCGATCCGACGCTGCCAGTCGGTCGTGTCGGGCTTCGGATGCTGGCGGCTTTTCCAGATCCGCACCATGTCCTCGAGCGCATGACCGACGTCGGCGATGATCCCGAGATCGACGCGCACGGTCTTGTTCACCGACGAGCGATCTATGTCGATATGCACTTTCCGCGAGTTCGGGCTGAACGCGTCCAAGCGCCCCGTCACGCGGTCGTCGAAACGCGAGCCGAGCGCGACCACGAGGTCGGCCTGGTTCATCGCCATGTTCGCCTCGTACGTGCCGTGCATGCCGAGCATTCCGAGCCACTGCGGCCCGGAGGCTGGATAGGCACCGAGACCCATCAGAGTCGACGTCACCGGCGCGCCGGTGATGCGGACGAGTTCGCACAGCAGCTGGCTCGCGGCGGGGCCCGAATTGATGATGCCGCCGCCGGTATACAGGATCGGGCGCTCGGCCGCGGCGAGCATGTCGACGAGCTGCTCGATCTGCGCCTGGTCGGCCTTCACCTGCGGGCGATAGGTCTTGTGCTGGATCGGCCCCGGCTTCTTGTAGCGCGCGGTCGCGACCTGCACGTCCTTGGGAATGTCGACGACCACCGGGCCGGGACGCCCCGAGGTGGCGATGTGGAACGCCTCGTGGATCACGTCGCCGAGCTTGGCGGGATCCTTCACCAGGTAATTGTGCTTCGAGCAATGACGCGTGATGCCGACGGTATCGGCCTCTTGGAACGCGTCGGTGCCGATCAGCGCGGTCGGCACCTGGCCGGTGATCACGACCATCGGGATCGAATCCATCAGTGCGTCGGTGATCCCGGTGACCGCATTGGTCGCGCCGGGACCCGAGGTGACAAGCACCACGCCGGGCTTGCCGGTCGAGCGCGCATAACCCTCGGCCGCATGCGTCGCGGCCTGTTCGTGGCGCACGAGGATGTGCTTGATCCGGCCGCTGCGGAACAGCGCGTCGTAGATCGGCAGCACGGCACCACCCGGATAGCCGAAGACGACCTCCACGCCGAGATCGCACAGCGCCTCGATCAGGATATCGGCTCCACTCTTCTCGGTCATTTCATATCATCCTTTGCGAGAACGCTGCCTTTAGCGTCTCGTGGAGGGGCCGGCTACCGATATAAAAGATGCGTGTCAAACATCATTTCAGCAATATAGTTTCAAATTGCTGCAAGCGCGTTGGCAGGTCGAGGGTTTCGGTGCGGGTCCAGGCGGCGGGCGGCTGGTGTCGGAGCCACGTATATTGGCGCTTGGCGTAGCGCCGCGTGGCGAGCGATCCGGCGGCAATGGCGGTAGCTATGTCGATTTCGTCGCGGACCAGGGCTGCGATCTCGGGAACGCCGATCGCGCGGCGGATCGGGGCGTCCCACGCGATGTCGGCGCGGGCGAGCAGCGCGGCTATTTCGTCGCGGCTGGTGTCGGCCATCTCGGCGAAACGCTGGTCGATGCGCGCGTTGAGCCAGTCGCGGTCGGGAATGAGAATAAGCGCGCGGACGTCGATCGTCTCGCCGATCCCGCCGACGCGCTCGGTCTGCCAGTCGGCAAGTCTGCGGCCGGTACCGCGGACGACTTCGAGCGCGCGGGCGACGCGGGTGGTGTCGGCTGCGTTGAGCCTCTCAGCAGCCTGCGGGTCGAGCAGGGCAAGCGCGGCATGCGCCTCGGCGACGGGGAGGGCGCGGACTTGCTCGCGAAGGTCCGGATCGATCGCGGGGACGGGGGCGATGCCGTCTAGCAGGGTGCGGATGTAGAGGCCGGTGCCGCCCACCAGGATCGGCAGCTTGCCCTCCGCCAGCGTGTCGCAGATCGCTTGCGTCGCCTCGGCGGCCCAGCGCGCGGTGGAGTAGGTGGCGTCGGCGGCGTCGACATGGCCGAACAGGCGGTGCGGAGCGCTGGCCTCCTCTTCGCTCGACGGGCGAGCGGTGATGATACGGAGGTCGGCATAGACCTGCGCGGAGTCGGCGTTGATGACCACGCCGTCGTGGGCGTTGGCGACGGCAAGCGCGAGCGCGGACTTGCCGCTCGCGGTCGGCCCTGCGATGAGCGCCACCTTCGGGAGCGCGCCCGTTGATTGGGAGATGGGTATGTTCACGGCAACGCTTATAGCCTCGGGCACGCTGACCGCAGGCGATATTTCGACCGCGATGGACCGCTTGCGCGACGCCGGCTGCGCACCGGGCGCAAGCGGCTGGATCGACCAGGGCGACGCCGCCGACCTGATCTTCGGGATGGCGCCGGACGCGGCCCGGGTCGCGCTGGAGGGCGCGTTCGCGGCGACCGACGTCGTCGTGCAATCGAGCCTTACGCGGACCAAGACGCTGCTGGTCGCCGACATGGATTCGACGATGATCACCGTCGAATGCATCGACGAACTCGCCGATTACGCCGGCATCAAGCCGCAGATCGCCGAGATCACCGAACGCGCCATGCGTGGCGAACTCGACTTCGAGGCAGCCCTCGACGCCCGCGTTGCTCTGCTCAAGGGCTTGGCGGAAAGCGACATCGAACGTTGTCTCGCCGAACGCGTCACGATCATGCCGGGCGCGAAGGCACTGGTGCGGACGATGCGCGCGAGAGGGGCACTCGCGGTATTGGTGTCGGGCGGGTTCACGCGGTTCGCCGAGCCGGTGGCGAAGGCAATCGGCTTCGATCGGGCGATCGCCAACGTGCTGCAGATCGAGGATGGCGTGCTGACGGGGACGGTGACCAAGCCGATTGTCGGGTCGAACACGAAGCTGACGACGTTGCGCGCGGCGATCGCTGAGCGGGGGATTGCGGTCGAGGAGTCGCTCGCCGTCGGCGATGGCGCGAACGATCTGGCGATGATCGAGGCGGCGGGGTTGGGCGTCGCGTACCATGCCAAGCCGATCGTGGCGGCGGCGGCGGCTGCGCGGATCGATCACGGCGACCTGACCGCGCTATTGTATGCGCAGGGGATCGCGAAGCAGCATTGGGTCGTAGACTAGTCGTCCTTGCATCCTCCCCCTGGCGGGAGAGGATGCAAGGGATACTCTTACCCCTTTGCCAGAGGCGTACCGCTCGCGTTGCAGACATAGGAGGCCAGTTCCTCGCGCAACGGCAGGCCTTCGATCGAGCGCAGCGGACCATCGTGCGCAATGTTGGTCTCGACCAGCGCCCGGTTCGAACCGACGCCGAGGACGTGGAACAATCGCTTGCCGCAATCGACCTCGGTACGCGCGTAGGCGACCTTGCCGTCATGCTCCTGGCGCAGGATCGCGATGATCGTGCCGCCGACCGCCTGCCGCTCACGCAGCAGGAAATGCTTCGAGGTCGGATCGGACGGGGTTGGGATCAGTCGCCCCTTTACCGTCAGCTGGTCGGGCTTCGGGACGGCGACTTCCGTGCTGGAAAGATTGCGCAGCGATACGCCGTTATCGGCCATCGTATCGGTATTCGCAGGCTGTTCGCCCGAACACGCGGCCAACAGCGATGCGCCGGCAACAGCCAGCGCCAAGGTCTTCAAATTCATCCATCTTGCTCCCGGTCGATGTCAGAACGAAACGACCCGGTAGCAGAATTGATCCGGCAGCGGTCAATCGGTCGTGGCGGATCGCGGCGCGACCGAACGCCGGTCCACCTGCGCGGCAGCCTTTTTCGGCTTCCTCGGTTCGCAGACCCGTCGGGTTGGCTGGCACGCGATGCCGACCGAAGAGCAACCCTGCAACCTCGTTTCCGTCGGGCACGCCCGACACTGTTGCCGGACCGAAATGCAGTCTGTCGGTGTCGCGAACAGCGCCAGCGTCAGGACTATCATCGCGGTTTCCGGGGCAGGCGGGGCGTGGACATCGCCGATCAGGTCAGGGCGCGACGACTACGCACGGCACACCCGCCGCGGAGCACGCGCGCGTCGCGTCCGCTTTCGAACCGAAACCGCCTGCCTGGAGGCGGGTAACGCCCGCGGATTTCGTATAGAATGGCTGGGCGCCGCCAAGCTTGCCACGGACCCGACCCCACAGGGATTCGGCATTGCCCTGATCGCGGAACGCGCCAAGCTGGACGCGCCAGTTGCCGGTCGCGCGCGCCGGCTCCGGCCTTGGCGACGGCTTCGCGGCAACCGCTTTGGCAGGTGCCGGCTTGGCAGGTCGCGGTGTGGCGGACGCCGGCTTGGCCGAAGGCTCACGGGTAGGTGCAGCAACGTGCGCTGGCAGCGAACTCTCCGGCAGCTTCGATGGACGGCGTGTCTCGGCGACCTGCGCAGGCGGCAGGTCGGTCGGGCGGACCGTCGGACGGGCCGTCGAACGCGATGCCTGGGCCTGATTCGCGCTCAGAGCATATTGCTGCGCGAGCGCGGTGCCCTTCTCCCGGTCGGCCGGCGATATGTACTGGTCCATCTGCGCCAGCGTTTGCGAAGCCGACTGAAGCCCTGCGGACGATGCGCGCGTCATCAGCGCATAGGCGCGCGGAAAATCTCGCGGCACGCCGTCGCCGTTGAACAGCATCGTGCCGAGCACCAGCTGCGTCCGCGGTTCGCCCCGCGCGACCGATTTCTCAAGCCACGGCAGCGCCTCGGACTTCTTGCCGGCCTGGAACAGCGCCAGGCCATAATTGTCGCTGGCCTGTACGTGCCCCTTCATCGCCGCCTTGCGGAACCAGCTTTCGGCCAGTGCTGGATCGAGCGGGACGCCGCGACCGAGCTTGTACGCCTGGGCGAGGTTGAACTGGGCGTCCGGATCGCCCGCGACCGCCAGCGGCCGCCATTCGGCGATGGCGCGCGGATATTCACCCTTCGCCCAGGCGTCGACGCCAGTCTTCACGTCGGCGATCGCCGGTGCCGCCACAAGCATGCTACCCACGGCAACCGCGCGCCAAAATGACCTTTGCCAAGCCGTCATTGCCGTCATCCTACAACCCTCATTTCAACTTCGGTTCACCATGCCGCCGCGCGTTGCGCAAGGTAAAGAGTGACTTAATCCATCGTTTTGGTTCCGTATGCGACGCAAGTTATACTGCATTAACCAGTCCTTAGACCTGTGGGTGGCATCCCCGGCTCGAATACCGGGGGGCCGGACCACCGGGAGCAGGGGACTT
This sequence comes from Sphingomonas sp. R86520, assembly GCF_042466285.1. Classification (NCBI taxonomy): domain Bacteria; kingdom Pseudomonadati; phylum Pseudomonadota; class Alphaproteobacteria; order Sphingomonadales; family Sphingomonadaceae; genus Sphingomonas; species Sphingomonas sp. R86520. The sequence goes on from NZ_JAXHBZ010000001.1 coordinate 563,748, forward strand.
ATGCGCGTTCTAGCGTTGGCATCGCAGAAAGGGGGATCGGGCAAGACCACCCTGACCGGACATTTCGCCGTCCAGGCGGAGCGTGCCGGTCATGGTCCCGTCGTGCTCATCGACATCGATCCGCAAGGCTCGCTGTCGGACTGGTGGAACGAGCGTTCCGCAGACGAGCCTGCCTTCGCGCAGACCACGATCGCCAGGCTCGCCGCCGATCTTGAGATACTTCGCCAACAGGGCTTCAAACTGGCGATGATCGATACCCCGCCCGCGATCACGATGGCGATCCAGAGCGTGATCCAGGTCGCCGAGCTGATCATCGTGCCGACCCGCCCCAGCCCGCATGACCTGCGCGCGGTCGGCGCGACCGTCGACATGTGCGCGCGGGCCGGCAAACCGCTGATCTTCGTGGTGAACGCCGCGACGCCGAAAGCCCGCATCACCGCCGAAGCCGCGCTCGCCTTGTCACAGCACGGCACGGTGGCGCCGATCATCGTCCATCAACGGACCGATTTCGCCGTGTCGATGATCGACGGGCGTACGGTCATGGAGCTCGATCCGAAGAGCAAGTCGACTGCCGAGATCGAGGCGCTCTGGAGCTATGTCTGCGATCGGCTCGAAAAGAACTTCCGGCGAACCGTGTTCAGCGTGCCGACTGCTGCCGTTGCCCGTTCCGTCGCAGGCGGCTTCGGTCGTCGGATCATGGTCTGAGATCTTGGTACGCGGCATTCCTCTCGCGACGTCGTCGTTGCTGGCCCGCAAGGGTGCGGCGCGGCCGGCGATGATGCCGGAGGCATGCGATTCGTCACTGTCGGCGAACGGCGACGCTGGCGGTGGAGACGACGCCGCGCCGATTCGCTGCGCAACCGAACCGGTGTCGTCGCTCGCCGCAGGACATCCGCTGAAAATCGAATTGCGACCGATCCCGGCGATAGCGGTTTCGGTTGCGGACGCGGCGCGGATCGCCCGGGATGTGGCCTCAAAGGCCAGACACAAGCGCGCAGCATTCACGCTGCGGCTCGACGCCGATCGGCACTTGCGGCTTCGGCTGGCGAGCGCGGTCGCCAACGCATCGTCGCAGCGCCTCGTCACGCAGGCGCTCGACGCCTTTCTACACACGCTGCCGGAGGTGGACGCGCTGTTGGCGCAACTACCGCCCGGCAAAGCCCAAACGTCAGAACAGGGATCATCCCGATGAACACGCGCTCACTTCTCCTCGGTGGCATGGCGGCCCTCATGCTCGGCGGGACGATGGTCGGCTGTGCCGCCAACGGCGGCGGCGTGGCCTCTGCCAGCGATCGCAGCGGCGCGCTTGCGGCCAAGGACGCGGCGGCGAAGGCCGGCAATGCGCAGACGGCACTGGCCCGGCGCGACGGTCCGACGGCGGTAGGCTACGCGGAAGGCGCAGTCGCGTTGATGCCGCGATCGGCGGAATACCGCATGTTGCTCGGCCAGAGCTACCTTCAGGGCGGCAGGTTCGCATCGGCCTCGCATGCTTTCGCAGATACGCTGGCGCTCGCGCCGACCAACGGCAAGGCGGCGTTGAATCTGGCATTGTCACAGGTTGCGACGGGCGACTGGCAGGCGGCTCGGCATACGCTGGAAATCAACGCGGCGATCATTCCAGCCGTCGACCGTGGTCTGGCGCTGTCGTTGGCGGGTGATACCGCGGGCGGGATCACGGTGTTGACTGCGGTGGCGCGGTCGCCCGAGACGAACGCGAAGGTCCGGCAGAATCTGGCGCTGAGTTTTGCGCTCGCCGGGCGCTGGCAGGAGGCGCGGGTCGTCGCGGCCGCGGACATGGTGCCGGCCGACGTCGATGCGCGGCTCGAGCAATGGGTGGCGTTCGCGCAGCCCGTGCACGCGTCGGACCAAGTGGCCGGGCTGCTCGGCGTCCGCGCGGTTGCCGATGCGGGACAGCCGGTGGCGCTGGCGTTGAGCGAGCCTGGGCTTGCCGCACCTGGCGTTCCCGAGCAGGCCTTGGCGACGGCCGATCCGGTTGCGGCCCAGGCGCCGATCGTGATGGCCTCTGCAGCAGTCGCCGGACCGGTTGCGGGTGTGTCGCAGGTTGCCTTCGGTCCTCGGCAGGAGGTCGTGCAGGCGCTCCCCCCGATGCTGCTGCGATCGCAGCGAGGACCGATCAAGGTCGCCTCGGCTCCGGCCGTATCGGCGCGCGCGATGGCCGCCGCGACCTATGTGGCGAAGGCGCCAGCGACGGGCAACTGGTATGTCCAGCTCGGCGCGTTCGAAAGCGCGGGCGTAGCCCGGGACGCCTGGGGTCGTGCATCGCGCAGGTTCGCGGTGCTTGCGGGCCACACGCCGAGCGGGATGTCTTTCAAGGTGCGCGGTGAGGACTATTATCGCCTGTCGATAGGCGGCTTCAGCCGTTCGGCGGCGGATGCGATGTGCCACCAGTACCGCGCCAAGGGCGGCACCTGTTTCATCCGAACGAGCGCCGGCGACTCTATGGCGCAGTGGCTGCGCAAGTCGGGCATGCAGATGGCGTCGCGGTCTTAGGGCTGGTCTTCGTGACCCCGTCCTCCCTGCCAGGGGAGGACGGGGTATTCTTACCGAACCTCGCGGCCGCCTTTCCAAAGGCGCAGCACGCGACCCTGTACCGGCAGGCCATCGAACGGCGTATTCCCCGCCTCGGCCTTGAATGCGTCGCCGACGATCTGCCACGGCGCCTGTTGATCGAACAGCAGCAGGTCGGCCGGCTTGCCGACTTCCAGCGTACCCGAATCCAGCCCGAGCACGCGCGCCGGATTGCGCGCGAGCAAGGCGAACAGGCGTTCCAGCGTCAGATGTTCGTCGCGCACCAGCATCAACGCGAGCGGCAGCAAGGTCTCGGCGCCTGCCATGCCGCTCGTCGAATCGGCGAACGGCAGGCGTTTCTCTTCCGGTCCGCGCGGCTCGTGCCCCGAGCACAGGACGTCGATCGTCCCGTCCGCAATCGCGTCCAGTGCCGCTCGCCTGTCGCTCTCGGCTCGCAGTGGCGGCGAGAGCAGCGCGAACGACCGGAAGTCGCTGACCGCGATCTCGGACAGGTGCAGATGTGCGGGCGTGATGCCGCACGTTACCGCCACACCGCGACGCTTGGCGGCGCGGATCAGGTCGAACCCGGCGGCGGTCGTCACCTGGCGGATGTGAAGACGCGCGCCGGTATCCTCGGCGAGCATCAGGTCGCGCGCGATCGCGAGCGCCTCGGCAACGGCAGGCGCTGCGGGCAGGCCAAGGCGCGTGGCGGTCTCGCCCTCGGTCGCGACTGCGCCAGCGGTCAGTCCGCCATCCTCGGCATGCGCGATGACCGTCACGTCGAGATCGCGTGCATACGCCAGCACGCGCCGCATCACGCCGCTGTCGGCGATCCAGCGCTTGCCCGTCCCGACCGCCTTCGCGCCCGCCGACAGGCAGATCGCCATTTCGGCAAGGTCATGACCTTCGAGGCCGCGCGTGGCGGCGGCGATCGGATGGATCCAGAGGTCGGGTTTGCCGATCAACGCGGCGCGCTGGACGATGCCCGGATCGTCGAGCACTGGGGACTGATCGGGCATGAGGCCGATCCGCACGATGCCGCCAGCGCGGAACGCCGCGCGATCGACCTTCGCCACACCGAGATCGACGATGCCGGGCGCGACGGTCTTGCCCGCGCAGTCGACGGTTTCGGCATCGGCCGGAATGTCGACGATACCGGTCGCAACGATCACGCCGTCGCGAACGAGCACATTGCCCTTGGAAACGCCGCCGACCGGACAGGCGAGCGTCGCGTTGGTGAGGGCGACGATCATGCCCAACCCTCCACACCGCGCGCTCTTCGGGTGAGCACGTCGAGGCAGGCCATGCGGACGGCTACCCCCATCTCGACCTGTTCGGTGATCGCCGACCGCGCGTGATCGGCGACCGCGGAGTCGATCTCGACGCCGCGGTTCATCGGACCGGGGTGCATCACCAGCGCATCCGGGCCCGCCTTCGCGAGCCGATCGAGCGTCAGGCCGTAGCGGAGCCGGTACTCGCGCGTGGAGGGGACGTACGCGCCGTCCATCCGCTCGTTCTGCAAGCGGAGCATCATCACCACGTCCGCGCCCTCCAGCGCCTTGTCGAAATCGGCGAACGGCGTAACACCCATGCGCTCGATCATCGGCGGCATCAGGGTCGAAGGCGCGCAGACGCGGACCTCGGCGGCCAGCGCGGTCAGCGCCAGGATGTTGGACCGCGCGACGCGGCTATGCAGCAGGTCTCCGCAGATCACGACACGCTGCCCCGCGATCGAGCCCTTGCGCCGCCGGATCGTCAGCGCGTCGAGCAGGGCCTGGGTCGGATGCTCGTGCCGGCCATCGCCTGCGTTCAGGACGGGGCAGTCGACCTTGTCGGCGATCAGCCGCACCGCGCCGCTCGACATGTGCCGGATCACGATCACGTCCGCGCGCATCGCATTCAGCGTCATCGCGGTATCGATCAGCGTCTCGCCCTTCTTCACGCTCGACTGCGCTGCGTGCATGTTGACCACGTCCGCGCCGAGCCGCTTGCCGGCAATCTCGAACGACAGGAGCGTGCGCGTGCTGTTCTCGAAGAATGCGTTGATCTGGGTGAGGCCGGCGAGCCGCTTGTCAGGGGTCGCGTGCGTCCGGTTGGCACCGACCCACGTCTCGGCCTCGTCAAGGAGGAACGCGATTTCGTGTGGCTGAAGCCCGTCGATGCCGGTGAGATGCCGGTGCGGGAAGACGGCGCCGCCTTCGATGAGGGCGGCGGGGCGGTGATCTGACGTTCGCATTAAAAGCGCGGGATAGTGGCCAAGGGTGAAGGGAGCAAGTGCCGCAAGCGTGCAGGGGGACGGCGTGATGGTTAACCGGAATTTAGCGTGGGTGTGAGAGGGCGTTCGGGACAGGGGGAATGATGCGGAACGAAATGGTGGACGCGGCCGGGGTACGTTGGTGGGAAACGCGGCGCTTCGCTGTCGCGATGATCCTGTTGTCCGCCGTGCCATTATTGTGGCCGGCGCTGCCCCCGCTCGGCGACCTGCCCGGACACATGGGCCGGTGGCATATCGCGATGGCGTTGCCGACCTCGCCCGATCTCCAGCGCTATTATGCCTATCACTGGGCGCTGATCCCCAATCTCGGAATGGACCTGCTCGTACCAGCGCTGACGCGATTGTTCGGGCTCGAACCGGCGACAAAGCTGGCGGTCATGGCAATCCCGATGCTCACCGTGGCGGGAATTTTATGGACCGCGCGTGAGGCGCATGGGCGAGTACCGCCGACCGCGATCTTCGCGCTGCCGCTCGCCTATGCCTGGCCGTTCCAGTTCGGCTTCGTGAATTTCGCCCTGTCGCAGGCGCTGGCGTTCTGCGCGCTGGCGATGTGGATCAGGCTGGGGCGGCAGGATCGCCTGATGGTGCGCGCGATCGTGTTCGTACCGATATCCTGTGCGGTCTGGATTTCGCACAGCTTTGGCTGGGGGCTACTGGGGCTGATGGCGGCGGGGGCCGACTTGGCGCGATATCGCGTGGCCGGGCGGCGCTGGCCCGTGGCGCTCGGGCTCGCGGCATTCCAATGCGCTTCGCTCGCCATGCCGTTGCTCATCATGATCGCGTCCGCGGGGAAAGGCGCGGGGGGCCTCGGGGCGGCGGACTGGTTCAATGTACCGATCAAGACCTTGTGGCTTCTCTCGCTCTTCCGCGACCGCTGGCAGTGGTTCGATCTGCTGTCGTTGCTGCCATTGATCCTCGTGCTGTATTTCGCTTTGCGAAGCCGGCGGATGGGGTTTTCGGCCCTGCTTGGCTGGCCTGCGCTCTTGTGCCTGGCTGCCTTCGTCGTTCTGCCACGGTTGCTGATGGGCGGGGCCTATGTGGACATGCGAATGGCACCAGCGGCGATGATGCTCGGGCTGATCGCGATACGGCCGACGGATGCTGGCTGGTCCCGGATGCTCGCGGCGATGGCGGTAGGGTTCGCGCTGATTCGTCTGACAGGGACCACGGCCAGTTTTGCAGAGCGCTCGATCGAACAGCAGCGCGAGCTCGCGGCAATCGCAGCTCTTCCGCAGGGGGCGGCGGTGCTGTCGCTCGTCGCGCGGCCTTGCAACGGTGCGTGGACCGATCTCAGGCGCGATCATCTTCCCGGTCTGGCGATCGTGCGACGCGACGCGTTCACCAACGAGCAATGGGCGATCGAGGGGCAGCAGGCGCTGCACATTCGCTACAAGATTGCCGCGCCCTACACCTCGGACCCTAGCCAAAGCGTCTATCCGTCAATCTGTCCCGACATTGGCTCGAATTTCGCGACAGCGATCGCGCATTTTCCTCGTGCCGCATTCACGCATGTGTGGACGATCGGTTTTCCGCCTGGCGCGGCGAAGGCGGCGGATCTTCGCCTGATATGGACCAACGGTCAGTCCACGCTCTACCGGGTCGTGCGCTAGATCTGTGCCGTCACCAGCGCGTCGATCGCGCCCTGGAGAATGTAGGCGGCGGCCATCTTGTCGACGAGTTCGGCACGTTTGGCGCGGCTCGCGTCCTGTTCGATCAGCGTGCGGGTGACGGCAACGGTCGACCAGCGTTCGTCCTGGAGAAGGATGGGGAGGCCCATGTCCTTGAGGTTCTGTGCGAACGCGCGCGTCGATTGCGAGCGCGGACTCTCGCTGCCGTCGAGGTTGATCGGCAACCCGATGACGAGCCCGACGACCGCCTGCGCCTTGATGATGTCGGCGAGCGCGGCCTTGTCCTTCTGGAATTTCGTGCGGCGGATAAGGAGCGCGGGGCTCGCGAACGACCAGCCCGCATCGCAGAGCGCGGTGCCGATCGTCTTGGTGCCGACGTCGAGGCCGATCAGCCGGCCGCCGTTCGGGAGTGCGTCACGGAACTGCGCGGCGGAGAGCGTGATCATTTGAAAGCCTTCAGGCGGCGGTTGGCGTCGGCACGGATGTTCGCCCAGAACAGGCTGTAATCGTAGACGTGGTAGTTGTTGCCGGGCAGCACGTACGGGCCGAGGTTCGGGCCCTCGCCGATCAGCAGGAAGCCGCGGTCCGCACAGCGCGCGGGGACGCTGCCGATTGCCATCGTCGCGGTTTTCAGATCGGCGGACGGGACCAGCGTGCCAAGATTTGCGGTGGCAGGCGCGACCGCGTCGGCGGTGCCGGTCAGCGGGTTGGTGCAGACCATCGGCGTGGCCTTGCGCGGCTGTCCGTCGAAACCGGTAGTCTGGTCGTAGGTGTCGACGATCAGCGACGGATCGGCGGGTTCGGCGAAACTCTCCCACGACAGGATGCAGCCGGTCTGGTCCGCAGCGCGGCATTCGGGCAGGCCCATGCGCGGCAGGTCGGTCGCGCGCGAAACGGGCCAGCCGACGACATACGCCGCGACGATCCGTGCCTTCAGCTTCGGGTCGGTGGCGATCCGGTCGCGGAGCAGACGGGTGAGGTGGAGCGCACCCTGGCTGTGGCCCGCGAGGATGATCGGGCGGGTCGGGCCGACCTCCTTGAGGAACCGGTCGAATGCGGCGGAGACATCCCCGTACGCCAGCGCCAGCGCGCGTTCGCTATCTGCGGCGCTGGTCAGGAACGCGCCGAACGTCGCCTGACGATAGCGTGGTGCCCAGATGTCGCCGGCCTCGTTGAAGGCGCTTGCCTGGCCGCGAAGGAACAGTTCTGCCCGCGCATTGGTCTCGGGGTCGTCAATCGGCGCGTTCCAGTGGTCGCGATTGATGTACGAGGTCGGGTGGATGAAGAAGATCGCCGCGCCCGTGCCGCGCTCGCCGGGCGCGTAGCCGGGCGGCGTCCACAGCGCGGGATTGCCGGGCGCGTCGGGGCGGGCGAGCCACATGATTTTCCGCGCGTAGATGTTGCGCGGGGCTTCGCGTTGCGCCTGGAAAGTCTCGCTCGGGACCATCGCCACGCGCATCAACTGCGTGCCGAACAGGCGGTAGGCGAGCAGCGCGGCGATCGCGAGGACGATCATCGCGGCGACGAAATAGAGAAACTTGCGGGCCAAGCGGGACCTTCCGTGCAGGCGGTCCGGCTCCCGTGCCGTATGCGGGGGAAGGTTGCAATCGGTGCGTTCTTGTTGGGGAAACCGGCGGCGGCCCGGAAAAGGCTGGTTCCCCCGCGGAGGCGGGGGCCCAGGATCTCGGGCGGTATCGTTTGTAATCCTGGGCCCCCGCCTCCGCGGGGGAACCAGAAGGGGGCAGGGAGCTAGAAGGGTGTTGCGCCCCTGCTGCGGCGGGTGCTAGCCGCAACCCATGTCCGTAGATACTGCAACCGTGAAGCGGATCGCGAGCCTTGCGCGCATCGCGATCACCGACGAGGACGCCGCCCGCATGGCGCCGGAACTCGGAAACATCCTTGGCTGGATCGAGATGCTGGGCGAGGTCGATACGACCGGCGTCGAGCCGATGACCGCCGTCATCCCCAACACGCTGCGGATGCGCGACGACATCGTCAACGCCGACCCGCTGACCGGCGGCGGCATCCGTGAGCAGGTTTTGGCCAATGCCCCGGTGGCCGAACACGGGTTCTTCGCCGTGCCGAAGGTGATCGAATAATGACCGACCTTACCGATCTCGGGATCGCAGGCATCCGCGATGGCGTGCGCGATGGCTCGTTCAAGGCGCGCGAAGTTGCCGATGCGTTCATCGTGAAGGTGAGCCAGGCCAAGGCGTTGAACGCGTTTCTTGTCGAGACGCCCGAACACGCGATCGCCGCCGCCACTGCTGCGGATACCGCGCGCGCAGCCGGCGAGACGCTCAAGCCGCTAGCTGGCGTGCCGATCGGCATGAAGGACCTGTTCTGCACTAAGGGCGTCACGACGACCGCGGCGAGCCACATCCTCGAAGGCTTCACGCCGACCTACGAGTCGACCGTCTCGCAGAATCTCTGGGACGCGGGCGCGGGGATGCTCGGCAAGCTGAACATGGACCAGTTCGCGATGGGCTCGTCGAACGAGACCTCGGCGTTCGGCAACGTGATCTCGCCGTGGAAGCGCAACGATGGCGGTAATGCGTCGCTGGCACCGGGTGGGTCTTCGGGCGGTTCGTCGTCGGCGGTCGCGGCACGGCTCTGCCCCGGCGCGACCGGCACCGACACGGGCGGCTCGATCCGCCAGCCCGCCGCCTTCACCGGCATCTCCGGCATCAAGCCGACCTACGGTCGTTGCTCGCGCTGGGGGACGATCGCGTTCGCCTCGTCGCTCGACCAGGCGGGGCCGATGGCACGCGACGTCAAGGACTGCGCGATCCTGCTCGAGGCGATGGCCGGGTTCGATGCGAAGGACGGCACCTCGCTGCAGCTCGACGTGCCGAAATGGGAAGCGGGTTTGTCCGGCAATCTCAACGGTCTGCGCGTAGGTATTCCTAAGGAGTATCGCGTCGACGGGATGCCCGAGGAGATTGAGGCGCTCTGGCAGCAGGGCATCGACTGGCTGAAGGATGCCGGCGCGACGATCGTCGAGGTCTCGCTCCCGCATACCAAATACGCACTGCCGGCCTATTACATCATCGCGCCTGCCGAAGCGTCGTCGAACCTCGCGCGCTATGACGGCGTCCGCTACGGAATTCGCGACCTGCCGACCGGCGCTGGCTTGCAGGACATGTACGCCGCGACGCGTGCGGATGGCTTCGGCCCCGAGGTGAAGCGCCGCATCATGATCGGCACCTATGTGCTGTCGGCCGGTTTCTACGACGCGTATTATACGCAGGCGCAGAAAGTCCGGACGCTGATCGCGCGCGATTTCGAACGTGCGTGGGAAACGTGCGACGTTCTTCTCACCCCGACCGCACCGTCGGCGGCGTTCGCGCTCGGCGAGAAGTCGGCCGATCCGATTGCGATGTATCTGAACGACGTCTTCACCGTGCCGTCGAGCCTCGCAGGCCTGCCGGCGATGTCGGTGCCGGGTGGTCTGGACAAGCAGGGTCTGCCGCTCGGGCTACAGATCATCGGCAAGCCGCTCGACGAGCAAGGCGTGCTGAACGCAGGGCTCGCGATCGAACAGCGAGCAGGATTTACCGCGCGACCAGAGGCTTGGTCGTAACATGAGCGATTATCGTATCCAGGGCGAAACCGGCGAGTGGGAGGTCGTGGTTGGCCTCGAAGTGCACGCGCAGGTGACGTCGAACGCCAAGCTCTTCTCGGGTGCGGCGACCGCATTCGGCGCGGAGCCCAACACGCAGGTGAGCCTCGTCGATGCGGCGATGCCGGGTATGCTGCCGGTGCCGAACCGCGAGTGCATCCGCCAGGCGGTCCGTACCGGCATGGCGATCGAGGCGCAGATCAACAAATGGTCGCGGTTCGACCGGAAGAACTATTTCTACGCTGATCTGCCGCAGGGCTACCAGATCAGCCAGCTCTATCATCCGATCGTCGGTGAAGGCGCGATCGACATCAGTCTCGACGAGAAGAATCCGGATGCCGCGGGCAAGCGGATCGGCGTCGAGCGTATCCATGTCGAGCAGGATGCGGGCAAGCTGATGCACGACCAGCATCCGACCCAGTCCTATGTCGATCTCAACCGGTCGGGCGTCGCGCTGATGGAGATCGTGTCGAAGCCCGATCTCGCATCGCCTGCGGAAACAGGGGCTTACCTGCGGAAGCTGCGATCGATCCTGCGCTATGTCGGGTCGTGCGACGGCAATATGGAAGAGGGCTCGATGCGCGCCGACGTCAATGTCAGCGTACGCAAGCCCGGCGACGAGCTGGGCACGCGGACCGAGACGAAGAACGTCAACTCGGTGCGCTTCGTGATGGCGGTGGTCGAGCAGGAGGCCAAGCGCCAGGTCGAGGTGCTCGAAGCCGGCGGCAAGATCCAGCAGGAGACACGGCTCTACGATCCCGATCGCAACGAGACGCGCTCGATGCGGTCGAAGGAAGACGCGCATGATTACCGCTACTTCCCCGATCCCGACCTGTTGCCGCTGGTGTTGGACGACGCGTTCCTGGCCGAGTGCCGGGCTTCGTTGCCCGAGCTGCCGGATGCGAAGCGCGCGCGGTACGAGGCGCTCGGGATCACCGCGTATCAGGCGACGGTGCTGACCGCCGAGGTCGAGGCGGCGCGGTGGTTCGATGCGTTGCTCGATGCGGGTGTGAAGCCGGCGGCGGCGGCGAACTGGACGACGTCGGAGCTGTTCGGCGCGCTGAACCGGACCGGCAAGGACATCGAGAACTCGCCGGTGTCGCCGGCGCAGGCGGCGGAGTTGCTGGGGCTGATCGCTGACGGCACGTTGTCGGGCAGCCTCGCCAAGCAGGTGTTCGAGGTGATGCTCGAGACCGGCGACGGCGCGGCGAAGGTCGTCGAGGATCGGGGTCTCAAGCAGACCAGCGATACCGGGGCGATCGAGGCTGTGATCGCCGAGGTGATGGCGGCGAATGCGGACAAGGTCGCGGATTACCGCGGCGGCAAGGACAAGCTGTTCGGGTTCTTCGTGGGTCAGACGATGAAGGCGATGGGGGGGAAGGGTAACCCTGCCGTTGTGAACGAGGTGCTGAAGGGGATGCTTGGGGAGTCGGTGGCTTCGTAAGGCTACCGACTTCCTCACTCTCTCCCGCACCTGCTGGTCTCCCGTGCTTTCCGTTCTCCCGCGAGGGCGGGAGTCCAGGGTAACCGAACGCAGCACTGCTTGATTCCTGGGCCCCCGCGTTCGCGAGGGAACAGAAGGGGCGCCGTCTCCCAATCGCTGCCACCCCGGCGAAGGCCGGGGCCCAGTTGGGCGACGTTGCTAACTAAGGGCTGCGCTTCGTTACTGCGACCTTTCCAACTGGGCCCCGGCCTTCGCCGGGGTGGGGTAGTTGGGTGGAGTCCGGGAGTAGCTTTGGGCGGAGGCAGCCTTACCCGTCCACCTTCTGCGGATGATGCGGCACCAGGATCAGCGTGTTCTCCTCCACCCGCCACGACGCGAGGCGTGACAGGAAGTTCATTCCCAGCACGTTGGTCTCGCCAAACGCCGGCGACACCACGACCTGCGAGTCCCGCGCGACGATCGCGCCAAGACGCATGGTAGCAATCTTGCCCGTCTTCGCCGCGATGGACCCGTTGGCGGTCTGCAATACGATCGGCACCACGCCCACTCGCGCGTCGATTCCCGCAGCGTCCGCCGTCTGTTCCGAGATCGCGGTGATCGTCGCGCCACTGTCGATCAGCAGGCGACGGCTCACCCCGTCGATCGTCGCGCGCGCCCAGAAATGACCGTCCGGCGACATCCGGATTCGGACTTCTCCGCCGACCACCTGCTGGTCTTCGATCTTCAGGAACCGCGCGATCTTGCCCGCATACGGGTCGAACTGGCGGCGCTGATCGACCGCGATGAACAGCACGCCGACCAGTACGAGCGTCATGCCGATATTCACCAGCGTCCGCACGATCGGAATGCGCCGCGCAACGACGATCACGGCGACGGCGATGCCGAGGGCCAGATAGAGCGTGTGCGGTTGGCCGGGGTTGGGAAGCGTGAAGATCGATGGATCCTGAAAACAGTGGTCAGTGCAGTATCTTAGCCTAGTTGCGACAACCTGTATCGGTGCTGACCGATGCGGGAGCGCGCCACAATCGCGAAAGGGATCGATCCGAAACCGGCCGGATTGCCGTCCCAGTGGATTGCGCATCGCAGTCGTACCCGCTTCACTACGACCCGGGGGCGGCAGATGGCGATCAGATGGACAATGCCGGTCGCCATCGCGCTGCTCGCCAGCGGTCCGGCATCGGCCGCATCACGCCAGTCCAGCGTCGAGCGGCGGCTTGCGGCCATGACGCCGGCGCAATTCCAGGCCCGAACGACGCTCCAAGACGATGATCTGGACACGGTCGCGACGATCACCACCGCGAACGGCTTCGTCGAGCGAAGGCCGTTGCTGGGGCCCGCGCTCGATGACGTCTTTCTTCGCGCTTTCATCGACAAGACGACGGGACGGACCGCGTACCAGGCCTACGTCATATTACGGTATCGCGGCTATGGTTGGGCGAATTGGGATACCGCAAACTATGCAACGCCCGCCGGGCCGCGCGCGATTGCGACGCAGCGGATTGCGCGCCTGAAGGCATCATGCCCGAGGGGCTTTGCCTGCCTGAGGTCTGAAACAGTCGGGTTTGCTATCGCCGCGCCAGTGTTGAAGGCCAGTGCCAGACTGTCCGTCGGCGATGGAACCACGTCATGGCCATTCAAGATCACGGCGCAGAACGGCACCGAACGCGCTTTCCTGCTCTCGACGGCGGAAATCGCCGGCTTGTCGATGGCGGTCGATGCGTATCGCGCCGACCGCCACCTGCCGATCCTCTGACGCTTACTGCGCGTCGCCGTCCTGGTTCTTGACGACGCCGCCGGTGCCACCGACGCCGTCGGGCAGGCCGCTGTCGGTGAACGTCTCGGGCTCGTCGCCGCCGTCGCCGCGCTCGACGGCATCGGAGCGCGACTCAACCGCCTGTTCAATATCGCTGCGGGTATCCTCGTCACGGTCTTCGGGGAGCGTTTCGGGGTTCGTGCCGGAATGGGGATCGGTCATGTCTTCAAAACTCGGGCTGGATGGGGGCAGGGTCGTTCGACGGACTACCGGGATCGGGAAAATCGACGTCCGGCGCGGGCGGATTGAACTCGGGTGGCGGCGATGTCGGTTCGGCGGGCGACGTGGGCGTCGGAAATTCTGCCGGGGGTTGGGTAGCCATGATGCTTCTCCTTCTGGATGTTCAACGCCCGTAATCATGGGGAGTTGCCTATCTGCTTGCCCCGGCATGCAACGTTGGTATAGACGCGCCCGCTACGGCGATGTCCTGTGCGGGCGTGGCGGAACTGGTAGACGCGCTTGGTTTAGGTCCAAGTATCGCAAGATGTGGGGGTTCGAGTCCCTTCGCCCGCACCAGCCCGCCGCGCAGGCGAGGCGACCGCCCGAAGAATTATCCTGAATGCTCTTTTAGACAAAGGCCGGACATGCAGACTGTCGAGACGTTGAACGAGGGCCTCAAGCGCGCCTTTACGCTCACCATCACCGCGAAGGATATCGATGCCAAGGTCGATGTCGAGCTGAAGCGCCTCGCGCCGCAGATGAAGATGCCGGGCTTCCGTCCGGGCAAGGTACCGGCGAACCTCATCCGCAAGATGCACGGCCCGGCGCTGACGCAGGACGCGCTGAACGCGGCGATCCAGGAGAGCGTCCAGACGCTCGTCGCCGAGAAGCAGCTTCGCCCCGCGATGCAGCCTTCGGTCGCGCTGGAAGACGGCTATGACCTCGGCAAGGACGCCGTCGTCAAGGTCGAGATGGAGGTCCTTCCGCAGGTCCCCGCACCCGCGATCGACGGCCTGAAGCTCGAGCGCCTGACCGTGCCCGTCGCCGACGATTCGGTCACCGAGCAGCTCCAGAAGTTCGCCGACCAGCAGAAGAAGTGGGACGACGCAGCCGACGATTATGTCGCGGCGATGGGCGATCTCGTCACCGTCGATTTCGTCGGCAAGACCGCCGACGGCGTCGCATTCGAGGGCGGCACCGGCACCGACATGGGCGTCGAGCTCGGCGCCGGTCGTCTGATCCCGGGCTTCGAGGATCAGCTCGTCGGCGTGAAGACCGGCGACGACAAGGTCCTGAACGTGACCTTCCCCGAGGAGTATCAGGAGAAGTCGCTCGCGGGTCAGCCGGCGACGTTCGACATCACCGTCAAGTCGGTGAAGACCGCAGGCGAGAGCAAGATCGACGAGGATTTGGCGAAGTCGCTCGGTCTCGAGAGCCTCGAGCAGCTCACCGGCCTGCTCAAGGGTCAGATCGAGCAGGAGCATAACGGTCTCACGCGCACGCACATGAAGCGCAAGCTGCTCGATCAGCTCGCCGAGGGTCACGACTTCGAAGTGCCACCGTCGATGGTCGAAGCCGAGTTCAACCAGATCTGGTCGCAGCTCCAGCACGAAGCCACGCATGAGGCCGATCCCGAGGCTGCGATGGCCGAGATGGAAGGCGAGCGTGACGATTACCGCAAGATCGCCGAGCGTCGCGTGCGCCTGGGTCTGCTCCTGTCCGAAATCGGCCAGGCGAACGGCGTCGAGGTTTCCAACCAGGAAATGCAGCGTCTGATCGCCCAGGCTGCGCAGCAGTATCCGGCCGAGCAGCGCCAGCAGTTCATGCAGTACGTCCAGCAGGAGCCGATGGCGGCCGCCCAGCTGCGTGCGCCGCTGTACGAGGACAAGGTCGTCGACTTCCTGTTCGAGAAGGCCGAGATCACCGACCGCGAGACGACGCGCGAGGAGCTGGAAGCAGCGATCGAGAGTGAGGATGGTTTCGCGAGCGGCACGCACGTCCACAACCATGACGATCATGACCATGAGGGTCATGACCACAAGCCGAAGAAGAAGGCTGCCGCCAAGAAGAAGGCAGCACCGGCCGACGACGCGGCTGCTTCGGACGACGCCGTGACGGAAGAAGCGCCTGCTTCGGATGCGACGGAAGAGGCCAAGCCTGCGAAGAAGGCACCTGCCAAGAAGAAGGCGGCTCCTGTCGAAGCCGAGACGGCCGTGACGGAATCGTCGCCGGTTGCTGCGGAAAACGCGGAAGGCACCGAGGCTGCGGACGCGCCGGCGAAGAAGCCACGCGCGAAGAAGGCTCCGACGAAGACCGAGGCGTAACGCACCTTCGAGCGCCTCAGTAATCGAGGCGCTCCACCCCACCGGGTCACCTCCCCGGCGGAGGCCGGGGTCCAATTGGAAAGGTAGCTGTAACGGCGCGCAATGCTTCGTTATGGACCTTTCCCAATTGGGCCCCGGCCTCCGCCGGGGAAGTGCGTTTTCAGGGTGGTCCGGTGGCCGAAAATACCGTTTTCAACTTCGCTGGGCAGGGCAGGGCATGATCGAACCGAGAATTGCCGTCCTGCTCCCGTGCTACAACGAGGAAGCCGCGATCGCGCAGACGATCGCGGGCTTCCGCACCGCGCTGCCGGGCGCCACCATCTACGTCTACGACAATAACAGCGCCGACCGCACGATCGAGGTCGCGCGTGCCGCGGGTGCCGTCGTCCGGACCGAACGCATTCAGGGCAAGGGCGCGGTCGTCCGCCGGATGTTCGCCGATATCGACGCTGACATCTACGTTATGGCCGACGGTGACGCGACCTACGACACTGCGTCTGCGACGAACCTGGTAAACCGTGTCCTCGACGAGCAACTCGACATGGTCGTCGGCTCGCGCATCAGCCAGGTGCAGGAATCCTATCGCCGCGGCCACCGCTTCGGCAACGCGCTGCTCACCGGCATGCTCGCGCGCCTGTTCGGCCGCAGCTTCACCGACATCCTCTCGGGCTACCGCGTCTTCTCGCGCCGGTTCGTGAAAAGCTTCCCCTCGCTGTCGGCCGGGTTCGAGATCGAGACCGAGATCAGCGTCCACGCGCTCGAACTGAAGATGCCGATCGGCGAGGTCGAGACACCCTATTACGCACGCCCCGAAGGCTCCGAATCGAAGCTCAGCACGTACCGCGACGGCTGGCGCATCCTCCGCACGATCATGACGCTGTACCGGATCGAGCGCCCGCTCTGGTTCTTCGGCGTGATCGGCAGCGTGTTCGGCCTGCTCGCGCTGATCCTCGGCATCCCGCTGGTGCTGACCTATATCGAGATCCACCAGGTCCCGCGCTTCCCGACCGCGATCCTGATCACCGGCCTCGGTATCTTCGCCGCGCTCAACGTGTTCACCGGCCTGATTCTGGACACGGTAGTCCGCGGCCGCCGCGAAGTCCGGCGCCTAGCGTATTTGGCATATCCCGCGCCAGGCATATGACTCCCTCGCCCCTTCGGGGAGAGGGAAGGAGGAGCCGCTTTGGCGACGGGAGGGTGAGGGGCGGTTGGCGGATCCCAACCGCCCCTCACCCTCCCACCCGCTAGTGCGGGCGGGCCCCTCCCTCTCCCCGGAGGGGCGAGGGGAAGCTGTCCCTGCGCCGACGGGCAGGCAGGGCTTGAACTCCCCTCCCGGACCGCCGATGTTAGCGGTTCACTGGGGCATAAGAGAGATTTCCATGCACAATCCGTTCGAGACCGGCGATTTCGCGAGCCCGTTGGCCAGCGCCGGGCTCGGCCTGCAGCAGACGCAAGCAGGCCTGGTTCCCATCGTCATCGAGCAGTCGAACCGCGGCGAGCGCTCGTTCGACATCTTCTCGCGCCTGCTCCGCGAGCGCATCATCTTCGTGACCGGTGGCGTCGAGGACGGC
This sequence comes from Sphingomonas sp. R86520, assembly GCF_042466285.1. Classification (NCBI taxonomy): domain Bacteria; kingdom Pseudomonadati; phylum Pseudomonadota; class Alphaproteobacteria; order Sphingomonadales; family Sphingomonadaceae; genus Sphingomonas; species Sphingomonas sp. R86520. The sequence continues at coordinate 580,894 of NZ_JAXHBZ010000001.1, forward strand.
ATGGCCTCGCTGATCACCGCACAGCTGCTCTTCCTCGAGTCCGAGAACCCGAAGAAGGACATCTTCATGTACATCAACTCGCCGGGCGGTGTCGTCACGGCGGGTATGGCGATCCACGACACGATGCGGTACATCCGTCCGCGCGTGGGCACGGTCTGCATCGGCCAGGCCGCGTCGATGGGCAGCTTCCTGCTCGCGAGCGGCGAGCCAGGCATGCGCGTCGCGATGACCAACGCGCGCATCATGATCCATCAGCCATCGGGTGGTGCACAGGGCATGGCCAGCGACATCGAGATCCAGGCGCGCGAGATCCTGCGTATCCGCAAGCGCATGAACGAACTGTATTCGCAGTATACCGGCCAGCCGATCGAAGAGATCGAGCGCCGGATGGACCGCGATACGTTCCTCGAAGCGAACGAAGCGAAGGATTTCGGGCTGATCGACGAGGTCTTCGACAAGCGTCCCGCGGTGTCCGAGGATGGTGCGAAACCGGCTTAAGCGATACTGGCATGGGGCGAATCGTAAACCCCGCCGGTTTATTTGATTGTAGGAACTCCGGGGTGCGTTACGGTAGCGGCCCCGGAAACGGCACGTGCACCGACATGCGCGAGAGGTGATTGAATGACGAAGCTGAGCGGTGGCGACTCGAAGAGCACCCTCTATTGCTCGTTCTGCGGGAAGTCGCAGCACGAGGTCCGCAAGTTGATCGCCGGGCCGACGGTCTTCATCTGCGACGAGTGCGTCGAGCTATGCAACGACATCATCCGTGAGGAGACGAAGTCGGCGCTGGTGTCCAAGAAGGACGGCGGCGTGCCGACTCCGCAGGAGATCTGCGACGTCCTCGACGATTACGTGATCGGCCAGAAGCGCGCCAAGCGCGTGCTGTCGGTGGCGGTGCACAATCACTACAAGCGGCTCAATCACGGCGCCAAGGGTGCCGATGTCGAGCTGTCCAAGTCGAACATCCTGCTGGTCGGGCCGACTGGTTGCGGCAAGACGCTGCTCGCGCAGACGCTTGCCCGCATCCTCGATGTGCCGTTCACGATGGCCGATGCGACGACGCTGACCGAGGCGGGTTACGTCGGCGAGGATGTCGAGAACATCATCCTCAAGCTGCTTCAGGCGTCGGACTATAACGTCGAGCGGGCGCAGCGTGGGATCGTTTATATCGACGAGATCGACAAGATTTCGCGCAAGGCCGAGAACCCCTCGATTACGCGCGACGTGTCGGGCGAGGGCGTGCAGCAGGCGTTGCTGAAGCTGATGGAAGGTACCACCGCGTCGGTGCCGCCACAGGGTGGTCGCAAGCATCCGCAGCAGGAATTCCTGCAGGTGGATACGACCAACATCCTGTTCATCTGCGGCGGTGCGTTCTCGGGTCTCGAGAAGATCATCGGGGATCGCCTCCAGGGCAAGTCGATCGGCTTCGGCGCGTATGTCGCCGGGCCGGACGAGCGAAAGACCGGCGAGACGCTGAAGTCGGTCGAGCCCGAGGATCTGCTGAAGTTCGGGCTCATCCCGGAATTCGTCGGCCGTTTGCCGGTGATCGCTACGCTCGAGGATCTCGATGTCGATGCGTTGGTGAAGATCCTGAAGGAGCCGAAGAACGCGCTGGTCAAGCAGTACCAGAAGCTGTTCGAGATGGAGGACGTCGCGCTCGGTTTCACCGACGACGCGCTGGTTTCGGTCGCCAAGAAGGGCATCGAACGCAAGACCGGCGCGCGCGGGCTTCGCTCGATCCTGGAGAGCATCCTGCTCGACACGATGTTCGACCTGCCCGGCATGGACGGCGTCGACGAGGTGATGATCGACAAGGACGTGATCGAAGGCCGCAAGGAACCGATCCGCGTCTATGCCGAGAAGAAGAAGACCGGCGACGCCGCTTAAGCGAAACTGGTTGAGATACTGGAGAGGGCGTCGAGCGATCGGCGCCCTTTCTGGTTTGGGTCGACGAGCGTGGTCCGCTCTTCTCGACGTTCCCCCGCGAAGGCGGGGACCCAGGGTACCAGACGGTAGTGGGCGCGGGTTCTGGACCCCGCCTTTCGCGGGGGAGCGGAAGAATAGCGAGCCGATCATCGCATAATTGCGGGCGCAGGCATCTTCACTTACGCATTGCCGTCCCCGCGTTTCTTTCCCTTCCCTTTGACAAAAGCGAGGACGGCCCGGTGCTGAAGCTAAGCCGTCAAAAGCCGAGCCCGCTCCAGATCCTTTGGGCGCCCGAACAGCCTAAGCATTCCGGCTAACTCTGCGCGCTCGGGCACGTAGATGGCGCACCCTTCCACAAAGATCGGCACGCGAGTCCTCGGCAAAACCTCCGTCCATCCGGCCGCCGTTGCAACATGAAACCCCGCCATGATCTCGACGACCAATGGCGGCGTCTCCCACCGCCCGAACACCGTCGACCGGAACAACGAACTCGCGTCGTCCTCGATCGGCACGACGCCGAGCCTGGCCATCAGTCGCCGGGCACCGCCAACGCTCGTAACCACATCGACATCGCCAACCGCAATCGACGTTACCCCGTGAAGCGCCACCGCCGCGCTCGCAATGACCCACCACGGGTTCCGCGCATCACGCATCGTCGTCGCAACCATGACCAGCGTTTCGCCAAGATCAGAAGCCAGCATCGCAGCAACCTAGCCGATCCTCGCCCCGCGGCAATCGCTCCGACTCGGACCCTTATAGCCCCCTCACGCATTCGTTATCCGAGTGGAACGAGGGAGCATGCATGACGATCGACGTGGCCGACCGACCGAACGAACACGTGGTAGAAACAATGCCGGACGGCATGGCCCTTCCCATTTGGACGCTGATCGCCCCGGTTCTCGGCCTCGTCGCGGTCCTCGTCGGCCTCGCCAAGATGGGTGCGCTTGGCACTGCGGCGGCGGTGATCGTCCTGATCGGCAGCGTCCTCGCCGCCGTCCATCACGCAGAGGTCATCGCGCACAAGGTCGGCGAACCGTTCGGTACGCTGGTGCTGGCGATCGCGGTTACCGTGATCGAGGTATCGCTGATCGTCTCGCTGATGCTCTCCAACGCCGGCGACGCGACGACGCTCGCGCGCGACACGGTGTTCGCGGCGATCATGATCATCCTCAACTTCATCATCGGTATCTGCCTGCTCGCGGGGGCGGTGCGGCATCACGAGCAGCGGTTCACGCTGAAGGGCATGACGGCAGCGCTCGGCGTGCTCGCGGCGATGGCGGTGCTGTCGCTGATCCTGCCGAACTACACCTCGTCGACGCAAGGCCCGACCTACGCAGCGTCACAGTTGATGTTCGTCGCGGTCGTATCGCTGATCCTCTACGGCACGTTCGTCCTGGTCCAGACGGTCCGCCACCGCGATTATTTCCTGCCCTCGACCGACGACAAGGACGACCACGCCGCGCCGCCTTCGGGTCGGGCGACGGGCATCGCCTTCGCCGCGCTGCTGGTCGCGCTCGTCTCGGTGGTGCTGCTCGCGAAGACGCTGTCGCCGACGATCGAGGCAGCGGTGCTTGGCGCCGGCCTGCCGCTGACGGTGGTCGGCGTCGTGATCGCCGCACTCGTGCTCGCACCCGAAAGCCTCGCCGCCTACAAGTCGGCGCGGCGCAACCGGTTGCAGACCAGCCTCAACCTCGCGCTCGGCTCCGCCCTGGCGACGATCGGGCTGACGATCCCGAGCGTGGCGATCGTGTCGCTGGTGCTAGGCCTGCCGATTGCGCTCGGCATCGATGCGAAGAGCATGACTCTGCTGGCGTTGTCGTTGTTCGTTGCCACGCTGTCGCTCGGCACCGGGCGGACGACGGTGCTGCAAGGCGTCGTCCACCTCGTGATCTTCGCCGCCTATCTGTTCACGACGGTGGTGCCGTAAGCTCAGGGGCGTTGCGTCGAGAGATAGGCGATGACGTCGGCGCGGTCCTTGGGGTTGGGCAGGCCTGCGAACGCCATCGTCGTGCCGGGCACCATCTTGCGAGGGTTGGTCAGCCAGACGTCCATGCGCTTGGCGTCCCAGTTGCCGCCGAGCCCCTTCAGTCCGGCGGTGTAGGAGAAGCGCGGGCGCCGCTCGCCGATCGGACCGCCCATGACGCCGTAGAGGTTCGGGCCATCGGTATCGCCCGCATATTGCCCGATCGTGTGACACGCGGTGCAACGGCGGAAGACGCGTTCGCCGCTGGCGATCTGGCTGGTCGTGCCGGCGTCGGGGCTCGAACCGCAGCTGGCGAGCGTGAGTGCCAGCACGGGCCAGCACCGCAGGTTCATCGCGTCTGGCGCGCGGCCAAAGCCAGGCCGACGGCGATCTGTACGACGGCGTAGAGACGGCGGCGGCCGGGACGGTCGATGAAGGGCTTCACGAGTTTCTCGGTCCCAAGCGCATCGTCCTTCCAGAGATCGACGTGGCGGCTAGGTTGGAGCAAGCCGATCAGGCCGTCGCCGACCATGAAGATCGCCGCCATCTCCGCAGCGCGAGAGCTCCAGATATTCTCCTTTGCACGCAGGAGTCCAGGAGTTACAGGCGTCGTCTCCTGGGGCCCTGGGCCCCCGCCTTCGCGGGGGAACGGTGGAGATGTCATTGGGGCTTGGCCTTCGCGGCTTGGGTGGCTTTCCAGGTTGCAACGTCTTCCAGCGCAACACTACGCCGCAGGACCAGCGCATCCGGGTCGATCACGAGATGCGCGCCCGCCGGGACCGATAAGCTCGCCTTCCCGCCAGTCATCGGCCAAGTCCGCGTCTTGCCGTCGATTTGCACCTGTACCGGAAGTGGGAACGAGCCGTTTCCCGGCACTTTCCAAACCAAATTCAGCGTATTCCCCGTCCGTGTCTCGACCAGTTCGGGCAGCGCGGCCTGCCGAAGATAAACGTCGAAGAACCACGTATAATCCTTCCCCGTGACCTTGCGGACGAGTGCTTCAAACTCCTTCGACGAGCCGAACCGCGGCGCGAAATTGCCCGGTTTCGGATCCGCGCGCCCGTAGACTGCGAGCCGGGTCACGTCGAAGAACGCCTTGTCGCCAATCAGACCGCGCAGGGTGTGGAGCATCCACGAGCCCTTGTAGTAGATGTCCTGTCCAGCACCGCCCTTGTCGGCTTCGTACACCTCCTCCTCGGTGGTGATACGCTGCTGCGTGATCGGCTTGAGGTTCGCGATCGAGGCGCGCTCGGTCTGCAGGATCGTTGCGTAGCGTGCACGGCCTTCGCGCCACTGCCCGTAGAGCGGCTGCATGTACGTGCCATAGCCCTCGTGCAGCCAGTAATCATCCCAGTTGGCGGCGGTCAGCTGGTTGCCGAACCACTCATGCGCGAACTCGTGCTGGAACAGCCAGTCGAACCCTTCCGGCGCCTTGGCATATTCGTTGCCGTAGGCGTTGATGGTCTGGTGCTCCATGCCCTTGTGCGGCGTCTCGACCACGCCGACCTTCTCGTCGCCGAACGGGTAGGGGCCGATCATGGTTTCGAAGAAATCTAGCGTCGGGGCGAACTCGGCGAACAGCTTTTCGGCCTGCACCTTCTCGCCCGGCAGATACCAGTAATACATCGGGATGCTGTTGCCGAAGCGACTCTTGTAGGTGCCGCTGATCTCCTCATACGGCCCGACATTGAGCGCGATGCCGTAGGTGTTGGGATGCTTGGCGCGCCAGTTCCAGGTCGTCCGCCCGTCCGCCAGCGTGTCGACGCCGAGCAGCACGCCGTTCGACGGCGCCTTCAGCCCCTTGGGTACGGTGATGTGCAGCGTCACCAGCGCGGGCTCGCCGGTCGGAAAATCGAGGCATGGCCAGAACAGGTCGCAGCCATAGCCTTCCGCGGTGGTTGCAAACCACGTGCGGCCGTCGGGCGTCTTCGACCAGACCATCCCGTCGTCCCACGGCGCCTTCACCGCGACGTGCGGCGTGCCGCCATAGGTGATCTTGGCGGTGACCATGCCGCCCGTTGCGACGGGCTTGGGCAGCGTGATCGTGAGCCGTCCCTCGGGATTGCTCCACGCCGACGAAGCGATCGGCACGCCGTCGATCGAGATCGCGCTGACCGGCAGATTGCGGTCGAGGTCGATCGGCAGGCGGGTGAGGGGGGCTTTTGCGGTGAAGACCAGGGTCGCCACGCCGTTCAGGCTCTCGGTCTCCGGCAACACCTCGAACGCGAGATCGGCGCTGTCGAACTGTAGCGCGGTCTGCTCGGGTGTAAGGACACCGCCGGAACGCTGAGTCTGTGCGGTGATCGCCGGCTCGCCCTTCTTCGGCAGCGGGGCGGCGGCGAGGAGCGCGGTGGCGCTGGCGGCGAGGAGGAGACGCGAGATCATGCCGCGTTCTCGCGCTTGGGCCGTTCGCTTACAAGTCCGATCCAGCATCGTCGGTTCTCCTGCGAACGCAGGAGCCCAGGGTTGCGCGCGTTGCCGTTCGTGGCCCCGGACTCCTGCGTTCGCAGGAGAACGGATGGGCCCGGCCACCACGCCAAAACTGCTAACCACCGCCAACCAATTGATGGACGGTTCATCCTCACCATATAAGCTGTAGATTATGCCCCCATGCAGGCACCCACCGGAGCGTTCATGACCCAGTACCCCGTCCTTCCCCTTCGCGACATCGTCGTCTTCCCGCACATGATCGTGCCGCTGTTCGTCGGCCGCGATAAGTCCGTTGCCGCGCTCGAAGCGGCGATGGCGGCGGACAAGGAGATTTATCTCGTCGCGCAGGTCGACCCGGCCGAGGACGATCCCTCGCGCGACGACCTGTATTCGATGGGCGTCACCGCGACCGTGCTGCAGCTGTTGAAGCTCCCCGACGGTACCGTCCGCGTGCTGGTCGAAGGCAAGCAGCGCGCGACGCTGGACACGCTGGACGAGAGCGGCGAGTTCTTGACTGCGACCGTAGAACCGGTCGCCGATGTCGAAGTCGAGGGGGCCGAGGTCACCGCGCTGATGCGTTCGGTGGTCGATCAGTTCGAGAACTATGCCAAGCTCAACCGCAAGCTCGCTTCCGAGACCGCGGTACAGATGTCGGAGATCGAGGACGCGTCGAAGCTTTCCGACGCGGTCGTCGCCAACATCGCGATCAAGGTCGCCGAGAAGCAGGCGATGCTGGTCGAGATCGACCCATCGAAGCGTCTCGAGATGGCTATGGTCGCAATGGAGGGCGAGCTGGGCGTCCTGCAGGTTGAGAAGAAGATCAAGAGCCGCGTCAAGCGCCAGATGGAGAAGACGCAGCGCGAATATTACCTCAACGAGCAGTTGAAGGCGATCCAGCGCGAACTCGGCAACGAGGACGGTGAGGGCGAAGGCGACGAGATCGCCGAGCTGACGCAGAAGATCGCGACGCTCAAGATGAGCAAGGAAGCACGTGGCAAGGCGACGTCCGAGCTGAAGAAGCTCAAGACGATGGCGCCGATGAGCGCCGAGGCGACCGTCGTGCGCAATTATCTCGACGTGCTGCTCGGGCTCCCCTGGGGCAAGAAGTCGAAGATCAAGAAGGACATCGCCGCCGCACAGGTGACGCTGGACGAGGATCACTACGCGCTCGAGAAGGTCAAGGACCGGATCGTCGAGTATTTGGCGGTGCAGGCGCGCACCAACAAGCTGAAGGGGCCGATCCTGTGCCTCGTCGGCCCTCCCGGCGTCGGCAAGACCTCGCTCGGCAAGTCGATCGCCAAGGCGACGGGGCGCGAGTTCATCCGCCAGTCGCTCGGCGGCGTGCGTGACGAAGCCGAGATCCGCGGTCATCGCCGCACCTATATTGGCTCGTTGCCAGGCAAGATCGTGACGAACCTCAAAAAGGCCGGCACGTCGAACCCGCTGTTCCTGCTCGACGAGATCGACAAGCTCGGCCAGGATTTCCGCGGCGATCCGGCGTCGGCGCTGCTCGAGGTGCTCGACCCGGAGCAGAACGGCAAGTTCCAGGATCACTATCTGGAGGTCGACATCGACCTGTCGGACGTGATGTTCGTCTGCACCGCGAACTCGCTCAACCTGCCGCAGGCGCTGCTCGACCGCATGGAGATCATCCGTCTGGAGGGGTATACCGAGGACGAGAAGGTCGAGATCGCCGAGCGCCATCTGGTCGAGAAGCAGATCGAGGCACACGGCCTGAAGCCGGGTGAGTTCACGCTGACGCAGGAGGGGCTTCGTACGCTCATCCAGCAGTACACGCGTGAAGCTGGCGTGCGTACGCTGGAGCGCGAGATCGCCAAGCTGTGCCGCAAGGCGCTGCGCCAGATCCTCGAGAACAAGACGACCAGCGTCACGATCACGCCCGAGAACATCGGCGAATATGCCGGCGTGCAGAAGTATCGCCACGGCCTCGGCGAGACCGAGAACCAGATCGGTGCGGTCACCGGGCTCGCCTGGACCGAAGTGGGCGGCGAGTTGCTGACGATCGAGAGCGTGACGGTCGCGGGCAAGGGGCAGGCCAAGCTCACCGGTAAGCTCGGCGACGTGATGAAGGAGTCGATCGAGACCGCGTTCAGCTTCGTCAAGGCACGCGCGCCCAGCTACGGGATCAAGCCGAGCCTGTTCGCGCGGAAGGACATCCATATCCATCTGCCCGAGGGTGCGGTGCCGAAGGACGGTCCATCGGCGGGCATCGGCATGGTCACGTCGATCGTCTCGACGCTGACCGGCGTGCCGATCCGGCGCGAGGTCGCGATGACCGGCGAGGTGACGCTGCGCGGTCGCGTGCTGCCGATCGGTGGCCTCAAGGAGAAGCTGCTGGCGGCATTGCGCGGCGGAATCGAGACCGTGCTGATCCCGGCGGAGAATGAGAAGGACCTCGCGGAGATCCCGGCGAACATCAAGGCGGGGCTGAAGATCATTCCCGTTTCGCACGTCGACGAGGTGCTTCGCCTGGCGCTCACCGAGCCGCTCGAAGCGATCGAGTGGACCGATGCGGACGAGTTGGCGGCGCTGCCACCCGCACCGATCGCGCCGGTCGGGGGTAGCTTGCACCACTGATCCATGTTTGGATCGAGAGCGATGACGCGGCGGTTTCGTTTGACAGCAGACGGGGCCGCCGCATTATTGCGTGCTGAGTGCGGTCGTGAGTCCATCGCGGCCGATTCGAGTTTTTTCCGGGGGATTATATGAACAAGCAGGAGCTGATCGCGACGGTTGCCGACACGTCGGGCCTGGTAAAGGCCGACGCAGTCAAGGCTGTCGAGGCGGTGTTCGAGGCAATCGAGGCATCGTTGAAGAAAGGTGACGAGGTTCGCCTGGTCGGTTTCGGTACGTTCTCGATCTCGAAGCGCAAGGCGTCGACCGGCCGCAATCCCCGCACCGGCGAGCCGATGACGATCAAGGCGTCGACCCAGCCAAAGTTCAAGGCCGGCAAGGGCCTGAAGGACGCGGTCAACTAGAACCGGTGTCGATAGGGCTGGACAGGTGGACGGGGTCTGCCTAAAGGCCCGCTTCCGAACGAGTTTCGGGCGCGTAGCTCAGTGGTAGAGCACACCCTTCACACGGGTGGGGTCGCTGGTTCAATCCCAGCCGCGCCCACCAGATTTACGCCGGCTCCCTCGCACGAGGGGGCCGGCGTTGCTGTTTCTGGCATCCGTTCGGAGCCGCGATACCTTCGTGTCATTCCTGCGGAGGCGGGAACCGATCACCTCAAACGGGCTTGATAGCCGCCAAGGTTTGCCCCCCGTCGTTGGGTTGACGAATGTGGTAAAGGGCAGCGCCAATCTTCACCCTCATTTCCAACATGACAGCTTCTTCACTAGCCTGGTTCGTTCGATCGAACTATCCGCACAGCGAATGGTTCAGTCCCGACTCCTCGACATCGCGATCAGCGAATTCGGCACCAAGGGGCTGGAGGGTGCGAGCACGCGCGGGATCGCCGCCGCGGCCGGCACCGCGATGTCGTCGATCACCTATCACTACGGTGGCAAGGAGGGTCTGTACCTCGCCGCTGCCGATCGCATCGCGGAGCGCATGTCGGCGGTAATGGGCGATCCGTCCGAGCTGTCGCATGATCTCGCGGCTGACGACGTCGGCGAAGCCCGCGCCCAGATCCACCGCATCTTCGGGCGGCTCGCGGACAAGATGGCGAGCAACGAGAGTGCCGACTGGACGCTATTCGTGCTTCGCGAACAGATGAAGCCAGGCGCGGCGTTCGAACGCATCTATGGCGGCGTGATGGGCCAGATGGTGCGCAGGCTCGCCGACCTCGTCTGCATCGCCACCGGTTGCGCCGAGATCCGCACCGGTCGGATCGCGACGATCACCTTGATGGGGCAGGTGCTGAGTTTGCGCGCCAGCCGCGCGACCTGCCTCAAACTGCTCGAGCGCGACACGCTCGAACCCAAAGACATCCTCGATATCAAGGCGCGGATCGACGCCAATATCGACGCCATTCTCGATTCGATGCGTGCTGAAGAACAGGGCCAGGCATGACCGACCAGAACACTCACTCCGATAACGACCATGACGACGCCAAGAAGGACGATGACCGCAAGTCCGATCCGAAGGGTGAGGACCGGCAGTCCGATACCGACCAGCAGGATGAGTCCGACGAGGACGAGAATGACAAGAAGCCGTCGGTTTTCAAGAAGCCGCTGTTCTGGATCATCCTTGTCATCGTCGTCGGCGGGCTGATCATCGGCGGGGTGCTGTACTGGCTGCACGCACGGCAGTTCGAGTCGACCGACGATGCGTTCGTCGACACGCACATCGTCCGGCTTGCGCCACAGGTCGCCGGCACGCTGGTGCAGGTCGCCGACATCGACAACCGCCACGTCGAGGCCGGGCGGCTGCTCGCGGTGATCAAGGCGTCGGGTCGCGACTCCCAGGTCGCCGAGGCGCAGGCGAACGAATCGCAGGCCCGCGCGCAGTTCGCGCAGGCGCAGGCGCAGGTCACCGCCGCCGAGGCGCAACGCCAGCAGGCCGCCGCACAGGCGCGCGTCCCGATGGCGGCGGCAGTGAAGGCGCAGCAGGATCTCGCCCGCTACGAGGCGTTGCTGCGGCTCGACCCGAGCGCGGTCGCCGGGCAACAGCTCGATCAGGCGCGCGCCACGGCCCGCCAGACCGCCGCCGATGCTGCCGCCGCCCGCGAGCAGATCGATACCGCCACCGCCCAGATCAGTGTCGCGAAGAAGCAGGTCGGCGCGGCGAAGTCGGTGATCGACGCCCGCCGCGCGCAGGTCGACCAGGCGAACGTCACGATCGGCGATCTTCGGCTGACCGCACCGGTGGCGGGACAGGTGGTCAACCGCTCGGTCAACGTCGGCTCCTATGTCGCGCCCGGCACGCAGCTGATGGCGATCGTGCCCGACACGATGTGGATAACGGCCAACTTCAAGGAAACGCAGCTCACGCTGATGAAGATCGGCCAGCCCGTCGACATCCATGTCGACGCGTATCCCGGTGTCTACTTCAAGGGCCATGTCGACTCGATCCAGCGTGGCGCTGGCCAGGCGTTCGCCTTGCTGCCCCCGCAGAACGCGACCGGCAACTATGTGAAGGTCGTCCAGCGCGTGCCGGTGCGGATCGTGTTCGACGCCAAGAATGGCCCCGATCCGAAGCGCTATCCGATCGGCCCCGGCATGTCGGTGGTGCCTACCGTCAAGGTCCGCTGAGGTGGCAAAGTCTTCCTCCAAGGCTGGGGGCAAGGTCGATGCGGGGGGCGGCCACAGCTGGTCACCGAGCCGGTCGGCTGCGGGCAAGTACAGCCCGTGGCTGATCGTCGCGATCATCTCGATCCCGACATTCATGGAGGTGCTCGACACCTCGATCGCCAACGTCGCGCTCGATCATATCTCGGGGGGGCTGTCGATCACCACCGATCAGGCGACGTGGGTGCTGACCAGCTACCTCGTCGCCAACGCGATCGTCATTCCGATCTCGGGCTGGCTGTCTGACGCGATCGGCCGGAAACGCTATTTCCTGCTGTCGATCGCGCTGTTCACGCTCGCCTCGCTGATGTGCGGCCTTGCGCCCAATATCGCTACGCTCGTCGTTGCCCGGGTGCTGCAAGGCATTGGTGGCGGTGGCCTGGCGCCGGTCGAGCAGTCGATCCTCGCCGACACCTTCCCGCCCAAGCAACGCGGGATGGCGTTCGCCGCGTTCGCGATCGTCGTGGTCGTCGGCCCCGTGCTTGGGCCGACGCTTGGCGGCTATATCGTCGAGTATTCGAGCTGGCACTGGGAGTTCCTGATCAACGTGCCGGTCGGCATCGCCGCGTGGTTCCTGGTCGAGACGTTCGTGGACGAGCCGGACCAGGTGAAGAAGGACCGTGACGAGCGGTTCAAGAACGGCCTGACGATCGACTATGTCGGCGTCGCGCTGGTCGCACTCGGGCTCGGCTTCCTTGAGCTCACCTTCGATCGCGGCGAGCGCGAGGACTGGTTTTCGAGCGGGTTCATCGTCATGTCGGCGATCATCGCCGCGGTGTCGCTGGTCACGCTCGTTATCTGGGAACTGAACCACAAGGACCCGGTGATCGACCTCAAGCTGCTGAAAAACCGCAATTTCGCGCTGACCATCGGCGTGATGGGCGTCACCGGCATGATCCTGTTCGGCACGACGCAGCTCATCCCGCAGATGCTGCAACAGGTGCTCGGCTACAGTTCGCTCGACGCCGGCCTCGCGCTGACCGCCGGCGGTCTGGCGACACTCGTTATGGTGCCGTTCGCAGGGCGGTTGAGCGGCCTCGTCGACGTCCGTTTCCTGCTGTTCCCGGCGTTGCTGGTGCAGGCGTTCGCGCTGTGGAACATGAGCCACCTGACTGCGGACATCGCGTTCTCCGATGCGGCGTTCGCGCGGCTGTTCCAGGCGATGGCGCTGCCGTTCCTGTTCGTGCCGATCAACGCGATCGCCTATGTCGGTCTCAAGCAGACGCAGACCGCGCAAGCGTCGAGCCTGCTCAACGTCTCGCGCAACCTGGGCGGCACGATCGGCATCTGCTTCGCGCAGACGCAGCTGGCGGGCGGGTTGCAGCGGCATCAGTCGGAACTGACGCAGACGCTCAATCCGCTCGATCCGAACTACAATGACTGGATGCAGAAGGCGGCGAGCGTGTTCGGCGGACAGGGCGATTCAACGACGCCTTTGGCCGTTCTGTACAGTCAGATGCAGCGGCAGGCGACGATGCTCGCGTTCCTCGACGTGTTCCGCGCGATGATGGTGGTCGTGCTGTGCGTCGCGCCACTGGTTCTATTCATGCGCTCCGGCAAGACCGGCAGCGCGCCCTCGGGAGGGATGCATTGATGCGTGCGCGGTTCATGGTGGTTGCGGTCGCGGCCCTGCTCGCGGGGTGCACCGTCGGCCCGAATTACGTCGCTCCCGAGATGGCGGTGCCGCCGGCGTTCGTCGGCCCGCAGGCTAGCGTTGGTACTTCGGTTGACCCGGTGCGCTGGTGGTCCGCGTTCGGCGATCCGCAGCTGGACGGCCTTGTCGAGCGCGCGCTCAAGGGCAATCCCGACATCGCGATCGCCGCCTCGCGCGTGCGCCAGGCGCGATTGCAGGAGATCGTCGCGCGCTCGCAGGGGTTGCCGAGCGTCAACGCCAGCGCCAGCCCAAGCCATGTCGAGTTCAGCAAGAATGCCGGCCTCTCGTCGATCGCGCGTGCGTTCAGCGGCGGTACTGGGGCAGGCGGCACCGGCTCGACCGGCGGCATCGCTCTCCCTGGCAGCGGGATCACGACGTACTCGGTCGGGTTCGACGCGAGCTGGGAGCTCGACCTGTTCGGCGGCGTCCGGCGCAGCACCGAGGGCGCGCGGGCACGGACCGAAGCTGCGGTCTGGTCGAAGCGCGACGCCGCGGTAACGCTCGCCGCCGAAGTCGCGCAGGCGTATTTCGCGCTGCGGCTCGACCAGGCGCAGATCGTGACGATCGAGGGCGAGATCGTCCGCCAGCGTCGTGCGCTGGAGATCGCGGGCAACACTGCCAAGGTCGGTCTCGTGCCGCCGATCGACGTTACGCGGCAGCGTGCCTCGATCACATCCACGGAAGCGCGCGCCGAACCGGTCCGCGCCGATGTCGACGTCCGCATGCACGCGCTGGCGATCCTGCTTGGCGAGCCACCCGCGACGCTGATGGCCGAACTCGCAGCACCTTCGGTCGCACCGCTCGGCGTACCGACTATCCCAGCCGGTTTGCCGTCGGAACTGTTGCGTCGTCGTCCGGACGTGCGTGCGGCCGAGCGCGATCTCGCGGCGTCGACCGCGGATATCGGCGTGGCGGTGGCGGATATGTATCCGAAGTTCAGCCTTACAGGGATGAGCCAGCTGATCTCGACCGCGCTCGGCAATCTGTTCTCGGGTGACAGCCTCCAGCTGACCGCGAGCGGTGCAGCGCAGTTTCCGCTGCTCGACTGGGGCCGGCGCAAGTCGACCGTGAAGTCGCGCGAGGAGGACCGCGAGCAGGCGTATCTGCGCTATCGCTCGACGGTGTTGCAGGCGTTGCGCGACGTCGAGGATCCGCTTGCGCAGATCGCGGCCGAGCGGAGGCGGAACGCGGCGTTGCAGCGCGCGGTGGTCGATGCGCAGAGCAGCGCGAAGGCGGCGGAGTCGCAGTACCGGACCGGCTTCGTGGCGCAGACGACGCTGCTGAATGCGGAGACGGACGTGCTGACGGCGCGCGAACAGCTGGTGTCGAGCGATGCACAGTTGCGGCAGCTGACGGTGGCGTTGTTCAAGGCGTTGGGGGGCGGTTGGGAGCAGGCGGAGTAGGGGGCCGCTTCAAATCGGTCCGTTACACCGCACTTCTTGTTCTCCCGCGAAGGCGGGAGAACAGTCTGGGCTCCCGCCTTCGCGGGAGAACAAATTGGTCAGTGGACTGCGCTCCGTTACCTCGACCTTGCCAACTGGGCCCCGGCCTTCGCCGGGGTGGCGGTCTTTTTGGAGACGGTTGCTCCAAGCGGGTAACGGGTAAATTAAAATGGGCGGCCATACAGCCGCCCCAAAATCACTTCTTCTTGTTCTTCCGCGCCGCATACTTCGCGTCACGAATCGCCTTCTTCTCGGCATCGGTCAGTTCGACCTTGGCCTCGGCCTCGCGCTTCTTAGCAGCAGCAGCCTCGGCCTCGGCCTTCTTCGCAGCCTTGGCCTCATCCTCTGCAGCACGCTTGGCAGCGCGCTTCTCGCGCTCGGCCAATTCCTTGGCCTCACGCGCGGCGAGGCGCTCGGCTACTACGGCTTCGTCGATCGGCGGCTTGGCACGCAGCGCTTCGAGCGCCTTCTGCTTGGCGGCGGCTGCGCTGCTCGTACGGTCCTGGAAGCTGGGGTCCTTGAAAGAGGCCATTGTCGTGAGATAATCCTGTAATATCGGTCTGACCGTCCGCACGCAGGAATGCGTGGGCAGTGACTCTGGCAGCGCCTGTAAATCATCGCGCGCCGGATCGGAAGAGATGTGTTCGATAGCGCGGTTTTCAACCCCGTGGGCCTTAAGCGCCCCGATCGGCCGTCATCGAACCGTCATATCATCGTCACGCAAGCGTCACCGAAATCGCATCGCAGCGTCATCTGGCCAGCCTAACCGCCAACTCACGGTCGGCAGGGGGGAGCCTGGGTCGATCCGAACACACAACGGTACGACTCGGGAGTCCTTCGCATGACCAGCTTTACTCGCCTCGGCACGATCCTGCTGACCGGCACGGCCTGCCTCGCACTCACCGCATGCGGTGGCGCCGACGACGTCGCTTCGCCGGGCGCAGGCACGGTGATCATCACCCCGCCGGCCACGCCGACCCCGACGCCGTCCACCCCGACGCCGACCCCATCGGCGATCACGGCCGCGCAGTTCGCCTCGACCTCGGGCGGCCGCTCGGACGGTACGATCACGATCAGCGCCGACGAGCAGCTTGCGATCGTCAACGCTGGCACCAGCAACAACGTCAGCGGCACCAACGTCCTGACCGGCGTGTACCCGACCGCCGCGACGTCCGCCACGACCGCGACCGACCCGTCGTCGATCAACCCGTTCTTCGCCAGCACCAACTTTGTCGGCGCGCTCAACGGCCCGACCGACACCGCGTTCCAGGGCTGGACCTGCGCCTCCACGTCCGCCGAGTTCGGCGGTAGCACGACCGCGCGTTGCACCGCGGTTCCCGCCGTCGGCGCTGGCGGGTCGACCGCGGCGTGCCCGACCGGCACGATCGACGACGGCCTGGTCCAGACGTTCCGCGCCTGCCGCCTGCCGACCAACATCACGTCCAGCCTGACGCTGCCGAAGATCGCCGGCGTGTTCTACCGCCTGCGTGGCCAGACCGAAGTCGGCGCCGATGTCGGCACGACCGGTGCCGATACCGGCGTGACGCTGACGATCGCACCGGGCGTCGTCGTCGCCGCGGACTCGACCGAAGTCACCGCCGATCTCCTGCTCGTCAATCGCGGGTCGAAGATCAGTGCGGTCGGCACGCGCGACGCGCCGATCATCTTCACGTCGCAGCAGAACCTGACCGCCAACGGCGTCAGCGATGCGACGCAGGGCCAGTGGGGCGGGATCATCCTGCTCGGCCGCGCCCCCGTCGCGGTCTGCGCCACGGGTACCGGTCCGAACAACGCCGGCGGCACGAGCACGACCTGCCAGCAGGCGATCGAAGGCGTCACCGGGCGCTTCTACGGTGGCCCGACCGCAGCCGACAACAGCGGCACGATGCAGTATGTCCAGATCCGCTACAGCGGCATCGCGATCAGCGATGGCAACGAGCTCCAGGGCCTGACGCTCGGCGGCACCGGTTCGGGCACGACGATCGATCACGTCCAGAGCCACAACTCGGCCGATGACGGCATCGAGATCTTCGGCGGCACCACGAACATCAAGTATTTCGCGGTCACCGGCGCAGACGACGACGGCTACGATATCGACAACGGGTATCGCGGCTTCATGCAGTTCATCATCGCCGCACAGCGCCTGCTGGGTGCGACCGCCGACTCGTTCTCGACCGAGATCGACTCGAACGGTGCCGAGGACCTGTTGCCACGCACGTTCGGTCAGTATTCGAACTTCACGTTCGTCCAGACAGCGCTTGCGCCGGCCGCGATCCGCCAGCGCGGTGGTTCGGACATGCGCTTCATCAACGGCATCGTGAAGTCGCCTGCGACCGTCGCCTGCCTCAACCTGATCGCGCAGGAAACTAGCCAGGCCGATCGCTCGACGATCCGCGCGGCCGATGCCTCGAAGCAGGACCAGGGCCCGCCGATCTTCACGTCGGTCTACTTTAACTGCAACGGCCGGTGACGCCTCCGGTCGGCTCTCCGCAGTCGATGATGTGAGCAGCGATGCCGGGGTGGTTCCAAAGACCACCCCGGCATTCGCCCATAGACCCCCTGATCTGGATATTCGGCCATGCAAACGCGCTTCGGCTATGCCACCTTACTTCTCCTGACCTCGCAGCTGGTCGCGCCGGCCGTGCTCGCCCAGACCGGCGGCGCCGCACCGGCTCCAGCTGTCTCGCCACCCGCCACGACGACGCAGACCGGTCCGACCTCGACGCCGGTGGACACCTCCGCGCCCCAGGCTGCCGGAGCGCAAGCCGAAGTGTCGGCGCCGGGCTATGATCCCAATGGCGGCGAGGACATCGTTGTCGTCGGCCGCAACATCCCGAATTTCGTCCGCGCGACTCCGCAGGTCGTCTCGGTCCTGTCGACCGAGGACATCGCGCGCACCGGCGAAGGCGACATCGCCGGCGCGCTGTCGCGCGTCACCGGTCTCAGCATCGTCGGCAACGGCTTCGTCTATGTCCGCGGTCTCGGCGACCGCTACTCGTCGTCGCTGCTGAATGGCTCGCCACTGCCGAGCCCCGAGCCGCTGCGTCGCTCGGTGCCGCTCGACATCTTCCCGACCACGATCGTCGGCTCCGCGCTGGTCCAGAAGACCTATTCGGTGAACTATCCCGGTGAATTCGGCGGCGGCGTGATCAACCTCACGACCAAGGCGATCCCGGACAAGAACTTCCTGTCGTTCGGCGGCTCGGTCTCGGCCGACACCGCGACCACCAGCGAACTCGGCTACACCTATTATGGTGGCGATGCCGACTGGATCGGCTTCGACGACGGCACGCGGAAAGTGCCGAGCTTCATCAAGAACGCACCGAGCGGCACCGGCAACATCTCCGCGGCACAGGCCGCGACGCTCAGCAACGCCTCGACCTCGCTGCTCCAGCGCAACAACCAGCTCCCCGCCAATTTCTCGGGCGAGATCAGCGGCGGCTCGGTGTTCGACATCGGTTCGGGCCGCCTCGGCGTGATCGCGTCGGTCAGCGCGAGCAATACCTTCCGCACCCGCAGCATCACGCAGCAGGATTCGGTCACCAACGAAGGTCTGCTCCGCAACGATTTCCAGACCCTGCTGACCGACAACCGGATCGTCGCCAACGCGCTGATCGGCGTCGGCTACGAGTTCGGCGAGAACAGCATCAAGCTGACCAACGTCTATATCCACGACACGCTGAAGCAGGCGCGTGGATCGGCGGCGACCACCTACAACAACTCGAGCGGCCTGCGTTTCCAGCAGAACACCAACTGGTTCGAACGCCAGCTGTTCGAGAGTCAGCTGGTCGGCGCGTTCAAGCCGACCGACGCGCTGACGCTCGACCTCCGCGGCGCCTATGCCAACTCGAAGCGCAATGCGCCGTACGAGCGGCAGTTCGACTATCTCTGCTCGAACACTACCACGACCGGCCAGCCCATCACCGTGCAGGATCCGAACGGGACCGGCGGCGCGCAGTGCAACGGCGCCTACCAGGTGACGCAGCGCTTCTCGCCATTCGCGTCGATCATCTTCAGCGAATTGAAGGAAGACCTCTACAGCGGTCAGGCGGATGCCGCGTACAAGCTGTCGACCGAGCGGCCGATGACGCTGTCGACCGGCTATTTCTACTCGGATACGAAGCGCACGTCGTCGCGTCTCCAGTTCAACTACCAGACGCCGCGCGGTGGCGGCACCGCGCCGGGCTATCCGTACAATCTGCTCCGTCCGGATTACCTGCTCGCGATCGATACCAACGATCCGCTGAACTCGCTCGAATTGCAGTTCAACACCCCGCTCGGTGCGTATCAATATGATGCGTCGCTTCGGATCCACGCGGGCTATGTCCAGGCCGAGGCCGAGGCGACCGACGGTGTCCGCGCGACGATCGGCGTGCGCTACGAGACGGCGGACGAGCGGGTTACCCCGATCGGTGCGACCACGACGCGACTGAAGAACGACTATTTCCTGCCGGCCTCGACGCTGACCTGGAACTTCGCGCCCGACATGCAGCTTCGTGCGAGCGCGTCGAAGACGATCTCGCGCCCGCAGTTTCGCGAGCTTGCACCACAGCAGTTCCGCGATCCCGAATCGGATCGCCTGTTCTTCGGTAACCCGCTGTTGCAGGATACCAAGCTCTACAATCTCGATGCGCGCTACGAATGGTTCTTCGCGCGTGACCAGCGATTTACGCTCGGCGCGTTCTACAAGCGGATCGACAAGCCGATCGAGCAGGTCGGGTTCTATACCGGCGCCGACGATCGTCTCCAGACCGGCTTCACCAACCTGCCCAAGGCCAAGCTGTACGGCGGCGAGGTCGAGTTCCAGAAATACGTGCCGCTCGACACGCTCGGCAGCGATTTCTTCGCGACGCGCCGCCTGCTGTTCATCGCCAACTACACCTATACGCAGTCGTCGATCACGGTGGACGGCAGCTGCGTCCCGAACGTGGTGGACCAGACGACCAAGGTCGCGGGCTGCCAGACCGGGTTCGCGCCGGCCACGGGTAATTTCCGCGACGGTGCGCCGCTCACCGGCCAGTCGGACCATCTGGTCAACGTCCAGCTCGGGCTGGAGGACACCAAGTCGCTGTCGCAGATCACGGTGTTGTTCAACTACGCCAGTGACCGCGTGACCAACCGCGGCCCGTCGAACCTCGGCGGCACGGGCTTCCTGCCGGACATCATCGAGAAGCCCGGCATTCGCCTCGATCTCGTCGCCCGCCAGGGGGTCGAACTGCGCGGCGCCAAGTTCGAGGTGAAGGCCGAGGCACGCAACCTCACCAAGACGCGCTTCACCGAGGGCCAGACGTTCGAGAACGGCAACAAGGTGTACATCAACCGGTATAATCTGGGCCAGGTGTTCACGCTGGGGATCAGCACGACCTTCTGAGGAAGGGGGCGGTCGTTCAGGTTGAGCTCCAGAGGCGAGCGCAGCCGGAGCGACCAGCCCCCTAAGAAGGGGACCTCCCCGGTGAAGGCCGGGGCCCAGTTGGAAAGGTCGGCATAACGTAACGCCGTCCTCCGTCAGCAAAGTTGCCCAACTGGACCCCGGCCTTCGCCGGGGAGGTGCTTTGAGAGTGCTAGGTGCTGAGGCGCACGAGTTGCCGCTGCGCCAAGCCGTCCGTTCTCGCTGGACCAATCATGGCCCTCGACCAAGCCTAGCCCCACGGCTTCTCGCGAAACCATTTGGTGATCACATACTTGACCCCTGCACGCACCTTCATGCCGTGATGCAGCGTCGCCGGATTCATGCTCCCATCGGCGCGCCGGTTGTTCCACGCCAGCAGCTTGCCCGTTTCCGGCTGGACGATCTTGTCGATCGCCTTGAAGCGCGTCGCGCCGCCGGCGTCCGGCTGGTTGAGGTAGATCATGACGGTCCACGTCCGATTGCCCGCAACCCCGCAATAGCGCTGATAATCGACGCCGTTCGGCTCGAAATAATCGGTATGGCCCTTGAACTCCTGACCGACGGCATAGCGCTGGCCCTGGAGCGGTTCGCCGTGGACCGGGTCGAGTCCGGTCAGCGCGGCAATCCGGCGCTCGACCTCGATCGTCATCGGGTCGATCGGCGAAAGGTCGCCGGTCTCGCTGGTCCGGTAGTTCGCATCGCCGTTCGAATCGGAGATCGTCGACGGGCGCCGCACCGCGTCGATCTGTTCGATCAACGCGGCACACAGGTCCGACGGCAGGAAGTCGCGCCGTACGAACAAATCGAGCTTCGCGCTCGGTACGCGCTGCACGCCGGGCACGGACAGCCGCGCGATGACCGGTTCGGGGGGCAGGCCGGAGCCGCTGGAAGGAGTTTGCTCGGGCATCCGCGTCTTCTGCCAAGCCGAAACGCGGAGCGCTACCCCGCGAAACATCCGCTATCGACGCGCAAGCCATTGACGCGGAATTGTAACATGGCATGCCTACGTGCAAGAGAGCCGGAAATTGGGATGGGTCGCGCATGCGATTGAAGCTGGACGCGCGGGCGCGCCGTATCTTGCGGCGGATGCCGGTCGTGAATGTCTATAGTGTCGTCGAACTCGCGCTGCTCGCCGGCCTTGGGGTGCAGTGCGCGCGGCTCGTCTGGACGGTCGTTACCCCCATCACGCCGCTTGGCGATTGGCGCCCGGCCGCGCCGATGGTCGTCGGATCGCCCGCCGATCTATTGCGCAGCTTCGATCCGTTCTTCCGTCTGGGGGGCGCCGCCGGTGCGCCCGCGACGGTGACGTCGCTGCAACTCACGCTGTTCGGCACGCGGATGGACGAGGCGATGGGCCGCAGTTCGGCGATCATCGCCGGTCCCGACGGCGTTCAGCAGAGCGTCGGGGTAGGTGATGAGATCCAACCCGGCGTCCGTCTGAAGGCAGTTGCGTTCGATCACGTCACGATCGACCGGGGCGGCGCTGACGAGGACCTGTTCCTCGATCAGTCGGGCGCCGTCACGCCCGTGGTCCCAGGCGCCGCGCCGGCTGGCGCAGCGGCCCCGGTCGTCGGCATTCCGGTCGCGCAACTCCGCAGCGAGATCGGCTTCATCCCGCGTATCGATGGCGGCCGCATCAGCGGGCTCACCGTCCGCGCGCAGGGCTCGGGCAATGCGTTTCGTTCGGCCGGGCTCAAGGACGGCGACGTCGTCACCTCGATCGGTGGCCGACCCGTTTCCGGCCCCGGCGATCTCGACCGGGTCACCAAGGATTTCGCCGGCGGCGGCAACGTCCCCATCACCGTAGAACGCGGCCGGGATACCCTGCCGCTCGCCATCACGATCGCGCCTCCCCAATGAAAATGGCCCAATGAAAAAGCTTATTATCGGTCCCGTCGTCGCGCTCGCGCTGGCCGCCAGTGTCCATGCGCAAACCACGCTCAACGTCCGCGACGCCGATATCCGCGCGTTCATCGCCGATGCCGCCAAGGTCACCGGCCGCACGTTCATCATCGACAACCGCGTCGCCGGCAAGGTGACGGTCGTCACCGATCGTCCGCTGTCGCGCTCCGAATATTTCGAGATATTCCTGTCGACGTTGCGCGCCAACGGCCTCGTCGCGGTGCCGACCTCGAACGGCGCGTTCCGCGTCCAGCCGCTCGACAACGCCGCCTCGCAGCCAAGCCGGATCGGCGTCGCGGGGGCGGCCCGCAACAGCTATGTCACCGAGATCGTCCGCCTCCGCGCGATCGACGCGCAGTCCGCGGTCGAGACCGTCCGCCCGCTCGTCAGCGCGCAAGGCTCGGTCAGTGCGAACCGTGGCGGCAACAGCCTCGTCGTGGTCGACTTCGCCGACAATATCCGCCGCATTCGCGAGGTTCTCCGCCGGATCGACACCGATACGTCGTCGACCCGCGTCGTCGCGCTCAAGAACGCCAGCGCCAAGGAGATCGCGACTGCCTTGCAGGGCCTGATCGGTACGGGCACCGGCGGCGGGCAGGGCGGGGCGGCCGCGACCGGCCCGAGCGCTTCCGTGGTTGCCGTCGAGGGTTCGAACGCGGTTGCGCTGCGTGGCGATCCAACCACTGTCGCACGCTTGGCGCAGGTCGCGGCCGACCTCGACCAGAAGGCGCGCAACGGTACCGAGATCAAGGTCGTTTTCCTCGAGAACGCCGATGCCGAGCAATTGCTGCCGGTGCTCCAGGAACTGGTCGGCCAGACCCCGACACAACCGACGCAAACGGCGCTGTCCCGTTCCAATTTCGGATCGAGCAGCACCAACGGCAACGCGGGCGGCCAGTCGAACGTCTCGCAGCCACAGATCCCGCAATCGGGACCTAGCTCGAGCGGGTCTTCCGGTTCGGGCCAGGCCGCGATCACGGCAGCGGGCGGCAAGACCGCCGCCGTCGTCACGCGGTTTGCCGGCGCCAACGCGATCGTCATCGCCGCCCCCGCCGAGATCCAGCGTCAGCTGAACGAAGTCGTCCGCCAGCTCGATACGCGTCGTGAACAGGTGCTCGTCGAGGCAATCGTCGCCGAAGTCTCCGATTCCACCGCTCGGACGCTCGGCGCGCAGTTCCTCATCGGCGATCCCAGCGGCGGTGCATTCGGCGCGTCGACCTTCGCCAATTCCGCGCCCAACATCCTGCAGATCGCCGGTGCGATCGGCGCGACCCAGCTCAACACGTCGAGCACCACGACCACCAACACCGATGGCAGCACGACGACGACCAAGAACACCAGCGCGGCAGCGGACACGCTCCAGCAGTCGGCGATCGCCTCGATCCTCGGCGCGGCGGGCGGCTTTGGCGGGTTCGGCGGCAAGATCGGCAGCACCTTCTTCGGCGCGATCATCAACGCGGTGAAGAGCGACACGACCTCGAACCTCCTCCAGGTCCCGCACCTCGTCACGCTCGACAACCAGGAGGCGCACAGCCTCGTCGGTCAGGAGATCCCGATCACCACGGGGCAGGCGCTGAGCACCAATTTCGATAACGCCTTCCGCACCACGCAGCGCCAGAATGTCGGCATCGAACTGACCGTGCGGCCGCAGGTGAATTCGTCGGGAACGGTGAAGCTCAACCTGCGCCTCGAGGTCAGCTCGATCGCCGGCCCGGTATCGAGCGACAACAGCGACCTGATCCTCAACAAGCGCGAGGTGGAGACCGTCCGGACCGTCGACGACGGCCAGATCGCGGTGATCAGCGGCCTGCTCGACGACAACGAACGCCGGACGATCGAGAAGATTCCGCTGCTCGGCGACCTGCCCGTGCTCGGCCACCTGTTCACCTCGAAGGCGAAGCAGCGTTCGAAGACGAACCTGATGATCTTCATCCGTCCGACCATCCTGCGCACCGCGGAAGACAGCCGCCGCCTGACCGAGCAGCGCTACGGCTATGTCCGCCTGCAACAGGGGCTGCAGGAGCCCGGCGTGGAGCCGTCGATCGACCAGCTCGTCCGCGATTACATGGGCGCGGCGCCGCCGATCCCGTCCGGTCCGATCCCGGGCAGCATCGAGGACCCGCGCATCGCCGTCCCGGTGCGGACCTCGACGATGGTCGTGCGGCCCAGGAAATGATCATCCGCGAAGGCCACGAGATCGGCGCGTCTACTCCCCTCCCGCTTGCGGGAGGGGTCGGGGGAGGGGCTGCCTTGATCACGGACGACGCAATCGAGGGGTATGTCATTCCCTCCCCCAACCCCTCCCGCGAGCGGGAGGGGAGCAGTGAAGCGTCATCATCGGCAACGCTCCCCCAGATCACGATCCCCTACGCCTTCGCCCGAAAGTTCGGCGTCGTCGTCGATCACACCGACACCGATTCTCACCTCACCGTCGCGATGCGCGCCGGCGCCGATCCCAAAGTCCTACTCGAGCTCCGCCGCTATCTCGCGCGCCCATTCGACGTCACCTTCGTCGAGCAGGTCGCGTTCGACCGCCTTCTCTCGAACGTCTACGCGATGGACGGCCAAGCCAACGCGCTAGCCGCGGTCGGGATGGGCGACGAACTCGACCTGCTCGCCGGCGACATGCCGACCGCGGAGGACCTGCTCGACACCGCCGACGACGCGCCTGCGATCCGGCTGATCAACGGCATCATCGCCGACGCCGCCCGCAACGGCGTGTCGGACATCCACATCGAGCCCTACGAGACCGGCCTCGTCGTCCGCATGCGGATCGACGGCGTGCTCCGCGAGACGCTGCGCATGCCACCCAACGTCGCGCCGGTCGTCGTCAGCCGCATCAAGGTGATGGCCCGCCTCGACATCGCCGAGCGCCGCGTGCCGCAGGACGGCCGCATGGGGCTGACGCTGGGCGGAAAGCTGCTCGACGTCCGCGTCTCGACGCTGCCCTCGCGCGCCGGCGAACGCGTCGTGCTGCGTATCCTCGACAAGGAAAACGCCGGCATCGACCTGGAGGCGCTCGGCCTGCCGCCCGCGTTGTTCGCACTGCTGAACGAAGCACTGAGCGAACCCAACGGGATCATCCTCGTCACCGGCCCGACCGGCTCGGGCAAAACCACCTCGCTCTACGCGGCGCTCCGCCTGCTCAACGACGGCAGCCGCAACATCCTGACCGTCGAGGACCCGGTCGAGTACGCCGTCGACGGCGTCGGCCAGACCCAGGTCAACCCGAAGGTCGGCCTCACCTTCGCGGCGGGCTTGCGCGCGATCTTGCGACAGGATCCCGACGTCGTCATGGTCGGTGAAATCCGCGACCGCGAGACCGCCGAGATCGCGGTGCAGGCGTCGCTCACCGGCCATCTCGTCCTGTCGACGGTCCACACCAACGACGCGATCGGCGCGATCACGCGCATGCGCGACATGAAGGTCGAAAGCTTCCTGCTTGCGTCGACGCTGCGCGCGGTGATCGCCCAGCGCCTCGTCCGGCGGCTGTGCCCAACCTGCCGCAGGGCCGTGCCCGCGTCGGACACGGTAGCCCCGCTGCTCGGCATTGCGCCCGACGCGATCGTCTACGTCGCGCAAGGCTGCGAAGACTGCAACCAGACCGGCTACAAGGGCCGCATCGGCGTCTTCGAGGCGGTCCGCATCGACGACACCATCCGCCGCCTGATCAACACCGACGGCCACGAATCCGAAATCACGGCACACGCCTTCGCCAAATCTCCGAACCTCGCACAGTCCGCGCGCGACCTCGTCCTCTCCGGCCAGACGACGGCGGAGGAAGCCGTCCGGGTATCCCGCCGCGACACCACCGAAGTCGTCGAAAATGCGTAACGCCCCAGAGATCCTCCTTGGAACGGGGAGGGCAGGATGATGGCTGACTTCGACTATATCGCGATCGACACCAAGGGCGCCGAACGCCGCGGCCACGTCGCCGCGTCGGACATCGACGTCGCGCGTGCCACGCTCGATGCGCGTAAATTCTACGTCGTGAAGATCACCCCCGGCGCGCCGCCACAGGCGTCGAAAGGCCGCCCGCTGTTCGGCCTTCAGCTCGGCACGCCGAAGATGTCGGGCAAGAATCTCACGCTCTTCACCCGCCAGCTCGCCACCCTGAACCGCGTCTCGCCACTGGAGGAGTCGCTCCGCACGATTACCCGCCAGACCGAGCAGGACAGCGTCCGAACGATAGTCCAGCACGTCCACGCCGGTGTCGTCGAAGGCCGTCGCCTGGCCGACGCGATGGCGCGCGAACCGAAAAGCTTCCCGCCACTCTATCGCGCGATGGTCTCGGCCGGCGAAAGTTCGGGCTCGCTCCCGACCATCCTAGACCGCCTCGCAGCCCTGCTCGAACGCCAGGCGGAGATTCGCGGCAAGCTCATCACCGCGCTCGCCTATCCCTCGATCCTCGCGCTCGTCGCGTTCGGCGTCGTCACCGCGCTGATGATGTTCGTCGTGCCGCAGGTGGTCGAGCAGTTCGACACGGTCGGCCAGCAACTCCCGCTGCTCACGCGGATGGTGATGGCGTTCTCGGCGTTCCTCGTCGGCTATTGGTGGGTCATGCTGCTGATCGTCGTGGGCGGCGGTCTGGCCGGTTGGCGGGCGCTGAAGGACCCGACGATCCGACTCGCGTTCGACGGGTGGCTGCTCCGCATCCCGCTGCTCGGTCGCCTGATCCGAGACCTTCACGCAGCCCGGATGGCGCGCACGCTCGGCACGATGGTCGCAAGCCGCCTGCCTCTGCTCGACGGCCTCAACCTGACGGCCAGCACGATCCACAACCGGCGCCTCCGCCAGGCCTCGGACCAGATCGTCGACGCGATCCGCGGTGGCGGCAGCTTGTCCGCCGCCATGCGCCGCGCCGGCGTGTTCCCGCCGCTGCTGACGTATCTCGCGGCATCGGGGGAAGCCGCCGGTCGCCTCGACGAGATGCTGGAGCGCGCCGCCGACTATCTCGAACGCGAGTTCGACCGCTTCACCGCCACCGCATTGTCGCTGCTCGAACCGCTGATCATCGTCGTGATGGGCGGCATCGTCGCGACGATCGTGCTATCCATCCTGCTCCCGATCCTCCAGCTCAACACGCTGGCCGGACAATGAGGTTGTTCATGCGTCCCGAAGCCAAGAAACGTCCCGAACTCCGCAAAAAACGCGAAGCCGGCTTTACCCTAGTCGAGTTGATGGTCGTGATCGTCATCATCGGCCTGTTGGCGACGATCGTCGCGCTCAACGTGCTGCCCTCGGGCGATACCGCGCGCATTCAGAAGGCCAAGGCCGACATCGCCCAGATCGAGGGCGGGCTGGAACTCTACAAGCTCCAGAACATGACCTTCCCCAACACCACGCAGGGCTTGGGTGCACTCGTTACGGCGCCCGCCGGCCTGACCGATCCGTCGCGCTACCAGCGTGGCGGCTACCTCAAGAAGCTCCCGAACGATCCCTGGGGTCACCCATATCTCTACGCCTCGCCCGGCGCGCACGGCGAGGCGGACGTCTGGACATTCGGTGCGGACGGCAAGGAAGGCGGCGAGGGGATCGATGCCGATATCGGCAGCTGGCAATAAGCCCTTGGACCGGGCCCCCGCAGACGCGGGGACACTGCCGCGTGCGCGCGAACGTGGCTTCACGCTGGTCGAGCTGATGGTCGTCGTCACGATCATCGGCCTCGCCTCGGCGGTGGCCGTGCTCGTCATGCCGGACCCGCGGGGCCGCGTGCTCGACGAAGCGACGCGCTTCGCCCTGCGCACCCGTGCGGCGCATGATTCGGCGATCGTCGAAGCACGCCCGGTGAGCGTCTGGATCAGCGGCGGCGGCTATGGCTTCGACCGGCGACTGGCGGGCGGCTGGACACCGATTGCGGAGAAACCGATGCGCGTCGAGCGCTGGATTGACGGCACCAAAGCCAGCATCGGCGACGCCAGCGGCCGGATGCGCGTAACGTTCGACCCGACCGGACTCGTCGACCGTCCCGCCGAAATCCGGCTCGATCGTAGCGGTGTCGCCGCCACGGTCCATATCGACGCCGATGGCAGCGTGCGCGCCGATGCGGGCTGAGCGCGGCTTTACCCTCATAGAGATCATGGTCGCGCTGGCAGTCTTCAGCCTCGCGGCGATGGCGCTCGTGCGTCTCGAGAGCGCGACGATCCGCGGCGCGTCGATCCTGGACGAGACGCTGGTCGCGCAGATGGTCGCCCGCAACGTCGCGATCGACGCCGTGACCGCCGCACAGCCGCCGACCGCAGGGCGCGTGACCGGCGTCGAGACGAACGGCGGCCAAGCCTGGACGTGGACGCGGCAGGTCAGCGCGCTCGGCGGATCGAGCGTGTTGCGAATCGACGTGGCGGTCGCCGACCGGACCGGCACCCAGCTCGGCCGCCTGACGATGGTGCGACCGGCGCCGCGGATGGTGATGTGAGCCGGCCCCGATCCGAAGCCGGCTTCACGCTCATCGAAGTCATGGTCTCGCTGATGATCTTCGGGATGATCGCCGCGGCCGGCGTCGCCATCCTGTCGTTCAGCGTGAAGGCGCAGAGCAGCACCGGCGCCAAGCTCGACGACATCAGCGCGCTCACCCGGACGATGTCGATCCTCTCGGCAGACCTCGCCCAAGCGTCGAACCGTGCCTCGCGCGACGAGGCCGGCACCAGCGTGCCCGCCTTCGTCGGCGAGAGCGGATCGGGCGTCACGCCGATGCTGCGCCTCGTCCGGGCCGGGTGGAGCAACATCGATGGTGCCGCGCGGTCGAGTACGCAGAAAGTCGCCTACCGCGTCGACGGGGGCACGCTTCAGCGCATCGCCTATCCGATGATCGATGGTGCCCAGCCGCTGGCCCCCGCCGCGCTGCTGACGAACGTCACCCAGGTCGCGCTTCGCTACCGCATCGCCGGTGCCTGGAGCGATCGTTGGGACGGCGCGAGCGGCCGGCCCTTACCCGACGCGATGGAACTCACGGTCGTGCGGAAGGACGGCACGCAGTTCCGCCAGATGTTCCTCGTCGGCACCAGCTATGTCCCGGCACCAGCCGATGGCGAGGGCCCTTCGGTCACTCCGCCGCCCGGCACGCCATTGCCCGGCAATCAATCGCAGGAGACGCCCGGTGCGCGCACCTGATCGCGCCACCGAGCGCGGGCAGGAACGGGGGGCGGCGTTGCTCACCGTGCTGATGCTCGTCGCGATCATCGCGGTGATGGCAGGCGCCGCGCTGGAGAAATTGCGCCTGTCGACGCGGCTGGCGGGAAACGCGGCGACCGGCGAACAGGCGCGCGCATTCGCGTTCGCCGCCGAGACGATGGCGCTCACCCGCGTCTCCAACCTGCTGGGCCAGAGCCCCAAGCGCGTGACGTTGGCCGGCGGCTGGAGCAACACGCCGTTCGGCCTGCCGGTCCCTGGCGGCTTTGCGACGGCGCGCGTCCGTGACGGCGCGAACTGCTTCAACCTCAATTCGCTGGTGAGCATGACGACGCCGGGCGTGTACATCGCGCGCGGTGAAGTCCGTCCGCAATTCGTCCGCCTGATGCGCTTGCTCGACGTGCCGGTCCAGGTTGCGGAACAGGTCGCGGCGGGGGCGACCGACTGGATCGACACCGATCAGGACCAGCTGCCGATGGGCGCGGAAGACGGTGCGTATCTCGGTCGCGAGACGCCGTATCGCACTTCAGGCACGCTGATGACCGATCCGAGCGAACTCCGGGCGGTCGCGGGGATGACGCCCGAAATCTATGCGAAGATCCGTCCGTGGATCTGCACGCTGCCGATCGCCCGGCCCGCGCCGATCAACGTCAACACGCTGTTGCCCGAACAGAGCGTGCTGTTGGCGATGCTGTATCCCGATACGCTATCGATCGGCAGCGCCCAGCAATTGCTGCTGCGGCGACCGGTGCAGGGCTATGCGACCTTCGACGAATTGCAGAAGGGTGCGTCGTTGCTTGGCGCTGCCAACATCGCGCCGGGCGTGGACGCGCAGGTGCTGTCGAAATGGTTCACGCTCGATATCGACGTCACCCTGGGAACGACGCAAATGCAGGAACGTGCGCTGATCGACGCGAACCGGCTTCCCGCGCAGCTCGTATCGCGGCAATGGGGCGAGCCATCATGACCACTTTGCTGTTCCTTCCCGCCGGCGAGACCGGATTTCGCTGGATGCGCGTTGTCGATGCGCGCGTGGCCGGGGAGGGGGAGGGGATCCCCGAGACCGACGACGCGACGATCGCGATCGCTCCTGCCGATGCGGTGACGCTGCATTGGGCGGAACTGCCCTCGCGGTCGGTAGCCCAGGCGACCGCCGCCGCCCGGATCCTCGCATCCGAGGCAAGCGCATCGCCGCTCGCCGAACTCCACGTTGCGGTCGGCGACGAGGGAGCGAGCGACCGTCCGATCGGCGTGGTCGGCGCGGCAACGATGCGCGACTGGCTGCGGATGTTGGCGGAGGCCGGCATCGACCCGGTCGCCGTCATCCCCGCGCCGATGCTCCTGCCACGTCCCGACGAAGGGTATGCCCGTGCGGAGGTCGCTGGCAGCGGTGTGGTACGCGGCACGTCGAGCGGGTTTGCAGACGAGGCCCGGCTGACCGAACTCGTGACCGGCGGCGCCGCGCCGACGACGATCGATCGCGACACGCTGGAGGCCGCGATCGTTGCTGCCGCCGCGGCGCCTACGCTCGACCTGCGCCAGGGTCCGTTCGCCCGGCGGCGCCGGTTCGCGATCGACTGGGGGTTGATCCGACGGCTAGCGCTGTTGTCGCTGACGATCCTGGCCGTGACGCTGGCGATCTCGCTTGTCCGGATCGCCAAATACAGCTTCGGCGCGGACGCGCTGGAAGCGGAGGCGAACACCGTTGCCGTCGCCGGCCTGCCGCGCGGCGAGACGGTAGTCGACGCCGCCCGCCAGCTCGACGAACGTCTTTCGCGCGTCCGTGGGCCGGGGGTCGGTTTCACCAACACGACGGCAGGGGTGTTCGCAGCGGTTCGTGCCACCCCCGGAACCGAAGTCACCGCGCTCGACTTCCAGGCGAACGGCGACCTGCGGTTGTCGGTGGCAGTCGAACGCGAGGCCTTGGCCACCGATCTCAAGCGCGCGATCGAGGCGGCGGGCTTCACCGTCCGCGCCGGCGTATTCCAGGCCGCCGCGGGTCGCGTGACGGGAGAACTCACGGTCAGCCCGGGTTCGGGCAGCGCAGCGGGGAGCGGACGATGACCGGACTGAAGACATGGTTCGATGGGCGCTCGCTGCGGGAGCGCCGCTTGTTGCTCGTGATGGCGGCACTCGCGGTACTGACCTTGCTCTGGGCACTGGTCATCCGTCCGGTCGGCGACGGCCTGTCGAGCGCGCGTGAACGCCATGCCGACGCCGTCACGCGGCTGGGCGAAACGCAGGCACAGGTCGCGACGTTGCGCGATATCCAGCGGTCCCGCGCTACGCCGCTGACCGGCACGCTCGCCGACGCGGTGCGCGCCGACGCGGACCAGGCTGGTTTTGCGCTGGCGTCGCTCGATCAGGATGGCGCGGATCGTGTTCGCGTCAGCATCCAGTCGGCGCGGCCCGCGGCGCTCGTCGCATGGCTGGCGCGGCTCGAACGGCTGGGCATTCTGGTCGATTCGGTCGCGATGACCGACAAGGGCGACAAGACGGTCGGCGTCGCGCTCACGTTGAAGGCACGTGCGGCATGAGGCGTATCCGTTTGCGCACAGGGCCGACTGCGCTGTTCGGCGGTATGCTGCTGATCGCGCTGATCGTTTTCCTGCCGATGCGCGCGGTACTTGGCTGGGTCGGCGTCGGCGACGAAGGACTGGTGGCACGGCGCGTGTCGGGGACGATCTGGGGTGCGACGTTGACCGAAGCACGGTTCGGCGATCTGGCGCTCGGCGACCTGCACGCGCGACTGTCGCCACTGCCGCTGCTGGTCGGTCGCGCGACGATCGTCTTCGCTGGTCCCGAATCGGTGTCCGCCAAACCGATAAGCGGGTCGGCGAGCGTCAGTCGCCATGGCTTCGGGGTCGATCACATGACCGCGACGGTCGCGACCGGCCGGCTGTTCGCGCCGGTGCCGGTCTCCGCGCTCGACCTCGATGACGTGTCGGTGCGCTTCCGTGACGGCCAGTGCGAAGCTGCCGAGGGCCGGGTCCGTGCGACGCTCGCCGGCGATGTCGGCGGGATCGCGCTGCCGCAGTCGG
Source organism: Sphingomonas sp. R86520 (assembly GCF_042466285.1). Lineage (NCBI taxonomy): Bacteria > Pseudomonadati > Pseudomonadota > Alphaproteobacteria > Sphingomonadales > Sphingomonadaceae > Sphingomonas > Sphingomonas sp. R86520. The sequence continues at coordinate 613,021 of NZ_JAXHBZ010000001.1, forward strand.
TGAGTGGCACTGCACGCTGCGACGGCTCCGCCTTGCTCCTGCCGCTGACGAGCCAGGCCGGCACCGAGGGGATCGCGCTCCGGATCGAAGGTGGCGGCACGTACCGCGCCGAACTGTCGTTGCGTCCGTCCGATCCGCTCGCCGGCCAGAAGCTCGAACAGGCCGGGTTCGTCAGCGGACCGAACGGCTATCGGCTCGCGATCGAAGGACGTTTTTGACAGGTTTTTGCAAGTCGGCGGTTGACGGATGGCGACGACCCCCGCTAGGGGCGACGCCTACGCGGCGGTCGTAGTTCAATTGGTTAGAGCGTCGGCTTGTGATGCCGGATGTTGCGGGTTCAAGTCCCGTCGGTCGCCCCATTATTTCCTTATTTTCCTGAGCTTCCCCGATGCGGGCGCTTTGGGCTGGTAAAACCGGCCGGAAAATAATATTTCACATCCCGGTAATTTTATTCTTCCTGACGGAGCCGGCGATGACAGCGGTTTGGGACCTTCCCGATTTCGACCAGCACGAGGGCGTTCATGCCTTCACCGATCCCGAATCGGGTCTGCACGCGGTGATCGCGGTGCACTCGACCAAGCTCGGGCCGGCAGCCGGCGGCGCACGCTTCTGGCATTATGCGGACAATGGCCGCGCGGTGACCGACGCATTGCGCCTGTCGCGCGGCATGAGCTTCAAGAACGCGATGGCCGGTCTCGAGCTGGGCGGCGGCAAGGGCGTCGTCCTTGCGGCAAAGCCCGGCGATGTCATCACCACCGCGCAGCTCGAGGCGTTTGGCCGCGCGGTCGACTCGCTCGGCGGGCGCTACGTCACGGCCGAGGACGTCGGCATGTCCGAAGAGCGCATGAAGGTGATCGCCAGCCAGACACGCTACGTTTCCGGGCTGCCGGTCGCTAGCGGCGCTGCAGGCGGCGATCCTGGGCCGTACACCGCGCTGGGCATCTATCTCGGCGTGAAGGCGGCGGCTCAGCGTGGCCTCGGCGCGACCGACATGAAGGGCGTCCGCGTCGCGATCCAGGGGGTCGGTTCGGTCGGCGGCGGGCTTGCTCGGTTGCTGGCCAAGGACGGCGCAGTGCTGACGCTGGCCGATGTCGACGAGGGCCGTGCGCAGAAGCTGGCGGGTGAACTCGGCGCGACCGCGGTGGCGGCCGAGGCGATCCTGACGACCGACGCCGACATCTTCAGCCCGAACGCGCTGGGTGCAATCCTGACCGAGATGTCGATCGCCGCACTGAAGGCTAAGGTCGTCGCGGGCGGCGCGAACAACCAGCTGAGCGTTCGCGAGGACGGTGGCCGGCTGCACGATCGGGGTATCCTGTATGCGCCGGATTACGTGATCAACGCAGGCGGCATCATCAACGTCGGCCTGGAATATCTAGGCCATGGCGACGAGGCCGAGGTGAAGGCGCGGATCGCACGCATCCCCGAGCGCCTGATCGAAGTGTGGAACGAGAGCGACCGCACCGGCCAGCCGATCTCGGACGTTGCGGACAGCATCGCGAAACGCCTGATCGGCCGCTGATATCCTTCTCCCCACCGGAGAGAAGGTGGCGCAAGGCGCCGGATGAGGGGTGGTTGGGATAACGCCCGAGCCTCACTCCCCCTCACCCTCCCACCGCACGTGCGGCGGGCCCCTCCCTCTCCCCGCCGGGGAGAGGGGCTTTGAGTTCGCCCTCTCTCCGGCAAGTCCGCCCTCTTCCCGGCGGGGAGAGGGGCCTTAAGTCCGAGGTGACAGCCTCGTGATGTTGCCATAATGGCTATCTCCAGTGGCCACCCTGCATGCCTTCGCAAACCCCGCGCGCTTCCTGAAGATCGCCAAGCCGTTGACGCCAGCGCTCTTCTGGGCAGGCGTCGCGCTGATCGCGGTCGGCTGCTGGGCGGGCCTCACGCAGACCCCGCCGGACTATCTCCAGGGCGAGACGGTCCGCATCCTCTATATCCACGTGCCTGCCGCCTGGCTCGGCATGGGCGGATGGAGCGGGATCGCGATCTCCAGCATCATGTTCCTCGTCTGGCGCCATCCGCTCGCCAGCGTTGCCGCGCGCGCGATCGCGCTGCCCGGCGCAGTGTTCGCGGCGCTCTGCCTGATGACCGGCTCGATCTGGGGACGGCCGACCTGGGGGACGTGGTGGCAATGGGATGGCCGGCTGACCTCGATGCTGCTGCTGTTCTTCGTCTATCTCGGCTACATGGCGCTCGCGAAGGCCGATGCGGATCGGGGTGGCGACGGGCGTGTGCCGGCGCTGTACGGGATCGCCGGGTCGGTGCTGCTGCCGATCATCCGCTATTCGGTGGTATGGTGGAACACGCTGCACCAGGGGCCGAGCATAGGGCTCACGCAATCGACGATCGCCGGCTCGATCCTCTGGCCGCTGCCGATCATGCTGGCCGGGTTCACGTTCGTGTTCGCCGGGATCGTGTTGATGCGCATGCGGACGATGCTGGCCGTCGCAAAGTCCGAAGCACGCATGCGTCGGATGGCCAGATCTTGAAGGTGGGCGCATGAACCCTTGGCCATTCGTGACCGCTGCGTACGTGATGACGCTGGGTGGCGGTGCGATTCTGTCGCTGCTCAGCTATCTGGCAATGCGAAAGGCCGAGCGATGAAGGCGAAGCATCAGCGCCTGACGCTCGCCCTGCTGGCGCTTGGCGCGGTCGTAGTCGCGGGATTGCTCGCGCTGTCAGCCCTCAAGGATCAGGCTGCATTCTTTTATGCGCCGTCCGACGTGCGCCGCGACGGACTGCCGCTCGGGCGTGCGGTGCGGCTGGGCGGGATGGTGGAGAGCGGCTCGGTCAAGCGCGCCGCGGACGGGATCACCGTGCACTTCGTCGTCACCGATGGGCAGGCAACGACCCCGGTCGTCTTCGCCGGCATCGTCCCCGACCTGTTCCGCGAGAAATCGGGCGTCGTCGCCGAAGGGCAGTTCCAGCCCAATGGCGGCTTCGTCGCGTCGAACCTGCTCGCCAAGCACGACGAGAAATACATGCCGCCGGAAATGGCCGGCAAGATGCACGAGACCAAGTCGCTCGAACCGGACGCCAAGCAGTGATCGCCGAAGCCGGCCTCGCCGCGCTTTGGTTCGCAGGCGCGCTCGCGGCGTTGCAGCTGGTGATGGCCGCGATCGGTATCGTGCGAGATCGAGACGACGTCGCCGCGGCGGTCCGGCCGGTAGCGATCGTCCAGGGCCTGCTCGCGCTGCTGGCGATGGCGCTGCTGATCGAGCTGTTCCTCGACTCCGACATGTCGGTGAAACTGATCGTCGAGAACAGCCATTCTGCCAAGCCGTGGCTCTACAAGTTCGCCGGCGCCTGGGGGAATCACGAGGGCTCGATGCTGCTCTGGGTGACGATCCTCGGGCTGGCCGGCGGCGCGGTCGCGATCTTCGAGCGCTCGCTGCCCGAGCGGACGCTGACCGCCACGCTCGGTGCACAGGCGATGATCGCGCTCGGCTTCTACGCGTTCCTGCTGTTCTCCTCGAACCCGTTCGCGCGGCTCAACCCCGCTGCCGCCGATGGCCTCGGGCTCAACCCGCTGTTGCAGGACCCCGGCTTGGCGTTCCATCCGCCGACGCTTTACGTTGGCTATGTCGGCCTATCGGTCGCGTTCTCGTTCGCGGTTGGCGCATTGGTCACCCGGGACGTCGGGCCGGCGTTCGCCAAGGCGATGCGGCCCTGGGTGCTGATCGCCTGGATATTCCTGACCCTTGGCATCACGGCGGGCAGCTATTGGGCCTATTACGAGCTCGGCTGGGGCGGCTGGTGGTTCTGGGATCCGGTCGAGAATGCCTCGTTGATGCCGTGGCTCGCGGCAACCGCGCTGCTCCATTCGGTGACCGTGCTGGCGACGCGAGACGGCCTGCGCGCCTGGACGATCATGCTGGCGGTAGTCGCCTTCTCGATGTCGATGATCGGCACGTTTTTGGTGCGGTCCGGCATCTTGACGAGCGTCCATGCCTTCGCGGTCGACCCGGAACGGGGTGCGTTCATCCTGGCGTTGCTGGCCATCTATATCGGCGGTGCGCTCGCGCTGTTCGCCGTGCGGATCGGCACCGTCCGCGCGGGCACGACCTTCGATCCGGTCAGCCGTGAGGGCGGTCTGGTCGCGAACAACCTGCTGTTGTCGGTGATTCTCGGGATCGTCCTGATCGGCACGCTCTATCCGATCGTCGCGGCCAGCTTCGGCGTGCAGCTATCGGTCGGACCGCCGTTCTTCAACAAGGCCGCGGGACCGATCGCGCTGCTGCTGGTCGCGGTGATGGCGGCCGGACCATTGCTGCGCTGGCGGCGCGACGATGCGAAGGCGGTGCTTGGCAGGGTGATGCTGCCGATCGGCGCGACGCTGGTCGCGGCATTCGCACTGCTGTTCGTCCGGCCGGGCGTGCTGCCCTGGGCAGGGCTGTCGCTCGCCGCGGGTCTCGCCGTTGCCAGCGTCGCGCCGTTGTGGAAGCGCAACCTCAAGCGCACTCCGTTGTTCACCTACGGCATGGTCGTCGCGCATCTCGGCATTGCGGTAAGCCTCGCGGGGATGGCCTCGGACAGCGCATTCACGCAGGAAACGCTGGTCGCGGTTCGGGCGGGCGAGCCGGCGCGGGTCGGACCGTACACCGTGACGCTGGACGGAATCTCGCCGAAGATCGGCGAGAACTGGACGGCGCTGGAAGCGCGTCTGACCGCCACGCGCGGCAGCCGCGAAACGATACTGCGTCCGCAACTCCGCTTCTTTGCCAATCCGCCGACAAGCACCAACGAGTCCGCGATTCTAACGGTTCTCGACGGCCAGCTCTATACCGTGCTCGGCCAGCCGGACGGGCAGGGCCGGTGGCAGCTCCGGCTGTGGTGGAAGCCGTTCGTGACGCTCATCTGGTTTGGCGGTGTACTGATCGCGCTGGGCGGCGCGCTGTCGCTGCTCGGGCGAGTGCGGCGCGAGCGGCGGGCTGCGATACGGGCATATTGGGCATGAAGCGTTTCGCACTCTGGGGGCCGCTGACGATCTTCGCGCTGCTTTTCGCCGTGGTCGCAAGCGGCCTGATCCGACCTGCCGAAAAGACCGTTCGTTCGGCAATGGTCGGCAAGCCTGTCCCGGAATTCGCGTTGCCGGCGATGGTCCCGGGCAAGCCCGGCCTGACCACGGCTTCGTTTCGCCAGGGCAAGCCACGGTTGCTCAACATATTCGCGAGCTGGTGCATCCCGTGCATCGCCGAGGCGCCGCAACTGATGCGGCTGAAGGCGATGGGCGTTCCGATCGACGCGATCGCAGTCCGGGATACCGCGCCCACGATCGCGGGCTTCCTGCGGCGTAACGGCGATCCGTACGAGCGGATCGGCAGCGACAGGGCCGGCCGGGTGCAGCTCGCGCTGGGCTCGTCTGGTGTGCCGGAAACGTTCCTGATCGACGGCCGCGGAATCGTCGTGAAGCAGATCATCGGCGATATCCGGCCGGAGAACGTCGGTGAGATCGCCCAGGCCTTGAAGGACGCGCAGTGATTGGGCCCTGCTTCATTCCCCTTCCGCTTGCGGGAGGGGTTAGGGGAGGGGCTTCTTCCCTCTCACAACGACGGCTGCTTTCGCGTCATGCCCTCCCCCAACCCCTCCCGCGAGCGGGGGGGGGGAGTCTGGCAGCACTGTTGCTCTGCATCTCGCCGGTATCCGCTCAGCCGGTCACGCCGCCCGCGCACTACGCCAACGTCCAACTCGGCGACCCGGCCAAGGAAGCCTCCGCCCGCGCGCTCATGGAGACGCTGCGCTGCCTGGTCTGTCAGGGCCAGTCGATCGCCGACAGCGACGCCGATATGGCCGCCGACATGCGGGCGCTGGTCCGGGAACGGATCGAGCGTGGCGAGAAGCCCGCCTCGATCCGCGACTGGCTGATCGCGCGCTACGGCAATTACGTGACCTATGATCCGCCGCTGTCGGGCGTCACCTGGCCGCTGTGGTTGGCGCCGATCCTGCTGCTCGCGCTTGGCGGCTGGATTGCGCGATCGAGTTTTCGCCGGAGGGTGCGCTGATGGGCTATGTCATGCTCGCTGCGATCGGGGCCGGCGCGTTCGGGCTGCTCGCGGTGCTGAAGGTCGATCGCCTATTGTGGACGATGGTCGCCTCGGCGCTGATGCTGGGCGCAGCCGGGTATGCGTGGCAGGGACAGCCGGGGCTCGCTGGACATCCGGTCGCGACCGGGCTCGCGCCGACGCCTGACGATGGCGCGATGCTCGAACTGCGCGACCAGATGCTGGAGCGCTATACAGGCGCAGCGGCGTATCTGGTCGCGGCGGATGCGATGACGCGGATCGGCGATCGGCGTGCGGCCGTGCAGGTGCTGCTGGGCGGTATCCGTATCGCGCCGAACAGCCTGGTCCTGTGGACCGGGCTCGCCAACGCATTGGCGGCGCATGACGGCAACCAGGTTTCGCCGCCCGCATTGTTCGCGTTTCAGCAAGCAATGCGACTGGCGCCAAGACATCCGGCTCCGCCGTTCTTCCTGGGGCTCGCCTATGTACGGGCAGGTGATTTTGCAGCGGCTCGACCCTATTGGGCGAGAGCGCTAGCTTTGACTCCGGCGAATATTTCGTATCGTGGCGAGATCGCTACGCGCTTGGCGCTACTCGATCGCTTCCTGGCTCAGCAAGGAATGCAGAAGGGGTTCTGAGCCCTATCATGCCCTCGGCGGCTGGGACCCATATCGGCAGGCCATGGTCATTGATCACCCGGCTAGAGTTTCTGGGTCCCCGCCGCCACAGGGATGACGAGGTCGCGGGATTGAACGATCGCGCTGACCTCGCCAACCTGCCGTTCGTCTTTTACTGACCCCTGCCGGTCTTGCCCTGCAGTTCGTCGATCTTCTTCGACGCATCCGCCTTAGTCAGCGTCTCGTCGAAATCTTCATGCGCTTCCTCGGACAGCGTCTTGAGGTAGCTCGCCTGCGCACCGGTCATCTTCTCGTCGCCGGTGGTCCAGTCGTCCGGGTCCTTCTCGGCGTTCGAGAACGGTTCGGACTTGGGGTTCGGGGTATCGGACATTGGAAATTCCTTTCCCCTGTCCAACACCCATGTTCCTCATCCGTTCCCGATTATCCGGCCCATGCTTCGTAAGGTAAATCTAGATCATCTGCGACCGCCTTGTACGCGATCTTGCCCTTGTAGACGTTCAGTCCGTTGGCGAGATGCGGGTCGGCCTTCATCGCTGCTTCGGCACCGAGGTTGGCCAGCTTGAGCGCGAACGGCAACGTCGCGTTGTTCAGCGCGAATGCCGAGGTCCGCGCAACCGCGCCCGGCATGTTGGCGACGCAATAGTGGATCACGCCATCGACCTCGAACACGGGGTTCTCATGCGTGGTAGCGTGCGACGTCTCGAAGCACCCCCCCTGATCGATCGCGATATCGACCAGCACCGAACCGCGCTTCATCGTCTTGAGCATTTCGCGCGTCACCAGCTTCGGAGCAGCGGCGCCCGGTACCAGCACTGCGCCGATCACCAGATGCGCGTTCTTCACCGCCGCGGCGATCGCGGCTTTCGATGCGTAGGCCGTCTTGATCTGGCTCGAGAAGAACATGTCGAGTTCCGCCAGACGATCGTTCGAGATGTCGTAGATCGTCACGTCGGCGCGCATGCCGACCGCCATCTGCGCGGCGTTGACGCCCGAGACGCCGCCGCCGAGGATTGCGACCTTCGCCGGTGCGACACCCGGAACGCCGCCGAGCAAGACACCACGTCCGCCCTGCTCCTTCTCGAGATAATGCGCGCCGACCTGTACCGACATGCGGCCCGCGACTTCGGACATCGGCTTCAGCAGCGGCAGCCCGCGGCGGTTATCGGTAACGGTCTCATACGCGATGCAGGTCGCGCCCGACTTCATCAGCCCCTCGGCCTGCGGCTTGTCGGCGGCGAGGTGAAGGTAGGTGAACAGCAGGTGGCGCGGTTCGAGCATCGCGATCTCGACCGGCTGTGGTTCCTTGACCTTCACGATCATGTCGGCGCCGGCGAACACCGCGGCCGCCGTCGGCAGGATCGTCGCACCCGCGTCGACATAGTCCTGGTCCTCGAAATCGATACCCGAGCCGGCCTGCGTCTCGACCACGACCTCATGACCCGCGGCGACCAGTTCGGCGACCGACGGCGGCGTCAGGCCGACGCGGAATTCGTTGTTCTTGATTTCCTTGGGGACACCGACGCGCATGACATTCCACTCCATTATCGTTGCCGTCTTGTAGCGCGCATCGCGCGGGAAGGGTTCGCAAACTCGTCCCGGCGGAGTAGCGCGTCTGCATTCCAGTTGCGCGAAATGGTATAAGAACGAGATAATCTTGAACATGACGATCGAACGCAGGATCCTGGACCTGCTGGCTGCCAATTCCGACCTGACCAGCGCGGAGCTGGGCGACGCGGTCGGCCTGTCCGCGAGCGCCGCACACCGCCGAGTCGCGCAGTTGCAGGAAAGTGGCGCGATCACCGGCTACCGCGCCGTCCTATCGCGGGCGGCGCGCGGCGATCCGAGCATCGTGCTCGTCAACGTGACGCTCCGCGATCAGCGTAAGGAAACCATGGCGGCGTTCGAAGCCGAGATCGTCGACTGTCCCCAAGTCGTGCAATGCTTCCTCATGAGTGGCGAAGCCGACTATATGCTTCACGTTGAGATCCGCCACGGCGAGACGTTCGAGCGGATTCACCGCGAGACGCTGTCGCAACTTCCCGGCGTGACGCGGCTAGCCTCGCACTTCGTCATTCGCGAGGTCGTCACCCGTTAGTGTTTTCCTGCGAACGCAGGAATCCAGGATCACGAGCGATGTACGCCGTTACCCTGGGCTCCTGCGTGCGCAGGAGAACATGAATGATCAGCCCCGGTTAATCCACGTTGCCAGCCCCGCCGTTGCCGCCCTCCGGCCCCCATGCTAAATGCAGCCGATTGGGCACAGGGTGAAATCGGAAATTCGATGATGATTGCTGCACTTCCGGGTCGAATTACCGTCCAGTGAGCGTCGATCAGACCGCCGCGGCAACGACCGCGCAACCTGGCTCTGCATCGGACGACGATACGGGCCATCACCACTCGGACGGCATGCTGAAGCTCGCCTTTGGTGCGATCGGCATCGTCTTCGGCGATATCGGCACCAGCCCGCTCTACGCCTTTCGCGAGACCTTCGCCGGCCATCACAAGCTCGCGCTCGACGCCGCGCACATCATGGGCGTCATCAGCCTGATGTTCTGGTCGATGATGATCGTCGTGACGGTCAAATATGTCATCATCATCATGCGCGCCGATAACAAGGGCGAGGGCGGCAGTCTCGCGCTGCTCGCGCTCGTCTCGGGCAAGACCAAGACGAAGCGCTGGAGCAAGGGGATCATCCTGCTCGGCGTGTTCGCGACGGCGCTATTCTACGGCGACAGCATGATCACGCCCGCAGTCTCCGTGCTGTCGGCGGTCGAGGGCCTCGCCGTCGCCGCACCGAGCTTTGCCGGGCTCGTCCTGCCGATCGTCATCGCGATCCTCATCGCGCTGTTCTGGGTGCAGAAAAGCGGTACCGCGCGGATCGGGCTCGTGTTCGGGCCGATCATGCTGGTGTATTTCAGCGTCATCGCCGTGCTGGGCATCCTCAGCATCGTCCAGACGCCCCATGTCCTGTGGGCCCTGTCGCCGCACTACGCCGTCGAATTCTTCCTGATCGACCCCGAGCGTGCGTTCCTCGCGCTGGGTTCGGTCGTGCTCGCGGTCACCGGTGCCGAAGCGCTCTACGCCGACATGGGCCATTTCGGGCGCAGGCCGATCGGCATATCCTGGCTGTTCTTCGTGCTCCCGGCACTGATCCTGAACTATATGGGGCAGGGCGCGCTGTTGTTCCGCGATGGCCAGGCCGCCCTCGTCAGCCCGTTCTACAATCTCGCGCCCGAGGGGCTGCAGCTTCCGCTCGTGATCCTCGCGACGATGGCCGCCGTGATCGCGTCGCAGGCGGTGATATCCGGCGCGTTCTCGGTGACGCAGCAGGCGATCCAGCTCGGCTTCATCCCGCGTCTCCGTATCGAGCACACCAGCGCATCGACCGCGGGCCAGATCTACATCCCGCTCGTCAACGGCGCGCTGATGACGATGGTCATCCTGCTGGTGCTGTTCTTCCGTACTTCGTCGAACCTGACGAGCGCGTACGGCATCGCTGTGACCGGTGCGATGTTCATCGACACCTGCCTGCTCGGGGTCGTGCTGTTCAGGCTCTGGAACTGGCCGAAGATCGCCGCGATCCCGCTGCTGGCGATCTTCTTCACGGTCGACGGGGCCTATTTTGCCGCCAACCTGACCAAGGTCCCGGCCGGCGGCTGGTTCCCGCTGCTGGTCGGCTTCATCATCTTCACCTTCCTGACGACCTGGTCGAAGGGGCGGATGCTGATGATCGACCGGATGCAGGAGGCGTCGATGCCGATCAAGGTGTTCATCGGCTCGGCCGCCAGCTCCGCGTCGCGCGTGCCGGGGACCGCGGTCTTCATGACCTCGACGCCCGATGGCGTACCGCATGCGCTGCTCCACAACCTCAAGCACAACAAGGTCCTGCACGAGCGCGTCATCCTGCTGACCGTGAAGATCGTCAGCCAGCCCTACTGGCCCGCCAACGACCGTGCGGTGCGCGAGGAGCTCGGCGAAGGCTTCCACCGGCTGGTCCTGCGTTATGGCTTCATGGAGGATGCCGACGTGCCCGCAGCGCTGCGCCAGGTTCATAACTGCGGCGCGGACTTCAAGATGATGGACACCAGCTTCTTCCTGTCGCGGCAGACGCTGCTGGCCTCCGACAAGCCCGGCATGATGATCTGGCGCGAGAAGCTGTTCGCCTGGATGCTGCGCAACGCGGAAAGCGCGATGGAGTTCTTCCGGCTGCCCACTAACCGCGTCGTCGAGCTCGGCAGCCAGATCGAGATTTGAGCGTGAGCGATACGACACCAGCGTCTCTCCCGGCGCCGATCATCGTTACGGCGCTATTCGGTCGTCAGGACACCGCGTTCTTCGATGCGATGCGCCGCGAGCATTTTCCGCCCGAGCGCAACCAGCTCGACGCACACCTGACGCTGTTCCACCATCTGCCGCCGTCGGGGCTCGACGAACTCAAGCACCGCCTCAACCAGGAGACACGAGGCATCCGCGCGCCTCAGGCGCGTGTGGGCGGCCTGATGTCGCTGGGGCGGGGTGTGGCGTATCGAATAGAAGCGCCGGACCTGATCGGCATCCGCGGGCGGCTGGCAGACGCGTTTACGGGCATGCTCACGCCGCAGGACGCGGGCGGCTGGCGCCCACATGTGACGATCCAGAACAAGGTCAGCCCTCAGGTAGCCAAGCTCCTGCTCGGCAATCTGCAACGCGATTTCACGCCGAAAGACGTCGAAATCGCCGGTCTGGGTGCGTGGTGGTACCGCGGCGGACCCTGGGAAGCGATTTCTCGACACATGTTCGCTTGACCGCCTCGAAACGTCTTCCTATAGGCCGCGCCTCGCAGGGAAGAACGCTTCCCTGACGGACGGTACGGCGAAGTAGCTCAGTTGGTTAGAGCACGGGAATCATAATCCTGGGGTCGGGGGTTCAAGTCCCTCCTTCGCTACCATTTTCAAAGATATTCCACGGGTCGTTGACCACCAGGATCGCATCGCTGCGGGCGAGTGCGAGCAGGGTCAGGCCGTGCTCGCGAGCATGATCGATCGCCAGGCTGGTGGGTGCGGAAATTCCGACCAGCATCGGCGTGCCGGCGATCAGCGCCTTGTCGACCATCTCAAAACTGATCCGCGAGGTGACGAGGATGAAGCCCTCGATCGCTTGTGCCCGGATCGCCAAACCCCCGACAAGCTTGTCGAGCGCGTTGTGGCGGCCGACATCCTCAAAGGCGGCGATGACCGCGCCGGTGCGATCGCACGCGGCCGCGGCGTGGATAGCCCCCGTAGCGGCATTGAGAGGCTGGTGGGCCCGTAACCCCGCCAGTGCCGTAAACAGGCTGGAAACGGGCGTGTCGGGCCTTGGAGGAGTCTTCGGGACTGGCTTGCGAAGTTGTTCGAGCCCGGAGATGCCGCAAAGCCCGCAACTCGTGTCGCTGGTCCGGTGGCGGACGCGGTCATGGATGCGACCCTTGCAGCGTTCCGACAGCCCGACCCGGACGATCCAGCCCGCCTCCGCCTCGAAGATGTCGATATCGCGGACGTCGTCAGCGCTGTCGGCTAGCCGCTCGGTCAACAGGAAGCCGGTCGTGAACTGGGCAAGATCGGCCGGCGTCATCATCATCACCGCGTAGCCGAGTCCGTCGATCTCGATCGCCACCGGGACCTCGACCGCAATGGCGCGTTCGCCGGCGACCCTCGAATCAGGCCGCAGGATCGTGATCGCTTGCGTACGCGACGTGTTCATACGGTATCGAGGTCCTGCGGTGTGTTGACGTTCGGGATAGCCGCCGCCGCAGGGATCGGGATAGCGCCGATCGCTTCCGCCCAGCCACGTACCGAACGTCGTGGCACGGTCTCGATATGCGTGAGCAGGTTTCCGAGCAGGCCCGTCTCCCAGTGGCCGAGAACGGGCGCGTCGGGACAATAGGCGGATGCTCGTCGGGACAGGGCGGCGAGCAAGCCATCCGGCAACCACGGCATGTCGCACGCGATCGTCATGACCGACGTGAAACCGAGTGCGGCCGCATGATCGAGCGCTCCGGCGATACCGCCCAGGGGGCCCATGTCCGGCCCAGGCCGATCAGGTATCGCTCCGTCGCGTCCGGCGATCACCGCGACCTCGACATGCGGCATCAGCAACGCGCGCGCATGTTCGGCCAGCACCCGCCCGTTCACGACCGCCATCGCCTTGTCGGACCCGAAGCGGGACGACCGCCCGCCCGCGAGCACGACGCCGAGAATACGCTGCGCGGTCAGCGCGTCTTCTCGATGCGTACCGGTACGGATTTTGCCGCGGGAACATGACTTTCGCGGGCATGGTGCGCAACCGGTATGAGCAGGTTGCACTCGGGGTAATAGGCGCCGAGGCAGCCCTCGGGGATCGCATATTCGACCACGCGGAGCTTGTTCAGGCGACGGTCCGAATTGTCGCCTGCGTCGCCGACCAGATCGACGTCGTCGCCATCGGTGATCCCCATCCGGATCATGTCGCTGCGATTCATGAACACGATGTCGCGCGTCCCCTTCACGCCGCGGAAGCGGTCGTGATAGCCGTATACGGTCGTGTTGAACTGATCGTTCGACCGCAGCGTCATCAGCCGGAAGCGGCCCTCCGCCTCCTCGAACCCGGTGACGTTCAGCGCCTGCGGAACGTTGATTTCCGCCTTGCCGCTCTTGGTCTTCCACTCGCGGTGCGCCGCGGGCACGCCCTTCCAGAAGCCGCCCGGCGTGAACATCTGGTCGTTGAAGTTCTTGAACAGGTCCGGATACGTCACTTCGATCGCGTCGCGAACGCGCGCATAATCGCGCACCCACGCATCCCAATCGAGCTTTGGATTGGGCGCGAGTGTCGCCTTGGCGATCCCTGCGACGATCGCGGGCTCGGACAACAGCGTCTCCGCCGCCGGCGTCGCCTTGCCCTTCGATCCGTAGATCTGGCTGAACGAATCCTCGATCGACACGCTCTGCGGCCCGGTGCCCTGCATGTCGGTCTCGATCCGGCCGAGGCAGGGAAGCAGATACGACGTCTCGCCGGGCAGCAGGTGTGAGCGGTTGAGCTTGGTCGCGATGTGCACGGTCAGGTCGAGCGCGCGCCATTTCGGCTCCATTCGCGCATGATCGGGGATCGCGCGGACGAAATTGCCGCCGAGCCCGACGAACGCCTGCGCGCTGCCGTCGAGCACCGCTTCGCACGCCTCGACCGTATCCCAACCCTTGGCACGCGGCGGCTCGAACCCGTATTGCTCGGCAAGCTTGTCGAGCGGCGCGAGTTCGGGCTTCTCGGTAATGCCGACGGTGCGCTGGCCCTGCACGTTCGAGTGGCCACGAACCGGCCCCATGCCGGCACCGGGCTTGCCGATATTGCCGCGGAGCAGCATCAGGTTGACGAGCATGTGGACGTTGTCGATCCCGCCGACATGCTGCGTCAGGCCCATGCCGTACACCGCGATGACCGCCTTCGACTTGGCATAGACCTTCGCCGCCGCCTCGATCTCGGTGCGGGGCAGGCCGCTCTCATGCTCGATCGTCGCCCATTCGGTCGCGCGTGCGACATCGGCGAACGCCTCGAACCCGGTGGTGTGCTCGGCGAGGAACGCGTGATCCAAGACGGGCAGGCCGTTGATCCGCTTGGCGTTGTCGTCGGCCTCGATCAGGTATTTGCACATCCCCATGATCGCGCCGACATCGCCGCCGGTCTTCAACTGGTGATATTGCGAGGCGATCGGCGTCGATTTGCCCGTCACCATCTCGATCGGGTTCTGCGGGTCCTGGAATTTCTCCAGCCCGCGCTCCTTGAGCGGATTGAACACGACGATCTCGACGCCGCGCTTCGCACAATCGCGCAAGGGATGGAGGAACCGCGGGCTGTTGGTTCCGGGATTCTGCCCGAAATAGAAGATCGCGTCGCACTTCTCATAATCGGAGAGGTGGATCGTGCCGACCGCCGAGCCGATCGCCGACTTCAGACCGACCGAGGTCGTCTCGTGGCACATGTTCGAGCTGTCGGGCAGGTTCTGGCTGCCATACATGCGGGCCAGCAGGCTGTACATGTACGAGGTTTCGAGGCTGGCGCGGCCCGACGCGTAGAAGATGACCTTGGTCGGATCATAGGTCTTCAGCTTGGCACCGATGCCGGCGAACGCCTCGTCCCAACTGCATGCCGCATATTTGTCGGTCGTCGGGTCGTACTTCAGCGGATGCGTCAGGCGGCCTGCCTGTTCGAGATCGTAATCCTTCCAGCCTACCAGTTCGCTGACCGTATGCTGTTCGAAGAAGGCGGGCGTGACCCGGAACGACGTCAGCTCCCACGCGGTCGCCTTCGCGCCGTTCTCGCAGAACTCCGCGACGTGCGGATGCGCCGGTTTGCCCCAGGCGCAACTCACGCAGGCAAAGCCGTCCGGCTTGTTCTGGCGTGCGAGTTCGCGGACCACTTCGGGCCCCACTCTCTCTCGCGCGGAGATCTCGACGAGCGACTTCATCGACCCCCAGCCACCGGCGGGCGCGGTATAGTCTTCGATCTCGATGCTGCGGTCGTGGACGGGGGCGTCGGTGGGGGTATCGCTCATGGTAACTCCTTGCGTCGACACGAGAACGAAGCTCCAAAGCTTTCGATGCATGCGCAACAGATTTACCGACGGTTCAAATCGGGCCGCCGATCGCCTAGATGCAATCTCGAATCTCCAAGGAACGACGATGACCACCCATACCACCCGCATGCTCATCCTCGGCTCGGGCCCTGCCGGGCTCTCGGCCGCGATCTATGGCGCGCGTGCCGGCATGGCGCCGATCGTCGTGCAGGGCATCCAGCCGGGCGGCCAGCTGACGACGACGACGGATGTCGAGAACTATCCCGGCTTCAAGGACGTGATCCAGGGGCCGTGGCTGATGGAGCAGATGCAGGCGCAGGCCGAGCATGTCGGCACGCGGATGATGTGGGACACGATCGTCGAGGTCGACCTGACCAGCCGCCCATTCCGCCTGATCGGCGACAGCGGCGACGTGTATGAGGGCGACACCCTGGTCATCGCGACCGGGGCGCAGGCCAAGTGGCTCGGCATCGACAGCGAAGAGCCGATGAAGGGCAAGGGCGTCAGCGCCTGCGCGACCTGCGACGGGTTCTTCTACCGCGGCAAGAAGGTGGCGGTGATCGGCGGCGGCAACACCGCGGTCGAGGAGGCGCTGTACCTGACCAACCATTCGCCCGACGTGACGCTGATCCACCGCCGCGATTCGCTGCGCTCGGAGAAGATCCTCCAGGAACGCCTGTTCGCGCACAAGGGCGTGACGGTGTTGTGGAACAAGGAAGTCCGCGAGTTCATCGATGGCGGCGGCAATGCCGGGCTGGTCGCGCTGGAACTGGAGGACACGGTGACGGGAGAGCGTTCGCGGCTCGACGTCGATGGCGGGTTCGTGGCGATCGGCCACCATCCGGCGACCGAGCTGTTCCGGGGTCATATCGATCTTGATTCGGATGGGTATATCGCCGTCGAGACCGGTTCGACGCGGACCAGCGTCGAGGGTGTGTTCGCGTGCGGCGACGTCGCGGACAAGGTGTACCGGCAGGCGGTGACGGCGGCGGGGACGGGCTGCATGGCGGCGCTGGACGCCGAGCGCTTCCTGGCGGCGGCCGAGTTTGCGGAGCTTGCCGAAGCCGCTGAATAACGGGCGTAATCGGGGAGACTATCAGACCAGGTTACGCCTGAGTGCGGTCTCCAGTGCGGCGCCTGCCGCACCGGTGAAGCTGTGGGAGTCGGTGTCGATCGTCTCGGTCTGGACGGCCTTGCCGGCGGCCGCGGCGAAGGCGATCGCGGTCGCATCGCCGTGGGCCAGGATGACCGCGGCGTTGGTGTGCCAGCTCGCTAGCGCTGTCAGGACACGGGTTGCTAGCGCTTCGGGTTGGGTGTCATATATCCTTACTAAGCCTCTGATAAGCTTGCGAAAGTCGATCCCTCCGAGTAGTGCGCGGCGCCATGTCGCGGGGTCGTGTAGCGCGGTCCTGTAGCGGGCACGGATGGCGGCGGCGGGGGGGAGGTCGTCGATCGGTTCTACCACCCAGGGGTTGGCGAGGACGATCCGGTTCAGGCCTGCCGCCCGCCCGAACAATGCCAGGGTGCTGGCGGCGTCGCAGTTTCCGAAGCCGACGATGCGGGTGACGTGTGGCGCTAAGGATCGGAACGCGGCGGCGGCGGCGATGAGGTCGGGTTTGGCGGTAAGGAACTCGCCATTGTCGCCGGTTGAATCCCCTACGCCGCGGCGATCGTAACGGAAGACGGGGGTGCCGGTTGCGGCGAGGCGGTGGGCGAGCATCGCCATGCCGCGATGTGCGCCGCTGCGGATCTCGTTACCGCCGGACACGATCAGCAGGCCGGTGGCGCCGGGGGCTTCGTCGAGCGTTGCCGCTAGCGTTTCGCCTTCGCAGGGGAAGGCGATCAGCTTTCGCATGATGCCATGCACTGTGCGATATCGATAGCAAGTCTCTGTGCAAAAACGATATCATTTCCCGGCTCTGAGCGACGCCAGAGTGGCGAACCCGGATGTGCAACGTCCGCGGGCCGCGGGTCCGTATCCAAGCGGGCGATCCGCATCGGGCCTTCGCCGGCGTACGCCGTTGCCTCACGGAGATCGGCGAGCATGTCGGAGCATAGAATATTGCCGGCGTATTCGCGGTCTGCCGCCGGGGTGGTTCGGGTAGCGGCGTTGCGCGTGCGTTCGAGATCGCGGAGCAACTCTGCTCCGGTCTGCGGCGCCAGTTGCCAGCGACCGGCGAGGGTCGCCTGAGTGTCGAGCAGCGCGCCGCTTCTTATGGAGATGGCGTAGGTGCGGCTGCCAAGCTGTTGTGCGAGCGCCGTATATGCCTCGCGCTGGTCGTGCAGTCTCGCCTCGCAGGTCACGACGATGCTCTCACCGGTGCCGGGGAAGTCGGGGAGCACGCTGCCGATGCCTTTGGCCGCGAGGGCGCGCAGGATCGTGACCAGGAACTGCCGTGTGCGGTTCGCTTCTTCGAACAGCGGGAGTGCGGCGATGACGATCGGGCCGGTGTCGGGGCCGAATCGCAGCATCGCCTCGCTGCCGCCGTTCCAGTCATAGGTGTCGAAGCGGAGGCCGGTCATCCCGGTGGAGGCTAGACCCCCGGTCAACGCTAGACCAGCGCCTTGCCCGCGGCAAACGTCACCAGTGCGCCGAACGTCTCGAGCATCTCGCCGTCGATCTCGTCGTCCTCGATCAGGATGCCGAGCCGGTCTTCGAGCTCGGTCAGGACACTCGCCACCGCCATCGAATCGAGTTCGGGCAGTGCGCCGAACAGCGGCGTGTCGGCGGTGAACGCGGCGACTCGCTCGGCGCTGAGGCCGAGGATATCAGCAAGGACGGCGCGTACCGCCGTTTCGACTTGGGAAGTGCCTTCGAAGATCACGAGCATCGCCTGAACCGTTGCGAACCGGGCCCCGCTAGCGCGTGGGGGTGAATTCGGCAACGGCTTCGCGCCATCGGGGCTTGGCGCTATGAGGGTCACGATGATCGCGCTCGACCCCAAGCCATACCCTATCGACCATGTCGCGTTGCGCGGCGCTGCGGATGACGTCGCGCTGATCGACAAGGCGGGGACGATGACCTTCGCCGAGCTTGAGGCTGGCGTCGCGGCGTTGGCCGGGTGGCTGGCGGCCAGGGGACTGGCGTCTGGGGATCGGGTCGCGACGTGGTTGCCAAAGACACGGGCTGCCTGCCTGATGCCGCTGGCGGTGGCGCGGGCGGGGCTGGTGCACGTGCCGGTCAATCCGCTGCTGCGTAGGGCGCAGGTTGCGCATATTTTGGGGGATAGCGGGGCGCTGCTGCTGGTGACGCAGGGCGCGCGAGCGGCGACGCTGGAAGCGGACGACGTGCCGGATGGCTGTGCGATCGTGGACGAGGCTGACGTCCCGCTTGCGGATCCCCGGCTGAGGCCGGGGCCCAGTTGGGATGATGCCGATGACGTCGCGCGACGTGCTGCCACGAGGGTTCTCCCAACTGGGCCCCGGCCTTCGCCGGGGAACCGTGAGTGCGGTAGTTTGGGACCGTCGGATGCCGATCCTGATAGCCTTGCCGCGATTCTCTATACCTCCGGGTCTACCGGGCGGCCGAAGGGCGTGATGCTGAGCCACGCCAACCTGTGGCTCGGGGCGATTTCGGTTGCGCATTATCTGAAGCTGGAGCCCGAAGACCGTGTGCTGGGCGTGCTGCCGCTGTCGTTCGACTATGGCCAGAATCAGCTGTTCTCGACCTGGGTGGCGGGGGCGTCGGTGGCGCCGCTCGATTACCTGGTAGCGCGTGACGTGGTGAAGGCGGTCGAGCGGGTCGGAGCGACGACGCTGGCCGGTGTGCCGCCCCTTTGGGTGCAGTTGCTGGAGGCGGAGTGGCCGGGCGAGACCGCGACCCGGTTGAAGCGGCTGACCAACTCTGGAGGGGCGTTGACGCCGCGACTGGTGCGCGGGCTTCGCGCGCGGTTTCCGGCGGCGGACGTCTACGCGATGTACGGGCTGACCGAGGCGTTCCGGTCGACCTATCTCGATCCCGCGCTGATCGATTCGACGCCCGACGCGATGGGGCGGGCGATCCCGTTTGCCGAGGTGTCGGTGGTGAAGCCCGATGGGACGCGCGCGGTACCCGGCGAGGTCGGGGAACTGGTGCATTCGGGTCCCCTGGTCGCGCAAGGCTATTGGCGGGATGCGGCGCGGACGGCTGTGCGGTTTCGGCCTGCGCCGGATGGTGTCGGCATGGCGGTGTGGTCCGGGGATACGGTGGTCGAGGGTAAGGACGGCTTGCTCCGGTTCGTCGGGCGCGATGACGAGATGATCAAGAGCGCGGGGAACCGGATCAGCCCTCTTGAGATCGAGGAAGCCGTGCTGGCGGGCGGGGAAGCGCGCGAGGCGGTCGCGGTAGGGGTGCCGGACGATCGGTTGGGGCAGGGTATCGTCGTCATGCTGGCTGGGGATGTTAGCGGTGAGGCAACGTTGCGGGCGCGGTTGCGGACGGCGTTGCCGAGTTTCATGCAACCGGGTGTGTATCTCTGGCGAGACGAATTGCCGCGCAATGCCAACGGGAAGATGGACAGGTCTGCTATCGCCGCTGAAGTAAAGGCGGAGGTCCAGACTGGGCCCCCGCCTTCAGAGCCCCTTCAGAATATTACTTTGAAGGGCGACCCTTCGCGGGGGAACATGGAAGGGAGTGCGTCATGAAACCGATGGGCGCCCTTCCTCAGGAGTTCTCGCAGCAGTCCGGCGTGCTGAGGATCGGCCGCCGGTCCGCTAACGACTGGGCTGCGAAGGCCGGCGACACGCCGCTGTTCGTCTACGACATGGCCATCGTCGCTTCCCGCATCGCGCGGTTTCGGGCGGCGATGCCGGCGATCGACCTGCATTATGCGATCAAGGCCAATCCGCATGTCGACCTGCTCGCGGCGATCGCGCCGTTGGTCGATGGGCTCGACGTGGCCTCGTCGGGCGAGCTGGCCAAGGCGCTCGCGGTCAAACCCGCCGCGTCGATCAGTTTCGCGGGTCCGGGCAAGCGCGACGACGAACTGGTCGCCGCGATCACCGCCGGTGCCACGCTCAACGTCGAATCGGAAGGCGAGGCCGCGCGCGCGTTCGCGGTCGGCGATCGGCTCGGCCGCACGCCGCAAATGGCCGTGCGCGTCAATCCGGACATCGAACTCCGCGGGTCTGGCATGCGGATGGGCGGGCGAGCGTCTCCGTTCGGGGTCGATGCGGTCCGTGCGGCGGCACTGGTAAAGACGATAGTCACGGCCGGGGCGGACTGGCGCGGATTTCACATCTATGCCGGGAGCCAGGCGCTCGACCCTGTCGCGATCATCGAGACGCAGGGCGCGACGATCGCGCTTGCTGCGCGATTGAGCGAGGCGGCTGGCGTTGCGCCGCCGCTCGTCAATCTCGGCGGCGGGTTCGGCGTGCCGTATTTCGCTGGCGACGTGGCTCTGGACGTCGAACGTGTCGGCGAAGCGCTGAGCGAATCGCTTGCCGCGCGTCCCGACGTTCTCGCCGATACGCGGTTCGCGATCGAACTCGGGCGCTGGCTCGTTGCCGAAGCCGGCGTGTACCTGACCCGGGTCGTCGACATCAAGGAAAGCCAGAGCGAGACCTTCGTCATCGTCGATGGCGGGCTCAACCACCAGCTCGCCGCCAGCGGCAATTTCGGCACGGTCGTCCGCCGCAACTATCCGATCGCGGTGGCCACGCGGATGGGGCACGATGTTTCGGAAACCGTCTCCGTCGTGGGTCCGCTCTGCACCCCGCTCGACCGGCTCGGCGACAAGATCGCGCTGCCGGCCGTCGCGGTCGGCGACCTCATCGCCATCTTCATGGCCGGCGCATACGGCGCCAGCGCGAGCCCGACCGCATTTCTCGGGCATCCACCGGCCGTCGAGATCGTTACTGGTGTATAAGCCTCAGATGCCAAGGTCTTGGCGGAGCATGGTTACGGGGCGCTCCTAACCCTATCTTCACCTGTTCCTCACATAGCCAAGGCTGAGTTTAGCCGACCGCCGGGCAACCGACGGCCAGCGTTCCGCCAGTGAGGCGCCAGGAGAAAAGTGCCCATGCGTTCCGGATCCGTATCCAAATCCCTGCTGACCCTCGGCCTTGCGGCGACCACCCTGAGTGCCTGCGCGACGGCGGACACGCGTCCCGAGTTGCCACCCGCGTCGTTCGTCGCGAATCAGGAATTGCCGGGCGAGGAATACGTCATCGGCCCGCTCGATCAGCTCAATATCTTTGTCTGGCGCAATCCCGAACTGTCATCGAAGGTCCAGGTGCGGCCCGATGGCCGGATCACCACGCCACTGATCAACGACATGCCCGCGGTCGGCAAGACCCCGGCGATGCTCAGCGACGACATCAAGAAGGCGCTCGGCGCCTATATCAAGGATCCGATCGTATCGGTCATCGTCGAGAACTTCAGCGGCACCTACAGCCAGCAGGTCCGCATCGTCGGCGCGACCGAGAAGCCGGCGTCGATCCCGTACCGCGCCAACATGACGCTGCTCGACGCGATGATCGCGGTCGGTGGCCTCAGCCAATATGCGGCGGGCAACAAGGCGCGGCTGGTTCGCTACGATCGCAAGACCGGCAAGCAGACCGAGTTCGGATTGCAGATCGGCAATCTGCTGAAGAAGGGCGATTCGTCGGCCAACGTCCAGCTCGCGCCGGGCGACGTGATCATCATCCCCGAATCGATGTTCTGAGGCAGCCAGGATGAACGGGATCTACGACGAGGTGCGGGTCGCCCTGCACGCGATCTGGACGCGGCGCTGGCTGGCGCTCGTCGTCGCGTGGGGCGTGTGCGTGCTCGGCTGGCTTGTGGTGGCGCAGATTTCCAACCGCTACGAATCGACCGCGCGCGTGTTCGTGCAGATGCAGACGATCCTGCCGTCGGGCATGGACGGCGTGCCGCAAAGCGTGCCGATGAGCGTCGATACGATCCGCACCACGTTGATTTCGGCCGTCAATCTGGAAAAGGTCGTGCGCGGTACCGACCTCGCGAACACGGTGTCGAGTGACCGTGACGTCGCCGACCGGGTGGCGGCACTCGCACCCAACATCAAGATCGCGTCGCAGCAGGACAATCTGTTCCAGATCACGACGACCGCGGCGAGCCCGAAGCTCGCACGCCAGATCACGCAGAAGTTGATCGACCTGTTCGTCGAGCAGAACCTCGCCGGTGACCGGTCCAAGACGACCCAGAGCCTGACCTTCCTCGACCAGCAGCTTGCGGCACGCCAGAAGCAGCTGTCCGATGCGGAGACCAAGCGCGCGGACTTCCAGAATCGCTATCTCGGCGCGCTGCCGGGTACCGGGTCGGTAAGCGACCGGATCGGTGCATCGCGCTCGCAGATGTCGCAGGTCGATGCCGATCTTGCCGCCGCGCAGTCGAGCCTGGCGGCCGTGCAGGGCCAGCTGGCAGGTACGCCGGCGACCGTCGCCGGGGCTGGCGGTGTCGCCGGTGCGGCCGGACCAGCACGGGCGCGGTTGCAGGCGATCCAGGGCCAACTCGCCGATGCGCGCGCGCGCGGCTATACCGAAAATCACCCCGACGTCGTCGCGTTGAAGAGCCAGCTCGCAGCGGCGACCGCGGCCGCGCGCAGCGAACCGCTGTCGGGCGGAAGCGCGGGTAATTCCGCGCAGAACCCGCTTTACACTTCGCTCCAGTCGATGGCCGCCGATCGTCAGGCAACCGTCGCGTCGCTGCGCATGCGCAAAGGCCAGCTGCAGGGCGATCTCGATCTGTTGAACTCGAAGCTGTCGGGCGATCCCGAGGTGGCTGCCGAGCAGGGATCGATCGACCGCGACTATCAGGTGCTGAAGGATCAGTATGACGCGTTGCTACGCCAGCGCGAGCAGACCGCTTTGGTCGGGCAGGCCCAGTCACAGACCGATCACGTGAAGTTCAGCGTGATCGATCCGCCGACGACGCCGCGCACGCCGAGCGCACCGAACCGCATGCTGCTGCTGTCGGGCGTGCTGGTCGCTGGACTCGCAGCCGGGATCGGCGCAGCGTTTGCCATGGGGCAGCTTCGATCCACCTTCGCGACGACCGCTCGGCTTGAAAAGGCGGCCGGCATGCCGGTGATCGGCTCGATCGGGGAAGTCGTGACACGCGTACAGGCGAGTCAGCGTCGGCGAAAATTGAAGATGTTCCTGGGCGGCACTGCCGCGCTGGGCGCTGCGTATGTTCTTTTGCTGGGGGTCGAAATCCTTCAGCGCGGCCTGGCGGCATAGGGGATGACCGTGAGGAAACCTGTTCGCGAACCGTCGCTGCTCGAACGTGCGGCCAAGGTATATGATCTGAGCGCGCATCGCCGCGCCCGTGGTACGGTCGAGGCGGACAGCGGGGCCGAACCCGGTGTCGCGGACGACGAACCGTCGACCGACACGCCCGACTTCGACGGTGTTCCAGCGTCGCGGCCGGAACCTACCACCAGTCCGTTGCGGGAATTCCTCGATCCGACGTTCCTCGCGATCCCGGAAGAACTGCGTGCGCCGGTCGGCGAGGAGTTTTCGGACGAATTCTACCTTCCCGACAGCGTGGACGATGCGGCGCGGATCGATCGCGGGATGCTGGCGATCAACGGCATGATCGTGCCCGGTGCGCCGGTCGGCCCGCTGGCGGAGGAGTTTCGCCTGATCAAGCGCCAGTTGCTGATCTCCGCCGCGCGGATCGCCGAGAGCGAAAGTGCCGACAAGGCGCGCATGATTCTCGTCTGCTCGGCCCGACCCGGCGACGGCAAGACGTTCTGCGCGATCAACCTCGCGCTCTCCATCGCCGCCGAACGCGATACCGAGGTCCTGCTCGTCGACGCGGACGTGGCGAAGCCGGACGTCGTCAATCGCTTGGGCCTGACCGACGGTCCCGGCTTGCTTGACGCGCTCGGCGATGCAGGGATCGACGTCGAGGACCTCGTGATCGAGACCGACGTGCCGCATCTGTCGATCCTGCCGGCCGGTTCCAAGACCACGATGGATACCGAGCTGCTCGCCAGTGCCCGGACCAGGGCCGTGATCGCGCGACTGCTGGAAGCCAACCCGCGCCGCGTCGTTATCTTCGATTCGCCGCCTGCGCTCGCCGCGTCGCCCGCGGCCGTGTTGGCGATGCGTGTCGGACAGGTTATGCTGGTCGTTCGCGCTGATCGGACGCCCGAAAACGAACTTCGTGCCGCGGTGAACCTGCTCGACGGGTGTGATCACATCCAACTCGTGCTGAACGCCGTCTCGTTCGTTCAAGGCGGGGCGCGGTTCGGCAGCTATTACGGCCAGGAGGCCTCTTGATGACTGGGCCAACCATCAGGCCGACCGTTCGCGGCCGCGCATTGCTTCAGGGTGCAGTTGTGCTCGCCGCGCTGACCGTTCCGTCTGCGATCGCGCAGGCACAGGCACAGGCGCAGGCGCAGGCACAGGTGACGCCGACCGCGACCGACACGCCCGGTGCCGCGCAGGGCGCACGGCGCGTCACGATCGTCCCATATGTCGAGGTCAGCCAGACATTGGCCGCCGATCTCGATGGCGACGATGTCCTGACGTACACCAGCCTTGCCGCCGGCGTCGACGCGGCGGTCCAGACGAAACAGATTTCAGGCCAGCTCAGCTACCGCTACGAACACCGGTTCGGGTGGGGCGACAAGCTGGGTGACGACGATATCCATTCGGGTCTCGCGCGCGTCGATGCGCGGTTGACCCGGAACCTCACGCTCGAAGCCGCGGGCATCGCGACGCGCGCACGCTCCGACATCCGGGGGGCGGCGCCCGGGCTGCTCGTCGGCAACGTCAACAACGTCAGCCAGGTCTTTGCCGTCTACGCCGGTCCGAGCTTTACCAGCACTGCCGGCCCGGTCACGTTCAATGCCGACTATCGCCTAGGCTACACGAAGGTGGAGACACCGACTTTCGGCGATACCGCGCTCGGCGGACAACGGCTCGATTATTACGACGATTCGATCGGCAATACCGTCACCGCCAGTGCATCGGTCCGGCCGGGTGCGATCGCGCCGTTCGGCGTCACGGTCAGCGGATCCTACGACCGCGAGACCGCAAGCCAGCTGAAGCAGCGTTACGAGGGCTATTACGGCCGCGGCGACGTTCTCATGCCGATCTCCCCCTATGTCGCGCTGACTGCAGGCGTCGGCTATGAAAAGATCGAGACGAGCCAGAAGGACGCGGTCGTCGACGCGACCGGCACGCCGGTTCTCGACGACGACGGTCGTTTCGTCACCAACGCCGCATCGCCGCGGCGGATCGCCTATCGGACCGACGGGATCTATTACGACGCCGGCGTAATCTGGCGGCCCAACCGGCGTACCTCGGTCGAGGGACATGTCGGGCGTCGCTACGGTTCGCTCAGCTATACCGGCACCGCGACCTATCAGGCCTCGCAATCGGTCGGCATGGCGGTCAACGTGTATGACGGCGTGCAGACTTTCGGTCGGCAGTTGCGGACCGGTATCGGCAGCCTGCCGACCAGTTTCCTGACCGGTAACCAGCAAGGTTTCGGCCAGCAGTTCAACGGATGCGTGTTCGGCTCGACCGGCACGGCGCCGGGCGCGTGCCTCGACGACGTGTTCCAGTCGATCTCCACCGCCAGCTACCGCGCACGGGGCATCGACGCCGTGATCAGTGCCACCCGCGGCCGTTCGACCTGGGGCGCGGGCGCTGGCTATACCAACCGCAAGCTCTACGCGCCCAACGTCGCGCCGGGGCTGATCGTGACCGGTGTCGAGGATCAGAGCTACTACGGCCAGCTCTTCTACGTGCGCAGGTTGACCCAGGCGTCGGGCATCAACGCCGACCTGTTCGTCAACTATTACGACCCAGGTGTCGCCAATGTCGTCGCGGACGGCGTGTCCGGTGACGACGGCGTCTGGTCGTACGGTGCGACGGGCACATATTACCACAATTTCGGGCGTCTCGGCACAACCGCCTCGCTCGGGCTTTACAGCTTCAAGGTCGGCGACCTCGACAGCGACTGGTCGGCGCAAGCGCTGATCGGTGCGCGGTATCAGTTCTGAAGGCGAGCAGCAGATGTACGATGAACATTACGGACTGACGGGTCGGCCTTTCCAGCTCACCCCCGATCCCAAATTCTGGTTCGAGACCGCGACCCACCGCAAGGCGATGGCGTATCTCGGCTATGGGCTGGCGCAAGGCGAGGGCTTTATCGTCATCACCGGCGATATCGGCGCGGGCAAGACCACGCTGGTCGGCCATCTGATGGACACGATCGACCACCAGCAACTGAACGCGATCCGCCTGGTATCGACCGCGATCGAGGCCGACGACCTGCTGCGGATCGTCGCGACCGCCTTGCATATCGATCCGGCCGCGCTGACCAAGGCCGAGCTGCTCACCGCGGTCGAGCGGGGCCTGCATGCCGTCGCGCGCACGGGCAAGCGTACGTTGCTGATCGTCGACGAGGCGCAGGCGCTGCCGGTATCCGCGCTCGAAGAATTGCGGATGCTGTCGAACTTCCAGGCCGGCGGCCATGCGCTGCTGCAGATCGTCCTGCTCGGCCAGCCCGAGTTCCGCGACCGCCTGCACGGTTCGGAGCGGCTCGAGCAGCTTCGCCAGCGGGTCATCGCGATCCACCATCTCGATCCGATGGAAGAGCATGAGGTATCGGAGTATCTCGAGCATCGCCTGTCGGTGGTCGGTTGGACCGGAAACCCCGGATTTGCCGACGACGCATTCGCGGCGTTCTTTGCAGGGTCGGCGGGCGTTCCGCGTCGCCTGAACCTGCTTGCCGGGCGAGTTCTGCTCCACGCCGCGATCGAGGACCTGACGGTGATCGACGCCGACGTCGTCCGGACGGTGCAGCGCGATCTCGAAGGCGATCTGCCGATGCTCGCCACCGACAAGGGCAAGGGTGCGCCAGCGCTCGATGCCAAGCCCGAACCCGTCGCCCAGCCGCATACCGAAGCGCCGCGCACGGATCCCGTCATCGAGGACCGTATCGCCGAGCTCGAAGCGCGCGTGGAGTTGCAGGACAAGGCTCTGCGCCGCGTGCTGACGCTGCTGGTCGACTGGGTCGAAAGCGATGCAGACAAGCCGGAATACGCCCCGATCCGCGGTGTCGCCGCCTGGCATGACGCCGCGTAACATGGGCGCATCGAAGGTTTCCGTGCTGAACGGCATGTCGGTCGACGTCGAGGACTGGTTCCAGGTCGGCGCCTTCGAAAAGGTGATCGACAAGGCGGATTGGGACTCTCTCCAGCCCCGTGTCGAGGCGAACACCGACGCCGTCCTCGCACTGTTCGCCGAACAAGACACCAAGGCGACGTTCTTCACGCTTGGTTGGGTGGCGTATCGCTACCCCGCGTTGATCCGTCGGATCGTCGATGCGGGCCACGAGATCGCCAGCCACGGCTGGGATCACCAACGCGTCTTCACGATGACCCCGGAGGTCTTCCGCGCCGACCTTAGCCGCGCGCGCTCTGCGATCGAGGACGCCGCGGGGACGAAAGTCACCGGCTACCGCGCGCCGAGCTTCTCCATCGATCAGCGTACGCCCTGGGCGCACGTCGAACTGGCGGAGGCGGGCTACACCTACTCCTCCAGCGTCGCACCGGTGAAGCACGATCATTATGGCTGGCTCGATGCGCCGCGCTACGGCTTCAATCCGCTCGGCGACAGCGCGCTGATCGAGGTGCCGGTGACCGTGGCCGCGTTTGGCAAGCGCAAGCTCGCCACCGGTGGCGGCTTCTTCCGGCTGCTCCCCGCGGCGATCACGGATTTCGCCGTACGCCAGGTCAACCGCGAAGATCGTCCGGCGATGTTCTACTTCCACCCGTGGGAGATCGATGCCGCGCAACCACGCGTCGCGCAGGCACCGATGCGCGCGAAAATCCGCCATTATTCGCGGCTCGGCGCGATGGCGGGCAAATTGCGTGGCTTGCTCGGGCGCCACGAATGGGGCCGCGTCGATGCGGTGGTCGCACGCGAAGCGGCCCGGCTGGCGTGACTGCACCGATGCCCGTCGGCGTGCGCGAAGTGGACCTTCGCGATCCGGCCGAGTGCGCGCGGATCGCGGCGTTCGTCGCGGCAACCGACGGCGCAACGCCGTTTCATTTGCCGGCATGGAGCCTTGCCGTGCAGGATGGCTGCGGCCAACGCGCGCGCTATCTGGTCTCGGAGAATGCCGGCGCGATCGTCGGCGTCCTGCCGCTGACCGAGATGCGTTCGCCGCTGTTCGGGCGTGCGCTCGTATCGTCCGGGTTTGGTGTCGATGGCGGCATCTTGGGCGGCGCCGTCGAACCGCTCGCGGCGGGCGCGTGGAACCTGGCGCTGCGCATCGGCTGCCCCTCGGTCGAACTTCGCGGCGGTCCGGCACCGCAAGGCTGGGCCAGCGACGATGCCAGCTATCTCGGCTTCGTGCGCGATCTCGCGGCGGACGATGAGGCGGAACTGCTCGCGATCCCGCGGAAACAGCGCGCCGAGGTTCGGCGGTCGCTGGGCTTCGAACTCGAGATCGTGGCTGGCAACGACCGCAGATTGCTGGCCGAGCATTACCGGGTCTACGCCGAATCGGTCCGCAACCTTGGTACGCCAGTGTTTCCCGCCAAGCTGTTCCGGAGCGTCGCGGCGTCGATGGATGCCGACATTCTCACCGTCCGTCATGAGGGCAGGGCGGTCGCCAGCGTCCTCAGCCTGTATTTCAACGGCATCGTCTATCCCTATTGGGGCGGCGGGACCGGTGCAGCGCGGGGCTTGCGCGCCAACGATCGGATGTATTTCGCGCTGATGGCCCATGCCCGGGGACGTGGTTGCACCCGGTTCGATTTTGGTCGTTCGAAAACCGGCACCGGGGCGGCGGCGTTCAAAAAGAACTGGGGCTTCACCGCTGAGTCACGGCTCTACGCCAAGCGCAGCGATGGCCCGGCGCGCGAGGTGAATCCGCTGAACCCCAAATACGCGCTGATGGTGCGGACGTGGAAAAAGTTGCCGCTGTGGGCCGCCACTGCCGCAGGACCGTGGATATCCCGAGGCTTGGGGTGAACCTCCTCTTCCTGGCGCACCGCGTACCTTTCCCACCCGATCGCGGCGACAAGATCCGCAGCTTCCACATTCTCCAGTATCTGGCGAAGCGCGCGCGCGTGCATCTGGTCGCGTTCGCCGACGACGCGGCCGACTTCGATCCGCCCGCGGTGTTTACGGACATGCTGGCGAGTTGCACGATCCTGCCGCGCGGCAAGTCGCAGAAGCGCGCCGCGATCGAAGCGCTGGCAAGCGGCAAGCCCGTGTCGCTGACGGCTTTCGCCAGCCGCGCAGTGCAAGCCGCGGTTGACCGGGCCGTGCCGCATGTCTCGGGGATTTACTGCTTCTCGGGGCAGATGGCGCAGTTTCTTCCTGCTGGCGGTCCGCCGGTCGTCATGGATTTCGTCGATGTCGACTCTGCGAAATTCGCCGGGTTCGCGGATGACGTACGCGGTCCCATGCGCTGGATGATGCGAAGGGAGGCGCGGTTGCTTGGTGCGTTCGAACGTAAGATCGCGGCGAGAGTGTCAGCCAGTCTGTTCGTTAGCGAAGCGGAGGCCGCGCTTTTCCGCGATGGTGGCGCGATGGGCCGAATACTGGCGGTCGAGAACGGTATCGATGCGGGGAAGTTCGATCCGGCCGACAGCTACCTGAACCTTGGCCGCCACCCCGGCGGAGGCCGGGGCCCAGTTGGAAAGGTCGTAGTAACTGCGGACAGTCCGTCGTCATCGACGTTCCCCAACTGGGCCCCGGCCTCCGCCGGGGTGGTGGTAGGCGAGGACGACGTTAGCGCACCGCTCATCGTCTTCACCGGCCAGATGGACTATCGCCCCAACATCGACGCGGTGACCTGGTTCGTCCGCGACATCCTCCCGCTGATCCGCCAGAGCCACCCCGCACACTTCACGATCGTCGGCCGCGCTCCGACCGCTGTGGTGCAAGCACTCGCGAGCGACCACGTCACAATTACCGGCGCAGTCGACGATGTCCGGGGCTGGCTTGCGGCCGCCGATATCTGCGTCGCACCGCTGAAACTCGCGCGGGGCATCCAGAACAAGGTGCTCGAAGCGATGGCGATGGCGCGTCCGGTCGTCGCCTCGACCGCAGCGGCCGAGGGCATCGACCATGCCGGCACGATCCGCGTCGCGCAGACCGCACAGGATTTCGCCGATCAGGTGAAGGCGTTGCTCGAAACGCCGGAGGCCGCGACGACATTAGGCCATGCTGCCCGCGCGCAGGTCATCCGCCGCTATGGCTGGGACGCACGGCTCGCGCCGCTCGACGCGCTGCTGGACCTCGATTCGTGACGGCGTGGCGCCTGCACGGCATCGCACTGGCCATCGTCGCGATCCTGATCCTGTTGACGTTTCACGGCGACGTCGCCGACCTCGTGCATATCTGGTGGAACAGCACGACGTTCGGGCATTGTCTCTTCATCGGTCCGGTCGTCGCGTGGCTGGTCTGGCAGCGACGCACGGACCTTGCCCAATTGACCCCGACCGGCTGGTGGCCCGGCCTGGCGCTTGTCGCAATCGGCGGGATCGGCTGGCTCATGGGCGATGCCGCGTCGGTCGGCTTCGCGCGTCAGCTCGGCCTGATCATGATACTACAGGGCGCGGTAGTCACGATCCTTGGGCCGAACGTCGCCCGCGGGCTGCTCTTCCCTATGGCGTACGCGTTCTTCCTCGTGCCGTTCGGCGAAGGCATTGAGCCGCCGCTCCAGACCATTACGGTCGCGATCGTCATGCCGCTGCTCCATCTGGTCGGCGTGCCTGCCGTGGTCGACGGCGTGCTGATCCACGCCGGTCGCTATTATTTCGAGGTCGCCGAGGCGTGTTCGGGCGCGAAGTTCGTCATCGCAATGGTCGCGTTCGGCGTCCTCGTCGCCAATCTCTGCTTTGTCTCGTGGAAACGCC
Organism: Sphingomonas sp. R86520; assembly: GCF_042466285.1. Lineage (NCBI taxonomy): Bacteria > Pseudomonadati > Pseudomonadota > Alphaproteobacteria > Sphingomonadales > Sphingomonadaceae > Sphingomonas > Sphingomonas sp. R86520. The sequence goes on from NZ_JAXHBZ010000001.1 coordinate 644,060, forward strand.
GCGCGATCTTCCTGCTGGTCTCGGTCGTCGTTCCCGTCATCGCCAACGGATTCCGCTCGTTCGGGACGATCTGGGCGGCCGACCTGACTTCGGTCGAGGCGGCGACCGGTTTCGATCATATCGTCTACGGGTGGGTGTTCTTTGCGCTCGTGATGGCCGGCGTTCTCGCGGTCGGCTGGCGCTGGTTCGACCGCGCGCCGGATGATCCCGCGTTCGACCCCGCACGGCTTCAGTCCGTCCCGACCTATCGCGCCGGCCCGTTTGCCGCGACTGCCCTCGTGCTCGCGACGGTCGCCATATTCCCGGTCTGGAGCGCCGCGATCGCCCGTCGCGCGCAGGTGCTGCCGGCGCATATCGACCTGCCCGAGATACCCGGTTGGCACCGCGTCGCGGTCAGCGTCCGGGCGCCGTGGACGCCCTATTACCCCGGCGCAGACCATTATCTGTTCGGTCGCTACGCCGACGCCACGGGCGCTTCCGTCGACATGAGCATCGCGGTGTTCGGCAACCAGCATGAAGGCAAGGAGCTGATCGGGTTCGGCACCGGCGTCCTGCGCCAGGAGGATCGCTGGGTCCGCGTCGAGGATCTGCCGCAAACCGTCGACGGCGCAGGCGCGGCCGGTTCGACGATGCGGATCACCGCGCCCGGGCCCATAGAGCGGATCGTCGCGACGTGGTACCGGGTCGGCGACGACACGACCACGCAGGACGACACGCTGGTGAAGATCGAGACGATGAAGGCGAGACTGCTCGGCGGTCCGCAACGCGCGGTGGCCATTCACCTGTCGGTCGAGGGTTCGGACCCGCGCCCGATTACGCGGTTTCTCGCGGCACTCGGGCCGATCGCACGGGTCGCCGACAACGCTGCGGGGATGCGCTGAATGTGCGGCATCGCCGGCATCTTCCATCCGGGCACGCCGAAGCCGGTCGATCCGAACCGGGTTCATGCCATGATCGCCGCGCTGGCGCACCGTGGTCCGGACGGCGACGGCATCTGGACCGCGCCCGGCGTCGGGCTCGGCCATCGCAGGCTGTCGATCATCGACCTCGAAGGCTCACCACAGCCGATGTCGAACGGCACGCTGACGATAACCTATAACGGCGAAGTCTATAATTTCGCCGATCTCCGCGACGAACTGACCGCGAAGGGTGCTGTCTTTCGCACGTCGGGCGATACCGAGGTCCTGCTGCATGCGTGGCGCGCCTGGGGCCCGTCGATGCTCGACCGGCTGAACGGCATGTTCGCCTTCGCGATCCATGATTCGGCCGCCCATACGCTGTTCATCGCGCGCGACCGGATGGGCGTGAAGCCGCTCCACTATGTCGAACTGGCGGACGGCTCGCTGGCGTTCGCTTCCGAACTGAAGGCCCTGCTCGCGCATCCGCAACTTCGCCGGGTACCCGATCTGGGGGCGGTCGAGGATTATCTCGCGCTCGGCTACGTTCCCGATGACGCGTGTATCGTCGCAGGCGTCAGGAAGCTCGCGGCCGGTCACTTCCTGCTGGTCGAGCGAGGCCGTCCGGTCCCGCCGCCACGCAAATGGTGGGACATCGACTTTTCCAACCGCGCAACCGGCTCTGCCAAGGCGCTGGGCGAGGAACTGGTCGACCGGATGCGCGCCGGCGTCCGCTCGCGGATGGTCGCGGACGTGCCGCTCGGCGCGTTCCTGTCGGGTGGCGTCGACAGTTCGGCAGTCGTCGCGCTGATGGCCGAGGCAAGCCCGAAGGCGGTCCGCACCTGCACGATCGGCTTCGAGGAGGCAGGGCATGACGAGCGTAGCTATGCCGACACCGTCGCGCGCCGCTTCGCCACCGACCACCGCGAGCGCGTCGTCAAGTCGGGCGACGTATCGCTGATCGACACGCTCGTCGCCAGCTTCGACGAACCCTTCGCCGACGCCTCCGCGCTCGCCACCTATCAGGTCTGCGCGCTCGCCCGCGAGAGCGTCACTGTCGCGTTGTCCGGAGATGGCGCCGACGAAGCACTCGCCGGGTATCGCCGCTACAAGTTCCAGTCCGTGGAAGAACGCGTCCGCGGCCTGCTTCCGGCGCATCTGCGCGCGGACGTGTTCGGCACGCTGGGCCGCTGGTATCCCAAGGCCGACTGGGCACCGCGCCCGCTGCGCGCAAAATCGACGTTGCTCGCGCTCGCGCAGGGCGGCGGCGAGGCCTATGCCCGCTCGGTCGGCGTCACCACGCCCGAACTCCGCGCGCAGTTGTTCAACCAGGGCGCGCGCGCCAGCCTCGGCGGCTACCGGGCGGAGGACCGTTACGTCGCGACGATGGCGAACGCGCCTGCGCGCGACGCGATCGACCGCGCGCAATATGCCGACATCAAGCATTGGCTGCCCGGCGACATCCTGACCAAGGTCGATCGCACCAGCATGGCGGTTGGCCTGGAGGCACGCGAACCGCTGCTCGATCACCGCCTCATCGAATTCTGCGCGACGTTGCCGGCCAGCATGCGGCTGCGCCACGGCGAGGGCAAATGGCTGATGAAGAAGGCAATGGAGCCCTATCTCCCGCGCGACATCCTCTATCGCCAGAAGATGGGCTTCGTGACGCCGATCAGCGCCTGGTTCCGCGACGCGCTGGCTGGCGAAGCGACCGCGCTCGCCAAGTCGCGCACGCTCGGCGAGACCGGCTGGTTCGACATGGCGACGATCGCGCGGATCGCCGACGAGCACCGGATGGGCCGTGTCGAGCACGGCCGCACCTTGTGGCAGTTCGTCATGCTCGAACGCTCGATGAAGCGGATGTTCGGGTAGGGGCTCAGAACAGCCCTTCGATCAGCCCTTCGTCGTTCAACCGGATTGCCTCGGCGGCCGGAACGCGCGGCAGGCCCGGCATCGTCATGATCTCGCCGCAGATCGCCACCACGAACCCGGCGCCCGCAGCAAGCCGGACCTCGCGCACCGGTACGATATGCCCGGTCGGCGCACCGAGCAGGGCAGGGTCGGTCGAAAAGCTGTACTGCGTCTTGGCGAGACACACCGGCAGATGGCCGTATCCCGCATCCTCCCAGCGCTTCAGCTGCGCCAGCACGCTCGGCTCGGCGACCGCGTGCTCGGCGCGGTAGATCCGGCGTGCGACGGTATCGATCTTGTCGAACAGCGACAGTTCGTCACCGTAAATGGGCGCGAACCCGCCACCGTGCGTATCGCAGAGCTCGGCGACCGCGTCGGCCAGTTCGACCGCGCCAGCCCCGCCTTCCGCCCAGTGCCGACACAGGATCGCGCGCGATCCGTGCTGCGCGGCCGCCTCGACGATCGCGGCGATCTCCGCGTCGCTATCGGTATGGAAATGGTTGATCGCGACGACCGCGGGCACGCCGAACTGCCGGATGTTCTCGATATGCCGGACGAGATTGACCGCGCCGCGCCGTACGGCGTCGACGTCCTCACGTCCAAGGTCAGCTTTGGCGACACCGCCGTTCATCTTCAGCGCGCGCGCGGTCGCGACGATCACGACCGCGTCGGGCGCCAGCCCCGCCTGACGGCATTTGATGTCGAAGAACTTCTCCGCGCCAAGGTCCGCTCCGAACCCGGCTTCGGTCACCACATAGTCACCCAGCGACATGGCTGCCCGTGTGGCGATCACCGAGTTGCATCCGTGGGCGATGTTGGCGAACGGGCCACCATGCAGGAATGCGGGCGTCCCCTCCAGCGACTGGACGAGGTTCGGCTTGATCGCCTCCGCCAGCAGCACCGCCATCGCGCCGTCCGCCTTCAGGTCGCGCGCGGTGATCGGTCGGCGATCGCGCGTGTACGCGACCACGATATCACCCAGCCGGCGCTCCATGTCGGCAAGGCCGTCGGCCAGGCACAGGATCGCCATGACCTCCGACGCCACCGTGATGTCGAAGCCCGACTCGCGCGGATAGCCATTGGCCACGCCGCCGATCGACTGGACGATATCGCGCAGCGCGCGGTCGTTCATGTCGAGTACCCGCCGCCAGACCACGCGGCGCACGTCGATCTCGAGCGCATTGCCCCAGTGGATGTGATTGTCGATCATCGCCGCCAGCAGATTATGCGCGGCGGTGATCGCGTGGAAATCACCGGTGAAGTGGAGGTTGATATCCTCCATCGGCGCCACCTGGGCACGGCCTCCGCCGGTCGCGCCGCCCTTGGTGCCGAAGCATGGCCCGAGCGACGGCTCGCGCAACGCCAGCACCGCGTTGCGCCCGGTATGCCGCAGCGCATCGGCGAGCCCGATCGAGGTGGTGGTCTTGCCCTCGCCAGCAGGCGTCGGGTTGATTGCCGTGACGAGGATCAGCCGACCGTTCCGCTCCGCTTTGCGCGCGTTCAGCCATTCCAGCGCGATCTTCGCCTTGTAGCGCCCGTAAGGCTCGATCGCCTCGTCGGGAATGCCAAGACCTTCGGCGATGGCGGCGATGGGGCGCAGGGCAACGCTGCGAGCGATGGCAATATCGGTATCCATGTCACCGCCTAGCGGGGGACAGCACGGCTTTCCAGACGGTTACAAACCTCAAATGTAACGCGGCGCCCGCTTTGTATCGCGGGCGCCGGCGCGCTTACATCGTCTGCAGTTCGGAAATGTGCGTCTGCACGACCGGGACGATCCCGGCAGCGACGGTCTTCAGCCCGGGTACGGTGCCATTGTCCGCATAGCCCTGCTGCAGGGCCAGTGCCTTCTGGTGCGCGGCCTTCTGCTGCGTGACGTACAGCCGGTCGCGTGCCATGCCCTTCGCGGCCCTCAGCGCCGCGACGTTCTTGGCGCCCATCGCATCCAGCTTCGGCGGCGCGACCTTCACTTTGGCGGCCATCGCTGCGGCCTTGACGTCCTCGGTGCTCTTGGTGTGATCGGTTACCATCATCTGCGCAAAGCCCTTGAGCTTCGGGTTGGTCGTCGTCGCCAGGACAAGCTGGCTGGACGTCTTCTCGTACAGGTCGCTGGCACCGGCCTTCATCACATAGGTCGAGGCGGGCATCGGCGCCTGGGCGGACAGCGCCGTCATCGGCATCGCGATCAGTGCCGCGGCGGTCAGGAACGTCTTCATGGTCTTCTCTCCTCGTCGTGTTCTGTTCAGCTGTCGGCGGTACCGGGTTCGGCCATCTTGCGGTGCATTTCGGCCAGCACGGCGTTCGGCGTGACGTTGGCGATCGTCGACTGGATCTTGTTTTTCCAGCCGGACACGATCGCCGCCTTGCCCGCCATCAGCGCATCCCAGCCGTCCTTCGCCACGTCGGCAGGGTCGCTCTTCTTCGGATCGGTGCCGACGTCGGTGTCCATCATGTGCGCGCGGTCGAAGAACTCGGTGTCGACCGGTCCCGGCATCAGGTTGGTCAGCGTGACACCGTCCGCATCCTTGATCTCGTTCTGGATCGCTGCGACGAAGCTGTCGACGAAGCTCTTGGTGCCGTTGTAGACCGCCTGGAACGCGCCGGGGATGTAGCCTGCAATCGATCCGGTCACGAGCACCTTGCCGGCGTTCCGCGCGACCATCGGCGGCAACACCTTCTGCAACAGATAGGCGGTGCCGACGACGTTGGTGTCGACCACCTTGCGCCACTCGGCCAGGTCCTGGTCGAGGAACGCCTTGCCGAGCCCGCGTCCCGCATTGGCGCAGACCAGATCGACCGTCCGGCCGTTCGTTGCCGCCAGCAACTGGTCGACGCCCTCGAGCGTCGAGAGGTCGGCCTGGACCGACTGCACGTCGGTGCCGAACTGCTTGAAGTCCTGCGCCGCGGCCTCGATCAGCGGTTCGTCGGCGACGACCAGGATGTCGTAGCCGTCCTTCGCGGCGAGCGTGGCGAGTTCGAAACCGATGCCCGTCGAGGCGCCGGTGATGATTGCGAATTTATCAGCCATTTCAGGTATCCTCAGTTGAAGCCGGGTTTCAGCACGACTTTCGTCACTTCGTTCTGGTTGTTCTTGAACATGTCATAGCCCTTGGGGGCATCCTCCAGGTCCATCCGGTGCGAGATCAGGAAGGTCGTGTCGATCTTCCCCTCCATGATCGCGTTGAGCAGCGCCGGCATGTAATGCTGGACGTGCGTCTGGCCGGTCTTGAGGGTCAGCCCCTTCTCCATGAAGGCGCCGAGCGGGAACTTGTCGATGAACCCGCCATACACCGCCGGCATCGACACCCGTCCGCCCTTGCGACAGGCGATGATGGCCTGGCGGATCGAGTGCGCCCGATCGGTGCCGAGGAAGGTGGATGCCTTGATCTGGTCGAGCACGTTGTCGACGAAGAACCCGTGCGCCTCCAGGCCAACGCTATCGATCACCGCGTCCGGACCGATGCCGCCGGTCATCACCATCAGCGCTTCGTAGACCGCGGTTTCCTCGAAGTTGATCGTCTCCGCGCCGAACTTCTTGGCGAGCTCCAACCGGTGCGGAAAATGGTCGATGGCGATCACGCGCTCGGCACCCATCAGGAATGCCGATTGCACCGCGAACAGGCCGACCGGGCCACAGCCCCAGACCGCGACCGTATCGCCGGGCTCGATCTGCGCGTTCTCCGCCGCCATCCAGCCGGTCGGCAGGATATCCGACAGGAACAGCACCTTCTCGTCGTCGACTCCCTCGGGAATGACGATCGGACCGACGTCGCTGAACGGCACGCGGACATATTCCGCCTGGCCGCCCGCATAGCCGCCGGTCATGTGGCTATAGCCGAACAGGCCCGACATGGGCTGGCCGTACAGTTCCTGCGCGATGTCCTGATTGTCGGCGGGAAGGCCGTTGTCACACGCTGAATATTGATGCTTGCCGCAGTGATAGCAGCTGCCGCACGCGATCGTGAACGGGACGACGACCTTCTGGCCCTTCTTCAGGGTCGACTTGGCGCCGACTTCCACGACTTCGCCCATGAACTCGTGGCCGAGGATGTCGCCAGCCTGCATCGTCGGGATGTACCCGTCGTACAGATGCAGGTCGGAGCCGCAGATCGCGGTCGCGGTGACCTTGATGATGCAGTCGCGCTGGTTGACGATTTCGGGGTCGTCGACCGTATCGACGCGAACGTCGTGCTTACCGTGCCATGCCAGAGCGCGCATCAGGCCATCTCCTCTTCGCGTTGCTTGCGGTTCATTGCGGCGGTCGCGATCTCGCCGGTTTCCATCAGTTGCTTGAAGCGGCGCAGGTCACGGCGTGCCTGGATCGCGGGTTCGCGCTGGAACATCTTGGCGATCAGCTTGCCGATCACGCCACCTGGCGGATCGTACAGGATGGTCGCGGTCACGACCGTGCCGCGGGCACCGGCGTCACGGAACTCGACGCGGCCGCTGTTCGGTACATCTGCCCCGTCTTCGGAGGCCCAGGCAATGACGCTGTCCTGCGCTTCGTCCGTAATCGCGGACGTCCACTCATAGGATTTGCCGGCCGGGCCTTTGACGACCCAGTGCGATCGGCGCTGGTCGAGGACATCGACGCGCTCGACATTCTCCATGAAGGTCGGGAGGTTCGTGAAATCACGGAAATAGGCGAACAACTCGGCGACCGGACGATTGATCGTCACGGCGCGGGCGACGATGCTGCTGCCCTTGCCATCAGTCAGTTCACGTGCTGCATCCGCGCCGGCGTCGCTGCGCTTGGACGTGCTGAGTGGCGCATCGTCCCTTGGTCCGCTTTCGGTCATGATCGTCTCCAGACTGCGAAGCCTGTTCAACAGCGTCGGGAGTTCGAATGTTCCGATCTTTCACGAGGAATAGCAGTGGCTTGATCTGCGTTAAGGCATCAGCGCGCTCGTCCAAGTCGCCTTTGTCACGAACATGACAAGTGGACACGCTGTCCGCATCGTTCGTGACACCGATACGCTGTGCGCCACGCGTTATTGGGCTTGGTGACTGTCAACATCGCTACACACCGATCATCGCAGCAGACGAGGATCGCCCGTGACCTACCAGACGCATATCGCACACATGACCAACCTCATCGCCGACCGGAACGGTACCTGGGATGCGATCTCGGCGGAGTCGGTCGCCCGGATGCGGTTGCAAAACCGGTTCACGACGGGGCTCGACATCGCCCGCTACACCGCCGCGATCATGCGCAAGGACATGGCCGCCTATGATGCGGACCCGACCAGCTACACGCAGTCGCTCGGATGCTGGCACGGGTTCATTGCGCAGCAGAAGATGATCAGCATCAAGAAGCATTTCGGGACGACCGATCGTCGGTATCTGTACCTCTCGGGATGGATGGTCGCGGCGATGCGGAGCGAGTTCGGTCCGCTGCCCGACCAGTCGATGCACGAGAAGACCAGTGTCCCGGCGCTGATCGAGGAACTCTACACATTCCTGCGTCAGGCGGACGCGCGCGAGCTCGGCATGATGTTCCGCGACGTCGATGCCGCTCGCGCTTCCGGCAACGCGATCGAGGAACAGCGGCTGCTCAACGCGATCGAGAACCACCAGACGCACGTCGTGCCGATCATCGCCGACATCGATGCCGGCTTCGGCAATGCCGAGGCGACCTATCTGCTTGCGCGGAAGATGATCGAGGCGGGTGCCTGCGCGCTCCAGATCGAGAACCAGGTCAGCGACGAGAAGCAGTGCGGTCATCAGGACGGCAAGGTGACCGTGCCGCACGAGGACTTCCTCGCCAAGGTTCGCGCGTGCCGTTACGCGTTCCTCGAACTCGGCGTCGAGGACGGCATCATCGTCACGCGCACCGACTCGCTCGGCGCCGGCCTGACCAAGCAGATCGCGGTCAGCAAGGAAGCGGGCGACCTGGGCGACCAGTATAACTCGTATCTCGATTGCGAGGAGATCGATCCGGCGACCGCGCAGAACGGCGACGTTATCCTCAACCGCGACGGCAAGCTGCTCCGGCCGAAGCGCCTCCCGTCGAACCTGTTCCAGTTCCGCGCCGGGACGGGCGAGGATCGCTGCGTGATGGACTGCATCGCGTCGCTACAGAACGGTGCGGACCTGCTGTGGATCGAGACCGAGAAGCCGCATATCGAGCAGATCGCCGGCATGGTCGACCGCATCCGCGAAGTCGTCCCCAATGCCAAGCTCGTCTACAACAACTCGCCATCGTTCAACTGGACGCTGAACTTCCGCCAGCAGGTGTTCGACGCATGGTCGGCGGAAAACAAGGACGTTTCGGCCTATGATCGCGCTCGCCTGATGAGCGTCGATTATGACGGCACCACGCTTGCCGACGAAGCCGACGAACGCATCCGCACCTTCCAGGCGGATTCGGCCAGGCGCGCCGGCATCTTCCACCACCTCATCACGCTGCCGACCTATCACACCGCGGCCCTGTCGACCGACAACCTCGCCAAAGAGTATTTTGGCGACGCCGGGATGCTGGGTTATGTGAAGGGTGTCCAGCGCAAGGAAATCCGCGAGGGTATCGCCTGCGTGAAACACCAGAACATGTCCGGCTCGGACCTAGGCGACGACCACAAGGAATATTTCGCGGGCGAGGCGGCATTGAAGGCCGGCGGCGCGCACAACACGATGAACCAGTTTGCGGCCTGACATCCGCGCCGGAGTGAAAGCTCCGGCGCGGCTCCAGCATCAGGCCAGGCCGGCGGGGCCAACAGCTCCGCCCGACGCCGTGGTCTCGGCTCGGTGCTACTTTGCGAGCTTCACGCGGTCCGTCACCGGCGGTTCCGCCAGCGTCGTTTCTCCGATCGACGCCATCACCGCCGCGGTCAGCGCATCCAGCCCATAGGGCTTCTCCAGCATGATCGCGTCGGTATCGCCCTCGACCGAGGCGGTATCGCCGCTTGCGAAGACGATCCCCACGCCGGGTCGCAGCGCGCGCGCGGTTCGGGCAAAATCGGGTCCCGACACACCCGGCAAATTGATGTCGGTAACCAGGGCATCGATCGGCACGGTCTGGAGCGCGGTCATCGCGTCCTCCGCGCTGGCCGCATCGACGACGACGAAGCCGCTTCCCTGCAGCATCTCGGCGGTATTCGCGCGGATCATCTCGTCGTCTTCGACCAGCAGCACCGTCCGCCGTGCCGGCGCGTCCAGCCGCCGGTCGGCCTCGATGCGTGAGTCGCGCGCGGCCTTGGCGGCCGGGTCGGCGACACGCGGGCCATTGGCCAGCACGTCGCGGAACTTACGCGCCAGGGCTTCGCGTGTGTACGGCTTTGACAGCAGGTCGACCCCGGCATCCAGCTTGCCGCCATGAACGATCGAATTTTCGGTATAACCAGAGGTGAACAACACCGCGATATCCGGCAACCGCTCCTTGGCCTTGCGTGCGAGTTCCGGGCTTTTAAGTGTTCCGGGCATCACCACGTCGGTGAAAAGGATGTCGATCGGCACGCCGCTTTCCACCACGTTGAGCGCGCTGGCCGCGTCGACCGCCTTCAGGACGCTGTACCCCAGATCCGTCAGCAACTCGACGACCGTCGTGCGCACCTCGTCGTCATCCTCGACAACCAGAACGGTCTCGGTGCCGCCCAGGATCGGCCCGGCATCGGCGACGACCTCGATGGCCTCGCTTTCCATCGCGCGCGGCAGATAGAGCTTGATCGTGGTCCCTTCGCCGACCTCCGAATAGATCTTCACGTGGCCGCCGGACTGTTTGACGAACCCGTAAACCATCGACAGGCCGAGGCCGGATCCCTTGCCTTCACTCTTGGTCGAGAAGAACGGCTCGAACACCTTTTCGATGATGTCGGGAGTCATGCCACTGCCGGTATCCGACACTGCGAGAAGGACATATTGGCCCGCTTCGACCTCCTCGTGGCTGCGCGCATAATTGTCGTCGAGGTGCGCGTTGCCGAGTTCGATCGTCAGCTTGCCTTGGCCCTCCATGGCGTCGCGGGCATTGATCGCGAGGTTGAGGAGTGCGTTCTCGATCTGGGCGGGATCGATGAAGGTGTTCCACAGGCCACCGCCGACGACCGTCTCGATCTCGATGCCTTCGCCGATCGCACGGCGCAGCATGTCGTCCATCCCGCGCACGAAGCGGGTGACGTTGACCACCTTCGGCTCCAGCGCCTGACGACGCCCGAACGCGAGCAGTTGCGATGCAAGCTTCGATCCGCGCGAGACCCCGGCCATCGCGTTGTCGACCCAGCGCTGAGCCCGTTCGTTCCCGGCCAGATTCTTGCCGAGCAGCTGGAGGTTGCCCGACACGACCTGAAGCAGGTTGTTGAAATCGTGCGCGACGCCGCCGGTTAGCTTGCCGACCGTCTCCATTTTCTGCGCCTGGGCGAGCTTGGCCTCGGCCTGTCGACGTTCGTCGATCTCGGAGATGACCCGCGCCTCGAGCGTCTCGTTGAGCTGGCGGAGTTGGTCCTCGGCGCGCTCACGATGACGGACCTGCCGCGCGAGCACCTCGGCCTGCTCGCGCAACGCCGCTTCGGCTGCGCGCTGGTGCGTGATGTCGGTATGAACCCCGACCCATTCGACGATGTCGCCGCCCTCGTCGATGATCGGCAGGCTTCGGACGGCGAAGGTACGCCATGCGCCGCAATGCCGACGGACGCGGTGTTCGAACACGAACATGGATTTCGCCAATACCGCCGCGGTCCACGCCTTAATGGTTGCGGCGACGTCGTCGGGATGGATCACGTCGGCCCACCCGAAATTCTGGTATTCGGCGATCGACTGGCCGGTCAGCGCAGCCCAGCCGGGTTGTTCGCCGACCATCCGGCCATCCGGGCTGTTGGTCCACAAGACGCCGTGGACCGCGTCCATCGCGGTCCGGAACCGGCCGTTGCTGATGCCGAGCGCCGCCTCGCGTTCGGCACGCTCCTCGACGTCGATGCCGAGGATGTAGATGCCGGGGATCGTGCCGTCCGCCGCGAAATGGGGCACGTAGCGAAACTCGGAACGGCGTGGCCGACCGTCGCGGTGCGGGAAGACCGCCTGCGTGGTGAAGCTTTCGCCGGCAAAGGCACGGTCGAACGATGCGCGACGATCCTGGTAGACCGCCTCGCCGACGATCTCCCTGACCGGCCTGCCGATCATTGCCTCGGGCGACGCGCCGATCCACGCGTCATACTGCGCGTTCGCCAGTCGATAGATGTGGTCGCGGTCGACATACGAGATGAGCATCGGCACGGCGTCGGTCACGCGGCGCAGTTCGGCTTCGCTGGCGGCGAGGCGGCGTTCGGCTTCGGCTCGGCCGCTATTGTCGACCATCGTGCAGAGCACACCGCCGACCGTGCCGCCCGCGCAGTAGACGGGGGTGTAGAACAGATCGAGCGTCAGCGTCTCGGGGCCGGTGGTCCGCTGGAAGAGGATCGGCTGGTCGCGGTAGGCAACGGTCTCGCCTGCGAATCCCGCTTTCAGAACGTCGCGGTTCCAGTCCCACACTTCGGGGAACGCCGTCGCGACCGGGCTGCCGAGCGCGGCGGGGTGGCGGTCCCCGGCGATCGCGCAGTAGCTGTCATTGTAGAGCATGATGTGCTCGGGCCCCCACATCACGACCTTGGCGACCGGCGAATTGAGGATGTTGGCAAGCGTGACGCGTAGTTCGGCGGGCCATGAGTCGATCGGCCCGAGCGGCGTGGCGTTCCAGTCGCGCTGGCGAACGAGCATGCCGCATTCGCCGCCGCCGATCAGGCTCGCGGCTGGTGCGGTCGAGGCGACATCGCGGTCGCGCATCTGCTGGAGCGCGGTGCGGACGATGGCGGTGGCGTCGCCAAGCCCTCCGCTGGTCAATTCGTCGATGTAGTTGCCAAGATCGGATGGCAGGGAAATGGAGCGCGACGAGCCAGGCGTTGTCATGCCGGACTAGTGGGTAAGCGACGCGCGCGTGTCAATAATTACGCGTGTTCTGAAAGGGCGCGTCGGCTGAACTCAAGCATGTCCGTCCGGTAAGGGAAGGACCCAGACCGGGCTGCCGCCCTCGCAGTAGAACAAGGGAGGAGGCGCCGCCGTGCGGTAGCACTTCCTCCCTTGTCAGGTCTCGAGTCGATCAGCCCTCGGTGCGCGGCAGGCCGAGCGGGTTGTCGTGCTTGACGGCCTTGGGAAGCAGCGCGTCGGGAAGGTCCTGGTAGCAGACCGGGCGCAGGAAGCGCTCGATGGCGGCTGTGCCGACCGAGGTCGTGCGCGGGTCCGAGGTAGCGGGGAAGGGGCCGCCGTGAACCATCGCCGGTGCGACCTCGACGCCCGTGGGCCAGCCGTTCGCGAGAATGCGCCCAGCCTTGCGCTCGAGCACCGGGACCAGCGCTGCCGCGTCGGCGTAATCGCCTTCGTCGATCTGCAGCGTGATCGTCAGCTGCCCCTCGACCTGTTCGAGAACCTGGCGGACCTCGGCCAGATCGGTGCAGCGGACGATGATCGAGGCCGCACCGAACACTTCGTGCGACAGCGCCGGATCGGCAACGAACGCCTTGCCGGTGGTCGAGAACAGCGCGGCGCGACCGCGATTGGCACCCTCGGCTTCGGTGCCGCGTGCGAGCGTCTCGACCGCGTCGTGACCGGCAAGCGCCGCGACGCCCTTGTCATAGCTGGCATGAATGCCGGGGGTCAGCATGACCTGCGGCGCAGCTTCACCGAGGGCTGCGGCGGCGGCCTCGACGAACGTGTCGAGGTCAGGGCCGTCGACTGCGACGACGATACCCGGGTTGGTGCAGAACTGGCCGGAACCCATCGTCAGCGAACCGATATAGGCCTTGCCGAGCGCGGCACCGCGCGCCGCGAGGGCGGCCGGGAACACGATCACCGGATTGACGCTGCTCATCTCGGCATAGACCGGGATCGGCTCGGCGCGCGCTGCGGCGAGAGCGACCAGCGCCAGGCCACCACCACGCGAGCCGGTGAAGCCGACCGCCTTGATGCGGGCATCCTTGACGAGCGCCGCGCCGAGTTCGTTCGCGGGCCCCTGGACCAGCGAGAACACGCCTTCGGGCAGGCCGCACTTGGCGACCGCAGCCTGGATCGCCTTGCCGACCATCACCGACGTGCCGGGATGCGCGGGGTGGCCCTTGACCACGACCGGGCAACCGGCGGCGAGGGCCGAGGCTGTGTCGCCGCCCGCGACCGAGAAGGCGAGGGGGAAGTTCGAGGCGCCGAACACGGCGACCGGGCCGACTGCGATGCGGCGCTGGCGCAGATCGGAGCGGGGGGCAGGCTTACGATCGGGCTGTGCTTCGTCGATGATGACCGACGCCCAGGTCCCGGCGCGGAGATGCTTGGCGAACAGGCGGAGCTGACCGGTCGTCCGGCCGCGTTCACCTTCGAGGCGTGGGCGGGGCAGGCCGCTCTCCTGGATCGCACGCGCGACGAGGGGATCGTGGATCGCTTCGATCTCGTCGGCGATCGTCTCGAGGAATTTGGCGCGAGTCTCGGGATCGGTTTCGCGGAAGGTGTCGAAGGCCGCCTCGGCGAGCTTGCATGCTTCGGCAACGTCGGCCTCGCTCGATACCGCGAAGGCGGGCTCGATCTTCGCGTCGGTCGACGGATCGATCGCCAGGAAGGTGACGTCGCTGCTTACGGCGCGCGCGCCGATCGGGAAGGTGCCGTCCATTTTAAATCTCCAGGCGTTCGGAGCGGCCACGCAAAAGGTAAGGCGGGGCCGCAAATGATGCTGGCGGCAAAGTAAGGTTGGGAGCGATAACACGCAAGCCACGCTTCAAATGTGGTGAAGTGTAGAGTGATATCGATTGCAGGCTGATTATCCTGCGTTCCCCTGCTAAACGTCGGCGATGGGGACAATGACGCGCAAACCGCGCACCGCAACCGGACGCCGGAGCGGAGCACCGACAATTTCCGATGTGGCGGCGCTCGCCGGCGTCTCGCCGATGACCGTGTCACGGGTCATCAACGGCGAAGCCAAGGTGCGCGATGCGACCCGGGACGCGGTCAACGCCGCGATCGCGACGCTTCACTACGCCCCGAACCGTGCCGCGCGCAGCCTTGCGGGCGGCGGGCAGATGCGGATCGGCCTTCTCTACAGCAACCCCAGTTCGGCCTATCTCAGCGAGTTCCTCGTCGGCAGCCTCGAACAGGCGAGCCGCAGCGACGTGCAACTTGTCGTCGAGAAATGCGACATCGGCGACCATGAGATCGAGGTGGCGCGGCACATGATCGACAGCGGGATCGATGGCGTGATCCTGCCGCCGCCATTGTGCGACTCGCGCGCCGTGCTGGACGTGCTGATGGAAGCGGGGGTGCCGACGGTCGTCGTTGCCACCGGGTCGCCGCCGAATGGGTCCGCGGCCGTCACCATCAACGATTTCGAAGCCGCACGGGCAATGACCGAACACCTTGTGAAACTGGGGCATTCGCGAATCGGGTTCATCATCGGCAACCCCAACCAGACCGCCAGCGAGTTGCGTCATCAGGGCTATCTGGCGGCGATCTCCGATGCCGGGTTGGCGGCGGACGAGTCGCTCGTGGTCGGCGGGTTGTTCACCTATCGATCGGGGCTCGATGGCGCAGAGCAATTGCTCGACGCGAAGGATCCGCCGACCGCGATCTTCGCGAGCAACGACGACATGGCGGCGGCGAGCGTCGCCGTCGCGCATCGTCGTGGCCTCGACGTACCCGGCGATCTTACGGTGTGCGGCTTCGACGACAGCGCGCTCGCGACGACGATCTGGCCCGAATTGACCACCATCCATCAGCCGATCGCCGACATGTCGCGCGCGGCGGTCGAGCTGCTCGTCTCGGCGATCTCGCATCGGCGCGGTGGCGGCAAGGATACCAACGGGCACGTCGTACTGGACTATACGCTCGTACGACGACAGTCGGATGCGGCGCCGCGGCGACGTCCTCCCGCCATCGTGCGCGCTTGACCGACTCCCGTTCGTCGCGGTAGCGCTCCCATAAGACAATCGAATGCGTTCAGGAGAGTTTGCAGTGGACCGTGTACCGGTGAAGCCGTTCCGATCGCGCGACTGGTTCGCCGATCCCGCGCGTTCCGACATGACCGCGCTCTACCTCGAACGCTTCATGAATTACGGGCTGACCCCGGCCGAGTTGCGCTCGGGGCGGCCGATCATCGGCATCGCGCAGTCGGGCAGCGATTTGTCACCCTGCAACCGGATCCACCTCGAACTCGCCAAGCGGACCCGCGACGGGATTCGTGATGCGGGCGGCATCGCGATGGAGTTTCCGGTTCACCCGATCTTCGAGAATTGCCGCCGGCCGACCGCCGCGCTTGATCGCAACCTCGCTTATCTTGGGCTGGTCGAGACGCTGTACGGCTACCCCATCGATGCGGTCGTGCTCACCACGGGCTGCGACAAGACCACGCCGAGCGGCATCATGGCAGCGTCGACCGTCGATATTCCTGCGATCGTGTTGTCGGGTGGCCCGATGCTCGACGGCTGGCATGACGGCGAACTGGTCGGATCGGGGACGGTGATCTGGCGCAGTCGGCGCAAACTCGCGGCGGGCGAGATCGACGAGGAGGAGTTCCTCAACCGCGCCACCGACAGCGCGCCCTCGGCCGGGCATTGCAACACGATGGGCACGGCATCGACGATGAACGCGGTCGCCGAAGTGCTTGGCTTGTCGCTCACCGGGTGCGCGGCGATTCCAGCGCCGTACCGCGAGCGCGGCCAGATGGCGTATGAGACCGGGCGGCGGATCGTCGAGATGGCGTACGAGGATCTGCGGCCGTCGAAGATCCTCACGCGCGAGAGCTTCCTCAACGCGATCCGCGTCGTCAGCGCGATCGGTGGGTCCAGCAATGCCCAGCCGCATATCATGGCGATGGCGCAGCATGCCGGCGTGACCTTGTACCCCGAGGACTGGTCGGATCATGGCTATGACCTGCCGTTGCTGGTGAACATGCAGCCGGCGGGGAAGTATCTCGGCGAGCGTTTCCACCGCGCGGGCGGCGTGCCCGCGGTGCTGCATGAACTCATCGCGGGCGGGAAGCTCGACACGAGCTGCCTGACGGTCACGGGCCGGTCGATCGGCGAGAACATCGCGGGGCGTGAGACGCGCGACCGCGAGATGATCAAGCCGTTCGACGCGCCGATGATGGAGCGTGCGGGCTTCCTGGTGCTGAAGGGCAATCTGTTCGATTTCGGGATCATGAAGACGTCGGTGATCTCGCCGGCGTTCCGCGAGCGGTATCTGTCGACGCCGGGCGCCGAGGATCGGTTCGAGGCGCGGGCGATCGTGTTCGAAGGCTCGGACGATTATCACCACCGGATCAATGATCCTGCGCTCGACATCGACGAGAGCTGTATCCTGGTAATCCGCGGGGCGGGGCCGATCGGCTGGCCGGGCTCGGCGGAAGTCGTCAACATGCAGCCGCCCGACGCGCTGATCCAGCGCGGCGTACTGGCGCTGCCAACGCTCGGCGACGGGCGACAGTCGGGGACGTCTGACAGCCCTTCGATCCTGAACGTGTCGCCCGAGAGTGCGGTCGGTGGCGGGTTGTCGTGGATCCGGACCGGCGATATCGTGCGGATCGATCTGGTCGCGGGACGGTGCGACGCACTGGTCGAGCCGGACGAGATCGCGCGGCGCAAGGGCGAGGGCCTGCCGCCGGTGCCCGAAAGCCATACGCCCTGGGAGGAACTGTACCGCGAGAAGACCGGGCAGCTGGCCGAGGGCGGCGTACTCGACTTCGCCGTGAAGTATCGCGGGATCTCGGCAAAGACGCCTCGGCACAACCACTGAGGCTTGGGCGGGGCGCGGGTGGAGGTGCGCAGCGTTCCTCTCCCCCGTCATCCCAGCGAAAGCTGGGATCTCTCAGTGGAGCGAGCGTCACCCGCCCCGCGGGATACCCCAGCTTCCGCTGGGGGGACGGATTTTA
This sequence comes from Sphingomonas sp. R86520, assembly GCF_042466285.1. Classification (NCBI taxonomy): domain Bacteria; kingdom Pseudomonadati; phylum Pseudomonadota; class Alphaproteobacteria; order Sphingomonadales; family Sphingomonadaceae; genus Sphingomonas; species Sphingomonas sp. R86520. The sequence continues at coordinate 661,730 of NZ_JAXHBZ010000001.1, forward strand.
GGGGAGGGCGCTGGTAATCAATCTGGCCACGCAACGGCCGTGTCGCCCGTACCACTCGTGTCACGCACCACCCCGGCGAAGGCCGGGGCCCAGTTGGGGAACGTCGCTAACGAACGGCAGTGCGCAGTTACTGCGACCTTTCCAACTGGGCCCCGGCCTCCGCCGGGGTGGTGCTCCCCAACAATATGATGTGGTAGCCTGACTAGCCCCGGGCCACCGTCAGCGACATCGCGATCGTGCGCGTCTCGCCAGGTGCCAAAATCACCGGGTCCGCCAAGTTCAACGCGTTCGGCATGTCGCTCACCGGTTCGGCGCAGAAGAAGCCCAAACCCGGCGGCGTGAAGACGTGGAGATAGGGCGTACCTTCCCCGGTCAGCGTGATCGTGTCGTCCAGGGTGGCGATCGTCGCTTCCTTGTCCCACCCTTCATAGGCATTGTCGATCAGCGACGGACGCACGACCGTCTCGCCCTTCGACCAATCGGCGAAGTGGGTCGCGCCGATCCGTTCGGTCGGGAGCATGGCGTCGTCGGCCAGCCACACGGACCCTGCATCGAAACGCAGGCACGTGTCGTCGGCGGCAGGGAAATACGGGTGGAAACCCAGCCCGGCAGGCATGGCCCGGTCGGTCGTGTTCTGGACCGACAGCGATACGCGAAGGCCGGTCTCGTCGAGCGAGACATGCTGTTCGGCGCGGTACGACCACGGCCAGTTCGCGTCGGACCCGTGGGTGTGGACCAGGACCGCCGAGACCGCGTCGGAACTGTCAACGTCCCAAACCCGCAGCCAGCCGACGCCGTGGAGCGGGTGGTCCTGCCCCGCCATGTTGCGCGGGAGCACATACGACTCCCCCGCAAACATGAACCGGCCGTCCGCGATCCGGTTCGCATACGGCACCAGCGGGAAGCATGCCGTCTCCAGCGGGTTGGTCGCGCCCGCCAGGGTCGGTCGCAGGATGTCGCGGCCCTGGTAGGTGAGGGCGGCAATCGTGCCGCCCAGTTCTGGCTGGAGCGCGACCGTCCAGTCGCCGGCGTCGAGGTGCAGCATCAGCCGAGCATGTCCTCGAGCTCGCGACCGCGCGTCTCGGAGACCATCTTCCATACGAAGAAGAACGAGACGAACGCCGACAGCGCGTAGAAGCCATAGGTGAGCGACAGGCCGAGCGAGATCGCCATCGTCGGGAAGCTGACCGAGATGACGAAGTTGGCGAACCACTGCGCAAAGCCGGCGACCGCCAGACCCGAACCGCGGATCTGGGTCGGGAACATCTCGCCGAGCATCACCCACATGATCGGGCCCCAGCTCAGGTTGAAGAACACGACATAGGCGTTGGCGGCGATCAGCGCGATCAGGCCGTTGCGATCCGACAGGTGCAGCGAACCCTCGACGATCGCACCGCTGGCAAAGCAGATCCCGACAATCGCGAGCGTGACGGTCATGCCGGCCGAACCGATCAGCAGGAGCGGCTTGCGCCCGACCTTGTCGACCAGCGCGACCGTGAGCAGGCAGGCGATGATCGACAGCGAGCCCGACAGGATGTTGATGAGCAGCGCGTCGCTCTCGCTGAAGCCGACCGACTGCCACAGCACCGAGCCGTAGTAGAACACGATGTTGATGCCGACGAACTGCTGGAAGATCGCGAGGCCGATGCCGGTCCAGACGATCGGGCGGACCTTGCCACTGGCCTTGTCGATCAGGTCGGAGAGCTTGGGACGATGCGCGTCCGCCGACAGCGAACCGCGGATCTCGGCGACCTTGCGCTTGGCCTCGACCGCACCGAACAGGCGGGTGAGGACGACTTCGGCTTCGTCATAGCGGCCCTTGAGGACCAGGAAACGCGGGCTCTCCGGGATCAGGAACAGCGTCACGAGGTAGATCGCAGCCGGGATGACCTGCATCCAGAACATCCAGCGCCAAGCCGGATAGTCGAGCCAGAACGGCGCCGTCGACGATCCCGCGACGCGCGCGAGATACCAGTTGGCGACGAACGCACCGGTCAGGCCGGTGATGATCATGATCTGCTGCACGCTCGACAGTCGACCGCGGACGTTGGCGGGGACGACTTCGGAGATGTAGACCGGCGCGAGCACGCTGGCGGCACCGATGCCGAGTCCGCCGATGATCCGCGCCAGCACGAACATGGTGGCCGAGGTCGCGGCACCCGCGGCGAGCGCGCTGATGATGAACAGGACTGCGGCGATCATCATGACGTTGCGGCGGCCAAGATTGTCGGCGAGCCTGCCAGCCATGAACGCGCCGACCGACGAGCCGATCAGGATCGCGCCGACGGTGAAGCCGGTGCCGAGCGACGACAGCGCGAAGGTGCTTTCCAGCCCCGCCTGCGTGCCGTTGATGACGCCCGAGTCATACCCGAACATGAACCCGCCGATCGTCGCGACGATGACGATCATCGCGATGAGGGCTCGGTTCACCTGGGGTGCGGAAGCTGCCGCAATATTCATTGGTTTTCCTCTCCGGTACGACGCTCTGGCGGCATCGTTCGCATTACAATGTGATAGGTTCGACGGGGACGCCAGGGACGTCGACGCGGAAGGTGAACAGATTTCCCGCGAGCGGCTGGGCCGCGCGGGCTTCGTCGTCGAGGCCCTTCGCTGCGGTCGTCGCATACGCGGTGCGACCATCGGGGCCACCGAGCGCGATCTTGGTGATGTTCGCGACGGGGAAGTGGACGATGTCGGTGCAGGTGCCATCCGCGGCGAACCGGCGAGCCGCCCAGCCGCCGAAGAACCCGACCCAAACGCCGCCTTCCGAATCGCAGATCGCGCCGTCGGGATGACCGTCGTCGGGACCGATCGTCAGGAAGAGGCGCGGCTCGCCGACGTTGCCGCCTGCATCGATCGGGTACGCGTCGATCCGCTTGCCGAGCGTATCGACCGCGTAGAGCGTGCCGCCGTCGGGCGAGATCGCCGGGCCGTTGGTGATCGCGACGGGCGGGATGTCGGTCTTGGTCAGTTCCCCGCCGAGCCAATGATAGACGTGGCCGGTGTCCTCGGACTCGGCATTGTCCATCGTCCCGAACCACACGCGGCCCGACGGGTCGCGCGCGGCGTCGTTGAGGCGATTACCCGGCGTTTCGGCGTGAACGGACACCAGCTGCGCAAACGTGCCGGACGCGGGATCGAAGCGGTGAAGCCCGCCGCGAACGCCCGCAAGGAAGCCACCGTCATCGGACGGGATGACCCAGCCGGTCTGATCGGGCGCGTCCCACGTGTCCAGCTTGCCGGTTGCCGGATCGAAGCGGTGGACATGCGGTGCCTTGATGTCGACGAACCACAAAGCCGCGTCGCGGGCGACCCAGATCGGTCCTTCGCCGAGCGTCGCACCCACCTCGCAGATGCTTTCGGCCTGGCGTTCGCGGATCATGTCCCCGCCCACCCTAGCGCCAGCCGGCATCGACGAAATAGTCGTGGCCGGTGCACATCCGTGCATCGTCGGACGCCAGGAACAGTACGAGTGCGGCGACGTCGGCTGGCTGGACACGCGTTTTCAGGCACTGCGCGGCGATGATCTCGGCCTCGCCCTCGGGCGTGTACCATTTCAGCTGACGCGGCGTCTCGACGTTGCCGGGAACGATCGTGTTCACGCGGATGCCGTCGCCGCCCAGATCGCGCGCCATCGCGCGGGTCATGCCCTCGATACCGGCCTTGGCGGTCTGGTAGATCAGCAGTTCGGGCAAGGCGAGATGCCAAGAGATCGACCCGAAGTTCAGGATCACGCCGCCGCCGGCGCGCTTCATCGACGGCACCACGGCCTGCCCTGCGAAGAACAGATGGCGCAAATTGGTCGCCATCCGCTCGTCCCAATAGGCGGGCGTGATCTCTTCGATGGTGTGGCGATCGTCGTTGGCGGCGTTGTTGATCAGGACGTCGATCCCGCCGAGCTGGTCCTCGATGCGAGCGACCGTCGACTTCAGTGCATCGACGTCACGCAGATCGAGCGGCAGGAAGATCGGCGCGGTCGCGACATGGGGCGTCAACGCGTCGATCAGCGCGGCGGCAGCGTCCTCGGCCATGTCGACGAACGCGACGTGCGACCCCTGACGCGCGAACGCCTCGACCAGGCCAGCGCCGATCCCCGATGCGCCGCCGGTGATCAGGACGCGCTTGCCCTTCAGGCTCGGATAGATCGCCGTCTGGTCGGCGGCTTCGGTCTTCTGCAACACGTGTTTACGCTCCCTGATTCTTGTTGTGCGCCAGCAGGCCACGACCTGCCAGATTGCGCATGAGATCGCCGATCCCGTACTCCCACGGTGCAGCATCCTTCGACGTCGTCACCGGATTGACGAGTGCGCCGAGCTTGGGGTTCGAGATCGTCACGACGTCGCCGACGGCGTGCGTGAAACCGCGGCCGGGCTCGTCGCGGTCCTGCGTCGGCGCGAACAGCGTGCCGAGGAACAGCACGAAACCGTCGGGATATTGATGCTCGCTCATCGCCTGGCGAACGAGCTCCTCGGGATCGCGGCTGATCTGGTCCATCGAACTGCTGCCTTCGAGACGGTAGCCCTCGGCCCCTTCGATCGTCAGCGCGATCTGGGCGGCGCGCACGTCGTCCATGCCGAAATTATCGTCGAACAGGCGAATGAACGGTCCAAGCGAGCAGGACGCGTTATTGTCCTTGGCCTTGCCGAGCAGGAGCGCGGAACGACCCTCGAAATCGCGGAGATTGACGTCGTTGCCGAGCGACGCCCCGACCGTCTTGCCGTTGCGGTCGACGATCAGGACCACCTCGGGCTCGGGATTGTTCCAGGTCGAATCGGAGCGGATGCCGATCTCGCCGCCCCAGCCGATGGTCGACAACGTCGGCCCCTTGGTAAAGATCTCCGCATCAGGACCGATCGCGACTTCGAGATATTGCGACCACATGCCGTCTTCGATCAGTGCGGCCTTCAGCGCGGCGGCCTCGGGCGAACCCGGGACGACCGAGCGGATGCTGCCGCCGACTCGTTCCTCGAGACGACCGCGAACCGATGCCGCGGCGTTCGCATCGCCGCGCGCACGCTCCTCGATCACGCGTTCGAGCGCGGAAACGGCGAAGGTTACGCCCGACGCCTTGACGCACTGAAGGTCGATCGGGCTGAGCAGGCGCGCCGCGGCGTCGGCGGCCGGCGAAAGCTGCAGGTCGTCCAGATGGCCGAGGTCGGTCGCGGCGTCGGTAGCGAAGTCGCCGGCTGCGATCAGGTCGGCGACGGTCGGTGCGACCGACGACATGTCATATACGCGCCCTTCACGGACGATGACGGGCGTCGGACCCTCGCCCAAATCGAGTCGGCCGAGCAATGCCGCCTGTTCCCAATCGGCGGGCAAAGCCCACGCCGACGCGAATGCGATCTCCACGATGTAATCCCCTCCAGGCTGTTAGCGGTACCGTATGCTGCGTAGCGACAGCGTCAAGCCCCCAATGCGCGATCACGTTTCCTGACGCGGTCATCGATCGGGGTTGCGTAAAGATGAAATCGAAGTCATTAATCATACAAATCAAATGTGCGATTAGCACGGGCGTGTGAGCCGCGTCGAGGGGGGAGGGTAGCGAGAATGGCGATGCGAAAATCCATCACCGCCGCGCTGGGCTTCGCTATGGTAGCGATATCATTCGACTCGAGTGCGGCGACTACCGGAGCACCGCTCTATACGTGGCGCACCGTTACCGTCGGCGGCGGCGGGTTCGCGCCCGGCATCGTGTTCAGTACCGCCGAGCGGGGTTTGGCCTATCTGCGCACCGACATGGGCGGCGCCTATCGGTTCGATGCCAAGCGCGCACGCTGGGTGCCGCTGCAGGACGGCAATGCGATCGGCAGCTACATGGGCGTAGAGAGCATCGCGGCCGATCCGGTCGATCCGAACATCGTGTATCTGGCGGCAGGGATGTCGTGGCGGAGCGAGGCAGCGATCCTGCGCTCGGGGGATCGCGGCGCGAATTGGAGCGTGACGCCGGTGCCGTTCCGGATGGGGGGCAACGAAGACGGGCGTGGGCTCGGCGAGCGGTTGGCGATCGATCCGAACCGGACGTCGCGGCTGCTGTTCGGATCCCGGCACGACGGATTATGGCGGAGCGTCGATAGCGGCGCGCACTGGGTGAAGTTGGCGGCGTTTCCGCTCGCCGGGCTCGGTACGCCGACGGTTGCAAGGGCGACCCATGGCGGGTTGTCCTTCGTGCTGTTTGACAAGACGCATCCGGGCCGCGTGTTCGTGGCGAGCGCCGATCCGGGGGCGCGGCATCTGTTCCGGTCCGACGATGACGGCGCTACCTGGAGTGCGGTAGCCGGTGGTCCCGACGCGGCTATGCTGCCGGTAAAGGCAGTGCTGGGGTCGGACGGCGTGCTGACGATCAGCTATGCGAACGGCATCGGTCCGAACGGAATCACGCGGGGCGCGGTCTGGCGATACGATTTCGCGCGCGCGCTGTGGTCCGACGTGACGCCCGACAAGCGCGCGGATGCTCCGGTCGGCGGGTATATGGGCGTGGCGGTGTCGGCGCAGGATCCGCGGGTGATCGCGGTGAGTACGGTCGATCGCTACCAGCCGGTCGATACGGTATGGCGGTCGAGCGATGCCGGCGCGCATTGGGACGAGCTCTATACGAGAAGCACGCGCGATGTCGCCGCCTCGCCGTTTCTCAAGCTTGCTGGCGACAAGGCGGATTTCGGGCACTGGATCGCGGGGCTAGCGATCGATCCGTTCGATGCGAACCATGCCGCTTACGTCACCGGCGCGACGATGTATGCGACCAGGGCGTTCGGTGCGCGCGGGGCGATGGCGTGGAAGCCGTGGACCGCCGGGATCGAGCAGACCGCGATCATCACGCTGACCAGCCCGACCAGTGGCGCGCCATTGATCTCGGGCTTCGGCGATATCGGCGGGTTTCGGCATGACGATCTGAGCGTGTCGCCGGCGAAGGTGCATACGAACCCGTATCTGACGAACACCAACAATCTCGATTATGCGGGCATGGCGCCGCAGGTCGTGGTGCGCAGCGGCAATACGCATGCGCGCGAGGCTGCCGTGACGCTGGCCTGGTCGGGCGACGGCGGCACCAGCTGGCAGCCGATCGTACCGCCGACCGTGGCGACGACGGCGGTCGCGGGGCGCTTGCCACCCGAAAAGACCGGCGATGCGCCGATCGTGGTGTCGGCGGACGGCACGACGTTCATAGTTGGGACGGGGCTGGCGTTGCTGACGCGCGACCGGGGGCGGACCTGGTCTGCACCCGCGGGCCTGCCGTTGGAGACGCGGGTCACCGCGGACAAGGTCGATGCGCGCAAATTCTACGCGGTAGACGTCGGTCGACACGCCGTGTTGCGCAGCGATGACGGCGGCGCGAACTTCGCGGCGGTCGCCGGGCGCGGGTTGCCGGCGGATCTGCGCGCGGTTCGGACGACCAATCGCGAACAGCAGAACCCGTTGGCGGCGGTGCCGGGACAGGCAGGCGCGCTGTGGCTGAAAGTCGGTAGCGACTTGTATCGGTCGAGCGATGCCGGCGAGAGTTGGTCCAAGGGGAGCGATGGCTTGGCAGTCGATCTCTACGGCCTCGGCCGCGCGGCGCCGGGATCGCGATGGCCCACGGTCTACGCGATCGGGCGCAAGGGCGGCGTGCAGGCGGTGTGGCGGTCGATCGACGGCGGCGCGGGCTGGCAGCGGATCAACGACGAACGGCATCAATGGGGACTGCGCTTCCGCGTGATCTCCGGCGATCCGAAGACCTATGGCCGGGTGTATATCGGCACCGACGGGCGGGGGATCGTCTATGGCGACCCCGTTTTTGCAAAACCCGCCTTCACGAAAAAGGATTGATGATGGTTCGTATGAAACGCGTGCTTGCGGGGTTGGCTCTGTCCGCATCGATGATCGCCGGCGTCGCGTCGTCGCAGACCGCCACCGAGATCCCGCGGATCGTCACCAAAGGCGGCCGGCATGCGCTGATCGTCGACGGCGCGCCGTTCCTGATGCTCGGCGCGCAGGTCAACAACAGCAGCAACTACGCGGCCGCGCTGCCGCAGGTCTGGCCGATGCTGGACCGTATCCATGCGAACACGGTCGAGATCCCGATCGCGTGGCAGCAGGTCGAGCCGGTCGAGGGCAAGTTCGACCTCAGCTTCCTTCAGACGCTGCTCGATCAGGCGCGGGCGCATGACAAGCGCGTCGTGCTGCTCTGGTTCGGGACGTGGAAGAACACTTCGCCCGGCTACACGCCGGACTGGTTCAAGGCCGACAACCGCCGTTTCCCGCGGATGAAGGCGAAGGACGGCACGGACCACTATGTCCACTCGCCGATGTTCCGCGCGACGCTGGAGGCGGACAAGCGGGCGTTCGTCGAGGTAATGCGGTATCTGAAGGCGCACGACCCGCAGAACACTGTGATCATGGTGCAGCCCGAGAACGAGGTCGGCAGCTATCGCTCGCCGCGCGACTACGGGGCGCAGGCCAATGCGGTCTTCGCAAAGCCCGTTCCGACGGAACTGGCGAAGGCGCTGAAGAAGCCGGGCGGGAGCTGGACGCAGATGTTCGGCGCGCAAGCCGACCGCGCGTTCAACACCTGGCATACCGCGCGCTTCGTCGACGAGATCGCGGCGGCGGGGAAGGCGATCAAGCCGCTGCCGATGTACGTCAACGCATCGCTGGCCGGGCCGTCGAACGTGCCCGATCCGACCGGGGTGGCGAGCGGCGGGCCGCAGCAGGACGTCCTCGACATCTGGAAGGCGGCGGCACCCGCGATCGATTTCCAGGCGCCTGACATCTACGACCGCGATGCCGCGCACGTCGCACTGTACCTCGACGCCTATGCGCGCCCCGACAACGCGCTGATGGTCCCCGAGATCGGCAACGCCAAGGAGTTCGCGCGGTTCTTCTGGGCGGCACTGGGGCGCGGTGCGATCGGCTACGCGCCGTTCGGGATGGATGACACCGGGTATTTCAACTACCCGCTCGGGGCGAAGGCGCTCGACGGCGAGACGCTCGATGCGATCGGCCTGAAATATGGCGCGCTCGCGACGATGGGGCGCGACTGGGCGAAGATCGCGTTCGAGCATCCGACCTGGGGTACGGCCAAGCCCGAAGATGGCGCGGGCCAGACCACGACGATGGGCGATTGGACGATCGCCACGAGCTATGGCGAATGGCAGTTCGGGCAGAAGGACTGGACCTGGATCAAGTCCGAACCTCCCACATGGGCGAAGGAGGCTGTCGGCGGCGTCGCGGTCGCGCAGCTGTCCCCGAACGAGTTCCTCGTGGTCGGCGATCACGTCCGCCTGAACTTCGGCACCGCCAAGGATGGTCCCAAGAACGGCTCGGTCTTCCGCGTCGAGGAGGGCCGCGTCGTCGATGGGCGCTGGGTGATGAGCCGCATCTGGAACGGCGACCAGACCGATTACGGGATCAACCTCATCACGCCGGTCATCCTGAAGGTGACCATGGGCAGCTACAAATAACGAGCGCGACGCTCGACGGTATCAAGGGGATGACGATGACGAAGGCTTTCGGTTTCGCGGTGCTGCTCGCGGGCAGCGCACTCACGCCGGCGCTGGCTCAGGCGCAGGTCGCCAGGGGTGGGTTCGCGAAGATCGCGGGCGGGATCGGCGTCGCGCCGTCGAGCGGTCCGGCGCGGTGGGTCGAGGTGACGGTGCACGGCGACGGGATCATCCATGTCGTCGCGAGTCCGACGCGCGTGGCTACCGCGCCGAGCCTGATGGTGCCGACGCCGCCGATCGCGGGTCAGTACACCGTCACGCGGGAGGGCAAGCGCGTGCTGGTCGCGACCGCGCGCGATACCGCCGAGGTCGACCTGAAGACCGGTCGTGTCCGCTTCCTCGACGCGGCCGGCAAGGTCGTGCTCGATCAGGCGGCGGCGCCCGCCTTCGCGGCCACGAGTGCCGACGGCAAGCCGTTCGTCACTGCCTCGCAGCAGTTCAATCGCGGCACGGACGAGGGGCTGTACGGCCTCGGCCAGCACCAGAACACGCAGATGGATTACAACGGCGAGGACGTCGAACTCGCGCAGCACAACATGGACATCGCCGTCCCGTTCGTCGTCTCGACGCGCAACTACGGCTTGCTGTGGGACAATGACGGCATCACCCGGTTCGGCAATCCGCGCCCCTATTCGCTGGTCGGCACCGATGGCCTGAAGGTGACGAGTGGCGGCAAGCCGGGCTTTACGGCGCAATATTATCTCGGCGACCGGCTGGCGGTGACGCAGCAGGAAGCGTCGATCAACTACCAGTTCATCAAGGATCAGGCGAAGTGGCCCGCCGCTGCCAAGGCGCAGACGGTTGCTGCCACGGGTGGCCAGAACACCGCGGGCAATGCGGTCGAGACGCAGAAGGTCGTGTGGACCGGCGACGTGACGCCCGACGTCAGCGGCGTGCACAAGTTCCAGCTCTACGGCTCGAGCTATTTCAAGGTGTTTGCGGACGGCAAGGAGGTGCTCAATCGCTGGCGCCAGAACTGGAACCCCTGGTACGCGAACTTCGATCTGCCGATGACCAAGGGCAAGCGCGTCGCGGTACGGATCGAATGGGAGCCGAACGCAGGGTATATCGCGCTGCTCCACAACAACCCGCTGGCGACGCCCGATCGCCATTCGGTGTGGTTCACCAGCGATATCGCGAAGTCGGTCAATTATTGGTACGTGCCCGGCAAGGACATGGACGAGGTCGTCGCGGGCTATCGCTCGCTCACCGGCAAGGCCGTGATGATGCCGAAATGGGCGTACGGATTCTGGCAGTCGCGCCAGCGGTACAATACGCAGGACGAGGTCGTCGACGTCGTCAAGAAATACCGCGACCTGAAGATTCCGCTCGATAACATCGTCCAGGACTGGTTCTACTGGCCCGAGAATGCCTGGGGCAGCCACCAGTTCGACAAGGCGCGTTTCCCCGAGCCGCAGAAGATGGTCGACAAGATCCACGACATGAACGCGCGCTTCATGATTTCGGTCTGGCCGAAATTCTATCCGACGACCGAGAACTACAAGGAGCTTGCGGCGAAGGGGTACACCTATCGCGGCAACCTCGACTTCAGGAACAAGGACTGGGTTGGGCCGGGCTACGCGAACACCGATTACGATCCGTATGCGCCCAAGGCTCGGACGATCTATTGGCGGCAGATTAAGGACAGCCTCGCTAAGATCGGGACGGACGCGTGGTGGCTCGATGCGAGCGAACCGGACGTGCATTCGAACCTGTCGATCCCGGAGCGGATCGCGACGATGGGCCCGACCGCGGCGGGGCCGGGCGCGCAGTATTTCAACAGCTATCCACTGGTGCATGTCGGCGCGGTCTATGACGGCTGGCGGCAGTACAAGCCCGACGTCCGGCCGTTCATCCTGACGCGCTCGGGGTTCGGCGGGTTGCAGCGCGAGGGCGCGGCGGTGTGGTCCGGCGACGTGGCGAGCCGCTGGTACGATCTGCGCGCGCAGATCTCGGCGGGCGTGAACCTGTCGATGTCGGGGATCCCGAACTGGACGCATGATATCGGCGGGTTTGCGCTGGAGGATCGTTATTCGGCCAAGACGCCAACCGCGGCGAACCTGGACGAGTGGCGCGAACTGAACCTGCGCTGGTTCCAGTTCGGCGCGTTCAGCCCCCTATTCCGCAGCCACGGGGAGTCGCCGTACCGCGAGATCTACGAGATTTCGCCGGAAGGCTCGCCGATGCGGCAGTCGATGGTGTGGTACGATCAGCTTCGCTACCGCCTGATGCCGTATATCTACACGGTCGCGGCGGACACGTGGTTCAAGGACGGCAGCATCATGCGCGGGCTGGTGATGGACTATCCGAACGACGTGCAGGCGCGGAAGGTGAACGACGAATATCTGTTTGGCGACAGCTTCCTCGTCGCGCCGGTGACCGAGTACAAGGCACGGTCGCGCGCGGTGTATCTGCCGGCGGGGACGGCGAGCTGGTATGATTTCCAGACCGGGCAGGTGTATCGCGGCGGACAGACCGTCACGGTTTCGGCGCCGTTCGAGCGGATGCCGCTGTTCGTGAAGGCGGGCGCGATCGTGCCGATGGGGCCGGTCACGCAATATGTCGACCAGAAGCCCGACGCGCCGCTGACGCTGGCGGTCTATACCGGCGCGAACGGCAGCTTCGGGCTGTACGAGGATGACGGCACCAGCGAGCAGTATCGCGGCGGGGCGTATAGCCGGATCCCGGTGACGTATGACGATACGACCGGGGTGGTGACGCTCGGCGCCCGCGAAGGGCAGGGGTATAAGGCGATGCCGGCCAGTCGGACGGTTCGGGTGAAGTGGATGACCGCCGGTCGTCCGCTGGATCTCGACGGAGCGGGCGACGCAACGGTGACGTATCGGGGGGCTGCGGTGGAGGTGAAGCGCCCGGCTAAGTAAGGGCTGCCGATGGGCCCCCGGTCATGCCGGACTTGTTCCGGCATCCACCGTACCGCGGACCAACGCCAAGTTGGAACGCGGTACGACGGCCCGGCCACTACCCGTTCCCTCGCGCCTCGCCGAACGCGCGGATCAGTGGATGCCGGAACGAGCCCGGCATGACGGTGGAGCGCTGTGAAGCCTCGGCCTGCCACGATTACCGTGCCGGACCCCGCCTCCCGCCGTCATCCCAGCGAAAGCTGGGATCTCATCGTGGAACCCTCGGCACCCGCCACGAGGATACCCCAGCTTTCGCTGGGGTGACGCTTTTTGGTGGCGTACAGTGCGGGTCAGAACTCGCCTTTGGGCCTAGGCCAGCCCGCGCCCTTCCAGCTTCAGCACCGGCACGAACCCGCCGCGCGTATTCGCGGGCATCGTCACGTGCAGCCCCTTCGCATCCTGCCGATGCGCAACCACACCGCCACCCAGTAGCGTAACCCGCTCGACCACGCCGCTATTCACCGTCCGCGCCAGCGAGCCAACCGTCGCCGCGCCCTCCGGCCAGCCGAGGAACACCGCGTACAGCGCGCCCTTGTTGGTCGTGAACCGGATGTCCTTCGGCGTAAACGGCTTCACCGTCTCGTTCTGCATCCCGGTCGGCAGGATCGTCGGGCCCTCGCCGTACCGCCGCCACGGTCGCGAACCGAAGATTGCTTCGCCGTTGATCGCGACCCAGTCCGTCATGCCGTCGAGGATATGCTCGACCTCGCTGTCGATCGAGCCGTCCCCTGGCTGCGGCACCGACAGCAGCAGGTTGCCGTTCTTCGACACCACGTCGGCCAGTCGCTGGATCACTTCCGGCGCGCTCTTGTAGCTTTTGTCGCGGAGGCGGGCGACGTTGTAGAACCAGTCGCCCAGGCACGTATCGGTCTGCCACGGCTCGTCCCAGATGTGATCGGTGTAGCCGCGCTCGACATCCTGCACGAGGCCGAAGCGCTGGTGCGGCTTCAGCTGCTTGGCGGTGAGGACGACGTCGATCTTGCCGTGCCACTGGATCGAACGGTTGTAATAGTCGGCCAGCGACTCCAGCCCGATCGGCCCGAACGGCAGCTCGTAATCGTCGAAATAGACCATGTCGGGCTTGTACTTGTCGATCAGGTCGGTCTGGCGGAGCAGCCATTTCGCCGCATAGCCGGGGGCGTCCTTCGGGCCGTGCTCCATCCACTGGCCGTCGTTCTTGTCGTGCCAGTCGTTCATCGCGGCGATGCTGTCGATGCCGTCGGGCGCCGCCATGTGCGCACCGGTGTAGAGCTGCTGCGGGTCGAGTCCGTCCCACCATTTGCCCTTGCCATCCGCCTTCCGGAGGGTGGATGCGTCGTAGCGCACGCCCTTCAGCGGGCCGGTCGGATCATACGCGTAGCCGGGCTGGTACCAGTGCCAAGCATGCGCGGCGTGGTTGGAGACGCCGAACTTCAGTCCGGCCTTCCGCGCCGCCTTCTCCCACGTACCGACGATGTCGCGCTTCGGCCCGACGCGCAGCGAGTTCCACGCGTGATAGCGGCTGTCGTAGCAGTCGAGGTTATCGTGATGGCACGCCAGCGACATGAAGTATTTCGCGCCGGCCTTCTTGTAGCGTTCGATCAACGCATCGGGGTCCCAGCGGTCCGCGGTCCAGCGGTTCTGGATGTCCATCATCCCGGTCTTGGACGGATGGCCGTAGGTCGCCAAGTGATGCTCGTACATCGGATGCCCCTGCATATACAGGAACCGGCCGTACCAGTCGCCTTGCTCTGGTACCGATTGCGGGCCCCAGTGCGACCACAGCCCGAGCTTGGCATCGCGGAACCAGTCGGGGTAGCGATACGCGTTGACCAGCGACGGCCAGTTGGGCTGCACCGGGCCGGCAGCGAGACCCATCGGGCTCTGCGCCACCGCACCACGCGCCGCTCCGAGCGCCGCCATGCCGGCAAGGACCGACCGCCTGTTGAAATCCATGATCTTTCCTTACCGGCGGCCGAGGGTCTTGGTAATCGCAGCGAGCGCGAGCGGCTTCATTACCGCGTAACCCTGCGGCGTCGGGTGGACACCGTCGCTGGCATAGCCCGGCTTCATCCCGCCGTCAGGGCCGGCAAGCGCGGTGTAATAGTCAACATAGGTAAAGCCGTTCCTGGCCGCATAGCCGCGCAGCCACCCATTGAACGCGACGATCTGCGGTGCGGGCTTCATGGCCGGGCTCCAGGGGAAGGCGGCGGCGGGGGGCGTCGAGGCCAGGATGACCTTGATACCGTGCGCGCGCGCCAGTTCGGCCATCGTCATGACGTTGCCCTGCACGGTTTCGATCGTGGCCGCGCCGGTGTTGCCGGCGATGTCGTTCGTGCCTGCCATGATGTGGACCGCGAGCGGCTTCAGCGCGAGCACGTCGGCGCGAAAGCGGACCAGCATCTGCGGCGTGGTCTGGCCGCTGATCCCGCGATCGACGAGACCATTGGTGAACAGCGTCGCGTCCGCGCCGATCCAGTTGTCGGTGATCGAATCGCCCATTAACACCACGCGAGTCCTTGCCCGGGACGCGGTCAGCGCGGCGTTCTGGTGGGCGTACCGGCAAAGCTGCCCGAAATCGCGCGTGAGCATGTGCAGCTTCCAACGATCCCAGCCCGCGCCATCGGTCGGATTGGGATGGGCCGGGCAGGGATCTGCGACGATCCCGACCGGATCGCCCGCAAAGGGATCGCCCGGTACGCTGGTCTGTGCAGCGCCACCCTGCGGCGCCAAGCCGCACACCATGGCAGCGCATACCGAACGCACAAATCGCGATTTGATCATACCGTGCCTCATCCTCAAACTCTCTATGTCTGACAATCAACCAGGGTAACCGACGATGACCGATTATGACGGAACGTTACGGTTACCACGCGACCTTGCGCTCTTGTTTAGCCCGATACCACGTAGAAAACACTCTTCCCAACCGCAAAGATCGTGGTATGACAAATCAAGGCCGTTAGCGCTATCGCTAGCTGAAGAGGTCGAAGGAGGGAACGGGCAGGATCAGTGATCCGAGCCGGGCCATCGAAACTAGAGGCGCGAAATCGCGTACCCGGATCGCAATTCGACCGGGAGCAATCGGCACCGACGCGGCGACGCGGCGTGGCCATTTCGATGTGTTGAAAGGGAAAATCATGTTCGTCCGTCCGCAGCGCCAGATCGCGCTTCGTCTGCTCGCCGGGTCCTCCGCCGCAGTGCTGGCGCTGAGCCTCGCGCCCGCCGCGCATGCGCAGGACACGACGGTTGCCACGCCGTCGGCTGCTGCTCCGGCCGCTGATGGCCAGACCGCGTCGGACGCGCAGGCGACCACCGGCGCGAACACGGCACCCAGCGGCGATCAGGGCCAGGGCGTCCAGGCGGCCGAAGCGCCCGGCGGCGACGACATCGTCGTGACCGGCGTCCGCGCGAGCCTGCGCAGCGCGCAGGCTATCAAGCGCAACTCCGATCAGATCGTCGACTCGATCGTCGCCGAAGATATCGGCAAGCTTCCCGACCGCAACGTCGCCGAAGCCCTGCAGCGCATCTCGGGTATCCAGATCCAGCGCAATTACGGCGAAGGCAGCAGCGTCGCGATCCGTGGCCTTACGCAGGTCCGCACCGAGATCAACGGCCGCGACAGCTTCACCGCGAGCGGCAGCAATGGCCTGAGCTTCGAGGACGTGCCGTCCGAACTGCTCGCGGGCGTCGACGTCTACAAGAACCCGGCGGCCGACATGATCGAGGATCAGATCAGCGGCACGATCAACCTGCGGACGCGCAAGCCGTTCGACTTTGACGGCTTCCGCGCCTCGGCGAGCGTCACCAACAGCTATTTCGACCTGCTCGGCAAGAGCAAGCCATCGGTGTCCGGATTGATCAGCGATCGCTGGAATACCGGGATCGGCGAGATCGGCATTCTGGTCGACGTCGCGTACCAGAAGACGGCGTTCCGCCAGGACGTGATATCTACCGAGCCGTTCTACACGCTCGATCCGACCAACGCGACCGATGCCGGCACGCTTGCCGCTCTGGGCCGCAGCGGACAGGTCACGACCTTGCCGCACGGCACCGGGATCGGCGAGACGCTCGGCGATCGTCGGCGCCTGGGCACCGACGTGTCGATCCAGTGGCGCCCCACCAGCACGCTGGAGTTCACGGGCGAGGTGCTGCGCTCGGACTATAAGTTCCAGTGGCAGGACTACAGCTACTTCGCCTACACCAGCGGCAGCTCGATCACGCCGCTCGCCGGCGCACCGTTCACCTTTGCGCCGAACGGTGATTTCCAGAGCGGCACGTTCGCCAACGTGCCAACGGCCTCGAACACCAGCCTGACGCGGCGCCACTCGGTCACGACCGACTATTCGCTCAACGGCAAGTGGACGCCATCGTCGAAACTGACGATTACCGCCGATGCCCAGTATGTCCGCGGCACGACCAAGAACCTGCGCTCGATCGTCTCGCTCTCGTCGACGCCGGTGACGCTGTATCAGAATATTTCGGGCGCGGTGCCGGTGGTCAACATCACCAATGCGACCAGCCTTACCGATCCGACCCAGTACGGCGTCGGTTATTATCTCGACCATATCGACGAATCGACCGCGAGCAACAAGGCGGCGCGTCTCGATGCCGAATACAAGTTCGGCGATGGTTTCCTGCAGTCGGTCAAGGTCGGCGCACGCTATGCCAACCGCAAGAACACCACGGAGGATGCCGGCTATCGCTTCGTGTATCTGGGGCGTGGGATCGGAGCGGGAGACCAGGAAGTCGCCGATCTGAGCGACTTCTTCCGTGGCCAGGCGAATCTGTTCGGCAACGTCCTCGCCTTCCCGGCCTCGACGACGCTCGACTATGATGCGACGCTCGCACAGCTCGGGATCACCTCGAAGGTCGCCTATACGCCGACCAGCCTGAACGAGCAGAGCCAGAAGACCTATACCGGCTACGCGACCGCCAAGTTTGCCGCCAACGACCTGTCGATGCCGATCGACGGCACGGTCGGTCTCCGTGTGGTGCGGACCGAGCTGAACACATCGGGCTTCTACGCGATCAGCAGCTACAATGCGGCTACCGGCACGAACAACGACCCGACCTTTTCCGCGATCGACTTCACGCGGAAATACACCTCGTTTCTGCCCAGCGTGAACATCCGCCTGCACATCACCGACAATCTGCAGGCTCGCGTGGCTGCCTCGCGCGCGGTGTCGCGTCCGACCTTCACGCAGCTGAACCCGAGCCTTCAGATCAACGCGCCGTCGCCGATCACGCAGGCGCCGTACACCGCAAGTGGTGGCAACCCGTTCCTGAAGCCGCTGACGGCAAACCAGCTCGACGGCTCGCTCGAATGGTATTTCGCCAAGGCTGGTTCGTTGACCGGCGCGGTGTTCTACAAGAAGGCGAAGAACTTCATCCAGACTGCCGTGGCAGACCGTGTCGTCACGTTCGATGATGGTACGAGCGCGACCTACCAGGTCACGTCCTATCTCAACGGCGACAAGGGCACGATCAAGGGCTTCGAAGTCGCATACAACCAGTTCTTCGACTTCCTGCCGGCACCGCTTGACGGGTTCGGGGTGCAGGCTAACTTTACCTATGTCGACAGCAAGGCGCCGAGCCCGTCGGCCTCGGATACCGCCGGTAACGCACTGTCGGTACCGCTCGAGCTGCTCTCGAAGTACAGCTACAATCTCGTCGGTATCTACGAGAAGGGAAAGCTGTCGGCGCGCGCCGCTTATAACTGGCGCAGCAAGTATGTCGTGACGACCGCGGGCAACGGTACGGGCGCACTGCCAATCATCAACAAGGGGTTCGGCCAGCTCGACGCGTCGGTGAACTACAACGTCACCGACCATTTCTCGCTGGGCGTCGATGGCACCAACCTGCTGGACACGCGCCGCGCGACCTATTTCGGCGTCGAGACCCGTCCCCGCGACGTGCAGCTCAACGATCGTCGTATCAGCGGAACGGCACGCATCACCTTCTGATCCTCCTCTTTCACTATCTCTCCCCCCGACTGGCCGGATCTCACGATCCGGCCATTTTTTGTCGTGTCGAGGAGAACGGAAAGATTGGCGCGCCCGGAGGGGTTCGAACCCCCGACCGAGGAGGTAGAAGCTCCTTGCTCTATCCAGCTGAGCTACGGGCGCGCGCTGCGGCGACGACTAGCGCGGATTGTGCGGGCTTGGAACCTCGATCATAACCCGCTGCATGGATATTGATGTGGATGGGGGGCGGGGGCCCGAACCGGTTGCCGCGAGTGCGGTGTCAGGCGGGCAGTTTCGCTATTACGACTTCGTGATGGCGGCGTTCGTCACGATCCTGCTGCTGTCGAACGTGATCGGTGCGGGCAAGCGCGCGGTCATCGACCTGCCCTGGATCGGCGCATGGCCGTTCGGCGCGGGCATCCTGTTCTTCCCGGTGAGCTATGTGATCGGCGATATCCTGACCGAGGTGTACGGGTACGCGCGGGCGCGGCGCTGCATCTGGGCGGGGTTCGGCGCGATGCTGTTCATGGTGTTCATGTCGGCGGTCGTCGTCGCGTTGCCGCCCGACGCCGGGTGGACGGGCCAGGCCGCGTACGAGTCCGTGTTCGGACAGGTGCCGCGGATCGTGCTCGCGTCGATCTGCGCGTTCTGGGTAGGGGAATTCGCCAACAGCTTCGTGCTGGCGCGGATGAAGATCTGGACGCAGGGTCGCATGCTGTGGACCCGGACGATCGGCAGCACGGTGGTCGGGCAGGCGTTCGACAGCCTGATCTTCTACCCGCTCGCCTTTTACGGCGCGCCGGACTGGCCGGTCGAGGCGATGCTGATGGTGATGGTCAGCCAGTTCTTGCTGAAGGTATCGTGGGAGGTGTTGCTGACGCCGCTGACCTATGTCGCGGTCGGGTGGCTGAAGCGCCGCGAAGGCGTCGACGTGTACGACCGGGGGACGGATTTCTCGCCGTTCCGCACACGGGTTTGACGCCTCGACCTTGACCGTTCTCCCGCGCATGCGGGAGTCCAGGGTCACGGTCGATGTGGGTGGTATCCCGGGCCTCCGCTTTCGCGAGGGAACAAGGGTCAGGCGTTGACCGCTTCGAGCAGGCCCTTGAACAAACGACGACCATCGGTGCCACCGTGGGCCGCCTCGATACGACGCTCCGGATGCGGCATCATGCCGAGCACGTTGCCCTTGTCGTTGAGCAATCCGGCGATGTTGCGCGCCGAGCCGTTGACGCTCTCGGCATACCGGAACGCCACGCGGCCTTCGCCTTCGAGGCGGTCGAGCGTCTCGGTGTCGGCGAAATAGTTGCCGTCGTGGTGCGCGACCGGGAACGAGACCTGCTCGCCGGCGGAATAGCCCGACGTGAAGGTCGAACTCGCGGTCTCGACGGTCAGCGCGACATCGCGGCAGACGAAGTTCAGCCCCTCGTTGCGCATCAGCGCACCGGGCAGCAGTCCGGCTTCGGTCAGCACCTGGAAGCCGTTGCAGATACCGAGCACGGGAAGGCCCTTGCCAGCCTGCTCGACGACCGCACGCATGATCGGCGAGCGTGCCGCGATCGCGCCCGAGCGGAGATAATCGCCGTACGAGAAGCCACCGGGCACCGCGACCAGGCCGACATCCGCCGGCAGGTCGGCGTCACCGTGCCAGACCATCAGCGGCTTGACGCCGGTCACCGCTTCCAGTGCGACGGCAATGTCGCGGTCGCAGTTGGAGCCCGGGAAGACGATGACCGCGGTCTTCATGCTTTTTCCACGCGGTAGTTCTCGATCACCGTGTTGGCGAGCAGCTTGCGGCACATGCCGTCGATGGTCGCGTCGTCGGTGTCGTCGGCGACTTCCAGTTCGATCAGCTTGCCCTGGCGGACGTCCTGCACGCCGTCGAAGCCAAGGCTGCCGAGTGCGTGGTGGATCGCCCGGCCCTGCGGATCGAGCACGCCGGGCTTCAATGTCACGAAAACCTTGAGTTTCATCTACTTGCCCCGGTTCTTGCGATGCTTTTCGAGGTCGAGGACGGCGTTGTCGGCACCCTCGGGCAGCAGGCCGAGACGGCGTGCGACCTCCTGATACGCCTCGACTTCGCCGCCGAGATCGCGACGGAAGCGATCCTTGTCCATCTTCTCGTTGGTTTCCATGTCCCACAGGCGGCAGCCATCGGGGCTGATCTCGTCGGCGAGGATGATACGACCGAAGTCGTTGTCGAAGATGCGACCGAATTCGAGCTTGAAGTCGACGAGGCGGATGCCGACGCCGGCGAACAGCCCGCACAGGAAATCGTTCACGCGGATCGCGAGGTCGGCGATGTCGTGCATCTCCTCCTGGCTCGCCCAGCCGAACGCGGCGATGTGTTCGTCGGAGATCATCGGATCGCCGAGCGCATCGTCCTTGTAGTAATATTCGATGATCGTGCGGGGCAGCTTGGTGCCCTCCTCGATCCCGAGGCGCGTCGAGATCGAGCCGGCGGCGACGTTGCGCACGACGACTTCGATCGGGACGATCTCGACCTGGCGGATCAGCTGCTCGCGCATGTTGAGGCGGCGGATGAAGTGCGTCGGCACGCCGATATGATCGAGCAGCGTGAAGATATGCTCGGAAATCCGGTTGTTGAGCACGCCCTTGCCGTTGATCGTGCCCTTTTTCTGGGCGTTGAACGCGGTCGCGTCGTCCTTGAAATACTGGATCAGCGTGCCTGGCTCGGGACCCTCGTAGAGGATCTTGGCCTTGCCTTCGTAGATCTGGCGGCGGCGAGCCATGCGCGGTCCCCTGCAATTTGAGCGGCGAAAATTGAGCGGCCCCGGCCCACGCGACACCGATCGCGGAGCCGAGGCCGGGATAGGCCGCGCCTATAGGCGAAGGGCGCGGGGGGTGCAATCAGTAGCGGGCATCGCTGACGCTATCGCTGCGCCCGAGCAGTTTCAGCCACGATCGACGACCCCGACCCAGGCAGAGCAGGTACATTATCGCGAGGCGGATCACGGTGTTGGCGTAGCCCGCGTGGTTCGCAGCTTCATGCCGGCATCTGACGCTCGCGGGCAAGGCGGCGGCCGGCGCGCGTTCATGCTTTGATCGTACGTTCGCGACTGCTATCGGGTCCGTGATGGCCTCCGATTTCAAAGACCCGTTCGACTCAATCGTCGATGCCCCGTTCGACAGCGCATTGTCCGAGCGGTACCTTGTCTATGCGCTGTCGACGATCACGGCCCGCTCGCTCCCGGACGTGCGCGACGGGATGAAGCCGGTGCATCGCCGCCTTTTATGGGCGATGCGGTTGCTCAAGCTCGATCCGGCGCAAGGCTACAAGAAGTGCGCGCGGGTCGTCGGCGACGTCATCGGTAAATACCATCCGCATGGCGACCAGTCGGTCTACGACGCGATGGTGCGCTTGGCGCAGTCGTTCGCGATGCGGTATCCGCTGGTCGACGGGCAGGGTAATTTCGGCAACATCGACGGCGATAACGCGGCCGCCTATCGCTACACCGAGGCGCGACTGACGCAGGTCGCGATCGACCTGATGGATGGGCTCGACGAGGACGCGGTCGCCTATCGCCCGACGTACAATGGCGAGGATCACGAGCCCGAGCTGTTCCCGGGGCTGTTTCCGAACCTGCTGGCGAACGGCGCGAGCGGGATTGCGGTCGGCATGGCGACGAGCATTCCGCCGCACAACGCGGCCGAGCTGCTGGAGGCGGCGATCGTCCTGATCGACACGCCGGACGCGGACGATGCGGCGATCCTGCAACATGTGAGGGGGCCAGACTTTCCGACCGGCGGGCTGGTGGTCGATCCGCCTGCCGTGATCCGCGAATCCTATGCGACCGGGCGTGGCGGCTTCCGCGTCCGGGCGCGCTGGGAAACCGAGCGGGAGAAGGGCGGCGGCTGGCAGCTGATCGTCACCGAGATTCCGTACGGCGTGCAGAAGGGCAAGCTGATCGAGCAGATCGCCGATCTGATCAACGCCAAGCGTCTGCCGATTCTCGCCGACGTGCGCGATGAATCCGACACCGAGATCCGCATCGTGCTCGAGCCGCGCAGCCGCACGGTCGATCCGCAGATCCTGATGGACGGGCTGTTCCGGCTGACCGATCTCGAAACGCGGATCAGCCTCAACCTCAACGTGCTCGACAAGGATCGCACCCCGCGCGTGATGTCCTTGCGCGAGGCGCTGGCGGCGTGGGTCGATCACCAGTTCGTCGTGCTGCGCCGGCGGACCGAGCACCGGCTCGCGAAGATCGCCGACCGCGTCGAACTGCTCGACGGATACCTGATCGCGTATCTCAACCTCGACCGGGTGATCGAAATCATCCGCACCGAGGACGAGCCGAAGAAGGTGATAATCGCCGAGTTCGCGCTGACCGATCGTCAGGCGGAAGCGATCCTGAACATGCGGCTGCGGTCGCTGCGGCGGCTGGAAGAGTTCGAGATCAAGACCGAGCGCGACAAGCTCGACAAGGAGCAGGCGACGCTGGCGGCGCTGCTGGCCGACCCGAAGAAACAGCGCGCACGGATGAAGCGCGACATGGCGAAGATCCGCGACCGTTATGGGCTGGAGACCGTGCTCGGCAAGCGGCGCACGACGATCGAGGAGGCCGCGCCGACCCGCGACATTCCGCTGGAGGCGATGATCGAGCGCGAGCCGATCACGGTGATCCTGTCGCAGCGCGGCTGGATTCGGGCGATGCGCGGGCACAACGACCTGGCGAGCCCCGAAGCGCTGAAGTTCAAGGAAGGCGATGGCCCGGCGTTCGCGTTCCATGCGCAGACCACCGACAAGTTGTTGCTCGCGGCCGAGAACGGGCGATTTTATACGCTGGCAGCGGACAAGCTGCCCGGTGGCCGCGGGTTCGGCGAGCCGGTTCGCGCGATGATCGATCTCGACGGCAGCATCGGCATCGTCGCGTTGCTGCCCGCGAGCAAGCATCCCAAGTTGCTGGTGGTGGCGACCGACGGGCGTGGCTTCTCGGTCAGTTCGGCCGAAGTGATCGCCGAGACGCGCAAGGGCAAGACGGTCGTGACGCCGCGGCCCGGTGCGCATCTCAAGATCGTGCGGCCGATCGGACCGAACGACGATTACGTCGCGGCAATCGGCGACAACCGGAAGATGCTGGTGTTCCCGCTCGCCGAGCTGGTCGAGATGACCCGCGGGCAGGGGTTGCAGCTCCAGCGGTACCGCGACGGTGGACTGGCGGACGCGATCACCTTCGTCTTTGCCGACGGTCTCAGTTGGGCGATGGGCGGCGGTACCGGGCGGACACGCACCGAATCGGATCTCGGACCATGGCGCGCGGCGCGTGGTGCGGCGGGCCGGATGCCGCCAACCGGCTTCCCGCGCGACAATCGCTTCGGATAATGGTTTCGAAAGGTCCCGGTAGCGGTCCTTTAGAGCCTCTTAACGAAGGGTCGATACGCGGGGGCATGCCCTTGTCAGCCCGCGAAGACACATTGCAGCCAATCGTGGCAACCCAGTTGCAGCCAATCGTCGCAGCCGAGCTGGTCGCGCGGGCGCTGGAACTCATCCCGATTCCCGCGGTGCACGTCGTGATGGTCGGCCGGCGCTTCGATCTGTTCGCGATGAACCGCGCCTATCGGCTGGCGGGGCTGGGTGTCGTTGCGGAGCGGTCGCCGATGATCGCCGAGCTTGGCGACCGTATCTCTGCATTCCTCGAATCGCCGCATATCCGCTCGGATTTCGAATGGATGCTGGGCGACGAGATCGATTGTCGGCACTACCGCGTGACGATGGCACGGTCCAATGCGGTTTTTCGCGACCGCTGCACGATCAGTTTCATCGACCAGACGTCGCAAATCCAGACCGAGCGCAGCCTGCGCCGGGAAATGACGACGGACAGCCTGACCGGGTTGCTGAACCGGGAGGGCTTCGCCGACCTGATCGAAGGGATCGACGACCATGCGGCCAGCGTCGTGCTGGCGATCGACATCGATCGGTTCGGTCGTCTGAACTCCTGTCTCGGATCGCTGGCGGGTGACGAGTTGCTGATCACCGTCGCCAGGCGGATCAAGGGCGCGTTGCGTGGCCGCGACACGCTGGCCCGGATTGGTGGCGACCAGTTCGGGATCCTGATGCGGATCGACGACGATCGGGACGAGGCCCAGGCGCTGGCGGTGCGGATCCAGCGAACGCTGACCACGCCGTTTCGCCTCACCGATTACGAGATCGGTGTCGAATGCTCGGTCGGTATCGCGTATGGTGCCGACGAGCCGGGGGACATCGCCGAGTTGGTCCGCCACGCCCAGTTCGCGGTGAAACGCGCAAAGGTAAGCGGCCACGCGGAGAGCTATCAGAGGCAGGATTTCGCGATCGCCCGGGCGCAGTTCGGCATGGAGACGGCGTTACGTCGCGCGATCGAGAACCGCGAGTTGCGGCTTGCTTATCAACCGATCTGCGACCTGGCGACTGGCCGGATCGTGTCGTTCGAGGCGCTGGCGCGGTGGACCGACGAAAGCGGCAGGGATCATTCTCCGACCGAATTCATCGCAGTCGCAGAGGATGCAGGGTTGATCGTGCCGCTTGGTCGCTGGGCGATCGAAGAAGCGGCGCAGACCTTGGCACGGTGGGATGCACGTGCGGGCGGGCCGTGCGGCGTCAACCTGGCGGTGAACCTGTCCGCGATCCAGCTGCAGCGGGACGCGATCGCGCCCGTCCTACAGGCCGCGCTCGACTCGACGGGCCTGTCGGGGGACCGGTTCACGCTGGAGTTGACGGAAAGCGCGATCGTGACCGATCCCGACCGGATCACCGGCACGATGCACGCGCTGAAGGCACTCGGCACGACGCTGGCGATGGACGATTTCGGTACGGGCTATTCGAACCTCGCCTATCTGCAGAAGCTGCCGATCGACGTGTTGAAGATCGATCGCAGCTTCGTGACGGGAATGCTGGCGGACCGCGACAAGGTATCGATCGTCCGCGCGATTCTCAGCCTGGCGCAGGCACTGGGCATGAAGACAACCGCCGAGGGGATCGAGACGATCGAACTGGCGCAGACGCTCACGGCGCTCGGCTGCACCTATGGCCAAGGCTATCACTATGCGCGGCCGCTCGAAGCGGATGCGGCCTATGCGATGATCGGACGCTGACCCGCGGGATCAGCCTACCGTAAGGCCTCGGCCACCAGCTGATCGGCAATCGTCGCGACCCGTGCTTTATCGGGAAAACCCTCCGCGATCCACCGGGTCTCGACCTGGCGGAGCATTGCCGCGACGTCCGGGCCCTTGCGCAAACCGCGCTCCACCAGCGCGCCGCCGGAGAACGGAAAGGGGGGGGGGGCCCAACCGACGATCGACGACACGTCCTCGCCGGCGATGAGCAGGCGGTCGACCGCGTTCGCCGGGCCAACACGATATGCCAGCGCAAGCGGCCCTTCGTCGCCGGGACCTCCCGTCGCCGCGATCAGTCGCTTGCGATCGACGTTGGAGAGCTTCAGTCGCGCGCCGACGGCTTCGGCGGCCGCGGGCGCTATCACCGCGGCGAGCCGCCGGATCGGATCCGGAAGGATGCCGGCGGCTGCTTCCCGGTCCGCGAGCAGCGCGAGGCGCGCGGTTCCGGCGGCGTCGATCTCGGGCAGGACCGCACGGAAGATGCCGCGGTCGACCATCAGTCCGACAACCGGGACCGCGTTGGCGGCCACCAACAGCTTCAGGACTTCGCTGGCCACGCGTTCGCGCGAAAGCGCCATGAGGTCGTTGGCGCGCGTCGTGCAGGCATCGAGACCGGCCTGGTCGATCGCGTTCTGATCGGGCGGACCGAACCGGGCGTGGAAGCGGAAGAACCGCAGGATCCGCAGATGATCTTCGGCGATGCGTCGCAACGGATCGCCGATGAAGCGGACGCGACGCGCCGCGAGATCGTCGAGCCCGTTGAAATAATCGACGATCTCGCCGGTGACCGGGTCGGCATAGAGCGCGTTCATCGTGAAGTCGCGGCGGGCGGCGTCCTCGCGCCAATCGTCGGTATAGGCGATGATCGCGTGACGCCCGTCCGTCGAGACGTCGCGGCGCAGCGTCGTCACCTCGACCGGCCCGCCAGGGGTGACGGCGGTGATGGTGCCATGCGCCAGGCCGGTCGGAACGGCCTTGATGCGCGCATCCTGAAGCCGTTCGATCACCTCCTGCGGCGGCAGGCGGGTCGCGATGTCGATATCGGCAACGTCCATACCAAGCAACGTGTCGCGCACCGCGCCGCCGACGAAGCGCGAGTCTCCATCGGCAGCCCCGAGCACCGTGGCGAGCGCGTCGAGTCCCGCGCGCGCGCGCCAGGCAGCGTCCGGCAGGATCATGACGTCGGTGGCCTGCAGTGCGTCTCGACTGGTCGTCATGACCAGCGCAGCCGGCGCGCAAGGTTGACGATCATCGCCGCGGTCGCACCCCAGATGCGGCGGTCGTCCCACATGATTTCGTAATAATGCCGGTCATGGCCTTGCCACTCCACCGTCGCCTCGACGTGGTTCGCGGTATCGAGCAGGAATGCGAGCGGCACCTCGAACACGCTGGCGACCTCGGCTTCGCTTCGACTGAATACCAGGTCGGGCGGGATGACGCCGATCACCGGCGTCACCTGGAAGCCGGTGATGGTACGATAGCCGTCGGCCTCGCCGATCACCGTCACCCGCTCGCGGGGGAGGGCGATCTCTTCTTCGGCTTCGCGCAGGGCGGCGGTCACGACGTCCTCGCCCGGGTCGATCCGGCCGCCCGGAAACGCGATCTGGCCGGGGTGCCGGCTCATGGTCTCGGTACGCTGCGTGAGGATGACGCCGGGATCGGCGCGATCGGTGACGGCGATCAGGACGGCGGCAGGCAGCACGGTATCGGTCGGCGCCAGGTCGCGGTCCTGCTGGTCGCCCGTAAGCAGAACCATGTGCGAGCCTGCGCCCATCGCCAACGCAGCCGTCAGCCGTTTGGCAAGCGTCACGCCGATGCTTCCAGGGGAAAGAACGCGCCATCGCTCCAGATGCCGGGCGGTGTCGCGCCGTCGGCAAGCGCCCGCTCTGCGAGTTCGTAATAGACCGACCGCGCGACCAGCGCTTCCATGCCGCCGCGCACCGCGAGATAGGGACGGGGTCCACCTTCGGCGTCGGTCGGATCCGGTACGAAACGCAGTGGATGCTCGGGTCCCGCGGTGACGAGGTCGCCGGTATTGAGCCGGAAGGCGAGCTTGGACTCGGGCCCGGCGCCGTCGGCCTTCATCTCGACGGCGATGAACGGTGCGTCCTCGACGACGATGTCGAGCTTTTCGACCGGCGTGACCAGGACATGGCTGCCATCCGGTTCGCGCCGCAGGATCGTCGAGAACAGCCGCACCATCGCCGGGCGGCCGATCGGCGAACCCTGGTGATACCAGGTACCGTCGCGCGCGATGCGCATCTCGCTGTCGCCGCAATGCGTGGGGTTCCACTTCTCGACGGGCGGCAGCTTGGCCTCCTCGACCAGCTTGGCGATCTCTGCCAGGCTGAGCGAGGCGATGTCGGCGATGGGATCCATGGGCATCGCGGCGGACTAGGCGGGCAGGGCGGCGAGGTAAAGCCGCGGTTTACGCCGACGCGGTCAGTTGCGCAGCCACAGGCGCGCGCGGTCCGAGCATGCCGCCGGTATCCGGAACCGCGCGACCACGTGCGAGCAAGCGGTGACGCTCGACCGGACCGGGGGCCTGCCACCGTCCGGTACGCTCGGCCGTGAAGTCGAAGAAACGGCCATAATAGTCGGGATCCCCGATCAACATGAGCGCATCGTCGAGATGTTCGGTCGCGGCGGCATCGAGCGCGCGGGTCATCAGGCTGCGGCCAATGCCGTCACCCTGATGGGCGGGTTCGACCGCGACCGGTCCGAGCATCACGAGCGGGACCTCGCCGTCGTCGCCGATCAGCGCGATCGGCCAGCACTGGATCGACCCGACCAGGATGCCGTCCTCGACCGCGGCGAAGCTGAGCGCTGCGATCGATCCGCTCCGTCCGCGGATGGTGTAGGCGGTCCGTTGAAACCGCCCGGGACCGAACGCCGAATCGAGTAACGTCTCGACCAGGGTCGCATCGATCGTGTCGAGAGGGACGAGCTTGATCACCGGCATCTCCTGCCCCGGGCGCGGCGCGCTTGGATGTAGGGGGCTGCGCGCTTTACCCTCGACCCGCTGGAACGCAAGCATCGAACGCCGGAGCGTTGCCGCGTGAGGTGAGACTGCCGATGCCGGGACCGGAATGACGGCGCCGGACGGACTTCGCCTTCCTTCTCGTCGCTCGTCTGCTAGAGGCGCGTGGATGGAAGACAGTCTCCAACTCGAAGTGCATGATCTCGAAGTGCAGGTCCTGACCGGCATCTATTCGGAAGAGACGCACCTTCCGCAGCCGCTGCGGATATCGCTCACCATCGACATGGTATGCCCCAGGCGTTTCGCGCCGGACACGCCGCTGTCGGCGTCGAAGAATTATCTCGACCTGAAGAACGCGGCGACGACGGCGCTGCCACCGGGCGTGCATTTCACGCTGATCGAGGGGGTTGCAGACCATATCTGCGAGACGCTGTTCCTGCAGGATGCCCGCGTGCTGCGCGTGAAAGTGAAGATCGTGAAACTGGCGATCGCGGAGGCCGGCGAATCGATCGGCATCACGCTCGTCCGTCACCGCCGCTGACGGCATGCGCCTGACGCTTCAACCGGGCGACGACATCGTTGCAATGGTCCGCGGTACGGATACCGAGTCGGTCGTCGTCGTCGTTCCACCTCTGGCGGACGGTCTGGCGACCGCGCTGGCCCGCGCGGCGATCGGCCCGCTGGCCATCGAATGCGCGCCCCATCGTCGGCTCAACGCGGTCTTCGTGCACGAGAATGCCAGCGCGACTAACGTCGACGCCGCCATAGTCTTTCTCGAACAGGCCCGGTCCACGACCGGGCAGATACTCGACCTCGCCTAAACCTTGCGCGTCCGCCCGCAGGGGCCGAGCGCATTCAGGACGAACGCATAGTCTTCCCGCGCGATCCCGGCATCGGCAGGATCGACCGCGGCGGTGCTATGCTCAGGGAGCGTACGGGGAAGCGCGCACGCCATCCGGTACCATAGCAGCGTGTCCGGCGCGGGCGGCGTCGCGGCCTCGTCGACGATCTCGCTGAGCGCGACCGCCCAGCGCGGCTGTTCACCAGGACGGCGGAGGATCGACAGCGAAACCGGGCGCTGGTCCGACGTCGTCAGGAATATCTGGGTTTCGCCTTCGCCCGGCAACGCGCCGGCGACGTGGAACGCATTGCCGACGCCCGTAATCACCGGCGGTGCGTCGGTCGCCAGCGCAGCCTGCGCGATCTGCCGCACCAGCGCGTCCGAACCCGGTGTCCATTCCAGCTGCGCGTCGGGCGCGACGAGCTGGACCTGGCCGGCGGCGCCCGCGACGACGCGCGCGAACAGCAGCACGCGCGCCTTCTTGAATTTGGGTATGCGGCCACGCGAATCGGGGGCGACGTCAAGCAGATAACCGATTCGCGGTGCGAGGCCGCCGGCGCCGCGGACCAGCGCGGTCACGTCGACCTCGACGTATAAGCGTACGAGCCCGGGCGCCAGGTTGGGCGCTTCGGCTGGCTTGATCCGGGTCGTCGAGCGAATCGTAGCGTCGGCGATTACCGGCGCGGACAGCACGAGATCGGCCATGTCGGCGTAGCCCGGACCGGCGGCCGCGGCAGGACGACCGACCGGAAGCGATCCGGCGGCGTCCCGCGCGGTCGGGGTAGCCTCGGGTCTCTCCGATTGAAGGGCGAGGGCAGGTAGGGCCGGCGCCAGGATTGCAGCCAGCGCGACGGTCATGGAAAGCGCGAGTTTCATCGCGCCGGGCTACGCGATCGAAGCTGAACGATACAGAAATAATTCTGTCATGGCGCGCTTGTACGTTTGTTGCGTCTGACAAAGCGTTTGCGTGTCGCATGACGTGGCGATAGGACTTGGACACTGCCCCGTGGTTATTCCGGCCAACGGCAGACGTATGTGTCGCGTACCCAGTGCGGATACGTGCGTACGGAGCAGGCAGATTAAGGGAGTGTCGTTTCTGAATGGCCTATACTGACCAGAAGATGTCCGGAGGCAAAATCGTCGCGATCGTGATCGTCGCGCTGATTCATGCGGCCTTGGGCTATGCTTTCGTCACTGGCCTTGCGTACCAGTACGTGAAAAAGGCCCAGGAAAAGATGACGACGTTCGACGTGGAGCCGCCACCGCCGCCGCCTCCGCCCGACGAGCCCCCGCCGCCGCCACCTGACCAGCCAAACCTGCCGCCGCCACCGACCACGGTCGTGACGCCGCCGCCGGTCGTTGTAACGCCGCAGCCAGCGCCCGCGCTGACGACGTCGAGCATCATTCCGCGGTTCCAGCCGACGGCCCCGCCGTCGCCGCCTTCACCGGCGGTCGCGCCATCGCCTCCTGCACCTCCAGTCGTCTCGAAGGCGGCCGGTGCAAAGGGCAACCCGGCCGATTGGGTCTCGACGGACGATTATCCGCCGAGCTCGCTGCGTGCCGAGGAAGAAGGCACCGTCGGGATTGCCTGGGACATCAACACCCAGGGTCGCGTGGAAAATTGTCACGTGACGTCGTCGAGCGGATCTTCCGCGCTGGATCGTGCGGCTTGCGCCTCGATCACCCGGCGTGGACGGTATTCACCGGCGATGGATCAGGCGGGTAACCCGATCCGGTCGAGCTCGTCGCGTCGTGTGACGTGGAAGATCCCGCCCCAGTAATCGGGTCAGTTTAAGCGCTGCACTTTTCATTTCAGACATAGACTATAGTCAGAGGACTAACCGAACATGATCACCACCATTCTTGCAGCGGCCGGGGCCGCCGCTCCTGACGCCAACCCGTACGGCCTGCAGGCCGCACTCCGCGAAGGCGGCCTGATCTCACAGACTGTGTTCGGCATCCTGGTGCTGATGTCGGTCGTGTCGTTCTACATCCTGTTCTCGAAGCTGTTCGAGCAGCAGAAGATCATTGGTCAGGGCAAGCGCGTCCGTCAGGCCTTCTGGTCGTCGAACAACCTGCGCGAAGGCTCGGCCAAGCTCGACAAGAACTCGGCCTACAAGCAGATCGTCGACGACGGCCTGGCCGCTCAGGAGCAGCATTCGAAGCTGACCGATCCGGTCGAAGCGCATGACTGGCTGCACGGCTCGCTGGCGCGTTCGGAAGCCGCGATCAACTCGAAGCTGGGTGGCGGTCTCGCCTTCCTCGCGACGGTCGGTTCGGTTTCGCCGTTCATCGGTCTGTTCGGTACGGTTATCGGCATCTACCGCGCGCTCGTGAAGATCGGTGCGTCGGGTCAGGCATCGATCGACAAGGTCGCAGGGCCGGTCGGTGAAGCACTGATCATGACCGCACTTGGTCTGGTCGTCGCGGTTCCCGCCGTGCTGTCGTACAACTGGCTGCAGCGCCGCAACAAGTCGATCTCGGAAGACCTGTCGGCCTTCTCGAACGACGTGCTGGGCTTCCTCGCTTCGAACGGTGCCGTGCGCCCGTCGATGGCATCGGGCGCCAAGCCAGTGCCGGCCAAGCCTGTCACGACGACCACGACTGCCGGCCAGACCGGTGGCGTACCGCGCGCCAACTAAGACGCGAAAGGCGGGGCCTGCTGTCCGCAGCAGCCCCGCTTCATTGCCGCCGGCGGTTCCGGTGGCGATTAAATGGATAGGATAGTTCGCACATGGCGATGAGTGTTGGTGGCGATTCCACCGAGAGTTCGATATCGGACATCAATACGACGCCGCTGGTCGACGTCATGCTCGTGCTCCTGATCATCTTCCTGGTGACGACGACCGTCGCGGTCCAGGCTGTGCAGCTGAAGCTGCCGGATGTTCGCTTCGATCCGACGATGACCAAGCCCGAGAACGTCTCGCTGTCGGTGACGTCGGCCAATAACCAGTGCCAGGTGTACTGGGGCCTTTCGCCGGTAACGCATGAAGAGTTGCTGCAGCGGGCCGTCGACAAGCTGAAGGCGGAGATCGCGCGTCAGGGCGGCGTCAATGCCGCTGGTCTCGAACTGCCCGAGGCGCATATCCGGGGCGACGTGAACGCACCGTATCGCTGCATCGGCGCCACGATCTATACGATGCAGCAGGCCGGGTTCGCTCGCGTTGGCTTCATCTCTGAACCGCCTCCAGGCGGCACCACCGAACGCTGATGATCGCTCGGACGTATTTAGGAGTAGCATAGAATGGCAATGAGCGGCGGCAAAGAAGATGGCTCGCCGATGATGGAAATGAACATGACGCCGTTGATCGACGTCCTGCTCGTTCTCCTCATCATGTTCATCATCACGATCCCCATCCAGACGCACGCGGTGAAGGTCGACCTTCCGGTCAACAGCAAGAACCAGCCGCAGAACCCGGTCGATCCCCAGAAGAACAAGATCTCGATCGATGCCGCCGGTGTTGTCGCGTGGAACGGTTCGCCGGTCGACGAAGTTACGCTGCGTCAGTATCTGGATCAGTCGGCGGGCATGACGCCCGAGCCTGAACTCCACTTCCAGCCCGATCCGCAGTCGAAGTATGAAGTGGTCGATCGCACGCTGGCCGTCATCAAGCGGTCCGCGATCACCAAGCTCGGCTTCATCGGCAACGAGCAGTATCGCAACGACTTCTAAGTCGAACGCGTACAGTATCGAACGTCCAAAGGGCGGTCCTCCGGGACCGCCCTTTTTTTGCGCGCGCTGCAGGGGGGGGGGGTGCTGAGCATTTGCCGCCGCCACGACAAGCCCACGCGAAGGGTCACCTCGCTGCATCTGCACTTGATCGATGTACTTGTATGACAGTCATCGAAGTGACACACCGGTGTCACAAAAATGAAACCTTCGGATACGCGAAGGTCAGTGGAGATGGATGATGCGCAAGACCGTCCTGTTCGTTCTCGCAACCCTCGGTGCAGCGACGCCGGCATTGGCGAACCCGTCGGCGTCGGTCGATCGAACCGGCTACAGGGCGATCGCTGCGGGTGACCTCTCGACGGCCGAACGGCGCATCGTCGCCGAGCGTCGAATCTTTCCGCAACGCCCTGAATTGATGCTCAATCTGGCGTCGGTGTATCACCGCACCGGGCGCGAGCCGGAAGCACGGGCGCTGTACGCAGCGGTACTGGACCGGCCGGCGGTCGCGATGGACCTGCCCTCGGGTGCCGTGATCTCGTCGCATGATCTGGCGAACCGCGCTCTGGGACAGCGCGCGCCGCAGATCGCGACTCGCTGAACGCAAGCCGGGGGAGACTCGGTCGGGTAGGACGCGCTGCTTGGTTACCTCCGGCAGCGGCAGTCCGGCCGGTGTCACCGTTGTCGCGGGACAGGGGCGAACGCCGACCATGAGTATCGGCCGGTTGGAATGGACTGCCGGCTTCCTCGGCGTGTCATGCCTGAACGTGCGTGCCCACGATGCCGAGACCCGCAATGCCGAGGCGTCGGATGTTCGGGGGTGTCGAGTCCCGGAGATACGCGGCCTATTGGCTTTGCAAGAGACGCTGCCGAGGACCGCTGACTCGCTACTGTTCCTCCTGCGCCTGCGATGCGACCTTAAGACGAGCACGCAGTAAGGCGCGCCGATCTGGTCACGATTGTGGCCGCTCGGGGTTCGTCGCTGTCCGGAGGCGTGCGGCACTTCGCACGATTGAAGCCCGATCCGTGTTCGAGGAAACGGAACCGCGCGGTCCATAACGGCGCCCAGATGGCGTTTCAGATAGCGCGACTGACCGGGAGCGATCGGTCAGCGCCGCGCAACGCCAACCTAAAGCCGCGGCAACGTCACGCCGCGCTGACCCATATATTTCCCCGCCCGGTCCTTGTAGCTCACTTCGCAGGGCTCGTTGCCCTTCAGGAACAGGAACTGGCACGCGCCTTCGTTGGCATAGATCTTGGCAGGGAGCGGCGTGGTGTTCGAGAATTCCAGCGTCACGTGGCCCTCCCATTCGGGCTCCAGCGGCGTCACGTTAACGATGATCCCGCAGCGCGCATAGGTCGACTTGCCGAGACAGATCACGAGCACGTCGCGGGGGACGCGGAAATACTCGACGGTCCGGGCGAGCGCGAAGCTGTTCGGCGGAATGATACAGACGTCGGTCTTGCGATCGACGAAGCTGTTGGCGGCGAAGTCCTTCGGGTCGACGATCGCGCTGTCGACGTTGGTGAAGATCTTGAACTCGTCGGCGACGCGTGCGTCGTATCCGTAGGACGACAGGCCGTAGGAGATGCAGCCATCGCGACGCTGCGCTTCGTGGAACGGTTCGATCATCGCATCGCCCAGCGCGCGCTCGCGGATCCAGCGATCTGACATTACGGACATTGCAACTCCCTTTCCGCGGCTTTCGCGCGGATGCCGTGCAAGGGCAAGGGGCAAGGGGCAAGGCGCAAGGGCCGGGGGGCGCAGTGACCAGGTCGGGCGGGTCGGCCGGCGCGCGGCAAGGTCGAGGTCCCGTCGATCCGCCGTTTGACGCGCGATCAGCCACGCAGCCCCGGCGAAATGGCAGCCAACGCCGGTCTTAACCCTATTACGTCGACCGCACGTTGCCGCTATTGCTGCGGACGGATGGGAACGCCGACGGACGTCCTGTCGCGATCATCGCGATCGCGGCGCGGCATCGAAGCAAGATGAGCCGAGTGGCTCGGGGGGAAGCTTTCTTGAAGATCATCGAGACGCCGTCACCGAATTTCGACGACCGCACGCTGCCCATCACGATGATCGTGCTGCATTATACCGGGATGAAGGACGGCGCGTCGGCAATAGCGCGGCTGCGCGATCCCGAGGCGAAGGTCTCGTCGCATTACCTGATCGATGAGGACGGGACGGTCGTGCGGATGGTCGCGGAGGACAAGCGTGCCTGGCACGCCGGCCAGTCGCACTGGCGTGATATCGACGATGTGAACTCGGCCAGCATCGGCATCGAGATCGTCAATCCGGGGCACGAGTTCGGCTATCGGCCGTTCCCGCCCGAACAGATCGCCGCGCTGCTGCCGCTGGTCGCCGAGATCAAGGATCGGTACGAGATCACGCGCGGCAACATCGTTGGCCACTCCGACATCGCGCCGGTCCGCAAACGTGATCCCGGCGAGCTGTTTCCCTGGCATGAACTGGCGCGGCGTCGGCTAGCACTGCCACGTCCGACCAAGAATTTGATGGACCCGGGCTGGACCGAAGGCGGCTTCTGCCTCGCGCTCGAACGCTTCGGCTACGACGTGGAGAACCGGATGGCCGCGACCATGGCGTTCCAGCGGCGGTTCCGACCCGAACTGGTCGACGGCGAGGTCGATGCCGAATGCCGCTGCATTCTTCTCGCGTTGCTGCTTCCCAAACCGATGGGCGACGACTAGAGACCGCTTCGCCAGAGGGTCGGGCGGCCGCGGGGATGTCGTAATGGCATCCGCGAGGAAAGTCCGGGCTCCGCGAAACGACGGTGCCGGGTAACGCCCGGCGAGGGTGACCTCAGGGAAAGTGCCACAGAGAGCAGACGGCCAACCCTCGGCCTTGGTCGGGGCGGTCAGAGTGAAAGGGTGCGGTAAGAGCGCACCGCGCGCCTGGTAACAGGGGCGGCACGGCAAACCCCACCGGGAGCAAGATCGAATAGGGGTGGCACATGGGCTTCGTTTCAGCTCGTCACCCGGGTTGATTGCTTGAGGCGGCGGGCAACCGTCGTCCTAGAGGAATGGTCGCCTAACTTCCGTATCGAAGGATCGGAAATGGACAGAACCCGGCTTACAGACCCTCTGGCATCCTTCCGCGAACCATTGCAGACTGCCGGCAAATCACGCCGGGGGAAGTAATGCGTATCAACAGGGTCGGTTTGCTGGCCGCGGGCATGGTAGCCGTGTCCGCAGCGGCAGTTCGGGTGGTGGCGCAGGTGCCCGCTACGACCGTACAGCAGGATTTCGACGCCGCCGCGGCGCTGGACTCGAAAGGCGATCATGCGGTGTCGCTTGCAGCCTGGGAAAAGCTCGAAGCGAGGACGAAACCTGGATCGCGGAGCCGGGGCATCGTCCTGATTCGCAAGGCCCCGACGCTGTTCGCGCTCGATCGGGCAGACGAGGCGGTCAGAGCCGCGCAGGCTGGGCTCGCGCTGCTGCCCGCCAGTGATCCGACGCTGTCGGAGGATCGCACACGCGCCTATCTGGTCATCGGCCAGGTCGCGACCGACACGCTCGATTATGCTGGGGCGGTCATCGCGTTTCAAAAGGCCGAAGCGGGCGCCGTCGCGGTCCCCGACAAACTCGGCGCGATGCTATCGTTGGTGGCGGTACAGACCTTCGTCGATCCAGCCGCGGCCGCCGCGACACTGGGGCGCAGCGACGCGGTGATAAAGGCCACGAAACTCGACAAGGCCGTCACGGCGAGTTTTGCCCGACAGCGTACCCTGCTGCTTCTCAATACCGGTGATATCCCGGGCGCGCGGTCGAGTGCACTGCAGGCTGTGAGGCTGCTCGGCGGCATGGAAAGCAAGATGATCAGCACGACCGATGCCGCGGCGCGATCCGACGCGGCGATCGCGTATCTTCTCGGCGGAGATGCCGACGAAGCGCGACGCTATATGGCGTACACCGGCGCCGGGCGCATGGTGAAGGGCTCGTTCGATCCGGCCGCCGAGATGCGGTCGCCCGACTGCGGCGGCGATGCCGAACTCAAGCCGAAAGACGTTGCGGTCGTCGAGTTCACCATCGCCCCGGACGGGAGCATCGCCCAAGCCAAGCCGGTCTATGCGGCGGGCGGCGGCAAGGTGGCGCTGGAGTTCGCGCGGGCGGTGAAGGGTTGGTCCTGGCCGGCCGAGAAGGTTCAGGCGATCCCGGCCTTCTATCGCTATAACGTGCGCGTCGAGATGCGCTGTTCGACGGCGTTCGAACGCCCCTCGATCAGCGATGGACTGGACGGCGAGTTCGAACAGTGGCTGGAGAGCAGAGGCGTTGTGGTTCCGGCCAAACCCGTTGGTGCACTCGCCGCCGCGCTGGCGGTACAGCGCGCGGAGCTTGCCACGGCCATGACTGGGTCACCCACGAGCATGCGGACGTTGGCGGCGATCTATCGGCTTGCAAGCAATCCCACCGTGTCGCGTGAGGAACGGGCGGCGCTCTATGCGCAGGGGCTGCCGATCGCAACCGCCAATACGGCGCCCGCAAGCGCACGGCTGACGTTCGATCTGCCGGCGCGCATCAACGCGGTCGCCGACGTCTGGAAGCCTGGCGCTTACGAGCGGATATTGGCACCTATGCTGTCCGAACCCGTCTACGCGAACGATCCGCAGGCGCGTGCCGCAATCCGGCTGATGATGGTGGACGGCGCCGTTGCCCGGAGCCGGAAATCGGCCAATAACGATTATTCGATCGTCGTTCTGCGACAGGTTGCCGACGACAAGGCGTTGAATCCGAACGATCCGTTGCGGGTCGGCGCGCTGATCCGGATCGCCTCGATCGAAGAGCGCAACGGTCAGATCGACGCCGCGCGCGCGACGTTCGCGTCGAGCGGGCTGACGGCCAACCAATGCGCGATCATGGACGCTCCGCCCAAGTTGGTGTCCACGCCGGGAGCGGAAGCGTTTCCGATGGAGGCACTACGCTGGGGGTTCGAGGGCTGGACCCAGGTGCAATACGATGTCGGTGCCGATGGGACGGTGGTCAACCAGCGCGCCTTGCTAAGCTATCCGCCGTTCATCTTCTCGGAAGCGGGGACGAAGTTCTTCGGCAACGCCAAGTTCGCCAAGACCTACCGCCCCGATGGCGGTCTCGGTTGCGGAGCGACGACGCAGCGAGTGAGTTTCAAGATTCCCCAGTGACGCTTGACAATTTGACCAACCGGATCGGGCCGATCCGGTTGGTCGACTGGGACCGAGGGACCAAGGCAACGGCGCTACACCAGCACCTTCTCCGGCCGGCCGATCTCTTCGAGCACCGTATCCGAAGCGATCTCCATCAGCGGTTTGATGTGGCCGTCGCGCATGTCGTAGACCCAGCCGTGCAGCGCCAGCTCCTGGCCGTTGGCAAACGCGTCCTGGACCGTCTTCGTGCGCGCGAGCCGGACGAGCTGGTCGCGGACGTTCACCTCGACGAAGCGGTTGACCTTGGCTTCGTCGGTCGGCTGCGCATCGATCTCGTCACGGTGATCGCGCAGCACCTCGCGCGCGGTGTCGAGCCACTGGTCGACCGGCCCCTCGGTGCCGCCGTGCAGCGTGCCCTTGATCCCGCCGCAGCCGTGATGACCGCAGACGATGACGTGCTTCACCTTCAGCACGTCGACGGCATATTGCAGCACCGACATCAGGTTGAGGTCGTGATCGTTGACCAGGTTCGCGATGTTGCGGTGGATGAACATGCCGCCGGGCTGCGTCATCGTCATCTGTTCCGGCGACACGCGGCTGTCGGAACAGCCGATCCACAGGAACTCGGGCTTCTGGCCGACGGTCTGGCGGCTGAAGAATTCCGGGTTCTCGTCGGTGTGCTCGGCGACCCAAGCCTTGTTGGCGAGCAGGAGCTGTTTGTAGCGTCTCATGTGTAAAGAACCTCGCTCGATGGCGCGTTGATCAGGGCGGCGCGCTTGCCGGCGATGTCGCCGCGCAGGCTGACCGTGATGCCGCGATATTCGGCGCCCTTGATGAAGGCATTGATGATGTCGATGTTGTCGAGATCGACATAGTTGGTCGACGACAGGTCGATCAGCACGTTGGCGTTGTCGGGCACCCGGTTGAGCGACTGCTGCAACTCGTATTTATGGATGAAATACAGGTTGCGACGCGCGCGGACGAGGCAGTCGCCGTCGTCGCAGGCAAACGTGATCGCGGTGCGAAAATTGCGCGCGATGACGAAGACGAAGCCGACGACGATGCCGATCACGATGCCTTCGAGCAGGTCGGTGAACAGGATCGCGCCGACCGTGACGACGAACGGGATGAACTGCGTCCAGCCCTGTTTGTAGCGCTCGGTGAACAGCTTGGGCTTGGTCAGCTTGTAGCCGGTCGCGATCAGCACCGCGGCGAGTGCCGACAGCGGGATCAGGTTCAGCACCGCCGGGATCAGCGCGACGCTGACCAGCAGCCAGAAGCCGTGCAGCATCGTCGACAGCTTGCTTTCCGCTTTCGCATCGACGTTGGCCGACGACCGCACGATCACCGAGGTGACGGGCAGGCCGCCGATGAGCCCGGAGATGATGTTGCCGCCGCCCTGCGCCATCAGTTCCCAGTTCTTGTCGGTCGAGCGGCGGCGCGGGTCGATCTCGTCGACCGCCTTGACGCTCAGCAGCGATTCGAGGCTGGCGACGATCGCGAGCGTCACGGCGCTGCTCCAGACGATCCCCATCGTGATCCCGGAAAAGTCGGGGAAGGTGAACAGCGACGGGAATTGCGACAGTGTCTGCGTGATCGGCACCTGGACGAGATGGGTCGGCTGCAACTGCCATTCGGGCTTGACCGCGCCGAGCAGCATGTTGCCGAAGATGCCGATCAGCACGACCACAAGCGGACCGGGGACGAACCGCAACGGGCCGTCCTTGGGCTTGGCGCCGTCCCACCAGAACAGGAAGGCAAGGCTGACCGACGCGATCAGGATCGCCCCCGGGGTGACGGCGGCGCTGAGGCTGTCGAGGATCCGCGAGAAGGTGTTGATGCCGTTCGCCGTGGTGAATTCGAAGATGCCCTCGGCCTCGCGGTCGAAGCCGACGGCGTGGGGGATCTGCTTGAGGATCAGGATCAGGCCGATCGCCGCGAGCATGCCGGTGATCACGGACGACGGCACGAACTCGCTGAGGATGCCGGCGCGCGTCAGCGAGAAGCAGATCTGCAGCACGCCGGCGAGCACGACCGCCATCAGGAACATCTGGTAACTCGGCATGCTCTCGATCGCGGTCAGCACGATCACCGTCAGGCCGGCGGCGGGGCCGCTGACCGACAACGGCGATTTCGAGAACAGGCCGACCGCGATGCCGCCGACGATCCCGGAAATGATGCCGGCGAACAGCGGTGCGCCGGAAGCCAGCGCGACGCCGAGACACAAAGGAAGCGCGACGAGCGCGACGACGACGGAGGCGGGAAGATCCGCGCGCCACGTGGTAAGCTTTGGAATGAGAGTCGGCACCAGGGCTCCTGTCGCTAAGGTGTCGGCTGGGAATACGTCCGACCCGGACGCATCTATCCATGCCACATGACAAATAGTTCATGTTCAGTAATCGATGAACGGTGGCTGACTCAAGGTGGAATGTTGCAGCGCAGAAGATTGTCGGATCGACCAGTTTTGAACCGCTTTGCCGCGCATGGTTGCGTTGTCCGCGCGGACGCCTATCTCGGGGCGCTATGGCGAGAAGCACGACACGATCTTCCGACTGGGGTTTTCCGCGCTGGCGCGAATATGGCGCGAGCACCGAGGCGGTGACGGTGCGGCTGTGCGATCGGCATGGCTGCAACGAGCCCGGCAACTGTCCGGCGCCCAAATCGCCGAACAGCCCGGACCGCTGGTATTTCTGCATGAACCACGCCGGCGAGTATAATCGCGGCTGGAATTACTTCGAAGGTCTGAGCGCGGAGGAAGCCGCCGAGCGCGAGGCTGCGGAGACGCGGACCGCGGACGGCTACACCGATCCGAAGCATTACGCCTGGGCCGGCTCTGGCGATGGCAGCCGTTCGCGTGACGAGATGCGCGCGCTGGAGGTGCTGGATCTCGAGCCCGATGCGACGTTCGAGGACGTGCGCGCGGCGTGGCGGCGGATGGCGAAGGCGAACCATCCTGATGTGCGCCCCAACGACAAGGACGCAGCGAAGCGGTTTCAGGGCGTGCAGGCGGCCTATGAGGTTCTGAAGGCGGCCGAGGACATGCGGACGTGGAAACCGGCGTGATCCGCGTTCTTGCCAGTCGGTGGCAGGGGAGCGTGCTGGTCTGCGGCAAATGTTCGAAAAAACTGGATGGCGGGTTTGGCGAGAAGCGGCGGACCCCGCTCGCCAAGCTGTTGCGCCATGCGCTTGGACTGAAGAAGGGGCGCAAGGCGGAGCGCGGCGTGGTCGAGGTAAAGTGCCTCGGGGTGTGTCCGAAGAACGCCGTGATGATGATCGACGGTGCGCGACCGGACCGGTGGATGCTGGTACCGGCCGGTGCGGATGTGGACGAGGTCGTCGCGATCCTTACCGAACACCCTAGCGTGCCCTCACCCTCGCCGCCTTCGGCGTCTCTCCCTCTCCCCTGAGGGGAGAGGGAAGGGGCCCGGCCGGCGCTTGCCGGGTGGGAAGGGTGAGGGCACGGTTTCAGCCCGCGAACCGCTCCGCCGTCTCCCGGATCAGCGCGATCATGTTCGGAATCCCCTGCGTCCGGTTCGAACTCAGCTGCTTGCTCAGATCGAACGGCGCCAGTTCCGCTGTGATGTCGGTCGCGGCGATCTGTGCCGGAGCCTGATCCTGCACCGTCAGCAGCACCAGCGCGATGATCCCCTTGGTGATCGCCGCGTTCGAGTCCGCAAGAAAGTGCAACCGGCCGTCGTCGGTGGTGGTCGGGTACACCCATACCGACGCCGAACATCCCCGCACGAGCGTTGCATCCGTCTTCAACGCATCCGGCATCGGTTCGAGCTCGCGACCAAGGTCGATCAGCAGGCGGTAGCGATCGTCGGGTTCGAGGAAGTCGTATTCCTCGCGGATGTCGGTGAGATTGGCCATGTGCGGGCGGTTACTCTGGTGACGGTCGGGTCGCAACAGTCCCGCGGGCATGTTGGGATCATGGTCTCAAGCCTATTTCCGTCACCCCAGCGAAAGCTGGGGTCTCTCCGTTATGATGAGACCCCAGCTTTCGCTGGGGTGACGGTAAAAGAAGGGGGCGGTCCGTCAACCAGCCAATAGGCTCGCCCTAAAGATCCACCCCGGCGGCGATCGCTTCCAGTTTCTTGATCCGTTCCTTCAAATCCGCGATCTCGATCCGCGATCCGGTCGACACTGCGACCGGCATCCGGCCGTCATGCATCTGATCCAGTTCCATCCGTCGCAGCGAGAGCCAGCCGCGCCATCCGGCCAGTCCCCCGGCGACGACCATCGCCAGTCCGGCAAGGCTCGCCAGCGCGAGCGTGATATAGACGTTGGGTTCGATCATGTCCGCCTCCTCTAGCGGTCGCGGAGCCGTTCGATCTCTCGGTCGAGATCGACGCTCTTGTGGTTGTCGGTGATCACGCGCTCCAGAACCTGGATACGCTCCTTCATCTGCTGCACCTCGTCGCGCAGCCGCAGCGTATCGATGCTGTCGGCCGGCTTGGCCGGGGCGTCGCCCATCGCGCGGTAGCGCGCGGTCAGCACCTTGGCGGCCATCACGATCAGCACGATGCAGACGACCATCGAAAAGGGGTTCATCGTGTCTCTCCTTCAGCGAGGCTGGCGGTGCGCGCGGTCAGCGCGATTGAGGGCGAGGTCGGTGACAGTATCGCCTGGGATGGGGTTGGTTCGACCCGGAGCCGTTCAATCTCGTCGGCGACACCGGTGCCGCGGTCGGTGGCGATCCGTTCCAGCACGCGGACGCGCTGTTCGAGACGTT
The DNA here is from genome assembly GCF_042466285.1 of Sphingomonas sp. R86520. NCBI lineage: Bacteria > Pseudomonadati > Pseudomonadota > Alphaproteobacteria > Sphingomonadales > Sphingomonadaceae > Sphingomonas > Sphingomonas sp. R86520. The sequence continues at coordinate 704,552 of NZ_JAXHBZ010000001.1, forward strand.
CGGTGTGGGCGGCATATTGCGCCGCCTTCTCCGCGGTCTGCGCGTTCAGCGCGGTGGCCATCGTCTCCTTGTGCCGCAACCAGCTCTTGAACATCTCGCTGCCGATCCCGAGTGTGACGGGGGCGCCGACACAGACGATGGCAAGCATGAAAACCGTAAATCCGTCCATGACCGATGTCCCTCAGCGATCGCGGAGTGCTTCGATCTCGCGAGCGGTACGCTCGGCGGGATCGGTGGCGATGCGCTCGAGGACCGCGATCCGTTCCTCGAGGCGGGAAACTTGCCCGGTCAGGCGCTCGTTCTCGTTGCTGAGCAGCAATACCTGGCGCTCACCGTCGACATCGCCGTCCCGCCCGCGCCTGCGGCGGCGCGCTTCTGGCTCGAAGCCATGCTTTGCGCGGACCCAGTTGTTCGCAACCCAGGCAACCGGTCCGATCGAAATTGCCACGACCGGTATGATCAAACCCCAATCCATTGCAGTATCCCTTCAGTTCGGCTGGAGGCGAAGCGCCTCGATTTCGCGGGCGGTGCGCTCGGCGGGATCGGTGGTGATCCGTTCGAGGACCTGGATCCGCTCCTGCAAGCGGTCGATCTGGCCGGTGCGGCGCGCATTCTCGCTGTCGAGCAGCGCGATGCTGCGTTCCGCATCCCGGTTCGCGGCCTTGAACGCGATCCGCGCCTTGCGCCGACCAAATGCCTGGATCGTCAGCGTTGCCAGCGTGCCAAGTATGATACCCAGTGTGAGTGCTGCTTCCGGTGGCATGGTATTTTCCCCTTTTGGATCGACGCCGCGTCTCAGCGCAGGCTGTCGATCTCTGCCGCAAGGCTGTTGCTTGAGCGGCTGGTGTAATGCGTCTCGATGTCGGCCAAGCGGCGGTCGATGTCGCGGAACTTGCTGCGGACCTCGGCTGTCGAGCGCTTCGGGTTCGAGCGGACGCCCTGCCAGAACTTCGCGTCGTCCGGCGTCTCGTACAGGCCGATCGGTTTGGCATGGCCCATCCAGGCGACCATCCAATAGGCCAGCAGCGTCCAGGGAAAGCCCCCGGCAAGCGTCAGGACGACCATCCCGACCCGGACGAAGAGCGCGTCGACGCCGGTGTAGTCGGCGATCCCGGCGCAGACGCCCTTCCACTTGGCGTTCTGCTTATCGAGGTAAAACTGTGTGCGGCTGCCGGACATCTCAGTTCCTCCGATCAGAAGTGCGGTCGGACTGATGGTCCGACAGATACGGCGATTGCGTGGTGCCAAGACCCGGCTTCCAGTCGGGATTGTCGGCGGCGATGATCCGTTCGACGGTCATCACGCGGTCTTCGAGGCGGCGGGCCAAGGCCTGCATCTCGTCGAGCAGCTTTTCGTCTTCCTCCGTGATCCGCGGCGCCTGCTTCCACTTTGTGATGTAGTGCAGGATCACCCACGGCAGCCCGATGAAGAGCACGGCGCAGACGAGAACGGGGGTCAGGTCATCCATCTCAATCGTCCTTCTTCATGCGCGCCTTGAGCGCGGCGAGCTGGGCGTTGACCTTGTCGTCGCTGCGCAGTTCGGCGATTTCCTCTTCGAGCGACTTCACGACTCCGAGCCCCATCGCATCCGCGCGGCCCTCGGCCTCGTCGACGCGGCGGTCGAGAACGTCGAACCGGCTGAATGCCTCGTGCGTCTTCGGACCGTTGTACATCTCGCGCAGCCGGGTGCGGTTGTTCGCGCTCTCGAGCCGGGTCTGCACCGCGTTCTGCTTGGTGCGCGCCTCGCGGAGCTTTGTCTGGAGCTTGGCGATGTCCTCTTCGGACGCCCGGAGAGCATCGTCGAGCACGCCGACCTCGGCCTTCAACTGCTCGGCCATGTCGAACGCCTTCTGACGCTCGACCAGGGCTGCCTTGGCAAGATCCTCGCGGTCCTTGCTCAGCGCAAGTTCGGCCTTCTCGGTCCAGTTGTCCTGAAGCTGCTCCAGCTTCGAGATATGGCGGCGCATCTCCTTCTGGTCGGCGATGGTGCGCGCAGCGGAGGCGCGAACCTCGACCAGCGTTTCCTCCATCTCCAGGATGATCATGCGGATCATCTTCGACGGATCTTCGGCCTTCTCGATGAGATCGGCGAAGTTGGCGGCGACGATGTCGCGGGTGCGGGAAAAGATGCCCATGTAAATCCTACTCCAGGGGTCGGCCCGAGGCTCTTGGCGAGCCGTCGGGGTCTTATGCCACGATTGCGGTGGTTGCCGCGATAGGCGTCATGTTGGTTGCGGTCGCAGGTCCAACCGCACCGATGACGCAGGTTGCGCTGGCGACGATGGTGCAGAGGGCGGCGACGACGGTGCGGGCGATGGTGGTGTTGAACATGGTGGGTCCCCTTTAAGGATGGCTGGTTCCGCTATTCGGCGGGTTGCCTCAAGCATTGCATCTGTCGTGCCAGTTTCGAAAATGGCGGAATTGCAGGGGTTTGCGCGAATTTGCCGTCCGGGCGCGCACCGCAAGCTTGCCAAGAGTTGGGAATTCGCGCCACATCTTCGCCATGGAGCGAACCACACAGGTCATCGGCGAGTCCGGCACGTTCATGGCCGCGCTCGAACGCGCATCGCGGGCGGCGGCGCTGGACCGTCCCGTGCTGGTGATCGGCGAGCGCGGCACGGGCAAGGAACTGGTCGCGGAACGCCTCCACCGCCTGTCGCCGCGGTGGGATCAGCCGCTGGTCATCATGAACTGCGCGGCACTGCCCGAGACGCTGATCGAGGCGGAGTTGTTCGGGCATGAGGCGGGTGCGTTCACCGGCGCGACCAAGGCGCGGGTCGGGCGGTTCGAGGAGGCCGATGGCGGCACGCTGTTCCTCGACGAGCTAGGGACGCTGTCGATGGCGGCGCAGGATCGGTTGCTGCGCGCGGTCGAATATGGCGAGATCACGCGGATCGGCTCGTCGCGCCCGATGCGGGTCGACGTGCGGATCGTCGCGGCGACCAACGAGCATCTGCCCGACAAGGTCGACCGGCACGAGTTCCGCGCCGATCTGCTCGACCGGTTGTCGTTCGAGGTGGTGACCTTGCCGCCGCTGCGCGCACGGACCGGCGACGTGGTGGTGCTCGCCGAGCATTTTGGACGGCGCATGGCCTCCGAACTCGGGCGCGAGCGCTGGGAGGGTTTCGGCCCGGCGGCGATGGATGCGCTGATCGCGTACCGCTGGCCCGGCAACGTCCGCGAACTCCGCAACGTCGTCGAGCGCGCGGTGTATCGCTGGGAAAAAACCGGGCCGATCGACGCGATCGAGATCGACCCGTTCCAGTCGCCGCATCGCCCTGGCGCCTCGACCGCGCCGAAGCCGGCGGCCGCGGCTCCGCAACCGGTCGAGACGGAGGATAGCGAGGACCCGGTGGTCGCGTGCGAGGAGGGCCCCTCCGACTTCAAGTCCCGCGTGTCGCGCTTCGAACGCGACCTCCTGTCACGCGCGCTGTCGGAACATCGTTTCAACCAGCGCGCCACCGCCGAAGCGCTCGGCCTGAGCTACGACCAGCTCCGCCACGCCCTGAAGCGTCACGAACTGCTCAACGCGGGCGCCTAGGCGCTCCGCTTCAGCAGATCCGGAAACTTCTTCAGCCGCGGCGCGACGATCGGGATCGTCAGCATGGTGCTCGCCAGCGCCATCAGCAGCAGCGCGGTGAAGGTCTCGTTGGTGATGATCTTCTTGTCGAGCAGGATGTTGACGAAGATGATCATGATCAGCGCCTTGGTCTGGAGTAGCCAGCCGATCGCCGAGGCCTCGCCCGGCCGCCATTTCAGGATCCGCCCGGCGGCATGAACCCCGGCGAGCTTGCCGCCAACCGACGCGACGAGCAGCAACGCCGCCGCGCCGAACACCGCGTGACCGCCGACCGCCCACTGCGTCTTCAAACCCGTCGACAGGAAGAATACCGGCATCACCGCGAGCAGTACGAAATGGCGAAACTGGTCCATCTTCGCGGTGGTGAACCATTTCGAATCGAGCACCGCGCCCGACAGGAACGCGCCAACCATGAAGTGCAGCCCCGCCCAGTCCGCCGCGAACCCGCAGCCGGCGAGCCAGATCAGGCTGACGTACCAGCGATCACCTTCCTCGATCCGCGCCATCAGTTTGCGCACGATGAGCGCCGCCACCGCGAACCCGACGAGGAAACCGCCCTGCCGACCGACCCGCTCCCAGTCGAGCAGGATCAGCGCGAGCACGCCCCAGATCGCGATGTCGTCGAGGCTGGCATAGCGGAGCACGCGCTGGCCGAGCGGTCGGCGCAGAATGTCGAGCTTCTCCATCAGCAGCACCAGGATCGGCAGCGCGGTGACGGCGCAGGCCATGCCGATGCCGAGGATCACCTGCCAGGTCGCGCCGTCCGGTCCGCGCCAGCCCGGCCATTGCAGCATGATCGCAGCGGCGATGCTGCCGGTCACGAGCGGCACGCCCAAGGCAAGCCCTGCGGTGACGCCGGTTTCGCGACGGCGCTTCCAGGCCTCGCCGAGATCGAGTTCGATGCCGGCGACCCAGACGAACATCATCACCGCCCACCACGCAATGCCGTTGAGCGAGCCGAGCGTCGCCGGCGTGAAGATCGTTGCGTAATAGTCGGGAAACGCCGCGCCGAGCACGCCCGGCCCGAGCAGGATGCCGCCGAAGATCTGCACCACCACCAGCGGCGCCCAGTAATCGGTCCGGCCCAGTCGCCAGACCAGATACGGGACCGTGAAGATGATGAGCATTGCGAGGAGGAAAACCTCCGTCGGCGTCATGGCGTGCATGTGATCCCCCCTGATACCAGGTCGGGATCCCCCCCGCCGGTGTTGTTACGGTAGCGGTATTATGCAGATTACGGCGCAGCGGCAATACAGGTCCGCTACCGGCGTTGGACCCGATTGTATGCGCCATTCCGGGACAGGCGACGTGTTCGCGGGTGTTGGGTCGGTCGATCGCCGATGATAGTCTCGACCCGCCTTGCACCGCCTCGGTTGGCGGGTGCATCGTGACCCTGAGAGGACGTCCCATGAAACGATCGCTGTTGGCCCTCGCGCTGCTTTCCGTCCCGGCGCTGGCGCAGACCGGTGCGCCGTTCACCGTCAACGGGCGGGGCTTCGCCAGTCTCCAGGAGGCGGTGTCGTCGATCCAGCAGGGGACGGCGACGATCCTGATCGCGCCGGGCACGTATCGGCAATGCGCGGTGCAGGCTGGTGGCCACATCACGTTCAAGGCCGTGCAGGCTGGTACCGCCATCTTCGACAGCGTCGCGTGCGAGGGCAAGGCGGCGTTCGTCCTGCGCGGGCTCGGCTCGGCGGTCGATGGCATCGTCTTCCGCGGCTACAGCGTGGGGGACGGCAACGGCGCCGGTATCCGGATCGAGATGGGCAACCTGACCGTGACCAATTCGATGTTCCTGAACAGCCAGGAAGGCATATTGGGCGGCGGACCGACGACCAAGCGGATCACGGTCGATCGCTCGACCTTTTCCGGACTCGGCCAGTGCGACGTGTCGCCGGGCTGTTCGCATGCGATCTACCTCGCCAACGACGGCAGCGTGTCGGTGACCAATTCGCGGTTCGAGCGCGGCACCGGCGGGCATTACGTCAAGCTCCGCAGCCCGACCGTGACGATCACCGACAACAGTTTCGACGATACCGGCGGCCGGAAGACCAACTACATGATCGACCTGTCCGATGGCGGGACCGGCCTGATCGCGCGCAACACGTTCGTACAGGGCACGCACAAGGAGAATCATGGCGGGCTGATCGTGGTTGCCGCCGAGGCGAAGACGTATAGCTCGACCGGGCTGCGGATCGAGGCGAACGATGCACGGCTGTCGCCGGGGGACAGCACCAGCCCGGCGTTCGTCGCGGATTACAGCCATGATAAGCTGGCGATCGGCGCGAACCGCCTGGGTGCCGGGCTGCGAGCGTTCGAGACGCGCTAAACCGATCCGCGTCCCAACCCCTATTCGTCACTTCAGCTAGAGCTGGGGTATCCCAATTCGGATGGGCTCGCACGGTCGCGGGGAGATCCCAGCTTTCGCTGGGATGAAGGATTTCCGGCGGAAGCAGCACCCCACCAAATACGCTTGGTCTCCCGCCCTTGCGGGAGAACAAGCTAGGGGAGACCTGCCTCAGCCGGGACACGTGCTCGCAGCACCGGGATCCAGGTCGAGGCACCGGCCGTCCAGTCCGCTCACCGGCAACCCGATCGTCGCCGCGAGGGTCGGCACGATATCCACCGTCTCCACCGACAAGGGCTGTTCGAACCCGGTCATCCCCTTGCGCCAGAACAGGATCGGCACGCGGCGGTCATAATCCCAGGGCGACCCGTGCGTTTCGACATAGCCGCCCGCTGGCGACACGATCGTCGTGACGCGCGGCTTGAGCAACACGACCATCTGTCCCGAACGCCCCTCGTAGAACGACGCACGCGCACGCTCGATCAGAGTCCAGGTTTCGGGTGGGGTCTTGGCCATCGGCGTCGCCATGATGTCCGCGGCCGAGAACGCAGCCGCTACCTGCGGCATCGCGCGATAGCGGCTCAGCGCTTCGGCCAGCACCTTCGCGCGGGTCTTCGCGGGCAGGGCATCGTCGATATACACGTCGCCCTCGGTGCCGAGCAGGACGCTGCCCGGCAGGCCCAGCTCATTGGCGATCGCCGTGCCGACCTGCTTGGCGAGCACGTTCTCGTCCATGTGCGCTTCCATCGGCATCGCCCGCTGCTGCTGGCGTTCGGTCGCATCGTGCGCGCCGTGATCCGCGGTCAGCACGACCTCGTAATCGACGCCGGTCTCATCCATCACGCCGAAGAAATCGCCCAGCGTCCGGTCGAGTTCGGCCATCTGGATGCACATCTCGGTCCCTTGCGTGCCGTAGGTATGCCCGACGTAATCGGTCGCCGACGCACCGATGTCGATGATGTCGGTCTGTGGACCCTTGCCGAGCTTCATGTCCTGCACCAGCGCGGCCGCCATCGCGAATACCGCCGCGTCGGAGGCTGGCGACACGCGGAAACCCTTGGCGTCGCCGGCTTCGCGCTCGAACCGGCCCTGGCCGTAGGTCTTGCCGGCGATCACGATCGGATGGTTCACGCTCGCGCAATAGCCGGGGAGCGGCAGTGCCGGCTGCGGCTTGGCGATCAGCGCGGCGACCGCATCGCGCGTGCGCTGCACCGCCGGCGGCACCGCGCGGCCCGCGTAGGAGACGTAGGTCTTGCCGTCCCACCACCAGAGCTCGTCGACCTTGTGGCCGCCCATCATCACCGCCGCGCGGTCCTTCCCCGCAACCGAGACCGAACGCGTCCGCGGGTCGCGTGCCTTCATCATTTCGCCGAGCGTCGGCACCTTCAGGTGCATGTCCGACACGGTGTAGCTGTCATGCGTGCTGCCCGCGACGCGCTCGTCCTCCGAGCAATAGACGATCTTGTCGGTCCGCCCGGCGCGCTGGTCGACCCAGTTGTTGGCGATGATCCCGGTATGCGCAGGTCGCATCCCCGTCAGGATCGTCGAGTGGCCGGGGCACGTCTCGGTCGCGGCGTGGCTCTGGTACCCGCTCGGGAACACCGCGCCGTTCAGCAGTCGCGTGAAGCCGCCGGTGTAGCGGTTGCGATATTGCTGGAACAGGTCGGCGGCGAACTGGTCTACCGAAATCGCGACGATCAGCTTCGGCGGGGTGGTCGGCTGAACCGCCGGTGCGGGCGCGGGCGCCGGGGCGGTCTGGGCAGAGACCGAAGCGGCCGAGGCCAGCAGGAGCGCGACAATAAGTGCTTTCACGAACAGTCCTTTAGCAAGCGCCAGGCAGCGACCGGGCCGGCGATCCGGCGCGACGCTTTGAAGTGCAATACGACATCGTCATCGCTATGGCTTTGCGCGATGAACGACACAAGGATGGCCATGCGCAGTTTACGTTGCGTCGTGATGACGGTTTTTGCTGCGCTGAGCGCGCTCGCGCTGGGAACGCCTGCGGCGGCGGAATCGCTGAACGGCTCCAGCCAGCATCTGACGATGCGTCTGGTCGCGGAGAGCGATCACCCGAAGGCCGGCGCGCCGTTGATGATCGCGCTCGCGACCACGCCCGAGAAGGGCTGGCACGGCTATTGGCGGAATCCCGGGGACGCAGGTTTTCCGGCGACGTTCGACTGGACGCTGCCCGCTGGCGCCAAGGCCGGCGATCCGGAATGGCCGGTGCCGACGACGCTGCTGATCGCGGGCCTGATGAACTATGTCTACGAGGCGCCTTATGCGCCGCTCGTGACGATCCAGGTTCCGGCCGGCCTGGCGGCAGGAGCCAAGCTGCCGATCCGGTTGAAGACGAGCTATTTGGTGTGTTCGGCGACGATCTGCGTGCCGGAGGAACAGGCGTTGTCGCTCGACCTTACGATCGGTGACGGCGCGCCGACCGCGGCCGCGGCGTTCGCGGACTGGCGACGCGCGATCCCAAAGCCGCTCGATGCCGGCGCGACATACGCGGTGACCAACGGGTCGCTCCGGATCTCGGTGCCGTTTCCGGCGGGTGCGACCGCTGACAAGGCGTATTTCTTCCCCGTCACCACCGGCGTCGTCGACAATGGCGCGGCGCAGACGGTGACCCGTGACGGCGACCGGCTGACGATCGCGACCAAGGTCGCCGCGAACGGCAAGGCGACCGGACCGATCGACGGTGTGCTCCGCATCGGCGAAGGGCAGGGGCTCAGCGTCAAGGCCACCGTCGGCGCGATCGCCGATACCGGCTCCACCGGCACGTCCAGCGAGAGCATCTGGCTGACCGCGCTGGTCGCGTTCGCCGGTGCGGTGCTCGGCGGGCTGATCCTCAATATCATGCCGTGCGTGTTTCCGATTCTCAGCCTCAAGGCACTCAGCCTGGCACGCGGTGGTGCCAGCGAGAAGGACGCGCGGGGCGAGGCCCTGGCCTATACCGCCGGCGTCGTGCTGGTTTGCCTCGGCCTCGGTGCGGCGATCCTGGCCTTGCGCGCGGGCGGCTCGGCCGTCGGCTGGGCGTTCCAGTTGCAGCACCCCGGCGCGATCGTCGTGCTGCTGCTGCTGAGCGTGGCGATCGCGTTCAATCTCTCCGGCCTGTTCGAGGTGCCGACACCGCGCTTCGCGGGTGAAAGCGGTGCGAGCGGGGCGTTCGCGACCGGCGCGCTCGCGGCGTTCATTGCCACCCCCTGCACCGGGCCGTTCATGGGGGCGGCGCTCGGTGCGGCGCTGGTCTTGCCGTGGCCGGCGGCGCTGGCCGTGTTCGGCGGGCTCGGGATCGGCTTGTCGCTGCCGTTCCTCGCGATCGGCTTCATTCCCTCGTGGCGCCGCTGGTTGCCAAGGCCCGGCGTATGGATGGAGACGTTCCGCCATGTCCTGTCGGTGCCGATGTTCCTGACCGCGATCGCGCTCGGCTGGGTGCTTGGCCGCCAGACCGGCGTCGAAGCGCTCACGCTCGCACTGGTCGCGGTACTGGGCGTCGGCGTGGTCCTCTGGATCGGCGGCACGCGGCAGCGCAAGGGCAAGGCGTTCGGCTTGGTCGCGCAGATTGCGCTCGCCATCGTCTTCGTCGGCAGCGCAGCGCTGATCGCGCAGACGCCGCAGCCGTCGGCAAAGACCGAGGCCGCTGGCGACGAAGTCTTTACCGAAGCCAAGCTCGCATCGCTGCGTGCCGAAAAGCGTCCGGTGTTCGTGTATTTCACGGCCGACTGGTGCCTGACGTGCAAGGTCAACGAGAAAGCCGCGATCGAGACGCGTGGCGTGCGTGACGCGTTCGCGAAGCACAAGGTCGCGGTGCTGATCGGCGACTGGACCGACGGCGATGCGACGATGGGACGCTTCATCCAGTCGCACAACCGCGCGGGCGTTCCGCTGTACCTCTATTACGCGCCGGGGGCTGCCGAACCGACCGTCCTGCCGCAGGTCCTGACGCCCGGCTTGCTGGAAGGACTCGGCGCCTGAAAAAGTGTGGATAACAAGCCCTTGTGCGCCGCACCAAAGCGTTGCAGCATGGAACCGCAACGCTTGATGGGGAATTGACCGTTTCGATGGGGAAACAAGCGTTCGACGAGATCATGGGGACACCGGGCGATACGACCGCCCGTCCCGAATTGGCGGCACTCGGGAGGTGGATCGAGGAGACGCCCGACCCCGAACTGCGTCGTCGGCAGGAGGCGGCCGAGACCACGTTCCGCCAGCTCGGCATTACCTTTGCGGTGTACGGCGAGAACGAGGCGGCCGAGCGGATCATCCCGTTCGACATCGTCCCGCGCGTGTTCCTGCATGACGAATGGAGCCGGTTGTCCGACGGGCTCGTCCAGCGGGTCGAGGCGATCAACGCGTTCCTCGACGACATCTACGGCGAGCGACGCATCCTCAAGGAAGGCATCCTTCCCGAGGACCTCGTGCTCGGCAATGCGCAGTTCCGTCCGGAGATCGCCGGGATGCGGCCGCCGCACGGGATCTGGGCGCATATCTGCGGGATCGATCTGGTCCGCACCGGACCCGACGACTTCTTCGTGCTCGAGGACAACGCACGAACCCCGTCGGGCGTCAGCTACATGCTCGAAAATCGCGAGGCGATGCTGCGGCTCTGCCCTGAGCTGTTCCGCGAATTTCGCGTGGCCGCAGTCGACAGCTATCCGGACCTTTTGCTCGAAACGATGAAGTCGGTCGCGCCGCATGGCACGGGTTCGAACCCGACCTGCGTATTGCTGACCCCCGGCCATTATAATTCCGCTTATTACGAGCACAGCTTCCTCGCCGATTCGATGGGGATCGAGCTGGTCGAGGCCGCCGATTTGGTGGTCGATGACGACGTCGTGTGGATGCGGACGATCGCGGGGCGGGTGAAGGTCGACGTGATCTATCGCCGGATCGACGACGATTATCTCGATCCGCTGGTGTTTCGCCCCGATTCCGCGCTCGGCGTGCCGGGGCTGATCGCGGCCTATGCGGCCGGCAACGTCGCGATCATGAACGCGCCGGGGAACGGCATCGCCGACGACAAGGCGATCTACAGCTACATGCCTGATATCGTGAAGTTCTATTCGGGCGGCGAGTGCAAGCTGCGCAACGTCGAAACCTGGCGCTGCCGCGAACCGCAAGCGTTGCAATACGTCCTGGACAACCTAGCCGAAGTCGTCGTTAAACTCGTCGACGGCTCCGGCGGCTACGGCATGCTCGTCGGGCCGACCGCGTCGAAACAGGAGATCGAGGATTTCCGCGCCGCGCTGATCGCCGAACCGCATCGTTACATCGCCCAGCCGACGCTGGCGCTGTCGACCGTGCCGACGATGGCGCAGGGCGGACTGTCGCCACGCCACGTCGATTTTCGGCCGTTCGTGCTGACCGGATCGAACGGCGTGCAGGTCGTGCCCGGGGGGCTCACCCGCGTCGCGCTCAAGGAGGGATCGCTGGTCGTGAATTCTAGCCAGGGCGGCGGCACCAAGGACAGCTTCGTCCTGATGGCGGACCAGTCGCAGCGGATCGACCGAGGCGGGATGACGCAGACGATGGGCAGCATGTCGCAGACATTGGGTGCTCAGACCTCGGGTGGTACCGCTTGATGCTCTCGCGCACCGCTTCGTCGCTGTACTGGCTTGGCCGCTATTTCGAGCGCGCCGACTTCATCGCCCGTCTGGTCGAGGCGACCGTCCGGCTCGACGTGCTGTCGTCGCAACCCGCGGGCGAGGCTGCATGGGCCTCCGCACTTGCCGTCACCGAGACCGACGAAGCCTTCGCTGCGACCGGCGTCGAGATCGGCCAGCGGGACGTCGTCCGCTTCCTGACGCTGGACTCGAGCCACCCCGGCTCGATCGTCCGCTGCCTCGACATGGCGCGCAACAACGCCAAGGCGGTCCGCACCGCGCTGACCCGCGAGGCGTGGACCGCGATCAACCGGGCGTGGCTGTTGTTCGAAAACCGTGCGACGCCGGGCAGCACGACCGCGCAGTTGAACCTGGTCGAAGCGGTCAAGAACGAAACGCGCGGGTTCGAGGGTGCGGTCCACCGGATGCTGCGCAACCAGACGACATGGTTCATCCGGCTCGGCCAGGCGGTTGAGCGCGCGGACAACACGGCGCGGTTGCTCGACGTGAAATACCATATCCTGCTGCCCGAAGGCGAACGGCTGGGCGGCGCGATCGACCGCGATCAGTGGACGACGATCCTGCAGACCGTCTCCGCGGTTACCGCCTATCGCTGGCTGTATAACGACGGTTTGCGTCCCGCCGACGTGATCGACCTTCTGCTGGCACGCGCCGAACTGCCGCGGAGCTTGGCGGCTTCGGTCGAGGAGACGGTCGACGTGCTCAATCTGCTGGCCAAACGCACGGGCAATCATGGGGAGGCCGACAGGATGGCACGTATGCGCGCATCGCGAATGATCAAGACGCGGTCCGGCGAGGTGATATCGTCCGGATTGCACCAGTATCTCCAGGCGTTCATCGCGGAGAACGCGATGCTGCACGGCGCGATCGGCCGTCAGTTCAAGTTCCTTTGATGCGACTGTCGATCGACCATCACACGATATACCGCTTTTCCAAACCGCAGGCACGGCTGGTCCAGATGCTTCGGTTGACGCCGGAAAACACGCACGACCAGACGGTTGCTTCGTGGAGGATCGACGTCGATTGCGACGCCCGGTTGCGTCCAGGCCGCGACGGCTTCGGGAATGCGGTGACGATGCTGTACGCGGAAGGTCCCGTCGACGGGATCGAGATCACGGTGAAGGGTGAAGTGCTCACCAGCCATTCCGACGGCGTGGTGCACGGCGTCCACGAAACACTTCCTCCGGCACTGTTCCTGCGTCCGACCGAGGCGACGATGCCTGACCGCGCCCTTGGTAAATTCGCGGCGGAGGCCGCCAGCGAAGCAAAGGACCGGATCGGCGCGTTGCACCGGCTCAATCGGGCGTTCCACAAGCGTTTCGAGTTCGATGAAGGCCGGCCTGAACCCGGTCTTGCCGCGGGAGCCGCCTTTAGGAAGACGAGTGCTACCTCGCGCGACATGGCACAGATGTTCGCGGTTGCCGCCCGGTCGCTCGGTGCGCCGGCACGATACGTGTCGGGCTATCATCACAACGACTTCGAGAGCGTGCACTTTCCTACCCCGCACGGCTGGGCAGAAGCGTATGTCGAAGGTCTCGGATGGGTCGGCTTCGACCCCTGCACGGGTATGTCGCCGGAAGAACATTACGTGCGCGTTGCCATGGCCCTCGACTCGGTCGGTGCTGCTGCAGTCGCTGGATCGCGGTTAGGCGAAGGCCACGAGGAACTCGACGTCGATGTGGTGGTCCAGCGCGAGGATTGATTGAGGGCGCCTGTGAACGCAGCTTCTCGGAGTCAGTCAAGCGCTGCTGTAATGTCGGCTTGGCGTACCGTCAGGCCATGGCCGCGACACGCGCGGATTGTTGCGCCAGATCGGCATCTTCCAGCCGCCGCCACCCTGCCGGCCCCAGAACCTCCAACGGCCGATAGCGCGTTTTATATTCCATCCTGGGCGAGCCCTTCACCCAATAGCCGAGGTACACGTAGGGCAACCCCGCATCGCGCGCGCGGAGGATATGATCCATGATGATGAAGTTGCCGAAGCCCGGTCGGCTATCCTCGTCGGCCGAAAAGAAGCTGTAGACCATCGAAAGACCGTCCGCCTGCTGATCGGTGAGGCAAGCGCCGACGAGCTTGCCTTGCGTTCCGTCGACGCTGGGTTCGCGGTACTCGACGATGACCGAATTGACCGGCGAATGCTCGATCATGTCGGCGTAGTCGTCCTCGTCCATGCCGGCCATCCCGCCCCCCGGGTGACGCGTACCGAGATACCGGCGCAGAAGCTGGAATTGTTCGTCGGTCGCCCAGGGCTTGCAGGCTGTGACTTCGATGTCGCCATGGCGTTTCAGCAACTTGCGCTGTGTCGCGTTCGGCACGAATTCGTTCGTGACAACCCGCACCGATACGCATGCCGTGCACCCGACGCATGACGGGCGGTACGCGACGCCCTGGCTGCGGCGAAAACCGATCCGTCCCAGAGCGTCGTTCAGCTCGTTCGCGTGGGGGCCCGTCAACTCCGTGAAAACCTTGCGTTCCTCCCGTCCCGGTAAATAGGGGCAGGGGGACGGGCTCGTGACGAAAAAGCGCGGGAAACGATATGGCGCAGTCACCGAACCGGATGTCCTTCAGGCAAACGCGATGAGCCGCGCGGGACCGTATATGAGGGCGTCACGCCGGACTGCAAAGCGGGTTTACCACGATAATGCGGTAACGCCTTAAATCACGGCGCGACCATGGTATTTATGCCAGTTCGACGGTCGAGGTTTCATATCCGCCAGCGCGCAACGCACCCACCAGCCGGTCGAGATGTGCGCGATCCCGCGTCTCGCATTCGATGTCGGTGATCAGGCCCTTTGCCGGCAACGTCGTGAAGACACGCTGGTGATAGATCTCGATGATGTTCACGCGCTCCTGATCAAAGATCCGCGCGACGTGGAACAGCGCGCCGGGCTTGTCCTGCAACCGGATCCGCAACCGCGCGAGACGGCCCGACCGCGCCAGATCGCGCAACAGCACGTTGGCGAGCAGTCGCGTATCGATGTTGCCGCCGCACAGTACGATGCCGACGGTCCGCCCCGCGAACCGCCCCGGGTGCGACAGCAATGCCGCCAGACCAGCAGCGCCAGCACCCTCGACGACGGTCTTCTCGATCTGGAGCAACAGGCTGACAGACTCTTCCAGACTGCGTTCGCTGACCAGCACGATCTCGTCGACCAGTTCGGCAACGATCCGTGACGTGATTGCGCCCGGCTCCTTGACCGCGATCCCCTCGGCGAGCGTATCGCCCGCGCACGGCATGTCGGTGCCGTTGATGCGGTTGTACATCGACGGGAACAGTTCGGCCTGTACGCCAACGACTTCGATCGGATGGCCACCCGCTTGCTGGCTCGCGGCGCGCGCGACCGTCGACATGCCCGAGATCAGGCCGCCGCCGCCGATCGGGATAACCAGCGTATCGATCTGCGGCACGTCTTCCAGCATTTCCACCGCCACGGTCCCCTGACCGGCAATGACGCGGGGATCGTCGAACGGATGGACGAAGGTGAAGCCGCACTCGCCTTCAAGGATCCGGGCATGCGCATAGGCCGCGTCGAATGTCTCGCCGTGAAGCACGACATTGGCGCCGTGACCCTCGGTCTGCATGACCTTCACGGTCGGCGTGTTGGTCGGCATCACGATCGTCGCGGGGATACCGAGCCGGTTGGCGTGATAGGCGAGGCCCTGCGCATGGTTTCCCGCCGACGCCGCGATGACGCCCTTGGCGCAGGCTTCCGGCGACAGTTGCAGCAGCGTGTTGAGCGCGCCGCGCTCCTTATACGCGGCAGTGAACTGGAGGTTCTCGAACTTCAGATACACCGTCGCGCCGGTCATCTGGCTCAACGTACGGCTGATAAGCGTCGGCGTGCGGACGATCGAGGCGCGGATCCGGTCATGCGCGACGCGGACGTCGTCGATCGAGACGGGGAGGGTGGATGCCGCTACGGCAGCTTGGGTAGCCATGCCCGACCCGCTAGACCATCTGGCGCGCGTGGGAAACACTGCTTATGCGCTTGGGCAGACGCCGGGCAGGCATTCATCGTGCGATGACGATCGCGCCAGCATTGGCGGTTCATCGCTATCATGCGTGCAAGCTACTGGTACGAGCGAATAAAGTGACGAATTCCGCGGGTATCCCTGCGTGCAAGTGTGGAGAATGTCCTAGTGCTGCGTTGTCTGGTGTCCGTTGCGGTTCTCTCGCTTTTTTCGACGCCGGCGCTGGCCGACGGGATCGTCGACAACGTCAACGGCATCACGGTCGCCGATGGCGGGCGCGTGATCCATTTCAAGGCGATCCTGATCGACAAGGAGGGTCGCGTCACGCGGCTCGTCCCCCCCGGTGAGGAAGCGCCCAAGCTCAACCGCAAGGAATTGAAGAAGAACGCGGGCAAGCCGCTGTACGACTGGCGGGTCGACATGGGCGGCAAGACCGTGCTGCCCGGCTTTATCGACGCGCACGGCCATGTCGCTGAACTCGGCTTCGGTGCGCTGTCGCTCGACCTGTCGATGACCAAGTCGCTTGAAGAGGCAAAATCGCGGATCGCTGCCTATGTCGCGGGGAATCCCGACCGGAAGTGGGTACTCGGCCGCGGCTGGAACCAGGAGGTTTGGGGCCTGGGCCGCTTCCCGACCGCCGCCGATCTCGAGTCCGTATCGGGCGGTCACCCGATCTGGCTCTCGCGCGCCGACGGCCACGCCGGGTGGGCGAACCGCGAGGCTATGCGCGAGGCTGGCATCACGGGTGCCACCGTCTCGCCGTCAGGAGGTCGCATCGAGAAGACCGGCGGTGCGCCCTCGGGCGTGTTCGTCGACAGCGCGCAAGCGTTGATCGAGAAGGTCGTCCCACAGCCTTTGCCCAAGGAGCGCGACGCGGCCTTCCTCACCGCGCAGCGCATCCTGCTCGGCTACGGCGTCACCGCGGTCGCTGACATGGGCACTACGCTCGACGACTGGCTGACCTATCGCCGGATGGCGGACATCGGCGGGCTGCGCGTCCGCATCATGAGCTATGCGATGGGCGTCGAGACCGCGGGTCGAATCGGCGGCAAGGGACCGACGCCGTGGCTTTACAACGATCGCCTGCGCATGGGCGGCGTGAAGTTGTACGCGGACGGTGCGCTGGGCTCGCGCGGCGCCTGGCTATTGAAGCCCTATGCCGACGCGCCCGGCCAGTCGGGGCTCGGCTTTCTGACCGACGCGCAGTTGCAGAATCAGATGAGCCGTGCGGCGATGGACGGCTATCAGGTTGCGGTCCATGCGATCGGCGACAAGGCCAACCAGGAGGTGCTCGACGCGATCCAGGTCGAAAGCGAGACCTATACCGGCGATCGGCGCTGGCGGATCGAGCATGCGCAGATTGTCGATCCGACCGACCTGCCGCGCTTCGGAAAGTTCGGCACGATCGCCTCGATGCAGCCGACCCACCAGACCAGCGATCGGACCATGGCGGAGGCCCGGCTCGGGCCGAGCCGTCTCGCTGGCGCCTATGCGTGGAAGTCGATGCTGACCAACGGCGCAAAGCTCGCCTTCGGCACGGACTTCCCGGTCGAGAAGCCCGATCCGTTCGCGACCTGGGCAGCGGCGTTCACGCGTCAGGATGCCAGCGGGCAACCGCAGGGTGGATGGCAGTCGCAGGAACTCGTCACGCGCGAGCAGGCCTGGTGGGCGATGACCGGTGCCGCCGCCTATGCCGGGTTTGCGGAGACCAAGTTCGGTGCGCTCGCCCCCGGTCAGCGCGCGGACTTCATCCTCGTCGACCGCGATCCGACGCTGGCCTCGCCGACCGACCTGCGCGCTACCGTCGTGCAGGAGACGTGGATCGGCGGCGAGAAGGTCTGGACGCGCAAGTAACCGGAGTTACGCGCGCATGCGGATCAGCCCTTCCTGCGCGACGCTGGCGACCAGCCGGCCGTCGCGCGAGAAGATCCGGCCACGGTTGAACCCGCGCGCATGACCCGACCACGGCGCGTCGCAGGCGTAGAGCAGCCAGTCGTCGGCACGGAAATCTTCGTGCAGCCATAATGAGTGATCCAGGCTCGCGGTTTGCAGCCCCGGCGTGATCCAGTTCACACCATGCGGCAGCAGCGCCGTCCCGAGCAGCGCCATGTCCGACGCATAGGACAAGATCGCGCGGTGCATCGCAGGATCGTCGCCGATGGGAGCCACCAGACGGAACCAATTGGCGTGAGCAGCGGGTTGCGGAACGGGCTCGATCCAGCTCCGCGGGTTGACCGGACGGATCTCGATCGGACGCTGGCGGAGCATGTGCGCGCGGAACTTCTCGGGGATGCCGTCGATGCTTTCCAGGCGCAGTTCGCGATCGGAGCGCAGATCTTCCGGCGGCGCGACGTCAGGCATAGCGTCCTGATGATGCAGCCCGTCCTCGGGTGTCTGGAACGACGCCGCCATGTTAAGGATCGGCTGCCCTTTCTGCATCGCGATCACGCGCCGCGTTGCGAAACTGCGCCCCTCGAAGTCGCGGACGACGCGGAAGACGATCGGGTAGTCCTCGTTGCCAGGGCGCATGAAGTACGCGTGCAACGAATGCGCGGCCTTGGGCGCTTCGGTGGAGCGTTGCGCGGCTTGCAGCGCCTGTGCGATCACCTGGCCACCGAACACCCGACCGACGCCGCCGGGCTGGCGCTTACCGACGTACAGGTCCGTGTCGACTTCCTCGATCTCGAGCAGGTCGACGAGACCCTGGGCGAGCGCTTCGGGTGACGTTTCGGGAGCATTAGTCGTCATCTAGAATCTTCACCTTGTTCCCCGGCGCAGGCCGGGGCCCAGTTGGGAAGGTCGCAGTAACGGATGGTAGTGGCTCGCGGCAAGGTCGCCCAACTGGGTCCCGGCCTTCGCCGGGAAACGGTGATGCTTAGTACCCTGCTGCAATAGCGAGCCTGTCAGCATGGAAGTTTGCATCGCCGAACATCTCCGCCAGAACGCGCGCGCGCTTCATGTAGAAGCCGATGTCGTACTCGTCGGTCATACCGATGCCACCGTGCATCTGCACGCCCTCCTGGACGCTGAGCGTCGTCGCCAGCGCGGTCATCGCCTTGGCGACCGACACCGCTTCGTCCGCCCTGTCGCTGCCGAGATCGAGCAGTTGCTGCGCTTTCAACACGGCCGCCCGCGCGACTTCCATCTCCGAATATAGATGCGCTGCCCGGTGCTGGAGCGCCTGGAAGCTGCCGATCAGCGCGCCGAACTGCTTGCGCTCCTTCAGATAGTCGACGGTCATGTCCATCGCCCCGCCGCCGACGCCGAGCAGTTCCGCGGACGCCCCGGTCCGTCCCGCGCGGAGGAGGCGGTCGAGCGGCGTACGCCCAGCATCGACCTCGCCGATCACCGCATCCGCATCGACCTCGACACCGTCGAACTCGAGGCGCGCGGCCAGGCTCGAATCGGCAAGGCGCTCGGCCTGCGCCGAAAGACCTGCTGCGTCCTTGGGCACCGCGAACAGCGTGATGCCGTCCTTATCGTCGTCACTGCCGCCAGTGCGTGCCGCAACGATGATGAGGTCTGCGGTGTGGCCGTGCGTCACGAAGCGCTTCGCCCCGCTCAGCTTGAAGCCGTTGCCCGAGCGCTCCGCCTTCATCGCTACCGTATCACGGTGCTTGGCGCCTTCGTCGATCGCCAGCGCGGCGACGGTTTCGCCGGCGATGATCCCCGGAAACCAGCGCTCCGCTTGCCCCGTGCCCTTGAGTGCCTCGACCGCGGCGACCGCAGTGGAGAGGAACGGGGAGGGGGACAGGTTGCGTCCGATTTCCTCCAGCACCACGCCCGCCTCGACATGGCCGAGCCCGAGCCCGCCCTGGCCCTCGCCGATCAGGATGCCGGTAAAGCCTATCTCGGCGAACTGCTTCCACAGGCCGCGCGAGAAGCCGGTCCGGTCGTCGGCGTCGCGCAGGGCTCGCATGTGGCTGACCGGTGCGTGTTCGGCGACGAAATCGCGGATGGTGTCCTGCAGAACGGTCTGGTCGTCGTCTAGGTAGAGTGGCATTTCGAATACTCCGTCGCCCCAAGGCAGCCCGTCACCCCAGCGAAAGCTGGGGTATCGTGCGGCAAGGGGGCGTTTCCTTACGGGGAGACCCCAGCTTTCGCTGGGGTGACGATTGTGAGAGTGCGCGAGGGACTTACGCCGGCAGGTCCAAGATCCGCTTGGCGATGATGTTGAGCTGGATCTCGCTCGTGCCACCCTCGATCGAGTTCGCCTTGGTTCGCAGCCACGACCGCGGGATCGCACCACCCCGCGACCGATCGCTGTCCCATTCGAGCGCGTCCGAGCCACCCGCCGCCATCATCAGTTCGTACCGGCTCTTGTTCAGCTCGGTGCCGTAATATTTCATCATGCTCGGCTGCGCCGGATGCGCCTTGCCGGCCTTCAGTTCGTCGATGAACCGCTCGGACATCGCCCCGAACGCCTTCGCGCGCACCTCGAACAACGCGATCGACGCGCGCAACAACGGATCGGCGAGCCGCCCGTCATGCCCGAGCCCGACGGTCGCGATCGCCCCATCGATCAGCGGATTGCCGCCGCTGGAAGCGAGCCCCATGCCGGAAATCATCTCGCGCTCATGCCCGAGCAGGTATTTCGCGACGTCCCAGCCCTTGTTCTCCTCGTAGACGCGGTTGACCTTGGGCACCTCGACATTGTCGAAGAACGTCTCGCAGAACGGCGAATTGCCGCTGATCAGCAGGATCGGCTTGGTCGAGACGCCGGGCGACGCCATGTCGAACAGCACGAAGCTGATCCCGCCCTGCTTCGACGTCTTGTCGGTGCGGACGAGGCAGAAGATCCAGTCGGCCTTGTCGGCATAGGACGTCCACACTTTCTGGCCATTGACCAGATAATGGTCGCCCTTGTCCTCTGCCGAGGTCGCAAGCCCGGCAAGGTCGGAGCCGGCATTCGGTTCGGAATAGCCCTGGCACCAGCGGATTTCGGCGCGCGCGATCTTTGTCAGGTGATCGAGCTTCTGCTCCTCGGTACCGTATTTGAGCAATGCCGGCCCAAGCATCGAGATTCCGAACGAATTGAGCGGGTTGCGTGCTTTTATTGCCGCCATCTCTTCGCGCAGGATCTTGGTTTCCGCGGGGGAGAGGCCGCCGCCGCCATAGGCCTGGGGCCAGTCCGGCACCGTCCAGCCCTTGGCCGCCATCTTGTCGAGCCATTCTTTCTGCGCCGGGACCGACGGTTTGAACTGACGCCCACCCCAGCAGACGTCGTCTTCCGAGCGCACCGGCTTGCGCATCTCTGGCGGGCAATTCTCCGCGAGCCACGCGCGGGTTTCGGTACGGAAGGTGTCGAGGTCGGTCATGATGGTCCTTTCTCCCTCTTGCTCCCTCTCCCCGTCGGGGAGAGGGCTGGGGTGAGGGGCTGTGGAGCGGATCGTCCGAGCCTCACTGCCCCTCACCCGGCTTCGCTTCGCTCAGCCACCCTCTCCCCGGAGGGGCGAGGGATTGAATTTACTTGATCTTACCGCCGGTTGCCGCTGCGTCTTTCAACGACCTGGCAACGGTGAACCCGTATTTCTCCAACCCCGCGACGACCTTAGGCAAGCCCTCGGACTGTGCCCAGAACATCGGTCCGCCGCGATACACCGGCCAGCCATATCCATAGATCCACACCACATCGACGTCCGACGCGCGCTGCGCCTTGCCCTCTTCGAGGATCAGCGCACCTTCGTTGACCATCGTGTAGAGTGTCCGCACGACGATCTCCTCGTCGCTGATCTCGCGCGGCGTCACGCCCGATTTCTTGCGGAAATCGTCGATGATCTCGGTGACGCGCGCAGAGTTCGACGGCGTCCGCTTCTCGTCGTAATCGTAGAAGCCGGCCTTGGTCTTCTGGCCCCAGCGATTTTCTGCAGCCAGCGCATCGCGGATGTTCTCGATCCGGCTCGGATCGCGGTGCCAGCCGATGTCGACGCCCGCCAGGTCACTCATCTGGAAAGGCCCCATCGGCATGCCGAACGCGACATGGACCTTGTCGATCTGCTCCGGGCTCGCGCCTTCCAGCAGCAGCTTGGTCGCCTCGACCTGCCGCGGCATCAGCATGCGGTTGCCGATGAAGCCGTAGGTGACGCCCGCCACCACCGCGACCTTCTTGATCTTCTTGGCGAGCGCCATGACGGTCGCCAGCACGTCGTCCGCGGTCTTGTCGCCGCGCACCACCTCCAGCAATTTCATCACGTTGGCAGGCGAGAAGAAGTGCATGCCGACCACATCCTCGGGGCGCTTGGTGCACGCCGCGATCTCGTCGATGTTCAGATACGACGTGTTCGACGCCAGGATCGCGCCAGGCTTGGCGATCGCGTCGAGCTTGGTGAAAATCTCCTTCTTCACCTCCATAGTCTCGTACACCGCTTCGATGATTAGGTCGCATTCGGCCAGATCGGCGAAATCGAGCGTCGGCTTCAGCGCGCCCATCGCCTGTTCGACCTGCTCGGGCTTCATCCGGCCCTTGGCGGCAGTCGCCTCGTAATTCTTCCGCACGACGCCGGTGCCGCGGTCGAGCGCGTCCTGCTGCATCTCGACGATCGTGACGGGGATACCCGCGGACAGGAAGTTCATCGAGATGCCGCCGCCCATCGTGCCGGCACCGATCACACCGACGCGCTTGATCTCGCGAAGCTTTGTGTCGGCGGGCACGTCGTCGATCTTGGCAGCCTGGCGCTCGGCGAAGAAGATGTGGCGTTGCGCTGCCGACTGCACGCCGCTCATCAGCTTGAAGAATTCCTGGCGCTCGAACGCGATGCCTTCCTCGAAGCTGGAGCCGTCGGCGGCCTTCTCGACGCAGGCGATGTTGGCCGCGGGCGCGTCGAAGTTGCGGAACCGGCGCGCATTCTCCTTCTTAAACGCGGCGACCGCCTCGGGATCGGCCTGCGCGGTCTTCTCGGAGGCACGGGGCAGGGGGCGCTTGCTCGCCACCTCGCGGGCGAAGGCGATCGCGTCGGCCTCAAGGCTGTCCTCGCCGACGATCTTGTCGATCAGGCCGGCGTCGAGTGCCTTCTTGGCCGAGATCGGATCGCCCTTCGCGGTCATCTCCAGCGCGAGCTTCACGCCGGCGATGCGCGGGATACGCTGTGTGCCACCCGCGCCGGGGAGCAGACCGAGCTTCACTTCGGGCGTACCGATCTTCGCCGAGGGAACGGCGACGCGGTAATGGCAGCCGAGCGTAACTTCGCAGCCGCCGCCGAGCGCGGTGCCGTGGATCGCCGCGACGACGGGCTTCGACGACGCCTCGATCATGTCGACGACGGTCGGCAGTCCGGGCTCGACCATTTCCTTGCCGAACTCGGTGATGTCGGCGCCCGCAAAGAACGTGCGGCCGTCGCAGCGGATCACCATCGCGGTGATGCTGTCGTCGTTGACGCCTTCCTTGATCGCAGCTTCGAGACCCTGCCGGACCGCGGCGCCGAGCGCGTTGACGGGGGGATTGTTCGAGATGATGACGAGCACGTCGTCATGGCGTTCGGTGCGGATCGGACTGGTCGAGGACATCGTAAAGTCTCCTGCTATCTGATCGTCATACCAGCGGAAGCTGGTATCTCCTCGTAACCGGGAGACCCCAGCTTCCGCTGGGGTGACGGGGTAAGTTCGTATGCGTGGATTAGGTCATCGCCGCGTAGATCATCGTCTTCAGTTCGCGGCGGATGGGGTAAAAGCTGCTCGGCGAAAGCTGCGTCATGAACACCATCGACAGCCGCTCGACGGGGTCGGCGAAGAACGCGGTCGAGAACATCCCGCCCCAGTAGAATTCGCCCTTCGATCCCGGCACCATCGTCTTCGCGACGTCGTCGGTGATCGCGAAGCCGAGCCCGAACCCGGTACCGGCGTTCGACGCCTCGCTGAACAGCGACTTCGACATCGCCGCCAGATCCGATTTCCCGGGCAGGTGGTTCTGCGTCATCAGGTCCAGCGTCTTGCGCCCAAGGATGCGCGCGCCATCGAGTTCGCCGCCGTTCAGCAGCATCGTGTTGAACCGGTGGTAATCGAGCGCGGTCGAGACGAGCCCGCCGCCGCCGGACACGAGCTTCGGTTGCCGGCTCCAAGCACTCTCGGCACCACGATCGTACATCACGCGGCCCTTGCCGGGCGCAAGCGTGTAGCAGTCGGTCAACCGGTCGAGCTTGTCCGCGGGAACCTGGAAGAAGGTGTCGTCCATCTTCAGCGGCGCGAAAATGCGTTCCCGAAAGAACTGGTCGAGCGGCAGGCCCGACACGCGCTGCACGACCGCGCCCAGCACGTCGGTCGCGACCGAGTAATTCCACGCGGTGCCGGGCGAGAATTCGAGCGGGATCTTCGCCAGCGCACCGATGAAGCCGTCTAGGTCATACCCGCCGTGCCAGCTCTCGATCTTGCCCTCGCGGTAGGCGGCATCGACATTCGACCGGTTCTGGAAACTATAGGTCAGCCCCGAAGTGTGGCGAAGCAGGTCGATCATCCGCATCGGCTCGGCAGTCGGCTTGGTCACGAACGGCACGCCGCCGCCGCCGCCATCATAAACGCCGATATCCTTGAACTCGGGCAGCACGTGGTGGACCGCCGTATCGACCGCGACGAGGCCCTGCTCGACCAGCATCATGAACGCGACCGAGGTGATGGGCTTGGTCATCGAGGCGATGCGGAACAACGACCCTTCGTCGATCGCCTTGCCGCCCTCACGCGCCGCGCCCGCATTCGAGAAATGAACGATCTCGCCGTCGCGCGCGATCAGTAACTGCGCGTTCGGTAGCTTGCCCGAATCGATGTAGCGCGTCTGGAGCAGCGTATCGATTGCCGCCAATCGGCTCGCATCGAAGCCGTGCGCGGCAGGTTCAGCGATTTTC
The DNA here is from genome assembly GCF_042466285.1 of Sphingomonas sp. R86520. NCBI lineage: Bacteria > Pseudomonadati > Pseudomonadota > Alphaproteobacteria > Sphingomonadales > Sphingomonadaceae > Sphingomonas > Sphingomonas sp. R86520. The sequence continues at coordinate 728,906 of NZ_JAXHBZ010000001.1, forward strand.
ACAATTCGACCGTCCGTGCCATGACCCGCTCCATACCCCTAGTTCGAACTTGGTGCCTCTATTGCCTTGAGTGCGGCAGGAATCAACTATAACCTGTCTTCGAACAGGCGATAAGCCAAACCCGAAATTCAACTCTGGAGTCAACCGGTCTTGGCAAGCGAACCGATCATCGCACTCGATCCCTCCTGGCCGGCGATGTCGCTCGCCGATGCCGAGCGAATGCTGACCGCACCCGGCGCGAAATTCGAGATGGAGATGCTGACGATCGACGGCATCGAGACGCGCATCTGGAAGAACGCGCCGCCATCGCTGCGCTGGCTGGCCGAGGCGGCGCGCGCGCATGGCGACCGGGTATTTACGGCGTATGAGGACGAGCGCGTCACCTACGAAGCGAATTTTTGTGCGATCGCGGTGCTGGCGCGCCGGTTGCGCGAGATGGGGATCGGCCCCGGGGACCGCGTCGCGCTGGCGATGCGCAACTTGCCCGAATGGCCGGTCGCGTTCTTTGCGGGCGCCAGCATCGGCGCGATCATGGTGCCGCTCAACGCGTGGTGGACCGGCGCGGAGATGGAATACGGCCTCGCTGACTCTGGTGCGCGCGTGCTGATCACCGATGACGAGCGGCATCACCGGCTGGAGGCGGCCTATGCGGCGCTGCCGGCGCTGGAGCACGTGTTCGTCGCGCGTGCCGCCCAGCCGCTGACGGGGATCGTGACGCGGCTGGAGGACGTGATTGGCACTCCGCACGACTGGGCTGCGTTGCCTGACGTTGGCCTGCCGGAGGCAACGATCGCACCTGACGACGATGCTACGATCTTCTACACCAGCGGCACCACCGGCGCGCCGAAGGGGGCGCTCGGCACGCACCGCAACATGATGTCGAACATCCTGTCGGGCGGCTATTCGTCGGCACGCTCGTTCCTGCGCCGCGGCGAGGCACCGCCCGAGCCGACGCCGCGCGTGACATTGACCGTGATCCCGCTGTTCCACGTCACCGCCTGCTCGGCGGGGATGATGGGGGTGATCGCGACCGGCAGCACGATGATCTTCATGCGCAAATGGGACACGATTCGCGCGATGGAGATCATCGAGCGCGAGAAGGTGAACATCACCGGGGGCGTGCCGACCATCGCGTGGCAGCTTCTGGAACATCCCGATCGCGAGAAATATGACCTCTCGTCGCTCGAATCAATCGCGTACGGTGGAGCGCCCGCTGCGCCCGAACTGGTGAAGCGAATCTATGCCGAGTTCGGCGCGATGCCCGGCAATGGCTGGGGCATGACCGAGACGATGGCCACCGTCACGCATCACGGCGGCGAGGATTATCTCAACCGGCCGACCAGCGCGGGGCCTCCGGTCGCGGCGGCCGACCTCAAGATCGTCGCGGACGACGGCGTGACCGAGATGCCAGTGAGTGAGGTCGGCGAACTCTGGGCGCGCGGTCCGATGATCGTGAAGGGGTACTGGAACAAGCCGGACGCGACCGCGGCGACGTTCGTCGACGGCTGGGTGCGGACCGGCGACCTTGCGCGGCTCGACGAGGAGGGGTTCTGCTACATCGTCGACCGGGCGAAGGACATGATCATCCGCGGCGGCGAGAACATCTATTCGAGCGAGGTCGAGAACGTCCTCTACGCGCACCCCGCAGTGACCGACGCCGCGCTGATCGGCATTCCGCACCGGATACTGGGGGAGGAGCCGGCGGCAGTGGTACACCTCGCGCCGGGGGCGGTGACGACCGAGGCGGAGTTGCAGGGTTGGGTGCGGCAGCATCTCGCCGCGTTCAAGACGCCGGTCGCGGTGCGCTTCGTGCACGAGACACTGCCACGGAATGCGAACGGCAAGATCCTGAAGAAGGACTTGCAGGTATTGTTCGAGGATCGCGCACGCAAATCGGCTTGAGCTGTCATGGAGCTTTGCGACGTCGTTGATCAATCACATTGATCGGCGTCGACGATCTCCTGTCGCTCCGACCGCGCAGCATTCTTGCTTCGTCAGGGCCTTGTTCGTCACGGCGACCCCGCGCGTGCAGCCGCCCGCTGAGCGCGCCTCAAATTTTGATAGGCAGTACCAGCCGATACCCTTGAATGCGGTCCCTGATTACGGGAAGGGAGGGCAAAGGAAATTGCCATGACGGACGAGGGTCTTCGCCAGGAAACGAACCGCCAGCAGGCGGGGGAGCACGTAGCTGCGGAAGGCCCCCCGGCGGAAAGCGCGTTCGGATTGCCGATCAGTGTCGGGGTCGAGGATGCGATGCGGATCGCTCAGCGTCGCGACCGACTGCTGGCTGCCCTTACGCTGACTGCCGGCGTAGGACTGGTGCTGGCTACGCCGTTCGCGTTGAAGGCGGGTGCGGAGTTCTTTCTACCGCTTACCGCGGCGCTGGTAATCGCCGTGGCGCTGGTGCCGGTTCTCGAATGGCTTGAGCGGCGCCATGTTCCGTCGCCACTCGCTGCGATCCTGTGCATTCTCGTATTTCTGATCGCCGCCAACATCGCGATTGCCGCGATCCTGGTGCCCGCGACCGATTTCTTCCGGTTGCTGCCGACGCGATTGGACCGGATCCAGAGTAATTTGGCGCCGTTGCTCGATCTCTACTCGAGCCTGGAAAAATACGTGAACAAGACGCTTCGGCAGGTTGCGTCAACGCCGATCAAACAGCCCGCAACCGCTGGTGTCGCCGCGCCGGGGTCGATCCTCGAACTTGCCGCGACGTCGGCGCCGGCGGTTATCGTCCAGTTCCTGTTCGGCGTGCTGATCGTATTCTTTTTTCTATCCGGCTGGACGCGGATGCGGCGGCGGACGATCACCGGGCGGACCAGTTTCGATGGCGCGATGGCCACTGCGCGGGTCATTCAGGATATCGTCGACGACGTCTCGGCGTATCTCGGCACCATCACGCTCATCAACATCGTCCTGGGGATCGTGACGGGGACGATGCTGTGGTTCATCGGCATGCCCTATCCGGCGATGTGGGGCGGGATCGTCGCGTTGCTGAATTACATTCCGTATTTTGGCCCGGTGATCGGCGCGTTCCTGCTCGCGCTAGGCGGGCTGATGACGTTTTCGGACATCTGGATGGCGATGCTGCCGCCGGCACTCATGTACGGGCTGCACCTGGTCGAGGCGAACGCGATCACGCCGTTCATCGTCGGACATCGGCTGACCATCAGTCCGTTGCTGATCCTGATCTCGCTGAGCTTCTGGGGATGGGTGTGGGGCACGTCGGGCGCACTGCTGGCGGTTCCCCTGTTGATCATCCTCCAGACCGTGCTGGGGGCGGCCGGCAAGCCTGATATCGCCGGGTTCCTGTTCGAACATGGCACGCTGGTACAACCCAAAGCGGGGCGAAATCGTCGTCGTGGTGACCCACCGGAGCAACAACGTGAAACTGGGGGTTGACGGTATCCGAACCCTCGCCTAGTTGCCGCCTCCACGCTGTTTCAGCGGGTGTAGCTCAGTTGGTTAGAGCGCCGGCCTGTCACGCCGGAGGTCGCGGGTTCGAGTCCCGTCACTCGCGCCATCGTTTGCCCTGACCGGGTAGATGGTTCGAGATAGTGTTTGAGGTTTTGACGAGCCTTCCCGCGTGTCCCTTGGGCCGCTAGGGTTCGTCATTGGGAATGCGGGTGTAGCTCAGTTGGTTAGAGCGCCGGCCTGTCACGCCGGAGGTCGCGGGTTCGAGTCCCGTCACTCGCGCCACCCTGATGGGTGGCCGAGACCCTTCAAGATTTTGGATGCTGCGAGCATCCAGTTCCGTAGATTATCCGGACCACCAAGCCTTTTCCGTTCGTGCTGAGTAAAGACCGAGTAGCTCCGCTAGGAGCATATCGAGGGCTCGTATCGAAGCATGTGTTCCGAGCGCCAACCTTCCTTCGACACGCCCTCTCGATACGCCGCCTACGGTGACTACTCGATGGCTACTCAGGAAGAACGGGAGGGGGGCAGGGGAGCGCATCGGCGCATGGAGCCGACAGGCGGCGGCAGGTCCTTTACCTCCCGATCTCCATCCAGCGCAGCACCGGCTTTAGCGGTGCGATCCAGATCAGGCCGGTGAACAGGTAGAAGACGAGTTGCGCCAGCCAGTGCCAGTTGCCGACGATGTTCGACAAACTCACGATGGCGACGCACCACACCAGGATCAGTAGCAGGATGCCGAGCATGCCGACGGGTTTGCGCCAGGTTGGCGTCATGGCGTGATCCAGTCTGATTCGGTGGCGATGGCGTGGAGCGGGACGTCCCACGGGTCTGGGGTCAGGCTATCGACCTGCTGCACCGATAGCGCAATGCCGACCCGCCACGCGTTCGGGTGCGCGAGGAAGGCGCGGTCGTAATAACCGGCGCCCTGGCCAATCCGGTTGCCGCTGCGATCGAAGCCGACGAGCGGCGTCAGGATGATGTCCGGTTCGAGTTCGGCGGCGTTCTCGGCGGGCTGGTGCAACCCGAACGGCCCGGCGACCAGCGCTGCCTCGGTCGCCCAGGACAGGAAGCGCATCGGCAACGACCGACGGACGATATGGGGCAGGGCGATGACGCATCCGGCATCGACCGCGGCGCGCGCAAAGGGCGAGGGATCGGCCTCCCCGCCGAACGGGACATAGGAGGCGACCGTCAATCCGGGTTTTAGCCGTGCCAGAAACGCCGACGGCACTGGAAGCGCGATGGGCGGGCGCGCTTCCCGCGCGGCACGGAGCGAGGCTCTCAGCGCGCTCTTGTCGATCATGCGCTTGCGACCCTGAGATAGGGGGAAGATGGTGGTGTGGCGGGCCCACCATGGCCGTGTGCCGGGTTATCCACTGACGCACGGTACGTCAGGTGGGGACCATGTGCTTCGGACCAGGATCCTAACAGGGACAGCCCCCTATGGATGATGAATAGCCTCAGGGATAATAAAGGCTCGTACCGGGCAGAACCCGCCACAACCAATCTAGGCGCTCGGCCCGGTTTGCTCAAGGGGGCTTAGCTCAAGGGCTTCTGCAAGGCCTTCGAGACGATCGGCGATCCGGGTGAGCGCGATTTCGCTGACCGCCGAGCCTTGGGGCGGGCGATGTGCCGCCTCGTCGAGATCGTCGGCGAGCATCAGGGCAACGAACAGCATCGCACGCTCGGCGCTGAGGCCGCCGGCGGCACGGTCCGCAATGGGCCAGCGCTCGGCCAGCATTGCGCCGAGCAGGCGGACGCGGGACTCTTCGCCGTCACGGCAGGCGACGGCGTGGGGCCGGCCGCCGATGTCGAGCATGACCTGTGCCATTAGTTGGTGCTTCCCCGTGTGATGACGTCGTCGAGCGCGGCAACGGCCTCCGCCATGCGTGCTTTGAGCGCAGCGTGGCGTTTTGCCAGGGCGTCGCCGCTGCGGGCGCGGGCGGTGATCGCGGCTTCAATTCGTGCGATCGCGGCGTCGATCCGGTCGACTGCGGCCGTATCGGATGCGACATCGGGTGCCGTATGGGCAGCGGTATCAACTGTATCTAGTATCGCGTCTGGAGTGTCTGGCATGCCGGTCGAGATAGCATGGCCGGAAGACGCGGCAAGCCGGTTTCGCCCCTTCAGTCTGCGATCCACGGTGTTGACAGGGCGCCCCACCGCCCCGCAAAGGCTGCGCGCCCGGAACGGACTCGCGGGCGTAGCGGAGAGACAGCAATGACGGTCAAGGTTGCGATCAACGGTTTCGGGCGCATCGGCCGTCTCGTCGCCCGTGCGGTACTCGAACAGTCGAACGGCGCACTCGAACTCGTCGCGATCAACGATCTGGGCGATGCGAAGTCGAACGCGTGGCTGTTCAAGCGCGACAGCGTCCACGGCAAGTATCCGGGCGAAGTCTCGGCCGAGGGCAACGAGCTAGTGGTCGACGGCAAGCGCATCCGCGTCACCGCAGAGCGTGACCCCGCCAATTTGCCGCACGCCGAGCTGGGCGTCGACATCGTCCTCGAATGCACCGGCTTCTTCACGGACAAGGCGAGCTGCCAGAAGCATCTCGATGCCGGCGCGAAGAAGGTGTTGATCTCGGCGCCTGGCAAGAACGTCGACCTGACCGTCGTCTACGGCGTCAACCACGACAAGCTGACCGCCGAGCACACGATCGTCTCGAACGCGTCGTGCACCACCAACTGCCTCGCGCCCGTCGCCAAGGTGCTGAACGATGCGATCGGCATCGAGCGCGGCCTGATGACGACCGTGCATGCGTACACCAACGACCAGAAGATCCTCGACCAGATCCACCCCGACCTGCGTCGCGCACGCGCTGCGGCGATGTCGATGATCCCGACCACGACGGGTGCCGCTCGTGCGGTTGCCGAAGTGCTGCCGGAGCTGAAGGGCAAGCTCGACGGTTCGGCGATCCGCGTACCGGTGCCGGACGTGTCGCTGATCGACCTGACCTTCACCCCGTCGCGCGACACGACGCGTGAAGAGGTGAATGCGGTGCTGAAGGCGGCATCCGAGAGCGGCCCGCTCGTCGGCGTACTCGACTGGTCGGACGAGCCGCTCGTCTCGATCGATCTCCAGCATACCCCGGCGTCGTCGACGATCGACAGCCTGGAGACCGCGGTGATCGACGGCAAGCTGGTCCGCGTCGTCAGCTGGTACGACAACGAGTGGGGCTTCTCGAACCGCATGGTTGATACTGCCACGGCGATGGCGAAGTTCATCTGAAGGTAGACGGACGCTGCGTTCCCTTCCCCGCTCTCCCACCCCAGTCCGTCCTCCCAGCGAAAGCTGGGATCTCCAAGTTCGGGTCGCGGCGCGCGCCCGTGGGGATGCCCCAGCTTTCGCTGGAATGACGGGGATTGGAATGGATAGCCCGTCATCTCGGCGAAAGCTGGGATCTCTCCGGTCGGGTCGCAGCGTCCGCCAACTGGACTACCCAGCTTTCGACCGGGTGCCGTATTTTGGATAAGGTAACCCGGGGCACGATCGCCGGCATCGCTCGCCACGCGCGCGCGAAAGCGCCGATGGAGGTCATCGACCGTGTCGAGATCACCGTCGCGGCGGGCCTGCATGGCGACTTCCGCGGCTATGTGAAGCCCGGCGGCAAAGGTCGGCGGCAGGTCACGCTGCTCGAACGCAGCGACTGGGCCGCGGCGATGGCGGAGGTCGGCCAGGATATCCCCTGGCAGGAACGGCGCGCGAACCTGCTCGTCGATGGCTTCGATTTGCCGCAAATACCCGGTACCCGGCTCCGCATCGGTGCGGATGTCGTGCTGGAGGTGACGCGCCACACCGATCCGTGCGAACGCATGGAAGCGCTGGCGCCGGGATTGTTCGCCGCGCTGACGCCCGACTGGCGGGGCGGGGCGTGCGCCCGAGTGTTGATGGGCGGCAGAATCGCCGTCGGTGATGAGATCAGGATCGAAGAACCATGACCAAGCCATTCAAGACGCTCGACGATATGGGCGACATCCGGGGCAAGCGCGTGCTCGTTCGCGAAGACCTGAACGTGCCGATGGCCGAGGGTCGCGTTACAGACGACACTCGCCTGCGCGCGACTGTCGCAACTGTCGGTGAGCTCGCCGACAAGGGCGCGATCGTCCTCGTGCTTGCCCATTTCGGTCGGCCCAAGGGCGTGCCTAGCCCCGAGTTCTCGCTGGCGCAGGTGGTGAAGCCGTACAGCGAAGTGCTTGGCCGTGAAGTTCGCTACATCGATTGGGAAGGCGCCGACGACGCGGTTGCGACGCTGGAACCCGGCGATATCGCGGTGCTGGAGAACACGCGCTTCTTCGGTGGCGAAGAAACCAACGACGCGACAGTGGTCCAGCGTTTTGCGAGCCTCGGCGACCTGTACGTCAACGATGCCTTCTCTGCCGCGCACCGCGCGCACGCCTCGACCGAGGGCTTGGCGCACGTGCTCCCGGCCTTTGCGGGTCGGGCGATGGAAGCCGAGCTCGACGCGCTGCAAAAGGCATTGGGGGCGCCCGAGCATCCGGTGGCTGCCGTCGTCGGTGGCGCCAAGGTCTCGTCGAAGCTCGACGTCCTGCGGCATCTCGTTACCCGGGTCGACCACCTCATCATCGGCGGCGGCATGGCCAACACCTTCCTCGCAGCGCGCGGCGTCGATGTCGGAAAGAGCCTGTGCGAACATGAGCTTGCGGGTGTTTGCGAACAGATCATGGAAGCAGCCGACAAGGCAAACTGCATCGTCCACCTGCCGTACGACGTCGTCGTTTCTAAGGAGTTCAAGCCGAACCCTGCAACGCGGACCGTCAACGTTCATGAGGTCGCGGCCGACGAGATGATCCTCGACGTCGGACCTGCTGCGGTCGAGTCGCTCGGCGACGTGCTCAAGAACTGCCGCACTTTGGTGTGGAACGGTCCGCTCGGCGCGTTCGAGACGCCACCGTTCGACACGGCTACCGTCGCTCTGGCGAAAACCGCTGCGGCGCTGACGGAGGGCGGGTCGCTCGTCTCGGTGGCGGGCGGCGGCGATACGGTCGCGGCGCTCAACCATGCCGGCGTCGCCGCGGCGTTCACCTTCGTCTCGACGGCGGGCGGTGCCTTCCTCGAGTGGATGGAAGGCAAGGACCTGCCCGGCGTCGCCGCACTGACGCGTTAAGGCGTCGGTTCCCGTAGCAGGGGGACCAGCAGGGTATTGAGGTCATCGAGGCCGAACGCGCCGGCTTTCGCGTAGCGAACGATGCCGGCGCGATCGATGATGTAGTTGGTCGGCAGCGCGCCCATGACGGCGAACGGTCCCTTGATCCGCCGCGCGGACGGGATCGCCATCGCCGTGAACAGGGGCTTCAGCTTGAACGCCGGCAGCGAATCTTCTGTCGCCACCGCGAAAACCCGCAGGCCATTGGGCTTGCGGACTCGATAATAGGCGTCGAGCAGCGGTAGTTCGGTCTTGCACGGCCCGCACCACGTCGCCCAGAAGTTCAGCACGACGACCTGGCCGCGCACGTCCGCGCTGCGAACCTTGCTCCCGTCGATCAGCGTCAATTCGAAATCGGGCGCTCGGTCGCCGACTTTTACCGCAGCCGGCACTGCGGTCGACGTCAGCAACATCGCGCCCGCTAAAAACCCACACGCCAATCGCATCATCCGTCCCCCGTTTTCGGCACAGTTGGCCGGAAGCAGGTCTGCGTCAATCGGGACGTAATCTGGAACCGCGAGGGGTTGATCCGTTCTGGCCGCCGATCTATGTTTAACATGTTAAACGGAGGTGTGCGTGCTCGGCGTCAGGCTTGATAGCGAACTCGAAGAGCGACTCGCGGCGGTCGCGCGCACCCAAGGGCGTAGCAAGAGTGACATCGCACGCGAGGCCGTCCGCCGCTACGTCGAACGGCATGATGCGGCGTTTCTGGCCGAGGCCAGGCGGCAATCCTTGGCTGCGTCCGCGCAGGATAATCGCGACGACTTTGCGTTCTGGGAGACGATCGAACTGGCGAGCGACACGTGGAAATAAGGCGTGGCGATATCGTGATTGCTGCAGGGCCGGACGAACATACCGGCAAACCCCGGCCTTTCCTGATCGTCCAGTCGGATGTCTTCAACGATGTCCACGCGTCCATGACTTCGTGTCCGATCGCCAGGGCGACCGGCGGCAATCTGCTCTTCCGGGTCAGTCTGCCGGCCTCCGACGAGACCGGCCTTCTCCTCGCCAGCGAGGTCCAGGCTGACAAGATGATCTCGATCCGTCGAGAGCGCATCATCCGCCGCATTGGCGCCGCCCCCATCACCACCATGACCAGCGTCGACGATGCTTTGCGCCGTTGGCTCGAGCTTTAGACAGGAGAGACCCATGACATCCGCGATAACCCTCGCCGTAAAAGACATTCTCGACAAGTACGAAGCCACCAGTTCGGCGGTGAAGGCGAACCTCGCGCGGATCCTGATGCAGGGTAAGCTCGGTGGTACCGGCAAGCTGGTGATCCTGCCGGTCGACCAGGGTTTCGAGCATGGCCCGGCGCGCAGCTTCTCGGTCAATCCGGCGGCGTATGACCCGCATTACCATTACCAGCTCGCGATCGATGCGGGGCTCAGCGCCTATGCGGCGCCGCTCGGGATGCTCGAAGCGGGAGCCGATACGTTTGCGGGACAGATCCCGACGATCCTGAAGTGCAACAGTTCGAACAGCTGGGCGACGTCAATCGACCAGGCGGTGACCGCGACCGTATCGGATGCGATGCGGCTGGGCTCGGCGGCGATCGGCTTCACGATCTATCCGGGCGCGGACCAGTTCTTCGATCTCGTCGAAGAGATTCGCGAGCTGAGCGAAGAGGCGAAGTCTGTCGGAATCGCCACGGTGATCTGGTCGTATCCGCGCGGTGGCGAGCTGACCAAGGACGGCGAACTCGCGCTCGACGTCGGAGCCTATGCTGCGCACATGGCAGCGCTGCTCGGCGCGCACATCATCAAGACCAAGCTGCCGACTGCGCATATCGAGCAGAAGGAAGCCAAGCCGCTCTACGCGAACACTGACTGGTCTAAGCAGTCGGACCGCGTGAAGCACGTCGTCCAGTCGAGCTTTGCCGGGCGTCGCATCAACGTCTTCTCGGGCGGTGCGTCGAAGGGCGAAGACGCGGTGTTCCAGGACGCACGCGACATTCGCGACGGCGGCGGCAACGGCTCGATCATCGGCCGCAACACCTTCCAGCGTCCGCGCGACGAGGCGCTGGCGATGCTCGAGCGCATCATCCGCATCTACAAGAACGAAGAATAAGGCCCTGTGATCGGGGCGTTCTCCTATGACAAGGCGATTGCCCCGATAATCTGGGTGCTGATTGGATTGTCGAGCGTCGAGCTCGTGGTCGTCCATTTATTGTTGGCGCATTGGTGGCCACGGGTCGCGGCCATCGTCGCGATCGTGACGGTGGCCGGAATTGTCTGGCTTGTGACGATCGTGCGGTCGTTCCGCGGCATGCCGGTGCTGCTCGATGCAGACCGCCTGCTCATGCGGATCGGGCGGTTGCGCTCGGTCAGCGTTCCGACTGATCTCATCAACGGACTGCGATCGTCTTGCGACGCAGCAGCGTTGAAGCAGCGCGATGTGCTGAACCTCGCGTTGATCGCGTATCCCAACGTAGTGGTCGATCTGACTGCGCCGATCACAGTCGGTCGGCGGCGGATTTCGACGATTGCGCACCGGCTCGATGATCCTGCCGGTTTCGCTGCGGCGCTGAACCGGCTAGGGCCGCGGGCATGACCGAATTCGAAGATCCGCTGGGCCCACTCGACCCGAATTTCGCCGACAATTTCCGCCGCGACATGCGCCGGCCGCCGTGCCAGCTGTATCTGGTGTCGCCACTGGACGTCGGTGGCGACTTTCCCGAGCGCCTCGCGCGCGCGCTGGACGCCGGGCCGGTTGCCGCGTTCCAGTTCCGGGTGAAGGACATCGACCAGCATGCGGCCGCCGCGCTCGGCGAGCCTCTGCGCACGATCTGTGCGGAGCGCGAGGTCGCGTTCATCGTCAACGATGACATCGGGCTGGCCAAGCGGCTCGACGCGGACGGTGTGCATCTGGGTCAGAACGACGGTGATCCGCGCGAGGCGCGCGCCCAGCTCGGGCCCAACGCGCAGATCGGCGTGAGCTGCCACGGCAGTCGCCATCTGGCGATGGAAGCGGGCGAGGCCGGGGCCGACTATGTGGCGTTCGGCGCCTTCTATCCGTCGACGACCAAGACCGTGACGCAGACGGCCGAGCCGGTGACGCTGTCGTGGTGGTCGACCCTGTTCGAGATCCCGTGCGTCGCGATCGGCGGCATCACGCCCGAGAACGCCGCGCCTTTGGTTGCTGCCGGCGCCGACTTCATCGCGGTCTCGAACGCGGTCTGGGGTGGCGACGAGGTCGCGGCGATCAAGGCGTTCGGCGAGGTTCTCGCCAAGCGCTGAGCGTGTGGGAAACAACCGTCGTGCCGACCGTTTGATGCAGAAGCGTAACGGTTTGGGATGACGGGCATGGCAGCATTCGTAACGAAGGTCTCGGTTCTGGCGGCATGCGTGCTGGGTGCCGCGTCGCCCGCACTGGCGCAGACAGCGCCGGCCAAGCCCTTACCGATCGACCGCAATGTGTTGCACGTGCAGGTGATCCTCGACCATCTCGGCTTCGGTCCGGGCGTTTTGGACGGACGCGGCGGGCAATCGCTCGTTGCCGCACTGAAGGGTTTTCAGGAATCGAAGGGCCTGCCGATCACGGGCAAGCCGGATGCCCGCACGTTGCACGCGCTCTACCCGTATCGCGCCGCGCGGCCGACGGTGACCGTGGCGTTGACGCCGGAGATGCTGGCCGGGCCGTTCGTCAATCCATTCCCGAAGGATCCGGCGAAGCAGGCCGAGCTTCCGTCGCTCGGCTACAAGGACGTGATGGAGAAGCTCGGCGAGATGTTCCACACGACGCCGGCAGTGATCGTCGCGCTGAACGCACCGACAACCAAGCTGACGCCGGGTGCCAAGGTCGTGTTCCCGAACGCGCTGCCGTCGTCGCGCGCCTATGATCCGAAGCTGAAGCCCGATTGGATCGCCACGCTCACCATGCTGAACGTCGATGCCAAACAGCCGCAGGCGGATCATATCGTGGTAGACAAATCCGACGGGGTGCTCCGCGTGCTCGACGCGCATGACACGCTTATCGCACAGTTCTCCGCGACGATGGGGTCGAGTCACGATCCATTGCCGCTCGGCACGTGGAAGATCTACGGCTCGGACTATAATCCGAAGTTCCATTTTAACCCCGCGCTCTTCTGGGATGCGAAGAAGGGGCAGACCAAGGAGATGTTGCCGCCGGGGCCGAATGGTCCAGTCGGCGTCGTCTGGATGGACCTGTCGAAGGAGCATTACGGCATTCACGGGACGCCGAACCCGGAGACGATCGGGCGTGCGGAAAGCCATGGCTGTATCCGCCTGACCAACTGGGATGCGGCACGACTGTCGATGATGATCAAGCCTGGGATCAAAGCGGTGTTCCAGGCCTAGGCGATGACGCGGACGTTTTGGATCATTCTTGCGTTGATCGTGGTCGTTGTCGGCGGATTCGCTTCGATGGTGTCGTTCGGCAGCGGCGGCGAGCATAGGGTAGCGTGGCGCAAGCCTCCGCCCCCGGTCGGGACGTCAGCTATTCCTGATACGACGGGCGTGCTCGCCGTCCCGGTAGCCGGCGTTCTGCGAAAAACGATCACGGACAGCTGGAACGACGCGCGCGGCGGCGGGACGCGCGGGCATCACGGGACCGACATCATGGCAGCGGGCGGCACGCCGGTCGTCGCGGCCGCGCCGGGGCGGATCGAGAAGCTGTTTCAGAGCGGGCTCGGTGGGATCACGCTCTACGTCCGCTCGCCGGATCGTCGCTGGACCTATTATTACGCGCACCTCGCTGGGTACGCGGCCGGCGTACGCGAGGGCATGACGGTCAAGGCCGGCGACACGCTTGGGTATGTCGGCGACACCGGCGATGCGGGCGCCGGCAACTACCACCTGCATTTTGGGCTCACCAAGATGCGGCCGGGCGAGCGCTGGTGGCAAGGGGAGAACGTGAACCCGTACCCGCTGCTTGCCGGACGCGAGCGCGCCCGCTAAAGCCCGCCGCTTCGGGTTTCCGCAGAGCCACGCCCTAGGGCCATGCTTCGCGGGCGGCCCCTAGCTCTTTCCAGCAGGAATCGGTCATGAAGATCAACGCGGTCGAGATTCGTCCCGGCAACATCCTTGAATATGAGGGCGGCATCTGGCGCGCCGTCAAGATTCAGCACACCCAGCCCGGCAAGGGCGGTGCCTATATGCAGGTCGAGATGAAGAACCTCATCGACGGCCGCAAGAACAACATCCGTTTCCGCTCCGCAGAGAGCGTCGAGAAGGTGCGGCTCGAGACCGTCGACTTCCAGTTTCTGTTCCGCGAAGGCGACATGCTCACCTTCATGGACAAGATCAATTACGAGCAGATCTCGCTCGATGCCGACATCCTGGGCGACGCCGCGGCGTTCCTGCAGGACGGCATGGACGTTGTGATGGAGCTCTGGGAAGAGCGTCCGATCTCGGTCCAGCTGCCCGACACGATCGAGGCGCTGATCGTCGAGGCGGATGCCGTCGTGAAGGGTCAGACCGCGTCGTCGAGCTACAAGCCTGCGGTGCTCGAGAACGGCGTGCGCGTGATGGTGCCGCCGCATATCGGTGCCGGAACGCGGATCGTGGTCGATGTCTACGAGCAGACGTACGTAAGGCGCGCGGATTAACCTTCGCTGCCACAAGAAGGGTGAGTGCTGGCTGCGTCATCGCGCCACTTTCCTGGGAACACCAACCCGCCCTCTTCCAAGTGGAGAGGTGGAGATTTTCAATGCCCAGCCATTCAGGCATCATGACCGTCATCGAGCGCGCTGCCCGCAAGGCAGCGCCGCGCCTGCGCCGCGACTTCAACGAGGTGCAACAGCTTCAGGTAAGCCGCAAGGGTCCGGCCGACTTCGTCAGCCAGGCCGACCAGCGCGCCGAGCAGACGATCTTCGAAGAACTGAGCCATGCGCGTCCCGATTGGGGCATGCTCATGGAGGAGCGCGGCGAGGTCGAGGGCGATCCGAACAAGCCGCGGTTTATCGTCGATCCGCTGGATGGGACGTCGAACTTCCTTCACGGCATCCCGCATTTCTGCATCTCGATCGCGGTTGAGGAGCCGATGCCGAACGGCAAGCGCGAGGTTACCACGGCGCTGGTGTATCAGCCGCTGACCGACGAGAGCTTCTGGGCCGAGAAGGGCCGGGGGGCGTGGCTTACCGACCAGCGGCTGCGCGTGTCGTCGCGGCGTGATCTTTCCGAATCGCTAATTGCTACGGGGATCCCGTTCCTCGGGCATGGCGACTTCGCGCAGTGGAGCCGGATCTTCGGTGCGGTTGCGCCTGAAGTGGCGGGCATTCGTCGGCTTGGCGCAGCGGCGCTGGATCTTGCCTGGCTTGCTGCCGGTCGTTTTGACGGGTTCTGGGAATCGAACCTGAAGCCCTGGGACGTCGCGGCGGGGATGTTGCTGGTCAAGGAAGCCGGCGGCTTCGTCACCGATTTCCGCGGTGGCGATCGGGCGATGGAGCGCAACGAGTTCCTCGCGGCGAACGATGCGCTGCACTCGCGGTTGCATAAGCTGGTCGCCGGCGCGCTGCGTTAACGCGGAGGGAGGGGGCGCCTTCTTCTCTCTCTCTCTCTCTCTGTTCTTCTTTCTGTCGCTGCCCCGTCTGCCGACCAACCCTGCCACCATCCGTCACCCCAGCGAAAGCTGGGGTATCCCCGTGGTGGCCGCTGCGCTCGCCAACCATGATACCCCAGCTTTCGCTGGGGTGACGGGAAGAGACGGGCGACGGGGAGAAGCGGGTGACGGGTATAAGGCAGGTGACAGGTATGAGGTGCTAAGCGACAGGCACGGGTTAGGTGAGCCGTAAGAACCAGAAGCTCACTAATATTCAAATCGAGCTAAGGTCACGGCTGTTGATAGCACGCGTCCAGCGATGACCCTCGCGCGTCATTTCTCCTCGTGTTGCGAGTGATTCTCACACCCTGCGAGCCTTGCCCATCACCCGCCATCGGCCTAAAGCGGCCCCGTTCCGTTCGCACTTGCGAGAAGCAATTTGGTCGACCTGTCGCACTATCTTCCGATCCTCCTGTTCCTCGGGATCGCCATCGCATTGTCGAGCACGTTCGTGTTCCTGCCGATGGCCGTCTCGCGCCTCACCGGGTCGCACAAGCCTACGCCTGAGAAGCTCAGCGAATACGAGTGCGGCTTTCCCGCATTCGAGGATCCGCGGAGCCAGTTCGACGTACGCTTCTACCTGATCGCCATCCTCTTCATCATCTTCGATCTCGAGGCCGCGTTCCTGTATCCCTGGGCCGTCTCGGTCTTCACGCTCGGCTGGACCGCGTGGATTTCGATGATGATCTTTATCGGCGAATTGGCCCTTGGCCTCGTCTACGCATGGAAGAAGGGAGCACTCGATTGGGAGTAGAGCTTCAGCCCGCACCCGGTTCGCCCAGCTCGCTGGTGCCACCCGACCAGGGCTTTTTCGACGGATTGAACGGTGAACTGACGGACAAGGGTTTCCTTGTCACGTCGACCGAGGAGCTGTTCCAGTGGGCCCGCACCGGCTCGCTGTGGTGGATGACGTTCGGGCTCGCGTGCTGCGCGGTCGAGATGATCCACGTCAACATGCCGCGCTACGATCTCGAGCGCTTCGGCGCCGCACCGCGCGCGTCGCCGCGCCAGTCGGACGTGATGATCGTTGCCGGGACGCTGTGCAACAAGATGGCGCCGGCACTGCGCAAGGTTTACGACCAGATGTCCGAGCCGAAGTACGTGATCTCGATGGGATCGTGTGCGAACGGCGGCGGCTATTATCATTACAGCTATAGCGTCGTGCGTGGCTGCGACCGGATCGTGCCGGTGGACATCTATGTCCCCGGGTGCCCGCCGACGGCTGAGGCGTTGCTGTACGGCATCATGCAGTTGCAACGGAAGATCCGGCGGTCCGGGAGCATCGAGCGTTGAGGGCTCCCGCACCAGCTTACACGTCGAACGACGGCGTGATCGACAGCGCCCGCGCGGCACTCGGCGGCATGCTGCTGGACGCTGTCGACCATGTCGGCGAAGTCGCGCTGCACGTCCGTCGCGAAGACTTGTACGACGCGATGATCGCGCTGCGCGACACGCCGGGGCTTGCCTACCAGCAGCTCATGGAGATCGCGGGCGTCGACTATCCAGATCGCGCGGAGCGGTTCGAGGTCGTCTATTGCATGCTGTCGCTGACGCGAAACCATCGCCTGCGCGTCCATGTCGCGACCGACGAGGAAAAGCCTGTGCCGTCGGTGACGGGCATCTGGCCGGTCGCGGGCTGGCTCGAGCGCGAAGTGTACGACATGTACGGCGTGCTGTTCACCGGCAACCCGGACCTGCGGCGTATCCTGACCGATTACGGTTTTCGTGGTCACCCGCAGCGCAAGGACTTCCCGCTGACCGGGTATGTCGAGCTGCGCTATTCGGAAGAGTCGAAGCGCGTCGTGTACGAGCCGGTGCAGCTCGCGCAGGACTTCCGCACGTTCGACTTCATGAGCCCGTGGGAAGGCGCGAACTACGTGCTTCCCGGCGACGAGAAGGGCGCTTTGCCCGAGACCAAGGGCGCGCCGACGCCGCTCAAGGCCGACACGATCGTCAAGGCTGATGCCGCGCAGTCGCCGACCAAGGCACCGGCCGCGCCGAGCGAACCCTATGCCAAGAAGGACGCGAAGCACACGGGACAGAGTGGCGCTGGCGAACCCGATCCAGGCAACCAAAAGCAGGACAAGCCCGTGGAATCGGATGTTATCCCGAGCAAGGGTGCCAACGGAACTGGGGGACAGAACCAGTGAGCGACTATGTCGACGAACTGCTGGGTCAAGCCGATCTCGCCGATCCCACGACCGGCGACGTCACGATCCAGAACTACACGATCAATTTCGGTCCGCAGCATCCGGCCGCGCACGGCGTGTTGCGCCTTGTCATGGAGCTGGACGGTGAGATCGTCGAGCGCGTCGATCCGCATATCGGCCTGCTGCACCGCGGCACCGAGAAGCTGATCGAGTACAAGACGTACGTGCAGGCGCTGCCGTATTTCGATCGTCTCGATTACTGCTCGCCACTGTGCATGGAGCATAGCTGGGTGCTGGCGGTCGAGAAGCTGCTCGACCTCGAAGTGCCCGAGCGCGCGCAGTATCTGCGGGTGTTCTTCGCCGAGCTGACGCGCATCTCGAACCACATGCTCAATCTCGGGTCGCACGTCATGGACGTCGGCGCGATGACGCCGAACCTGTGGCTGTTCGAGATTCGCGAAGACTGCATGAACTTCTTCGAGCGCGTTTCTGGCGCGCGCATGCATTCGAACTATTTCCGTCCCGGTGGCGTGCATCAGGATGCGCCGTTGAAGTTGCTGGCCGACATCGGCGACTGGCTCGACACGCGCCTGCCGCGGCTGTTCGAGGATGCGATCTCGCTGGTCGCGGACAACCGCATCTTCAAGCAGCGCAACGTCGACATCGCCGTGGTCAGTCGCGACGACGCGATCAAATGGGGCTTTTCCGGCCCGATGATCCGCGGCTCGGGGATCGCCTGGGATCTGCGCAAGTCGCAGCCCTACGACGCCTATGCGAAGATGGACTTCGAGGTGCCGGTCGGCACACGCGGCGATTGCTATGACCGGTTCATGGTGCGCGTGGAGGAAGTGCGTCAGTCCGCGCGGATCATGAAGCAGTGCCTGCGCGACATGCCCGAGGGGCCGATCGCGTCGCTCGATCGTAAGGTCGTGCCGCCCAAGCGTGGCGAGATGAAGCAGTCGATGGAAGCGCTGATCCATCACTTCAAGCTCTACACCGAGGGCTTCCACGTGCCTGCCGGCGACGTCTATGTCGCAACCGAGAGCCCCAAGGGCGAGTTCGGCGTGTATCTCGTCGCCGATGGCTCGAACAAGCCGTACCGCTGCAAGATCCGCCCGACCGCGTTCTCGCATCTGCAAGCCATGGACTTCATGGCGAAGGGCCACATGCTGGCGGATACGACCGCGATCCTCGGCGCGATGGATATCGTGTTCGGCGAGTGCGATCGATGAGCGATCCGCGTATCGACACCGCCCATCGTATGATCGCGCTGTACAACGATCAGGATGCCGACGGGTATGTCGCGCTGATGACCGAGGATGCCTGCGAGGCGACCTATCGCGGCGCTGTCCTACGTGACGGGCGCGAAGGCGTTCGGTCCGGTCTGAAGGCAATGTTCGAGCAGTATCCGCAGAACCGCGCCGATATCATGTCGAGCTATGTCCTGGGCGATACCGTCGTGTTGCACGAGACGGTCGCGCGCGCGCCGGACGGCGACCAGTTCGAGGTCATGTCCATATATTCCTTCAGCGGCGACCAAGTCGATCGCGTGGAGTTCATTCGCTAATGGCTGAAGCACCAAAAATCCCCGACGAGGCCGAGACCCGCGCACGCTGGGGTTCGTTCGCATGGACGGATGAGAACCAGGTGAAGGCGAACGAGATTCTCGGGCGCTATCCCAAGGGTCGCGAACAGTCGGCGTCGCTCCCGTTCCTCGATCTTGCTCAGCGCCAGGTCGGTGCGGAAACGCAGACGCAGGGCTGGTTGCCGGTGCCGGTGATCGAGTTCGTCGCGCGTCAGATCAGCGTGCCGTACATGCGCGTGTACGAGGTCGTGACGTTTTACACGATGTTCAACCTTGCGCCGGTCGGTCGCTTCCATGTCCAGGTCTGCGGTACGACGCCGTGCATGCTGCGTGGGTCGGACGACGTTCTGGCCGCGTGCAAGAACCGTGGGCTGGTCAAGGGTGGCACGACGCCGGACGGCATGTTCACGCTGACCGAGGTCGAGTGCCTGGGTACGTGCGCGAACGCGCCGATGGTGCAGATCAACGATGATAACTTCGAAGATCTCGATTACGACAAGACGACCGAGATTCTCGAAGCGCTGGCCAATGGCGGGCACCCGACGCCGGGTCCGCAATTCGGTCGTCGCGCGAGCTGCCCAGAAGGCGGCCCGACCTCGCTGAAGGCGATGGTCGACGCGAACCACGATTACCGGGGGGAGTGGGCCTGATGCTCGCCGACAAGGATCGCATCTTTACCAACGTCTACGGTTTTCAGCCGTGGAATATCGACGCGGCGATCATGCGCGGCGATTGGGACAACACCAAGGACCTGATGGCGCTCGGCCAGGACGCTATCATCGACGTGATGAAGGCGTCGGGGCTGCGCGGCCGTGGCGGTGCGGGCTTCCCGACCGGTACCAAATGGTCGTTCATGCCGAAGGAGCCGAAGCCGGACCGGCCGAACTTCCTCGTCATCAACGCCGATGAGTCCGAGCCGGGCAGCTGCAAGGATCGCGAGATCATCCGTCACGATCCGCACAAGCTGATCGAAGGCGCACTGATCGCCGGGTTCGCGATGCGCGCGCGTGCGGCGTACATCTACATCCGCGGCGAGTATATTCGCGAGGCCGAGACGCTGTTCGCAGCCGTTGCCGAGGCCTATGATCGCGGCTTCATCGGCAAGAACGCGTGCGGGTCGGGCTACGACTTCGACGTGTTCGTGCACCGGGGTGCGGGCGCGTACATCTGCGGCGAAGAGACCGCGATGCTGGAGAGCCTCGAGGGGAAGAAGGGCCAGCCGCGGCTGAAGCCTCCATTCCCGGCGGGCGCAGGCCTCTATGGCTGCCCGACGACGGTGAACAACGTCGAGTCGATCGCGGTTGCCCCCACAATCCTGCGACGTGGCGCGGCGTGGTTCTCCAGCTTCGGCGCGGAGAATAACCGCGGCACCAAGCTGTTCCAGATCAGCGGCCATGTGAACAAGCCGTGCGTCGTCGAGGAGGAGATGAGCATCTCGTTCCGCGACCTGATCGAGACGCATTGCGGCGGCATTCGTGGCGGCTGGGACAACCTGCTCGCGGTGATCCCGGGTGGTTCTTCGGTGCCGCTCGTGCCCGCCGCGCAGATCATGGACTGCGCGATGGACTTCGACGGCCTGAAGGCGGTCGGCTCGGGCCTCGGCACCGCGGCGATCATCGTCATGGACAAGTCGACTGACATCGTCCGCGCGATCAGCCGCATCTCGTACTTTTACAAGCATGAGAGCTGTGGCCAGTGCACCCCGTGCCGCGAAGGTACTGGCTGGATGTGGCGCGTGATGGAGCGGATGCGCACCGGCGACGCCGAACTGTCCGAGATCGACATGCTCCAGCAGGTCACCAAGCAGGTCGAGGGTCACTCGATCTGCGCGCTCGGAGACGCAGCCGCATGGCCGATCCAAGGCCTGATCAAGCATTTCCGCCCCGAGATGGAGCGCCGTATCCGTGAGCGCGGTGGCGAAACCGCGCCGATGATGGAAGCCGCAGAGTAATGCCCTTAGTCAAAGTCGATGGCGTAGAGATCGAGGTGCCGCAGGGTGCCACCGTGCTGCAGGCGTGCGAGCTTGCCGGCAAGGAGATTCCGCGTTTCTGTTATCATGAGCGGCTGAGCATCGCCGGCAATTGCCGGATGTGCCTGGTCGAGGTGAAGCCTGGTCCGCCCAAGCCGCAGGCGTCGTGCGCGCTGCCGGCGGCGGACAAGCAGGAGATCTTCACCAACTCGCCGATGGTGAAGAATGCCCGCGAGGGCATCATGGAATTCCTGCTGATCAATCATCCGCTCGATTGCCCGATCTGCGATCAGGGCGGCGAGTGCGATCTTCAGGACCAGTCGGTAGCCTATGGCCGCGGCCATTCGCGCTACGACGAGAACAAGCGCGCGGTCACCGAGAAGTACATGGGTCCGATCGTCAAGACGGTCATGACCCGCTGCATCCAGTGCACGCGCTGCATCCGGTTCGCCGAGGAAGTGTCCGGCGTCGAGGAGATCGGTGCGATCTTCCGCGGCGAGGATATGCAGATCACCTCGTATCTCGAGAATGCGGTCAAGAGCGAGCTTTCCGGCAACGTCGTCGATCTGTGCCCGGTCGGTGCACTGACGTCGAAGCCGTATGCGTTCGAAGCGCGTCCGTGGGAATTGCGCAAGACGCTGACGATCGACGTGATGGACGCGGTCGGCACCAACATCCGGCTCGACAGCCGTGGTCGCCAAGTATTGCGCTGCGTACCGCGGATCAATGAGGACGTGAACGAGGAGTGGGCGACCGACAAGACGCGCCACGCGATCGACGGCCTGGTTCGTCGTCGTCTCGACAAGCCCTATGTCCGGGTGAACGGCAAGCTGGTTCCCGCGACGTGGGATGAAGCGTTTGCAGCGATCAAGGCGGTAAACGCCGGGTCGAGCGTTGCGGCTGTCGCCGGCGATCTGGTCGATTGCGAGACGATGTACGCCGCCAAGGCGCTGCTGGCGAAGATGGGATCGAGCCTGCTCGAAGGTCGTCAGACCGGCATGGATTACGATGCGACGAGCATCGCCGCGGTCAATTTCAACACGACGATCGCCGGCACCGAGCGTGCCGACGCGATCCTGCTGGTGGGCACCAACCTGCGCTGGGAAGCGCCGCTGGTGAACACGCGGGTGCGCAAGGCTATCAAGAAGGGCGCGAAGGTCTTTGCGATCGGGCCGGAGACGGACCTGACGTACAAGGTCGAATGGCTCGGCGACGATCTGGCGCTGCTCGGCAGTCTGCCTGACGCGGTGACCGAGGCGTTCGGCAAGGCCGAGCGTCCGATGGTGATCGTCGGTGGAGGCGCGCTGAAGGGTGGCCATGCGGCTGCGCTGAAGCTCGTCGATACGCTCGGTCTCTTGAAGGACGGCTGGAACGGCTTCAACGTCGTCCACATGGCAGCCTCGCGGATGGGCGGGCTGATGCTCGGCTATGCGCAGAAGGGCGGCATCGCCGACGTGATGGGGGCGAAGCTCGGCTTCTTCCTCGGCGCGGACGAGGTGGACTATTCGAAGTTCGCCGGCTTCAAGGTGTTCGTAGGCCATCACGGCGACAAGGGTGCGGCGGCCGCCGACGTCATCCTGCCGGGCGTCACCTATGCCGAGAAGTCGGGCACGTGGGTCAATCTCGAGGGGCGCGTCCAGCGCGGCGAGCGCGCGGTGTTCGCACCGGGCGACGCGCGTGACGACTGGTCGATCTTCCGCGCGTTGTCCGACACGCTTGGCCACACGCTTCCGTTTGACAGCTTCGAGGGGCTGCGCGAGGAAATGTACGCGGACGTGCCTGCGCTGCGTCATCAGGCGCTCGCGACGTTCGAGTGGAACCCGCCTTCGCTTAATGGTGCAGGTGAGGGTGTCCTCGCGGGCTATCCGATCAAGGACTTCTACCTGACCAACGCGATCTGCCGCGCGTCGCCGACGATGCAGCGCTGCTCGGCCGAACTTCTCCACGGGGAAGACTACGCGGAGGCAGCCGAATGATCTCCTGGTTCGAATCCTCGCTCGGTTACGACTGGGCGTTTTTCCTCGCGACGATCATCGACATCCTCGTGATCGCCCTGCCGCTGATGCTGGCGGTGGCGATGATCATCTATGCCGACCGCAAGATCTGGGCGGCGATGGCGTTGCGGCGTGGTCCCAACGTCGTCGGTCCGTTCGGTTTGCTGCAGAGCTTCGCCGACGGCCTGAAGGTGTTCCTGCAGGAGACGATCGTCCCCGCAGCCGCCAACCGGACTTTGTTCCTGCTCGCCCCGATCATCACCTTCACGGTCGCGCTGATCGTCTGGGCGGTGGTGCCGTTCGGGGTTGGTGTCGTGCTCGCGGACATCAACGTCGGGCTGCTCTACGTGCTCGCGGCCTCGTCGCTCGGCGTCTACGGGATCATCCTGTCGGGTTGGGCGTCGAACTCGAAATACCCGTTCTATTCGGCGCTTCGTGCGGCCGCGCAAATGGTGTCGTATGAGGTCGCGATCGGCTTCATCCTGATTTCGGTCGTGCTGTGGACTGGCAGCTTCAACTTGTCGGCGATCGTGATGGCGCAGAAGTCGCACGTCTGGTTCTTCAACGGGTACATCCTGAACCCGCTGATGTTCCCGATGGCGGTGATGTTCTTCATCTCGAGCCTGGCCGAGACGCAGCGTGCGCCCTTTGATCTGACCGAGGCGGAGAGCGAGCTCGTCGCCGGGTACCAGACCGAATATTCGTCGATGTCGTTCGCGCTGTTTTGGCTCGGCGAGTACGCCAACGTGCTGCTGATGTGCGCGCTGAACGCGACGCTGTTCTGGGGCGGCTGGCTGCCACCGGTCGACTGGGCACCGCTGTATTACGTGCCGGGGATCATCTGGCTGTTCGCCAAGATCCTGTTCTTCTTCTTCCTGTTCAGCTGGGTGAAGGCGACCGTGCCGCGCTATCGCTACGATCAGCTGATGCGGCTCGGCTGGAAGGTCTTCCTCCCCGTCTCGCTGTTCTGGGTTTTCCTCGTGTCGGGCTATCTCATGCTGACGCGCGTTGGAGTGGGTTCATGAGCGTCGCTCAGATCATCAAGTCGTTTACCCTGTGGGAATTCGTGAAGGCGCACGCGTTGACGCTTCGCTATTTCTTCAAGGAAAAGGCGACGATCAACTATCCGTACGAGCGTAACCCGGTTTCGCCGCGGTTCCGCGGCGAGCATGCGCTGCGTCGCTATCCGAATGGCGAGGAGCGGTGCATCGCGTGCAAGCTGTGCGAGGCCGTGTGCCCTGCGCAGGCGATCACGATCGAGGCCGAGCCGCGTGACGACGGTTCGCGCCGTACCACGCGCTACGACATCGACATGACCAAGTGCATCTATTGCGGCCTGTGTGCCGAGGCGTGCCCGGTCGACGCGATCGTCGAGGGGCCGAACTACGAGTTCGCCACCGAGACGCGCGAAGAGCTGATCTACGACAAGTCGAAGCTGCTCGATAATGGCGACCGTTGGGAAAGCGCGATCGCGGCGAACCTTGCCGCCGATGCGCCGTACCGTTAAGCGCTCGCGACGATGACCCAGACCTACTCCGTCATCCCAGCGCACGCTGGGATCTCCCCGTTTCAGAGCGCGCCCGCGCGGCTTGAGACCCCAGCGTTCGCTGGGGTGACGAGGACCTCATGATTCAGGCCTTAGCCTTCTACCTCTTCGCCTTCGTCGTCGTCCTGTCGGGCGCGTTGACGATCGCGTCGCGTAACCCGGTCCATTCGGTGATGTGGCTGATCCTCGCGTTCTTCAACGCGGCCGGCCTCATGATCCTGGTCGGCGCCGAGTTCATCGCGATGCTGCTCGTCATCGTCTATGTCGGCGCGGTCGCGGTGCTGTTCCTGTTCGTGGTCATGATGCTCGACATCGACTTCACCGAACTTCGCGCAGGCGTCGCCCGGTATTTCGGGATCGGCCTCGCGCTCGCCGTCGCACTCGCCGCCGAGGTGATGATAGCGATCGGTGCCTGGAGCACCGGTCCGATCCAGCTCGCACGGCGTGCCGCACCGATCGACGACACCGTGCCGAACATCCAGGCGATCGGTAACCTGCTCTATACGCGCTATCTGTTCGTGTTCGAGGGTGCCGGTCTGGTACTGCTGGTCGCGATGATCGGGGCGATCGTGCTGACCCACCGCCAGCGTGGCGGCGTCAAGGCGCAGAACATCAGCCGCCAGAACGCGCGCCGTCCGCAGGACGCCACGCGCAACACGAGCCCGGTCGTCGGGCAGGGAGTCGAACTGTGACGATCGGTCTCGTCCATTATCTGGTCGTCGCGGCGATCCTGTTCACGATGGGGGTGCTCGGCATCTTCCTGAACCGCAAGAACCTCATCGTCATCCTGATGGCGATCGAGCTGATCCTGCTGGCGGTGAACATCAATCTCGTCGCGTTCTCGGCGTTCCTCCATGATCTCGTCGGACAGGTGTTCGCGATGTTCGTGCTGACGGTCGCCGCGGGTGAAGCCGCGATCGGCCTCGCCATTCTCGTGATCTATTTCCGCGGTCGCGGCACCATCGCGGTCGACGACGTCAACCGGATGAAGGGGTAATACGGTTGATCCAGCTTATCGTCTTCCTGCCGTTACTGGCCGCGATCGTTGCCGGGTTCGGCAATCGCGCGATCGGCAACGTGCCGGCGAAACTCGTCACCACGGCTGCGCTGTTCGCATCGTGCCTGTTGTCCTGGCCGATCTTCATCGGCTTCCTGTCGGGCAC
Organism: Sphingomonas sp. R86520; assembly: GCF_042466285.1. Classification (NCBI taxonomy): domain Bacteria; kingdom Pseudomonadati; phylum Pseudomonadota; class Alphaproteobacteria; order Sphingomonadales; family Sphingomonadaceae; genus Sphingomonas; species Sphingomonas sp. R86520. The sequence goes on from NZ_JAXHBZ010000001.1 coordinate 754,458, forward strand.
CAGCACGGCCACCGTTGCGCCGCTGCTCGACTTCATCCACTCCGGCGACATGAACGTCGCGTGGTCGCTGCGCGTCGATGCGCTGACCGCGGTGATGCTCGTGGTCGTCACGTCGGTCTCGGCGCTCGTTCACCTGTATAGCTGGGGCTATATGGACGAGGATCCCGATCAGCCGCGCTTCTTCGCGTATCTGTCGCTGTTTACCTTCGCGATGCTGATGCTCGTGACCGCGAACAACCTCGTTCAGATGTTCTTCGGCTGGGAAGGCGTGGGTCTCGCATCCTACCTCCTGATCGGCTTCTGGTTCCGCAAGCCTTCGGCCAGCGCAGCGGCGATCAAGGCGTTCGTCGTCAACCGCGTCGGCGATCTCGGCTTCATGCTCGGTATCTTCGGCACGTTCCTGGTGTTCGGCACGGTCTCGATCCCCGAGATCCTCGCCGCGGCTCCTGGCATGGCGGGCTCGACGCTCGGCTTCCTCGGCTACCGTTTCGACACGATGACGGTGCTCTGCCTGCTGCTGTTCGTCGGTGCGATGGGGAAGTCGGCGCAGCTCGGCCTGCACACCTGGTTGCCGGATGCGATGGAAGGTCCGACCCCGGTGTCGGCGCTGATCCACGCGGCGACGATGGTCACCGCCGGCGTGTTCATGGTCTGCCGCCTGTCGCCGATGTTCGAGATGAGCCCGGTCGCGCTGACCGTGGTCACCTCTGTCGGTGCCGCGACCTGTTTGTTTGCGGCCACTTGCGGGCTCGTGCAGACCGACATCAAGCGCGTGATCGCATATTCGACCTGTTCGCAGCTCGGCTACATGTTCTTCGCGGCTGGTGTCGGCGCATACGGCGCAGCGATGTTCCACCTCTTCACGCACGCGTTCTTCAAGGCGCTGCTGTTCCTCGGCGCCGGCTCGGTCATCCATGCGATGCACCACGAGCAGGACATGCGCTATTATGGCGGCCTGCGTAAGAAGATCCCGGTGACGTTCTGGGCGATGATGGCGGGCACGCTCGCGATCACTGGCGTCGGTATCCCCGGCATTTTCGGCAACACCGCGATCGGGTTCGCAGGCTTCCATTCGAAGGATGCGATCATCGAGGCGAGCTGGGCTGCGGGCCAGCCGGGCGTGTGGTTCGTCGGCGTGCTCGTCGCGTTGCTGACCAGCTTCTATTCGTGGCGCGTGATGTTCCTGACCTTCTGGGGCAAGCCGCGCTGGGCCGCATCGGAGCACATCCAGCATGCGCTCCACGACGCTCATGGTCATGACCACCATGCGGACGATCATCACGGCAACCCGGCGCAGGCCGAGGACGCAGGTCATGCGCCGCACGATCACCACGATGCGCAGCACGCGCCGGCCGAAGGCGATGGTGGGTATCACCCGCACGAGAGCCCGCTGCCGATGCTGATCCCGCTGATCGTTCTGTCGATCGGTGCGGTCCTCGCCGGCTTCGTGTTCCACGGCTTCTTCATCGAGCCGACCGCAGGCGAAGAGTTCTGGAAGGGCGCACTCGCGTTCCGCGAACATCTGATGCACGAGATGCACGGCGTGCCGTTGCTGATCAAACTGTCGGCAACGATCGCGATGCTGCTTGGCCTGCTGACCGCCTGGTACGCCTATATCAAGGCACCGACGTTCCCGGCCAAGGTCGTCGAACAGTTCAGCGTGCTCTACGACTTCCTGCTGCATAAGTGGTATTTCGACGAGCTGTACGACCTGATCTTCGTCCGCCCGGCGTTCGCGATCGGCCGCTTCCTGTGGCACCGCGGTGACGAGAAGACGATCAACCGGTTCGGGCCCGACGGCGCGACCTGGGTCGTCCAGATCGGCAGCCGCGTGGCCAACCGCTTCCAGACGGGATACCTCTACACCTATGCCTTCGTCATGCTGATCGGGCTGACCGCAGCCGTAACCTGGGCGATCGGACTGTAATGACCGGCTTTCCTATCCTTTCCGCCCTGATCGCGGTCCCGATGATCGCGGCCGTCGCGTGCCTGTTCGTCTCGGCGAACACGGCGCGGACACTGGCACTGGCGGCGACGCTGATCGACTTCATTCTCGGCATTATGTTGTGGATGAACTACGATATCGGCGGCGCGCAGTGGCAGTTCGTCGAGCATGCCCCCGGCATCTTCGGCCCGTTCGGCTGGTCGCTCGGCATCGATGGCTTCGCGCTGATGCTGATCATGCTCAGCGTGTTCCTGATGCCGATCTGCATCGGCGCCAGCTGGCGTTCGATCACCACGCGCGTGCCTGAATACATGGCGGCGTTCCTGTTCACCGAAGTGCTGATGATCGGCACGTTCGCGGCGCAGGACCTGTTCCTGTTCTACGTGTTTTTCGAAGCCGGCCTGATCCCGATGTACCTGATCATCGGCATCTGGGGCGGCGCCAACCGGATCTACGCGTCGTACAAGTTCTTCCTGTACACGCTGCTCGGCTCGGTCCTGATGTTCATCGCGATGCTGTACATGGCGAAGACGGCGGGCACGACCAGCATCCCTGCGCTGATGAACTACGACTTCCCGGCGCACGTGCAGACGTGGCTGTGGCTGGCGTTCTTCGCATCGTTCGCGGTCAAGATGCCGATGTGGCCGGTCCATACCTGGTTGCCCGACGCACACGTCCAGGCGCCGACCGCAGGCTCGGTGATCCTGGCCGGCGTGCTGCTCAAGCTCGGCGGTTACGGCTTCCTGCGCTTCCTGCTGCCGATGTTCCCCGAAGCCTCGGGTCAGTTGACCTGGCTGATCTTCGGCCTGTCGGCGGTCGCGGTGATCTACACGTCGCTTGTCGCGCTCGTGCAGTCGGACATGAAGAAGCTGATCGCCTATTCGTCGGTCGCGCATATGGCGATCGTCACGATCGGTCTGTTCGCGTTCAACCGCCAGGGCATCGAAGGTGCGATGATCATGATGCTGAGCCACGGCCTGGTATCGGGCGCGTTGTTCCTGTGCGTCGGTGTGATCTACGACCAGCTCCATACCCGCGAGATCTCGCGCTATGGCGGCCTCGCGATCAACATGCCGAAGTACGCGATCTTCTTCCTGTTCTTCACGATGGCCTCGATCGGCCTGCCGGGCACCAGCGGCTTCGTCGCCGAGTTCCTGTCGTTGATGGGCACATATCAGGTCTCGACCTGGACCGCGCTGCTCTGCACGACGAGCATCATTCTCGGCGCCGCATACATGCTGTTCCTGTACCGTCGCGTGGTATTCGGTGAGATCAAGTCGGACGACGTCCGTGCGATGGTCGACCTGTCGGGCCGCGAGATGTGGCTGCTCGCACCGATCGCAGCCGTCGTGCTGTGGATGGGCGTGTATCCCGAGAGCTTCCTGGCACCGATGCGCAAGGACGTGGGCGTGCTTCTCGCCCGTGTCGACCGCGCCAAGCCGGCCAGCGATTCCAACCCAACCGCGGGGAAGCCCGCCGCAACCGTCCATAGTGCCGCGCACGGGGAGGCACACTGATGGATTACGCCGCTAACATCGCAATGACCCTGCCCGAACTGGTGCTGGCGTTGGGTGCGATCGCGCTGATGCTCGTCTCGGCCTGGGGCGGGGACAAATCCACGCGCGCCGTCTCGATCGCCGCTGTCTTTGTGCTGGCTGGGGCAGGGATCGCATTGGTCGGTCCGGCCTCGTCGGGCGGCTATGCGTTCGATGGCCTGTACCGCGCAGACGCGTTCGGCGCGTTCGCCAAGGTGCTGATCTACATCGCTTCGGCGGTCGCGATCGTGATGGCGCCGAGCTTTTTCGCACGCTCGCACGGCGACGATCTGCGGCCGGAATATCCGGTGCTGATCCTGCTCTCGGCATGCGGCATGGGAATCATGGTTTCGGCCACCGACATGCTGACGCTGTATGTCGGGCTCGAGCTCCAGAGCCTTGCGGCCTATGTCCTCGCCAGCTTCATGCGCCGCGACGGACGGTCTGCCGAAGCGGGTCTGAAGTATTTCGTGCTCGGCGCGCTGGCCAGCGGCATCCTGCTGTACGGCATCTCGCTGGTCTACGGGTTCAGCGGCACGACGTTGTTCTCGGGCATCTCGGAAGCCTATGCGGGCACCAAGTCGCTCGGCCTGCTGTTCGGTCTGGTGTTCGTGTTCGCTGGCCTTGCGTTCAAGATCAGCGCCGTGCCGTTCCACATGTGGACGCCCGACGTGTACGAAGGAGCACCGACCCCGGTCACTGCGTTCTTCGCGTCCGCCCCGAAGGTCGCAGCGCTTGCGCTCAGCGTTCGCGTGGCGGTCGATGCGATGGGTCCTGCTACCGACCAGTGGCGCCAGATCGTGATCTTCGCGGCACTCGCCTCGATCATCCTCGGTGCGGTCGCGGCGATCGGCCAGACCAACATCAAGCGCCTGCTCGCCTATTCGTCGATCAACAATGTCGGCTTCGCGCTGATCGGTCTCGCGGCCGGAACGCCGGAAGGCGTGTCGGGCCTGTTGATGTACCTGACGATCTACGTCGCGATGACGCTGGGTTCGTTCCTGGTCGTGTTGCAGATGCGGGGTGACGATGGTCAGCCGGTCGAGACGATCGACAGCCTCGCCGGCATGTCGCGGACTCGGCCTGCGTTGGCAGCGGCCCTCGCGATCTTCATGTTCAGCCTCGCCGGCATCCCGCCGCTGTTCGGCTTTTACGCGAAGTTCGCGGTGTTCAGCGCGGCGGTCGACGCCGGGCTGTTCCCGCTCGCGGTGGTCGGCATCGCCGCTTCGGTGATCGGCGCGTATTACTATCTGCGCGTCGTCAAGACGATGTACTTCGACGATCCGGCCCCCGCGTTTGCGCCGATGGAGAGCAAGGTCGAGGGTGGCCTCATCGCCATCGCGGCAGTGTTCGTGTCGCCAGCCGGCTATCTCCTCATCCCCGTGCTCGGCGCGTGGACGATGGCGGCCGCACGGGCGTTGTTCTGAGCATCATCCGCACCGTCGCGGAAACAGGATCGACCAACGCCGACCTGCTTGAGCTTGCACGCGGCGGTGCCGAAGATGGTCTTTGGCTGCGTGCGACCCGGCAGACGGCGGGGCGGGGGCGGCTCGGGCGTGAATGGTCGTCGCCCGAGGGTAACCTCTACGCGAGCACTCTCGTGAGGTTGCGGCCGAGCGATCCTCCGGCAGCGAGCCTCGCGCTGGTTGCGGCGGTCGCCTTGCAGGAAACCGTCTCGACCTTTCTCGTCGCCGGGATCTGCCAGGGCACGACCGATGCGAGCGAGACGCTCGTCCTGAAATGGCCGAACGACCTGTTGCTGGCGGACGCCAAGCTGTCGGGCATCCTGCTCGAACGCGCGGACGACGCAGTGATCGTCGGCTACGGCGTCAACATCGCGCATCACCCGGACTTGCCCGACCGTGCGACGACCGACCTCGCCGCGCACGGCGTGGTGGTCGAACCGGCGATGTTCCTCGACATTCTCGCTGACAGTTTCGCGCGCTGGATCGGTCGCTGGCGGACCGAGGGTATCGCGCCGGTTCGCGAGCGCTGGGTCGATTGCGCGCATGCCGCCGGCACCGCGCTGACCGCCCGGCTTCCCGATGGCAGCGGCGTCGACGGCCTGTTCGTCGGGCTCGACACCGACGGCGCGCTGATCCTCCGCTTGGCGTCTGGCGAGCGGCGTGTCATTCACGCTGCCGACGTCTTCCTGCTTTGAGGCCCCGCTGATGCTGCTCGCGATCGATGCCGGCAATACCAATGTCGTGTTCGCGCTCGTCGATGCCGGCGAGATCGTCGCGCGTTGGCGGATCGCGACCGACCCCCGGCGGACGGCGGACGAGTATGCGGTGTGGCTGAGCCAGTTGATGCAGCTCGGCGGGCATGATCGCACCGCGGTCGAAGGCGTGATCGTCGCCACCGTCGTGCCGCGCGCACTTCACAATCTTCAGGTGCTCGCGTCGAAATACTTCAACACCGAGGCACTGATCGCCGGCCACGCGCCGGTCGAATGGGGCATCGCGATCGACGTCGACGAGCCTGCCTCGCTCGGTGCCGACCGTGCGGTCAACACGATCGCCGCGCATGCGCTGCATCCCGGTGACTTGATCGTGATCGATTTCGGCACCGCGACCACGTTCGACGTCGTCGACTATAGCGGCGCGTACAAGGGCGGGATCATCGCGCCGGGGATCAACCTCTCGCTCGACGCGCTGGTAACCGCGGCCGCGAAACTGCCGCGGATCGCGATCGAGGCGCCGACCGATACCAGCGTGATCGGACTCAACACCGTCTCGCAGATGCATATCGGCATCTATTGGGGCTATGTCGCGATGATCGAGGGGCTGGTCGCGCGGATGAAGCGCGAGATCGGCCGTCCCGTGAAGGTCGTCGCCACCGGCGGGCTTGCCACGTTATTCGAGAAACAGACCGACGTGTTCGACGTCATCGAAGCCGACCTGACGATCCAGGGGCTGGCGATGATGTGGGATCGTCACCATATCTAGGGCCATTGGGCTCGCGCCGACCGGCCTGCGGGCCATATTCCTGTATAATCCTGAAAGCATATAATGACTCCGAAGAACGAACTCCTTTTCTGTGGCCTTGGCGGCTCCGGCGAAATCGGCATGAACGTCAACCTGTACGGCTGCCAGGGCAAGTGGGTGATGGTCGATCTCGGCATCACCTTCGCCGATCCGCAATATCCTGGCGTAGACGTGATTCTGCCCGACCTGTCCTTCATCGAGGACCGGATCGACGACCTGCTCGGCATCGTCATCACGCATGGCCATGAAGATCATATCGGCTCGCTGCCGTACCTCGCCGAAGACCTCGGCGTGCCGATCTACGCGACGCCATTCACGATGGGACTGATCCGCGGCAAGCTCGAGGAAGAGGGCATCGCCAACCGCGTGAAGCTCAAGATGATCCCGATGGGCGGCAATTTTCAGCTCGGGCCGTTCGGCTTTACCTTCGTCGAGATGTCGCATTCGATCCCCGAGGCGAACGCGCTGTTGATCGATACGCCTTACGGCCGCGTGTTCCACACCGGCGACTGGAAGCTCGACAAGAACCCGGTGATCGGCAACCCGACCACGCCGGAGGGCTTCATGGCGATCGGCGACAAGGGCGTCGACGTGCTGGTCTGCGATTCGACCAACATCTTCAACACCACTGCGTCGGGCAGCGAGAGCACCGTTCGCAAGGGGCTGTTCGAGGAAGTCAGCAAGGCCAAGGGCCGGGTGATGATCACCAGCTTCGCGTCGAACGCGGCGCGTCTGCACACGTTCGGTGAAGTCGCGAAGGAAACCGGGCGCAAGCTGTGCGTCACCGGGCGTTCGCTCGACCGGATCATCAAGGTCGCGCGCGCGACGGGCTATCTGAAGGATTTCCCTGACACGATCAGCCCCGACGAGGCGATGCGCCTGCCCAAGAACAAGGTGCTGATCATTGCCACCGGCGGCCAGGGCGAGGAACGCGCGGCGCTCGCACGTGTCGCCAATGGCCAGCACACGATCACGCTCGAAGCCGACGACACGGTGATCTTCTCGTCGAAGCAGATCCCGGGTAACGAGGTCCAGATCGGTCGCATCCAGAACACGCTGGCGGCCAAGGGCATCCGCATGATCACCGAGCGCCAGGCGCACGTCCATGTGTCGGGTCATCCGGGTCAGCCGGAACTCGCGCAGATGTATGACTGGCTGCGTCCCGACGTGCTGGTGCCGACGCACGGCGAGATGCGCCACATGATGGAGCATGCGCGCTTCGGTCTCGAGCAGGGCATTCCACGCGCGATCGTGCAGAGCAATGGTGACATCATTCGCCTGGCGCCCAAAGGCCCGGCGAAGATCGGCAATGCGACGGTCGGGCGTTTGGTGCTCGACGGCGACGTGATCCTCCCGGCGGACGGCGCGACGATCGCCGAGCGTCGCAAGCTGGCGATCAACGGCCAGATCTCGGTCGCGGTCGCGCTCGGCAAGGACGGCCGGATGGTCGGCCAGCCGCAGGTGCGCGTGCAGGGCGTGCCGGTCGAGGAAGATCGCGCGGCGTTCATCGCCGATGCGGTGCAGGCGGCAGGCGATACGGCCCGCGGTGGCAAGCGCGAGAGCGAAAAGATGCGCGAGCAGATCCGTCTCGCGGTGCGCAAGGTCGCCAAGCGTTGGACCGGCAAGCAGCCGATCGTCGATGTCCTGCTGATCGAGGGCTGATCCGGTGCACTGGACCTCGGCACTCGCGATCTACGTCCTGTTCTGGGCGTTCTCGGTGTTCCTGGTCCTGCCGTTCGGTGTGAAGACGACGCGCGAGGCCGGGGGCGAGCACGTCCCCGGTCAGGCCGAAAGCGCGCCGCACGAGTTTCGATCTGGGCGGACGGCGTGGCGGGTGACCGTGGTGGCGACGGTGTTGTTCGCGCTGTTCCAGCTGAATTATGCTTATGGGTGGATCACGCCGCAGACGGTCGACCTGTTCGACCGTGGGAATATGGTCACGCGCTGAGGGGCGACCCCACGATCCTCCCCCGCAAGGCGGAGGTGGCACCGAAGGTGACGGAGGGGGAGGATACGGAACAGAGGTTTCCCTTACCTCCCCTTCCATCTGGCAAGTGCCAGCCACCTCCCCCTGGCGGGGGAGGATTACAATTTATCCTTTACCCCGGCGAGGCGGCAGACCCAGCCAGCAACCCGCCGTCGATGTTGATCTCCGCCCCCGTGATATACGTGGCCTCGTCCGACGCGAGCATCACCGCCACCGCAGCAACCTCGTCCGGCATCCCGAACCGCTTCAACGGCGTATCGGCAACCAGCGCCGCCATCCGCGCCTCACGATCCGGCCCCGAACCGAGCATTGGCTCCCAGATCGGCGTCAGGATCGCCGCGGGATGGACCGAGTTGCAGCGGATCTTCCACCCCTGCTGCGCGCAATACAGCGCCACTGTCTTGCTGTGATTGCGGATCGCCGCCTTCGACGACGCATAGGCAGCGGCAAGCGGGATGCCGACCAGCCCGGACCGCGACGAGATGTTGATGATCGAGCCCGTACCCGCTGCTTTCATCGCACCGATCGCGTAGCGGCAGCCGAGGAACGTGCCGTCTAAATTGACTGCATGAACCGCGCGCCAGTCCGACAAGGCCGCATGCTCAGGATCATGCGCGACCATGCCGTGCTCGAAACCGGTCACGCCGGCATTGTTGACGACCACGTCGACCGCCGGAACGAGCACTGCCAGCCGTTGCCAATCCGCTTCCTCGCGAACGTCCAACTTTTCGAACCGGCAGCCGATAGTCGCGGCCGTCTCGGCGCCGGCTGACTCCTCGATGTCGGTAACGATGACGATCGCGCCTTCGTCGTGGAAGCGCTCGGCGATCGCGCGGCCGATGCCACGCGCTGCGCCGGTGACGACGCAGATTTTGGTATTCAGTCTGGGCATGCGAGCCTCGAAACAGGAGTCCGGTCGGCGGGTTGCTCCGCTGGCGAAGGCCGCGTCAGCGGTGACGCTGGATCATGACGGCGACTCCCGTTCGGTTCAGCGCAGCCGCTCGATCGCCTGCGCCAGCGCGACGTACAGCTTGCCCATGTCCGACGACAGAAGCGTCACGCCGAGCGGCGAGCCATCGCGCTGCGTCAGGATCGTGCGGAGCATTGCTTCGAAATCGTGGATGTAGCGATTGACCATCTCGCGGAACGTCTCGTCCTGATCGTAGAGCGCGGCGATCTCGCGGACTTCGCTGGCGTCGAGGATGCGCACAGCGCGACGCGTAAAGACGCCGCGGTCGCCCTTGAGATACGCGCCCCAGGCGCTGTCGGAGATTTCCGGCGCGATCGCCTTGGTGATGTCGATCGAAGCCGAGTTGAGCGATTCGATCAGGAGGGAGACGCGACGCGCGAAGGTATCCTGATTGGCGTCCTCGCGCTCGGTGCGGGCTTCCTCGATCCGCGTTTCGACGATCGCGGTCTGGTCGACGATCGTCTGGACTTCCCGCGCGAGCCGTTCGGTCGCGCCGGTGGTGGCGTCGACCGCGGCTTCGGTGGCGTCGGCGAGCGCGCGAACCTGTCGCTCCACCGTGTCGGCGGTCGCCCGGCGCATTGCGTCGGCGCTGGCCACCCCCAGCGCGGCCGCTGCTTCGGGGATGACCTTCGACAGCGTCTCACGGGCTTTGTCGGCCGCGACCGCGGCGGTTTCGCGCACGCGGTTGAGCGCCTCGATCAACTGCGGGGCTGCGTCTTCCGCGAAATGCTGCGTGCGGCCGATCGCTTCGTCGACCATCTGGCCGAGGGCATCCGCCTTGGCGCGGCCGGTGTTGAGCGTGTTGAGCAGATCGGTCGACAGCGTGTCGAGCACATGGCGTTGTTCGCCGATCACTCCGGCGATCGCCTCGATCGCGTCGTGGGTGCTCTCCGCGGCAGTGACCAGCGCGAGCAGTTCGGGTCGCGCGGAAACGACGATGCTCTTGCTGGCGAGCACGTGCGAATCAAGTCGGCCAAGTGCCTCGGGCATCGTCTCGTCGATCTCACGCGCGGCCGCATCGAGTGCGACCAGCAGCGTTTCGGTGGTCGTGATCGTGCGGTGCGCCATTTCGTCGCCGGCCCGCAACGCTTCCGTCATCGCGTCAGCCGAGCCGCCAAGCGCGCTGATCGAGGCGGCGAGCCCCTGCGTGCGTTCGGTACCATGACGGTGCAGGTTCTCGATCCGTGCCTCGACTTCGCCAAGCCCGGTGTGGAGGTCGTCGACGATCCGGTCGCCGGCGTTGCGCTGCAGGTCCAGCCGGATGGCGACGCGTTCGATCGCGTCCTCGACGGTCGCGATGCGCCGGGCGAGCGCTTCGGCACTGTCACGGGCGGCGCTGTCGAGCGCGGCCTGGTTGGCCCCGACCATCGCCAGCATCGCGTCCCCCTGCGCGGCGATACCCTTGCGCGCTTCGTCGACCGCGTCTGCGGTACGGTTCAGTAGCGCATCGACTGCCGCGGACATGCCGTCCGTCACCGTTTCGAGATGCGTGCCGGCGGTCTGGCTGGTCGCCTCCATGCGGACGATGTGCGCGGCAAGACGCTGAGCGGCGCCGCTCGCCATCGTGTGGGCATCGCGGCCGCGTTCCGCGAGCGCGCCGATCTGCGCATCGAGGGCGGCGGCATGTTCACTTGCCGACAGGCCAGTGCGTTCGAGCCGCTTGGCGACGTCGTCGATATCGGCCTGAGCGCGGGGGAGGGTGGCGATCAGGACGCCCAGGCTGGTCTGCGCACCGGCGGTAGAGGTAGCGAGGTTGCGCGCATGGGCTGCGGCCTGATCGATTTCGGAAACCATGCCGCGACCGATTGCGGCCAGCTGTTCGGTGGCACCGCCACCCATCGCCATCAGCGCGTCGAGTTGCTTGGCAAGTTGCGTCCGGTTGGCCTCGATCGTGTTCGAAAGGGCTGCGACGGTGCGCTCGAGGTTGGCGGCCTCGTCGCGCATGGCTTGCGCGGTCACCCCGAAACGATGTGCCTCGGCGCGGCTGGTGCGCATCGCGAGCAGCCAGACGATGCCGACGAGCACTGGGACGACGCAGAGTGCGGCGATGAACTGGACGAGTAGGACCGGCTCCAGGGTTCCGAGCGAACCGCGCGCGATCCAGAGCATCGCGCTCAGCCAGATGATCACGGCGGCGAAGCCCATCGCTGCAAACAGGGGGCCGCGTTCGCGCGTGGGCTGTTGAAAAACCTCGTCGAAGTGAGATTCAGTGACGGTTTCGGACATGTCTTCTATCACCGGATCCATCACGATGTCCGCGCGAATGGGATGGGCATTGCCTGCCGTCGCGCGAAACCCGATCATTGACGAACCCCCGTTCATGAACCGCGGAAGTATCACGAAACGCGGCCGGACAAAACGCATAGTGCAAGCTTTGCTTAAGCATCCATCCGGTAAGCAGGGCGACATGGCGTATGATCCCGGAGCAATCGATGCGACGTTGGCGGCTGCAGTCGGCGACGAACCCACGCTGATCGCCGACTTACGAGTCGCGTTCATCGAGAGCGCGGAGCGTGCACTGACGGCGATGACGCTGGCGACGGGCGTCGACGATTGGCGGGCCGCGGCGTGGCGTCTGAAGGGCTTGGCGGCGAGTTTTGGCGCGGTCCGGCTGATGGCGCTTGCGACCGAAGTGGCCGAGGGCGATCCGCGCGATACCGAGGGTTTGAAGAAGCTGCGCCGCGCCGTATCGCGCCTGTGACGCGGTTCCGGCCGTAAGGGAGGGCGGCTCGGCCGAACGCGGGCTTTGCAGGACGCCGCGTACCGCCTAACAGCCGCCCATGCTTGCCGGCCTATTATTTGCAATTCACGACGCCGACGATCGACCCGATCGTCTGGCCGCGACGCTGCCGTTCAGTGGCGTAACGCTTATCGAGTACCAGGCGCGGTTGCTGATTGCGGCGGGCGTGTCGCAGATCATCGTCGTGGTCGCGCGGATGACGCCCGAACTGCTGGGCGCGATCAACCGGATCGGGCGGCGCGGCGTGAGCGTCGATACGGTGCGGTCCGCGACCGAGGCCGTCGAGAAGCTGCACCCGCTGGCTCGCGTTCTGATGCTCGGTGACGGACTGGTCACCACCGACGCGATCGTCAAGGCGATGGCGAGCGAGGAGGGCGATTGCCTGCTCGTCGTTCCGGAAAGCGATGCGGGGCCGGGCTTCGAGCGCGTCGGTGGGCAGATGGCTTGGGCCGGCGTCGCGCGGCTGAGTTCGAGCCGGATCGCCGAGGTCGCAGGATTGCCGCAGGACTATGATCTCCAGTCGTCGCTGTTGCGGTTCGCGGTCCAGTCGCGCGCGACCCACGTACTGCTGCCGACGGATGCCGTGCGGGGGGGGCACGGGATCGAGCGTCAGGCCCGGACGCTGGAGGAGCGTGGCCGCGCCGTCCTGATGACGATCGTGTCGGGGCGGCGGGGCTGGTTCGACCGGTTCGTGCTCGCGCCGATCGCGCGGCTGGCGCTGCCGTTGCTGGTGGATCGCGGCGCGGCGGGGACCAGCGTCGGCGCGGTTGGGCTCGCGCTGGGCGTTGCCGGTTTGGCGACGATCGGCTTCGGTCTGGCATCGATCGGGCTGATCCTCGCCCTGGTTGGCTGTATCGGGCTGGCGCTTGGCTCGGTGTTGAGTGGTCTGCGCGACGACGCGCCGATGGCGCGCTGGCAGACGCTGGCGATCGCCGGGGTGGCCGCGTCCGCGATCCTCGTCTTCGCATTTTTCGTCAGCGGCTATGCGGGTGACAACACTGCGCTGGCGATCGGCATCGCGACGGTCGCGATCGGCGGATTGGCGGAGCGTGGCATTCTCGAACGTGATCGGCTGCTGTGGTGGGGTAGCCCTACTGGGTATCTGCTCATGCTCGCAGTGTTCGCACTTGGCGGATTTCCGGTGTTCGGGCTGGGCGTGACGGCGGTCTATGCGACCGCTACGCTGACGGCGGTGATCGAGCGACTTCGCCGGCAACCTTAGGCGTACCTTAACGACCGGAGACTAAGCACGGGATCATGTCGGTCGGCCCAGACCCAGTGCGTGACGCTATGCCGTCGTTCGATGATCCCGTTGCGCGGGCGGAAAAGGCGCGTCTGCGCGCCGAAATGCGGCTGGCGGGAACGATTGCCGACTTTTTTCACGACGCCGACGCGCGATTGGACGACCGGACCCGGCTGATGCTGGCCCAAGTGCTGGCATCGATCATCGGCGCCATCGAATGGGACATCCGGCGCCATGCTGCCCGCTTGCTCGCCAATGGTGGATCGACCGGAGCGGGGGAGGCGATCCTCAAGGTCCGCGCGGGTAGTGTCGTCGAGCGGCTGTCGCGCGCGGGGTTGCTTCGCGACGAGGAACTGATGGACGAACTCATCGCACGCGTTCGCCATGACCTGATTGCGGCATCGTTGCCGGTCGAGGCCGGGGAGCCGGACGAAGCGAGCTTGCTGGTACGCCTCGCCGGAGTCCCGGACAGCGTCGTTGCGTCGGCCGCATCGGCGCTGCTGGTTGCCGAAAGCCGGCGGCGGGTTGCGAACGAACAGGGATCTGCAGGCGGGAGCGAACTGCCCGCCGAACTGCATCATCGCCTGGTGTGGTGGGTGGCGGCGGCGATCCGGGATGGCTTGCGGCGCGACACGGGGGAGTGCGACCGCGCCATCACCGATGCCGCGCAGCGTAGCCTTGCCGCGCATGACGAGGGCGAGCGGCCTGATGCCGTCGCGACGCGGCTTGCCAAGGCGCTCGATGCCCGCCCCAACGAACTCGCCGCGGTTCTGATCGAAGCGATCGGCGACCGGCGGCTGTCGCTGTTCGTCGCGGTGCTCGCGCATGCGATCGGCATCGCCTTCGATCAGGCGCGATCGATCACGCTCGAACCCGAAGGCGATCGGCTTTGGCTGGCCTTGCGCGCCATCAACATGGATCGGCCGACGATCGCGAAGATCGGGTTGGCCTTGTCGGAGGCAGATCCGCGGCGCGATATCGAGGCGTTTGCGGACGCGCTCGATGCGATCGCGTCGGTCGGCGTCGAGGATGCGCGCGCATCGCTGGCGCCGCTGGAACTTCATCGTGATTTTCGCATGGCGTTGCGCGCGTTGGCGCGTACGGATCGCCGATGAGCGTGTTCGATCCCACGACCGAAAGCCCGATCGCGCACGCCATTGTCGCGCCCGACGGCTCGCTGTCGTTCGCGGACCCCGCGTTGATCGCGCTCAACCAACGGGCTGGCGGCATGCGCGGCGCCCCGCTCGCGGTGCCGCAGTTAGCGACCATTGCCCGGCTGGCGCGCCGGCTCGGCATCGTCGTGTCGCGTGGCGTGGTGGTGGCCGACGACGAGGCGGACATCGATCTTTGGGTGCGTGCGCAGCCGGATGGCGAGAACGTGCGGCTGACGGTGAGCGGGTGGCGTGAGATCGCCGCATGGCGCCCGACCCGGCCCTCGCCCGATGCGCACCATGATTTCCTCGGCAGCGACACCGATTGGCGGTGGGAAACCGACTCGGCGCTGCGGCTGACGTTCGTGACGCTGGATGCCGGGCCGAAGCATGGCTTCGATGCCTTTGCGCTGCTGGGCCAGCCTCTTACGGCGATGTTCTCGTTCGATACCGGAACGGACGGCGCGTTGCCGATCCTGGACTCGCTTGCTCGGCGGCGAGCGATGACTGCGCAACCGGCACGCTTGCGAAGTTCCGGACGCCCGCTGACGCTGACCGCCAATGTCCGCCACGACGCCTCGGGCGACTTTGCCGGGTTCGTCGGCGCGGCGCGGATGGTGATCGACGACGCGGTACCGCCCGCCGAGCCTGCGACTCTGTCGTCGACGTTTACGAGCGGGCTCGACAAGGCATTGCGGATACCCCTGGCGCGGATCGTCGCCAATGCGGATAGCATCAATGCGCAGGCCGATGGTCCGGTACAGGGTGATTATGCCGACTATGCCGCGGACATCGCCAGCGCCGGACGGCATCTGCTCGAACTGGTCGACGATCTCGTCGACCTGCAAGCAGTCGAGCGTCCCGATTTTGCGCTGGCACCCGAGTCGATCGATCTAGCCGACGTCGCGCGTCGCGCCGCTGGCCTGCTGACGGTGCGCGCCAGCAACGCCGATGTGGCGATCGTCCGACCGGCCATGGACATGCGCGTCCCCGCGCTTGGCGATTTCCGTCGTGTGTTGCAGATCCTGGTGAACCTGGTTGGGAATGCGGTGCGCTATTCCCCGGCGGGGTCGCACGTCGCGGTCGACGTTACGCGCAACGATACGCATGCCGTCGTCGTCGTCGCGGATCGAGGCAAGGGCGTTGCGCTTGAGGATCAGGCGCGGATTTTCGAGAAGTTCGAGCGGGTCGATCCGTCGGAGGCCGGCGGCAATGGGCTGGGCCTGTACATTGCACGGCGTCTGGCGCGGGCGATGCAGGGGGATCTTACGATCGAGAGCGCACCGGGCAACGGTGCGCGGTTCATCCTGACGTTACCGGCGAATCCGGCGCGCAACCAGGATCAGCGCTAAACCGAACGCAGCGAGGAATGCGCCGCGATCCGCCCAAGGCCGCTGGTCGAGCATGAAGCTCGACTGCGGCCAGTGGACGTATCCGAGCCCCTGACCGATCCAGAGCAGACCCATCAGCGCGCACAGCACGCCGACGGCCATCAGGATCGGCCGGAGCGTCTTCATCAGCGTGACGCCATCGGGACGTAGTCACGTGCAGTCGGGCCGCTGTACAGCTGGCGCGGACGGCCGATCTTCTGGTCGGGATCGGTGATCATCTCGTTCCACTGCGCGACCCAGCCGACGGTGCGGGCGAGCGCGAAGAGGACGGTGAACATCGACGTCGGGAAGCCGATCGCCGACAGGATCACGCCCGAGTAGAAATCGACGTTCGGGAACAGCTTCTTCTCGATGAAGTACGGATCGCTGAGCGCGAGACGCTCGAGCTCGATCGCGACGTCGAACACGGGGTCGGTGACGCCCAGCTCGCCGAGCACTTCCTTGACGGTCGTCTGCATGACGGCCGCGCGCGGATCGTAGTTCTTGTAGACGCGGTGACCGAAGCCCATCAGGCGGAACGGATCGTTCTTGTCCTTGGCGCGGGCGATGTACTCGGGGATGCGGTCGACGGTGCCGATCTCATGCAGCATGTTGAGCGCGGCTTCGTTCGCGCCGCCATGCGCGGGGCCCCACAGGCAGGCGATGCCGGCCGCGATGCACGCGAACGGGTTGGCGCCCGACGAGCCGGCGAGACGGACGGTGGAGGTCGACGCGTTCTGCTCGTGATCGGCGTGGAGGATGAAGATGCGGTCCATCGCCTTTTCGACGATCGGGTTCACGACATACTTCTCCGCCGGGACGCCGAACGTCATGCGCAGGAAATTGCCGGTGTAGCTCAGCGTGTTGTCCGGATAGACGAACGGCTGGCCGACGCTGTACTTGTACGCCATCGCGGCGATCGTCGGCATCTTGGCGATCAGGCGGTGCGACGCGATGACGCGCTGTGCCGGATCGTGGATGTCGGTCGAATCGTGATAGAAGGCCGACAGCGCGCCGACGACACCGCACAGGATCGCCATCGGATGCGCGTCGCGGCGGAAGCCGCGGAAGAACTGCGCGAGCTGCTCGTGCACCATCGTGTGGCGCGTGATCGTGTTCGAGAAGTTCGCCAGTTCGTCTTCGCTCGGCAGTTCGCCGTTGAGCAGGAGATAGGCGACTTCCATGAAGTTCGACTGCTCGGCCAGTTCGCCGATCGTGTAGCCGCGGTGCAGCAGCGTGCCCGCGTCACCATCGATATAGGTCAGCTTCGACTGGCATGACGCCGTCGAGGTGAAGCCCGGATCATAGGTGAAATTGTCCGTCTGCGCGTACAGCTTGCGGATATCGATGACATCGGGTCCGACCGTACCGGACATCACCGGATACTCGAAATCCTTGCCGTCGACCTTGAGGGTTGCGGTCTCGCTCATGCTTGTATCCTTCCTCGAAATCTTATCAGCTAGCCATCCGGTCGGCGATCCGTCCCAGGCTCTCGTCGCGCCCGAGCAGGTCGAGCACGTCGAAGATCCCCGGCGACGTCTTGCGTCCCGTCAGCGCGGCGCGAAGCGGCTGTGCGACCTGGCCGAGCTTGACGCCCCGCGCTTCGGCCACGCGCCGTACCGCGCCTTCGAGCGCTTCCGTATCCCACTCGGCGAGCGCGTCAAGTTCGGCATGAGCATTGACCAAAATAGCACTCGCTTCACCCTGCAAAAGGCTCGCTGCGGCGTCGTCCATCGCCAGTGGTCGCTGGCTGAACAGGAAATTCGATCCTTCGGCCAGCTCGTTCAGGTTTGCTGCACGCGGCTTCAGGACGGGCATCGCGCGAGTCAGAAGATCCAGTCCACCGCTAGGCAGGTCGTGACCGAGGCGATCGGCAGCAAGTTGCGCCAGGCGCGCGTCGTCAGCTTCGCGGATGTAGTGGCCGTTGAGGTTCTCGAGCTTCTTCAGGTCGAAGCGCGAGGGCGACTTGCCGACGCCCGACAGGTCGAACCATTCGACCGCCTGTTCGCGGCTGATGATCTCGTCGTCGCCGTGACCCCAGCCAAGGCGCAACAGGTAATTGTCGAACGCCTCGGGCAGGATACCCATCTCGTCGCGGTATGCCTCGATGCCGACCGCGCCGTGACGCTTCGACAGCTTGGCGCCGTCGGAGCCGTGAATGAGCGGGATGTGCGCGTAGATCGGCTCGGGCCAGCCCATTGCCCGGTAGATCGGCAGCTGGCGGAACGCGTTGTTGAGATGATCGTCGCCCCGGATCACGTGCGTGACGCCCATGTCGTGATCGTCGACGACGACCGCGAGCATGTAGGTCGGCGTGCCGTCCGAGCGGAGCAGGACGAGGTCGTCGATCTCTTCGTTCTTGACCGTAACTGCGCCCTGGACGCGGTCTTCGATCGTGACGGCGCCTTCCTGCGGCGCGCGCAAGCGGACGACGTGGGGAAGATTCGGCGCTTCGCTCTCGGGGCGATCGCGCCACGGGCTGCGGATGCGGAGCGGCTTCTTGGCGGCTTGTGCCTCGGCGCGCATCGCTGCGATCTCGTCGTTGGTCATGTAGCAGCGATAGGCGTGGCCGTTCGCGACCATCTCGTGCGCGACCTGCGCGTGACGCTCGGCACCGGCGAACTGCATGACGACGTCGCCTTCCCAGTCGAGCCCGAGCCAGCGCATCCCGTCGATAATCGCGTCGATCGCCGGCTGTGTCGAGCGGACCCGGTCGGTATCCTCGATCCGTAGCAGGAACTTGCCGCCATTCGCCTTTGCGAACAGCCAGTTGAACAGCGCGGTGCGTGCGCCGCCAAGATGCAGGAACCCCGTCGGCGACGGAGCGAAACGGGTAACCACGGGAGCGGCCGGATTGGCGGTGCCCGTATCAGATATTGCGCCCAACCGCGGGTGCTCCCAGACTGATGAAACGATGGAAAAACGATGGCCATGACAGCCGTCGCCGCCCCTAGCATGCGTCCTTGGCGGCGACAAATGGGCGTGCCGCGATGGGAAGCTGTCGTCGGGCTTGCCGTGGAACGCTGGCTGGAGGCGGAGCGCGACCAGCTCGTTCTGTGGCTACCGGTGATGCTGGGCGTCGGCATCGCGTTGTGGTTCGCGCTCCCGGACCCGGCGGCATGGCGGGTGGCAGTCTTGATTCTCGTGGCCGGTGGGCTGGCGTGTCTGGCCATAGGGAGCGGTGGACGCGCCGCGCGCGCATTGGCAATCGGGTCACTGACGGCGGCGCTGGGGCTCGGGCTCATCTGGGCGCGGTCGGATTGGGTGGGGCGGGCTGTACTGGGCGGCCCGACGATTGCGAGTTTCTCGGCGAAGGTCGAGGCGATCGAGCCATTGGTCGCGCGTAGACTGGTCCGGCTGACGGTGCTGCCGATCGCGAAGGGTATGGAGACCGGCGGGCAACCCGTCGCCCTGCCGTACCGCGTCCGGGTAAACTTGGCCGAAGCGGATGCGCCCAAGCTGCTCGGGACGGACGCGGTCGTCCGCCTACGGGCGCGTCTGATGCCACCGCCCTTGCCTGCGGTACCGGGCGCCTACGACTTCGCGCGCGTCGCGTGGTTTGGCGGGATCGGCGCAACCGGGCGAGGTTTCGCACCGGTCGTCATCATCAAGTCGAGCGGGTCCGGGGCGGGCATCCGCGTCGCGCTGTCGCACCACATCGT
Organism: Sphingomonas sp. R86520; assembly: GCF_042466285.1. NCBI lineage: Bacteria > Pseudomonadati > Pseudomonadota > Alphaproteobacteria > Sphingomonadales > Sphingomonadaceae > Sphingomonas > Sphingomonas sp. R86520. The sequence goes on from NZ_JAXHBZ010000001.1 coordinate 774,048, forward strand.
ATCGCACTTGGAAGGAAGCGCGGGCGGCATCGCTGCAGCGCTCGCGACCGGCGACGTCGGCGCGATCAGCGAGGAAGATTCGGAGGCGATGCGCCGCGCCGGGCTCGCGCACCTGTTGTCGGTGAGTGGGTTGCACATCACGGCGGCGGTGGCAGCGACGATCTTGATCGTATCGCGCCTGCTGGCCTTGAGTCCTTGGTTCGCGCTGCATAGCCGATTGCCGCTGCTTGCTGCATTGGCGGGGGCCGCGGCGGCGATCGGCTATACGTTGTTGACCGGGAGCCAGGTGCCGACAATCCGATCCTGCGTGGCCGCGCTGCTGGTACTCGCGGCGCTGGCGATGGGTCGTGAGGCGATGACCTTGCGTCTGGTTGCTGCGGGCGCGGTTTGCATCATGCTGGTCCTGCCCGAGGCCGCGGCCGGTCCGAGCTTCCAGTTGTCGTTCGCCGCGATCACCGCGATCATGGCGTTGCACGAACATCCGGCGATCCGCACCGTCTTCGGTCCGCACGACGAAGGACGCGCGCGCAAACTGGCGCGGGATGCCGCGTCGCTGCTGCTGACGGGGCTGCTCGTAGAACTCGCGCTGATGCCGATCGCGGTCTATCACTTTCACAGGGCCGGGCTGTACGGCGCGTTCGCCAACATCGTCGCGATTCCCCTCACGACGTTCGTGGTGATGCCGCTGGAAGCGCTGGCGTTGTTGCTGGACTGTGCCGGGTTGGGCGGACCGGCGTGGTGGCTCGTTCAGCGCTCGCTCGATGGCTTGCTGTGGCTCGCGCATCTCGTTGCGAATGCGCCAGGTTCGGTCCGGTCTCTGCCTGCGATGCCGACCGCGGCGTTCGCGGCGATGGTCTTCGGAGGTATCTGGATCGCCTTGTGGCGCACGCGGTGGCGGCGATTGGGGGCGGTTCCGCTCGCAATCGGCGCGATCTGGGCGCTGACGACGCCGGCTCCGGACATCCTCGTGACGGGTGACGGGCGGCATGTCGCCGTTAGAACCGCGGCGGGACTTGCGATGCTTCGCGATCGGGCGGGCGACTATACGCGCGATACGCTTGCCGAGAATGGCGGGGTCGACGGTGAGCCGCTGCTGCTCGCCGACCAGCCTGACGCGCGGTGCAGTCGCGATCTGTGCATGACCGACATCGTCGCCCGCGGGCGTACTTGGCGGGTGCTGGCGACGCGTAGTGCCTATATGGTGCCGATCGAGGACCTGATCGCCGCGTGCCGATTGGCGGACATTGTCGTCAGCGAACGTGGGCTGCCGAAGCGGTGTACGCCGCGCTGGCTGAAGCTGGATCGGTTCGTCCTGAAGCGGACTGGCGGCGTTGCGTTGACTTTGGGGGCGGGGCGCATGGTCACGATCCTGAACCCAAGCGACCGTCACCCCTGGCGGGATCCGCCCAGGCTCGGGCGGCCGTTCAAGCGCAGCCCCGACCCAAACCATCGCCAGCGGTACCGGCCGTGAAAGGCTCCGTCGTCCCGACTGCGCAGGAACGACAGATCCTCTCATCAGTATTCAGTCGTAGCGGCGAAGGATGCCCGAGAGCTTGCCCTGAACCCGGACTTGTGCCGGCGCGTAGCGCTGCGGGTCGTAGGCGCGGTTGGCCGGGTCGAGGCGAACCATCGCGCCTTCGCGGCGGAAGTATTTGAGCGTCGCTTCGCTGTCTTCGATCAGCGCGACCACGATTTCGCCATCCCGTGCCGTTTCCGTGCGGCGGATCAGCGCGAAGTCGCCGTCCAGGATACCCGCCTCGACCATCGAGTCGCCCGACACTTCGAGAGCATAATGTTCGCCCGAACCCAGCAACGCCGCGGGGACTGCGAGCATGGTACTGCCTTCGAACGCCTCGATCGGGACGCCGGCGGCGATGCGGCCATGGAGGGGAATCTCGATGACGTCGTTGGCCGGCTGCGGTGTCGCGGCGGCGGGGGCCGCCTTGACGTTCGAGGCCTTTGTCGGGGTCTTCTTTTCCGGACGCTCGGGCATCCGCAATACTTCGAGCGCGCGCGCGCGGTTCGGCAGGCGGCGGATGAAGTTGCGCTCCTCGAGCGCGCTGATCAGCCGGTGGACGCCAGACTTGGATTTCAGATCCAGCGCGTCCTTCATCTCCTCGAACGACGGCGAGACGCCGGTATCGTTGAGGCGGTCGTTGATGAAGCACACGAGTTCGTGCTGCTTGCGCGTGAGCATGGCGGTTCTCCGTCCGGAACAGACTGGGAACTTCTATGGAACATAATTAACGCCGTCAAGCGCCCGTATCAGGCGATCACGAGGATTTCTGCCGATTCGCCTTCCGTTGCAATCGGCGCATTGCCCGGCCGGACGATCAGGCAGGTCGACCGCGCGAGCGTGAGCAGCATCGAACTGTCCTGGATCGTCGAGGCATAAGCCTTGCCGTCGCGAAGTTCGGCGCGGAGATAATCGGTACGCGCATTGTTCGCGGGGAGGTCTTCGCCGAGCAGGGCGTGCGTCATCTGCGGCAGCGGATCGCGGGCGCCCGCCATGTGCGCGACGACGGGCTTTACGAACAGCGTCGCGGTCACGAACGCGGAGACCGGGTTGCCGGGAAGGCCCAGCACCATCATCTCGCCGATCCGGCCGGCCATCATCGGCTTGCCGGGACGCAGCGAAATCCGCCAAAAGTCGATCGTGCCACCGGCTGCCTCAATCGCCGGACGGACGAGGTCGTGATCGCCGACCGATGCGCCGCCGGTGGTGACCAGCAGGTCCGCCTGGACGCTGGCAAAGGCGTCGCGCAGGACGTCGAGGCGATCCGGCAATATGCCCAGGTCGACAATCTCGACGGGCATGTCCGCGAGCATCGCCGCCAGCATGATGCCGTTCGATTCCGGAAGCGCGACGCCGTCGGTGGTCGAGCCGGGGGGCACGAGCTCGTCGCCGGTAGCCGCTACCGCAACGCGAATGCGGCGGTTCACCATCAGGCTGCCGTGGCCCCCGGTCGCGGCGACGGCGATGCGCGCCGGGCTCAGACGGTCGCCCGCGGCGATCAGGCGGGTGCCGGTCGAGAAGTCGAGGCCTTTGCGACGGGTGTTGCGGCCCAACGTCGGCGGACCTTCCCCGGCGAGGATCAAGGTTGCGCCGTCGCGGTCGGCTTCTTCCTGGACCATCACGCTGTCGGCACCCTCGGGCATCGCAGCGCCGGTGAAGATGCGCGTCGCCTCGCCCGGGCCGACTTTGCCACTGAACGGACGGCCCGCCGCGCTCTCCCCGATGACCGTCCAGGGACCGGGAAGGTCGGCAAAACGGATGGCGTAGCCGTCCATCGCCGAAAGGTCGGCCGCGGGTTGCGTGCGACGCGCGAGGATGTCTTGGGCGGCCCAGCGGCCCGCGGCATCGCGCAACGAGACGGTCTCATGGCCGACGCGGGGGGCCATCGCGAAGAGGCGGGTCTGAGCTTCGGCGACGGGGACCAGGGTCATGCTTGCGACTCGAAAATCGGGCGGTTTCGGGGAGTGCAGTATAGGAAGTGCAGACGCTGGGCGCGGTTCGTACGTACGTATTCCGGGTCCGATGCGTACGGGAGAGGGGCGTGGTCTGCGGCCATGTTTCGTGCTTTGCCATGGGTTTGGCATGCAGGACAGGTCTTGTTCGCGCTGCCGGCGAGATTGCGGAGGCTATGGAGCCGATCGATGGGCTGATCGACGGTCCGGTCGATGGTGCGCGATGTGCGTAAACTGTACGCACGCGGGTCGAATAGGGCGTCGGCGAGCCTCCTCGGCTGAGTTGAACTCTCGGCTTTCCCCTGCCGGGGAAGGCTTGGTCAGGCGGTCCAGTTGCCGGACTTGCCGCCGCTCTTGGCGATCACGCGGATGTCACTAAGGACCATCGTCTTGTCGATCGCCTTGGCCATATCGTAGATCGTCAGGAGCGTGACGGTCGCCGCGGTGAGGGCTTCCATTTCGACGCCGGTCTTGCCTTCGGTCGAGGCCGTCGCCGTGGCCGTCACGCCGGCCGCGTCGACCACGAGCTCGATTTCGACCTTGGTGAGCGGGAGCGGGTGGCAGAGGGGGATCAGGTCGCTGGTGCGCTTGGCCGCCATGATACCGGCAACGCGGGCGACGGCGAGAACGTCGCCTTTCTTCGCGGTCCCGGCGCCGATCGCCGCAGCGGCTTCGGCGGTCATGGTGATGCGGCCGGTGGCGATGGCTTCGCGCGCGGTGACAGCCTTGCCGCCGACGTCGACCATGCGGGCCGCGCCGGCTTCGTCGATGTGAGTGAGCCCGGCCATCCGATCGCCGCTCATCCGACCAGCGCCCGCGTTGCGGCCTCGACATCGTCCTGGCGCATCAACGCTTCGCCGATCAGGAAGCAGTGAATGTCGTGCTCGGCCATCGCATCGAGTTCGGCGCGCGTCGTCAGGCCGCTTTCGGCGACGAAGGTGCAGTCCTTGGGCGCCCTGCCGACCAGCTCGTAGGTGCGGTTGAAGTCGACCGTGAAGTCGCGCAGGTCGCGGTTGTTGACCCCGATCAGGCGCGACTTGAGCTTCAACGCGCGCTCCAGTTCGTGCGCGTCGTGGATCTCGACCAGCACGTCCATCCCGCATTCGAGCGCGGAGGCTTCGATCTCGGCCATCTGCGCGTCGTCGAGCGCGGCGACGATGATCAGGATGCAGTCGGCACCGATCGCGCGTGCTTCGGTCGACTGCCACGGGTCGACCATGAAATCCTTGCGCAGGACGGGGATCGCGACAGCGTCGCGCGCGGCGGCCAGGTATTCGTCGGCGCCCTGGAACCACTTTTCGTCGGTCAGGACCGAGAGGCAGGCGGCGCCGCCCGCTTCATAGGCGCGAGCGTGGGCCGGCGGATCGAAATCGGCGCGGATCAGGCCCTTGGAGGGGCTGGCCTTCTTGATCTCGGCGATCAGCGCGTGGCCCTTCTTCGCGTCTAGCGCCGCGCGGAAGCCGCGTGGCTTCGACATGCGGGCGATGCCGGCGTCGATATCGGCGAGCGAGGTCGTTGCCTTGCGGGCGGCGACTTCGGCGCGCTTGGTTTCCAGGATACGGTCGAGCATGGTCATCTAGTATGCGATCCAGCGGGCGAGCAGCGCGTCGGCGCTGCCGGAGTCGAGCGCGGCGGCTGCTTGCGCGGCGCCTTCGACGAGGGTGGTGACGGTGCCGGCGACCATCAGGGCGGCGGCGGCGTTGAGCAGGACGGCATCGCGGTAGGGGCCGGGTTCGCCCTTGAGGAGGCGACGGAGCGCATCGCCGTTATGGGCTGCGTCGCCGCCGCGAATGTCGGTGATGGCGTGGCGGGTGAGGCCTGCATCCTCGGGAATGATCGTACCCGGCAGCGTGACGGTGCCGACCGAGGCGACGATGCTGCGACCCGCGCCGGAGAGTTCGTCCAGGCCTTCTTCGCCCGACACGACCAGCGCAGCCTCGGTGCCGAGTTGCTCGAGCGCGTCGGCGTAGAGCGCGACGTAATCGGGGCGGGCAATGCCGATGAGCTGGCGGGTGGTGCCAGCCGGGTTGGCGAGCGGGCCCATCAGGTTGAAGATCGTGCGCCTGGCGATCCGCTGGCGGATCAGCATGAGTCGCTTCATGGACGGATGATGGTAGCCGGCAAACAGGAAGGCGATGCCGATGTCGTTGAGACTCGCTTCGGCGGTTGCACCGGCGCGATCCATGTCGAGGCCGAGCACTTCGAGCGTATCGGCGGCGCCGGCCTTGCTCGAGGCGGCGCGGTTGCCGTGCTTGGCGACGGGAACGCCGGTCGCCGCGACGACGAGGGCGACGGCGGTGGAGACGTTGAGCGTGTGGTGACCGTCGCCGCCGGTGCCGCAGACGTCGATCGCACCGACGGGAGCGTCGATCGGGATCATCCGGTTGCGCATCGCGCGTGCGGCTTCCGCGATCTCGATGCTGGTTTCACCACGGGCCGAAAGGTCGATGAGGAAAGTCGTGATCGCGTCGTCGCTGGCGCGCGCGTCGAGGATGTCGGCGAACGCTTCGCGAGCCGATTCGCGCGACAGCGGCGAAGACGGATCGGGGAGCAGGGTGGTCGTGCTCATAACTCCAGGCCTTCGCGCGCCTTCACGGGGATACCCGCCAGCGTCAGGAAGTTCGCGAGCATGGCGTGGCCATGCTCGGTCGCGATGCTTTCCGGGTGGAACTGGACACCGTGGATCGGCAGCGTCTTGTGGCGGAAGCCCATGACCGTGCCGTCCTCGGCCGTGGCGTTGACGACCAGTGCGTCCGGCACCGCGTTGACGATCAGCGAGTGATAGCGCGTGGCGGTGAACGGTGAGGGGAGGCCGGCGTAGAGCCCCGTGTCGTCGTGGAGAACGGGCGACGTCTTGCCGTGCATCAGCCCACCGCGTTCGACCTTGCCGCCGAAATGCTGGCCGATCGCCTGATGGCCGAGGCACACGCCGAGCAGCGGCTTGCCTGCATCCGCGCAGGCGGCAACGAGATCGAGGCTGACGCCTGCCTCGGTCGGCGTGCGCGGGCCGGGAGAAATGAGGAACGCGTCCGCGCCGGAGGACAGGGCCTGCCCGGCGGAAATCGCATCGTTGCGGACGACCTCCACCTCGGCGCCCAGTTCCATAAGATAATGGACGAGGTTCCAAGTGAAGCTGTCGTAATTATCGACGACCAGGATCATGCGGACGCCATAGCCGATGCAGTGCCCCGCGCAAGGCGCGCCCGTGCGCGGCGGGCGCGCGTAACGGCATTGCACTTCGCTGGATCGGAACCATGTTACAGCGCATCGCCGAGGCGAACGCAGTGGGCATGACGCGCGCTGCGATCTCGCCTACGCCGTGGACCGTTCAGGACGGAGCAATGCCGCAGGCCGGACGTTGTTAGTCCGAAGGAGCTTAACCGATGTTTCGTACTGTCGTCCTCGCCGCGCTGATCGCGCTACCCGCCATGGCTTCGGCCCAGGACGCGCAGGTCGACAAGCCACCGCAGCGGATCCGCAGCGTCACGCTGACCGGCGACCAGACGTGCCCGAAATCGAGCGGTACCGAGATCGTCGTGTGCTCGACGCTCGACCAGCCGTATCGCATTCCAAAATCGCTGCGTGACGAGAAGCCGATCGCCGCGCAGAACCAGAGCTGGGTGAACCGCGCGGCGACGATGGATCAGGTCGGGCGCGTCGCAGGCGGCCTGCCGGATACGTGTTCGGCAGTCGGCACAGGCGGCCAGTCGGGCTGCTTCTTGCAGCGGAACCAGGCCTATGCGGCCGAGCGCCGCGCCTCGTCGAGCGAGACCACGACCACGCCGTAAGACGCTCGGCTCTCACGAACGCGGGAGCCCAGCCTGGGTCCCCGGTTAGGCGGGGACCCAGGCTTATCGGCGACGGATTACTGACCGAAGCCGGGTGCTGCTGCCCGGCTGACCGCTTCGCGCGCGGCGGCGAGGATGGCACCGGCTTTCGCCTCGCACTCGCGCTGTTCGTATTCCGGGATGCTGTCGGCGACGATGCCGGCTCCCGCCTGAACGTGGATCGTGCCGTCCTTCACGACCGCCGTCCTGAGCACGATGCACGAGTCCATCGAACCGTCCGGCGAGAAATAGCCGACCCCGCCGGCGTACGCGCCGCGTCGTTCCGGCTCGAGTTCGGCGATGATCTGGCAGGCGCGAACCTTGGGCGCTCCGCTGACGGTGCCGGCCGGGAACCCTGCGAACAGTGCGTCGAGCGCGTCCTTGTCCGGGGACAGCGTACCGACGACGTTCGAGACAATGTGCATGACGTGGCTGTAGAACTCGACGCCGTAGCTTGCGGTCACGCGCACCGATCCCGGGGACGCCGCGCGGCCGACGTCGTTGCGGCCCAGATCGAGCAGCATCAGATGTTCGGCGCGCTCCTTGGGATCGGCGAGCAGGCCGATCCGGTTCGCCTCGTCCTCGGCGGCGGTCTTGCCGCGCGGCCGCGTGCCGGCGATCGGGCGGATCGTCACTTCCTCGTCGCGGACACGGACCAGGATTTCCGGGCTCGACCCGATCAGCGCGAAGCCGGGCAGATCGAGATGGTAGAGGAACGGCGAGGGGTTGATCCGGCGTAGTGAGCGGTAGAGTTCGAACGGCGGCAGCGCGAACGGCGTGCTGAACCGCTGGGCGAGGACGACCTGGAAGATGTCGCCGGCGAGGATATAGTCTTTCGCAGCGGCAACCATCTCGCCGTAGCGGCCGTCGGGCAGCGCGGGGGTGTACGCGGGTTCGGCGACGTCGGCACGGATCGGTGCGGGGACGGGCGTGCTGGCAAGCTTGGCCGCGACCGCGTCGAGACGCTCTTCGGCTTCGGCAACGATCGCATCGGGATCGCGTGACGGATCGGGCCACGCGGGCGCGACCAGATGGAGCGCGTCGGTCAGGCGATCGAACACCAGCACGACGGTCGGTCGCACGAAGATCATGTCGGGCAGACCAAGCGGATCGACCGCCGGTTGCGGCAGGTCTTCGACGAGACCAATCGTCTCGTAGCCGAAATAGCCGACGAGGCAGGCAAGCGCGCGGGGCAGCTCGGCGGGAACGTCCGCACGGCATTCGGCGACGAGCGTGCGCAGTGCGTCGAGCGTCTGCGCCGTACAAGGCTCGAACGCGTCGCGGTCGGTCGCCCAATGACGATTGATCTCCGCCGCATGGCCGTGCGCGCGAAACAGCAGGTCGGGCGCGAGGCCGATCAGGCTGTGGCGGCCGCGGGTCGATCCGCCCTCGACCGATTCGAGCAGGAAGTCGCCGCGCCCCGGCTCGATGAGCTTCAGCGCGGCGGCGACCGGCGTTTCGGTGTCGGCGACCTGACGACGCCAGACGAGCGCAGGGCGCCCCTCGGCCAAGGCTGCGCGTGCGCTCATGCTACGATCAGTTCCCGGTGCCGCCCTGGCCGAGCAGGTCGGCGCGGACGCGGGCGATCGCGGGTGCGTTGGTCTTCACGCCGACATCGGCACGAACCGCCTTGGCGAACTGCTCGACATATTCGCGGCCGACCGAGCGCGCGATGGTGCCACGAGCGCCGCGGATCGCAGCCTGGTTGCCGACGGCGTTGCCGGGCGCGATGCTGTCGAGCTTGATGATGAACCAGCCGCTGTCATTGGGCGCGGCCAGCGTCTTCGCGGTGTTGGGCGCCATGCTGAACATCAGCGCGAGCGCAGGCGGTGCCCCGCGCGGGTCGGCGGCGATCTGCGCGCGCGACGCGGTCAGCGGGCGGGCGGCCGGGATCGGCAGCTTGGTCTGTGCGAGCGACTGCTGGATCGGCATGCCCTTGTTGATCCGCGCGAGCACTTCGCCCGCAACCCGGCGTGCGGCCTGGCGCGCGCGATCGGCGGCGACGTCGTGCAGCACGGCAGCGCGGATCTGCGCAAGCGGGCGCGGCGTCGCACGGACCACACGGCCCAGCGCGACGACGGCGAACCCGCCATCGGTGCCGAGCTGGACGAGCTGCGGGCCATCGCCCTCGGCGGCCTGGAACGCGGCGGCAACCAGTGGTGCGATCGCCGGATCGGGCTTGCTCGCGGCATCGTCAGGGTTCGCGCCGCTCGCGATGAGTGCGGGCGTCGTGACCGGCTGGAGCTTCTGGTCGGCGATCACTTCGTCGAAGGTCGCGTTGCCCGACAGCGAATCATCGATCTTGTCGTGGATCGCGGACAAGGCCTGCGTGGCTTTCTGGGTACCGAGCGCGGCGGCAATCTCGCTACGAACCTGATCGAGCGAGCGACCGGCGACGGTCTCGACCTTGTCGATCTTGGCGACGGTCCAGCCAAGCTGCGTGCGGATCGGGCCGATCACCGTGCCGCTGGCTGCGGCAAAGACGGCGTCGGCGACTTGCGACGAGGCCGTGCCAGCATATGCGGCCTTCTCGACACCGGTCTGGGTCGACGCTTCGAGGCCGGCGGCGCGTGCCGCGTCGGCAAGGCTGGTGCCGGCCTTGACCTTGGTCGCGAGCGCTGTCGCACCCGCCTGATCGGCGACCACGACCTGGGTGATCGTGCGCCTCTCGGTCGGGGCGTAGCGTGCCCGATCCTGCTGATAGCTCTTGGCGATCTCGGCGTCGGTCGGGACGGCCTGCGTCTTGACCTGCGCGGGCGTGACGATCGCGTAGCGGATGATGCGGCGTTCGGGGACGGTGTAGCGTGCCGCGTTGCGCTTGTAGAAGGTGGCGAGGTCCGCATCGCTCGGCGCGGGGCCGGCGGCGACGACCGCTGCCGGAATGAAGCCGATCGTGCCGGTGCGCTTTTCCAGCAGCAGCGATGCGTAGGGAAGCGCAAGCTGGTTCGCCACCTGAGTCGCGCCGTTCGACGGCAGGGTCAACTGCTGCGCCATCGTATCGCGCAGGATGTCGCTGCGGATCTGCGCGTCGGTCAGCTTCCGCTGGGCGAGCACCTGGTGGTAGAGATTTTCGTCGAACTTGCCGGTCGGGCCCTGCAAGGCGGGGATGCTGGCGATCTGCCCGTCCACAGCGCGCTTGCTGACGACCATGCCTTGCGAACGGCCGAACTGTTCGAGTGCCATGCTCGAGATGATGCGGTCGAGCGTGCCGTCCAGGCCGCCCTGGTTGACGAAGCTCGCCATGTCGAGCGTCGGCTGCTCCTGGCGGAAGCCTTCGAGCTGGGTCTGCGCCTGAGTCTTGAGCTCGTTGACGGTGACCTCGGCCTTGCCGACCTTCGCGACGTCACCGCCGGTGATCCCGGCACCGCCGGTCATCGAACTGAGACCGGTGATATCGCCTGCCGCAAAGGCAAGCGCGATCACGCCGAGAACGACGAACGTGATGACCACGCCGACCTTCGAATGGGTAAGGCGGCGAAAGAAAGCGAGCATGGACGGCCGATCGACAGGAATAGAACGGGGCTGCTTTACGGTGCGGGGGCGCCCTCTTCAAGTCGGGCATCTCGTCGTCCTGCTTAACGCGGGCCGCCGGCCGTTCGGGGTTGTGCGGGGCGGGTGCGGCGCTATCGCTACGCAAAATAATCGGGAGACGATGATGCGGCGCAAGCTCGTGGCAGGAAATTGGAAGATGAACGGGTCGCTCGCGGCACTGGCCGAGCTGGACCCGATCTCCGCGGCGGCGCGTGCTGCACCGGGCGTCGACGTGGCGGTCGCGGTACCCTTCACGCTGATCGCTGCGGCGTCGGAACGCGTGCCGGCGCTCGCGATCGGCGCGGAGGACGTGCACGAGGCGGATAGCGGCGCGCATACCGGCTGCGTGTCGGCGGCGATGGTCAAGGAGGTCGGCGCGCGCTTCACGATCGTCGGCCATTCCGAGCGTCGCGCCGACCAGCACGAGACGAGCCACGATGCCTGGGCAAAGGCGGCGGCGGCACGGCGGCAGGGGCTGCAGGTCATCCTGTGCTGCGGCGAAACCGAGGCGGAACGGGATGCCGACCGGGCCGAACGCGTGGTGCAGGCGCAGATCGAGAAATCGGTACCGGACAATGCGGACGGCAGCTGGTTCACGCTCGCCTACGAGCCGCGCTGGGCGATCGGCACGGGGCGGACGCCGACGCTGGACGAGATCGCCGCGATCCACGCGATCGCGCGGGCAAAATTGCGGATGCTGATCGGTGATGCGGCTGCGGGTGTGCGGATCCTGTACGGCGGATCGGTGACAGGTGCGAACGCCGGAGCGATCCTGTCGACTGCGAATGTGGACGGTGCGCTGGTCGGCGGCGCGAGTTTGACCGCGGACAAGTTCGTGCCGATCATCGAGGCGGCTGCCGGGCTTTGAGTCCCATGCTCGGTTTCTGGTCGTTAAGTATCGATAAACGCGGCAGTCTTATAGATAATGAGGCGATTCGCCGATGGGTCGTGATTTGGCATGGCGCCGCAAACGTGTGAGGTTTCGATGACCAAGTGGCTTCCCGGTTGCCTAGGCGCCACGATTGCGGTGTGTGCGACGATGTCGTCCGTTCCCGCACGGGCGGAAACGCCGCGCGAGCTGTTGACCCAGGCCGGGTTCGTCGACCGGGACCGAGGCGTTGCGCTGGCCCGGATCAACAAGGCCGCGACGGTCGCGGGGCAGGCGCTGAGCCGGTCACCGAACGATCAGGAGGCGGCGATCATGCAGGCGATGGCGAACGGGTACCGCGCGAAATTGCTCGGCAACCGGAGCGAAGCGATCGCGGCCCGCAAGCAATATGAGGCGCTGGTGACGCGCTATCCGCGCAACGCGGAGGCGCAGGCGGCACTGGGGGCTTGGCATATCGGCGTGATCGCGAAGCTTGGCCGGTTCGTCGGGCGTGCGGTGGCGGGTGCGCAAAAGGCCACCGGGTTCGAGGCGCTCGACAAGTCGGTGGCGCTCGGCGGCAATCGCGCGATGTTCTCCGGGTTGGCCGGGCTGTTGCGACTGGAGATCGATCCGAACGATGCACGGGGACGCGCATTGCTCGAGATGGCCAGCAAGGCACCGACCCCGACCGCGATCGATGGCTTCGTGCGGAAGGCGGCGTCGGCGGTGCTCGTGCCGCTGCGTGCGGGCGATGCGGATGCGACGAAGGCGCTGGCTGACAAGCTGCTGCCGTTCGGGCAATTCGCGGCAGGGTAAGCCGGTCTTCGCCGCTGTACAAAACAGCAGCGTGTTCCCCTGCGGAGGTAGGGGGCGACGGTCTCACGGGCTAGCGTCCGCAATTCCAGACCCCGGACTCCGCCGGGGAACGGGCTAACTAAGCGGGTATCTCGTTTTCAGCACCGCGAAGGCGGCGCGCAGGGCGTAGGCCTCGCCGCCCTTTGGCCGTCCCGGTTTGGCCGACGGACGCCACGCGAATACGTCGAGATGGGCCCAGGCCGTGTTCTCGGGCACGAACCGGCGGAGGAACAGCGCGGCGGTGACGGCGCCGGCAAACCCGCCATCGGGCGCATTGACCATGTCGGCGATATCCGACTTCAGCATGTCGTCATAACCGTCCCAGAGCGGCAGTCGCCACATCGGGTCGGATTGTGCGATGCCGGCTGCGAGCAGATCGTCGGCGAGCGATTCGTCGTCGGTGAACAGCGGCGGCAGGTCCGGGCCGAGCGCGACGCGGGCTGCGCCGGTCAGCGTCGCAAAGTCGAGGATCAGTTCCGGACTGCTCTCGCCCGCCTTGGTCAGCGCGTCACCGAGCACGAGGCGACCTTCCGCGTCGGTGTTGGTGTTCTCGACCGTCAGGCCTTTGCGGGTCGCGAGGACATCGCCGGGGCGGAAGGCGTTGCCGGCGATCGAATTCTCGACCGCGGGGATCAGCAGATGGAGGCGGACCGGCAGCTTGGCCGCCATCACGAGGCTTGCCAGCGCGAGAGCGTGCGCGGCGCCACCCATGTCCTTCTTCATCAGCCGCATGCCGGCGGACGGCTTGATGTCGAGGCCGCCGGTGTCGAAGGTCACGCCCTTGCCGACCACCGCGATCCGGGGATGCGAGGGATCGCCCCATTCGAGTTCGATCAGCCGGGGCGCGCGGTCCTTGCCGGCCGCTTGCCCGACCGCATGGATCATCGGGTAACCGGTTGCGAGCGCGTCGCCCCGAACGGTCGTAACGGTGCCGCCATGACGCTTGGCGAGCGCTTCCGCGGCGGCTTCGAGATCGGCGGGCCCCATGTCCGACGCGCCGGTGTTGACGAGATCGCGGACCATCGCCGTGGCCTGCGCCAGCTGGACGAACTCGTCGATATGCGCGGCATCGGTGGTGAGTAGAACGCGAGCGCCGACCGCGTCGGGCTTCACGTAGAGCGTGAACTGATGCTGGGCGAGCATCCAGCCCAGCCCGGCCGCACCGACCGGGCCCTCTGCAAGGCGGTACGTTCCTTCGGGAAGCGACGCGCCGAGCGAGGCGATCCGCCAGGGTGACGTCGACGCCTCGTTGCAGACCAGCAGCATCGACCAGTCGTCTGCGGTCTCGCCCGGCAGGATGGCGCGGTCGCCGGGCTTTCCGGCCAGCCGGTGCGCGGCAATCGTGGTGCGAACGCGCTGTGACCGGGTGGCGAGCCACCCTTCATACGCGTCGGGGTGGACGACGTGGATCGTCCGCGCGGGCTGGCCCCGGTCGGGTACGAGCATCGATGCGAAATCGGTCATGAAGCGGGCGCCACCAGGAGTTGTTCGTACCGACCGTTCGATCCCGGCTCGGCATAGGTGCTGAGCGAGAGCGCGCGGTCGGGATAGGTGATGCGGTAGGTGCGGTTGACGAAGCCGCCGCGCAAGCGGGTCTTGCCGGTTTGTACGAACGCGGTCGGTTCGCCGAGTACGCCGAGGCTGGTCTTGTAGTCGGCGAGCGCGACCGGCTTGAAGTAAAAGTTCGCGTCTTCGGTCAGCCGCTTGCGGTCGAGCGTACCCGTGCGGAGCTGGTCGTAGATGGTACGGGCCCCGGCAAGCGCGGCGGTGTCTTCGGCGCTGGCAGGTGCGGCGGGCAGGACGATCTTGGCGACGCCGGCAGAGATCCGGCCGACTGCGTCGCTGAACCAGCTGTTGGTCAGGACGACGATAGCGGCCTTGTCGTCGGGATAGACGATGTTCTCGGACAGGAAGCCGACCGCTTCGCCGCTGTGCTCGACATAGCGGCGGCCGCTCGCGCTGCCGGTGAAGACGCCGAGGCCGTAGCCGTTGCTCGATCCATCGGCGAGTTTCACCGGCGTTTCCTGTGCGGCCCAGTCGTCGGCGGGAAGCGTGGTGCGGTTGAGGCGCGCGACGTCCCATTTGGCGAGATCCTCGGCGCTCATCGACAGTTCGCCGGCGGCGTAGAGCCAGCCGTCCGCGCTCGGTGTCTCCGGGCGGACCGGACCCAGTGCGAACCGACCATAGCCTTGCGGGAACGCCTTGCCGATCGCCTTGTCCTGATCGAGCGCGCGGATGTCGAGCGGCGTGAAGATGCGTTGCTGGAGGAAGGCGAGCAGCGGCTGGTGCGCGACCTTCTCCACGATGAGTCCGGCGACGACATAGCCCGTGTTGGAATATTGCCACTGGGTACCCGGCTGGAAATCGAGCGGCTTCTTCGCCCAGCGATCGACGATCCCTTGCGGCGAGACGGGCTTGGCCATCGCCGCGAAGCTGTAGTCCTGCGGCCAATAGTCCTGCAGGCCGGAGGTGTGGCTTAGCAACTGGCGGATCGTGATGCGGTCGCCGCCGGTGATGCCGGGGATGTATTTCGCGACGGTGTCGTCGAGGCTGAGCTTGCCTTCGTCCTCGAGCAGCAGGATCGCGGCGGCGGTGAACTGCTTGGAGATCGAGGCGATCTGGTACGGGAGCTTGGGGTCGGCGACGGCGATCGCCTCGGACGGTTTGCCGTACGCCTTGGCGAACACGATCCGGCCGCCACGCACTACCGCGATCGAGGCGGACGGGACGCCGGTGTCGCCGAGTGCACCGCTAACAAGGGTGTCGATCTGCGCGGCTTCGGCGGAGGTGAGCGATTGCGCGAAGGCGGGGACCGGCAGAAGCGCGGCGACGGCGAGGAGGCGGAGGATCATTGCCGTATCGAAGCAGAAGCGGCGGACAGGCGCAACGCCGTGATATTAATATCGCGGGGACTGAACGGGTTACGCCGTGGCAGAAATGGCGACGGAACAGGCTGTGTTACAAGGACGTTTCACTGAGCGGCCGGGAGCCTTTTTTACGTCTTAGGGGACACAACCATGCTGTATACTATCGCCGTCATCCTGCTGATCCTCTGGCTGGCGGGCTTCGCCTTCCACGTCGCAGGCGGGCTGATCCACATCCTGCTCGTGATCGCAGTGATCGTCGTTCTGGTGAAGCTGTTCACCGGCCGCAACGTCGTCTGACGGACTCGCGAACTTAGCCGTTCTCCCGCGGACGCGGGAGTCCAGGATCACCAACGGTATCGTTCGAGATTCCTGGACCCCCGCTTTCGCGGGGGAACAGCTAATTAGACGGGCACACCGTAGAGGTCGTGATCGTCGGCGTCCTCGATCGTGACCGGGACGATGTCGCCGACCGTCAGGTGACCGGCGTCGCGGAGGAAGACTTCGCCGTCGATCTCGGGCGCATCCGCCTTCGAACGGCCGGTTGCGCCTTCTTCGTCGACCGCATCGATGATCACGTCGAGCGTGCGACCGATTTTCGCCTGGAGCTTGGCCGCGGAGATGGCCGCGGTCTTTTCCATGATGCGGGCGTAGCGCTCTTCCTTCAGCTCTTCGGGCACATGGTCGGGGAGCAGGTTCGCCGCGGCTCCCTCGACTGGCTCGAATCGGAACGCGCCGACGCGGTCGAGCTGCGCCTCGTCGAGCCAATCGAGCAGATACTGGAAATCCTCCTCGGTCTCACCGGGGAAGCCGACCACGAAGGTCGAGCGAATCGTGATGTCGGGCGCGATGGTGCGCCAGTTGTGGATGCGCTGGAGCACTTTCGCGTCGTTGCCGGGGCGCTTCATCCGACGCAGCACCGACGGCGCGGCGTGCTGGAACGGGATGTCGAGATACGGCAGCACAAGGCCCTCCGCCATCAACGGGATGACATGGTCGACGTGCGGATACGGGTAGACGTAGTGGAGGCGAACCCACGGCGCGATCTTGCCGAGTTCGCGCGAGAGATCGGTCATGTGCGCACGGACCTCGCGAGCCTCGCCGCGCGCCATCGGGCCGCCGGCCTTCACTGGCCAGCTGGCGTGGCGCAGGTCCACGCCATACGCCGACGTATCCTGGCTGATGACCAGCAGTTCCTTGGTGCCGGCTTCGACGAGCTTCTCCGCCTCGCGCAGGATCGCGTCGGGGCGGCGGCTGACGAGATCGCCGCGCAACGACGGAATGATGCAGAACGAGCAGCGGTGGTTGCAGCCCTCCGAGATCTTCAGATAGCTGTAATGGCGCGGGGTCAGCTTCAGGCCGGCGTCGGGGATCAGGTTGAGGAACGCGGACGGCGGCATCGGCGCGGCCTCATGGACTGCGCCGACGACCTGCTCGTATTCGTGCGCGCCGGTGATCGCGAGGACTTGGGGGAAGCGTGCGCGGATCGCATCGGCTTCCTTGCCCATGCAGCCGGTGACGATGACACGGCCGTTCTCGGCGATCGCCTCGCCAATCGCCTCGAGGCTTTCCTCCTTGGCGGAGTCGAGGAAGCCGCAGGTGTTGACCAAGACGATGTCGGCGCCGGCGTAGTCGGGCGACATCTGGTAGCCGTCGCCGCGCAGCTGGGTGAGAATCCGCTCGCTGTCGACGAGGTTCTTCGGACAGCCGAGCGAGACCATGCCGATCTTCGGCGGGGAGGGGAGTGTTGTTGCCATGAAGCCCGCGCACATAGGCGCAAAGTTCGGTTTTTTCTAGGCGGGCGAAATTGCATCCGGCATGAGTGGGAAGATTGCGCGGGAAGGAACCGGAATGCTGGCCATTGGACTGATGTCGGGAACGTCGCTCGACGGGATCGATGCCGCGTTGATCGAGACCGATGGCGAGGCGTTCGTTCGGCCGATCGCGTTTCGCGGTGAGCCCTATTCGGATGCGGCGCGGGCGCAGCTCGCGGAAGCCACGCGGATGGCGCTGACGTTCGACAAGCCGCGGGCTAGCCCGCCGGTGGTCGCCGCGGGCGAGCTGATCACGCGCGCGCACGTGTTTGCGGTGCACAAGCTGCTGGCGGATGCGGGCGTCGCGGCGGCGGAGGTCGATGTGATCGGCTTTCACGGGCAGACGATCGCGCATCGGCCGGATCGGCGCTGGACCTGGCAGATCGGCGATGGGGCGGCGGTCGCGCGCGCTACCGGGATTACGACGGTGTCGGATTTTCGGTCGGCGGATGTGGCCGCGGGCGGGCAGGGCGCGCCATTGCTGCCGGTGTATCATGCGGCGTTGGCGGCGGGGCTCGAGGGGCCGGTCGCGGTGCTGAACCTCGGCGGGGTCGGGAACATCACCTTCATTCCCGGTGGGCTCGACATGCATGATTCGCGCGAGATGTCGCCGGAGCGGGCTCAGATGACCGATCGCGACGGGCTGGTGGCGTTCGATACCGGGCCGGCGAACGGATTGATCGATAGCTGGGTCGAGGCGGAAACTGGCGCCCGGTATGATGCCGGGGGGGCGTTGGCGGCGTCCGGGCGGGTGGACGAGACGGTGCTGACGGCGATGCTCGATCATCCGTTTTTCGATGCACCTCCGCCGAAGTCGCTCGATCGGAATGATTTCACGATCCAGCCGGCGCGGGGGTTGTCCGCTGCTGATGGGGCCGCGACTTTGACGGCGTTTACGGCCGCTACGGTGGCTGAGGCTTTGCGACATTTGCCGGCTCGGCCGGTTCGGTTGCTGGTTGCGGGGGGTGGTCGGTGTAATCCGACGATGCTGGCGATGATCGCCGCGCGGACCGGGTTGGTGGTGGAGCCTACAGACGTGCTCGGATGGAACGGCGACGCGCTGGAAGCCGAGGGGTTCGCGTATATGGCGGTGCGGACGCTGAAGGGCATGGCGATCAGCTTTCCGGGGACTACGGGCGTGCCGGTGGCGATGGCTGGCGGATTTGTCGACCGGGTTTAGTTTGCCGGCCAACGTCTAAACGCTTGTTCGCCCGCGAAGGCGGGAGCCCAGTCTGGGCTCCCGCCTTCGCGGGAGAACATAGAGGCGGGGGGCGGGTGCGTGTTACTCGCACGCGCTTCGCGGTAACCGCACCTAACCCTCTACTACCCCGGCACCTTCTACCACCCCGGCGGAGGCCGGGGCCCAATTGGAAAAGTTGCAGTAACTAAGCGCGCGCTCAGTTAGCGACGTCCCCCAATTGGGCCCCGGCCTTCGCCGGGGTGGTAGAGAGCGTGGGGGCGGCAGCTTTGTATCAGTGCGGCTTCTTTGCCTTTGCCGGCTTCTTCGT
Organism: Sphingomonas sp. R86520; assembly: GCF_042466285.1. NCBI lineage: Bacteria > Pseudomonadati > Pseudomonadota > Alphaproteobacteria > Sphingomonadales > Sphingomonadaceae > Sphingomonas > Sphingomonas sp. R86520. Next base: position 792,783 of record NZ_JAXHBZ010000001.1, read on the forward strand.
CTCGGGCTTCTTCACTGGGGCCTTCTTCTCCGACGTGTCCTTAGCCAGTAGCGCAGGCGCCGCGAACGCAGCAGCAATCCCCGCGATGACGGTCGCGCCAACCGCGATCGCCGTCTTCGGGTGCGACTTCACCGCATCCGTCGCCGTCGCGAGGCCAGCCTTTGCGGCATCGGTCGCGTCCTCGACCCAATCGCTGGTCGTGGCAGTCTTCTTCGCCTCAGCCTTTGGCTTGTGGTCGTCGTCGTGATGGACCTTGGCGTGCGGCATGGCGGAGTTGGGGATCGACGACATCGGGCGTTCCTTTGGGAAGGGAATGATACCCGGTAAACCGACCGCGTCCGTGACGGTTCCGTTACGGTCAGCCAACTACCGCGCCAAACTCATCGTTTCCGCGTCAGCTCGCGCATCGCGTCGTCGAGCCCCGCGAGGCTCAGCGGGTACATCCGGTCGGTCATCAGTTCGCGGATGATCCGCACCGACTGCGAATAGCCCCATTGCGCCTCGGGCACCGGGTTGAGCCACGCCGCCGCCGGATAGGTATTCGTCAGCCGCTGCATCCACACCGCGCCCGGCTCCTCGTTGAAATGCTCGACCGAGCCGCCGGGGTGGGTGATCTCGTACGGGCTCATCGACGCGTCGCCGACGAAGATCAGCTTGTAGTCATGGCCGTATTTGTGGAGCAGGTCCCACATCGGCGTGCGCTCCGCGAACCGCCGCGTGTTGTCCTTCCACACGCCTTCGTACGGGCAATTGTGGAAGTAGAAGAATTCGAGGTTCTTGAACTCGGTGGTCGCGGCCGAGAACAGCTCCTCGCAGAGCTTGACGAACGGGTCCATCGAGCCGCCGACGTCGAGGAACAGCAGCAGTTTCACCGCATTGCGGCGCTCGGCGCGCATGACGATGTCGAGATAGCCCTGGCGCGCGGTGCCGGCGATCGTGCCGTCGATGTCGAGTTCGTCGGCGGCGCCGTCACGTGCGAAGCGGCGCAGGCGGCGGAGTGCCACCTTGATGTTGCGGGTGCCGAGTTCCTTGGTGTTGTCGAGGTTGCGGAACTCGCGCTGGTCCCAGACTTTCAGCGCGCGCTTGTGCGTGCTTTCGCCGCCGATGCGGACGCCTTCGGGGTTGTAGCCGCCGTTGCCATACGGGCTCGTACCGCCGGTGCCGACCCATTTGCTGCCGCCCTGATGGCGTTCCTTCTGCTCCTCGAGACGTTTCTTGAGCGTCTCCATGATCTCGTCCCACGACCCTAGCGACTTGATCGCCGCCATCTCCTCGGGGGTCAGGAACTTCTCGGCGACTGCCTTGAGCCAGTCTTCGGGGACTTCGCCGGGGACGGTGCCGTAGCTGGTGGCGAGGCCGCGGAAGACCTTGGCGAAGACCTGGTCGAACTTGTCGAGCAGTCCCTCGTCCTTCACGTACACCGCGCGGGAGAGGTAGTAGAAATCCTCGGGCGTCCGCTCGATCACCTCGGCATCGAGCGCCTCGAGCAGGATGAGGTGCTCCTTGAGGCTGGCGGGGATGCCGGCGCTGCGGAGCTCGTCGAGGAAGTTCAGGAACATGAGGTCACTCCGTCACTTCGCCGCAGCGATCGGCAGTTCGATCGCGCTGGGCTGCGCGGCCGAGTGGAAGACGCTGATCGTGGCCTTCCGGTAGTCGGCGGGCGTCGCGTCGAAGATGTTGGGGACGTAGGTCTGCGGGTTGCGGTCGTAGAGCGGGAACCAGCTCGACTGGACCTGCACCATGATGCGGTGGCCGGGGAGGAAGACGTGGTTGGCGTTGGGCAGGACGACGCGGAAATGCGTGGGCTGCCCGGCGACGATCGGGGTCGGCTTCTCGAAGCTATCTCGGTAGCGGCCGCGGAGAATGTCCATCGACACGGCGAGCTGGTAGCCGCCCATCTCGGGCTTGTCGGAATACTCCGCCGGGTAGACGTCGATCAGCTTCACCACGAAATCGCCGTCGGTGCCGGTGGTGCTGGCGATCAGGTCCGCGACGGGCGCGCCGGCGATCGCGACCGGGCTGGCCAGCGGCGGTGTCTGGTAGGTCAGCACGTCGGTGCGATCGGAGAACGGGCGCTGATCGTCGACGAGCCATTGCCGCCACGTCGAGCCGGTCGCGTAGGTCGGGCGGATCGGGCGGAGGCGGTAGGGGATCGGCTTGGCAGGGTCGGAGATATAGTCGTCGTGGCCGTCCTGCGCGGGGGCGGTGGCGCCGAGGCCGTTGGCGGGCTGAAAATAGAGCTTCTGCGTGGCGGTCGAGTTCGGCCAGCCCGCCAGCGTCTGCCACTGGTTCGTACCGGTCTGGAACGCGGTGACGGGCGCGAGCGCGGGCGGCGTCGCGCCGGTCTTCAGCGCGCCGTCGAGGAATGGGAGCAAGACGTTCTTGCGGAACCAGAGCGCGGTGTCGGCATCGAAACGGATCGCGCCGAGCGTCGAGCCGTCACCGTTCGCGCCGCCATGCGCCCAGGGGCCGAGCGCGAGGTGGTTGACGTGGTTCGGATCGACCTTCGACACCGCCTCATACGCCGCGACCGCGCCGTAGATGTCCTCCTGATCCCATTGGCTGGCGACCCAGAGCGTCTGCACGGTTTGCGGTTGCTTGGGCAGGATCGTCTCGAGCGCCTGCCCCTGCCAGAACGCGTCGTAGGTCGGGTGATCGTGGAGGCGGTTGACGAACGGGAGCTGCTCGAGCCCGCGGCTTTTCACGAACGCGCTGGCGGACCCGGCGCGAAGGAAGGTGTCGTAATCGTCATACGCGTCGCGCCAGAGGTCGCCGGCCTCGCCCTTCGCCGCGTCCTGCGTGTAGTAGTAATCATAGCCGATCTGGCGGAACGCGCCGCCGTGGAAGTCGTCGTCGCCCTTCCAGGTGTTAATCACCGGGTTCATCGGGACGGCGGCCTTCAGCGCGGGATGCGGGTTCACCAGCGCCATCGCCGCCATCATGCCGTCATAGCTGCCACCGATGATGCCGACCCGGCCGTTGCTGTTCTTCAGGTTCTTCACGAGCCAGTCGATCGTGTCGTAGGCGTCGGTGGAGTGATCGACTTTCGTCTTGTTGAGCGGGCCGATCAGCGGGCGTTCGTTGATGTACGCGCCGTTCGAGCCGTTCTTGCCGCGGACGTCCTCGAACACGCGGATATAGCCGGCGTCGAAGAACATCGCGTCGGAGGCGCGAACGTTCAGTGCGCCGCTGGGGCTGGAAAACCGGCTCGCGCTGCTCTCGGCATTGTACGGGGTGCGCTGGAGCAGGATCGGGGCGTCGGTAAGGCCCTTGCGCTGGAGGATCACGGCGTGGAGCGTCACGCCGTCGCGCATCGGGATGTCGACTTCGCGACGGTCGAAATCGAAGCTGGCATTGGCGGGTACGAACTTGGCGGGGATGTCGCCGCCGGGGGGCGGTGATTTTTCCTTTTGCGCACCGACGATCGCGGGCGCGGCAGTCGCGAGCAATGCCAGCGTGATCGTCGTCAGAGTCTTGAGCCGCATCGTCATTCCCACCGTCTTTGCCGCGACGGTGGTGGCACGGTTTCGCGGGTGGCGGCAATGGTTAGAATCTGAAGTCCGCCGACCTTCTCCGCTCCCCTCCTTTCCAGGTAGGGACGCAGAGTCACCGTGCGATGGGTTCTCCACTGACGGGGACATACGCATCGATCAATGCGCCGACGTAATCGGGGTTGCGGCTGGTGAGCTCGGGCGCAGCGTGCGCGTGGCCGTAGATGAATCCGTAGACCGGGTAGATCCCGCCACCGAGGCCGTCGACGTCCTTGTACCAGACCTTCACGTCGCTCCAGTCGTTGCCCGGCGAGACGTCGAACAGCGTCACGTCCTGCTCGGCGTGACCGCGTTCGCCGTTCTGCCGCGACCAGTTGGCGTGGGTAAGCATGACGACGCGCTTCTCGACCACGCGGCTGACCACCGCGACATGGCCCATCGGCAGCCGCTTGGTCTTTTCGAAGACGATCACCGCGCCTTCCTTGGGCTTGTGCGTGCGTTCGTACTTGCCGTCGGCCTGCTCCCACCAGGTCCAGGCGTTGCCGTAGATCTGGATTCCGGACGCGGCGCGGGCGAACGGGACGCACTGACCGACATAGTCTAGCAACGAGCTGGCGTTGGCGCTGGCCGCCGCTGCGGCGGCGATTGCGAGCGTGAGGAGCGTTTGAGGAATTCGCTTCATGATTATCGGATAGCGGCTGCCGGATGACCGGTCGGTTGCAGCCTATGGTTAACCCGGGGTCCCGACGTATTTTTCGGGCAAGTCGGCGCGGCCGTACAGCGCCCAGTCGACGCCGGACAAGACGCCTCGCCGACGAAGCACGAGCAGGCGATAGCGGACGGCGCAACGTATCGTCGATCGCGGGGCCGCGCGTCCGTCCGGCAAGTCGACGTTGAGAAAGTCCGGCGCCGGGCAATCCTGGACGATGCGGAGACGATATCCTCGCTCCGCCGCTCCGACTCGCAGCGTCGCGACGGGGCGGACATGCTCGACGAGCACGGTGGCACCGTTCGGACGGAGTGCTGCCATCGTCGCGATCGCCGCGCCGGTGTCACCGCGGCGCTTCGCTGCCTGCGACAGATCGTCCCGGATGCACGCGATCACGATGATCGCCAGGAGAGCGGCACTTGCGGCGCGGGTGGCACCACGCTTGCCGAGTCCATCCGCCAACAGGCCGGCGAGCAGGAGAAGGATGCCGACCGACGACAGCAGGAAATATCGCGGGATGCCGGTGTTGCCGACCCGCAGCAGTGCGAGCGCGACGGGCAGACCGACAATTGTCGCAAGATACAGGACACCGATCGTGTCGCGCCTTCGCAAAACGCACGCGAGACATGCCAGAATGCCGATCATCACGGTGAGAACGAACCACGGAGGCGACGTCAATGCGCCGATGCTCGCGGCCACCATGACTGCAAGGGCGTTCCACAGCGATGCGGCCGAGAAGCCGACATAGTCGCCGACCTGCAGCCCGGTCGGACTGGTGGCCGCTGCACCGAGGACGACGCCAAACACCGCGACGGCGACGGCGATCGTCGGCAGGAGAAGGCGGATGGCGCGTTTTCCGGCGCTGTCCGTCGGTTTGCGGCGTTCCAGGACGAAGGTCGCCCAGATCGCGATCGCGCCCAGTCCGAATACCATCGTCAGTTGCGAAAACAGGCCAAGCGCCGCCAATATGGCGAGCCGCCATCTGGGCCCCGGTGTCCCGTCCCCTTCCGCAAGCCAGCGTGCCACGAGCCAGATCATCGTCATCAAGGCGAGCAGCATCGGCATGTAGCCGCGGGCTTCCGATCCATAGTTGACCATGATCGGCGACACCGCGAACAGCGATGCCGCGACGATCCCATGCCGGACGCTGTGCCGTGACCCGATCGCAGCCGCGACGACGACGGTCGCGGTTCCCGTCGCGATCGAGAAGGCGCGCAACGCCAGCGGGGGCGCGCCATAGCCGACAAGCCACATCCACAGGCCGTTCAAATGGTGATTATTGTCGTGGTTGATCGCCAGCACGATATCGAGCGGCGATCGCACATGACGCAACATCTCGGCCGACCAGGCCTCGTCGACCCATAGTCCGCCACCGGCGCTGAGCACCCGGAGTGCCAAGGCCATGACGACGATCGCCGCCAACACCGAATTCGTGCGCAGGTTCGGCAGGGCTGGACGGTCGTGCATCGCCCTATCGTAAGGCCGCCGGCGTTAAGGTTGCCCTTACCCCTGGTTCTTCTGCCGCTTCGCCATGAACGCGAGGCGTTCGAACAGCATGACGTCCTGTTCGTTCTTCAGCAGCGCGCCGTGCAGCGGCGGGATCGCCTTGGTCGGATCGCGGTTCTGCAGCACGTCCAGCGGCATGTCCTCGTGGAGGAGCAGCTTCAGCCAGTCGAGCAACTCGCTGGTGGAGGGCTTCTTCTTCAGGCCGGGGACGTCGCGGACGTCGTAGAACAGGTCCATCGCCTTGGTGACGAGGATCTTCTGGATGCCGGGGAAGTGGACGTCGACGATCGCCTGCATGGTCTGGCGATCGGGGAATTTGATGTAGTGGAAGAAACAGCGGCGCAGGAACGCGTCGGGCAGTTCCTTCTCGTTGTTGCTGGTGATGATGACGATCGGGCGCTCGACCGCGCGCACCGTTTCCTTGGTCTCGTAGACGTGGAATTCCATCCGATCGAGTTCCTGCAACAGGTCGTTCGGGAACTCGATGTCGGCCTTGTCGATTTCGTCGATCAGCAGGACGGGCGGGGCGGGCTGGGTGAACGCCTCCCACAATTTGCCCTTGCGGATATAGTTGCCGATGTCGTGGACGCGTGCGTCGCCGAGCTGGCCGTCGCGCAGGCGCGCGACTGCGTCATATTCGTACAGGCCCTGCTGCGCCTTGGTGGTCGACTTGATGTTCCATTCGATCAGCGGCGCACCGAGCGCCTTGGCGATCTCGTAGGCGAGGACGGTCTTGCCGGTGCCGGGTTCACCCTTGATCAGCAGCGGGCGGCGCAGCGTGACGGCGGCGTTGACCGCGACCTTCAGATCGTCGGTCGCGACGTAGCTCTGGGTGCCCTCGAAGCGCTTCATGCGATGTCCCGTCCGGTTCTGAATACCGGGTATGGATAGAGGGAATGCGCTGACTTGCGCAAGCGGTCACAGATCTCCGCGGGCACTTGCGCGCGCTTCCAGCAGCGACCAGAGGCCGCGGTGCTGGGCGAACAGCTGCTGCGCCCCGAACAGGATCGCGCGTTCGCAACCGGGTGACGCTGCGAGCACGGCAATCGCGGCGGCGGTCTCGGATTCGGGTGGAAAGGTCGAGGGCGGTACGGCAAGACCAAACCGTTCGGCCGCGACGTCGAGGACGCGGCGGATTGCCGTCCAGTCGAGGACCAGGGCGGCGGCGGCACCGGTCGCGCATCCGGTCCGCTCCGACCGCGCCAGCATCTCCAGCGCATGGCGTTCCGCGACCAGCGCCGACTCGCTTACGGCTTGGCCCGGTGTCGAGGGCAGGGGACCCACGGCGGCGGTGAGTTGTGCCAGATAGCCCCGTTCGCCGGCAAACCCGGCCGCTGCATCGCCGAGCCACTCGGTCGCATCGGGCTGGACACCGCGCGCGCGGACGTCAGCGATCATCCCTGGGTGATGACCGTGGACCGAGCACAACGCGTGGACCGCGTCGGACAGGTTGCGCTGCCCCGCACCACCTGCGGTCAGGCGCCGCAAATGCGGGTGGACCGCGCTGCCATCCGCCGCGCCCAGGCGAACGAGCGCGTCCCATGCGCTTGACGGCCCGACGAGTGTTTGCGCGTTCGAAATCATCATGCCCCGGACGTAATGCGTCGCGGCAAGTCTCAGGCCGCACATCCTTATCGTCCTTTTCACTATACGAAGCGCGTAAAGACATGGTTTATTCGTCATTAATTATCGCAAAGTGACTTCATTTTTCGTTCGCGCGCCGGTCCGGTACGCGAAATTCACGCCAGATGCGGCCTTTACGCCGCCGCCAGCCATCGCGATAACGCGCCATCGTTACTGACGGGCCGCCGGGACGTGTCCGGCGGCATGATCCCACGGAGTCTACAGGATGCGCACATGGTTGCTCGGGCTTGCACTTGCTTCGGTCGGAACCGCCGCGATGGCCGCTGATCAGGTCACGCCCGCTGCCGTACCCGCCGCCGTACCCGCTGGTGGACCAGCCGAACCCGCAAAGCCGGTTGAGGCTGCCAAGCCCGGCGATCTGACGATGGCGCGGGTATTCGGCAATCCGGATCTATCGGGACAACAGCCGCGCGCGGTGCGCCTGTCGCCCGACGGCTCGCTGCTGACGTCGCTGCGCAATCGCGACGACGAGAAGGAGCGGTTCGATCTGTGGGCGGTCGATACCGCCACCGGGCAGGCGCGGATGCTGGTCGATTCGAAGAAGGTCGGCAGCGGCGCGGAGCTGACCGAAGCCGAGAAGATGCAGCGCGAACGGGCGCGGATCGGCGGGCAGAAGGGGATCGTGGCCTATGACTGGGCACCCGACGGCAAGTCGATCCTCGTGCCGCTCGATGGCGACCTGTATCTGGCGAGCTTGGATGGCAAGGTTCGGCGGCTGACCAATACGCCGGGTGGCGAGCTGAATCCGGTGGTCAGCCCCAAGGGCGGCTTCGTCTCGTTCGTCCGCGACCAGAACGTGTTCGTCCAGCCGCTGACCGGTGGCGACGCGCGCGCGGTTACAACTGGCGGCGGCGGCACCGTTCATTTCGGCGAGGCGGAGTTCGTCGCGCAGGAGGAGATGGATCGTCGCACCGGATACTGGTGGTCACCCGACGAGCAGTATGTCGCCGTCGAGCGGTTCGACGAGGCACCGGTCCATACCGCGACACGGGCGTCGATCGGCGCGACCGGGACCAAGGTGTACGAGCAGCGCTATCCGGCGGCGGGCACGCCGAACGTGCTGGTCGACCTGTATATCATGAAGCCCGATGGTTCGGGGCAGGTGAAGGTCGATCTCGGGACCAACCCCGACATCTATCTCGCGCGGGTCGACTGGACGCCGGATGGCCGCATGCTGCTGGTCCAGCGCCAGAGCCGCGACCAGAAGCTGCTGGAAATGCTCCGCATCGATCCCGCGACGGGCAAGTCGACCGTGCTGTTCACCGAGAAATCGGGCGTGAAGAGCTGGCTCAACCTGTCCGATTCGTATCATGTGCTGAAAGACGGCAGCCTGATCTGGCGCTCGGAGCGGAGCGGGTACGGCCAGCTCTACCGCTTCGCATCGGGCAAGTGGACGCAGCTTACCAAGGGCGACTGGGTGGTCACCGATCTGGTCGGCGTGGACGAAACCAAGGGCCGCCTGTTCTTCCTCGGCAACAAGGACGACGTGCTCGAGCAGCAGCTCTATTCGGTCGACGTCGCGAAGCCGAACGCGATCACCAGGCTGACCGAGGCCGGCTGGTGGAACAGCGCGACGATGGATGCCGCGGCCAGCCGCTTTATCATCTCACGCTCGAACCCGAAGCAGCCGACGCAGGTGTATCTGGCGGATGCGACGGGCAAGCGGATCTCGTGGATCAACGAGAATGCGGTGGTCGAGGGGCATCCTTACTACCCGTATCTCGCGAGCCATCAGGAAACCAAGTTCGGGACGTTGAAGGCGAAGAACGGCATGACGCTCCACTATGAGATGATCACGCCGCCCTTGGAGCCCGGCAAGAAATACCCGGTGTTCTTCGAACATTACGGCGGCCCCGGCACCGGCCAGCAGGTCACGCGCGGCTGGCAGGGTGCACTGCCGCAATATCTCGTCGATCGCGGCTGGATCTATTTCAAGATCGACAATCGCGGTTCGTACAACCGCGGCAAGGCCTTCGAGGACCAGATCTATCACGCGATGGGAACGGTCGAGGTCGAGGACCAGCTATCGGGGGCGAACTATCTGAAGTCGCTGCCGTTCGTCGAGCCGAGCAAGATCGCGACCTATGGCTGGTCCTATGGCGGCTATATGTCCTTGAAGATGCTGGAGAAGACGCCGGGCGTGTACGCAGCGGCGGTGTCAGGTGCGCCGGTCACCGATTGGCAGCTGTACGACACGCATTATACCGAGCGCTATCTCGGCGACCCGGCGAAGGACCCTGCGAGCTACTCGACGTCGGCGGCGGTCGAGGAGGCTAATCGCATCGTCGATCCGCTGCTGCTGATCCACGGGATGGCGGACGACAACGTGTTCCTCGACAATTCGACCAAGGTCGCCGCGCGTATGCAGGCGACCGCGACGCCGTTCGAGATGATGTTCTACCCCGGCTACACGCACCGCGTGTCGGGGCCGGGGATCAGCGAGCATGTCTGGGGTACGATCCTCAACTTCCTCGACCGGACGGTGAAGGACAAGCCGGCGGCTTCCGGAGCAGCGCTCGTCCCGTCACCAGTCCCGGAGAAGTAAGCGCTGGTCCAACTCGGCTTTCACCTCAACAACTGAGCACCTCCCCGACGTAGGCCGGGGTCCATTTGGGGAACGTCGCTGATCAAGCGCGGTCCGCCGTTACGGCGACCTGTCCAACTGGGCCCCGGCCTCCGCCGGGGTGGTACAGAAAGAAGGCGCTTAGAAGTATGTTCCCCCGCGAAGGCGGGGGGCCAGCCTGGGCTCCCGCCTTCGCGGGAGAACAAGGAGAAGGGGGTAACCTCTCCTCCAAACCCCATCTATCCGCGCAACAAGTCGAAAGCCGTTGGACCTTGCGACGCAACGACGTTAGGGCGCCGCCAAGTCCAATCGGAGTTATGACATGGGTTATCGGGTGGTGGTCGCGGGCGCGACCGGCAATGTCGGGCGCGAGATGCTCAATATCCTGGCGGAGCGCGAGTTTCCGGCGGACGAGATCGCCTGCGTCGCATCGTCGCGCAGCCAGGGGCTGATGGTCGATTACGGCGACACCGGCAAGCAGATCAAATGCCAGAACATCGAGCATTTCGACTGGAACGGCTGGGACATGGCGCTGTTCGCAATCGGCTCCGAGGGCACCGCGGTCTACGCGCCGATCGCTGCCGCCGTTGGGTGCGTGGTGATCGACAATTCGTCGCTCTACCGCATGGACCCCGACGTGCCGCTGATCGTCCCCGAGGTGAACCCCGAGGCGATCGACGGCTACAAGGTCCGCAACATCATCGCCAACCCGAACTGCTCGACCGCGCAGATGGTGGTCGCGCTCAAGCCGCTGCACGACGCGGCGGTGATCAAGCGTGTGGTCGTCTCGACCTACCAGTCGGTGTCCGGCGCGGGCAAGGCGGGCATGGACGAGCTGTTCGAGCAGAGCCGCAACATCTTCGTCGGCGATCCGGCGGAGCCCAAGCTGTTCACCAAGCAGATCGCGTTCAACGTGATCCCGCACATCGACAGCTTCCTCGACGACGGCTCGACCAAGGAAGAGTGGAAGATGGTCGTCGAGACCAAGAAGATCCTCGACAAGAAGATCAAGGTCACCGCGACCTGCGTCCGCGTGCCGGTGTTCGTCGGCCATTCGGAAGCGATCAACATCGAGTTCGAGAACGAGATCTCGGCCGAGGAGGCGCAGAACATCCTTCGCGAGGCGCCCGGCATCATGCTGGTCGATAAGCGCGAGGACGGCGGCTACATCACCCCGATCGAGTGCGTCGGCGACTTCGCGACGTACATCAGCCGCGTCCGCGAGGATCCGACCGTCGAGAACGGCATCAACCTGTGGTGCGTCAGCGACAACCTCCGCAAGGGAGCGGCGCTGAACGCGGTGCAGATCGCCGAACTCCTCGGGCGGCGGCATCTGCAGAAGGCGTAGCGGGGCGGCCATCAAGCCCCGTTCTTCTCGAGCTCCGACCGACATCGCCGCGCCGTCATTTCATAATGGCGGCGCGGTTTTTATTGGTTGGTCGCGGGTCGCGAGAGTCGCCGCCATGCTTTGTCGGGCGTCCGCGGGTTGACACTCCGGACCGAGAGACCGAATTGGCGGCACCCCATCACGACAGGATGAGACCGTGGCCAGCACCCCGAGCAAGACCCAGTATTTCGAGAGCTTCGACGGCGCCCGGCTGGCATGGCACGAGGTCGGGGAAGGTCGACCAGTCGTGCTGATCCACGGGTATTTCTCGGACGCGAAGACGAACTGGATCCGCTACGGCCACGCGGCGAAGATCGCGGCCAAGGGCTTCCGCGTGATCATGCCGGACCTGCGCGCGCATGGCGACAGTGAGAGGCCGCACGGTCTGGAGGCGTACCCTGCAGACGCGCTGACGCAGGACGGACATGCGTTGATCGCGCATCTGGGACTGACCGAGTATGATCTCGGGGGTTATTCGCTTGGTGCGCGGACCACGTCGCGGATGCTTGCGACGGGGGCAACGCCGCGGCGCGTTATCTTCTCGGGCATGGGTCTGGAGGGTCTGACGCACACCTCGCGTCGCGCCGGGCATTTCCGGAACATCCTGACCAAGCTGGGGCAGCACGTCCAGGGCACGCCCGAATGGCTGGCCGAGGCGTTCCTGAAGACGACTGGCGGCGATCCGGTCGCGTTGCTCGGCATCCTCGAGACGTTCGTCGACACGCCGCTCGACTCCGTGAAGGCGATTCAGCAGCCGACCTTGGTCGTGTGCGGCGGGGAGGACCAGGATAATGGTTCGGCACCCGATCTAGCGGCGGTCCTGCCGAACGGAACCTATGTCGAGACGCCGGGCGGGCATATGAGTGCGGTGGTGAAGCCAGAACTCGGCCAGGCGATCGCAGACTTCCTCGCGGCCTGACTTGGCTCCACCGATAGATCCTCCCCCGCCAGGGGGAGGTGTCGCCGAAGGTGACGGAGGGGGAGGACACGGAACAGCGGTTACACCTTACCTCCCCCTCCGTCTGGCAAGCACCAGCCACCTCCCCCTGGCGGGAGAGGATTGTGACCGGATGGCAGTTGACCGGGCGGCGGCGGGTGATCACTCTGGGCGCATAATCCAGGGGAATTACATGATCCGCAAAGTCTCTCTGATCGCGCTTGCGTACGCGATCGCCGTGCCCGCTAGCGCCCAAACCGCACCCGCACCACCCACCGCGACCGGCACGCCCACCGTCGCGCAGGCCGATGCCTTCGTCGCCGAGGCCGAGCAGGCGATGGCCGCCGCATCGCTCGATGCCAATCGCGTGGCGTGGGTCAATGCGACCTACATCACCGACGATACCGATGCGCTGGCGGCGAAGTCGGGCGCGGAGATGACCGATCTCGGCGTGAAGTATGCGCTCGGTGCCGCGCGGTACGCGTCGCTGCCGGGGCTGTCGTTCGATACCAAGCGCAAGCTCGACCTGCTGCGTGGCGGCCTGACGCTGCCGGCGCCGACGCGTGCGGGGGCGTCCGAGGAGCTGTCGACGCTCACCACCAAGATGTCGTCGTCCTACGGCAAGGGCATGGGCACGCTCGACGGCAAGCCGATCAACGGCTCGGACATCGAGGCGGCGATGGGCTCGGTGCGCGATCCGGCCAAGCTGACCGAGATGTGGACCAGCTGGAACGACAAGGTCGGCGCGCCGATGCGCAGCGACTATGCGAAGATGACGTCGATCTCGAACGAGGGCGCGCGCGAGCTTGGCTACAAGGACGTCGGCGCACTGTGGCGCTCGGGCTACGACATGACGCCCGAGCAGTTCGCCGCGCTGACCGACAAGATCTGGAAGCAGGTCGAGCCGCTGTACATGGCGCTCCACACCTATACGCGGTGGAAGCTCAACGAGAAGTACGGCGACGCGGTACAGGCCAAGACCGGACCGATCCGCAGCGACCTGCTCGGCAACATGTGGGCGCAGGAATGGGGCAACATCTACGACATCGTCGCGCCGAAGGGGGCGGGGGACGTCGGCTACGATACCGGTGAGCTGCTCAAGGCGAAGGGCTATGACCCGCTCAAGATGGTGAAGCAGGGCGAGGGCTTCTATTCGTCGCTGGGCTTTGCGCCATTGCCGGATACGTTCTGGACACGGTCGCAGATCACCAAGCCGGCGGACCGCGACGTGATCTGTCATGCGTCGGCATGGGATATCGACAACAAGGACGATATCCGGATCAAGATGTGCACGAAGGTCAACGCGGACGATTTCGTCACGATTCACCACGAACTCGGCCACAATTACTACCAGCGCGCGTACAAGGCGCAGCCGTTCCTGTACGCGAACGGTGCGAACGACGGCTTCCACGAGGCGATCGGCGATACCGTCGCGTTGTCGATCACGCCGGATTACCTGGTGAAGATCGGCTTGCTCGATCCGGCGAAGGTGCCGAGCGCGGACAAGGACATCGGGCTGCTGCTGCGACAGGCGATGGACAAGGTCGCGTTCCTGCCGTTCGGGTTGCTGATCGACAAATGGCGCTGGGGCGTGTTCTCGGGCCAGATCCCGGCGACCGGCTATCAGGCGGCGTGGGATCAATTGCGGCTCCAGTATCAGGGAATCAAGCCGCCGGTGGCGCGCGACGAGACCAAGTTCGATGCGGGGGCGAAATACCATATCCCGGCGGCGGTGCCGTACACGCGGTACTTCCTGGCGCGGGTGTTGCAGTTCCAGTTCTACAAGGCGGCGTGCGACCAGTCCGGCTGGAAGGGGCCGCTGCATCGCTGTTCGTTCTATGACGACAAGGCGGTGGGCACGAAGCTGAACGCGATGCTGAGCATGGGGCAATCGAAGCCCTGGCCGGATGCGCTGCAGGTGTTCACCGGCAGCCGCGAGATGTCGGGCGCGGCGCTGGTCGAGTATTTCGCGCCGTTGAAGAAGTGGCTGGACGTCCAGAACAAGGGGAAGCCGTCGGGCTGGTGACGGTGATTTGGGGCACGCTATTCGATACTATCTAGTTCCCCCGCGGAGGCGGGGGCCCAGGGTCACGAGGGCTAGTTTGGCTTTAGCTGGGGCCCCGCCTCCGCGGGGGAACATTGGAAGGTGACCCCTGCCAAGGCATCCACCCCGGCGAAGGCCGGGGCCCAGTTGGAACGTCCTGAGTAACGAAGCTCATCGCTCCGTTAACAACGTCCCCCAACTGGGCCCCGGCCTTCGCCGGGGTGGCGTGCTATCGGGGGGGTGAACTGCTGGGGTAGGTAACGTTACTCGGGGATCGTGCCTTCGTCGGCAATCCCGGCCTCGAACGACTTCGATGAATCCGTGCCGTCAGCCTGATGCGCGCCCTTGCCCTTGGGCTCCGGCGCCGCCGGCGTGGGCGGAGCAGGCTTCGGCGTACTACCGCGCAACGTGAACAACGCGGCCGCGGCACCGATTACGGCAACCCCGCCCGCGATCGCGGCAGCACCCCATTTGCCACCGACCTTGTCGGTCGCGGCCGTCACGGGAGACTTGGCGGCTGGCTTGCGCGACGCAGGCGGCCGCGGCGTGCTGCGTTTCGTAGAGCGCGGCTTTGGCGCCGGTTTGGCCGCAACCTTGCGCGGCGTTGCCGTGGCTGGCTTCTCCGCGACGGACTTTTCGGCCGCGACCGGCTTTGCCGCAGCAGCCGGCTTCGCGCCAGTCGCCTTGGCCGTTACAGGCTTTGGCGCGCTGGTCGTGCGCGGTGCGCGGCGGCGCGTGACGGGCTTCTTGGCGTCCGTTTCGGGCGTGTCGGTATCGGCCACGGCTGTGCTCCCTCAAAAGTGATTCCGGGTGCGTAACGCATTAGCGGCCGATCCGCTCCGTAATTACCAGCCCGTCTTACCGGAACGGCGGCTCGTCGAACGCGCGGAGCTTGCGGCTGTGGAGCTTCGATCCTTCGAGTCTCAACTGTTCGCAGGCCTCGATGCCGATCCGCAGATGCTCGCTGATCGCGCGTTCGTAGAAGCGGTTCGCTTGTCCCGGCAGCTTCAGCTCGCCGTGGAGCGGCTTGTCCGAGACGCACAGTAGCGTGCCGTAGGGCACGCGGAAGCGATACCCTTGCGCGGCGATAGTCGCCGATTCCATGTCGATACCGACCGCGCGCGACAGCGAGAAGCGCAGCGCCGACTTCGAATAGCGAAGTTCCCAGTTGCGATCGTCGGTCGTGACGATCGTGCCGGTCCGGAGGCGCCGTTTCAGTTCCTCGCCCGACTGGCCCGAGACGATCTCGGCGGCCTTGGCCATCGCGAGCTGGACTTCGGCGATCGCGGGGATCGGAATTTCCGGCGGCAGGACGTCGTCGAGGACATGGTCGTCGCGCAGATAGGCGTGCGCGAGAACGTAGTCGCCGATCCGCTGGCTCGGTCGCAGGCCGCCGCAATGCCCGATCATCAGCCAGGCCTCGGGGCGGAGCACCGCGAGATGGTCGCAGATCGTCTTCGCGTTGGACGGGCCGACGCCGATGTTGACCAGCGTGATGCCGGTGCGATCGTCCGCCATCAGATGATAGGCGGGCATCTGGTGACGCCGCCATGCGCTGTCGGAGATGATCTTGTCGATGTCGTCGCCCGACGAAATCGTGATCCCGCCCGCGCCCGACAGGCTTGTGAAGCGCGACCCCTCACCAAGCTGCGTGCCGGCCCAGCGAACGAATTCATCGACATAGCGGTGATAGTTGGTGAACAGTACGAAGCGCTGCGCATGCTCGGCCGGCGTGCCCATGTAATGGCGCAGGCGGGCAAGGCTGAAGTCGGTGCGCAGGCCGTCGAACAGCGCGAGCGGGCGGGTCTCGTCCTGCGCGATCCAGAGGCCGTCGGCGATCTCGTCGCCGATATGCGCGAGCTCGGTCGCGGGGAAGAAGCGCGCGAGTTCGGAGGCGGAGACCTCGTCGAGGCTCAGCGCGTGGCCGGGCTCGATCACATACGGGAACGGGATCTCCTGGCGACCCTCGACCGCCTCGACGGTGACGTCGTAATCCTCGATCAGCAGGGTGAGCTGTTCGGTGAGATACGCAGCGAAGATCGCGGGCTTGGTAACGCTGATCTTGTATTCGCCGGCGGTGACGAGGCGGCCGAACGAGCGCAGCGGCGTAGGCCGGTCGACGCCGCCCTTATATGTCAGGCGAATTTCGGGATAAGCGAACGAGCCGTCGGTGCGGGCAGCCGGATCGGGCACGGTGCCGTCGGCGATGTAGGCGCTCATTGCGGACTGGAGGCGCTCGACAGAAGCGCGGTAGAGGCGGTCGAGTTCGGCGACGAGGTCGGATGCGGTTGTCATCGCCCAGTGTTAGGTGGCGCCGGTTACGGTGGCAAGACTGCGGCGGATGGGCACGGTTACTGCGCACTCGGCGTTAATGCACCACCCCGGCGGAGGCCGGGGCCCAATTGGGGGACGGATGTAACAGCGGGCAGTCCAAAGTTACCTCGGCCCTGCCAGTTGGGCCCCGGCCTCCGCCGGGGGGGGGGCAGTGAGGGCGGGCATCGCTCCCGCCCCCTGACATCAGATCTCGCTGAGCAAATGTTCGGCCGAGCTCACCTTGAACTCACCCGGTGCCTCGACGTTCAGCTGCTCGACCACGCCGTCGTTGACCAGCATCGAATAGCGCTGGCTGCGAATGCCCATGCCGAAGCCCGAGCCGTCCATCGTCAGGCCGATCGCCTTGGCAAAGTCACCATTGCCGTCCGCCAGCATCGTGATGTCGCCGGCGCCCGCCGACTTGCCCCACGCGCCCATCACGAACGCGTCGTTGACCGAGACGCAGGCGATCTCGTCGACGCCCTTGGCCTTCAGTTCGGCTTCCTTCTCGACGAAGCCCGGCAGGTGCTTGGCCGAGCAGGTCGGCGTGAACGCGCCCGGCACCGCGAACAGCGCGACCTTGCGGCCCTTGAAGAAGCTGTCGGTATCGACCTGGTCTGGGCCATCAGCCGTGGCCTTGACGAGAGTGGTGGTGGGAAGCCGGTCGCCGACGCTGATCGTCATTCTGAATCTCCTGTCGCCGCGCAGTGATCGCGGGCGGCCCGTACCTCGTACGGTCAGGCATTGATTTCAAGCGTGGCGGGTGCCCGCCTTCACCACTATGGTGCGATGGATGGACAAGACCGCCTTTCTTTCCGGACAATTCCTGCTGGCGATGCCGGGGATGAGCGATCCGCGGTTCGCCCGCGCGGTGATCGCGATGTGCAGCCACGACGAGAACGGCGCGATCGGGATCGGGCTGGGCGCGACGATCGATGGCCTTGGCTTCCACGACCTGCTCGAACAGTTCGGGATCGAGCCGGGCGACGCGCCGAATGCGCCGGTGCATTTCGGCGGCCCGGTCGAGCCGCGGCGCGGCTTCGTGCTGCATTCGGCGGATTGGGGCGGCCAGGATAGTGTCGACGTCGCCGGGCTCTGGAAGCTGTCGAGCACGGTCGACGTGCTGCGCGCGATCGCCGAGGGGCGGGGGCCGTCGCAGTGGGTGGTGGCGCTCGGCTATGCCGGCTGGGACGGCGGGCAGCTGGAAGGCGAGTTGTCACGGCCGGGATGGTTCAACGTGCTCGGCGATACCGAACTGCTGTTCGATACCGCAGCGGAAGATCGCTGGACGATGGCGTTCGCGCAGGCCGGCGTGGACCCGCGGTTGCTGGTGGCGGAGACGGGGCGGGCCTGAAATCCTCCCCCGCCAGGGGGAGGTGGCAGGCACTTGCCTGACGGAGGGGGAGGTAAGGGAAACGCCTGTTCCGTGTCCTCCCCCTCCGTCGCCTTCGGCGCCACCTCCCCCTGGCGGGGGAGGAAAGGTAGCGTTGACGATCGCAAGACCGCCTCTCCAGGCATCATATAAAGATATCTTTATATTTGATTTGAGCCCTCCGATCCCCTAAGTGGCACGGCATCCGGCACGGGCATGAGGCTCGCCGATCACAGAATTTCCAGGAGACCCATTGTGGCCACCACCCTCGCCCCCGCGAAGACCGACTACGTCGTCGCCGACATCAGCCTCGCCGATTTCGGCCGCGCCGAGATCAACATCGCCGAGACCGAGATGCCCGGCCTGATGTCGCTGCGCACCGAATTCGGCCCGTCGCAGCCGCTGAAGGGCGCGCGGATCACCGGCTCGCTGCACATGACGATCCAGACCGCGGTGCTGATCGAGACGCTGACCGCGCTTGGCGCCGACGTCCGCTGGGCGACCTGCAACATCTTCTCGACGCAGGATCACGCGGCCGCAGCGATCGCCGCGACCGGCGTGCCGGTGTTCGCGATCAAGGGCGAGAGCCTCGCGGATTACTGGAACTATGTCGGCGACATCTTCCAGTGGGATCGCGACGTCGAGGGCCAGACCGCCAACATCATCCTCGATGACGGCGGCGACGCGACGATGTTCGCGCTCTGGGGTGCCAAGCTTGAAGCCGGCCACACGATGCCCGAGCCCGAGAACGAGGAAGAGGTCGAGATGCAGCGTGCGCTGAAGGCGTACGTCGCGAAGAACCCCGGTTACCTGACCGAGACCGTCAAGAACCTGAAGGGCGTCTCGGAAGAGACCACCACGGGCGTCCACCGCCTGTACGAGATCGCCAAGAAGGGCGAGCTGCCGTTCCCCGCGATCAACGTCAACGACTCGGTCACCAAGTCGAAGTTCGATAATCTCTACGGCTGCAAGGAATCGCTGGTCGACGCGATCCGTCGCGCGACCGACGTCATGCTCGCCGGCAAGGTTGCCGCGGTCGCTGGTTTCGGTGACGTCGGCAAGGGCTCGGCCCAGTCGCTCCGCAACGGCGGCGCGCGCGTGATGGTCACCGAAGTCGACCCGATCTGCGCATTGCAGGCGGCGATGGAGGGCTTCGAGGTCGTGACGATGGAAGAGGCTGTGACCCGCGCCGACATCTTCGTGACCGCGACCGGCAACGCCGACGTCATCACCGCCGATCACATGAAGGCGATGAAGCCGATGTCGATCGTCTGCAACATCGGCCACTTCGACTCGGAGATCCAGATCGCCGCGCTGTCGAACTACGACTGGACCGAAGTGAAGCCCGGCACCGACCTGGTGAAGTTCCCGGACGGCAAGCAGATCATCATCCTGGCGAAGGGTCGCCTGGTGAACCTCGGTTGCGCCACCGGCCACCCGTCGTTCGTGATGTCTGCTTCGTTCACCAACCAGACGCTCGCGCAGATCGAACTCTGGACCAAGGGCGAGAACTACAAGAACGAAGTGTACGTCCTGCCCAAGCACCTCGACGAGAAGGTCGCGATGCTCCACCTCGAGAAGCTCGGCGTGAAGCTGTCGAAGCTGTCGGAAAAGCAGGCCGGCTACATCGGCGTACCGGTCGAAGGCCCGTTCAAGCCGGACCATTACCGCTACTAAGACGCCGTCACGATCTGCGTGCGAAAAGGCCGCGTCCACCGACAAGGTGGGCGCGGCCTTTTCGTTGCGGCGCTCATGTGGCCGTTAGTGACCGCTTCCCGTCCAAAGCCGCACGCTCGGGCTGGCGATACGGGGGCCTATAACGGCCATTCGTTGAGCGCGATCTTTCCCGTTTCTCCGTCTCCGATTGGTCATTTTGGGAAAGCGAAACCGGCAGGCGTTCGTCAGCGCGGTCGAGGCAGCGAGGTTCCCGCCAGACGTTCCTCAGTGAGAATGGCGGGGCTAGTCACGATGACTATTAGCGCGATCAGAAGGTCGCCACGTACCGTACGCGGTTACGGCACGGGAAACCGCCAAAAACCGAAACGCACATAGATGATACTATCTTTGCGCTGAGGGCCCCGTTTACGTTACACAATCGACCATGACCCACACGCTGATCGGTGATGCTCGCTGCTCCACTGACAAGCAGGACCTTGCCGCTCAGCAGGACGGATTTGCGAAGCTCGGTGTTGCGCCAGATCGCACCTTGAGCTCTTTAGGGATAAACATTTACTTATGATCCTCCCTATTCTGCTAGCTGCCGCCTCGGTGTCGACGCCGCCGTGTGCGACAGGAGCATGGGCCGCAAAGGCTGGCGGACAGACGATTTTCAAACTGGAAATTGAAAATAACTCGACCGGCACAACAGCAATATGGACCCGGCCCGATCAATTTGGGTTTGATGGCGACACCTTCTCGAACATAAATGGCCACGTGGTTCGACGTGTGGCTAGCGAAGCGCACGTCAATGATGGTGACCTTATCCTCAGCTTTGAGGATCCTGAGCCCAATTCAACGCCTGACATGCTCCGCGTTCGTTGCGCGCAGGTAGGACATATTTCCGTTACTTTTATGGGGCCGGACTTCGATCCTTTTGACTTTGAAAAAACGTCGAGTAACGAAGCGCAACTAGGACCATGGGACGCCAAGACAGCCTACACGCGGAAGATCTTACGCCAGACAAACGGAGAAATGACCAACATCTTTGATGCTGATCAAGCCGATCGCCAAGCTGAGCATATCAATTTTTCCGTTGTCGGGCCAGCGGACGAAAAACGCAGGCGACGCACGCAAGAACTGATAGACGCCGGGGCGCTTCAAAGTGGCGAGGATTTTTACCACGCGGCCTTTATATTTCAGCATGGCAGCAAAGCTGATGATTATTTAAAGGCCCACCTATTATCAATGGTAGCTGCAGCTAGAGGGAGTGCGGGAGCGATCTGGATATCTGCCGCGACGCTCGACAGATATCTTCGGGCCATTGGCAGACCGCAAGTGCTGGGTACGCAATTCACGGCACCTAAGGGCAGCCCGGCAACTCAAGAGCCTTACGACCGCAACCTTATATCCGATGCCATGCGCAAGGCGCTTCGTGTCCCACCATTGGCGGAGCAGGAGAAGTATCGACAGGACTACACTGTGCACGAAGCTAAGAGCAGGAAACCGTGAGGACGCGCCTGTGTGTGCGGATGGTCCATCCTCTGCCTGTTCAAAGCTAGTCCAGGATGCATAATAGCGCGACTTAAGGGTGCCACTTAGCGCTGACATTCACACGGCGACGGAAGTGATGCCATTCCCGAAATTCGATCCCAATCGGGAAGGCCGGCGCCGACTGGGTAATGGCAGTAGAAGGTAGTGAGCCGGTCGATCGTCGGTATAGGCGATCGGTTCGGGACTTCGTGCTGATGTCAGGCGATGAAGCTGGTGGAGCGGGAGAGCGCATCCCATTCGTCACGCTCGGCCTTCATGGCACCAAGCTTCTGGTCGACCAGGCCTAGCGCATCCTCGCCAAGGAACAGGCGCGTCGGCGGGCTGTCTGAGGCTACGATCGTGAGGAGCGCCTGCGCCGCCTTGGCGGGATCGCCCGGCTGGTTGCCGCTCTTGGCCTGCCGCGCGGCACGGATTGGATCCATCACCGCGTCGTAGTCGGCGATGCTACGCGGCGTGCGATCCATCGAGCGGCCGGCCCAGTCGGTGCGGAACTGGCCAGGCGCGAGCGCGGTGACGCGGATACCGAATCCTGCGACTTCCTTGCCCAGCGCTTCCGAGATTCCCTCTAGCGCAAATTTGCTTCCGCAATAGGAGGTGATGCCGGGCATGGTGATAAATCCGCCCATCGAGGTCACGTTGATGATGTGACCGCGACGACGCTCGCGCATTCCTCGCAGCACGGCCTTGGTCATCGCAACGGGTCCGAACACGTTGGCGGCAAATTGACGCTGGAAGTCATCGATCGACGCCTCTTCCATGACGCCCTCGTGGCCGTAGCCGGCGTTGTTGACGAGGACGTCGATCGGGCCGACGCGCGCTTCCATGTTCGCAACGGCAGCGGGGATCGCATCGTAGTCGGTGACGTCGAGAACGAGCGGATGGGCATGATCCAGCGAGAGCGCAGCGAAGGCGTCGGCATCTTCCTGCCGCCGCACGGTTCCGATCACACGATGTCCGGCATCGAGCACGCCCTGCGCGAAGGCGCGGCCGAGACCGGAACTGACGCCGGTGATGAGGAAGGTTTTGCTGTTGGACACGTGACGACTCCGCTGGATCAATCTCTATATCATGATATAGTCGGCTCATGACGCGTGACAACCCCGATCATTCTCAGCCACCACGCGGCGAACCCCTCCGCCAGCGCGTGCTCGATGCAGCCGAGCGGCTGCTGCGCGATGGCAAGGCCGAGTTTTCGATGCGCGACCTGGCGACCGAGGCCGGGGTCAGCTTCGCGACGCCGTTCAACCAGTTCGGTAGCAAGGCAGCGATCATGCACGCTTTGTCCGGACGCCGGATCGACACGATGACGGAGTGCTTCGCCGCCGTGGCGCACCCCACCGACATCGCGGCGCGCGTCGCCTTGGCAGTCGAGACCGCCGTCGCGGTGATGCTGGAAGAACCGGCGGTGAACCGCGCCGTGATGGGCTGGATGGGCACGGGCGGACCGGCACGAGGTGACGCCCTGGCGCGGTCGCAGGCATTGTGGGCGCTCGCGCTCGACCTTGGTGACGGGAAGACGGAGCGGGTTGCGAGCGATCTTGCGCGGCACTTGGCGCTGGCCTTCCGCGGCGTCCTGTCCTTCTGGTCGGCGGGTGAGCTTGCCGACGAAGCGCTCGGTGTCGCGGCGCTCGACATCGCGGGCGCCTTACTGTCACCGTCACCGGACAGCGGTCGGCCGCCCGTTAGTTAGCGTGAAAGCTCGGCCAGCACTTCTGGGCTTATCTGCCGCGGCAGGCTTGCATCGCTTTCCCGAAACACCATCCTTTTTGAGAAAGGCCGCAGCGTCAGCCGATATCCGCTAACGCCATCTTCCTTCCCAATAGCGGCCGGTCCGCTATCCTTCCCATTGCGGACGCTCGCTTATCTGCCGATCGTGCGCAGTTCCCGAACGCAATCGGGCGGGGCAGTTTCCTGCCCCGCCCGCGCGGTCGTTCGAAGATGCGTGGCGACTAGAACTTGATCTGGGCGCCCATGTAGAAGCGGCGGCCGATCGGGTCGTAGACGTCCGAAGCGGTCGTCGTGCCGGTGATCGTGCCGTAGAACACGGTGTCCTCCAGCTTCGGCGGCTTGCGATCGAACAGGTTGGTGACGCCGAAGAACATCTCCATCTGCTTGCTTTCCTCGCCGACGCGCGCGCGCAGCTGGACGTCGTGGTAGAAGCGCGAGGCGATCTCGTTGTGCGCAGCGATCTCGTCCGAATAATCCGACGCGTATCCGGCGAATTCCGAGCGGACCGTGTCGACCATCGGGCTGAGATAGGTGGTCGTCCAGTTCGCGCTGAACGCACCGACGCTGTAGCTGAGCGTCGCGTTCACCTTGTCGCGGAAGACCTCGCCATATTCCAGGTTGCCGACGCCGCTGTAGACGGGCGCCGACGGATCGGACTGGGTGTCGTACTTGATCGTGTGCGTGTACTGGGCGTTGAAGTCGAGCCGGTCGTCGTTCAGCAGGCCGAGCGCGTGGCCGTAGCGCAGGTTGACGTCGATGCCGCTCGTCTTCGTGTCGGCGATGTTGATGTACTGCGCGTTCACCGTCTGGATGTAGCCGGTGTTGGCGAAGCGGATCACGTTGTCGCAGAACTGCGCTTCGCCGGTGGCGAGGCACTGCGAGATCGAGGTCGAGCGGGGCACGGTGCCGATGGCGTTGGACAGCTTGATGTTGAAGTAATCGACCGTCAGGCTGAGCCCTGGAACCCGATCCGGTGCGATGACCGCGCCCAGCGTCAGGGTCTTGCCCTTTTCTTCCTGAAGGTTGCGATTGCCGCCGTCGAAGCCGTTGATGCCCTGCGTATCAGCGAGCGTGTACTGGAACGTACCGCCGTTGTTCACGGCCGTGGCGATCGCCGGGATCGCACGGCAGGCGGCATCGTAGGTGCCGTTCGAGGTGGCCGTCACGTTGTTGCAGGGATCCTGCACCGACGGGAAGGTTTCCGACGCCGACGAGAACAGCTCCGAGATGTTCGGCGCACGGTTCGCGATGGCGTAGTTGCCGCGGAAGCGCAGGCCACGGATCGGCGAATACTCGCCGCCCGCATTCCAGCTGAACACGGTGCCGATCGTCGAATAGTCCGAATAGCGCGCCGCACCCTGCAGGCTGAGCGAGTGTACGAACGGCAGGTTCTTCAGCAGCGGCACGTCGACTTCGCCAAACAGCTCCTTGACGTTGAACTGACCCACCGTGTCAGGCGTCAGATTGCCCGAATTGAGGCCGGCATTGGTCAGCGCGTCCCAATCTTCGCTGCTCTTCTCGCGCCGGTATTCGCCACCGAATGCGACCTGAAGATCGCCATAAGGTAGCGTCAGGAGCGAGCCGTTGACGCTCGCGTTGGCGACGAACTGCGTGTTCTTGATGTAGACTTCACGTGGCACGGCAGCCTGGACGTACGCGGCCGCCGCAGGGCTGACGGTGTCGTAGCCGAACAGGTTGATCGGTGCGCAACCGGCAGCGCGTGCGGTGGCATCGCGGCAGACGATGGTACCGGTGGCATCGGTCGTCGCATCGAGCGCGTTGGCGTAGCGCGAGATGTCGATGTCCTGGCTGCGCGTATGGTCCTTGAGCTGGCCATAGACACCCGAGACTTCGTAGTTCCACTTCGGCGCGATCTCCCCGCGGAAGCCACCGGCGATGCGGAAGGTGTCGCGATCGTTGGAGTTGCTGCGGCTGAATACTTCGTTCTGGCGACGACGGAAGGCGATCGACGTCACGTCGTTGTCGGCGATCCCGTCGCTGTTGCGCGCGGCGATCTGGTCGCGGATCGCAGCAGGGATGTACGGGTTGTCGATGCTGTAGCCAGCGCCGACGTCGGTGCCGGAGTCGAGCGCGAGTGCCTCGATCTGCGAGCTCGACTTGGTCTTGGCGTAGGTGCCCTCGATGAACGCGGTGACCGCGCTGCTGAACGCATACTGGCCCGACACGGCCGCGAGGTAGCGCTCGACGGGCGTCGAGATGCGACGTACCGAATTGCGGTTGAAGCCGTCACCACTGCCCAACACGACCGAATTGTCGGGGTTGAACGAGAACAGATTGCTCGCATAGCCGCCATTGTTCGTCGACAGGCCGGTCGAGTTGTTCGCGTTTTGGAACTGGAAACGACCCTGCGCGGAATAGGAGCTGTACGACTGCGGACCGCAGCCGAGGTTCGAGCAATCCTGCGCCGAGATGCCGCGCTTGCTCGAGAGCAGGCCGAGATCCTTCGAATAGGTGACGTTGGCGATGACCGAGCCCTTGTCGTCCTCGCCGAACTTCGTGCCGCCGGTGATGCTGGCGGTATAGTTCGGATTGTCGCCACGGCTGGTGAGGCCGTATTGTGCGCGGGCGGTGATGCCCTGCATGTCCGTCTTCAGCACGTAGTTGACGACGCCTGCGACCGCATCGGAACCGTAGATCGCCGATGCGCCGCCGGTGACGACCTCGATCCGATCGACGAAATCCGCCGGGATGTTGTTGACGTCGACGACCGACGTGCCTGCGACACCCGGAACGAACCGGCGGCCGTTCACCAGGACCAGCGTGCGCGAATCGCCGAGATTGCGAAGGTTGATCGTCGCGATGCCGTTGCCGGACGTGTCGAAGTTGCTGTTGGTCTTGCTAAGACCCGGAATGCCGACCTGCGGCAGCTTCGCGAGCAAGTCCTGCGTATTGACGATGCCCTGTGCCTGGATCTGCTGCGAATCGACGACCGCCACTGGCGAGGCGGATTCCAGATCGGGACGACGAATGCGCGAGCCGGTGACGACGATCGCGTCATCCGCGCTTTGCGCGGGCTCGGCAGCGACGGTCGCATCCGGGGCCGCGGCCGGTGCAACGGTATCTTGCGCGAACGCCGGCGCGGACAGCGCGCCTGCGGCGAGAATGGTAGCGGATAGGAGCAGTTTCCGAGACAAAGAGCAGTCCTTTACAGATCAACGCAACGTGATGTTTCAACTGCGACACGCCGGTATTGCGATGCAAAGCCTATGCGATGAATGACAGCGCTCTTGTCTCTTTTTTCGCCAACTGACACAAATCTGCAACGGATTGTGTCATTCCCGTTAGGATCGCCCGGCTCTTGGGATGTGGTACTGCCCGATGGCGCTGTTCGACGTGGCGGCGGGAAATCTGGGCATCCGACTTCCCTATGCCGACATGCTTGGCTTAGACGGGGGCATGATGTTTCACGCGTTCCTACGATGATCACGGTCGGTACCGGGACGGTGCTCCTCGCGGGCGCACTATTGCTCGTGTTCGTTGCAACCGGCGCGGCGTTGCTATTCCTCGGACTCCGCGCACGCGGACAGGCCTCCGATATAGTGGACGCGAATACGCATCTGCGGGCGGTCATCGAGGGCGCGCCCGCGATCGTCACGGTGATCGGTGCTGGTGGTCGAATCGAGATGTCGCAGCCGATGGCGGACTGGTTGGGGTTCGAAACGCCGCCACGAGCGCTTGGCGAACTGGCGGCGGGCGGGGCGGGGCTTTCGCCGGACGATGCCGCGCAGCTGATCGCCGACGTTACCGCGGCGCAACGCTCCGGACGAAGCTTCGTACGCTCGGTCAGGCTGCTGGAGTCGACGCGCGCGATCACGTTCCGGGGTGGGCGGGCGCCGGGGGCCGTAGACGCAATCGGCACCGTATTGCTCTGGGCGTTCGACGCGACCGATAGCGAGGCCGAGATCGCGCGGCTGGGCGCTGAGGCTAGCCGGCTTGGTGCGGCATATGAGTCGCTGACTGGGCTGATCGAGGCCGCGCCGATGCCGATGTGGTATCGTGCAGCCGACTTGCGGCTGGCCATGGTCAACACGGCGTATGTCGATGCGGTCGAGGGGCGCGATGCCGCCGACGTCGTGGCGCGCGGGCTGGAGCTCGTCGAGGGATCGGGCCGGGGCGGGCCGCTAGCCGGCGCGGCCGTCGCGCGCGAGCAGGGCCGGCCGCATCAGCAGGTCTTGCCGGCGACCATCGACGGCGCGCGTCGGTCTCTGCAGATTTACGACGTACCGTTGCCGAGCGGTGGGGTCGCAGGGTTCGCGATCGATATCGAGGAGCTGGAGCAGGCGCGATCCGGAGCGAAGCGGTTCGCCGAGGCGCAGCGGGCGATGCTCGACCGTCTGTCGGCGGGCGTCGCGCAGTTCGGTGGCGACCGGTCGCTCGTGTTCTGCAATCAGCCGTTTCGGCGGATGTTCGCGATGCGCAGCGAATGGCTCGCCGATCGCCCCGAGTTCGACCGGGTGCTGGAGCGGATGCGCGAAGCGAACCGGCTGCCCGAAGTGCGCGACTTCCCGAGCTGGAAGGCGGAACGACGCGACTGGTTCATGCAGACCGGCTCGTCACAGAATGGCTCGGCCGGTGGCGGGGCGATGGAGGAGAACTGGCACCTGCGTGGTGGTACGCACCTTCGCGTCGTCGCGCAGCCCTTGCCCGATGGCGGGCTGTTGCTGATCTTCGAGGATCGCACGGAGCAGGTCCAGCTGGCGAGCGCGCGCGATACGTTGCTGCGCGTGCGGACCGCGACCTTCGACAATCTGTTCGAGGCGCTCGGCGTGTTCGCAGCTGATGGGCGGTTGCAGCTGTGGAACAACCGGTTTCGGCTGTTGTGGGGTCTGGAGGAAGAGTTCCTCGCCTCGCACCCCCGCGTCGATGCCTTTGCCGAGGCGGCGGGGGGTAAGCTGCTTACGCCCAACCGGTCGGCGCTGATACCGGACCTGGTACGGTCGGCGACCGTCGAGCGGCAGCAGCGCGGTGGCAGGGTGGCGTTTGCCGACGGGCGACATTTCGAGTTCGCCGGCGTGCCGCTCCCCGATGGCAACGCGCTGTTCACGATGCTCGACATCACCGACAGCCGCCGTGCGGAACAGGCGTTGCGCGACCGGGCTAACGCTCTCGAGGCGGCGGACAAGGTGAAGACCGCCTTCGTGGCGAACATGAGCTATGAACTGCGCACGCCGCTGACGTCGATCAGCGGGTTCGCGGAGATGTTGCATGGCGGGTACGCCGGCAAGATGACCAAGCAGGCCGAGAGCTATGTCGGGGCTATCCTCGAGTCGGTCGAGCGGCTCGGGTTGCTGGTGGACGACGTGCTCGACCTGACGCGCGCGGAGAGCGACCGCGAGGAGACCGACCGCAGCGACGTCGATCTGGCGACGACCGTGCGCGCGGCGGCGGAGACGATCCAGCCGTCGGCCAAGCGGCGCAAACTTGATTTTGCGATCGAGGTGGCCCGCTCGACGGGGCGGGTGAACGGCAATGCGAAGCGGCTGAAGGAGGTCGTCGAGCATCTGCTGCGACACGCGGTCGCGGCGACGCCGGACGGCGGCCGGGTATTGTTGCACACCGACGGCAATGCGACCTCGGCACGGATCGTGGTGTCGGACGACGGGCCGGGGATGGAAGCGGAGGCCGTGGCGCATGCGTTCGACCGGTTTGCGGAGGCCAAGCCCATCGGGGATCGCGCTTTGGGGCTGGGGTTGCCGTTGGCCAAGCAGTTCGTCGAGGCGCATGGGGGCACGATCGAGCTGCTGTCCGAGCCTGGGGGCGGAACGTTGATCACAGTCGAACTGCCGCGCCGATGAGCGCGTACTTTCTGCTCCCTCTCCCCTTCGGGGAGAGGGTCGGGGTGAGGGGCTGCCAAGCAATGCAACGCCTGGAACAGCTCCTCACCCAACCCTCTCCCCGGAGGGGAGAGGGCTCATGCGCGTGATCCGCTTACCCGATCCGCAAGCGACCGAAGTCTTCGGAGCGAGGCTTGCAGCACTCGTCCAGCCCGGAGATGTGATTACGCTCGAAGGCACACTCGGCGCGGGAAAGACCAGTGTCGCGCGCGGTCTTCTCGCCGCGCTCGGGCTCGTCGGCGAGGCACCGTCGCCGAGCTTTGCGATCGTCCAGCCCTACGAGCCGCCGGAGGTCCGCTTCCCCGTGATGCACGTCGATCTGTACCGCATCGACGATCCCACCGAGATCGAGGAACTGGCGCTCGACGACGCACGCTATGATTCATTGCTGCTAGTCGAGTGGCCGGAACGCGCGGGCCCCGATCATTGGCCGGATGCGCTTCGGTTGAGCCTGACGATCGAGCCCGATGGCACGCGCGGCTTGACAGTGGGAGTGCCGGAAGCTTGGAGGTCGCGATGGCCGACATGACCCCGCCGCCCGGCGCCGCCGCTTTTCTCGATGCTCATGGCTGGGGTGGGGCGCAGATCCTCCCGGTCGCAGGCGACGCGTCGTTCCGGCGCTATTTTCGCGCGATCCAAGCCGCCGAAGCGGGGGGGCGCCAGGCAATCCTGATGGACGCGCCGCCGCCGCACGAGGATCCGCGGCCGTTCATCGCCATCGCCGAGTGGCTGGTCGAACGCGACTTCGCGGCACCAGCGATCCTCGCGTGCGACCTCGATCAGGGGCTCGTGCTGATCGAGGATTTCGGCGACGATCGATTGCGCGAAGCGGTCGATGCGGCACCGGAAGACGAGCTTTCGCTCTATGCGCCGGCGATCGACCTGCTGGTGCGGTTGCGCGCCGAGCCGGCCGGACCGGTCCCTCCCTATGATCGCGCTGTCCTGAAACGCGAAGCGGGGCTGTTCATCGAATGGTATTGCCCGGCGGTCGGCATCGAGCCCGATCTCGCGGGCTGGAACGCGGCGTGGGAGGCTGTGTTCGATCATGCGATCGCCGAGACGCCCATCACCGTGCTGCGCGATTATCACGCCGAGAATCTGATGCTGGTCGGGCCGGAGCGTTCACTCGGGCTGCTCGATTTCCAGGACGCGCTGGCCGGGCATCCCGCCTATGATCTGGTGTCGCTGCTGCAGGATGCGCGGCGCACCGTTGATCCGTCGGTCGAGGCCGCGATGCTCGACCGGTATCGTGCCGCCACCGAGGCGAACGCGGCGTTCATGAACGCGTACCACGTACTCGGCGCGCAGCGGAATGCGAAGATCCTCGGCATCTTCACCCGCCTCTGGAAGCGCGACGGCAAGCCGCATTATGCGACTATGTGCCCGCGCGTCTGGGCTTATCTGGAGCGCGATCTGGCGCAGCCGGTGCTCGCACCGGTGGCGGCCTGGTTCGCGGCGAACGTGCCGCCTGCGTTGCGCGGCGATCCGCTGGCTATCGCGGCGTGACGCGCCAGCACAAGGTACGACCTGTGCCGCACGGTGTCGTGCCCGGGACGGCGATGGTGATGGCGGCGGGGCTCGGCAAGCGGATGCGGCCGCTGACCGCGACGCGACCCAAGCCGCTGGTGGAGGTCGCGGGCAAACCATTGATCGATCACGTCTTCGAGCGATTGCAGGCGGCCGGTATCAAGCGCGCGATCGTCAACGTGCATTACCTGGCGGACACGCTGGAGGCGCATGTGACCGATCGGTTCGAGGGGATGGAGGTCGTGGTCTCCGACGAGCGCACGCGGTTGATGGAGACGGGTGGCGGGCTGGTCCAGGCGCGGCCGCTGCTCGGCGATGGCCCGGTGCTTGTCGTCAACAGCGACAATCTCTGGATCGACGGGCCGATGGATACCATCCGGCTGCTCGCGTCGCGCTGGGACGACGCCAGCATGGATGCGCTGTTGTTGATGGTGCCGCTCGCCCGCGCGCACAACCATGGCGGCATGGGTGATTTCTATCTCGGCAGCGACGGGCGGATCGTGGCGCGGCGCAAGCCGGGCCGCGTCGCGCCATTCGCCTTTACGGGTATCCAGATCCTGCATCCGCGCGTGATCGTCGACTGGCCGGAGGGGCCGTTCTCGACGAATCTGTTCTGGGATCGCGCCATTGCGGCGGGGCGCGCATATGGCCAGGTCCATCAGGGGCTTTGGTTCGACGTCGGGACACCGGCGGCGATCCCGAAGACCGAGGCGATCCTTGCCCGTGGCTGACCCGGAAGGAGCCGCGCGCCCGACGGTGTTCACCATTCCTGCACACCGGGCGTTCGCCGATGCGCTGGTCGCAGGACTGACGCGGCGGGCGGGGCGTGATCCACTGGCGCTGGCCCGCGCGCTGGTGGTGTTGCCGAACAACCGCGCCGTAAAGGCGGTGACCGAAGCGTTCGTGCGCGGCAGTGGCGGCGGCCTTGTCCTGCCGCGGCTGGTGCCGCTGGGCGATCCGGAGATGGGCGAGGCGGTCGGTGCCGCGCTTGATCCGGCGGACGATGTCGACCCGCCGCTACCCGCGGTGCCACCCTATCAGCGACGGATGATCCTCGCGCGGCTGGTGTCGGAGGAACGCGCCCGCGACGGCCATCCGGTCGATGCGGCGGAGGCGGTGCGGCTCGCAGGCGAACTCGCGCGGACGCTCGATCAGTTGCTGGTCGAGGAAGTGCCGCCGACCCGATTGCGCGATATCGAGCTTGGACCCGAACTGACCGAGCATTGGCGGCGCGCACTGGCGACGTTCGAAATCGTGTTGCAACGCTGGCCGGGCGAACTGGCGCGGCTGGAACGGATCGACGCGGCGACGCGGCGCTCGGCATTGCTCGACCGGCTCGCCCAGCGCTGGCGGAGTGCGCCACCCCCCGGGATCGTCTGCGCGGCGGGCGTGACCGATTCCGCGCCAGCGGTCGCGCGTCTGCTCCGCTGCATCGCCGACATGCCGCAGGGCATGGTCGTGTTCGCCGGGCTCGACCTCGCGCTACCGGACGAGGAATGGGACGCACTCGGGCCGCATGATCCCAACCCCGTGACCGGTCTCACGCGGCGGTCGATCGAAACGCATCCGCAGTTCGATGCCAAGCTGATGCTCCTGCGCATGGGGGTCGCACGCGGCGAGGTGCAGACATGGCGCGAAGGTGGCGGGCACGACGCCGACGCCGCGCGCGGCCGGGCGATCGCCAACGCGCTGGCGCCCGCGGATTTCACCGGCAAGTGGACGCAGATCGCGGCGGAAGATCGCCGGTTGAAGGGTGTGACGGCGGCCGAACTTGCGACGCCGGCGGAAGAGGCTCAGGCAATTGCGCTCGTCCTGCGTGAAGCGTTGGAAGTGCCGGAGCGGACCGCTGCGCTGGTCACACCAGACCGCGCCCTGGCGCGGCGGGTGGCGGCGCATCTGGGGCGCTGGGGCATCGGCATCGATGACAGTGCAGGCCGGCCCTTGTCGATCCTCCCGCCGGGGACGTTGCTGCTCGCGCTGGCCGAAGCGGCGGCGCAGCGCTTCTCGCCGCTCGCATTGCTGGCGCTTCTGAAGCATCCGCTGGTGCGCGCGGGCGAGGACCGGCTGTTGTGGCTCGACGGTGCACGCGCGCTCGACCGCCGATTGCGCGGGCCTCGGCCGGCGGCGGGGCTCGAGGGGATCGCTGGACATCTGGCGGAGCGCAAGGGGACGGCGACGACGTGGTGGGTGGACGTGCAGCCATTGCTGACGCCGATCGCAGCGGCGTTCGATCAGGGGCCGCAGCCCTTGACGTCGGTCCTCGCGTGCCTGCGCGAAACGGCGCAAACCCTGTGCGGTGATAACCTCTGGTCGGGGCTCGCGGGGCGTGCCGCGGCGGAGTTCCTCGCCGATCTCGAAGCTGAAGCGCCGGCCGGACCCCCGCGGATCGATCCGCGGGAACTGCCGCAATTGTTGCGGACATTGCTCGACGAGGTCGCGGTCCGGCCGGCGCCGGGCGGCCACCCACGTCTCGCGATCTACGGCCTGATCGAGGCGCGGTTGCAGACCGCCGACGTCATGGTGCTTGGTGGTCTGAACGAAGGGGTGTGGCCGGGGCGGCCTGCGCCCGATCCCTGGCTGGCGCCGCGTATCCGCATGGAGCTTGGCCTGCCGGGGTTGGAACGGCGTGTCGGCACTGCTGCGCACGATTTCGCGCAGGCGCTCGGCGCACCGCGTGCGGTCGTCACGCGGGCACGGCGGGATGCGAAGTCGCCGGCTTTGGCCTCGCGGCTCTGGCTGCGGTTGCAGGCGCTCGCAGGTGATCGGTTCGAGCGGGCATCTGCGCTGGAAGGCTGGACGCGAGCGCTCGACGATCCGGGAGAGCATCTGCCAGTGGATCGTCCCGCACCGTCGCCGCCAGCGCTGCTGCGCCCCAAGGTGATCTCGGTCACCGAGGTCGATCGCCTGAAGGCCGATCCCTACGCCTTCTACGCACGCCGCGTGCTGGGCCTGATGCCGCTTGACCCGGTCGATGCCGACCCCAGCGCGGCCTGGCGAGGGACCGCGGTGCACGACATCCTCGAGCAATGGTGGAAGCAGGACAACTGCACCGTCGACACGCTGCGGCTGCGTGCGAAGGCGATGCTCGATGACGAGCGGACGCATCCGATGATGCGCGCGCTGTGGCAGCCGCGGTTGCTGGAGGCGATCGACTGGATTGCAGGTGCCATAGTCGCGCAAGGCGAGGATGGCCGCACGGTCGCCAGCGCCGAGGGCAAGGGCAAGATCGAGATCGTGGGGGTGACGCTGTCAGGGCGCTACGACCGGATCGACAAGCTGCCCGACGGGCGCCTCGCGGTGATCGACTACAAGACCGGCAAGCCCCCTTCGCCGACCGCAGTCCGCGCGGGTTATAGCCTGCAGCTCGGGCTGCTCGGCCTGATCGCCGAGCGCGGTGGTTTCGAGGACGTGCGCGGCACCGCGGGCGCGTTCGAATATTGGTCGCTCGGCAAGAAGCGCGACGCGTTCGGCTATATCGAGAGCCCGGTCGACCCCGAGGGCAAGCGCGACAAGATCCCTACCGCCGACTTCACCGCCATCGCCGCGCACAATTTCACCGAAGTCGCGGGCAAATGGTTGACTGGTGCAGAGGCCTTCACTGCCAAGCTCGTTCCCGAATACGCCCCCTATGCCGAGTATGATCAGTTGATGCGACGCGACGAATGGTATGGCCGTGAGCGGTGACGCACTCGCCACGCTGCCCCGGTTGAGGGGCGCGCAGGCCGATGCGAGCAACCCCGCCTCGCACGTCTGGCTGTCCGCGTCAGCCGGCACGGGCAAGACGCAGGTGCTGGCGGCCCGCGTGTTCCGACTGCTGCTGCGCGGTGTCGATCCCGGCGCGATCCTCTGCCTGACCTTCACCAAGGCTGGCGCGGCGGAAATGGCGCAGCGCATCAACGGGCGCCTAGCGGCGTGGGTGCGGATGCCCGCGCCGGCGCTCGCGGCAGACCTGATCGCGCTAGGCGAAAGCCCGGTACAGGCGCTGCAGGACCGCGCGCGCACCTTGTTCGCCAAGGTGCTCGATGCGCCCGGCGGGGGGCTCCGCATCCAGACGATCCACGGTTTCTGCCAGGGATTGCTGGCCGCGTTTCCGGTCGAGGCCGGGCTGACGCCGGGCTTCCGACCACTGGAAGCGCGCGAAGAGGCGGGCCTCGCCCGCGAGGCTCTGGCGACGATGCTGTCGGACGCCGAGCGCGAAGGACGCGAACGCCCGGTCGAGATCGTCGGGCGCTTGTCGCTACGGATGGGCGAGGGCGGGGCAGAGGCGTTCCTGCTCGCCTGTGCGCGTGCGCTGCCGGCTCTGGAGGCGCTGCCGGTCGGGATCCAGCCATGGCTCCGCCGCGAACTCGGGCTGCCGTCCGGCGATATCGACGAGGCAATCGCGGAATGGTGCGACGCGCTCGATCTCGACGCGATCGCGCGGATTGCCGCGGCCAATCGCGCCTGGGGAACGGCAACCGGGCAGGCTGCCGCGGCGACCGTGCAGCGTTGGCTCGACTCCGAGGACCGCGCGGCAACGTTGGACGAGCTCGCCAGCGTCGTGCTGACCGGCACGGGCACGCAGCGTAAAGCGTCGAAGAAGCTGATCGATGCCGAGCCCGACTACGAGGTTCTCGCCAGCGATCTGGGCGAGGCGTGCACCGACGTGCTGTCGATGGTCCAGCGCGCGACCTATTGCGACCTGCTGGCCGACGGGCTTGAGGTTGGGCGTGACTATGCACGAGCCTATGCTCTCGCCAAGCGGCGCGCAGGGGCGGTCGATTTCGACGACCTGATCGCGACGACGGTGGCGCTGCTCGACCAGCCGGGGATCGGCGAGTGGGTGCGCTACAAGCTCGACCAGGCGACCGAACACCTGCTTATCGACGAAGCGCAGGACACCAACGGCCACCAATGGCGGATCGTCCGCGCGCTGGCGGACGAGTTCTTCGTCGGCCGCGGCATCTATGCGCCATCGACGCGCACCCTGTTCACGGTCGGCGACTACAAGCAGGCGATCTTCGGCTTCCAGGGGACCGATCCGCTCAACTTCCAGGCAGCCGAGCAGTATTTCGGCGGGCGTGCGAGCGAGGCTCTTGGTGATGACGATTGGCCCGAGGAAGAAAAAGGGCTTCCGCTCGCGCGGCTGTCGCTACGCCACTCGTTCCGGTCGACGCGGACCGTGCTGGAGTTCGTCGATGCCGCGATCGATGCAATCGGCGAACCGGGCTTGGGTATCGCGGGCGAGGTCGAACGCCACGCGAGCGAGGTTGCCGGGCCCGGCACGGTGACACTGTGGCCGACGATATCGGCAGGCGGCGCGGAAGAGGACGAAGAGGGCTGGGTCGACGATGCGGTGCGCGAGACGGCGCGGACCATCGCGCGCGCCGTGAAAGGCTGGATCGCCGACGGACTGATGCTGGAGAGCAAAGGGCGTCCGCTCCGGCCCGAGGACATCATGATCCTCGTCAAGCGGCGCGGCGATCTCGCTTCGCTGATCGTCGCGCGGCTCTATGCCGAGGGCGTGCCGGTGGCAGGCGTCGATCGCCTGCGGCTGAACGCGCCGCTGGCAGTGCAGGACCTGCTCGCGACGATCCGCTTTGTGTTGCAGCCCGAGGACGATTTGAGCGTCGCGGCGTTGCTCGTGTCGCCTCTGATCGGGTGGACGCAGGACGAGCTGATGGCGGCGGCGCCGCGCGAGGCGGGGCCGTTGTGGCGGCACTTGCAGCGCACGCAGCCGGCCGAGCGGCTGGCGCCGTTGCTCGCGATGCTCGCACGCGCCGACATCGCCACGCCGTACCAGTTCCTGGAGGAACTCTTGTCGGGACCGCTCGATGGCCGCCGGAAACTGATCCGGCGGCTAGGGACCGAGGCGCGCGATCCGATCGAGGAGCTGCTCAACGCCGCGCTGACCTTCGAAAGTACGACGACGCCGTCGTTGCAGCGCTTCCTCGACTGGTTCGATCGCGGCGACGTGGAGATCGTCCGCGATCCGTCGGCGCCACTCGATGCGGTGCGCGTGATGACCGCACACGGCGCAAAGGGCTTGCAGGCGCCGCTGGTGATCCTCGCGGATGCGACCGCCGATCCGTCGGCGGCGCCGCGCTCGATCCTGAAATGGGCGCCCGAGCCCGGGGCGGCACCGATCCCGGTGTTTCGTCCGCGCTCGGCCGAACGGGGCGGCCCGCTCGATGTGGTCGTGTCGGCCGCCGAGCAGCGCGAGCTGGAGGAGCATTGGCGGCTGTTCTATGTCGCTGCGACGCGCGCGGAGGAGCGGCTGGTGATCGCCGGCGCACTAGGGCCCCGCGCGAAAGGCGTGCCACCGGAGCATAGCTGGTACGCGGCGGCAGACCGCGCGCTGACGGCGCTCGGCGTCGAGGCAGGCGACGGCCAGCGGATCTTCGCAGGGGTCGAGCCTCAGCCCGCCGTGGTGGCGAAACCTGCGGCGTCGGTCCGGGAGGTGGAGAACGCGCATCTGCCGGCCTGGGCGCACGAACCGGCGCCGCACGAGGCGCGTCCACCTCGCCCCCTGTCACCGTCGGCGCTGGGCGAGGATGCGGTGTCCGATCCGCCGCCTACGCCGGCGATGCGGGTTGCGGCCGAGCGGGGGCGACTGATCCATGCGCTGTTCGAGCGGCTACCCGCAGTCGCGGCGGCAGAGCGCGCCGATGCCGCGGATCGCTGGCTGGCCAAGGCTGGCGGCGTCGAGGACGCGCCGGCCCGCGCGGAAATCGTCCGGAGCGTGCTGTCCGTGCTCGACGATCCGAAGCTCGGCGATTTGTTCGGCCCGGACACGCTTGCCGAGGCGCCGATCGCGGCTACCCTGGCAAACGGCATCGTCGTGTCGGGCACCGTCGATCGCTTGCTGATCGAGACCGACCGCATTCGCGTGGTCGACTTCAAGACCGGGCGGCGTGCGCCGACCGGGCTGGACGACGTGCCGGACTATCACCTGAAACAGATCGCGGCCTATGCCGAGGCGCTGACGGTGATCTTCCCGGGGCGCGTGGTCGAAGCGGCGTTGCTCTACACAGCGGGACCACGGTTGATCGCGTTGACCGAGGATGCACTCGCCGCGAACAAGCCGCGCTATCGGCCCACGGAGCAAAGCTAGCGGCCCGGTGGTTGAGCGCACACGTGTGCGACCTTAGATACCAAACAACCAAGGAGAATTCACGATGGCGACCAAGCATATCACCGATGCCAGCTTCGATGCGGACGTACTGAACGCAGATGGCCCCGTGCTCGTCGATTTCTGGGCGGAATGGTGTGGCCCGTGCAAGATGATCGGGCCGTCGCTGGAGGAACTTTCCGACGAGCTCGGCCAGAAGGTGACGATCACCAAGATCAACATCGACGAGAACCCCGATGCGCCCGGCAAATACGGCGTGCGCGGGATCCCGACGATGATCCTGTTCAAGGGCGGCGTGCCAGCTGCGACGAAGGTCGGCGCTGCACCCAAGGGGCAGCTGAAAGCTTGGCTCGAGGGCGAGCTCGCTTAAGCGCTGACGGGTGGGGACATCACCCCACCCGTCATCCCAGCGACAGCTGGGATATCCCCGTTCGAGCCGCTCCACTCGCCAACCGGGATACCCCAGCTTTCGCTAGGGTGACGGTTTTAAGGCGAGGTAGGGGATGACTTAGAGGCAGTTGATCAGTCAGCGATTGGTCGGAGATCAGTCGCCGCAGAACTCAGCTCCGATAGTCGGCGTTGATCGAGATATAGCCGTGCGTCAGGTCGCAGGTCCACACGGTCGCGCGGCCTACGCCCAGCGCGAGATCGACGCCGATCTCGATTTCGTGGCCCTTGAGATGCGCGGCGACCGGTGCTTCGTCGTAGCCGCTAAGTGCGAGGCCGCCCTCCGCAACCTGTGTATTCCCGAACCGGATCGACAGAGTATCCCGGTCGGCGGGTTCGCCGGCCTTCCCGACCGCCATGACGACACGCCCCCAGTTCGCGTCCTCGCCGGCGATCGCGGTCTTCACCAGCGGCGAGTTAGCGATGCTCATCGCGATGCGGTGCGCGCTGCGGTCGCTGTCGGCGCCCATCACTTCGATCTGGATCAGCTTCTGCGCGCCCTCGCCATCGCGAACGACGAGCATCGCGAGTTGGTGGCAAAGGTCCGCCAAGGCCGCGCGGAAGGCATCCGCGCCTACGCTGTCGTCATCCACCAACGCTGCGTTACCAGCCTTGCCGGTCGCGAACGCCAGCACGGTGTCGCTGGTCGAGGTATCGCTGTCGACTGTGATGCACGAGAAGCTCGGCGCGTTCGCCTTCGACAGCGCGGCTTGCAGGAATTCCGGCTCGACCGCGGCATCGGTGAAGATGAAACCGAGCATCGTCGCCATGTCCGGCGCGATCATCCCCGAACCCTTGATGATACCCACCAGCGTGACGGTGCGATCACCTATCACCGCCGTCGTCACCGCGCCCTTGGTAAAGGTGTCGGTGGTCATGATCGTCGCCGCGGCATCTTCCCAGCCACAGGGCTCCGCGGCAAAAGCTGCGTCGAGCCCAGCTTCAGCCTTGTCGATCGGCAACGGCACGCCGATCACGCCGGTCGAGGAGACGAACACGTCCGAAGGCTGGCACCCGAGATGCGCCGCTGTCCGCGCGGCAATCGCCTCGACCGCCGCGCGCCCGCGCGATCCGGTAAAGGCGTTGGAGTTTCCGGCATTCACGACGAGCGCCCGAGCCTGGCCCAGCGTCAGCGCTGCGCGGCACCACTCCACCTCGGGCGACGGGCATTTGCTCTGCGTCAGCACCCCCGCGACAACGGTCCCAGGCTCCAGCGTCACGAACGTCAGGTCGCACCTATCCCACGTCTTGTACGCCGCCCGCGCGACATGCAGCGCGACCCCGTCGATCGCGGGCGCGGCGGGGAAGGGCAGGGCGAGGGGAGATGTGGACTCGGTCATTTGGTCGCCATAGACTGGAGATACCCTGTTTCGAAAGTGCCCTGGATGCTGCTGATCGCCATAGCCCTTCAATTGGTGTCTGCTGCAGCTACGGACCCTCGTCCGATCAACACGGATGAATCGGTTCAGCTGGACGATTATCCACAGGAAGCGCTGCGAAACGCACAGACCGGTATTGTCACGGCTGCTGTCTCGGTCGCTGAGGACGGCCGTGTCACTGGATGCGACGTCGTGGAGAGCTCGCATTTCGCGAGTCTGGATAGTGCGACGTGCGGAGCGATACGTCGGCGTGGTCGTTTTGCGCCGGCAACCGACGACACCGGTCGATCGATTAAGGGAGTTTATTACCGTGCGGTCTCGTGGGGAGTGGGTGCCGACCAGCCTCGTACGATCATGGACTTGACACTGATGACGCAAAATATTCCTCCAGGGTATGCCAATCCTGCCATGTTGCAGGCGGTGTTCGGCCCATCCGGCCACATCGTTCGGTGCAAGATCGAAAATAGCACCGGCAATACAGGAGCGGACTCGGTAGCGTGCCGCCAAGCTATCGCTACGATAGCGATAGCGCCGCCCATCACAAGAAACGGCAGTACGCCACTTGCAGTCCGCTCCGTCATCGTAACGTTTCGGGCACAATAAGCCCCAGCCGTCTAACGCCTGATACCGCGCGGTTTTCGATTGGACGATCTGCGTCACGCACCCTATGTCCGATTCCGCATGAACCTTCTGCTTCTCCTCTCTGCCCTGCTCTCCGCACTGACCGGCGTGGTGCCCGGCGTGCGTGGTCAGTCGGCACAGGCCGTGGCACAAGGCAGCGTCTGCTCGCAGTCGATAGCAGCAACGCCGGCCAAGATCTTGATAAGGCCTGTATCTGGCCTTCCCGCGCTGCTTCAGGTCGCGGTCGCCAGCGCGTTGCGCACCATCGCCGTCGCCTCGCTTCCCCTATGGGCCGAGCGCCGCCGCGAATAGCGTCTTGGCCTGACCTTATCGTAGCCTTTGGATCCGAGCGATCCGCTTCCGCGTGCACCCACCGTGTGCCGCCGCGTCTCAAATTCAGGAAATCAGCCCATGTTCGGTGGCCTCGCCAAATCCTTGTTCGGTTCGTCCAACGACCGCTACGTCAAGTCGCTCAACCCGATCCTCGCCAAGATCGCCTCGTTCGAGCCGTCGCTCCAGGCGATGTCCGACGAGGAACTCTCGGCGCAGACCGTCAAGTTCCGCGCGCGCCTTGCAGAGGGCGAAAAGCTCGATGACCTCCTTCCCGAGGCGTTCGCGACCGTCCGTGAAGCGGCCCACCGCGTGCTCGGCCAGCGCCATTACGACGTCCAGATGGTCGGCGGCATCGTCCTCCACCGCGGCGAGATCGCCGAGATGCGCACCGGCGAGGGCAAGACGCTCGTCGCCACGCTCGCGACCTATCTCAACGCGCTGCCCGGCGACGGCGTCCACGTCGTCACCGTCAACGACTACCTCGCGGCGCGCGACGCCGAGTGGATGGGGCAGGTCTACACCTTCCTCGGCATGACGATCGGCGTCATCATCCCGAACCTGTCCGACGAGGAACGCCGCGCCGCCTATGCTGCGGACATCACCTACGGCACCAACAACGAGTTCGGCTTCGATTACCTACGCGACAACATGAAGTACGAGCGCAGCGCGATGACGCAGCGCGCGTTCAACTTCGCGGTGGTCGACGAGGTCGATTCAGTGCTGATCGACGAAGCCCGCACGCCGCTGATTATCTCGGGGCCCACCGACGACAAGTCCGAGCTCTACATGCAGGTCGACGCGGTCGTGAAGCAGCTCGATCCGATCGACTACGACAAGGACGAGAAGCAGAAGACGATCATCCTCACCGAGGACGGCACCGAGAAGGTCGAGCGGATGCTCGAGGCGGCGGGGCTGCTCGAGGGGCAGAACCTGTACGACTTCGAGAACACGCAGGTCGTGCATCACCTCAACCAGGCGCTGCGCGCGATCGTGATGTTCAAGTCGGACATCGACTACATCGTCAAGGACGGCAAGGTCATCATCATCGACGAGTTCACCGGTCGCATGATGGACGGCCGGCGCTGGTCGGACGGTCTGCACCAGGCGGTCGAGGCGAAGGAGGGCGTCCAGATCGAGCCCGAGAATCAGACGATGGCCTCGATCACGTTCCAGAACTATTTCCGCATGTACCCCAAGATCGGCGGCATGACCGGCACCGCGGCGACCGAGGCGGCCGAGTTCTACGACATCTACAAGATCAACGTCGTCAGCATCCCGACCAACGTCGAGGTCAAACGCGTCGACGAGGAAGACGAGTTCTACAAGGACACCAAGGACAAGTTCGCGGCGATCGCCAAGAAGATCAAGCATCACGCGGACCTCGGCCAGCCGGTGCTGGTCGGCACCGTGTCGATCGAGAAGTCCGAGATGCTGAGCGAGTTCCTGGTCGGCGAGAACGTCGATCACAAGGTGCTCAACGCGCGCTTCCACGAGATGGAGGCGCACATCGTCGCGCAGGCCGGCCGCAAGTCCGCGGTGACGATCGCGACCAACATGGCGGGCCGCGGCACCGACATCAAACTCGGCGGGAACCTCGAATTCCGCATGCTCGACGAGCATCCCGAACTGGTCGAGGGTACGCCCGAGTATGACGAAGCGGCGAAGCGGATCACGATCGAGATCGAGGCGGAGAAGCAGGCGGTGCTCGCCGCGGGCGGCCTGTTCGTGCTCGGCACCGAACGTCACGAGAGCCGGCGCATCGACAACCAGCTGCGTGGGCGCTCGGGTCGTCAGGGCGATCCGGGCCTGTCGCGCTTCTATCTCAGCCTCGACGACGATCTTCTGCGAATCTTCGGGCCGGACACGCTGTTCGCCAAGATGATGCGCAACAATATCGAGGACGGCGAGGCGATCGGCAGCAAGTGGCTGAGCAAGGCGATCGAGACCGCGCAGAAGAAGGTCGAGGCGCGCAACTACGACATCCGCAAGCAGGTCGTCGAGTATGACGACGTGATGAACGAGCAGCGCAAGGTCATCTACGAGCAGCGCGCGGACATCATGGATGCCGATACGGTCGGTGACGTGGTGACCGACATGCGGGCGGAGACGGTCAACGTCATCGTCGGCGATGCGTGCCCGCCCAACTCGTATCCCGAGCAGTGGGACGTCGCGGGGATGAAGACACGGCTCGCCGAGGTGATGAACCTCGAGCCGCAGATCGACGCATGGTTGCTGGAAGAGTCGGTCGATCCCGAGGTTCTGGAAGAGCGGATCCGCACGATGGCCGACGAGGCGATCGCGCAGAAGTCCGCCGATCTGGATGCGGAGACGTGGACGTCGGTCGAGAAGTCGATCCTGTTGCAGAACCTCGATCATCACTGGAAGGAGCATCTGGCGACGCTCGACGCGCTGCGTCAGGTCGTCCATCTGCGCGCGTATGCGCAAAAGACGCCGATCAACGAGTATAAGCAGGAGGCATTCTCGCTGTTCCAGCGCATGCTCGAGACGATCCGCGAGGATGTCACCAAGACGATCGCGCATGCGCAGTTCCAGATGCAGGCGCCGGTCGGGCTGCCCGAACTGCCGGACTTCATCACGACGCATTTCGACCCGTTCACGGGTGAGGACGATTCGAATGACTTCGATGGTGGCACGCGGGGGCACATCACCTCGACGATGCCGCCGCTGCAGATCCCGCAGCCGCAGGCGGGCGACATCGGCGAGGACCCGGCGAACTGGGAGGGTGTGGTAAGCCGCAATGCGCCGTGCCCCTGCGGGTCGGGGCGCAAGTACAAGCAGTGCCACGGCGCGGTTTGAGGCGCTGAGCTTACCAAGCGTTACCACCCCGGCGGAGGCCGGGGCCCAATCGGCAAGGTTGAGGTAACGAAGCGCGTCCGTCGTTAGCAACGTCCCCCAATTGGGCCCCGGCCTTCGCCGGGGTGGTAGATATGCCCCTCAGTTCTCCCGCGAAGGCGGGAGTCCAAGCTACCGGCGATGGGACATAGGACTCTCGGACCCCCGTCCGTCGCCGGTAAACATCGGAGCAACCCCTCCCGACCGATCGTTAGGACCCAATGCGTCAAGCCTCCACCATCCTAGCGATCGAAACCACCCGCCAAGGCCTCGTCGATGTCACCGACCAGATCTCCCGCTGGACCCGCGAACAGCGCCTGACCGAAGGCCTGCTGACAATCTTCTGCCGCCACACCTCGGCTTCGCTCCTGATCCAGGAAAACGCAGCACCCGAGGTCCGCACCGACCTCGAAGCCTATTTCGCCCGCATAGCTCCTGAATCGCGTGAGTATCTTCACGACGACGAGGGCCCGGACGATATGCCTGCCCATCTCCGCACCGCGCTCACCCAGGTCCAGCTCTCGATCCCGCTGATCGACGGCCGACTCGCACTCGGTACATGGCAGGGCATCTATCTCTTCGAGCACCGCCGCCGCCCACATCGTCGCACTCTGGCGCTTCACGTCATCGGCGACTGACCCAGATTATGAAAAATGCGTCAGCTAGGTGGCGCATTGGAGCGATGTCGTTCATCAACCGTTCCACCACTGACGGCTAATAAGCGGCGTTTCGCCGCATTCGCCGCGAACGGAGACTAGACCATGTTCAAGACACCGGGTCGCAAGGTCGCATTCGCAGCGCTCGCAACGGGCGCGCTGCTGCTGGCCGGATGCGCGACCGAGACCGCTTATCGACCCGCGACGGGTCAGGGGTTCAACCGCACCGGCTATAGCGACCGCCAGGTCGAGCCCGGTCGCTTCCTTGTCAGCTTCGCCGGCAACAGCGTCACGTCGCGCGATACCGTCGAGCGTTACCTGTTCTTCCGCGCGGCCGAGCTGACGTTGCAGAACGGCTATGACTATTACCTGATGGCCGATCGCGACACCAACCTCCAGTCGCGTACCTATTCGACGCCGGGCATTGGCGGCGGGTTCGGGTATGGCGGCTTCGGCGGCTATTGGGGGCCGTCGTGGCGCTATTACGGCCGCGGCTTCGGCTGGCGCAACTGGAGCCCTTACGGCGGCTTCGGTGGTGGGTTCGGCGGCGGCTATGGCGGTTTCGGTGGTGGCCCATGGGGCAACGACTTCGACGTCCGCACGATCGATCGGTATGAAGCGACCGCCGAGATCGTGATGCGCAAGGGCCCGATCCCGCGCGACAACATCCGCGCGTTCGATGCGCGGAAGGTTGTCGACAGCATCGGACCAAGTGTCGTGTTGCCGAAGTAACCTTCGACATTTCGAAACGGTAAAAAGGCCGGGCTACCTCAAGGTAGTCCGGCCTTTTTGTTACGCTGCTCCCTCTCCCCTCCGGGGAGAGGGCCGGGGTGA
Organism: Sphingomonas sp. R86520; assembly: GCF_042466285.1. NCBI lineage: Bacteria > Pseudomonadati > Pseudomonadota > Alphaproteobacteria > Sphingomonadales > Sphingomonadaceae > Sphingomonas > Sphingomonas sp. R86520. The sequence goes on from NZ_JAXHBZ010000001.1 coordinate 837,303, forward strand.
GGCGCTGTTGTAGAGGGCAGCGCTAGCGGCGCCCCTCACCCAACCCTCTCCCCATAGGGGAGAGGGCTAAGAACTCACCCCGCAGCCTTCGCCAACCCCTTCGACAACTGCAACGCCCCGTGCAGCCGCGCCTTCGGATCACCCCACGCCCGCTGCAACACCAGCTTGCTGTCCGGCCGCAACCGCGCAACCCCGTTCAGCCGCTCGACATAGGCCAGCAACTTGTCGATGTTCGGCGGCTTGTCGTCGTGGAACGACACCAGCACGCCCTTCGGCCCGACATCGATCTTCGACACGCACGCCTTCTTGGCGTTCAGCTTGATCTCGATGACCTTGATCAGGTTCTCGGTAGCATCGGGCAGCGGGCCGAAGCGGTCGATCATCTCAGCCGCGAACGCCTCGATCTCCTGGCTCTCGTCGAGATCGTTGAGGCGACGATACAGCCCCATCCGCAGGTCGAGATCGGGCACGTAATCCTCGGGGATGAGGATTGGCGCATCCACCGTGATCTGCGGCGAGAAATCGCGCGGCCGCGACGAGGTCATGCCGCCGGCCTTGGCGTCCATGATCGCCTCCTCCAGCATCGCCTGGTAGAGTTCGAACCCGACCTCCTTGATATGCCCGGTCTGCTCGTCGCCGAGCATGTTGCCAGCGCCGCGGATGTCGAGATCGTGGCTTGCCAGCTGGAAGCCAGCCCCCAGCGAATCGAGATCGGACAACACCTTCAGGCGCTTCTCGGCGGTCACCGTCATCTGCCGCTCGGGCGGCGTCACGAGATACGCGTACGCGCGCGTTTTCGAGCGACCGACGCGCCCGCGCAACTGGTACAGCTGGGCAAGGCCGAAGCGGTCAGCGCGGTGGACGATCATCGTGTTGGCGGAGGCGATGTCGATCCCGCTCTCGATGATCGTGGTCGAGACCAACACCTCGAACTTCTTGTCGTAGAACGCCGACATGCGCTCCTCGACCTCGGTCGGCGACATCTGGCCGTGCGCGACGACGAAGCGGATCTCGGGCACCTGTTCGCGCAGGAAATCCTCGATCTCGGGCAAGTCCGCAACCCGCGGCGTGACGACGAAGCTTTGCCCGCCACGATAATGCTCGCGCAGCAACGCTTCGCGCAGCACGACCGGATCGAACGGCATGATGTACGTTCGCACCGCCAGGCGATCGACCGGCGGGGTCTGGATCACCGACAGCTCGCGAATGCCCGACATCGCCATCTGCAGCGTGCGCGGGATCGGCGTCGCGGTCAGCGTCAGCATGTGGACGTCCGCCCGCAGCGCCTTCAACCGCTCCTTGTGCGTGACGCCGAAGCGCTGCTCCTCGTCAACCACGACCAGCCCGAGCCGCTTGAAGTCGATGTTCTTGGCGAGCAGCGCATGCGTGCCGATGACGACGTCGATCGTACCGTTCGCGAGCCCCTCCTTGGTCGCCTTCGCCTCGCTCGCGGTGACGAGCCGCGAGAGGCGGCCCATGTTCATCGGGAAGCCTTCGAAGCGGCTCACGAAGTTGTTGTAATGCTGGCGCGCGAGCAACGTCGTCGGGCAGACGATCGCGACCTGCTTACCGCCCATCGCCGCGACGAACGCAGCGCGCAACGCGACCTCGGTCTTGCCGAAGCCGACGTCGCCGACGACCAACCGATCCATCGGTTTGCCCGCGGCGAGATCGCCGAGCACGTCCTCGATCGCGCGGTCCTGGTCTTCGGTTTCCTCGTACGGGAAGCGGTCGACGAAGCTCGGGTAGCCGCTCGCATCGGGTTCGAGCACGTCGCCCGGATGCAGCGCGCGTTCGGCGGCGGTCGCGATGAGTTCGCCGGCGATCTCGCGGATCCGCTCCTTCATCTTCGACTTGCGACGCTGCCAGCCTTCGCCGCCGAGACGGTCGAGCGTCGCGCCTTCCTCGGACGAACCGTAGCGCGAGAGGACGTCGATGTTCTCGACCGGCACGTACAGCTTGTCGCCGCCGGCATAGCTGAGCGCGACGCAATCATGCGGGCTCTGGCCGACGGGGATCGAGGTCAGGCCCTCATACCGCCCGATACCGTGCTCGGTATGGACGACCAGATCGCCCGGCGTCAGCGTCGCGAGTTCGGCCAGGAACGCATCGGCGGATTTCTTGCGCTTCTTGCGGTGGACGAGGCGGTCGCCGAGCATGTCCTGCTCGGTGAGGACTGCGATCCCCGGGGCGGTGAAGCCGTGATCGAGCGGCAGGACGATCAGCGCGACGCCGAAGCTGCGCGCGGTGTCGGCGATGCCGAGCGCCTCCTGCCAGGTCTCGGCGTGCTTGCCGCCCTTCATGCCGTGGTCGGCGAGCAGGCTCCCCAAGCGTTCGCGTGCGCCGATCGAATAGCTGGCGAGGATCGGCTTCCGGCCCTGTTTCCGCAGCTTCTCGACGTGATCCGCGACGGCTTCGTAGATGTTCGTTTGCGCGGCACGCTCAGGACCGAAGTCGCGTGGGCCGTCGACGTCGAAGTCGAGCACGGTGTCGCTCGGCGGTTCGTGGAACGGCGAGGTGATGTGCGCGGCGAACGCCTCGACTCCGCCCGACCATTCCTGCGCGTCGAGATACAGCGCCTTGGCGGGCATCGGCCGATAGCTGCCGGGTTGAGCGGCCTCGGCGCGCTTGCGGTTCTCGTAATAGTCGGCGATCGATTCGAGCCGGCTTTCGACCGCCGCCGCGACGCCGCTATCGCGGACCACGACGTCGTCAGCGCCGAGATGGTCGAACAGCGTCGCCATCTTCTCCTCGAACAGCGGCAGCCAATGCTCCATGCCCGCGATCCGCCGGCCTTCGGAGATCGCCTGGTACATCGGATCGCCGGTCGCGGTCGCGCCGAACGCGTCCCGGTAGCGCGTGCGGAAGCGCTTGATCGAGTCCTCGTCGAGCAGCGCTTCGGAAGCGGGTAGCAGGACGAAGCCGTCGATCCGCCCGGTGGTGCGCTGGTCCGCCGCGTCGAACGTGCGGACGCTCTCGATCTCGTCGCCGAAGAAATCGAGGCGCAGCGCGTGGTCTTCGCCTGACGGGTAGAGATCGACGATCCCGCCGCGCACGGCGTACTCGCCCTGGTCGTGGACGGTGTCGGTGCGGACATAGCCGTTCGCCTGGAGCAGCATGGCGAGCTTGTCGCGGCCGATCCGTTCGCCGGGCGCGAGCCGCGCGACGAGCTGACGGATGCGGAACGGGGTGAGGACACGCTGCGTCGCGGCGTTGGCGGTGGTCAGCAGGAGCTGCGGACCCTTGGGCTTGCCCTGCAGCCGTTGCAGCGCGGCAACACGCTCGGCCATGATGCGGAGCGTCGGCGATGCGCGGTCGTAGGGAAGGCAGTCCCAGGCCGGGAAGCTCAGCACTTCGAGATCGGGCGCGAAATACGCCGCGGTCGAGGCGACCGCGCGCATCGCCGCATCGTCCGGCGCGATGAACACCGCGCGGGTCTTCGCGGCCCGAGCGAGGTCGGCGAGCAGCGACGGCTGGAAGCCGGACGGCACGCCCGACAGCGTCAGCGGGGTCGTCGCGGAAAGGATCGTTTTCAGGTCTGGCATTGGCTTCCTAAAGCCCTCTTCCCGTCGGGGAGAGGGTTGGGTGAGGGGCTGTTCCGGGCGCTGCGTCTGCGGCTGCCCCTCACCCCGACCCTCTCTCCGAAGGGGAGAGGGAGTATGTTACTTCACGACCGTCACGTAATCGATGTCGCGCATCGCCTGCATCATCGGCCCGTCCCACTCCGGCGGGCAGACGATCGAGCCGATCGCCCAGCCCATGATGTCGACGTCCTGTTCCTCGAGCAGCGCCTCGAACCAGTCGAGCTCTTCCGGCGTCCACGTCCGGCCATAGGTCGCGAAGAAGCCGCCGATCATCATGTCGGCCTCGCGCGTGCCGCGATGCGAGCTGCGGAAGCTCAGGCGCTTGAGGCGGGTCTCGTGGTCCATCGGAACTCCAAACACGAACGGCCGGCGACCGCGGGCGGGCATCCGGCAAAACACTTGCAGGGACCCGTAGCAGCGGACGTCGGCTAGGCTATAGAGGCCAGATAGTCATGCGACCCGAAATCCTCAATCCGCTGTTCGCCGAAACTCTCGTCCTGAAAGGGGTGGGGCCCGCGCTCGCCAAGCCGCTCGACCGGCTCGGGCTCGCGCGCGTCGTCGACGTGGCCTTCCATCTGCCGACCGGCTACGTCGATCGCCTGCCGCGCACCGAGCTGATGTCGAGCGACGCGGGGCGGATCATCGTGATCACGCTGACCGCGCGCGAGCACCGGGTGAGTTCGGGGCGGGGCCCGACGCGCGTGCAGGCGACCGACGTCCACGGCAATTACGTCAGCCTCGTCTTCTTCGGCGGGAGTTCGGGCTGGGCGAAGAAGCTGCTGCCGATCGGCGAGGCCAAGCGCGTATCCGGCCGGCTCGACGAATACGGCCAGGAACTGCAGATCGTGCACCCGGACATCGTCGAGGAGGGTGAAGAGCTTCGCGAGCGTGAGCCCATATACCCGCTGTCGGATGGTCTTACGTCGCGTCGGTTGGCGGCGCTGACCACGCAGGCGGTCGCGCGCGCGCCGGACCTGCTCGAGTGGATCGAGCCGGGGCTGAAGGCGAAACGCGAATGGCCGGGGTGGCACGAATCGCTGGCGCGCATCCACGCCGACCCCTCGGACGCGAAGGCACGCGAGCGGCTGGCGTATGACGAGGTGTTCGCGAATCAGTTGGCGATGACATTGGTCCGTGCCGACACGCGGAAACGGCGGGGGCGGGCTCTCCACGGCGACGGTCGGCTGCGCGACCTGCTGAAGCTGCCCTACACGCTGACCGGCGCGCAATCCCGCACGGTCGGCGAGATCGAGGGCGATCTCGCGCAGACCGCGCCGATGCTGCGGCTGCTGCAGGGCGATGTCGGCTCGGGCAAGACGCTGGTCGCGGCGATGGCGATGCTGATCGCGGTCGAGGCCGGCGCGCAGGCGGCGATGCTTGCACCCACCGAGATTCTTGCGCGCCAGCATTACGAGACGCTGCGGAAAACGCTCGCCGGCCTGCCGATCGAGATCGGCGTGCTCACCGGTCGCGACAAGGGGCGCGTGCGCGAGGCGACGCTGATGGCGCTGGCGAGCGGCGAGATCGACATCCTCGTCGGCACGCACGCGATCTTCCAGGACGCGGTCGGCTACAAGGATCTCGGCCTCGTGGTGGTGGACGAACAGCACCGCTTCGGCGTCGCGCAGCGGATGACGTTGCAGGCCAAGGGTGTCGCCCCGCCGCATCTACTCGCGATGACCGCAACGCCGATCCCGCGCACGCTGACGCTCGCCCAGTACGGCGAGATGGACGTCAGCCGCCTCGACGAGATGCCGCCCGGCCGCCAGCCGATCGAGACGCGCGTGATCTCCGAAGATCGGCTCGACGACGTGGTCAACGCGCTAGGCCGGCATCTCGCGGATGGTGGCCAGGCCTATTGGGTGTGCCCGCTCGTCGAGGAGAGCGAGAAGAGCGACCTCGCCGCCGCCGAGATGCGCGCCGAAACCTTACGCGCCCGCTTTGGCGACAAGGTCGCGCTGGTCCACGGCCGCATGAAGCCCGCCGAGAAGGACGCCGTCATGGCCGAGTTCTCCGCCGCCCGCACGGCCGTCCTCGTCGCCACCACCGTGATCGAAGTCGGCGTCGACGTCCCCAACGCGACGCTGATCGTGATCGAGCACGCCGACCGCTTCGGCCTCGCCCAGCTTCATCAGCTCCGCGGGCGGGTAGGGCGCGGCACCGGGCGGTCGATCTGCCTGCTGATGCGCGGCGCGTCGCTGAGCGAGACGTCCCGCGCGCGTCTCGCCTTGATGCGTGAGACCAATGACGGCTTCCGCATTGCCGAGGAGGACCTCCGCCTTCGCGGTGCCGGCGAGCTGCTCGGCACGAAGCAGTCGGGCGAGATGGCGTTCCGGCTCGCGACCCCGGACATGATGGCCGACCTGCTGCAATGCGCGCATGACGACGCACGCCTGTTGATCGATCGCGATGGCGGGCTGGAGGGGCCGCGAGGGCAGGCCGCCCGCACCGCCCTGTATCTGTTCGACCGCGACGCCGGAGTCGCGCTGCTCCGCTCGGGGTGAGCCGTCAGCTGATCCGGATCATAACCGCGAGCATCGTATAATAGTCGGCAAGCGGGATCGTGCGCGTGAACTCGCAGCCGATCCGATCGCCAAGCGACCAGCGTATGACCGCGTCGACATAGCCCAGGATCGGCAGGCGAATCCGTAGACGATCACCCGCGGAAAGGGCGCCGTCGCATCGTGCCATGAGGCCGTTGGCGGACATGTTGACCAACACCAGTTTCACCGTGCGGTCGTCGCCATCGAGCGCATCGGTGCGGTGCATCACCTCGTCGCGGGGCTCGCCGCGCGCATCGCGAACGGCCGTTGCGTAGCGTGGCATCGATCGTTCCCCCGGCAGAATCATCCCGACGGTTTAGCTAGCGCGGCCTGAACTTCATACGAACGGTAATACGCAGCGCGGCGCGCTTCGAAACGAGACTGCGTCCATTACGAGGGGGTTAGCATTCCATGCCGCTTCTTGCCGAGGCTGAGCCGGACGGGCGTCGCGACGTCGATGTTCGTCGCTGGCTCGCGGACGGCCTCGCCGTCGACTCGCACCGCGCCCTCCGCGATCTTCCGACGGGCCTCGCCGTTCGACGCGACGAAGCCGAGCCCGACCAAGGCCTCGACGATACCGATCGCGCCACCAGCAACGACGTAGCTCGGCAGCGAGTCGCCCGAAGCGCCTTCCTCGAAGGTCTTTCGCGCAGTCTCGGCGGCTTGTTCTGCTGCCTCACGGCCGCGACACATCGCGGTCGCTTCGTTGGCGAGGACGATCTTGGCGGCGTTGATCTCCGCACCTTCGAGTGCTTCCAGCCGCGCGATCTCGTCGAGCGGCAGGTCGGTGAACAGCTTCAGGAAGCGGCCGACGTCACGGTCGTCGGTGTTGCGCCAGAACTGCCAATAGTCGAAGTGCGGCAACTGGTCCTCGTGCAACCAGACCGCGCCCGACATCGTCTTGCCCATCTTGCCGCCGTCCGCGGTCGTGATCAGCGGGGTGGTCACGCCGTAGACCTCGGTCGAATCCATGCGGCGCGCGAGTTCGATGCCGTTGACGATGTTGCCCCACTGGTCCGAGCCGCCCATCTGCAGGCGGCACTCGGCGCGGCGCGACAGTTCGAGGAAATCGTACGCCTGGAGGATCATGTAGTTGAATTCGAGGAAGCTCAGCGACTGTTCGCGGTCGAGGCGGAGCTTGACCGAATCGAACGCGAGCATCCGGTTGACCGAGAAATGCTGGCCAACGTCGCGCAGGAACGGGATGTATTCGAGCGCGTCGAGCCACTCGGCATTGTCAAGCATGACCGCGTCGGTCGGGCCGTCACCGAAGGTCAGGAAGCGTTCGAAGATGCGGCGGATCGAGGCGACATTGGCCTTGATCCCGTCCTCGCCGAGCAGCTTGCGCGCTTCGTCCTTGAAGCTCGGATCGCCGATCTTGCCGGTGCCGCCGCCCATCAGGACGATCGGCTTGTGCCCGGTCTGCTGGAGCCGACGGAGCAGCATGATCTGGACCAGGCTGCCGACGTGGAGCGACGGCGCGGTCGGATCGAAGCCGATATAGCCGGGCACGATCTGCTTGCCGGCAAGCGCATCGAGCGCGCTCGCATCGGTCATCTGGTGGACATAGCCGCGCGAGGTCAGCGTGGTGAGCAGGTCGGACTGGTAGGTCATGGGAGGGCGACTAGCATGCGCCTCCCGGTCCGTCATCCCAACCTCTCCCGTCATCCCAGCGAAAGCTGGGATCTTCGTGGGGCGGTGAGGCGGCTCGAACCGGGAGATCCCAGCCTTCGCTGGGATGACGAGCGGGCGTGAGGTCGGTGGGGCGGCTTGAACCGGATATCCCAACTTTTGTCCGAAAGTCGTGACGTCATGCCCGTCATCCCAACGAACGCTGGAATCGTCGTGGGGCAAGTGCTGCGGCCCGGACCGTGATCCCAGCATTTTCTCCAAAAGCCGCAACCCCACTCCGTCATCCCAGCGAAAGCTGGGATCTCCGTGAGGCGAATGCTGTGGCCCGAACCGGGAGATCCCAGCTTTGCCTGGGCTGACAAGAGAAAGCGGTATGTTTCCGGTGGTTCAGCTTCGTGGCAGTTGCGAGGTCGGATCGACGGGCGTCCGCCCCTTGCGCAGTTCGAAATGCAGTTCCGGACGATCTGCGAAGCCGGTGTCGCCCGACAGCGCGATCGTCTGGCCGCGTTTCACGCTCTGGCCGCGTTGCACCAGCAGTTTCGACGCGTGGCCATAGACGCTCGTCCAGCCGCCGCCATGCTTGATGATGACCAGCCCGCCGAGCGCGGCAATACCGTCGCCGACATACGCGACGACGCCGTCCGCCGCCGCATGGATCGGGGTGGAGACCGGTACGGCGATCTTGATGCCGTCATTGCGTTCGCCGCTCGCGCCGTGGCCGAAGCGCTTCACGACCTTGCCATCGACCGGCCACAGGAACCCGCCGCTGGCGAGACGTGCGGGGGCAGTCACGACCGCATTCGACGGCAGCACGCGGCGCGGTGTCGCGATCGGTTTCGCCGGCGCCTGATTGCTGGCGAGCGCGGGTTCGCCGCCGGTCAGGATGTCGTCGATATCGAGCGTGAAGGCCTGCGCGCGTTCGGCCGCGCTGGGCGTGCCGCCACCGGGGGCTTCCGGAATCTGGATACGTTGGTCGGCGCGCAACACATAGGGCTCGACCAGCGCGTTGACCGACACGATCCGCGACCATTCGACGCCGTACGCGCGGGCGATCGCGATGCCGGTCTCGCCGCGGCGGACCTGGTGATAGCGGCCGCCGGGGATCGTCAGCCGCTGGCCCGCGCGGATCGTATAGGGCGCCGCGAGATCGTTCGCCCGCGCGATCGCTTCCATGCTGGCGCCGCTGCGATCGACGACGCGGCTGAGCGTGTCGCCTGGCTGGACGACATAGGTTGAGTCCTGGATGGTCCTCGCATCCGCGCTGACGGGTCGCGCTTCCCAGGCGGGGCGCGGGGCGGGCAGGGTGGTCACTTCGCCGGTATCGCGTCCGGGGACATCGCGCGGCGGGGCATCGTCCCGGCGAGGCGGCGGATCGTCCCGGCGAGGCGGCGGATCGTGGCGGCGGGGCGGATCGTTGCGCGGAGTATCACGATAGGGTCGGGGTGGCGGGCTGTCATAGCCTGCGGGACGATCGACGTGGGGGATGCACGCCGTCAGCGCGAGCGTGGCCACCGACACCAGAACTCCCGCCCGCCGCATCAACGATAGGCCTGCTGCAACATCGCCATCGATTCGAAATGCGTCAGGTCGAGATGCAGCGGCGTCACCGATATGAACCCATCGGCGACCGCTTCGAGATCGGTGGCATGCGCGGGCGTCTCGACCGCGCCGGCCAGCGCGAACCAGTGATACTCGTATCCGCGCGGATCGGTGTTCGTGACGATCTGCAGCCGGCCATAATCGCGCAGGCCCTGGCCGACGACCCGCACGCCCTTGACCGCGTCAGCCGGGCCGGCGGGGAAGTTGATGTTGACGAGCGTGCGCGGCGCGAGTGGCGCATCGAGCAGGGGGCGCAAGACGCGCTCGCCCCACGCCGCCGCGGCCTCGAACGGGACGCTGTCACCCATGCCCTCGCGGCTGTAGATCTGGCTCAGCGCGATTGAACGGACGCCGGCGAGCGCGCCCTCCATCGCTGCCGAGACGGTGCCCGAATAGGTGACGTCCTCGGCGAGGTTCGCGCCGCGGTTGACGCCCGACAGGATCAGGTCGGGCTGGCAGTCCTTCATGATCTTGGCGAGCGCCATCATCACCGCATCGGTCGGCGTGCCCGCGACGGCGTAGCGCTTCTCGCCGTGCTTGCGGACACGCAACGGCCGCGACAGCGTCAGCGAATGGCCGGCCCCCGACTGTTCCTCGGCGGGCGCGACCACCCAGATATCATCGGACAAGGTCTTTGCGATCGCCTCCAGAACTTTTAGGCCGGGCGCGTGGTAGCCGTCGTCGTTGGTGAGAAGGATCCGCATCAGCGCTTGGGCTCCAACAGGGTCAGGCCGCCCAGATACGGCTGGAGCACGGCAGGAACCGCAACCGAGCCGTCCTCTTGCTGGTAATTCTCCAACACCGCGACCAGCGTGCGGCCGACCGCGAGCGCGGAGCCGTTGAGCGTGTGGACGAACCGCGTGCCCTTCTCGCCCTCGGGCCGGTAGCGCGCGTTCATCCGGCGGGCCTGGAAGTCGGTGCAGGTCGAGACGCTGCTGATCTCGCGGTAGCGCGCCTGACCCGGCAGCCAGACTTCGAGATCGTAGGTGCGTGCCGCGGTGAAGCCCATATCGCCGGTGCATAGGAGCGTCCGCCTGAACGGTAGCTGCAACGCGTCAAGCACGCCTTCCGCGCATGCCGTCATCCGCTCATGCTCGGCCTCGGACATGTCGGGCGTGACGATCGAGACCATCTCGACTTTGTCGAACTGATGCTGGCGGATATAGCCGCGCGTATCGCGCCCCGCAGCGCCCGCCTCGGAGCGGAAGCACGGCGTCAGCGCGGTGAAGCGCAACGGCAGTTCGGCCTCGCTCAGGATCTGTTCGCGGACGATGTTGGTGAGGCTCACCTCCGCGGTCGGGATCAGCCAGCGACCATCGGTGGTGCGGAACAGATCCTCCGAGAATTTCGGCAACTGGCCGGTGCCGAACACCGCCTCGTCGCGGACGAGAAGCGGCGGCGAAACCTGTTCAAAGCCGGCCTCGGCGACGTGATCGAGCATGAACTGGCCAAGCGCGCGTTGCAGCCTGGCGGCAGGCCCGCGGACCAGCGTGAAGCGCGCGCCGGACATCGCCGCACCGGTCTCGAAATCGAGGCCGATCGCAGGACCGATCGCGTCGTGCTCGCGGGCGGTGAACGCGAACGTCGTGGGCGTACCGCGGGTGTGGACGAGCGCGTTGTCGTCCTCGCCGCCGCCCTCGGGCACGTCGGCGGCAGGAAGGTTGGGGATCGCGGCCAGCATGTCGGAGAGTTCGGCGCCAAGCCGCGCCTCGTCGGCTTCCAGCGTAGGCAGCGCCGCCTTCAAGCGCGCGACTTCGGCCATCAGCCCCTGTGCCTTGGCCTCGTCCTTATGCGCCTTGGCCTGACCGATCGCCTTCGACAGTTCGTTACGGCGGGTCTGCGCAGTCTGCGACTCGGCGATCGTCGCGCGGCGTTGCTCGTCGAGCGTCACGAGCGCTGCAGACTGCGGTGCAAAGCCTCGCTTGGCGAGGGCGGCGTCGAAGGCGGCGGGATCGTCGCGGATCAGGCGTATGTCGTGCATCGCGCAGGCTATGGCGAGGCCGACAGGCGGGCGCAAGGCGGCGGCACGCTGCTATCCTCGCCGTCACGGACGTGTGGCGAGGAAGGCGGGTTCGCAACCTCCCGCGCAGGCGGCGCGTTGACCCGTCACACGCACAGCGAAAAGGAGATATTGCATGCATCTTCCCCACAATTCCGTCGTGCTCGTCGCGGACGGCCGGAAAATGCTGTTCCTGCGCAACGAGGGTGACAACGAGTTCCCCAATCTCGTGGTGGAGGAAGCGCAGGAGCAGGAAAATCCCGCGACGCGAGACCAGGCAACGGATTCGGCCGGTCGCGCCTCGTCACCGCAAGGGGGCGTGCAAAGTTCGGTCGAACCGACCGACTTCCACCAGATCGAGGAAGATCGTTTTGCGGCCGACGCGGCCGAGATGCTGAAGAAGCGCGCGCTGGCGAACGATTTCGAGACGCTGATCATCATTGCGCCGCCGCGCACGCTCGGCGAGTTGCGCAAACACTATCACAAGGAAGTCAGCAGTCGCCTGGTCGGCGAACTCGACAAGGATCTGACCGGGCATCCGATCAAGGACATCGAAAAGGCGCTGAAGAACGCCTGATCGGCGGACGAAAAGGGCCCCGTCGGAGCAATCCGGCGGGGCCCTTTTTTTGTCCCGGGTTAGCCGCTCAGGCGGCGATAGACGCTGGTTTCGCGAACCGCTTCCTGGCTACCAGTGCCGCTGCGGCTGCGCCAAACAGCAAGACCATCGGCGGCGCCGGGACCGGCGCCGGCTGACCGCCACTCGACCCGGTGCTGCCGCTCGAGCTGGCGCTGCTGGCACTGCTGGTGCTGGCGCTGCTCGCGCTCGATCCGCTCGAACTTCCCGACGATGCGCTACTGCCCGACGACCCGGAGCTACCCGACGATCCGTTGGAGCTCCAACCGCCGGTCGAGTTCCAGCCGCCGCTCGATCCCCAGCCCTTGCTGCTCGATCCGTATCCGCTCGATCCGCCATGACCCGGCGTGCCGGGATCGCCGCCCGAAGAACTGCCACTGCTGGCAGAGGACGCGGACGAGGCAGACGAGGCGGACGATGCGCTGCTCGACGCCGAAGACACGTTGCCGCTGGACGAGGACGAGACGTTGCCGCTCGAGCCGCCCGAGGCGGACGAGACGTTGCCGCTCGAGCCGCCCGAGGCGGACGAGACGTTGCCGCTTGAGCCGCCCGAGGCGGACGAGACGTTGCCGCTGGACCCACCGGTCGACGAGGTGCTCGAGACATTCGCACCACCGGTGCTCGACGAGGAACCGCCGCTGCTGGTGGACGAACCGCCGCTGCTGGTCGACGAACCACCGGTGGACGTGGATCCGCCGCTCGAGGTCGACGAGATCACGATGCTGCCGCTGGAACCGCCGCCACCGAACCCTCCGCCGAAGCCGCCCCCGAATCCACCGAAGCCGCCGCCGAAAAATCCGCCGCTTCCACCGACCACTACTGGCGCGGGACCAGCACCGCCGCCGCCGATATAGCCGTCACCGACGGGGGTGGGCACCGGCACCGGCGCAGCATTCGCAACGGTCACGACCGTTGGTGCGCAGGTAGTGCGGGTGGTCGTGACGCGACGCACGTGAGGCCTGGAGACGGCCGCGATTTGCGGATGGGCAACGCGCTTGACGAGAATGCGCTTCGTGTTCGCGGTTCGCTTCGGACTTTCGGCGACGTGCACGGCACCGCCCCCGATCAGGGCGCCTCCACATGCGCAGGCGCATAACTTGGCCAAGGCCATCCTCACCGACATATCGTCACTCTCTCGTTGCCGGCACCGTCGTGTTGCCGGATCCCCGTTCACAGCGTTAGTCTGCTGCTATCCGACTAACTGCAAAACAAAGCGTTAAGTGCAAGTAGGTTAACCATGTTCAATATGGTTAAACGCAGATTTACTCAAGCGCGAGCACCGAAGTCACGTTTAACGTGCCGTGCTGGGACAGAAGTTGGCAGCTTCAACCGTAACCTGCGGCGTATCGAGTCGGTTCGGGACCAGCGGAACGCGAACTGGCGAACTCGCAACAAAATGTCGGAACGATGCCGGAATGCGCAAGTCGCATCGCTTGTGGTCGTCGACGCGTAAGACTATAGGCGCTTTCACCATTTGGGGGCGGTCCCTGGAAATCAGCGACGCTGATCCGACGGGGCCAGAGGGAGAGTGGTATGGCGACCGTGATGAATCGTTTTGACGACACCGGCAGTTTCCAGCGTGAGGCCGCTAACGACAGCGGCGGTGAAGGCTATCGTCCCGATGCGGACGAACCCTTCATGAGCTTGAAGCAGCAGGCCTATTTCCGTGGAAAGCTTCAGGACTGGAAGGAATCGATCCTTCGTGAGTCGCAGGAGACGCTGTCCCAGTTGCAGGTCGACTCGTTGCGAGAGGCGGATCTTACCGATCGCGCATCGAGCGAGACAGATTGGTCGATCGAACTCAGAACGCGCGATCGGCAACGCAAACTCGTTTCCAAGATCGAGGCCGCGATTCGCCGGATCGACGAAGGCGAGTATGGCTATTGCGAAGTGACCGGCGAGCCGATCAGCCTGGCACGGCTCGAGGCGCGACCGATCGCGACGATGACCGTCGAGGCGCAGGAACGCCACGAGCGGAACGAGAAGGTGTCGCGAGAGGATTGATCGAAGGCGCGGCGTCGCTTCGGCGGCGCCGGATGCGGTCGTCCCGGCGGCATCGATTGGCGCGTGGCCGACCAGGGGTGTGGCCTCGGCTCGTTCCTCCAGTGTTCGATAATATCGGAACCCGAACGTGACGAACTATGACGACAGCGGAACGGATGGGTCCGAGGGCCGGCGCGAGCGTGCTCGGGACAGCCTGTTTCTCACGGCGTCGCTGCGGCTGGGATTGGATGCTTCGCCGCGGGACGTCCGGGTGCGCAACTTGTCCGAGGGCGGGCTGATGGTCGAACTCGCCAAGGTCGTCGATGTCGGTACGCCGGTGACGATCGACCTGAACGGTATCGGTGAGATCGCGGGTAAGGTCGCGTGGTGCACGGAAGGCCGTATCGGTATCGCGCTCGATACGCTGATCGATCCGAAAAAGGCGCGTAAGCCGGTCGGGGCGGCCAAGACCGCGGCTGCGACGCCATTCCACGCAAGGGCGCCGGATCGACGGTGATCGACAGGGTGCTTCCCGGACAATGCCCGGGAAGCGGCTCCGATCGTTACAGGCTGACGATCTCTTCCTTCAGGCGCAGCTTCTGTTTCTTCAATCCGGCCAGGATGGTCGGGTCGGGCATCGGCCGGTGGGCCTCGTCTGCAATACGCTGATCGAGTACGGCGTGCTTGGTTTCCAGGGCTGTCTGATGGGTCGTCTGCACGGTGGGATACCTCCTGCATTCGGGTTGGGGAACGGACTAAACCACTGGGACATGAAAATGTCTTCACCGGAAAACGATCGAATCGATTGATCGAGCGATTTGGTGCGATGGACCGATCGCATCTGTCGGCATTCGCGCGGGCCATCCGATCGCGAGAAATAAGCGTGCGACATGTTTCATGTTCGCGCGGCACGACGCATGCGCTAAAGATGCGGCACATGGCGGTATGAACCGGGGGACGAGTGGACGACGCGCAAACCAGGGTTCGATTGGATACCATGCGGATAGAGCATCGCGATCTCGACGACGCGATCGCTGCACTGGCGCTGGCCTCGACACCGGATCAACTCCAGATGGCGCGCCTGAAGAAGCGAAAGCTGCGTCTGCGCGACGAGATCGCGTCGTTGGAAGACTATCTGATACCCGACATTATCGCCTGAAACCTGTAACTTAACGGGATTTGAGGGCTGACTGACGCATTTCGGGACACGCCGTGGTAAACGGTTGGTTTACCGTACTGGGCGCGCCGGTGGAGATATGCCATCGATGCCCGGGATGACCCAGACCGGACTTGGATCGCGGATGCAGCCGCGCCTTCTCGATGCGCTTTATAGCGAGGCTATGCTGCTGGCGGACGAGGCCCGGGCCTATTTCGATGAGGTTGGCAGGGTCGAGCGCGAGGCGCTGGATCCATTGATCCGCGTGAGCTTCAGTTGCGAATCGCTGAAAGTTACCACCCGGCTGATGCACATCATCGCCTGGCTGCTGACACAGCGCGCGGTTCAGTGCGGCGAGCTCCGACCCAATGATGCGCTCGATCCCGCGCGCAGGCTGGGCGCTGCACCGATCACCGAGGCGGGCCTGCTCGCCATGCTGCCGACCAAGGCACGCAACATGATCGAGGCGAGCACGAATCTCCATCGGCGGGTCGCATTGCTGGACGATGCACTGGACATGCCCGTACTGGGCGCAAGTCCGGTCCTGTCGATGTACAGGCGGCTTCAGGACGCGTTCTGAGCGCCGCATCGCGGCGTAAGTTCGGGGAAGAAGAAAAACGGCAATGGTCGGGGCGATAGGATTCGAACCTACGACCCCTGGACCCCGAGACCAGTGCGCTACCAGACTGCGCCACGCCCCGACAACATTGCCGGTGAGCCCACTAGCCGCGACATGGATTCCGATCAAGACAAATATCGGCGGTGATCATCAGTGGCTATCGGCGTCGTCGCGCGTCTATCGCGCACGCGGCGGCACTGCTAGGAGCGCGCCATGACTCCGCTCGACCGCATCCGCAATTTCTCCATCATCGCCCATATCGACCATGGCAAGTCGACGCTCGCCGACCGGCTGATCCAGGAAACTGGCGGCCTGACCGCACGCGAAATGTCCGAGCAGGTGCTCGACAACATGGACATCGAGAAGGAGCGCGGGATCACGATCAAGGCGCAGACCGTGCGGCTTGCGTATCACGCCAAGGACGGCCTCGATTACGTCCTCAACCTGATGGACACGCCGGGGCACGTCGACTTCGCCTATGAGGTGAGCCGCAGCCTCGCCGCGTGCGAAGGCGCGCTGCTGGTCGTGGATGCTGCGCAGGGCGTCGAGGCGCAGACGCTCGCCAACGTGTACCAGTCGATCGAGCACGACCACGAGATCGTGCCGGTGATCAACAAGATCGATCTGCCAGCTGCCGAGCCCGAGAAGGTTCGCAAGGAGATCGAGGACGTGATCGGTATCGATGCGTCGGAGGCGGTGCTCGCGTCGGCGAAGTCGGGGATCGGCATCGTTGAAATCCTCGAGGCGATCGTCACCAAGATCCCGCCGCCGAAGGGCGATCCCGAGGCGCCGCTCAAGGCGATGCTGGTCGACAGCTGGTACGATCCGTATCTCGGCGTCGTCATTCTGGTGCGGGTGATCGACGGGGTCCTGAAGAAGGGCCAGCAGATCAAGTTCATGCAGACCGGGACGATGCATCTGGTCGACCGGGTCGGCTGTTTCCGCCCGAAGATCGAGCAGCTGACCGAACTCGGCACCGGCGAGATGGGCTTCATCACCGCGCAGATCAAAGAGGTCGCGCAGACCCGCGTCGGCGACACCATCACCGATGCGAAGCGGCCTGCACTGGAGGCGCTGGCGGGCTTCAAGGAAGTTCAGCCGGTCGTGTTCTGCGGCATGTTCCCGGTCGATGCCGCCGAGTTCGAGAAATTGCGCGAGAGCATTTCGAAGTTGCGGTTGAACGATGCGAGCTTCACGTTCGAGATGGAGACGTCGGCGGCGTTGGGCTTCGGCTTCCGCTGCGGGTTCCTCGGGCTGTTGCACCTCGAGATCATCCAGGAGCGCCTGACCCGCGAGTACGACCTCGACCTGATCACCACGGCGCCGTCGGTGGTGTACGAGATCGAGCTGGCGCATAACGGCGGTCATCTCGAATTGCACAATCCGGCCGACATGCCCGACCCGACCAAGATCGCGTCGATCGCCGAGCCGTGGATCGAGGCGACGATCTACGTCCCCGACGAATATCTCGGCAGCATCCTGAAGCTGTGCCAGGATCGCCGCGGTATCCAGAAGAACCTGACCTATGTCGGCGGCCGCGCGCAGGCGACCTACGAACTCCCGCTGAACGAAGTTGTCTTTGATTTCTACAACCGCCTTAAATCCCTCTCCAAGGGCTATGCGAGCTTCGATTATCACCAGATCGGCTACCGCGAGGGCGACCTCGTCAAGATGGGTATCCTGGTCAACGAGGAGCCGGTCGACGCGCTGAGCATGATCGTTCACCGCGGCACCGCCGAAGTGCGCGGTCGCGGTATGGTCGAGCGGCTGAAAGAGTTGATCCCGCGCCATCTGTTCAAGATCCCGATCCAGGCGGCGATCGGCGGCAAGGTGATCGCGCGCGAGACGATCAGCGCGATGCGCAAGGACGTGACCGCGAAATGCTATGGCGGCGACGCCAGCCGCAAGAAGAAGCTTCTGGAAAAGCAGAAGAAGGGCAAGCTGAAGATGCGCGAATATGGCTCGGTCAGCATCCCGCAAGAGGCGTTCATCGCCGCGCTCCGGATGGGCGACGACGCGTAGGCGCGCAAGGTAAGCAGCGTAGTAGCTTAGCCGCGACAAGCGCCGAGCCGGACGGCGACCGGCCGAGCTTGTACTTGGTCGCGTCGTCCGACGACGCGGCTTCGCTGCGGCGCGACTGCGTTTGGGAACAGGTCGCTCAGGCGCAGGCGCTCTAAGCTAAGCTTCCACCGCAACGACCCCAGTGCAGGCTAGGTTGTTTGCGAGGCGCGTGCTCGGCTCAATCGGGAAGATACCAGCTTTCGCTGGCATGACGGGGTAAGCTCTACCTGTCGCCATCGGCAAATATGTCGCACCGTGTTTCAGACCCGCGTTCGCAAGACCGTCCCGTCACCAACTGTCATCATACCAACACAATCCCCGCTTAACCGCCGGATCGGGGAGTGAGCGTCGTGGGGCGTTGTCGGGCCGTCCAGGGAGGGCGGTCGATGGCGTATAGCGGCGTTGCGTATTGGGATGTGCGGCGGGTCGTCAGGGACGACCACGCACTATTGGGGAATATCATCTTGAAGATTTCGGTCGTTAAGTCGGCGCTGATGCTCGGCGTCGCGTGTGGTTCGATGCTGGGCGGGTCTGCCGCGTTCGCGCAGGCTGCGCCTGTTCAAGAGCAAGCCGCTCCAGAGGACGGCCTGGGCGACATCGTCGTCACCGCAGAGCGGCGCTCGGAGAACTTGCAGAAGGTGCCGCTGTCGGTCGGCGTCGCGTCGGGCGATGACCTCCGGACGTATACCTCGGGCGGCGACGACACGTTGCTCGCGCTGTCGGGCCGCGTACCCGGCCTGTACGTCGAGACGACGACCGGCCGCATCTTCCCTCGCTTCTACATCCGCGGTCTCGGCAACATCGATTTCTACCTCGGCGCATCGCAGCCGGTCACGATCATCCAGGATGACGTGATCCTCGAGCACGTCGTGCTGAAGTCGAACCCGGTCTACGACGTCCGCCAGGTCGAAGTGCTCCGCGGGCCGCAGGGTTCGCTGTTCGGGCGCAACACGACCGCCGGCATCATCAAGTTCGACACGAACAAGCCGACCAACAATTTCGAGAGCCGCGCCACCGCGTCGGTCGGGTCGTATAACAGCGTCAGCCTGGACGCCGGTGTCGGTGGTCCGCTGATCAAGGACCTGTTGTCGATCCGCCTCTCGACGCTGATCCAGCACCGCGAGAACTATATCGACAACCGCTTTGCGGGCGTCAGCCAGGACAGCACGGCGACCCCGCGCAAGGACGCGATGGGCGGCTTCGACGATCGCAACGTGCGCGTTCAATTGATGCTGACGCCGAGCCAGGGCTTCACGCTGGACGTGTCGGGTCACGCCCGCTGGTATGACGGCACCTCGACCCTGTTCCACCGCGCCGCGCTCAAAAAGGGTTCGAACGACGTCTCGGGCGAGCCGCGCAACAGCGTTTCGCTCGACGAGGGTAACGACAACCCGCAGAGCTACAACACCTATGGCGGCTCCGTCCGCGCGACCTACGACTTTGGTCCCGCCGCGCTGACCTCGATCACTGCGTACGAGACGACGTCGGGCTTCAGCCGCGGCGATACCGACGGCGGTGCCGCGGCGAACTTCCCGGTTGGCGGCCAGCCTAATGGCTTCGGCGAATCGCAGGGCCAGATCCGCGATCTGGATCAATGGTCGCAGGAACTGCGCGTGGCGGGGACGCCTGGTGGCAAGTTCAATTGGCAGTTCGGCGGGCTGTATTTCGATACGCGCGACGTCACCGATTTCTACCAGCGGGCCTATTTCCTGACCACGCCGCAGCGCAACCCGAACAACTGGGTGCGCCTGCATGACGTCAACACGTCCTGGGCAGGCTTTGGCCAGATCAGCTACGAGATCGCGCCGAAGCTGACGATCACGGCCGGCGGCCGCATCACCGAGGACAAGAAGCGTACGCAGCTTCTGAAGACTGCCAATTCGGTGTCCAACGGCGTCACCTACAAGGGCCGCACCGACGTCACGCTGAAGGCCACCAAGCCGAGCTGGGATGCGAGCGTCCTGTATCAGGTGAACCCGGACATCAGCCTGTATTCGCGCGTCGCCGAAGGCTTCCGCGGACCGACGATCCAGGGCCGTTCGGCGGTGTTCAACTCCGACTTCACGACTGCCAATTCGGAGACGATCCTGTCGTGGGAGACGGGCATCAAAACACGCCTGCTCGACAACACGCTGACCCTGAACGCGACCGTGTTCGGCTACCGCGTCAAGGACATCCAGCTCAACGGCAACGACGTGAACGGCAACGGCGTGCTGTTCAACGCCGACAAGGCCGAGGCGTATGGCATGGAAGCCGAGGCGAACTGGAAGCCGGTGCCGAACCTGACGCTGGGGGCGGGCCTCAGCCTGCTGCACAGCGCGATCCGCGACAAGCGCGTCTATGCGCAGGTTTGCGCGCTGAACGGCGTGGTGGTCTGCACGGTCGAGGATCCGACGATCAAGGTCGGCACCAACGTGTTCGCCCAGATCGACGGCGAGCCGCTGCCGAATGCGCCCGAGTATAATGTCGACCTGACCGCACGCTACGACCAGCCGCTGGGCAATGGCGGTCACGCGTTCATCGCGGGCGACTTCAACATCCAGGGCTATACGCAGTTCGTGCTGTACAAGACCAAGGAGTTCACCGCGAACGGCAACTTCGAAGGCGGTCTGAAGATCGGCTATGCGGCGCCGAACGATGCCTATGAACTGGCGGTGTTCGCGCGCAACATCACCGGCGAAAAGAACCTGAAGGGTGTGATCGAGAACTACATGGCGGCGGTGTTCAACGAACCGCGGATCATCGGCGTTTCGCTCAGCGGCAAGTTCCGCTGATCGGCTGACCTTCCCCTCTCCTTATGCGGGAGGGGCCGGGGGTGGGCGGTCGCTATCGCCAGGTGCAGCGTGTGTTCTGACCTAGAGCCCACCCCTCGGTCCCCTCCCGCATGCGGGAGGGGATGCAGTGACTTTCAGGCCCGTTCCTGACGCTTGCGTGACGCATTTTTCAGCAGCGTCCGTCGGTAACGGACTGTAGCGACGTGAAATGTAATTTGCCGTTTTCCTTTAGTCGGTTGATACGAACGCCCATGTCGCTCAGTCCCGTTTTTTATGATGCAAGTGGTCGTCGGCGTCGGCGGTTCACGCTCGGCGTGATCGCGTTCGTTGCGCTGTTGCTGCTGTCGGTCGCGGTATTCGCAGCCTCGATCGGGATGGTGCCGACCGCGCCGCTGCTGCCGATCGAGCCGGAACATCCGGCCCTCCGGGCGTTGCCGGCACCGCGCGCCGGGATCATCCGCCAGACCAAGCGGGACATCAATTATTATGCGAACCGGTTGTTCGGGACCAGCGCTGCTCTGCCGGGGCTTGCCAAGGGACAGGCTGCACGCGGCGGCAACCCTTCGCTCGCGATCGCTTTCCACGCGCCGTGGGACGAGTCCAGCGTTGCCAGCCTTGGCCGTCATGTCGAGCAGCTCGACTGGCTGATTCCCGGCTGGGTTTCGGTAACCGGCGCAGATCATCACATCACGGTGTTCCGCGATCAGGCGGGGCGCGACATCCTGAACAAGGCGGTGCACCGTCCCGTGATCCTGCCGATGGTGCAGAACGCGGTCGACGGGAATTGGGACGGCGCCGGCAGCGCGGCGTTGTTTGCGGATGTAAAGGCTCGCGGTGCGTTCCTGGACAAACTAGTGCCGTTCCTCGCCGCGAACCACGCCGGCGGGGCGTTCTTCGATTTCGAAGATCTGCCGGTTAGCGCGCAGCCCAACTACCGTGCGTTTCTCGCCGACGCGCATGCCCGGTTCGCACCGCGCGGCTGGGTCGTCGCGATCGCGGCGCCGGTCGGTAATCCGGACTGGGACCTGCCGGCCTATGCCAAGGTGACCGACAAGGTCTTCCTGATGGCGTATGACGAGCATGAAACAGCGGGGGCCGCCGGGCCGATCGCGTCGCAGCGCTGGTTCGCCCGCATGGTCGCCGACGCCGCGCGGGGAATTCCACCCGCCAAGCTGGTCGTCGCGATCGGATCCTATGCGTATGATTGGCACGACAAGGGCGGCGATCCGCTTGACGTTGAAGAAGCGTGGCAGAACGCGGCGGATTCGGGGACCAAGCCGACCTTCGACAAGATCAGCGGCAACAGCAGCTTCGCCTATTCCGAAGGCGGGTCGCAGCATCAGGTCTGGCTGCTCGATGCGGCATCGGCGTACAACCAGATCGCGTTTTTGCAAAAGGCCGGGCTCGGCAGCGTAGCCTTGTGGCGTCTCGGGTCGGAAGATCCCGGCCTCTGGTCGATCTGGGGCCGTAACCACCGCAGATTGCCGCCGCCCGCAGCGATCGAGGCGATGCCGGCCGGCACCAACGTCGATATCGAAGGCAGCGGCGAGATCCTGAAGATCGGTGCCGAGCCCGTCACCGGCATCCGCAACGCCGTAGCCGCCAAGGATGGCACGATCGCCGACGTCGTCTTCACGCGGATGCCGTCGCCCTATGTCGTCGTCCGCACCGGCTATCGTCCGAAGCAACTCGCGCTGACCTTCGACGACGGCCCCGATGCGGAATGGACACCGCAGATCCTCGATATCCTCAAGCGTGAACACGCCCCCGCGACGTTCTTCGTGATCGGCGAGAACGCGCTGACCGAGCGGCCCCTGCTTGAGCGCATGGTCAACGAAGGCCACGAGATCGGCAGCCATACCTACACGCATCCCAACCTCGCCAACGTCTCGCAGCGGCAGGTGAAGTACGAGCTGAACACCACGCAGCGGCTGTTCCAGGCGTTCACCGGGCGTTCGCTCCGGCTGTTCCGCGCACCGTATTTCGGCGATGCCGAGCCCAGCACCGCCGACGAGATCGTGCCGGCACTCGAAGCCCAGCAGCGCGGTTATATCTCGGTCGGACTGCACGTCGATCCCGACGACTGGAAGCGCCCCGGCGTCCAGGCAATCATCGACCGGACCATTGCCGGTGTCGAAGCCGGCAATCCGGAGCGCAGCGGCAACGTCATCCTACTCCACGACGCGGGTGGCAACCGTGCGCAGACCGTCGCCGCGCTGCCGATCATCATCGAGCGGCTCCGTGCCATGGGGTACAGCTTCGTCCCCGTATCGACGCTTGCCGGCCTGTCGCGCGATGCGGCGATGCCGGTGATCTCGTCGAGCGACCGGGTCGCTGCCGTCGCCGACCTCGCGCTGTTCAGCACGTTGGGTGGCATCGTCGTCGCGCTACGCTGGATCTTCGGGATCGCGATCACGATTGGCATTCTGCGGGCTCTGGCGTTGTCGGCGCTGGCACTGATCCAGGCCCGTCGCGAACTGCACACCGTGTTCCCGGCAATCGATCCTTCACGGTTCGTGACGGTAATGATCCCGGCGTTCAACGAGGAGCGCGTGATCGTCCGCGCGGTGCAGGGCGTGCTGGCGTCGGCCGAGGTCGCGATCGAGGTGATCGTGATCGACGACGGCTCCAGCGACGGCACCAGCCGCGTCGTATCCGAAGCGTTCGCAGGCGACGATCGCGTCCGCCTGCTAACGCTGGAAAACGGCGGGAAAGCGCGCGCGCTGAACCGCGGGCTCGAACTCGCGCGCGGCGAGATCGTGATCGCGCTCGACGCCGATACGCAGTTCGAACCGATGACAATCGCGCGCCTCGCACGCTGGTTCGACGATCCGAAGCTTGGTGCGGTCGCGGGCAATGCGAAGGTCGGCAACCGGGTCAATCTCGTCACCAAATGGCAGGCGCTCGAATATATCACCGCGCAGAATCTCGAACGGCGCGCACTCGCACGGCTGAATGCGATGACGGTGGTGCCTGGCGCGGTCGGTGCGTGGCGACTGGAGGCGATCCGCAGCGTCGGCGGCTATCCCGACGATACGCTCGCCGAAGATCAGGATTTGACGATCGCGATCCAGCGGCATGGCTGGAAGGTACAATACGACCAGTTCGCGATCGCCTGGACCGAGGCGCCCGAGACGATGCGTGCGCTCGCCAAACAGCGGTTCCGCTGGGCGTTCGGCACGTTGCAGTGCCTCTACAAGCATCGCTCGGCAATTGGCGGGTCGCATCCGCGCGGGCTCGGCTGGGTCGGGTTGCCGCAGGCGATCGTGTTCCAGATCGTGCTCGCCTCGATCTCGCCGATCATCGATCTCGCGCTGCTGGTCAGCTTCTTCTCGACCTATGTCGCGGTGCACGCACATGGCTGGGAGCAGACCAGCCACGACGTCTATACGATGCTGGCATACTGGCTGATCTTTACCGCGATCGACCTGCTGGCCGCGACGATCGCGTTTGCGCTGGAGCGCAAGGAACGCTGGCGGTTGCTCTGGCTGCTGATCCCGCAGCGGATCGGTTACCGCCAGGTGATGTATTACGTCGTCCTGAAGGCCATCGCGCAGGCGTTGCGCGGGCCACTGGTCGGCTGGGGCAAGCTGGCCCGGACCGGGCGGGTCACCGCGAACTGACACGCAACGCATCGGCCGCTATGGCGTTATGGTGTGCCCCTATATATCGTTGGGGCAACTGTTCCCGAGGTGACCGAATGCGGTATCTGATGTTCGCGCTGGTACTGCCGGCGACCTTCGTAGCTAGCGAAGGGCAGGCGCAGCAGCGTCCTCCCCTCGTGCTGGCTGCTGCGTCGCTGCAGGAGTCGCTGACCGCAGCCGCTAACGCTTGGGCAAAGACGGGACATGTGAAGCCGACGATATCGTTCGCGGCCTCGTCGGCGCTCGCGCGTCAGGTCGAGAGTGGCGCGCCAGCCGATCTGTTCGTGTCCGCAGACGAGGACTGGATGAACGAACTGGCGGCAAAGAACCTGATCGTTGCCTCGACCCGTGTCACGTTTCTGGGCAACCGCCTGGTGGTGGCCGCACCCGCGGGAGGCGGTGTTCGTATCCCGGTGCGCCCGCCGGCCGCGCTTGTGCGCGTGCTGACGGCTGGGCCGCTGGCGATGGCGGACACTGCGGTGCCGGCGGGGAAGTACGGGCAGGCGGCGCTGGAGAAGCTCGGCGTTTGGCCGCAGGTTGCGCCGAAGGTCGTGCGTGCGGAGAATGTCCGCGCAACGTTGGCGCTGGTGGAACGTGGCGCCGCTCCGCTCGGGATCGTCTACGCGACCGACGCAAAGGCGTCTACCAAGGTACGGATAGCAGGCGTTTTCCCCGAAAATACGCACCCGCCGATCACGTATCCCGTTGCGCGGCTGAAGGCATCCACCAATCCCGAGGCGGAAGCGTTTCGGCGGTTCCTGGTATCGCGCGCGGGCAAGGCGATCTTCGTGCGTTTCGGGTTCTCTGCCCGCTAGATGCTCGATGCCGCAGAATGGGCGATCGTTGGGCTTTCGTTGAAGGTCGGCGGCGTTGCGATGGCCGTGACCCTGCCGATCGCGTTCGCGCTGGCCTGGGTGCTCGCGCGTGTCCGGTTTCCCGGCAAGATCGTGGTCGACGCCGCGATCCATCTGCCACTGGTTGTCCCGCCGGTCGTCACCGGATGGCTGTTGCTGCTCGCTTTCGCGCCGAACGGGCCGATCGGCGGGTGGCTTCAGGCGTGGTTCGGCGTGACGGTATTGTTCCGCTGGACCGGTGCGGCGATCGCCGCTGGGGTCATGGCACTGCCGCTGATGGTGCGCGCGATGCGGATCTCGATCGAGGCAGTGGATCGACGGTTGGAAAATGCGGCGCGCACGCTGGGTGCCGGTCCGTGGCGCGTATTCTGGACTCTGACATTGCCGCTCAGCGTACCCGGTGTGCTGGCCGGCGCCGTGCTGGGGTTCGCGCGTTCGATCGGCGAATTCGGCGCCACGATCACGTTCGTGTCCAACGTGCCGGACGAGACGCAGACCCTGCCGCTGGCGATCTATTCGGCATTGCAACAGCCAGGCGCAGATGCCCTGGTATGGCGATTGTCGGCCGTTTCCGTCGGGTTGTCGCTGATAGCTCTGATCGCGTCGGAAATGTTGACGCGCCATGCGGGACGGGGGCTTCATGTCCTTTGAAATCGATGTCGAGAAGCGTCTTGGCGATGCTTTCGTCTCGCTGAAGCTCGAGGCGGGGGAGGGGGCTACGGTCCTGTTCGGCCCGTCTGGGATAGGCAAGTCGAGCGTCCTGAACATGGTGGCCGGACTGTTGCGTCCCGACCGCGGGCATATCGTCGTTGGCGGCGAGACCTTGTTCGGCGAGGCTATCGAGGTCCCCCCCGACAAACGACGGGCGGGCTATGTATTCCAGGAAGCACGGCTGTTCCCGCACAAGCGGGTACGCGCGAACCTTCTGTACGGCGTGCGCGGCGCGGCGGAGGGTTTCGAGGAGACGATCGGCTTTCTCGGCATCGGTCACCTGCTCGACCGTTGGCCCCGCACGCTGTCGGGCGGCGAGGCGCAGCGCGTGGCGATAGGCCGCGCGTTGCTGAGCAAGCCGCGGTTCCTGTTGCTCGACGAGCCGCTGTCATCGCTCGACCGCGCGCGACGCGAGGAAATATTGGCCGCGATACTGTATGTACGCGACGTCGTGCGGTTGCCGATCCTCATGGTGACGCACGATCTTGCCGAGGCCGATCGCATAGGCAATCGGATCGTGCGAATGTGATCACGGCAGCGAGTGTTCGATCAGGGACGCTCGGCCGTTCTGGTTCTACGGGCGGGCTACGCGCCACGAGACATTCGTGACGCGTAGCCCTGCCCGTACGGATGCGAGATGATTAACCCAATGCGCGCGTGAACAGGCGGGTAAGCCGCGCGGAGAAGGCACGGGCGTCGACCGGACGCTCGCCATCCGCGATCTGCGCCTCGTCGAACAGCAGGTGCGCTGCGTCCTCGCGAAGGGACGTCTCGTCCTCGCCGAGCGCGGCAAGCCTGACGATCAGCGGGCTGCGAGGGTTGATCTCCAGAACCGGCTTGGCTGCCGGCATTGCCTGTCCACTGGCCGCGAGAATGCGTTCGAGTTGGCGATCCATGCCGCTGTCCGCCGCGACGAGGCAGACGGCGCTGTCGGTGAGGCGTTCGGACGCACGGACCTCGGAAACCGCATCCGCCAGCGTCGCTTTCACGAAAGCGATGAAGTCCGCGACCTCGGGGGGCGCGTCGGACACAGGCTGCTCGGCCCCGTCCGCGAGGGGGATGAGTCCGAGGTCTGCGGCACCCTGCGTTACGGATTTGAACGGCTTGCCTTCGTGGTCGACGCCGGCGGTTACCCAGAATCCATCGACGGGATCGGGCAGAAGCAGGACCTCGACGCCGCGCGCCCGGAACCCTTCGAGCTGCGGCGAGGCTTCGATACGGTCGAGATCGGTCCCGACCGCGTAGTAGATCGCGGTCTGGTTGTCCTTCATCGCGGCGACATATTCGGCGATCGATCGCCATGCCCCGCCCGACGTCGTCGTCTTGAAGCGCGCCAGTGCCAGAAGGGACTGACGGCGTTCGAAGTCTTCGTACAGGCCTTCCTTCAGGACTGCGCCGAAATTTTCCCAGATCTTGGCATAGGACTCGGGGTCGCGCGTCGCGAGCTTGTCGAGTTCCGACAGGACCCGACCCGTCACGCCCTTGCGGATCGCCGCGAGCATCGGGCTTTCCTGAATCATCTCACGCGAAACGTTGAGTGGCAGGTCGGACGAGTCCACCAGGCCGCGCATGAAGCGAAGATAGCGCGGCAGCACCTCCGCATCATCAGTGATGAAGACCCGTTTGACGTACAGCTTCAGACGGCCGCTACGATCCGGATCGAACAGGTCGAAGGGCTTCGATCCCGGAACGAATGCAAGCACGGAATATTCGTGCAGTCCCTCGGCGCGGTAGTGGAGCGTTACTGCGGGGTCGTCGAACTGGCCGGAGACGTTGCGATAAAAATCGGCATAGTCTTCGGTGGTGATGTCGGCCTTGGGCTTGATCCAAAGCGCGGCGCCATCGGCGATCTCGACCGGATCGGCGTCGGGCTTTTCGCGCAGCGTGATCGGTACCGGTACGTGGCCCGACTGATCCTTTATCAGGCGCTCGACGGTGTAACGTTCTGTATACGCCGTCGCATCCTCGAGAAGATGCAGGACGACACGGGTGCCGCGAACCGGTGCGGTGGCTACGTCTACCGGTGATATCGCGTAGGTGCCCAGGCCGTCCGACGACCAGATCGCGGCGGTGTCGGCCCCTGCACGGCGGGATACGACGTCGACCTTCCCGGCGACCATGAACGCGGAATAGAATCCGACGCCGAACTGGCCGATCAACTGCGCGCCTTCGGTCTCCGAGCTCGCGGCGATGCGATCCATGAACGCCTTGGTGCCGGACCGTGCGATCGTGCCGAGCGCCTCGACCATGTCGTCGGTGGTCATGCCGATACCATTGTCTTCGATCGTCATGGTGCGGGCATCGGGATCGAGCGTGATCGAGATCAGCATGCGGGCTTCGTCACCGAACAGTTCGGGCGCGCTAAGCGCTTCGTATCGCAGCTTCTCGCAGGCATCCGCCGCGTTCGAGATCAATTCGCGTAGAAAGACGGTCTTATCCGAATAGACCGAGTGAACCATCATGTGCAGCAGCCGCGCGACGTCGGCCTCGAACACGTGCGTCGCCGGGGCGGCGGTCTCGGGCGTGGGAACTGTTTCGGTGGACATAGTGTGTGACACGTCTCTCGCAGGAATGATCAGGCCCGAATTGGCCGGCGCGCGTCGGTAATTCAAGAGCCTGAGCCTGGAGACTCAGTCCGCGCACGTCGTGCCAGCCGGCTTCACGCAAAACGAAACGAAGTTTTTGTTTGCGTTACAAGTACAAGCGCTGTTCAATCGGGATCGTTCAGTCAACAGATGCAACGTGTCGAGATCCGTCACGGAAAAGATCGAGGTCTTTTCTGACCGAAGTCGAACGGCCATCGTGATCGAGCGGGGATGATGATCTCGCAAGGCCGCTGACGGCTCCGACCGACGGCGTTTCTGAGTCCGGCAGATACTCGGGGGTCTGTCGTTTCGGGGGCATCGATGATCACGAAAACTTCGGTAGTGACGCGCAGGGATATCTTGAGCCGGCTGGGCCTAATGGGCGGGCTGGGCGCCACGCTCGGTGCAATGCAGGCGCTGGGACTGACGGGTGGGCTGATCGGAACGTCGCATGCGCAGGCGCTCGCGACGCTGACACCGACGATGGGTAAGGGCGTTCATGTCGTCGTGCTGGGCGCCGGGATCGCCGGGCTGACCGCGGCATACGAGCTGGAGCAGGCAGGGTTTCATGTGACCGTGCTGGAGGCACGCGACCGGGTCGGTGGCCGAGCATGGACCGTGCGCGATGGCGACAAGATCGAGATGATCGGCGAGGCAACGCAAACCGCCACGTTCTCGGACGGTATCTATTTCAACGCCGGACCTGCCCGCATTCCGAGCTTTCACCAAGGCCTGATCGGCTATGCGAAGAAATTCGGTGTGCCGTTGGAAGTCGAAGTGAATTCCAGCCGGTCTGCCTATGTCATGGCCGAGAATGGCAGCAAGATCCGCATGCGGACCGCCATCAACGACATGCGCGGGCACATTGCGGAGCTTTTGGCAAAAGCGATCAACCAAGGCGCATTGGACCAGTCAGTCACGGCGGCGGACAGGCAAAAGCTGCTCCCGTTCCTCAAGGCTTATGGCGATCTGGGTGAGCGCTATACCTTCGAAGGTACCGAGCGATCGGGGTTCGGAACGGCGCCAGGTGCCGGTGCGGTCTTCTCGTCGGCGGGCAGCGCGGTGGCTCTCGACCAACTGCTCGCGAACGAACGGCTGCCAATGACGTTGTTCGAAGACAATCTCTACATGCAGGCGACGATGTTCGAGCCGGTCGGTGGAATGGACCGGATCCATGCCGGCTTCGATCGCAACCTGCGCCAGCCCGCGGTCCGTGGCGCCGAGGTCTCGCGGATCCGACATACCGCGCACGGCGTGGAGATCGTGTACCGCGACAAGGCGAGCGACGTCATCAGTACGGTGTCCGCGGATTACGTCATCTGCACGATCCCGTTCCCCGTGCTGGCGACGATCGACACCGATTTCTCTCGCGATCTGAAGAAGACCATCGCTGGCGTCGTCTACGATCATTCGAACAAGGTCGCATTCGAGAGCCCGCGCTTCTGGGAACGCGAGCAGATTTATGGCGGTATTTCGTTCGTGGGCGGTCCGACGACTCTCATCTGGTACCCCTCGGCTGGCCTGCATTCCGAGCGTGGCATGCTGCTCGGCTGTTATTCGTCCGGCGCCATCGCAGCGGAGTTCGCAAAACGGCCTATCGCCGAGCAGATCGCGTTTTCGCGCGGCGTCGTTGACCGGTTGCATCCGGGGCACGGCGCTGATCTGGTCAACGGGCTTGCGGTCAACTGGCACAAGATTCCGTACAGCCTGGGTCCCTGGCCGGATTGGAACGCGGGTAGCGCGAATGGCAGGCAGGAAGGACATATCGACACGCCCGCCTTCCGCGTGCTGCAGAAACCCGACGGCCGCGTCTACTTCGCGTCGGCCGCGCTCAGCCAGACGCCGGGATGGCAGGAGGGCGGGATACAGTCCGCTCATGCGCAAGTGATCGCCTTGGCCCAGCGGGTCGCTTCACAGGCGATCTTGCGACCAAATCGCCAAGACGCGTTGGGGTAAGCTACGATACCGTCGGCAGACGCCGATGTGAGCGGGCGCCGATGACCAGCACTAATGTTATTCGAGAGGAAGCGCATGTCGAAGATCATTGCCACGACGATCGTCCTGTTTGCCGCGATTGGCGGTTCATGCGCTGCTGTCGCTCAGGTGCCGACATCCGAAACCGGCGGCTCCGCGATCGTGCGTCATGCCAACACGCCACCCGGGTTGATACTTCAGGCGGTCACCGTACCCGCCGGTGCCACGATGCTGTATCTGAGCGGACAGCTCGCCGCGCCGCTCGACCCCGCCAGCAAGACGCCGGCGGCGCAACTGACGATCGCCGACTTCGGCGACACGAAGACGCAGACGATCAGCGCGCTGAACAAGATCGAGGCCATTCTGGCGGCGCAGGGCTATACGATGCGCGATATCATCAAGTTGACGGTATTCGTCGCGGGTGACCCCAAGCTGGGCGGCAAGATGGATTTCTCGGGGATGAACGACGCGTACAAGATGTTTTTCGGGACGACCCAGAATCCGAATAGGGTCGCGCGATCGACGGTACAGGTCGCCGCGTTGGCCGGGCCGGCCTTCCTTGTGGAAATCGAGGCGACGGCCGCAAAATAATCGACGGCAAGGTGCGTTCGACGTTCGTGCGGGAATCCAACGGCTTGGACGACGGGACAGATCGTTGACGCGACGGCCGCGCGCAGCGGCTCTGCCATATCGGTTCCGTAACGGTTTGACCGGTCCGGTGGAGCGTGTGAAACTCTTGGCCTCACAGGATCGGAGATTGCCATGCTCGTTCCATCGCTCGCTCACGGACTAGGTCTCGCATTTGCCATCGGTGTCGTAGCAGGACTACGCGCGATGATGGCACCCGCAGCGGTCGCCTGGGCGGCCGCGCGCGGTGGTCTGCCGTTGCAGGGAACATGGCTGGCGTTTCTCGGATGGCGGTTCACGCCCTGGATATTCACGCTGCTCGCCGCAGCGGAACTCGTCACCGATCAGTTGCCATCCACCCCGAGCCGCAAGGTGCCGCCGCAATTCGGCGCGCGCCTCATTGCCGGAGGATTGTCGGGCGGTGCCATCGGCTACGGCGTGAATGCCCCGCTGCCGGGAATCGTGCTCGGTGTGGTTGGCGCCGTAGTCGGGACCTATGGGGGCGCCGCCGCCCGCGCGCGGTTAGCGGTGGCATTCGGTCGCGATCGGCCGGCCGCACTCATCGAGGATGCGGTCGCGATCCTGGGCGCGGTGCTGGTGGTCACGTCGATCTGATGCGGCAGTTCGACGCGATCATCGTCGGCGCGGGGCAGGCGGGGCCGCCGCTTGCCGGCAGGCTGACGGCGGCGGGGATGACGGTCGCGCTGATCGAACGCAAACTGGTGGGCGGCACCTGCGTCAATACCGGATGCATGCCGACCAAGACGCTCGTCGCCAGCGCCTATGCCGCACATCTGGCGCGGCGGGCGGGGGAGTTCGGGGTGCGGACCAGTGAGGTCGCAATCGACATGCCCGCAGTCGCTGCGCGCGCGCAAAAAGTCGTGACGGACGCGCGGACCGGGAACGAGACGTGGCTGGAGGGCATGACAGGGCTTACCTTGCTGCGTGGGCATGCGCGTTTCACGGGCCCTCGAACCATTTCGGTCGATGGTGACGACCTGACCGCGCCTCGCATCTTCCTGAACGTAGGGGGGCGTGCGAGCGTGCCGGACATGCCCGGCGTTGGCGAGGTGCCACATCTCGACAACACCGACATGGTCGCGCTGGAGACCGTGCCCGACCATCTCGTGGTCGTCGGCGGGAGCTATGTCGGGCTCGAATTCGCGCAGATGTACCGCCGGTTCGGTGCCGCGGTGACGGTCGTGGAGCGCGGCAAGCGGCTGATCGCGCATGAGGATCCGGACGTGTCCGACGCGGTGCGTAAGATCCTGGAGGACGAAGGGATCACCGTACGGACCGGCGCGAACTGCATCGCCTTTGCGGGACATGCATCGGGCGTCGCGGTGTCGATCGATTGCGAGGCGGGCGATCCGGTGGTGGTCGGCAGCCACGTCCTGCTGGCGGTTGGGCGGCGGCCGAATACCGATGATCTGGGGCTGGAGGCCGCCGGCATCGTGACCGACGCGAAGGGCTACATCAGGGTCGACGACGCGCTCGCGACCAACGTTGCGGGCATCTGGGCGTTGGGCGATTGCAACGGTCGCGGCGCCTTCACACACACCGCGTACAATGATTTCGAGATCGTTGCCGCTAACCTCCTCGACGGCGAAGACCGAAAGGTCAGCCAGCGCCTGGTCGGCTATGCGCTCTACACCGACCCGCCGCTCGGGCGGGTCGGGATGACGCAAACCGAAGCGGAAAGGAACGGGCGGTCGATACTGGTGTCGAGACGACCGATGACCCGAGTGGGACGTGCGGTCGAGAAGGGTGAAACCAAGGGTTTCATGAAGATCGTCGCCGATGCCGGTACGCAGCGTATTCTCGGCGCAGCAATTCTCGGCACGGGCGGCGACGAGGCGATCCACGGGATCCTCGACATGATGAATGCCGATCAACCGTTGTCGGTACTGCGCTGGGCAGTCCCGATCCATCCAACGGTATCGGAACTGATCCCGACCGTCCTGCTTGGCCTCGCATTCCCGGAAACGCCATGAGCAATCTCGATTCGCGCGAGCACCAGATGTTCCCTGTCCTCGATGCGGGACAGATGGAGACCGCCAGGCGCTTCGCCAGCGGTCCCGAGCGCACCTTCGCGGCGGGCGAGAAAGTCTATGCGATCGGCGAGCAGGGGGCGCCCGCCTGGCTGGTGATTGTCGGAACGATCGACGTCGTACGCCGCGACGGGCTGAGCCACGAAGCGCCGATCACCACGCACGGCGCTGGCCAGCTGACCGGCGAGGTCAACCAGCTGGCCGGACGGCCGTCGATCGCGGGTGGTACGGCGGGACCTGAAGGATGTACCGCGCTGCCGTTCGATCCGGCGCATCTGCGTGCGCTGATGGTGGGCTCCGCCGACGTCGGCGAGATCGTGATGCGCGCCTTGATCCTGCGCCGTGTCGGCTTGATCGAGCAGGGCAGCGGCGGGACGGTGATCGTCGGCATACCAGGCAGTCCCGACATCGTCCGACTGCAGGGGTTTCTGACCCGGTCGGGCTATCCCAACATCGTCCTCAATGCCGCGTCCGATGATGAAGGGCATGCGCTGGTTGAGCGCATCGGCGTCGCATCCAGTGACCTGCCGTTGGTGGTCTGTCCGAACGGTACGGTGCTGAAGAGGCCGTCCGACGTTGAAGTGGCGGCGTGTCTGGGCATCACGCCCGACCTCGATCCTACGGTGGTGTACGATGTCGCGATCGTCGGCGCGGGGCCGGCAGGCCTCGCGGCGGCGGTGTACGCGACGTCCGAGGGACTGTCGGTGATCGTGCTCGACGAACGCGCGGTCGGCGGGCAGGCCGGCGCTTCCGCCCGGATCGAGAATTATCTCGGGTTCCCGACCGGCATCTCGGGGCAGGCGCTTGCAGGGCGGGCCTTTAACCAGGCACTCAAATTCGGTGCGGAGATCGCGATTCCGTTGACCGTAGAGCATCTCGATTGCGATGAAGAGCGGGCGGCGGGCGATCCGCTTGCCCTCGAACTGGCAGGCGACCGGCGGATTCAGGCGCAGACGGTTATCGTTGCCTCGGGCGCCCGGTATCGCCGGCCGGATATCCCCGATCTGGCAGTCTTCGAAGGTGCCGGTGTATCGTACTGGGCGTCACCGATCGAGGCACGGCTGTGTGAGGGCGAAGAGGTTGCTCTGGTCGGTGGTGGCAACTCCGCAGGGCAGGCCGTGGTGTTCTTGGCGCCGCGCGTGAAGCACCTCCATCTGATCATCCGGCGGCCGCTGTCGGCAACGATGTCGAAATATCTGGTCGACCGCATCGCAGCGCTCCCGAACGTGACGATCCACGTCGACACCGAGATCGTCGGCCTGGAAGGTGATCGGACGACTGGACTTACCGGTGCGATTTTCCGGTGTCGCGCGGATGGATCGACGCACCAATGCGCGATGCGGCATCTGTTCCTGTTCATCGGTGCGGATCCCAACGCAGGCTGGTTGAAGGGCTGCGTGGAAACCGACGCGAAGGGGTTCATCGTGACAGGGCGGGCGTCGTTGCCGTTGCAGACCAGTCGCGCGGGGGTGTTCGCGATCGGCGACGTTCGTGCCGGATCCACCAAGCGCGTTGCGGCGGCGGTTGGCGAGGGTGCGGCCGTGGTCGCGCAGATCCATTCGGTACTGGCCGAAGCAGCGGAGAGAGGCGCGGTATGAGTTACGGTTGCACGCACATGGAAACGATCCAGACCGTCACGCCAAGTGCCAAAGGGTGCGAAGAGTGCCTGACGATGGGCAGCGAATGGGTTCATCTCAGGATCTGCCGTACCTGCGGGCATGTCGGTTGCTGCGACGACTCGCCGCACCGTCATGCAACCGCACATTTCCAAGTCACGCGGCATCCGATCATCGAAGGCTATGATCCGCCCGAGGGATGGGGCTGGTGCTTCGTCGACGAGACAATGGTCGATTTGCCTGACCAGACACCGCAATGGGGCCCGATCCCGCGCTATGTCTGATCGCAGTCCGCTTGCGTCGACGGGGCGCCGAGACTAGCGCGCTCGACAAGTGCAGGCGTGAGAGATCGATATGCGGCGTTTTATGATTGGGCTGCTCGCCGTCGCGACACTCGCGACGGCCGGTTCGGCACAACGGACCGGGCAACCGCTGTCGGGCCCGAAACCGGGCTTGATACGGGTCCGGATCGTGACGTCGGAGGGACCGATCATATTAGCGCTGGACGCGCGCCATGCGCCGCAGACGTCGGCGAACTTCCTGGCTTATGTCGACGACGGCCGGTTCGATGGGACCGATTTCTACCGTGCAAGCCGGCAGAAGT
The DNA here is from genome assembly GCF_042466285.1 of Sphingomonas sp. R86520. Lineage (NCBI taxonomy): Bacteria > Pseudomonadati > Pseudomonadota > Alphaproteobacteria > Sphingomonadales > Sphingomonadaceae > Sphingomonas > Sphingomonas sp. R86520. The sequence goes on from NZ_JAXHBZ010000001.1 coordinate 872,553, forward strand.
CGGCGCCGAAACTTGGGTTTATCCAGGCAGGCATTCGGACCGATGCGCGGCGGATCCTGCCGCCATTCCCGCTTGAAACGACCGCGATGACCGGCATCAAGCATCTCGACGCGACGATCTCGATGGCGCGAGGGATGACGCCGGCGTCTGCAGGCGGCAATTTCTTCATCACCATCGGACCCGCGCCGGCAATGGACGCGCGGCCCGGTTATCCGGGATATGCGGCGTTCGGGCATGTGGTCGCAGGGATGGACGTGGTGAAGCGTATCCTTGCCAAGCCGACCGGCGGCGGCATGGACGCCTTCAAGGACCAGATGATCCTCAAGCGGGTGGCGCTGGTGAGCGCGCGCCGGCTGGACGGCGTAGCGAAACCGACCGGCTTGCCGCGCGCGTGGTTGATCAAGACGCGGCCCGACCGAGTAAGATGAGGGATCGCACCGCCGGTATGGGGAGAGGTGTCACGTTGATGAACTCACGGACGGGGCGCGGCACCAATGAGTGGGAACGCCAATTGTCTGGCCGTTGTCTGGCCGTTGTCAGGCTAGCGTCAGCCACTTTGCTCGCCAAGGGAGGATTGCGTCGGATCAGGCCGTCAGGCTGAGCGCGACGGCCTCCGCGACCTTGATACCGTCGACCGCTGCTGAAAGGATGCCGCCCGCATAGCCCGCGCCCTCGCCCGCCGGGAACAGGCCAGCGGTGTTCAGGCTCACGAAATCATCGCCTCTGGTGATCCTCACCGGTGAGGACGTGCGCGTCTCGACGCCCGTGAGGACCGCGTCGGGATGGTCATAGCCGGGAATCTCGCGGCCGAATGCCGGCAGCGCCTCGCGCAGGGCGGTGATCGCGAACTCGGGCAGGCATTCCGACAGATCGGTCATCGTCACGCCTGGCTTGTACGACGGGATCACGGAGCCGAGCGCGGTTGACGGCCGCCCGGCAAGCAGGTCGCCGATGCGTTGCGCAGGTGCCTTGTAGTTCGAGCCGCCCGCGACATAGGCGCGCGATTCCCAGTGACGTTGCAATTCGATGCCGGCAAGCGGGTGGCCGGGATAGTCACGCTCTGGATCGATTCCGATCACGATCCCCGAATTCGCGTTGCGTTCGTTACGCGAATATTGGCTCATGCCGTTGGTCGCGACGCGGCCTTCTTCGGAGGTCGCGGCGACCACCGTGCCGCCCGGACACATGCAGAAACTGTAGACGGTCCGCCCGTTCCTGCAGTGGTGCGACAGGCTGTACGCCGCCGCACCGAGATCGGGGTGGCCGGCACATGGGCCAAACCGCGCTTCGTCGATCCAGGATTGCGGATGCTCGATGCGGACGCCGATCGAGAACGGCTTGGCCTCGACATACACGCCCTTGGCATGAAGCATCTCGAACGTGTCGCGCGCGCTGTGGCCGACTGCGAAGACGACGTGATTGGCTTCGAGATAGTCGCCGGTGCTGAGGTGCAGGCCCCGCAGCTGCCGCGCGCCTGCCTCCTCGACGATGTCGAGACCGTCTACCCGCGTGGAGAAGCGGTATTCGCCGCCGAGCGCTTCGATCGTCTCGCGCATGCTCTCGACCATCGTGACGAGGCGGAAGGTGCCGATATGCGGGTGTGCTTCGGTGAGGATCTCGGGCGGGGCGCCGGCCTTCACGAACTCCGTCAGGACCTTGCGGCCGAGGTGACGCGGGTCCTTGATCTGGCTCCACAGCTTGCCGTCGGAGAAGGTGCCGGCCCCGCCCTCGCCGAACTGGACGTTGGATTCGGGGTTGAGGACGCTCTTGCGCCAGAGCCCCCAAGTGTCCTTGGTGCGTTCGCGGACCACTTTCCCGCGGTCAAGAATGATGGGGCGGAACCCCATTTGTGCCAGGATCAGGCCGGCGAACAGGCCGCATGGGCCTGCGCCGACGACGACCGGGCGGGGGCCGGTATAGCTGGCGCCGCCCTTGATGACGAAGCGATAGCCGGTGTCGGGCGTACGCTGGACGTGGCGGTCCTTGCGAAAACGCTGAAGGACCGTGTCCTCGTTCTTCAGCGTGACGTCGACCGAATAGACGAGCTGGATGTCCATCTTGTCACGGGCATCGTGCGCGCGACGCGCCACGGTGTAGCGGATCAGGTCGCGCGGCGTGATGCGCAGGCGGTCGCGGATCGCGGCGGGGAGCGCTTCGTCGGCGTGATTGAGCGGCAGCTTGAGGTCGGTGATGCGGAGCATGGCGCACGCTCTAGCGCCGCGCGGCGCGATCCGCCATCGGGAGCAGGAGAGGACATGATCATGCGGACCGACGACGAGCAGAATGCCAAGAGCGCCAAACGCAAGGAGGTCCAGGACCGGATCGTCGCGAGCAAGACGATCGAGAGAGGCTTGGTCATCGTCCACACCGGTAAGGGCAAGGGCAAGTCCACCGCCGCGTTCGGCATGGCAGTGCGGATGATCGGGCATGGGCGCAAGGTCGGTGTCGTGCAGTTCGTGAAGGGCGCGATGACGACCGGCGAAAAGGCGGTCTTCGACGCGTTTCCGAACCTGTGCGAATTCAAGCCGATGGGGGAGGGCTTTACCTGGGACACGCAGGACCGGGCGCGGGACATCGCGGTGGCACGGGACGCTTGGGACGAGGTCAGGCGGATGATCGCCGATCCGTCCTATGCGATGGTGATCGCGGACGAGCTGAACATCGTGCTGCGCTACGAGTATCTACCGGTTGACGAGGTGCTGGCGGCTTTGGCGGCCAAGCCGGAGATGACGCATGTCGTGGTGACAGGACGGAACGCACCAGAGGCCTTGGTCGAAATTGCGGATCTGGTGACCGAGATGACGCAGGTGAAGCACCCGTTCCGGTCGGGCGTTAAGGCGCAAGCCGGGGTCGAGTTCTAGGCGTCTTGCGTGACCCGTACCTCGGGCGTATCGCGACCTTGCGACAGGTTCCCTCGACGCGGCGACGTAGACGGGGATGAAAACGGGAACGGGTGAACCCCGGCTGCCCCTGCAACTGTAAGCGACGAGCCACCGTGCCACACGCCATTGGGATGCAGGTCCCGAGAAGGCGGCACGAAACGGCGCTGACTCGCGAGCCAGGAGACCTGCCTGTCGCAGTCGTCTTTCGTCCGGCCAGGGTGCGCCGAGCGGACGGGTAATACCCCGAGCGACGACATCGCTTCGCGTCTCGCGAGGGCCGTAGGCTTGTGCCTATGCCCGTCGCGCGATGCGGGATCGACTGTCCGAAGGGGAAAACATGCCTGTCATTTATCGTGTCTCGTGCTCAACCGCCGAAGCATCCGCATGTTGAAGCACGTCGAGGACGGCGTCGCGGTGGTCGCATGCAACACCTGCCGCCACTCATCCGATGCCCGCGACGACGGCGAGGGTATCCGCGGCGGTGCACGTCTCGTCGGCGCGTTGAAAGCGGTGCAGGCCAGCGATCCCGCCTATGCCGATGTCGCGGTGCAGGAAATGCCGTGTCTTTTCGCGTGCCAGGATTTCTGCACGATCCACCTGCGCGCGCCAGCCAAGGTTGGCTACGTGCTCGGCCGGTTCGAGCCGACCGAAGATGCCGCACGAGCAATCCTCGACTATGCACGCCTCTACGGCGAAAGCGCATTCGGACAGGTGCCGTTCAAGCAATGGCCCCAGGGCGTAAAGGGACATTTCATCACACGCACGCCGCCAGCAGGGTTCGTCGTGGAATGACCATGTTCGCAACACCGACGGCGTTCCTCGCCGCTTTGCAAGGCTTGCCGCAGCCGGATCAAGCCGCGCGATCCGCCGCGATTGCTCGCCAAGGGCAACTGACCAAACCACCGGGCTCGCTCGGCCGCCTGGAGGACATTGCGGTGTTCATGGCCGGATGGCAGGGCCGCGAACGGCCGCGGATCGACAACGCTCGGGCGCTCATCTTCGCGGGCAATCACGGTATCGTCGCGCGCGGCGTCAGTGCGTTTCCGGCATCGGTTACGGCGCAGATGGTAAGCAATTTCGAGCATGGCGGCGCCGCGATCAACGCGCTTTCGACGACGGCGGGGCTCGATCTACGGATCGTCGCGATCGATCTCGACCGGCCCACCGACGATTTCACGGATGCACCGGCGATGTCGGTGGAAGATTGCCTCGACGCGATCAACCTAGGGGCAGCGGCGGTAGCCGGCTCGCCTGATCTCGTCGTGCTGGGGGAGATGGGGATCGGCAACACCACGACCGCCGCAGCGCTGTGCATGGCGAGTTTTGGTGGATCGGGTCGCGATTGGGTCGGTCCGGGCACCGGGATCGATAGCGAAGGCATGGTACGCAAGATCGCGGTCGTCGAAGCGGGACTGGCTCGGCACCGTGAAGCGATCGGGACACCGTTCGAGGTTCTCCGACGGCTAGGCGGACGAGAGCTCGCGGCGATCGCGGGCGCCGTCGTCGCGGCGCGGTTGATGGGCGTTCCGGTGGTGCTGGACGGCTTCATCTGTTGCGCGTCGGTTGCCCCGATCGCTGCGGCGTGCCCGGATATCCTCGCGCACTGCCTGGCGGGGCATGTGTCCGCTGAGCCGGGGCACAGCCGGTTGCTGGCGTCGCTCGCGCTCGATCCGCTGCTGTCGCTCGACATGCGGTTGGGCGAAGGAAGCGGCGCAGCCGTCGCAACCCTGATCGTTCGCGCGGCGTTGGCCGCCCATGACGGGATGGCGACCTTCGCCGAAGCGGGGGTGGCGACGGCGTGAGCGCGCCGTACATGCTGTATCTCATGCGGCATGGGGCGCCGGTGCGCGAAGGGCTTTTGCTGGGGCGTACCGATGATCCGGCCACCGAGGCGGGGGTTGCGGCCTGCCTAGGACGCGCAGAATCGCTTGATGTCTTGCAGATCTTCTCGTCCGATCTGGCGCGTGCGCGTGCATGCGCCGCCGCGGTAGCTGCTCCACGTCGGATCGAGGTCGCGGCCGATGCGCGGTGGCGCGAGCTGAACTTCGGCGCGTGGGATGGATTGCGGCCGGACGAGGTCGATCCGTCGGCATTCGCCCGGTTTCATGAGGATCCTGACGTGGCGCCACCACCCGGGGGGGAGCGCTGGTCGGCGTTGCAGGATCGGGTCAGCCGGGCGCTTGACGCAATTCCGCCCGCGGCATCGTTGGTCGTGACGCACGGCGGCGCGATCCGCGCAGCGCTGGCGCATCTGTGTGGGTTCGACCGGCAGCAGCTATGGGCGTTCGATTTGCCCTATGCGGCGCTGGTATCGTTGCGGATCTGGCCGGGGGCGGTGCGGACCGTCCAGATCACCGGCTTGACGACATGAGGCGACTGATCGTTGCATTCGGCTTCCTGACGCGCCTGCCTATGCCGCGCATGACGATCGGCCAACGAGATTTCGCCGAGGCGATCCGCTTGTACCCGGTTGTTGGGTTGGGTATCGGCGCAATCGTCGCGGCGATGGGGTGGCTGGGCTCGGTGATGGATCCGTGGACTGGTGCCTGTGCCGCGTTGATCGTCTGGATCGCAGTGACCGGCGCCCTCCATCTCGACGGGCTCGCGGATCTTGCCGACGGCCTGGGCGCGGCGCACGGCGACCGAACGCGGTTGCTGGCGGTAATGGCGGACCCGCATATCGGCAGTTTCGGCGTGGTAGCCATCGCCGGTCAGATGATAGCCAAACTCGTACTGCTTCACGCGGTGGGAACGGCGGGGTGGTGGACAATCATGCTGGTACCGTTCGCGGCACGGATCGGACCACTCGTCTGGGCGGTCTGGTTGCCGCCGTTGCGCGCGGGCGGACTGGGCGCTGCGCTGGCGGGCATCGTCCGGTTGCGCGATCTGATCGGCTGGGGAATGGTGCTTGCCTTTGCGGCGGTCATCGCGCCGGCGATGATAACGGTGCCGTTCCTGCTGGTCGGTGTTGCTGCATGGTTGCGGCGGTCGATCGGAGGCATCACTGGCGACGCTCACGGGGCCGGGATCGAGATCGTGGAAACCGGCATACTTCTGTCGCTAGCCGTGGCCGGCACCATTGGCGGCGCTGCGACCGGCTTGTTGCGCTAACGCAAGCATCGCATCGAGGTCGAGCTGGCGTTCCAGGGTCGCGGCGATCGCGTCGAGCGCGGTATCGACCGATACGGCGTGATCTGGCCCCACTGCATCCACGCCGATCCGCGCAAGCCAGACAGCGCGTTGCTCGGCAAGCGCGAACAGCCCGTGGACATAGCTGCCAGCGACCAGCCCGTCGGCACTGATCGCCCCCTCCGCGCTGCCGTCGGCACGATGCCCGAACGGACGTCCCAGTCCTTCGCCGGTCGTCGCGCCCATGTGCATCTCAAACCCTTCGAACCGCGCGCCTTGGGCCATGCCCTGGACCTGTACGAGCGTTTTGGTGATGGCCAAACGCGTGTCGATCTCGAGCAGACCTAGGCCCGCTACCGTCGTGGCCTCGCCTTCGATGCCGTGCGGGTCTGCGATGCTTCGGCCAAGCATCTGATACCCGCCACAAAGCCCCACGATCGACTTGCCACGCCGGTGGTGCGCAAGGATATCGACGTCCCAACCCTGCGCGCGAAGGAAGGCCAGATCCTTGATGGTCGCCTTCGACCCGGCGAGTATGATCATGTCTACGTCAGGGATCGGCGTGCCGGGCGGCACCATTATCAGCTCTATGCCGGGTTCGAGGCGAAGCGGGTCGAGATCGTCGAAATTGGCGATCCTCGGTGTGATCGGGCACGCGATCCGCACGGCTCGCGCCCCTGATCGAACGGGACGTTCGAGTATCACCGCGTCTTCGCTGGGCAGGCGGACTGCATCGGCGAGCCAGGGTACGACCCCATAGCCGCGCCACCCGCTGAGCGTCTCGATCGCGCGATAGCCGTCATCGAACAACACGGGATCGCCGCGGAATTTGTTGACGAGAAAGCCGCGGATCATTGCCGCATCGGCAGGATCGATCACCGCACGCGTGCCGACGATCGAGGCTATCACGCCCCCGCGGTCGATGTCGCCGACCAGGATGACGGGGACATCGGCAGCGCGCGCAAAACCCATATTGGCGATATCGGCGTCGCGCAGGTTGATCTCGGCAGGGCTGCCCGCCCCCTCGACGATGACGAGGTCGCAGGCGTCCGACAGCCGGGCGAAACTGTCGAGTATCTCAGGAAGCAGACCGACCCTCCCTTCGCGCCAACGCGCTGCGGCCAAAATGCCGCGCACCTGGCCACGGACGATCAGTTGGGATGTCCGGTCGCCTTGAGGCTTGAGCAGGACTGGATTCATGTCGACGCTGGGTGCAACGCGGCAGGCGAGCGCCTGGGTCGCCTGTGCGCGGCCAATCTCGCCGCTGTCCCCTGTCACCGCGGCGTTGTTGGACATGTTCTGCGGCTTGAACGGGCGGACGGACAGGCCCCTGTTGGAAAATGCGCGGCACAGACCCGCGACGAGCACGGACTTGCCGACGTCTGACCCCGTACCCTGCAACATCAGCGCAGCCATGCGAATAGTCCCGCGATGACCAGCAGCAATATGCACGTCCTTCGATAGACCCGTAGCGCACGCCGTATATCGCGGGCTCCGAGATCGCGATTGCCGCTGCCGATGTACGGTTTGTCGGCGACGATACCGTCATAGGCGATCGGGCCGGCAAGCTGCACGCCCAAGGCGCCGGCCATCGCTGCTTCCGGCCAACCGGCGTTGGGCGATGCGTGGCTGCGGGCATCACGCATCATCGTGCGCCAACCGCCGGCGCCGGCCAAACACAAGGCCACGCCGCTGATCCGGGCGGGGATAAGGTTGGCGAGATCGTCTGTGCGGGCGGCTGCCCAGCCGAACGCCCGCCAGCGGTCCTCACGATGTCCGATGAGGCTGTCGGCGGTGTTGATTGCTTTATACGTCCAGATCCCGGGAAGACCGGCGACGAGCAGCCAAAACAATGGGGCGACCACACCGTCGCAGACGCTTTCTGCCAGGCTTTCGACAGCAGCCCGGGCAACGCCGCTTTCATCCAACGCTGTAACGTCTCGACCTACGATCATCGAAACGCAGGTCCGTGCGGCGTCGAGATCGTTCTGTTCGAGCGCCTGGGCCACCGGTTTGACGTGGTCGTGAAGGCTTCGCATCGCCAGCGCGGGCGCTGCCATGACGGCAATAGCGATCCATGTTGCCGGACCGAACAGCTGGCGCGCCAACGCGGCAGCGGGGAGGGTTGTGGCGATGGTGGCGCTGAGGAGGAATATAATGGTGAGTATTCCTGCGAGGCGGCGCGTGCCGGTCGACGAGGTGGGGCGGTTCCAACGTCGCTCCGCGTAGCCGATCAGGCGCGCGAACCCGCCGACGGGATGACCGATCCGCGCATACACCGCAGCCGGCCATCCGACCGCAACGTCGATCGCGATTGCCAGCGCCGCGACCGGCTCAACCATGCCCAAGCGCCTGATCGAGGCGTTCGAACGCCGCATCGCTGCCTGGCACCCCCATACGAAGCCACCGCGACGCATAGTCGAACGTGCGCGTCAGGATGCCAGTGCGGGCGAGGCGATCGAACAGCCCGTACGCGTCGCCCGTTTCGACCAGGCGAAACAACGCGCAGTCGCCGCGAACCTGCAAGCCATGCCGCGACAGCATTGCATCGAGCCGAGCGGCGCGGTCGATGATCGACTTGCGGGCCGTGCCGATCCACCCGGTATCGCGGTACGCGGCAATGCCGTACGCCACCGCATGCGCCGAGATCGGCCAGCTTCCCAGCCGGTCGCGCATTGCAGCAGCCTGGCTTGAAGGCGCGATCATGAAACCGAGGCGGATGCCCGGCAGCCCGAAGAATTTGCCGAACGATCGGAATGCGATCACCGGATCGTCGGGGCCGACCAGGGGTATGACGCTCGATGCCGGAGCAACGTCTGCAAAGGCCTCGTCCACGACCAGCCAGGTGCCGCCGCGCGCGATCGTCAGGAGCCGTTCGGGTGCGTCAAGGCAGCCGTCCGGGTTGTTCGGGTTCGCCAGGATGAGCGTACCGCCGTCAATTGCATCGATCGAGGCCCGGACGACCGGTAGCGCATTTTCCCTCACGGACGCATGCGTCGCGTAGCTTGGCGCGACGTACCGGATGGGCGCCGGTAGGTGTAGGCCGCGCAGCATGCGGAGGCCAAGTTCGCTACCGGGGAGCGCGACGACGCGATCTGGCGTGGTCCCGAATACTTTTGCAGCAGCCGCCTCGAGCGTCGATAGCGCATCGGGAGAAGGCAGGCTGTGCACGTCGACTTCGGGCATGGGGTCGGCCGTCCACGCGCACGGATTGATGCCGGTGGAAAGATCCAGCCATGGGCGTGGGGCGTTCGGGTAATGAATTGCGGCAAGATCGATCCGTCCGCCGTGGACGCGCAGAGCCTGCATAACGGTCTTTCACTCGATCAAGCGGTCTTCGCTTGATCTGACGCGCGTCATCGTCATTCCCGGTACGACCCGCAAGCGCGAAGGAGCATAACGATGCAAACTACAGGAGCCCCGTTCGGTCGAAGCCTGTTCGTGCTGGGGGGCGCACGGTCCGGCAAGAGCCGGCATGCCCAGGCGGTAGCCGAAGCCGCGGCTTCCAGCGCGACGTCCAACCTCGTCTATGTCGCGACGGCGCAAGCGTTCGACGGCGAAATGGAGGAGCGGATTTCGCGACACCGCGCGGATCGAGACGATCGGTGGCGCACCGTCGAAGCCCCGCTGGCGCTTGCGGATAGTCTGGTCGCAGCGGATGCTCCCGAGACGGTCATGCTGGTGGACTGCCTGACCTTGTGGGTATCGAACCTGTTGCTCGCGGACGACAATGTCGCAGCGCGGGTCGATCAACTGGTCGAGACTGTCGGCAGGCTCGAAGGGCGTATCATCCTGGTGTCCAACGAGGTTGGCCTGGGAATCGTACCGGACAATCCACTGGCTCGCCGTTTCCGTGATGCCGCCGGATTGCTTCACCAGCGTATCGCCGCGCAGGTCGACAGCGTGGACATGGTGATGGCGGGACTGACGCAGCGATGGAAGGCCTTGCTCGAGCCGAACCCTGTGTAGGCCAATAGCCCGCTTCCGGTTGTCGGCATTACAGTTGGCATTCTCCGGTTTCGAACTTAGGGTGCGTCAGAACACAGTGGGGGCCATATGCATAGCGAGGCGCAAACGATCGCACGGTTGAAATCCATGGTGTTCCTTATCGAAGAAGCGTTACGGATTGCGGACGAGGGCAACGACGCGTTGCTTGGTGCGAAGCTAAGCGATTGCATCGATTGCGTTTACGCTGAATTGGCCGAGATTGACGGGGCTCCACGTATCGGTCTGGCGGCCCTCGCGAGCGATTAATTGCTGCCGATGCGCGGGGTCTCGTTTTTGTCTTGAGCAATCGTAGAGACAAGCCCCGCCCGACCGAGCGCCAAAGCCAAAAGCTACAGGAAAACCAGCTATAGCCGCGTGCAGTGGCGTTCGCGCGAATGCGACAAGCCCGGCGGTTTGTTCGATCGAGCGCCTTGCGGTGCTAAGTGGCGCAATCAATTCTGCATTTCACGGTACAGCGATCGAATTATGGAGAACATTTGTTCAATATACGGCGATCATTTATCGATCATGTAAATGTATGCTTGGGTTGTTCAAGATTTTTTGCGGATATGATAATTTGAATTATATTTGACGGCGAACGCAATTAATTGCCGTTTATTGGAAATATTGAACATTTATTAGAACAATACCGTTCTGGTTATGTTAAAACAATTAATCGCCAGCCGGATTTTCGGGCGCTGACGACCGAGAGATGCATGTGCTTTCGCCCCGATATCTGCGGGAAAACAGTCATGGCTACGACGCCAAGCCCATTGGGGCTGATGGTTCGGAAATTGGAAACGCACGCGGTGCTCGATGCCGACGACCGTGCCGCTCTGCTTGCCCTTCCTTACACGTTCAGGACGTTCGAACCGTCCTCCTACCTGGTCCGCGAAGGCGATGCGCCCGAGCAATGCGCGGTGCTGCTGTCCGGATTTGCGTATCGACAGAAACTGACCGGCGCCGGCATGCGGCAGATCGTATCGCTGCATATTCCCGGCGAAGCGCTGGATTTCCAGCATCTGTTTCTCGATGTCGCGGATCACAACGTTCAAACGCTGACGCGTGCGGAGGTGGCCACCATTCCCCGGACAGCGTTGCGCGAACTCGCCCGTACGCGCGCGTCGATCGGCAATGCGATCTTCGTGAACACGCTGGTCGAAGGGTCGATATTCCGCGAATGGATCCTTAACATCGGGCGACGCGATGCGCGATCGCGGCTCGCGCATTTCCTGTGCGAATTCGCCATACGGCTCGACATGCAGGGCCTTACCGGCGAGGACGGCTACGAACTGCCCATGAGCCAGGAGCAGCTCGGTGACGCGCTGGGCCTTACTGCGGTACATGTGAACCGCACGATCAAATCGCTGGAGGCCGACGGGCTGATTGGCCGGAACCGACGTCGGATCAGTTTTCCGCAATGGGACGCGCTGCGAGAACTCGCCGATTTCTCCAGCCGGTATCTCCACCTTGCGCAGCAGAAAACCTAGCCGACAGACCTAGCCGTCGCGGCCGTGAGCGACGGAGTCTATGATCCGGCCACCAGCCATGAACACGGCTATCGGGCACGCGGCGAACAGGACCCATCCGCCATATCCAGGATATTGCTGGAGATAATGGATGCCCCGTTCGACCGCACCCAGGCCGAGCCCGTAGATGACCAAGAAGGCCTCGAACTTCGTCTTGATGACGAAGAGACGGGTAAAGCGGGTCCACATGCAGCTCGCGGAGCAAGCAATGTGCCAACCGCGGAATCAAGCCATTCTGGCAAGCATTATATACTTAACTGTAAGTTAACCCGACGGTCGTGCGGATCAGATACGTGCGACATGCGTGACGACGGCATCTTCGCCGACCGCCAACGCGCGAGCACAATCGCGTGAGAGGACCACGCCGTCGCCTGCCGACCGGGTCCGACCGAATGCCGCCCGGAAGTCGGCGAGATAGCCAGTCGCGACCAAGGCATCCTGACCACCGTCCTGATCGATCGCGACGACCCTGCTATCCTGCGCGTCGGCAATCGAACGCACCTGATCGGTGCGTGCGGTCATGGTCGGGCCGCCGTCGAAGATGTCGACATAGTTTTCGAACGCGAAGCCCTCGTTCTCGAGCATGCGCATGGCGGCGCGGCCCGAGGGATGGGGGAGGCCGATCGCCGCCCGTGCCGTTTCGGACAGCATGGCCGTGTAGATCGGATGCTTGGGCATGAGATCGGCGATGAACTGATGGCCGTTGATGGCATTGAACTGGTCGGCATCCTGAAAATTCATGCCGAAGAACCGCCCGGCAAGGCCATCCCAGAACGGTGAGCCGCCGGCTTCGTCGATGATCCCACGAAGCTCGGCCAGTATCCGGTCGGCGAAGCGCGCACGGTGCATCTTGATGAAGAGATAGCGGCTGCGGGCGAGCAGAAGCCCCAGACCGCTGGCACGCTCGCCAGGATGCAGGAACAGGCCGCCGACTTCGCTCGCACCCTCCAGATCCGTAGCGAGCGTCAGCATGTCGGCACGGAAGGTGCGCTTCAGTTCCCGGCTATGCTGGGCAAGCTGGCCGATCCGGTAGCTGTAGAACGGATAGCTCTGGCCCACCTGGGTAAAGAGCTGGCACGTGCCGCGAACGTCCTTGGTTTCGACGTTCTCCAGGATCAGGATAAACAACTCGTCCTGCAGCGGTCCGTCAGTGCGCGCAAAGGCCGCATGGCTGCGCTCAAGCTTGGTCGTCAAGGCGCGTCGGTCGGGCGGCAGGTTGGTGAACCCGCCCCCGGTGAGCTTGGCCATCTCGTACAGATGCTGGAGGTCTTCATCGACCGCGGGCCGTATCCTGAAGCTCACAGACGGCCCTCCGCAATACGCAATATGGTGATGGCCGATAGAGCGGCGCGCTCTGCCAGACTGTCGGGTATCATGAACTCGTCGGCGGAATGGATCGCACCGCCGCGGACGCCCATCGTATCGACCACCGGCACGCCGGCGGCGGCGATGTTGTTGCCGTCGCACACGCCACCGGTCGCCTTCCAGGCGATGTCGAGCCCGAGATCGCTGCCGGACGCCTTGACGAGGTCGAACAGGCGCGCGGCGCCCGCGTCGATCGGTTTTGGTGGTCGGTTGAACCCGCCATGGACGGCGATCCGCACGTCGTGCTCGGCAGCGACCGCAGCGACGACCGCGTCGATTTGCGACTGCGCCCGAGCAATCTCGTCGAGCGTCGCTGGGCGAAAATTGACGCGCAAGACGGCGAGGTCGGGGACGACGTTGTTGGGGCCACCGCCTTCCATGCGTGCCGGGTTCACCGCAAGGGTCGGACTGCGCAGCTTCGACAGCCGCACCGCGACGTCGGCGGCAGCGAGGACCGCGTTGCGGCCGTCCTCGGGGTTGCGGCCGGCATGCGCGCTGCGGCCGCGGACCAGGATCGAGAAATTGCCGGTGCCGCCGCGTGCGCCTGCAAGCGTGCCGTCGGCAAGCGCAGGTTCGTAGGTGAGGGCGGCGATCTTGCCGTGCGCGGCGCGCGCGAGCAACGCGGCCGACGAGAAGGAACCGGTCTCCTCGTCCGAGTTGATCACGACGTCGTAGCCGATACGCGGTGCCAGCGGACTCGCCTCGACCGCGGCCAGGCTTGCGAGCATGACGGCCAGCCCGCCTTTCATGTCGGCGACACCGGGGCCATTGAGCGTCCCGTCATCCTGCCAACGCAGAGACTGAAACGCGTGGTCTGCCGGATAGACCGTGTCCATGTGCCCCGTGAACAGCATGCGTAGCGCTGCATCCGGACGGACGGTGAGATGGAGATGCCTGCCGTGCTCGAGCGTCGAGACTAGGCCGTCCGACCCGACGCTTTCGACCGGAGCGGCCTCAACCAGGGTAAGGTCGCCGGGCAGGCGAGCGAACGCGTCAGAGAGCAGTCCGGCCATCGTCGCAAGTCCGGCGAGGTTGCGCGTACCGCTGTTCACGGTCGCCCACGCCTCGACCTGCGACAGCATCGGCGCCGCGCCCGCCGCGTCTACGGCATCACGCTCGATCTTCGAAAGTCCACTCATCACGCGACCGTAGCGCGCCAGCAGGGGCGTGGGAACAGCGTCAGAAACTGTAGACGAGTGACGCCCGGCTGGTGGTGTCGGTCGAAACCGATCCGACCGGCGGTTCGCTTTCATACTGGACGCTATAGGATAGCGACGCCGACAGGGGCCCGATCAGCTTGGCATTGACCGAGGTGGTACCGCTGAGCGTGCTGTTGAAGCGTTGGACGTATGCCGAGGCGATCTGGGTCAGCGATAGCCCGCTGAGTATCCGCACGCTGAAATTCGCCGTCCCGCGCGCCGCGATGCTGCTCTGCGTGGTGTCATCCGTAAACTCGGTGTGACGATAGGCGGGCCCGAGTTCGAGGTCGAGCTTGGTGCCGGCAGTCTTGATCACGCTGTAACCCGCGCCGACCGAGGTCGAGTAGCGGTTGTAATAGCCGAGGAACCGATCGCCCTCATACTGCCCGACGCCGTAGATATAGGCACGGTCGTCGACCTTGTAGTTGGGTTCGTACGAGGCGAGGTAATGCTCGCGCGTCGTGATGTTGAGGTTCGACTGATAGTCCGCCTGGGCGTGGAACTTGTGACGCCACTTGAGGCCTTCGCGGTTCAGGTCGAGCACTGCGGTGCCACCCGCGGTATCGGAATTGCCGGTCGTGAGGTAGCCGCCGATCTCCGCCTTGCCGCTCCAGAGGTCGAGGAAACTGGCTTGGCGGATGACCTGGGTGCGCTGTGCCGCGCGATCGGCCTTCCACTTCTCCGCGATCGCCAGCACCGCGTCGCCGCTGAGCGGGTCGGCGGCGCGCGCGTATTTCGCGATCGTGTTCACGTCGGCTTCGTTGCCCGCCTCCAGCGCGGCGTCGAGCATCGCGCGGATCGTCTCCGGGATCATGACGGACTGCGGATCCGGCGCGTTCGCCAGCAGCAACGGGGCGAGGAGGAGAAAGGATAAGCGGCGCACGCTGTGTTCCGTAATGGCAGCGTGGCGCATTGGGAACTGCTCAGTCCGCGATCGTTGCGCCGAGATGTGGCGCGAAGGCGGCGAGTACCTGTTCGTAGAGCGTCTTCTTGAACGGGACGATCAGCCGCGGGAGATCGGCCGGCTCGCTCCACCGCCAGGCGCGGAATTCCTCGTGTTCCGTCGCGATGTCGATGTCTGCGTCGGTGCCGTGGAAGCGGTACAGGAACCAGCGTTGCGCCTGACCCCGCCATTTGCCTTTCCAGACCTTGCCGAGCAGCTCGGGGGGCAGGTCGTAGACGAATTCGCCGGGTGCTTCGGCGATGAGTTCGACGTGCTGCGGCATCACGCCGGTTTCCTCGCCGAGCTCGCGAAGCGCTGCGGCCTCCGCGTCTTCGCCCGGGTCGATCCCGCCCTGCGGCATCTGCCAGGCGTCGACCGGCGAATCGTTGCGCTGGCCGACGAAGACCTTGCCCTCCGCGTTGATCAACATGATCCCGGCACAGGGGCGGTAAGGCAGGGTCGAATTGTCGGGCACGCAGGTCTCCGGAACGCAGGCGGTTGGGCAGGCGCCTGGGCAGGCGGTTGGGCAGGTAGTTGGGCAGGCGGTTACGCGTTCCTACCTACGGAGCATGATCCATGTCGTCCACCACCCCGATTACGTCACCGCGGCGCCGGCACGATCGACGTATCGCTGGAACAAGAACGGATTGATCCGCGACCTGTTGCTGGAACGCGGGACGGAGGTCGCGTGGCATCTGCCCGGGGCGACGCCGACCGCCTGGCTGGAAGCGGTCCATGACGAGGATTACGTCGCGGAAGTGCTCGAAGCCCGCGTACCCAGGGAGAAGGAGCGGCGGATCGGTTTTCCGGTAACTGCGGCCGTGGCGAGCCGTGCGGGAATCGTACCGCATGGCACCTGGCTCGCCGCGTGCCTTGCCCTCGAACACGGGTTCGCCGCCAACACCGCGGGGGGCAGCCATCATGCGCTGGCAAATACCGGGGCGGGGTTCTGCGTGTTCAACGACCTTGCGGTCGCGGCCACGCGGTTGGTCGAGGAGGGACGCGTCGACCGGGTCCTGATCGTCGACTGCGACGTGCACCAGGGCGACGGAACCGCCGCGCTGCTTGCCGGGCGGCCGGAAATCGCGACCTACTCGATCCACGCCGAAAAGAATTTCCCGGTACGCAAGGCGCGCTCGACCGTCGACGTACCGCTGGCGGACGGGATCGGCGACGCGGCCTACCTGACGATGCTCGAGACCACGCTGGTGCCGCTGCTCGATGATTTCAGACCGCAACTGATCCTGTACCAGGCCGGGGTCGATCCCTTTTCCGGCGATCGGCTCGGGCGGCTTTCCCTGACGCTGGAAGGGCTGGAGCGCCGCGAGGCGCTGGTGGCGCGACTGGCGATCGAGCGTCGGGTGCCCCTCGCAAGCACCGTTGGTGGCGGATACGGCGATGATGCGCTGGCGATCGCGGAACGGCACGTCGCGGCGATCATGAGGCTGGGCGCCGCTTTCGAAACGTCGTGGCGGGGGAACGCCTGAGCCACCGTAAGCGTACCTTCGCGATGACAGCCCCGACCCTGCTCTGGCTCCGCCAGGACCTTCGCCTTCACGATCAGCCCGCCTTGATCGCCGCCGCCCAGGCCGGGCCGGTGATCCCGGTCTATGTGCTCGACGACGACGCGCCGGGCAAATGGGCGATGGGCGGCGCGCAGCGGTGGTGGCTGCATCACACGCTCGTCTCGCTCGCGGAATCGCTTGCCGACAAGGGCTCGAAGCTGATCTTGCGTCGCGGCGATGCGGTCGAGGTGCTGACCGCGTTGATGGAGGAGACCGGTGCCACGCAGATCCATGCCATCCGGCATTACGAACCGTGGTGGCGCAAGGCCGAGGCGGCGCTTGGCGATCGGCTGCACCTGCACGACGGCAATCACCTCGCGCGGATCGAAGACGTCAGGACCGGATCAGGCGGACAGTTCAAGGTGTATTCGTCGTTCTGGAAGGCGCTGAACCAGATGATGCCGCCCGGCGAACCCGAGCCCGTGCCGCACACGATCCCCGCGCCGATATCATGGCCGAAAAGCGAGACGCTGGCCGTGTGGGACCTGCTCCCGACCAAGCCGGATTGGTCCAGTGGCTTTGCAAAGGACTGGACGCCGGGCGAGGCGCAGGCGATGGAGAACGCGCGCGACATGGCCGCGATCGTCGAGGCGTATGACGTGGATCGCAACATGCCATCGATCGAAGGCACATCGCGCCTGTCGCCGCATCTGCACTTCGGCGAGATATCCCCGCGCGCGGTCTGGCATGCGGTTGACGGTCACGGCGATGCAACGACGTTCCGCAAGGAACTGGCGTGGCGCGATTTCACCGATGGCGTCGTCCTGACCATGCCCGAATACGGCGACACGAACGGGCGACCGAAGTTCGATAAACTGCCCTGGCGGACTGGCAAGGACGCCGATGCCGATCTGAAGGCGTGGCAGACGGGCAGGACCGGCTATCCGATCGTCGATGCCGGGATGCGGCAACTCTGGACGAGCGGATGGATGCACAACCGCGTGCGAATGATCACGGCCAGCTTTCTCGTGAAGCACCTGCTGATCGACTGGCGCGAGGGAGAGCGCTGGTTCTGGGACTGCCTGGTCGATGCGGATTACGGGAATAATTCCGTGAACTGGCAGTGGGTCGCGGGCACCGGAGTGGATTCGAACATGTTCGGGCGGATCATGGCGCCGCTGTCGCAGTCGGAGAAGTTCGACGCGGGCGACTATATCCGCGAGTGGGTGCCCGAACTGGCCGGCGTATCGGGCGAGGCGATCCACGATCCCGAGGAGTCCGGATGCCGGCCGCGCGCGTACCCCGCCAAGATCGTCGGTCACCGCGAAGGCCGGGAACGCGCACTCGAGGCGGGGCGGCACGCGCGCTAGTCTCCCACCCCTCTTTCCTCGACGGCGGCGCTGTTGCATGGAGCGCCGCGATGACTGCGGTTCCAGCTTTCGATGACGTACCGAGCGAGCGAGCAACGACGCTTGCCCGGTTCGTCGCGCCGATCTTCCACCGGTTGCTCGACCGGATCGACGCAGGGCTGGAAAGCGGCGGGATCGAGGCGAGCCTGCCTGACGGAACGCGGCGGCTGATCGGTGGACGCGCGCCGGGGCCGCTGCCGATTGTGATCGTGCATCGATGGCGGGCGCTGGTCCGGCTTGCCACGGCCGGGTCGGTCGGCTGGTACGAAGGCTGGGCGGCCGGCGACTGGTCGAGCCCCGATCCGGTGCCGTTGTTCGAGCTGTTCATGCGCAACCGGGTGTCGCTGGGCACGGCAGCGCGGTCGGGTGGTTTCGCGCGGCTGTCGGCCCGCGCGTGGCACTGGATGCGGCGGAACCATCGCAGCGGGTCGCGGCGGAACATCGCGGCGCATTACGACCTCGGGAATGATTTCTACGAACTCTGGCTCGATCCCGGATTGACCTATTCGAGCGCGATCTTCGCCGAGCCGGTCTCGGAGGCGGAGACGTTGGAGCAGGCGCAGGCGACCAAGCTGCTGGCGATTCTGGACCGGACCGGGACCAAGCCGGACGATCATATCCTGGAGATCGGTTGCGGATGGGGCTCGTTTGCCGAGCTTGCGGCGCGCGCTGGCGTTGCCGTGCATGGGCTCACGCTGTCGATCGAGCAGCAGCGTCAGGTCGAGGCGCGGATCGCCGATGCCGGGCTGTCGGGCGTGACGGTGGCGCTGACCGACTATCGCGACGTCACCGGGACCTATGACGCAGTGGCGAGCATCGAGATGGTCGAGGCCGTCGGCGAGCAATATTGGCCGGCGTATCTGGATGCGGTCGCGCGTGCGCTGAAGCCGGGCGGGCGGGCTGCGCTCCAGTATATCTCGATCGACGATGCGATCTTCGATGCGTATTCGACGAGTGTGGATTTCATCCAGCGCTATGTGTTTCCGGGCGGGATGCTGTTGTCGGAGCCGCGGTTTCGGGCGCTGGCGGAAGCGCGCGGCCTAGCTTGGGAGGATCGCCGCGGATTCGGGCTGCACTATGCGGAGACGTGCCGCCGGTGGCGGGCGTCCTTCGATACCGTCGTCGCTCAGGGGCGCTTGCCGGCCCGGCTGGACGCGCGGTTCGTGGCGCTGTGGCGCTATTACCTGATGTATTGCGAGGGCGGGTTCCGCGGCGGCGGGATCGACGTGGCGCAAGTTACGCTGGTGAAGCGTCAGGATCAGGCAGACGGGTAACATCGTCATCCCCGCGCAGGCGGGGATCCATATTGGCGAACGTCGGTGCATGAGCCGCCAGGCCAGCCAGTCTGGTTTCCCGCCTCCGCGGGAATGACGGAGTGGGACTTAAGCTACTCGCTCGAAATGGCCAGCTTCGAAGCCCTCGATCGCCAGCGCCACGATGCGGTCCGCCACCACGGAGGGCTCCTTGACCGCGTTCGGGTCCTCGCCGGGATAGGCGCGCGCGCGCATCCTGGTGCGGGTCGCTCCCGGATCGACGATCGCGGTGCGGATCGCGCTGATCTCCGCCATCTCGTCGCCATACGCGCCCAACAGCGTCTCGAACGCGGCCTTCGACGCGCCGTAGAGACCCCAATAGGCGCGGGGCTTGCGGCCTACGCTGGAGGTCACGCCGATCACGCGCGCCGACTTCGCCTTCTTCAGCATCGCGTCGAACGCCGCGATCAGCGCTGCCTGCGCGCTGACGTTGAGCGTCAGGACCTGCGCCATCTCCTTCGGGTCGATCGCCGGGACCGACGACAGCGAACCGAGCATGCCGGCGTTCAGCACCAGGATGTCGAGTGCATCCCAACGATCGCCGATCGCCGTTGCCAGCCGCGCGATGGCTTCGCTCTCGGCAAGATCCAGCGGGGCGATCGTTGCCGAGCCGCCGGCTGCGTGGATCGCTGCCTCGACCTCCTCCAGGCCACCGGCGGTGCGCGCGGTCAGGACCACGTGCGCGCCCTTGGCCGCGAGTGCGATCGCGGTCGCGGCGCCGATACCGCGACTGGCACCGGTGACCAGCGCGAGCCGGCCGTCGAGAGGCTTGTCCGTCATAACAGCTCCGGGAGTATCAGATGACGCGTTCGGCGAGCATCGCGAACTGATCGACGTCGGCGCCCTCGTCATGGTCGGTCAGCGTCGTCGGATAATCGCCGGTGAAGCACGCGTCGCAATATTTCGGGCGGATATCCGCGCGCTTCGCCTCGCCGAGTGCCTTGTAAAGGCCGTCGATCGAGATGAAGTTCAGGCTGTCGGCATGGATGAAGCCGGTCATGCCGCCGAGATCGAGCTTGGCTGCGAGCAGTTTCGCCCGCTCCGGCGTATCGACGCCGTAGAAGCAGGAGTGCCGCGTTGGTGGGCTGGCGATCCGCATGTGGACTTCGGCAGCACCCGCCTCGCGCATCATCTGGACGATCTTCAGCGAGGTCGTACCGCGGACGATCGAATCATCGACGAGGATGACGCGCTTGCCCTTGATGAGCGCGCGGTTGGCGTTGTGCTTCAATTTCACACCGAGGTGGCGGACCTTGTCGCCTGGCGAAATGAACGTGCGGCCGACGTAATGCGAGCGGATGATGCCGAGCTCGAACGGGATACCCGACTGTTGCGCGTAGCCGATCGCCGCGGGCGTGCCCGAATCGGGGACCGGGATGACGAGGTCGGCATCGACCGGCGATTCGATCGCGAGCTGCGCGCCGATCGCTTTGCGCACCGAATAGACCGAGTGATCGCCGACGATCGAATCCGGGCGCGAAAAATACACCCATTCGAAGATGCACGGCCGCGCCGCCATTGGCGCGAACGGGCTGATCGACCGTATCTCGGACCCTTGCACGATGACCAGCTCGCCGGGCTCGACCGCGCGGACGAAGGTGGCGCCGACCACGTCGAGTGCGACCGTCTCGGAGGCGAAGATCACTGCGTCGCCGAGCTTGCCCATGACGAGCGGGCGAATGCCGAGCGGATCGCGGCAGGCGATCATGCCCTCCGGCGTCATCACGATCAGCGAATACGCGCCCTCGATCTGCTTCAGCGCATCGATGAAGCGGTCGAGCAGCGTGCGGTAGTTGGAGGTCGCGACGAGGTGGATGATCGTCTCGGTATCGCTGGTCGACTGGAAGATCGAACCGCGGCGGACGAGCTCGCGACGCAGCCGCATCGCGTTGGAGATGTTGCCGTTATGCGCGATCGCGAAGCCGCCGGTCGACAGCTCGGCGTACAGCGGCTGGACGTTGCGGAGCGCGGTCTCGCCCGACGTCGAATAGCGGACATGACCGCAGGCTACCGTGCCGGGCAAGGACCGGATCACGTCGTCGCGGTCGAAATTGCCGGCGACATGCCCCATTGCCCGGTGCGTATGGAAATGCGCGCCGTCGAAGGTGGTGATGCCAGCCGCTTCCTGGCCGCGGTGCTGCAGCGCGTGCAGCCCCAGGGCTACGAGCGCAGCTGCGCCATCGGTGGCGGAGACGCCGAACACCCCGCATTCTTCGCGGAGTTTGTCGTCGTCGAAAGGATTGGTCGTCTGCATGCCGGATCTCACGTCGTGCGGAAGCCGCCATATAGGAGCGGTTCGCGGCGTTGTCGCCTGTTTGTAATAACCGTGCTTTCCGCCCGTCGCATCGAAGCCGGTTTCGGGTATATCCGGCGGCATGACAAACAGCCGCGACACGGGCCTGACGCTCGATCCGAAATTCGATTCCGCCGGGCTTTTGACGGCGGTCGTCACCGACCGCGTCTCGGGTGATGTGCTGATGGTCGCGCACATGAATGCCGAGGCCCTGGCGCTGACCCAGGCGACCGGGGAGGCCCATTTCTGGTCGCGCAGCCGGGAGAAGCTGTGGAAGAAGGGCGAGACGTCCGGGAACGTCCTGCGCGTCGCCGAACTGCGGATCGATTGCGATCAGGATGCGGTGTGGGTGATCGCGGATGCGGCGGGTCCGGCGTGCCATACCGGCGAGCGGACCTGCTTCTTCCGGCGGATCGAAGGCGACGGGCTGGTGCCGGCCGAATGAAGCGCGTGCTGCTGCTTGCGATTGTGCTGGGTGGGTGTGGCCGAGAACCGGCGACCGACGTAGCCGACAGCGCAGGCGCCCGCCTGGAAGCGGCGGCGGAGACGGCGGGGATCGTGCCGGATCCGAACGCGCCGCTGCAAGGTTCCTGGGCGCGCGATACCGATCGGGTGTGCGTCGTCGGCACCGCAAAGACGGCGCGGATCGGGGTCAGCGTCGACTATGGCGAAGACCAAGGGTGCGCGGCGTCCGGCACCATCGAGCGATCCGCCGATGCGCTCAAGCTCGCGTTCGGCGCGTGCAAGTTCGACGCGACGTTCGACGGCGATCGGATCGTATTTCCCGCCGATGTGCCCGAGGCCTGCGAATCGCTGTGCACCGGCCGCGCGTCGCTCGCCGCGCTGACCGTGGATCGACTGAGCGAATCGCGATCGGAAGCCTCGACGCTACGGTCCGCGAAAGGAAAGCTGCTCTGCGGCGATTGACGTTGACGTAAACGAGAGTTATTTCAGCGGGGATGGCGACACGAGCATCCCCTCAATCCCCGGTCTCTCCTGAATCGTATGCGGTGATCGAGCCGCGCGGCGACCGGGAGAGCTTTACGATCTCCGACCTCTCGGCCGAGTTCGACGTGACCGCCCGCGCGCTCCGTTTCTACGAGGACGAGGGGCTGATCGCGCCCGAGCGTCGAGGCACGCAGCGGATCTATTCGCACCGTGATCGCGCGCGGCTCGCCTGGATCCTGCGCGGCAAGCGCGTCGGCTTTAGCCTCGGCGAGATCCGCGAGATGATCGATCTCTACGACGTCGGCGATGGTCGGCGGGCGCAGCGCCAGGTCGTGATCGAGCGCAGCCAGGCGCGGATCGCGCTGCTGACCGCGCAGAAGCGCGACATCGATCTCGCCATCGACGAACTCACCAGTTTCGTGGCCCTTCTCGAAGTGAGCCGCGCCCAAGACACCCCGCAAGGATAAACCATGCCCCAGTATACGCCCCCCGTCCGCGACACGCGTTTCGTCCTCGAGCATGTCGTCGGCCTCGCCAATTACGCCACGCTGCCCGGCTTCGATGCAGCCTCGCCGGACGTCGTCGATGCGGTGCTCGAAGAGGGCGGCAAGTTCGTCGCCGAGGTGCTGTTCCCGCTCAACCTGTCGGGTGACCAGCAGGGCTGCACGCGGCATGAGGATGGCTCGGTGACGACCCCGGACGGCTTCAAGGAGGCGTACAAGCAGTATGTCGAGAGCGGCTGGGCGACGCTCGGCAACCAGCCGGAATATGGCGGGCAGGGGATGCCGCACGTGGTGTCGACCGCGTTCCAGGAATACATGATCTCGTCGAACATGGCGTTCGCGATGTATCCGGGGCTCACGCACGGCGCGATCGCCGCGCTGATCGCCAAGGGCTCGGACGCGCAGAAGGCGATGTACGTGCCGAAGATGGTGTCGGGCGAATGGGGCGGGACGATGAACCTGACCGAGCCGCAGTGCGGCACGGACCTGGGTCTGATCCGCACCAAGGCCGAGCCGCAGGCGGACGGATCGTACGCGATCTCCGGCACGAAGATCTTCATCTCGAGCGGCGAGCATGACCTGACCGACAACATCATCCACCTCGTGCTGGCCAAGACGCCGGGCGCGCCTGACAGCTCGAAGGGCATCTCGCTGTTCGTCGTGCCGAAATTCCTCGTGAACGAGGACGGATCGCTCGGCGCGCGCAACGGCGTCACGTGTGGCTCGATCGAGCACAAGATGGGCATCCACGCGAACTCGACCTGCGTGATGAACTATGACTCGGCCACTGGTTGGCTGGTCGGCGAGGAGATGAAGGGCCTCGCGGCGATGTTCATCATGATGAATGCGGCACGTCTCGGCGTGGGTCTTCAGGGGCTGGGGATCGCCGAAGTCGCGTATCAGAACGCGGTTCAGTATGCGCAGGATCGTCGCCAGGGCCGCGCGCTGACCGGGCCGAAGGAGCCGCAGGAGAAGGCGGACACGCTGTTCGTCCATCCCGACATCCGCCGCATGCTGATGGAGGGCAAGTCGCTGACCGAGGGCCTGCGCGCGCTGATCCTGTGGACCGCGCTGCAGGCCGATCTCGAACATAGCGCCGAGACCGAGGAAGAGCGCCAGCTGGCGGGTGACATGATCTCGCTGCTGACCCCGGTCATCAAGGGATACGGCACCGACAAGGGCTACGAGATCGCGACCAACTCGCAGCAGGTCTACGGCGGCCACGGCTACATCGCCGAATGGGGCATGGAGCAGTACGTCCGCGACGCGCGGATCGCCCAGATCTACGAGGGCACCAACGGCGTGCAGGCGATGGACCTGGTCGGGCGGAAACTCGCGCAGAATGGTGGGCGCGGCATCCAGGCGTTCTTCAAGCTGGTGGCGGACGACGTCGCGGCAGCGAAGGGCGATGAAGCGACCGCGGTGTTCGCCGAGGCGCTGGAAAAGGCGAACGGCCAGCTTCAGGCGGCGACGATGTGGTTCATGGCGAACGGCATGAAGAACCCCGAGAACGTCGGGGCCGGCGCGGTCAGCTACATGCATTTGATGGGGATCGTCGCGGTCGGCACGATGTGGCTGCGGATGGCGGTCGCTGCGACCAAGCTGAAGGCGGCTGGCGAAGGCGAAGCTGCGTATCTCGACGCCAAGCTGGTGACGGCGCGCTTCTATGCCGAGCGGATCCTGCCGGATGCGGGCGCGCTGCGTCGGAAGATCGAAGGTGGGGCGGAGTCGCTGATGGCGCTGCCGCCCGAAATGTTCATGGCCGCTTGATCGGCAGGGGGCGGATTGCTGAAGCGGTCCGCCCCTCGTTCGTCATTCACCCGCCCACACCAACCCGATCGTGCCGAGCGAAGTCGAAGCACCTGCGCGCGAGCCATGCCCTTCGACTTCGCTCAGGGCGAACGGGTGGGGAAGCCTCGTTAAAACCACCTGCTGACGGTCGGCAGAGCGGATGCGAGAACGGTTATTTCGGTGCAGATGGTACAGGCGTGGAGCCAGGGACCGGCACCGCGGTCGCTGGCTTGCGACGTACGCCGTTCAGTTCAGTCGTTGCGGGTACCGAGGTCGACGCAGCAACCACCGGCGGCGGCACCGCGGTCATCGTCACCTGGACCTTCATGCACTGCGCTACATCCGCGCGCTTGAACTGGCGGCAGTTCCACAGCAACTTCTCATACCCGCTCGCCCGATCCCTCAGATAGCTGAAACCTAGCGAGGCGGTCTGTGTAGGGTCGAGCGGCAGCGAGGGCGCCACCTTCGTACCGTCCGTCCACGCCATGTACCGGCAGAACGGCTTGTCGCCGCAGGCTTGAGCCGCAAGCGCCGGAAGCGCGTCGGCCGCCTGGTTGCGAGGTAGCGTCACGAGTAGCGTGTCGCTGTCGACCGGAGCCGTGGCGGGTGTCGAGGCCGCTTCCGTTGCGGCACCGAACCCCATCGCGATCGACGCCTCCGCCAAGGCGGCATCCGCTTCGGCAAGCGCTGCGCCGGTTTTGTGCGCGTCGGACAGGTCGGCGAGCTGTGCGATCACTGGCTCGACCGTCTCCGGGTGGCGGCCGAACGCAGGCGGCGTGCCCCACCAGCCTGACCAGCGGAAGAACAAATGCGTGTTGACCGCGGTGATCTTGTCGAGGCTCGACTGCCAGTACGGAACCACCCAGTCGGTATGATAGTGCGTGGCATAGCCAACCTGCTTGAACACCGCACCCGACAAGGATGCCGCAGCCACTTCGCGCGCGCGGCGCCAGGCGTCGTCAGTCGGGTGCCAGCGGGTGAGCGCGCCGTCGCAGCTGAAGCTGAACTGGCAACCGGTCGCGCGGTCCTGCCCCTCGAACACGACGCCGCACACGGTTTTCGGGAAGGCCGGGTGATGCAGGCGGTTGAGGACGACCTGGGCGACCGCGCGTTCGCCGAGCGTGTCGTCGCCGGCCTCGTAGAGAATGCCCGCCGCCATGCAGTCGGTCGCGCGCGCCAAGTCGTCGGGACCGCCGGCGAAGCGGAACGGCCGGGCGGCCGGGTTCGGATCGGTCGAGAACGGCACGGTCGCATTGAATGCGCGCGCGTCTTCCGGCGTGAGGTCGACAAGCCGCACAGGTTCGACCTCAGGCACTTCGGCCTGCGGCACGATCCGGCCCGCGGGGAGCGTCACCCGCTTTGGCGGGTGCACGATCACCGGCGCGTTGGCGACGACCAGCGCCGGCCCGACGATCGCCAGCGCGGAAATGCCGACGAGGATGGCGCGCAGCACCGTGGTGCCGCGCGCGGAGAGAGGTGGCGTCACTGTTCGGGCAGGAAGTCCGGGACCGACAGATAGCGCTCGCCGGTGTCGTAGTTGAAGCCGAGAACCCTAACATTGTCAGGCAGATCGGGTAGCTTCTGGAGGATCGCTGCGAGCGTCGCGCCCGAGCTGATGCCGACCAGCATGCCCTCTTCGGTCGCCGAGCGCCGCGCCATGTCCTTCGCCACCGCCGCGTCGACCTCGATCACGCCGTCGAGCGCCTGGGTGTGGAGGTTGACGGGAATGAAGCCGGCACCGATGCCCTGGATCGGGTGCGGACCCGGCTGGCCACCGGCGATTACCGGCGAGGCGGCGGGCTCGACCGCATAGACCTTGAGCGACGGCCATTCCTTCTTCAGCGCCTCGGCGACGCCGGTGATGTGGCCACCGGTGCCGACGCCGGTGATGATCACGTCGATCGGCGTGTCGCGGAAGTCGGCGAGGATTTCCTGTGCGGTCGTAGCGACATGCACGGCGATGTTCGCAGGATTCTCGAACTGCTGCGGCATCCACGAGCCGGGCGTCTGCTCGACCAGTTCCTTGGCACGCTCGATCGCGCCCTTCATGCCCTTCTCACGCGGGGTCAGGTCGAAGGTCGCGCCGTATGCGAGCATCAGGCGGCGGCGTTCGATCGACATGCTCTCGGGCATGACGAGGACGATCTTGTAGCCCTTCACCGCGGCGACGAGCGCGAGGCCGATGCCGGTGTTGCCGCTGGTCGGCTCGATGATCGTGCCGCCGGGCTGGAGATGGCCGTCCTTCTCGGCCGCCTCGATCATCGCGAGCGCGATGCGGTCCTTGATCGAACCGCCGGGGTTCGAGCGCTCGGACTTCACCCAGACTTCGGATTCGGGGAACAGCTTCGACAGGCGGACGTGCGGCGTGTTGCCGATCGTATCGAGGATCGAGTTGGCCTTCATGGCTTGGCTTCTCCGTGCTGAGGTTCGGTCTCGAGAATTTCTGGGGGATCAAAGGTTTTCGCGCGCCCAAGTTCCGGGAACAGCCGCGCCCAGCCGATCGTGATCGCAATAGCACCGACGCCGCCGAACACCACCGCGCCTACGGGACCGAGGAGTGAGGCCATCACGCCGCTCTCGAATTCGCCGAGCTCGTTCGAGGCGGAGATGGTGAGTTGCGACACCGCGCTGACGCGGCCGCGCATCGCGTCCGGCGTGTGGAGCTGGATCAGCGACTGGCGGACATAGACCGAGATCATGTCCGCACCGCCCGCGACGATCAGCGCGACGAGGCTGAGGACGAAGGCGGGCTGGACCGGGATGCCGGCGATGGTGCCGGGCGCGATGCCGAGCAGGGTCACGATCGGGGTGGCGATGCCGAAGGTGAGGATCGCAAGGCCGAACACGACGACCGCGATCAGCATCTTGACGCCGACGTTGGTGCTCATCGGCCGAACCGAGAACCAGATCGCGGTTATCGCCGCGCCGATGCCCATGCCGGCAGCGAGCACGCCCAGGCCTTGTGATCCGACCTTCAGGATGTCGCGCGAATAGACCGGCAGCAGCGAGGTCGCGCCGGCGAGCAGCACTGCGAACAGGTCCAGTGTGATGGTCGCGAGGACGAGGCGGTTGCGGCGAACATAGGTGAAACCCTCGATGATCCGGGCGAGGGGGCGGTGATCGGTCTGCGCGGCGGGCTGCGGCACGGGACCGATCAGGAACATGAAGAGGAGTGCGACGACGAAGAGGATCGTTGCCACGCCGTATGCGACTTCGGGGTGGATCGCGTAGAGGAGGCCACCGACGCTGGGGCCCGCTATTGTGCCGACCTGCCAGGCGATCGAGCTGATCGCGATCGCGGTCGGGAGGACGGCGCGGGGGACTAGGTTGGGGGCGAGCGCGGAATAGGCCGGGCCGGAGAAGGCGCGTGCTACGCCGAACGCTACCGCCGCGAGGAACAGCACGCCGAGCGTGAGGTGGCCGGTCCAGGTCAGCAACCACAGGGTCGCGGCGGTGAGCACCAGCAGCGCGGTCGTGCCGCGGACGATCCAGCGGCGGTCGAAGCTGTCCGCGACCAGGCCGGTGATCGGGGTCAGCAGGAACAGCGGCACGAACTGCGCGAACCCGATCATTCCGAGCATGAAGGCGGCCTGGCGGATGTCCATCGTCTCGCGGGCGATGTTGTAGACCTGCCACCCGATCACGATCGACATCGCACTGACGGCGATCGTGCCGGTGAAGCGGGACAGCCAATAGGCGCGGAAATTGGCGATCCGTAAGGGATGCTGGTGGGGGTCTGTCGTGGTGGCCATCGGGGTTGGCTTTAGGCTTGCGCGCGCGAGGAGGGCAACCGGAGCTTTGCTTGGGGTGGGGATAGCGACCTAGCCAAGCACGCCCACCCAAAGAAAGCTTGTTTCCCCGCGAAGGCGGGGATCCAGACTGGGCTCCCGCCTTCGCGGGAGAACAGGAGACGGGAGCTGACGTGTTTGGCATCGGCGTTGTCGCCACCACTCCTCCGTTACCTCAGCACCACCCCGGCGGCGGCCGGGGCCCAGTTGGGGAACGTCGCTAACTGAGAACTGCGCCTCGTTACTCCGACTTCCCAACTGGGCCCCGGCCTTCGCCGGGGTGGTGGCTTGCTAGGAATGGATACCGCGACAAGCGCAGCATTCCCCCATCCCAAACCCCGCAAACCGACATACCCCAGACGGGAATTGATGTTCCGCCCCGTCCGCGCCTATAGGCTCCCTCAACTCCCCTACGGAAAACGAGGTTTCCCACATCGTGGCCAAGACCCCCCCACCAGCACGCGCAATCGCCGAACCGCCGATTACGAACCGCGAACGACCGGCCGAACCAAAGCCGTACGAGGCGTCGAAGGACGAACTGCTCGAAATGTATCGGCAGATGCTGCTGATCCGCCGTTTCGAGGAAAAAGCGGGCCAGCTCTATGGCTTGGGCCTGATCGGCGGCTTCTGCCATCTGTATATCGGCCAGGAAGCGGTCGCTGTCGGCCTGCAGTCCGCGCTCAACGGCGAGACCGATTCGGTGATCACCGGCTACCGCGATCACGGCCACATGCTTGCCTACGGGATCGACCCCAAGGTGATCATGGCCGAGTTGACCGGGCGCAATTCGGGGATCTCGAAGGGCAAGGGCGGGTCGATGCACATGTTCTCGACCGAGCATAAATTCTACGGCGGCCACGGCATCGTCGGTGCGCAGGTGTCGCTCGGCACCGGCCTCGCGTTCAAGCACAAATATTCGAACGACGGCGGCATCTGCATGGCCTATTTCGGCGATGGCGCCGCGAACCAGGGCCAGGTGTACGAGAGCTTCAACATGGCCGAGCTGTGGAAGCTCCCGATCATCTTCGTGATCGAGAACAACCAGTATGCGATGGGCACCAGCGTCAATCGCGCGTCTGCCGAGGACCAGCTGTATCGCCGCGGCGAGAGCTTCCGCATTCCCGGCATCCAGGTCGACGGCATGGACGTGCTCGCCTGCCGCGGTGCCGCCGAGGAAGCGCTGGCATGGGTCCGTGCGGGTAAGGGGCCGGTCATCCTCGAGATGAAGACCTATCGTTACCGTGGCCACTCGATGTCCGATCCGGCCAAGTACCGTACGCGTGACGAAGTCCAGGCGGTCCGCGACAAGTCGGATCCGATCGATCACATGAAGAAGCTGCTCGACGCGCAGGGCGTGACCGAGGCGGACCTCAAATCGCTTGAACAGGAAATCAGGAAAATCGTGAACGAAGCCGCCGATTTCGCCGAGCAGACCCCGGAGCCGGATGCTGCCGAGCTCTACACCGACGTTCTGGTGGAGAAGTACTGATGGCGATCGAGATCAAGATGCCCGCGCTCTCCCCGACGATGGAAGAGGGCACGCTCGCCAAGTGGCTCGTCAAGGAAGGCGATAGCGTCAAGTCGGGCGACATCCTCGCCGAGATCGAGACCGACAAGGCGACGATGGAGTTCGAGGCGATCGACGAAGGCACGATCGGCTCGATCTCCGTCGCCGAGGGCACCGACAACGTGAAGGTCGGCACCGTCATCGCGACGATCCTCGAAGAGGGCGAGAGCGCGAGCGACCAGAAGCCTGCGGAAGCACGCTCCGGCGACGCCGCCAACGCCGCGCCGAAGGAAATGCCGTCGGACGACAAGGCACCGCCGGTTCCCGAAGGTGCTTCGCCCGCCAAGGCCGAGAGCGGCACGCAAGCGCTCGTCGCGTCGGCGGACAAGGTCGGCATCTCCGACCCGGCGATCCCCGAGGGCACCGAGATGGTCAAGACGACCGTCCGCGAGGCGCTCCGCGACGCGATGGCCGAGGAAATGCGCGAGGACGACCGCGTCTTCGTGATGGGCGAGGAAGTCGCGCAGTATCAGGGCGCGTACAAGGTCACGCAGGGGCTGCTCGACGAGTTCGGCGACCGTCGCGTGATCGACACGCCGATCACCGAATACGGTTTTGCCGGCATCGGTGCGGGCGCGGCGATGGGCGGCCTTCGCCCGATCGTCGAGTTCATGACCTTCAACTTCGCGTTGCAGGCGATCGACCACATCATCAACTCGGCCGCCAAGACCAACTACATGTCGGGTGGCCAGATGCGCTGCCCGATCGTGTTCCGTGGTCCCAACGGCGCCGCGTCGCGCGTGGGTGCACAGCATTCGCACAATTTCGCGGCGTGGTATGCGAGCGTTCCCGGCCTGATCGTGATCGCGCCGTATGATGCGGCGGATGCCAAGGGCCTGCTCAAGGCCGCAATCCGCACCGAGGATCCGGTCGTGTTCCTCGAGAACGAGCTGATGTACGGCCGCAGCTTCGACGTCCCCAAGCTCGACAACCACGTCCTGCCGATCGGCAAGGCGCGGATCGTCCGCGAGGGCAAGGACGTGACGATCGTCAGCTACTCGATCGGCGTCGGCATTTCGCTCGAAGCCGCCGAGAAGCTTGCCGAAGAGGGCATCGACGCGGAGGTCATCGACCTGCGCACGCTGCGTCCGCTCGACACCGAGACGGTCCTGAAGAGCCTCGCCAAGACCAATCGCATGATCATCGTCGAAGAGAATTGGGCGACCTGCTCGATCGCGTCGGAGATCGTCTCGGTGGTGATGGAGCACGGCTTCGACGACCTCGACGCGCCGGTGCTGCGTGTGACGAACGAGGACGTGCCGATGCCGTATGCGGCGAACCTAGAGAAGCTGATGCTGGTGAACGTCGACAAGGTCGTCGCAGCAGTGAAGAAAGTCACCTACAAGTAGGTTTGGGCGAGTGAGGCGAGGGGACTCGCCTCACTCAGCAGGTCGATGCAACGACCCCGGTCACCGTCTGGATGCCGGACAAGTCGCGTCGTTCGCGTACCGCCATCGACGCGATCTCGACGAAGTCGCTCAACGCCACCAGCCCCGTGTTGATTAGTGGCTTGTACGGATAATAGACCTCCACGAACATCGTCGCGCTGCTCGGCTGCGCGGTGACCTGGCGATCGGCCGGACCTATGCCGGTCAAATTACCTGTTGGCGCAACCCCGTAAGTCGATGCGTGCGCGGTTTTTGCGCCGTAGCAGCGCTGCCATCTGATCCTGTATCTACCGGCATTGGCGGGGTCCTCTTCGAGATCCGACAGGATGACGCGCCCGTTGGTCTTGAGGTCGAGGCCACCCGACTGCAGATTAGCGCCGATGAAGACCTCGTTGATGTCCGCCTCGCTGATGGTCTTTGCCGCCAAGGGTGACCCGCTGCCCATCCGCGCGGCGTTGTCGGCAAGCATGAGCGCAAGCTGGCTGACCTGCATCTTGGTGATGGTGAAGTTGGTCAGTTCGGCCCCACCCAGCGCGAGCGTCAGCAAGACCGGAAAAACCAGCGCGAATTCCATCAACGCGAGGCCGGATCGATCGGCCGCCGCATGCCGCAATCGACGCCACAGGTTAGCCGACGATCTCACGAACAGAACCTCACGGTCGTACCCGTCGTGACCTGCTGTTCCGAATATGGCTGGTTCTGGAGGATCGTCGTCGCCACCAGGGTCTTGTTGGGCGAACCACCAATGAACCGGTACAGAGGCAGGATAGAGGGATACGTGACCGTGACGGTGTAGATCACGCGATCTTTCGCTCCGCCCTGTCCGGCGCTTCCGCCATCGGCATCCCAGCTGCCGTTGTTATTGCTGTCGACATAGGGCTCGCCAGCGTCGCATCGCTTGTTCGCGTTGGTATCGGTCCAGGATTCCGGAATCTTCGCAGAAGCCTGCGTGTAGGTCGCGAAATAACGACGCGAATAACTGATGGCCGCCGTGTTATATAATAGTCGTACCTGGCTTCCCACATTGGCGTCGATGGCTGCCTGGCGAGTGGCACCGCTGCTATCCTCGAGCGCGGAATCTCGGCCGGTCTTCTGAACGATGCCTTGCAGCACCGATTTCATGTAGAGCGTGTGGGCGATGTCGAACGCGCCCACGAGGAAAAGCGTCAGCACCGGGGCCACCATCGCAAACTCGACGGCGGCCACGCCGCGACGGTCGAACAAGGTCGACCGAGCCGAAGATGAGGCAGTCCTCACTTGGTAAGCCTGAGCTGGGAAATCTGATTGGCGATGCTACCGAAGGCTGCCTGCAGTGCGGCGGAGTCCGACGCCCGGAAAAAGTAGCTCGACGATGTCGCGCACGCCGACAGGCGGCTTTCCGTAGCGGCGTTCGAGCCATTGCCGAACGATATCACCCATAGCGTGATATTCTTGTTCTTCACGGCGGTGCAGAGCGCGGCAAACCTCGCATTCACCTCGTCGTTGAGATCCGCGGTCGAACTGGTGGGGTTGGCGACGTTACGGCGGTCGAACCAGGGAACGCCATACGCTGCGTAATCGGACGCGCGGGTCTGGGTATCGCCGTCGGTCATGAAGATCATGTGGCGTTCGATCTCGCCGCCTTGAGGCGTCGTCGCGTTGTCGGACGCGAAAATGCCGGTCGGCGACATCAATCGGGCGCCCCAGAGAAGGCCGATGTCGTGATAGGTGTTACCCTCGGGCGTCAAGCTATCGACATAGCCGTCGAACTCGTTGGGGTCCGTCCAGCTTCGCAGCCGTTTGGCGGGACGTGGGCACGTGTAATAGGATCCGTTTCCGTACTCGACCGTCGTGCTGGGGATGTCGCTGGCGTTCCAGTTGCCGGTGCTGTTGGTCGTGGCCTGGGGCGTATAGATCATGCCAGGCAGGTTGGGTCCCCACAACGTGGTCGCATCGGCCGCGGTGGGCGCGGTATCGATATCCAGGTCCTTCGCTGCGGCAGGGATCGGAGAAAAGCTCGTACCGGAAACCGTCTGACGTTCCTCTATGCAACCGTCCCATGTGATGGTCTTGGGCGCGCCCGCCGGGCCGATGGGCAGGGTGAAACTCGTCTTCCAGTTCGTGCCGTCCTTCAGCGCCGAAACGTTCTTCGTGATTTTTCCATAATGCCAGTTCACCGTCGTGATCTGGTCCCGATAATAATATGTGCAGTCGGTGCTGTAGACGAAGAACAAGATGCTGTTGGTCGATTTGACGACGGAGAATTGGCGCGTCGCGGTGGCCGTCGCGGCAGCG
Organism: Sphingomonas sp. R86520; assembly: GCF_042466285.1. Lineage (NCBI taxonomy): Bacteria > Pseudomonadati > Pseudomonadota > Alphaproteobacteria > Sphingomonadales > Sphingomonadaceae > Sphingomonas > Sphingomonas sp. R86520. The sequence goes on from NZ_JAXHBZ010000001.1 coordinate 906,366, forward strand.
GGGCAGGTAACGTTGCCATTATACGTCTTTACCGCACCGTCCTGAACCAATGGCCCCCAATCGGTCGTCTTCGAAGCAATCTCGCGTGATCTATACGGCCAGTTGTCGGCCACGTACGCGGTGGGCAAAAGGAATCCCACGTTGACGTTGGTCGAATACGGTACGAACCCGAACCTGATCTGAACCCCGCTCGTTCCGCCAACCGGTTTACTGGCTGCGCACACTGCGTCGGTGGGAAGCTTCGCGAGCGTTTCGTAGAAACATTTCACGGCATTGCGCAGTCCCGCAATCTTGCTCTGCGTATCCGTCGATACGGCGGGATCCGCCATCGACCCGGTCGTGTCCAGAACGAACATCACGTCCGTGTTCGGCAACCGCATTTCGGCATCGCATGTCACGATCAGCGTCGTCTGCGTGTACCCAAAGACCTTCATCAAGGTCATCGGTAGCGTCGCCGTCACGATGCCCGACACCTTGCCGCCGCTTTCGTGAAAATCGGGCGGCAGGTTCGTGCTGCCATAGGATCCCGGCGCGAAATTGGCGATGAAGAAGCGGTTCGCCGTCGCCAGACTCGTAGCGTCCCAGGTGCCGCCGCCCATCTGCTTGCGCCCGGCGAGCGTACCGGCATCGCACGCATGTTGCATACGGGTCTTGGTGAGCCACAACCGGCTCATGTCCATCGCACCACCTACCATTCCGGTAAGCGGGATGAGTGCGGCAACGGCGATCATGAGCGTGTTACCGCCCGTATGACGCAGCAGACGGCCAACCAGGAGCAACCATGTCGGCGCCCGCGTTCCGTTGTCCCTTTGCCTTTTCCCTTTATTGGACGCCATTTACCTCACCGATAAGCCTGAGGGCTGCGTGATGCGCGCGAGACGGATAAAGGCAGTACAAGCAATATGGTTAAGGCTCACGAAACCATTCTCATCGACGGGGCGAGCGCGCGAGCAGCAGAGCGACGCCTGGCGATCGGGTATGCGTCCGCGGCCAGTCGTCCGGCGCTGACCGCGCTGTTCGCGCTCGACGACATACTGAGCGGGATACGGCGGACGACGCGCGATCCGATGGTCGGGCAGTTGCGGTTGACCTGGTGGTACGAAGCGCTCGTCAAGCTCGACTCCGCGCTTCCGCCCGCGGAGCCCGTCCTGCAGGCGCTGCATGCGGACGTGCTGACCAGGGGCGTGTCCGGCGCCAGCCTGGCTGCGATGGTGGACGGGTGGGAGGCGCTTCTCGATCCAGCCCCCGGGGGTGCCGCGATCGAGCAGTTTTTGACGGATCGTGGCGGGCGGCTGTTCCAAATCGCCGGGCAGCTGCTCGGGGTAGACGATCAGCGACTCTCGTCGGCAGGCGCTGGTTGGGCGCTAGCCGAACTGGCACGGAGCCTCGGCGACGCCGCCGGTCGAACGATGGCAAGGGAGCGCGGCATGGTATTTCTCGATCTGGCGCTGGCCGGACGATGGCCGGTACAGGGCCGCCCCCTGGGCGCGTTGGCGCTGTCGGCCCGGTTCGATCTGCGCGAGACGACGCCGCGATCGGGCAGCCCCAAACGGGTCGCGCGCATGGCGCTGCACAGATTGACCGGATACTGACCGACCGGGTTGGGGAAGCTTGCCGCAGGGCCTAGCGTGTCGTCCGGGCGAAACGGGAGCAACAGCGATGTGGCGATACCTGGCGGGCGGCACGGCGGTGATCGCGTTGATCGTCGCGGGCTTCATGATGTTCAGTGGGAAGGCTCGGCCGGGGCCGTTGCTACCTGCGCAACCCGTATCGCAAGCGGCCGGTACGACGGCCTCCGCCGAGCCGCTGCCCGATCGAGCCCCCGAAGCCAGCGACCGAACACGCGAGCAGAAGCGGTTCGACCGTTACGACAAGGATCGCGATGCCAAGATCACGCGCGAGGAATATCTCGTGCAGCGACGCAAGGCCTATGCGCGGCTCGACGTGGACGGTGATGGCAAGCTGTCGTTCGAGGAGTGGGCGGTGAAGGCCACGTCCAAGTTCGCCGACGCGGATCGCGACAAATCCGGGGCCATGACGGCCCCGGAATTCGCCACGACAGCGGTCAAGCGGAAGGGGCCAGTTCGGACGAACTGTCCGCCGGTTCAGGCTGCGGCAGAGGAAGGTTGAGCCACGTCGCCAGCGCGGCGCGGCCGCGATCGGTGTACATGCGCTTTCGATCAGCCTTTTTGGTACGGCCCATGATCGGCGGGAACAGGCCGAAATTGACGTTCATCGGCTGATAGGTCTCGACTTCCGCACCACCGGTGATGTGGCCCAGCAGCGCGCCGAGCGCCGTTGCATAGGGCGGGGGCGTCAGGGTCTTGCCGGTGAGTTCCGCGGCGGCGAACATCCCGGCGAGCATGCCGATCCCACAGCTCTCGATATACCCCTCGCAGCCGGTGATCTGGCCGGCGAACCGGATGTTCGGGCGCGACTTGAGGCGCAGCGTCTCATCGAGCAATTCGGGCGAGCGGATGAAGGTGTTGCGGTGCAGCCCGCCCAGCCGTGCGAACTCGGCGTTCTCCAGACCGGGAATGGTGCGGAACAGGCGGACCTGATCGGCGTGCTTCATCTTGGTCTGGAAGCCGACGATGTTCCACAGCGTGCCCTGCGCATTGTCCTGTCGGAGCTGGACGACGGCGTGCGGCCAGCGCCCGGTCTTCGGGTTGTCGAGCCCGACCGGCTTCATCGGCCCGTAGCGCAGCGTATCGACGCCGCGCTCGGCCATCACCTCGATCGGCATGCAGCCGTCGAAATAGGGGGTGTCCTTCTCCCATTCCTTGAACGGGGTCTTTTCGCCATCGATCAGGCCCTGGTGGAAGGCGAGATACTGGTCCTTGTCCATCGGGCAGTTGATGTAGTCCTTGCCCTCGCCCTTGTCCCAGCGCGACGCGAACCACGCCGTCTCCATGTCGATCGAATCGCGGTGGACGATCGGCGCGAGCGCGTCGAAGAACGCGAGCGCCTCGCGGCCGGTCTCCGCGCCGATGCCGGCGGCCAGCGATGCGGCGGTGAGCGGGCCCGTGGCGATGATCGTCGGGCCATCGGGCAGCGCGTCGATGCGCTCGCGGACCAGCGTGATGTTCGGATGCTGGTCGATCGCCTCCGTCACGCTGGCGGAGAAGTTGTCGCGGTCGACCGCGAGCGCGGAGCCGGCGGGCACGCGGTGGATGTCCGCCTGGCGCATGATCAGCGAGCCGAGCGTGCGCAGTTCCTGGTGGAGGAGACCGACCGCGTTGCTCTCGGCATCGTCCGAGCGGAAGCTGTTCGAACAGACGAGCTCCGCGAGGCCGTCGGTCTGATGCGCCGGCGTCTCTTCGCCGCTGCCGCGCATTTCGGAAAGGCGGACCTTGAGGCCAGCTTCGGCGAGCTGCCAGGCGGCTTCGGAACCGGCGAGGCCGCCGCCGATGACGTGGATGTCGTGGGTCATGGCCGCCAGATAGCGCGGGACGCTTGTCGTGTCAGGTGCGCAATCCCATTTCTTGGCCATGAAGATCTATACGATCGGCTATGAAGCCACGACGATGACGGAGTTTCTGGCGGCGCTGACGGGGGCCGGGGTGAAGCGGGTGATCGATGTCCGCGCGCTGCCCTTGTCGCGGCGGCCCGGGTTTTCGAAGACGTCCCTCGCGGTGTCGTTGCGCGAGGCCGACATCGACTATGTGCATCTGAAGGCGCTGGGGACGCCGAAGCGCGGGCGTGATGCGGCGAAGAAGGGCGACGTCGCGACGCTGACCGCGGTGTATGACGAGCAGCTCGAGCTCCCGGAGGCGCAGGCGCAGGCGGCGGTCATGCTCGGGCTGGCGGCGGAGATGCCGAGTGCCTTGCTCTGTTACGAGCGCGATCCGTGCCATTGCCACCGGACGTTGTTGCTGCAGGCTGTAGGCGAGGGGGCGGAAGTGGTCGATTTGTTTACGTAGGTTTGGCGTTGGCGGGCTGGGGGCTGGAAGCTGGGGGCTGCTGGCTGGGGGCTGCGGGCTGCGAGGTGCTTCCGGCTCTGTCACCATGCCCATTACGTCACCCTAGCGAAATTTACGTCACCCCAGCGAAAGCTGGGGTATTTCGCCGGATTAACGGCGCCCGCCAAATGGTGAGACCCCAGCTTCCGCTGGGGTGACGGCCTTCGCTGGGTGACGGCCGTAGGAAAGTGGATACCAGCCACGAGCCAAGCGCATCGCGAGTCCCGCTCGATCGTTGCAACCCATCCCCGGACCGGTTAGGTCGAACGCATTCGCCCTGGACCCGGTGTAATTCCGGGTGGCTATTCCGGCCGCCGATCCGCCGGACAACGCAACGACGCCTCTCGAACGAACCGCCCGCGCAATCGCTGCGGTTCATGCGTCCTATGCGGATAACACCATGACACCCTTATCCTTCTCCCATTACCGCGCCGAGTGGTTCAGCGGCCCTGCCGCTGCACGCCGCGACATCCTCGCCGGCATGGTCGGCACATTCGCGCTCATCCCAGAGGTCATCGCCTTCTCGTTCGTCGCGGGCATCGACCCCGAGGTCGGGCTGTTCGCGTCGTTCGTGATCGGCATCGTCATCGCCATTGCCGGCGGGCGACCGGCGATGATCTCGGGCGCAGCCGGGTCCGTCGCGCTGATTGCCGCCGCGCTCGTCCACGCCTACGGCCTCCAGTATCTCCTGGTCGCGACGATGCTGGCCGGCGTGCTCCAGATCGCGTTCGGCCTCGCCAAGCTCGACGTGCTGATGCGGTTCGTGTCGCGATCGGTCCGGACCGGCTTCGTCAACGCGCTCGCCATCCTGATCTTCTCGGCGCAGGTGCCGCAGATGGTCGGCGTCGGCTGGCAGGCCTATGCGATGATCGCCGCCGGCCTGGCGATCATCTATCTGGTGCCGCGTATCTCGACCGCGATCCCGTCGCCGCTGATCTGCATCGTCGTGCTGACCGCGATCGCGATGTGGTTCCCGATGCCGCTGAAGACGGTCGGCGATCTTGGCCGGTTGCCCAGTTCGCTGCCGTCGCTCGGGCTGCCCGACGTGCCGTTCGCCTGGGAGACGCTGAGCATTGTCGCCCCTTATGCACTGGCGATGGCGGCGGTCGGCCTGCTCGAATCGATGATGACCGCGAGCGTGGTCGACGAATTGACCGAGACGACGAGTTCGAAGGCGCGCGAGTGCACCGGTCTAGGTCTCGCCAACATCGCGGCGGGCGCGTTCGGGGGGATCGCGGGATGCGGGATGATCGGGCAGACCGTCGGCAACGTCCGCTATGGCGGCCGTGGCCGGCTGTCGACGCTGGTTGCGGGCGTCTTCCTGCTGGTCGTCATGGTGCCGCTGCGGCCGTGGGTCGCGCAGGTGCCGGTCGCGGCGCTGGTCGCGATCATGATCATGGTGTCGGCAAGCACCTTCTCCTGGGGCTCGCTGCGCGATCTCGGGCGGCATCCGAAGGTATCGGGCGTGGTGATGCTGGCGACCGTTATCGTTACCGTCGCGACGCACGACCTGTCGCTCGGCGTCGGCGTCGGCGTGTTGCTGAGCGGTGTGTTCTTCGCGTGGAAGGTCACGCGGATGATGGACGTCGCGATCGAACACGACATTGCAACCGATACGCGTATCTACCGGGTAAGCGGGCAGATCTTCTTCGCGAGCGCGGACATCTTCGCCGACCGGTTCGAGCTGCGCGAGACGGCGCGGTCGGTCCGGATCGACCTGACCGGCGCACATCTGTGGGACGTCACGGCAGTCGGTGCGCTGGAAGACGTGGTAGCCAAGTTGCGACGCCACGGCAGGATCGTCGAGATCATCGGCTTGAACCGCGCGAGCGAAACGCTCGTCGATCGTCATGCGCCGGGATTGGCGGATCCGGCCGGGGCATGATCGCCGGCCGAGCCCGGCTTATTGCTGAGGCGCGTCCTCGTTCTGCGTCGGCTCTTCATCGCGTGTGACACGGGAGGTCATGCCGGTGGCATCCGCATCGTCGAGCATCTGCTCGTCCGGCGCGACCGGCTTTTCACGCGGCGGCTCGACGACGGCCGGCGCAGGCGGCGCGACCTCGACCGGCGCTGGCTCGACCGGCGTCGGCGCTGCTGCCTCCGATTCGGTCACACCGGTGTCTTCGACCATGTTGGTATCCGTCGGCTGCTGCTGCTCAGGCTCGGAGCGTGAGCAGCCCGCCAGCGCCATCGCGGTCAGCAGGCCGCCGGCGATCGCGGTGCGGGTACGGGTGGAGATGGTCATGGTAAATCCTCTCAGCGAGCGGCGATCGTCTGGCGTGCGGTGCGCGCCTCGATCTTGGATGCGAGGATGCCGTCCCAGTCATAGGGATCGGCGCGGAAGTTCATCTGGCCGTTACCGCTGGCGAATGCGGTCCAGTACAGCAGATACACGGATACCGGCTTGACCAGGCGGGCACGGACGGTGTCGCCCTTTGCGACCGCCGCGTCCACCATGTCCGGCGTCCAGGCGGGGTCGCCCTGTAACAACAGATTGGCAAGTTCGGCAGGCTTTTCAAGACGAACGCAGCCATGGCTCGCAAGCCGACTGAAGCTCGCGAACTTCGCGCGGCTCGGCGTGTCGTGGAGATAGACCGAATAATCGTTCGCGAAATCGAACTTGAAGCGGCCGAGCGCGCTCTGGTCGCCCGCCTGCTGCTGCAGGCGCGTGCCGTCGATCACCTTGATGCCGTTGCGCTTGAAATAGCCGGGGTTGGCCTTTTCCTTCGGCCACAATTCCTTGGTCGCGATCGAAGTCGGCACGTTCCAGGGCGGGTTGATGACGATGCTGTGGATCGTCGACGAGAGCATCGGCGTCTCGTCGCCCGGTCGGCCGGTCACCGCGCGCATCGACTGTACAGGGGTATCGCCGTCGAACACGGTCAGAACCGCGGCAGCGATGTTCACCTGGATACGATCGCGCGGCAGGTTCTGCGGGAGCCAGCGCCAGCGCTCCATGTTCGCCATGATCTGACGGACGCGCTCCCCAGCCGGGACGTTCAACGCGGCGAGCGTCTGCGTCGAGACGATCCCGCTCGGGTTGAGACCATAGCGGCGCTGGGCCCGGCGGACCGCATCGACGAGAGCGGTGTCGAACTGATCGCCGCTCGTCGCGACGTCCTTGTCCTCGGCTGCCAGCCGCTTTCGTAGAGCGATCACACGGGGACCACTGGCACCGATCGTGAAGTCGGGGCCGGACGCGAGCGGCGACCAGCCACCGGCAGCAGCGATCGCGCGGTAATTCTGGAGACCCTTCCGCAGCCCGTCATAGCCCGCATAGGGCGGTGGAAGCGATGCGAACCACGCCGCTATCCGGTCGAGCCGGACCGCGTCGGCGAACGCCGGTGTCGGATCATAGGCGGGCGGGCGCAGACCCCAATCCTTCTGGAAATCAGCACCGCTGAGGCGGCCGGCATGGACCGCGCGGGCATGATCGAGCGCAGCACGGACGAGGTCCTCCTTGCCGGGCGCGGTCGTCGAGGCGGTCGCCGCGGACTTCAGGCCCTGCGCGACGATGTCGCCATTCAGAAGCTTTTCGAGCAACACCGCCTGCGCATCGCTGAGCGGCGGCACGGTGATTACCGGCGGTGCGAGCGTCGGCGTAGGCATCGCGGAGGGCGTCGTGGTCGGCACGACCGCTGGCGGTGTAACCTGTTGCGCGAACAGCGGCGTCGCCATCAGCATCGGCGTCGTGGCGATCGCCAGCACCGATCGGATCACGCCGTTCTTCACTCGTCCATCATCGAAACCGCGCGCCATAGTCGTCCTGTCTTGCCGTGTACTGCCGACGCTTTCGCACGGCGTGGCTCACCCTTAGCTGAACCGGACTCGCTAAGCATCGCCAATCGGGCCAAATTCGCAGGTTCAGGCCGATGGCGCCGATTTTTCCTGCTGCGCGAGCACCTCATACGCCATCACCGCCGTCGCGACGGCGGCGTTGAGACTGTCTGCCTTGCCGAGCATCGGGATCTTCACGAGCTGGTCGCAGGCCTGCGCCATTTCCGGCGGCATGCCTTGCGCTTCGTTGCCGGTAAGCAGGAAGGTCGGGCCGGTATAGCGCGCCGCGCGGTAATCCACGTCGGTATCGAGGCTCAGGCCGACCAACTGTCCGGGACCGGCGCGCAGCCAGGCGTGGAACGGCTCCCAGTCGGTCTTGACCACCGGGATCGTGAACAGCGCGCCCATGCTCGCGCGCACTGCCTCGACCGAGAAGGGATCGACCGACTCGCCGATCAGGATCAGGCCGCCTGCGCCGACGGCGTCGCCGGTGCGCAGGATCGTGCCGAGATTGCCGGGGTCGCGGAGCCGCTCGGCGACCAGCCAGATGCCGGCGCTGCTGCGGTCCAGATCTTCCAGCGTCGCGTCGAATTCGTCGAACACGCCAACGACGGCTTGCGGGTTATCCTTGCCGGACAGCTTCGAAAGGATGTCCGACGTGGTCTGGATCGATTCGCCGCCGGCGTCCTCGACGTCCATCGACAGCGCGTGGACGAGCGGGTGGTTGGCGCTGGCTGCGGCGTAGAACAGCGTGCGCGGCAGGCGGCCCGTTTCCCGCGCTTCGGTGAGGATGCGCAGGCCCTCGGCGAGGAACTGCCGGGCCGCGCGCCGATGCCGTTTGTCGCGCAGGTCACGGACATACTTGATCAGCGGGTTCGAAAAGGCGGTGATTTCGCGGGGCATCTAGCGCCCCTTCCGCTTGCGGGAGGGGGTGGGGGAGGGGTTTGTAAACACGCCGTCGCTCATGCCCTCCCCCGACCCCTCCCGCAAGCCGAAGGGGGGAAGAAGGTCAATCCTCGCCGAACTTCGCTTCGACCAGTTCGACCAGGGCGGCGACCGTGTGATCCGCGCCATCGCCACTCGCGCTGATCGTGATCGCGTCGCCCATCGCTGCGCCGAGCATCATCAGCCCCATGATCGACGTGCCCGTGACGTGATCGGAGCCGTCCTTGGTCACGAGCACTTCGACCGCGTGAGTCGAGGCGAGCGTCACGAACTTGGCGCTCGCGCGGGCGTGAAGCCCACGGCGATTGGTGATCTGGACGGTGCGGACCACTTCGCTCATGCCGCCGCCTCGCCGAGAACCTCGGACGCGACGGAGATGTATTTGCGTCCCGCCTCGCGCGCCGCGGCGACGGCCGCGACGACGGTCATAGACTTGCGGGCGGACCCCAGGCGTATCAGCATCGGCAGGTTCATCCCGGCAATCACCTCGATCCGGCCGCGCTCCATCAGCGAAATGGCAAGATTGGACGGCGTGCCGCCGAACAGATCGGTCAGCACGATCACGCCGCGCCCGGTGTCGACCTCCAGGATCGCGGCGGCGATGTCTGCGCGCCGACTCTCCATGTCGTCATCCGGACCGATCGCGATCGTCGCGACGCGCTCCTGCGGGCCGACGACGTGGATCATCGCGCGAACGAATTCCTCGGCCAGACGACCGTGCGTGACAAGAACAAGGCCGATCATATCAGCGTTTCATACTCATGTGACAACTCATGCTCAAACGACCGCCGGAGATCCCTCGAGCGCATCCTGCGGTGCGGCCCCCAGGTCGCGATGGCCAACACTGGGCGAAAAACCCGCTTCGCGCAACCGTCGCGCCACACGGTCTGCGACGTGAACCGACCGGTGTCTCCCTCCGGTACACCCGAAAGCGACGGTGACGTACGACTTCCCTTCGGCCTTGTAGCGCGGGAGCAACAGGATCAGCAGGTCTTCGATGCGACTCAGTGCCGCTTCATAGGCGGGATCGTCCATGATGTAGGCCGAGACGTCCGCATCGAGGCCGGTGCCGGGGCGCAGATCGGCGTCCCAGTGCGGGTTGCGGAGGAACCGCATGTCGAACACCAGGTCCGCGTTGCGAGGCAGGCCGCGGGCGAAGCCGAACGAGCGGATCGACAGCGTCGGCTCGCCCAGATCGTCACCGGCGAAGCTGGCACGGATCTGTTGCGCCAGCTCGTTGGCCGACATGTCGGTCGTATCAAGCAGGCGGTTCGCCCAGTCGCGTAGCGGCGCCAGCAACTCGCGCTCGCGACCGATGCCGTCGTTGGCGGGCCTGTCGAGCGCAAGCGGATGACGCCGCCGCGTTTCGGAATATCGGCGTTCGAGCTCGGCGCCCGAACAGTCGAGGAACAGCATCCCGACCTCCAGCCCATGGCGATCGCGCAGGTCGCGGATCCGGCGGATGATGCGCTCGGGATCGAAATCGCGGGTTCGCGCGCCGATGCCGATCGCAAGCGGCTGCGAGTTGTCGGGCGACCCTTCGGCGAGTGGTGCATCGAGCAACCGGTCGAGCAGCACTAGAGGCAGATTGTCGACGACTTCCCAGCCCAGATCCTCCAGCGTCTTCAGGACGGTCGACTTGCCTGCGCCCGACATGCCGGTGACGAGCAGGATATCCTTGGGTCGAGTCATACGGGACGGGTCATTCTACTGGCTCCGGGTTGCGCAATGCGAGTTCGACCTTGATCGGGGCGGAGGCGTGGAACGGGTCGACCGCGAACTGGCGAATCTCGATCCCCGCGATCCGGCGGACGCGGCGCTCGGGCATCCGTTCGATCGCTCCGTCGACCCGCACCAGCAGGCCTACCGGTACGGCATCGGCGTGCGGCATGGCGAGGATTCCGATGCCGCGGACTTCGATGCGGCCGGCGATCGTCGCGGGTGCGCGCGCGAGCAAGGCCTTGCCCGACCGCACGACGAGCGTCTGGTCGTCGCTGACGAGGATCGCGCCCCGGTCGATCAGCCGGAGCGCGAGGTCGGATTTGCCCGACCCGGAGGCGCCTTCGATCAGCACCGCCACGCCGTCGATCGCGACCGTTGTGGCATGGAGCCGATCGGAAGAGGGAACTGCCACGCGCCCCCTTACTCCGGCATGTCGGCGAGCGGTAGCCGTACGACGAAACGCGCGCCGCTAAGCCGGTCTTCGCGCGACTCGACGGTGATACTGCCCTGGTGGCCGTCAACGATCGTCCGTGCAATCGCGAGCCCGAGCCCGGAATGCTGGCCGAACGTCTCGCTGTCGGGGCGGACGGAGTGGAAGCGCTTGAACACCTCCTCGCGTGCGTCTTCGGGCACGCCGGGCCCTTCGTCCTCGACGCGGATGACCAGTTCGTAGCCGTCGGGGGTGGCCGAAATCGCGATCAGGCCTGCGTCCGGAGAGAAGGACAGGGCGTTGTCGATCAGGTTCTCGAAGACACGTTCGAGCCTCGCGCCTTCGCCGAGCACGGTCGCGCGGTCGTCCGGGTGACGATCGAAGCGGAGGCGGATGCCGCGTTCGATGCCGCGTGCATCCCGCTGCGCGACCAGTCCGTCGATCATCCCGGCGATATCGACGGGTTCGAACTTGGCGCGGCTGAGTTGCGCATCGAGACGCGAGGCCTCGGATATGTCGGAGAGCAGCCGGTCGAGCCGCTGGACGTCGTCGCGGACGATCGCGAGCAACTGTGCCTGCAGCGCCGGATCCTTGACGCGGGACAGTCCCTCGACCGCGGACCGGAGCGAGGCCAGAGGGTTCTTCATCTCGTGCGTCACGTCAGCGGCGAACGCCTCGGTCGCGTCGATCCTGGCCCTGAGTGCAAGGCTCATGTCCGAGAGAGCGCGCGCGAGCATGCCCAGTTCATCGCGGCGCGAGGGAAGGCGCGGCACCACCACTTCGCGGGCACGGCCGAGCCGGACGCGGACCGCGGCGCGGGCAAGCCGGCGCAGCGGACGAACGATCGTGCGGGCGAGGAACAGCGACAGCAGGATCGAGACGATCGAGACGCCGAGCAGCACCATGCTCAGGCGGAATCGCTCGATCCGGACCGTTCGGGTGATGTCGCGGGCGTTGACGGTCGTCATGACCACGCCACCCGCCGGGAGCGGCGCCGCGGCGGTGATGACCGGCGTGCGATCGGGGGCACGCCAGACCGTGGTGACGACGACACGGTGTTGCCGCGCGGTGACCACGTCCGGCCATGATTGGCTTCCACTGCGTTCGCGGTAGAGCGGCGGGCGTTGCGCCATGACGATGCCGTCGATCGCGGCATCGAGGAAACGGGCGAACGTCTGGTCCCAGTCCTCCTTGTCGGGGTCCATCAGGACGAAGTTGCGCAAGCCCAGAGCGCGGCTATCGACGATCGTGCGACCGCCTGCGTCGAACATCCGGATCCGTGATCCTGTGTCGCTGGCCAGTCGCAGTACCAGCGGATCGCGCAGCGCCGGATCGACGGCCGCGAGGGCTTCGCCGATCAAGCGGGCTTCGCGCGCCGTCTGCGCAACGCGGTTGTCGACCACGCGGCTGCGGTACGAATCGAGATAGAAGAAGCCGCCCGCCAGCAGCAGCAGCGCGAAGATGTTGACCGCCAGGATACGCCGGGTGAGCGAGATCTGCCCCGACCAGCGCAGGGTCAGATCGCGCCCGTCGATCCCCAGCTCATTCTTCAGAAAATCGATACCCGGCACCATATAATGTCTCGATAGCGTCGAATGCGGGATCGACCTGCCTGAATTTTCGGCGGAGTCGTTTTATGTGGCTGTCGATGGTCCGGTCGTCGACGTAGATGTCGTCCTGATAGGCCGCGTCCATCAGCTGGTTGCGGGTCTTCACGATCCCGGGGCGCTGCGCGAGCGTCTCGAGGATCATGAACTCGGTGACCGTCAGCGTGACCGGCTCGCCGCCCCATAGCGTGCGGTGCCGCGCCGGATCCATGCTCAGCCGCCCGCGATCGAGCGGGCCGGCAGCTTCCGCTTCCGTTTCCGTCCCCGGCGACTGGGTCAGTTCGGTGCGGCGAAGGATCGCGCGGATGCGGGCGATCAGCAGCCGCTGCGAGAAGGGCTTGGCGATATAATCGTCCGCGCCCATCGCCAACCCGAGCGCCTCATCCAGTTCATCGTCCTTGCTGGTCAGGAAGATGACCGGGATCTGGCTCTTCTCGCGCAGGCGGCGGAGCAGCTCGAGGCCGTCCATCCGCGGCATCTTGATGTCGAAGATCGCGAGATCCGGCGGGTTGTCGGTCAGTGCCTTCAACGCGGTCTCGCCGTCCGAATAGACGCGCGTGACGAAGCCTTCGGTCTGCAGCGCGATCGACACGGAGGTCAGGATGTTGCGGTCGTCGTCGACCAGCGCGATCGTTGCCGTCATTTAGGGTCGCTTGCCTCGGTCGTTGGTGTGACGGGGTAGGCCAAACGCAGCGCTCACTCAACCGTACCCGTATCGGGACGAGTGTAGCCCACACAGGTATTTGACCCGCATGGAGGCGCCGCCTACATCCCGCAGCAACGACATACATACGTATGCGCAAAAATATCTTGTGGAGAGATGCCTTGTCCAACGAACGTATTCCGGCCGGCGGCCTCGCCGTGCAGGGGATCGAAACCCGCGCCGCCCTGCATTGGAACCTGGTCACCGCGCAGCTCGTCGAGGCCGCGCTGGAACGTGGCGAAGGCAGCCTGTCCGCTGATGGGCCCCTGGTCGTCGAAACCGGCGCGCATACCGGTCGCTCGGCGCAGGACAAGTTCATCGTCCGCGATGCCGAGACGGACGCGACGGTCTGGTGGGGCAAGAGCAACAAGGCGATGGAGCCTGCGCATTTCGCCGCGCTGAAGGACGATTTCTTCGCGGCGCTCGCCGCCAAGGACGAGCTGTTCGTGCAGGATCTTTACGGCGGCTCGCAGGCCGATCACCGCGTGAATGTGCGGGTGGTCACCGAACTGGCATGGCATAACCTGTTCATCCGGACGATGCTGGTGCGGCCTGAAGAGGCTGCGCTCAAGGACTTTGTCGCGGACTATACGATCGTCGACCTGCCGAGCTTCCGCGCCGATCCCGCGCGGCACGGCTGCCGCAGCGAGACGGTGATCGCGGTGAACTTTACCGACAAGCTGATCCTGATCGGTGGCACGAAGTACGCGGGCGAGATGAAGAAGTCGGTGTTCGGCCTGCTCAACTACCTGCTGCCGCCGACCGGCGTGATGCCGATGCATTGCTCGGCGAACATGGGCGCGAACGGCGATACCGCGGTGTTCTTCGGCTTGTCGGGGACTGGCAAGACGACGCTCAGCGCCGATGCGAGCCGCACGCTGATCGGTGACGACGAGCATGGCTGGTCCGACACCGCGGTCTTCAATTTCGAGGGCGGATGCTACGCCAAGATGATTCGCCTGTCCGCCGATGCGGAGCCCGAGATCTTCGCGACGACCAAGCGCTTCGGGACGGTGCTGGAGAACGTCGTGATGGACCCGGCGACGCGGCTGCTCGATCTCGACGACCACACGCTCGCGGAGAACAGCCGCGGTGCGTATCCGATCGACTTCATCCCGAATGCGTCGGCCGAGAACATGGGGCCGGTGCCGCGCAACATCGTGATGCTGACCGCGGATGCCTACGGCGTGCTGCCGCCGATCGCCAAGCTGACCCCAGACCAGGCGATGTACCACTTCCTCTCGGGCTACACCGCACGCGTCGCGGGGACCGAGATCGGCGTGACCGAGCCCGATGCGACGTTCTCGACCTGCTTCGGCGCGCCGTTCATGCCGCGCCATCCTTCGGTCTACGGCAATTTGCTCAAGGCGCGGATCGCGAAGGGCGGCGTCGATTGCTGGCTGGTCAACACCGGCTGGACCGGCGGCAAATACGGTGTCGGCAACCGCATGCCGATCAAGGCGACGCGGGCGCTGCTGAACGCCGCGCTCGATGGGAGTTTGAACGACGCGGAGTTCCGGACGGACCCGAACTTCGGGTTCCAGGTGCCGGTGAGCGTGCCAGGTGTCGACAGCGCCATCCTCGATCCGCGAACGACCTGGGCGGACAAGGACGCGTACGATGCTACGGCGGCGAAACTGGTCGACCTGTTCGTCGAGAACTTCGCGCAGTTTGCTGAGCATGTCGACGAGGGCGTGAGGCAGGCCGCGCCGAAGGTGAGAGAGACGGCCTGAACTAAAACTCCTCTCCCCTCGGGGAGAGGAAGGGGCCCGCACGACGAAGTCGGGTGGGAAGGTGAGGGCACGTGATACGGCGTGCCCTCACCCTCGCCGCTACGCGGCTCTCCCTCTCCCCTGAGGGGAGAGGGTTTAGAGGGGCTCCACAACGACTTCACCGTCGATGACTTTGGTGATGGTTACGCGTGTCCCAACCGCCGCATCCTCATCACGTGCCGGTGAGCGTGCCGGGGGTCGACAGCGCGATCCTCGATCCGCGGGCGACCTGGACAGACAAGGACGCGTACGATGCTACGGCGGCGAAACTGGTCGACCTGTTCGTGGAGAACTTCGCGCAGTTTGCGGAGCATGTCGACGAGGGTGTCCGGCAGGCAGCGCCCCAGGTGCGTGAGACGGCCTGAACTAAAATTCAGAGGAAGGGGCCCGCACGACGAAGTCGGGTGGGAAGGTGAGGGCACGTGGTACGGCGTGCCCTCACCCTCGCCGCTACGCGGCTCTCCCTCTCCCCTGAGGGGAGAGGGTTTAGAGGGGGTCGACGACGACTTCGCCGTTTACGACGGCGCTGACTTTTACTCGTGTCCCGACCGCCGCATCCTCACCACGTGCCGGCCAGCTCCCATCGCCGACCAGTACCCGGCCACGCCCGCCGACCAGGGCGGTCTCCACAACGACCACCTGACCCACCAGCCGCGCAGACCGATCGTTCAGCATCGGATCGCCGCCCTCGACCGGATAATCCCGGTACCATCGCTTGCCGATCAGCACGGTTACCGCGCTCCAGATCGCGAACGCCGCCAATTGCGCAGGCACCGGCAGATCCGGCAGCGCGAACACTGCCAATCCGGTCACCGCCGCCGCGATCGCCAGGAAGACCAGGAAAATCCCGGGCGCCGCAAGCTCGGCGATCCCCAGCACCAACGCCGCGATCAGCCACGCGCCTGCCGCGCTGACGCCGTCCATCAGCGTTTCGGCAGCTCGAACGGACCTTTTCGCGGCTCGGGCTTGGCCGGCGGCGATGCCGTGGCATCGCGCAACGCATCCTTCGCCAGCTCCCCGATCCCGCCCAGCGTCCCCATCAACTGGGTAGCCTCGACCGGGAAGAGGATCGTCTTTGCATTTGGCGAGGTCGCGAACTTGCCGATCGCCTCGACGTACTTCTGCGCGATGAAATAGTTGATTGCCTGCGCACCACCTTCCTCGATCGCCTGGGACACCGCACGCGTCGCCGACGCCTCGGCAACCGCCGCCCGCTCACGTGCCTCGGCATCACGGAACGCCGATTCCTTGCGTCCCTCGGACTCGAGGATCCGCGCCTGCTTCTGCCCCTCGGCGCGCAGGATCTCCGACGCCCGCGAGCCCTCCGCATCGAGGATGTTCGCCCGCTTCTCGCGCTCGGCCTTCATCTGGCGGCCCATCGCGTTGACGATGTCCGCTGGCGGGCGGATGTCCTTGATCTCGACTCGCGTGATCTTGACCCCCCAAGGCGTCGTCGCGTGATCCACCACGTTGAGCAGCCGCGCATTGATCTCGTCGCGCTTCGACAGCGTCTCGTCGAGGTCCATCGAGCCCATCACCGTACGCAGGTTGGTCGTCGTGAGCTGCAGCAGCGCCTGGTACAGGTCCGACACCTCGTATGCCGCCTTGGCCGAGTCGAGCACCTGGAAGAACACGACCCCGTCGGTCGAGATCATCGCATTGTCCTTGGTGATGATCTCCTGGCCGGGGATGTCGATCACCTGCTCCATCATGTTCACCTTCCGCCCGACGCGGTAGAAGAAGGCGGGGTAGAAATTGAAGCCGGGTCGCGCGACCGTAGTGAACCGGCCGAAATGCTCGATCGTGTATTGATAACCCTGGTGGACGATCTTGATGCTGGTGAAGAGGTACAACAGCACCAGTGCCAGTAAGAGTGCGGCAACGGTCAGGCCCATCGGTTCATCCCCATCCTTGTCCCATCCGGGATCGCCGTCGCTATAGCACGGCGAAGAAGGAGAGGCCTAGCCGTACGCGCCGGCTTTGGTTACATGGCGCGCCACCTCACACCAGGAACGGCAGCTCTCATGGATATCCGCCTCGGCCTCACTTTCGACGACGTCCTCCTGTATCCGGGGGAATCGGACGTGGTGCCAAGCCAGGCCGATACCCGCACGCAGCTGACGCGCGGCATCGCGCTCAACATCCCGATCCTGTCCTCGGCGATGGACACCGTGACCGAGGCCGACATGGCGATCGTCATGGCGCAGCTCGGCGGTATGGGCGTGCTCCACCGTAACCTTACCGTCGAGCAGCAGGTCGCCGCGGTGCGCCAGGTCAAGCGCTTCGAATCGGGCATGGTGGTCAACCCGATCACGATCGCGCCGACCGCGACTCTCGGCGAGGCGCAGGCGCTTATGTCGGGCCACCGGATCAGCGGCATCCCGGTCGTCGAAGCAGACGGCAAGCTCGTCGGCATTCTCACCAACCGCGACGTGCGCTTCGCGGGCGATCCGAAACAGCCGGTCAGCGAGTTGATGACTCACGAGAACCTGGCCACCGTCTCGACCGAAGTCGGCAAGGAAGAGGCGCGCCGCCTGCTCCACCTTCGCCGGATCGAGAAGCTGCTGGTGGTCGATGCGCAGTATCGCTGCGTCGGGCTGATCACCGTCAAGGACATCGAGAAGGCGGTGATGTTCCCGGATGCCACCAAGGACGAGGCGGGGCGCCTGCGCGTGGCCGCCGCGACGACGGTCGGCGACAAGGGCTTCGACCGGACCGAGCAGTTGATCGATGCCGGCTGTGACCTGATCGTGATCGACACCGCGCACGGCCATAACCGCGACGTCGCACGCGCGGTCGAGCGGGTGAAGAAGCTGTCCAACTCGGTCCAGGTCGTCGCAGGCAATGTCGCGACGGGCGAAGCGACGCGGTCGTTGATCGGTGCGGGTGCCGACGGGATCAAGGTCGGCATCGGCCCGGGCTCGATCTGCACGACCCGCGTCGTCGCCGGCGTCGGCGTGCCGCAGCTGACCGCGGTGATGGATTGCGCGGAGGCTGGCCACAAGGCCGGCGTTCCGGTGATCGCGGATGGCGGGATTCGTACTTCGGGCGACATGGCCAAGGCGCTCGCGGCGGGCGCATCGACGGTGATGATCGGCTCGCTGCTGGCTGGCACGGACGAAGCGCCGGGCGAGACGTTCCTGTATCAGGGCCGCGCGTACAAGTCGTACCGCGGCATGGGCTCGGTCGGCGCGATGGGGCGCGGGTCGGCGGATCGCTATTTCCAGGGCGACATCAAGGATCAGCTGAAGCTGGTGCCCGAGGGCATCGAGGGGCAGGTCGCGTACAAGGGCCCGGCCAAGGACGTGATCCACCAGCTCATCGGCGGGATCAAGGCGGCGATGGGGTATACCGGGTCGGCGACGATCCCGGATCTCCAGGCGCGGGCGGAGTTCGTGCAGATTACCGGGGCGGGCTTGATGGAGAGCCACGTTCACGACGTGACGATCACGCGAGAAGCGCCGAACTACCCGACGCGGTAACGCCAGCGGGGCTTTTGCCGAAGGTGCGGCTCTCCCTTGTTCTCCCGCGAAGGCGGGAGCCCAGTCTGGGTCCCCGCCTTCGCGGGGACCCACGCTTTTCCTGGGGTATGTAAAAGATCGCTACCACCCCTATCCGTCATCCCGGCGACCGCCGGGACCCACGGACACGGTGGACCGAGCGATAGCGCGCAACCATTACCCAAATCGCAACCATGGGTCCCGGCGTCCGCCGGGATGACGGGGAGGGGGGTGACGGGGAAGGCGATAACGGATGAGGGGACGACGGGCGAAGAAATGACGGGCTACGCGCCGGCATCCGCTGCGGCGTGACGGCCAACCCGAAATTATTCCCCGTCCGCTCGCCAGAGACGCTAGGGGAGGGGATGATGACGAACACCCCGTACCAAGCCTGCCCCGGAACCCGCACGAAATCGGGAGCCCAGAAGTGACTCCTCCCGCACGCACCCAGGCCGCGATCGAACTGCTCGACCAGATCATCGCCGCAGCCCGCGAGTCCGGTGCCGCCGCCGACACACTGATCGCCCGCTACTTCGCGACCCGCCGCTACGCCGGCTCGAAGGATCGCCGCGCGGTCCGCGAACTGGTCTACGCCGCGGTTCGCAAAGCCGGTGACCGGCCAGAGAACGGGCGCACTGCAATGCTGCTCGTCGCCGATGCCGACCCCGAGCTCGCCGCGACCTTCGACGGCTCGACCCACGCCCCGGCCCCGATCGCCAAGGACGAACCCCGCGCCCGCGCCGGCGTCGCGCCGCAGTGGCTGACCAAGGCCCTCCGCGCCTCGGGGCTCGACGGCGCCGCACTCACCGACCTCGCCGGCCGCGCCACGCTCGACCTGCGCGTCAACACGCTGATCGCCGACCGCGCGACCGTCCTCGGCGCGCTCCCGGAGGCCGAAGCCACCCCACACGCGCCGTACGGCATCCGCCTGCCGACCGGCACCAACGTCGAAGCGCTCCCGCTCTTCAACGAAGGCGCGCTCGAAGTGCAGGACGAGGGCAGCCAGATCGTCGGTCTCGCGATGCAGGCGAAACCCGGCGAGCGGATCGTCGATCTGTGCGCGGGTGCCGGCGGCAAGACGCTCGCGCTCGCCGCGACGATGGCGAACGAAGGCGTTGTTCTCGCCTGCGACACCGACCGTAATCGCCTCTCGCGCCTCGCTCCGCGCGCGACCCGCGCCGGCGCGACGATCATCGAGAGCCGTCTGCTCAACCCGACGCGCGAGATCGAGGCGCTGAGCGAATGGGCCGGGCGCGCGGACGGCGTGCTGGTCGATGCCCCCTGCTCGGGCACCGGCACGTGGCGGCGCAATCCCGAGGCGCGCTGGCGGCTTACCCCCGACCGTGTCTCGCGGCTGCAATCGACGCAGCAGCAGGTGCTCTCCGTGGCCGCCACGCTGGTCAAGCCCGGCGGCGCGCTCGTCTACATCGTCTGCTCGCTGCTCGACGCCGAGGGCAATGATCAGGTGAAGTGGTTCCTGAACGCGCATCCCGGCTGGACCACCGAGCCGCTCACGCTCCCCGCGGGTGCCAAACACGGCCATGGCATCCGCCTCGAACCCGGTCGCGACGGCACCGACGGCTTTTTTGTCGCGCGCCTCCGGGCTGCGTGCTAGCCAGCCGCCCTATGGTCCAACATGTGGCCCAATCTGTGACCCGCCTGGAGACGATCATGCGTTTTTCGTCCGTTGCCCTTGCCGCCGCGCTGACCATCGTGTGCGTGTCGACATCGCTCAGTGGGCAGCGCCCCGACAGCCAGATCGACGCGCGTTCGATGCAACTGCTGGCACAGGGGCGTTCGCTGATGACGGCCGGGAATCTGGACGCTGCGACGGACACGCTGGAAACCTCGGTAGCGGTCGACCCGCGTAACCGGGCAGCGTTCCTGCTGCTCGCGCAGGTCGCCGAAACGCGCGATCTGCCGGGCAAGGCGATCCGCCTCTATCGCGAGGCGTTGCTGCTGGAGCCGAACGACGTCGCGGCGTTGAAGGGGCAGGGCGAGGCTCTGGTCGCCAAGGGCGCCGTGGTCCGCGCGAAGGACAATCTCGTGAAGATCCGGACGCTCTGCAAGGGCGCGTGCCCCGAGGCGACGCAGCTTGCGGCGGTGATCGCGAAGGGCCCGCCGATCACGACGGCACAGGTCGACAAGACGCCGGCCGCCGCCAAGGATTGAGGTTCCAGCGGGCCAGTTCCTCTTGCACCACCCCGGCGAAGGCCGGGGCCCGGTTGGGAAACAACAATAACCTCGGACGGCGGGTCGTTACCACGGCCTTGCCAACTGGGCCCCGGCCTCCGCCGGGGTGGTGCTTCTCGAAATTCTGAATGCGTCTGGGTTAACTGCCCCCTTGCTACCCGACCGCCTTCGCCAACGCGGTGAAATCCGCCACCGACAGCGTCTCAGCCCGTCGCGTAGCCTCCACCCCGATCCGCTCCAGCGCATCGAGCGCCCCGGGCACACCCTTCAAGCTCTGCCGTAACATCTTCCGCCGCTGCCCGAACGCCGCGCCCGTCAGTCGCTCCAGCACCGCGAAGTTCACCCCCTCGGGGGCCTCGACCGGCGTCAGATGCACCACTGCCGACATCACCTTCGGCGGTGGCGTGAAGGCGGACCGGTGCACCGGCATGGCGATCCGGGCGGTCGAGCGCCACTGCGCCAGTACCGCCAGCCGGCCGTAATGATCGTCGTTGGTCTTCGCCACGATCCGCTCCGCGACTTCCTTCTGGAACATCAGCGTGCACGATTGCCACCATGGCAGCCACGACGTCGACAGCCAGCCGACCAGCAGCGCCGTGCCGATATTGTACGGCAGGTTCGAGACGATGTGCGGCTTGCCCTCGAACAGGGCCGGGGCGTCGACTTCCATCGCGTCACCCTCGATCACGCGCAGCCGCCCAGGAAAGGCCTCACCAAGTTCGGCGAGCGCGGGGATGCAGCGCCGGTCACGCTCGATCGCGGTCACGCGGGCCCCCGCCGCGAGCAGTGCCCGCGTCAGGCCGCCCGGGCCGGGCCCGACTTCGAGCACTTCGGCATCCTGGAGATCGCCGGGCACCGCCGCAATCCGCTTGAGCAATTGCCCGTCGAACAGGAAATTCTGCCCAAGTGCCTTGCTCGCGTTCAAGCCATAGCGCGCGATGACTTCGCGCAGCGGTGGTAGCTCGGTCATGGCTTGCAAGCGGCAGTCTGCTCGCGCCGATCCGCGGCTTCGCCCGCCATCGCGATCGCGGCGATCATCGCGCCGGGTTCGGCGACGTTCTTGCCGGCGATCGCAAAGGCGGTGCCGTGATCGGGCGAGGTCCGCACGATCGGCAGGCCCAGCGTCATGTTCACGCCCTCGTCGAAGTGGATCGTCTTCAGGGGGACGAGTGCCTGATCGTGATAACAGCACATCACGACGTCATAGGTCGTACGCGCGCGGGGATGGAACATCGTGTCGGCCGCGAACGGTCCCGACGCGTCGATGCCCTCTTCGCGCAGGATGGCGATGGCCGGCGCGATGATGTCGATCTCTTCGCGACCCAACGCACCCTGTTCGCCCGCGTGCGGATTGAAGCCGGCAAAGGCGAGTCGCGGGTTTTCTATCCCGAAATTACGCAGCAGGCCGCGCGCCGTCGCCCGCGCCTTCGCAACGATGAGTTCGACGGACAGCAACCCTGATACTTCGTTGAGCGGTACATGCGTCGTTATCGGAACGACCTTCAGCGACGGCCCCGCCAGCATCATCACCGCGTTATCGCCCGCTACGCCGTAGCGCTCAGCGACGAACTCGGTCTGGCCCGGATGGGTGAAGCCGATCGCGTAGAGCTGCGCCTTCGATACCGGGCCCGTTACCAACGCGCGCGCGGCGCCGGTACGAACCAGCCCGACGGCCAACTCGAGCGAATGCAGCGCACAGCGGGCGCCTTCGGCATCGGGAACTCCGGGCGTGATGTCGCCGGCATCTTCGACGGTCAGGACCGGCAGCGCCTGCGGGAAAGCCGCCGCCACTTCGCCGAGGTCGGCAATCCGCGCAACCGGCCCATTCCAGACGCGCTCGACCGCGCGCGCATCGCCCACCGCGACGAACGGGGGAAGGGCGTTCGCAACCCTCCTCTCCCAAGCCTTGGCGATGATTTCCGGCCCGATCCCCGCCGGGTCGCCCATCGATACCGCGAGCGGCAGCACGGCGGTCACGCGCCGATCAACGATATTCGACGACGGCATCGCGCCGCAGATCGCGCAGTTTCTGCTGCGCCCGCAGATTGACGCGCTGCTGTTCGAGCTGGCCCTGGATCTGTTCCGAGTTCGGCACCGAACCGCCAGCCGCTTCGTCGCGACCACACAACACCAGCGCGCGCACGCCCTGCTCGGCGGAACCGAACGGCGGGCTCGACTCGCCAACCTGGAGCTTCAGCATCACTTCCTGCAGCTGCGGCGGCAGATCGCGGATCCGGACGGTGTCGTTGTCGACCACGTCCGCGCCGATCCCGGCCGCGACCTTCTCGACCGTACCACAGCCGCGCAACTCCTGGGTCGCCTTGGCGAATGCCTGCGCCCGCGCCGTGGCCTGTGCCTGGTTGGTGTTCGGCGGGAAGCGCAACGTCAGCTGCTTCAGGCTCAGCTTGGCATCGCGCGGGTCGGCGGTCAGCACCTGGCGCTTGTCGGTGAGATACAGGATCGAATAGCCGCCGGACACCTCGATGGGCCCTGCGACCTGGCCGACCTGCATCGTCGTCGCGGCTTCGGCCAGCTGGCTCGGCAAGGTGGCTGCACGGATCCAGCCGAGATCGCCGCCGACGGCCCGCGTCGATGCTTCGGAGAACTGCCGAGCATAATATTCGAACGGCTGCGCGCCCTTCTGAATTTCCTGCAGGATCTGCTTTGCGTTCGCATAGACCTGCTGGCTGTTCGCCGGCGTCGCCGCGAGATAGATTTCCTTGAGGTTGAACTCGTCGGTACCCTTGGCGGCCTGGAGACGATCGATGATCGACTTCACCTCCTCGTCGCCGACGTTGACGAAGGGCTCGACCCGGCGACGCAGATACCGCTGCCAGGCAAGCTCGCCCTCGATCTGACGCTTGAGCGAACGATCGGACGATCCGGATTCGCGCAGATACGTGCGCATCGCGACCGGGGTGCGATTGAACCGCTTCGCCACCGCGTCGTAGCTCTGGGTCAGTTCGGCGGGCGTGATCGTGATGTCGGCGGTCTTCGCCTCCTGGATCTGCAGCGTCTCGTCGATCAGCTGGCGCAGCACCTGCAGCTTCAACCGCTCGCGATCCTCGGCGGACAGCTTGGCTTCGTTCGCCATCGCCACCAGCGCGACGCGCTGATCGACGTCGGTCCCGGTGATCACGGTGTCGTTGACGATCGCGGTCGGCTTGCGGACGTTCGGGTCGAGCTTGCCAAAGATCTGAAGGTTCGCCGGGATATCGAGACCCGTATTGTCGGGTACGCTCTGGTCCGGCACGGTCTGCGCCAGCGCACTCGCTGCGAGCGCCGCCAAAACCACCGCACCGATCACACGGCCGCCACGCGCCGCCAGTCGAACATCATGCTTCAAGTGTCGGTATCCCATCATCGCGCCCCGTAAACAGCACCGCCATTGTCATGGCGACGCGTATTCGGCGCGGCTTGCCTCGATTTAGCTGAACGCGGGCTTAGCGGCCGAGGTTGGTGAACGCCAGCGTCAACAGGAAGCTGTTGCCCTTCCGCGCGTCGCCCGTGTCGTTGTAGGTCCGTCGCCATGTCGCGCCGAGGCGCAGGCAGTCATCCTCATACTGCACGCCGAGGCGGTGACGGATCGGGCTGAAGCCGTCGCTGACCGACAGCGGATCCTCCGACTTGTTCGTCAGATCGACCACCCCGGAGCCGAACGCCGACCAGAACCGCGCGAATTGCACGCGGCCGGCAACGCGGACCTCCTCGCGGTCGCGCAGATCCTCGATCGCCGCATCAATATTACGGTTCAGCTTCAGATACCCCACCAGCACATAGGTGGCGCGCGAACCGATCGTCGCGTCCAGCTCGTTGCGCCGGATCGCAAAGCTGTCCTTGTCGAGCCTGTAGCGATGGACGATCGAGACGAAGTCGCGAAACCGAAGCTCGGTGCGTCCGACGATATCCGAGAAGCGGTCGCTGAGGCCGGTGCCGTCGGGAAGGATCGTCGGCCGCGTACCCAGGCGATAGCTCTGGCCGACATTCGTCGTGAAGCTGATCCCGGGCAGGTCGAGAGCCCATTCACCGCCATAGGTCGCGCGGGACGCGTCCTCGAACCGATCGTAGCCGGCAAACCGGTTGAGCGCGAACAGGTTGGTATCATCGAGATCGACCGCGCGGGAATCTTCGTTCGGCAGGGTCGTGTTGGCGACCTTCGGCGCCGCGACGATCTGGACGCGCGGCGTGAAGCGCTGCGTGCCGCCAAGGAACGTGCCGATGAACGGCCATTTCACGTCGACCGCAACCGCGCCGATCGCGCGCTGGTGAAACCCGTCGAGCCCGCGATAGCCGATGTTGGTCGTCGCGAGCGTATCGCTCGTGTTGTACAGGTCGCCGCGCGCGAACGCGGTGAAGGTGACCTCCTGGCCCCAGTTGGTCAGGCGGCGCAGGTCCCATTGCAAGCTGGCGAACGCGCGCTGCGTGTCCTGGCCATCGGTGCGTGTCAGCGCGAGCGTGTTCAGCTGAAGCTGGAACCGACCGCCGACAAGGCCATCGTCGAAGCGTTTGCGATAATCGATCTCGGGCAGCGCGATCGGCTGTTGCCCCTGGCTGTCGTTCACGCGCAAGGTCTGCGCATACCAGCCGGTAAGCGAGAAATAACTGCTGTCGTCGATCCGTTCGAGGCTGGCAGTGCTGCGCAGCCGGTCGTCACGCGAGATGTCGTAGCGACGCAGGAATGTCCGGTCGGTCGTCAGGCGCAGCGAACCGCTGACGCTCCAGTTCGGCGACAATTGATAGCGTGCCATCCCGTCGAGATAGCCGCGGAACGCCATGCTGGTATCGGTCGGATCGGCGGTCGTCAGGTCGTCGCTGCGCCGGCTCTCGGTGGCATAGGCCCGCACGCGAAACGCGCCCTTCGTACTCAACGCCGAATAATCCACCTGCGCCATCGGCAGCACGCTGGTGTAGATGTGCGGCGTGATGATCAGCCCCTGATTGGGGGCAAGCTTCCAATAATAGGGCAGGCTGACTTCGAACCCGTTGACCCGGCTATACCCACCGTCCGGCGAGAGAAGGCCGCTGTCGCTGCCGCCACCTACCGGATTAGAGAATTTGGGCAGCGGCAGGCTCGGCAGGCCGAACAGATGCAGCCGTGCGCCGGAATAATAGATGCGTTTGCGTTCGGGACGATAGGTGACGCGGACCGCGGTGATCTTCCACGTCGGTTCCTTCGGACAGCCGGCTGCGTTGGTGACGCCGCACGGTGTGTATGCGGCAGTGCGCAGGTTCACCGTACCGTCGGTCTCGCGCGTGCCTTGCTTGGCCGCCAGTCGCCCGCCCTGTTCGAGCACGACGAGCATGTTGTCGACCACGCCGTCCTTCAGCGAATCGGTCAGGTTGATCTCGTCGCCGTATGCGATGTCGCCTTCGGGATTGGTGACCGCGATGTTGCCGGTCGCGACGACCTTGCCGGTCTTTCGGTTCCAGACGACCTTGTCGGCGCGCAGGCGATTGCCTTGGCGGAACATCCGGACTTCACCGGTCGCGGTGACGATATCGGTGTTGGTGTTGTACTCCAGCGCCGTGGAGCTGAACTGCACCTGGTCCTCCGCCGGCGTTGCGGTCGACGCGTTGGCAACCGGCGGATCCTGCACCGGAGGCGCCACGGGGCGGCTCTGGAAATCCTGAGCCTGCGCCGGGGCCGCGGCCAGTCCGGTCGCCAGCGCGAGCGAAAGGGCGCAACCCGTCAAAAGGTCGATACGCAACACGATCCGAACCAACCCCTTTGGCACTGGGCAGCCGTTTGCCACCATATCGCCCGCCTATCGCACCACCGAGGCTTCGCTGCAATCGCATCCCAGCGTGTCGCTGCAATCATCGTGCGTCGGGGGGACCACCTTGCTTTGCCGTACCCGCGGCATCAACTTATGGCGTACGTACATCCGTTCAAAAGCTTCCCGAGGTTTCTTCATGCAGATCGTCTTCGCCCCGACCGCTCCCGCCAACGCCCCGATCCTCGCCGTGCCGGTCGCGAAGGACGGCTTGGCGCAGATCAAGTGGCGCGCGATCGGTGGCGATAGCGAGGCGGTGGCGACGAGCGCGGCCGCGGCGGCACGCTTTGCAGGCGAGGCAGGATCGGTGATCGAGCTGTTCGTGCCCGTCGACGGCGCGGTTCGCCAGGTCCTGCTCGTCGGGGTCGGCGCCGGTGGAACCGGGGAATGGGAGAAGGCCGGCGGTGCGATCACCGCGCGCCTCCTCACCTCGGGCGCAAAGTCGGTCGTTGCCGACCTCTCGGCCGGCGTCGCGCCGACCCCGACGGCTGCTGCGCACTTTGCCGCTGCCGCCGCCCAGCGCGCATGGCGCTACGACACGTACCGCACCAAGCTGGCCGAGAAGTCGAAGCCGACTTTGACCGAAATCACCATCGCCGGCGCGCCCGACGGCACCGATGCAGCATGGGCGGAAGCGGCTGCGGTAACTGGCGGTCTCGACCTGACCCGCTGGCTGGTCACGTCGCCGCCGAACGTCGTCTATCCCGAGAGCTTCGTCGAGAAGGTGACGAAGGACGTCGAGGGGCTCGGGCTCGAGATCACCGTGCTCGACGAGGCGCAGATGACCGAGCTCGGCATGGGTTCGTTGCTCGGTGTCAGCCAGGGTTCGCGGCGTGAAGCGCGCATCCTCGCGCTCAAGTGGAACGGGGCGGGGGCGGATGCGCCGACGCTCGCGTTCGTCGGCAAGGGCGTGACGTTCGATTCGGGCGGCATCTCGATCAAGCCCGGCGCGGGCATGGAAGACATGAAGTGGGACATGGGGGGCGCAGGCGCGGTCGCCGGCGCGATGAAGGCGCTCGCCAGCCGGAAGGCGAAGGCGAACGTCGTCGGCGTGATGGGCTTGGTCGAGAACATGCCCGACGGCGCGGCGCTGCGTCCGAGCGACGTGATCACGTCGATGTCGGGCCAGACGATCGAAGTGCTCAACACCGACGCCGAGGGTCGCCTCGTGCTGTGCGATTGCGTGACCTGGGTCCAGCAGGCGCACAAGCCGACCACGATCGTCGATCTCGCGACGCTCACCGGCGCGATGATCGTCGCGCTCGGTACCGAGAATGGCGGCATCTTCGCCAATGACGACGCGCTGGCCGACCAGCTAATCGCGGCGGGCAAGACCACCGGCGACACGCTCTGGCGCTTCCCGCTGTCGCCCGCCTACGACAAGCTGATCGACTCGCCGATCGCCGACATGAAGAACGTCGGCCCCCGCGGTGCCGGCTCGATCACCGCGGCGCAGTTCATCAAGCGCTTCGTCGACGAAGGCGTGAAGTGGGCGCATCTGGATATCGCCGGCATGGTCTGGTCGGACAAGCCGGGCACGAACCACGACAAGGGCGCAACCGGCTACGGCGTGCGCCTGCTCGACCAGTTCGTCGCCGATAATTTCGAAGGCTGAACGCAGGAATTCCCCTCCCGCTTGCGGGAGGGGCTAGGGGAGGGGCCAACCGCGAGCGGTATCGAGCGAGGCAAAGCCCTCCCCGACCCCTCCCGCAAGCGGAAGGGGAGTAAGCAATGCAGGTCGATTTTTACCACTTAAGCAGCCCCCTCGACCGCGTCCTCCCGCGCATCGCCGAGCGCGTTGTCGCAACCGGCGGCCGCCTTTTGATCGTTGCCGAACCCGAAGAACAGCGCGTGGCACTCGACCGCCTGCTGTGGTCCTACGCCCCCGAGAGCTTCCTTCCCCACGCTCAGGCCGGCAGCAACGACGATTCCGCACAGCCCATTCTGATCGCCCAAAAAATACCCGAAACCGCCCCCGCGAACGCCGCGCGCAACGTCGCGGTGGTAGACGGACGTTGGCGTGATCTTATCCTGACGTTTGATCGCGCCTTCCACATCTTCGACGACGAAGCGATCCGCGAGGCGCGGCTGGCCTGGAAGGCACTCGCCGACCGCGAGGGGATCGAGCGCCGCTACTGGAAGCAGAACGACTCCGGACGTTGGGAGCAGGCTGCTTAGGGGGAGGAGGCCGCGCAGGTTGCTTTAGGCCCGATCCGCGCCTAAGCGCCGCGCATCCAATTACCGTCAACACAGGAGCCCGTGACCATCATGGCCGCGAACCGTACTTTTTCGATCATCAAGCCCGACGCAACCCGCCGCAACCTGACCGGTGCGGTCACCAAGATGCTTGAGGAAGCCGGCCTGCGCGTCGTCGCTTCGAAGCGCATCCAGATGACCCGCGAGCAGGCCGAGGGCTTCTACGCGGTCCACAAGGAGCGTCCGTTCTTCGGCGAGCTCGTCTCGTTCATGATTTCGGGCCCGGTCGTCGTCCAGGTTCTCGAAGGCGAGAACGCGATGCAGCGCAACCGCGACATCATGGGCGCCACCAACCCCGCCAACGCCGATGCCGGCACGATCCGCAAGGAGCTCGCCGAGTCGATCGAAGCCAATTCGGTGCACGGTTCGGATTCGGACGAGAACGCCGAGATCGAGATCGCGTACTTCTTCAAGCCCGAAGAAATCGTCGGCTGATGACCTGGCGGCTGCGACGGGCTGAGCCGGGCGATGCGCCCGCGCTATCGCTCGTCGCATCCGCCACGTTCCTTGATACCTATGCGACCGTGCTGTCCGGGGCCGACATCGTCGCCCACTGCACGAGGAAGAACAGCATCGCCGCGTTCGAGACGTGGCTGGGCGATCCGGCGACGATCGTGACGCTGGCCGAGTACGAGCCAGGCCACGCGCCGATCGGCTACACGGTGTTGACCGTGCCGGACTTCCCGATCGAGCCCGGCCCCGCGGATATCGAACTCCGCCGCATCTATCTTATGAAGCAGGCTCAGGGCTCTGGGCTGGGTGCCGCGCTAATGGCCCGCGCACTCGAAGACGCCGTAGCGGCGAGCCGAACCCGCATCCTGCTAGGCGTATGGGACCAGAACACCCGCGCCCGAGCCTTTTATGAACGCCAAGGCTTTCAGGTAATCGGCGCCCGCCAGTTCATGGTGGGCACCACGCTACACGACGACCCGGTCTACGCGCGAGCGGTCTGAGGAAGCGGACTATGAGGTAGGCCAACGCAGAGGGCCACCACCCCGGCGAAGGCCGGGGCCCAATTGCAAAGGGCGAAGTAACGGAACGCTGCCGTCAATTGGCAACGTTGCCCAATTGGGCCCCGGCCTTCGCCGGGGTGGTTGCTTCCAGAGGAGCGCGACTTACGCCGCCGGCTTCTCTTTCGCCCAGATCGCATCGAGCTTCGCCTGATCGCCGCCACGCTGGCGGACGCGCAGACCCTCCAGCTTCAGCGCGCGGCCGCGTAACACCCGCCCCTCGGTCTTCCAGATCACGTCGTAGATTCCGCTGGCAGACCGCGTCGCGTCACCATCGAAATACTGCACGCTGACCAGCACCGGCAGCCGTCCCGCCCGATCGTCCGCCCCACCATCGGTAAGCTTCAGCAACGGCGCCGAGAACCACGACCCGTCGATGACCGGCTCAGCCGGCGGCCGCTGCGCTGCAACCCCGAGCGCCCGCGGAAACGTGATCGTCACATCCTGGAGATCGTGCCGCGCATCCTTCAGCAACAGCGTATCGCCGCCATCCTGCACGATTGCCGACAGGTCGATCTTCGACCGCTCGTGCGCCGCGCTCGACTGTGCGGCGATCTTGTCCGCTTCGTCCGCGCGGTGATCGGACCAATTCGTCCAAAGCGTAAGCGCGGCGATCAACACGCCGGCGACCGCCACAACCTCGGCGAGTGTCACCCAGCGCCGCCGCGTTGCCGCCGCTTCCTGCCGTTCGGTCGGTGTCTCGGTGCTCATCGTCCGCCAGCCTCCAGCAGGCGGGCAGGGGCCGCCAGTTCCCAGCTCCGCGCGATCCGATCCTCGACCAGTGCCCAGTCGGGATCGCCCGCGACATTCATGCCAACCCAACCCGTCGCGCCGAGATACGCAGGGCGAGAATACACGGCCGGGTTCGCCTCGATCAGCATCGCCTGCTCGTCGCTCCCGCCGGTCTTCACGCACACCGTGGTCAGCCCGTCGCCGTGGTGATCCGCGCGGAACTGCGCGAACTGCTTGCCGGCGACGAAGAACGTCGGCTGACCATGCGACACGGTCTCTTCGGTTTCGGGCAACGCCAGCGCCGCCGCGCGAACGCGGGCGAGGGGGGACAAGTCGGTCATCGCGTCACGAACTCCGCCAAGGTCTTCGGGTACAAGACATGTTCCGCCGCCAGCACGCGATCCGCAAGCGCCTCGGCATCGTCGCCGGCAAGGATCGGCACTTCGGCCTGGCCCAGCACGACGCCGCCATCGAGTTCCTCGGTCACGACATGCACCGAGCACCCGCCGGCGGCATCGCCCGCCGCGATCGCCCGCGCGTGCGTGTCCAGTCCCTTGTACTTGGGCAGCAGCGACGGATGGATGTTGACGATCCGATCGCGCCACGCCGCGACGAACCCGTCCGACAACAACCGCATATAGCCGGCGAGCGCAACGACCTCGACACCAGCCTCGCGCAACGCCGCATCGATCGCCGCCTCGTAAGCCGGCTTGCCCAGACCCTTGGGCGAAAGCGCGAACGTTGCCACGCCCTCAGCGCGGGCCCATTCGAGCCCAGCCGCCTCCGGCTTGTCGGACGCTACCAGCGCGATCTCGTACGGGCACGCCGCCGCACGTGACGCGCCGACCAGCGCCATCATGTTCGATCCGCGCCCGGAGATCAGTACGCCGACGCGCGTCTTCTCAGCCATGCGTCGCGGTCCAGTCCTCGCGCGCGCTCCAGGTGCCGGCAGACCCCCGCACCGTGCAGCCATGCGACCCGGCCTCGATCCGTCCGATCGTGAACACGGTCTCGTGCGCCGCTTCGAGCGCCGCGGTCACCGCGTCGGCTTCGTCGGTACTCACGATCACCACCATGCCGATCCCGCAGTTGAACGTCCGCGCCATCTCCTCCGGCTCGATCGCGCCCTGCGCCTGCAGGAACGCCATCAACCGCGACTGCTCCCACGCATCCGCATCGACCACCGCGTGGACGCCGTCGGGCAGCACTCGCGGAATATTCTCGAGCAGACCTCCGCCGGTGATGTGCGCCAGTCCCTTGATCCGCCGCTCGCGCAGCAACGGCAGAAGGCTCGCGACATAGATGCGAGTCGGCGCCATCAGGTGATCGATCAGCAACTTGTCCTGGTCGAACAACGCCGGACGATCGAGCTTCCACCCGCGATCGGTGGCCAGCCGGCGCACCAGCGAGAACCCGTTCGAATGTACGCCCGACGAGGCCAGCCCCAGCATCACGTCGCCCGCGGCGATCTCGCGCCCGGTCAGCACGTTGGTCCGCTCGACCGCACCGACGCAGAAGCCCGCGAGGTCGTAATCGCCGTCCGCATACATGCCCGGCATCTCGGCGGTCTCGCCCCCGATCAGCGCGCAGCCGGCGGTCTTGCACCCTTCCGCGATCGAGGCGACGACGCGCTCTGCAACCGCGGCATCGAGCTTCCCGCTCGCGTAATAATCGAGGAAGAACAGCGGCTCGGCACCCTGGACGATCAGGTCGTTGACGCACATCGCGACGAGATCGACGCCGACGCCTTCATGCCGGTCCCATTCGATCGCGAGCTTCAGCTTGGTGCCCACGCCGTCGTTCGCCGCGACCAGCAACGGATCGACGAACCCTGCCGCCTTGAGGTCGAACATCCCGCCGAAGCCGCCGAGATCTGCGTCCGCCCCCGGCCGCCGCGTCGAGCGTGCGAGCGGGGCGATCGCCCGCACCAGCGCGTTGCCCGCGGCGATCGAAACACCCGCCTGAGCATAGGTGTAAGGGCCCGAAGCGGGAGCGGCGGAGTCTGGCGTATCGGTCATGATCGGTGCTGCTAGCCACATCGCGCTTGGATTTCCACGTCTGCTTCGCCAAAAGGCCCGCTTGATGCGTATCCGTACCCTTCCCACCGCCCTGGCCGGCGCCGCCCTGTTGTTGAGCGGCGGAGCCGTGCTCGCGCAGATCGAGGGCGGCAGCCGAGGCGCCGCCCCGGTCGACAGCGGCAGCGCGTACGAGGTGAGCGGCGTCACGGTCGATGTCGCTGGCAAGACCGCCGACGCCGCACGCTATTCCGGCTGGCGGCTCGCCCAACGAAAAGCCTGGGTCCAGTTGTCGAACCGGTTGGGCGGCGGCGGCGGCCTGGTTTCCGATGGCACGCTCGATTCGCTGGTGTCCGGGATCGTCGTCGAGAACGAACAGATCGGCCCGCAGCGCTACATCGCCAAGCTCGGCGTGCTGTTCGATCGCACCCGCGCCGGATCGATCCTCGGTATCTCGACCTACGCCGATCGCTCGCAACCCATGCTCGTCATCCCCGTCCAATATTCGGGCGGAGTCGGTCAGGCATTCGAGCAGAGCACGCAGTGGCAGCAGGCCTGGGCGCGCTATCGCACCGGCAACAGCAGCATCGACTATGTCCGCCCTTCCGGCTCCGGTCCCGACGCGCTCCTGCTCAACGTCGGCCAGACCCAGCGTCCCGGCCGCGGCTGGTGGCGAACAGTGCTCGACCAGTACGGCGCAAGCGACGTGCTGATGCCGGTCGTGAAGCTCTATCGCCAATGGCCCGGCGGCCCGGTGATCGGTGTGTTCGAAGCACGCCACGGCCCCGACAACGACCTGATCGGCAGCTTCACGCTGCGAGTCGGTACGCCCGACGGCCTGTCGCAGCTGCTCGATACCGGCGTGAAGCGGATCGACGACCTGTACCAGCAGGCACGCCGCAACGGCTCGCTCCACGCCGACGACAGCCTGTCGCCACCGCCGCCGCCCGAAGCCGCGGTGATCGACGACCTGCCGGCCGACGACACCACCGACGCCAACACGGCGGTGCTGACCGGCGGCGCTGGCGTCTCGATCATCGTCCAGTTCGACACGCCCGCTGCGACCGCCGTCTCGTCCACTGAAGCCGCACTTCGCGCCATCCCCGGCGTCCGCTCGGCGGCCACCACCAGCCTTGCGCTGGGCGGCGTCTCGCTGATGCGCGTCGCCTATGACGGGGACCCTGCCGCGCTGAAGACCGCGCTCGAAGCCCGCGGCTACCAGGTATTCGGCTCCGGCCAGACGATCCGCATCCGCCGGGTCGCCCAACTTCTTCCGCCGGATCTGCCCGCGGACAATGCGACGACAGGGTGAGCGCGACCAAGATGACTCAAATCGCGCTGCCACTCGGTTGGCCGGCGGACCCTCGCGATGACGCCTTCCTGGTTACCCCATCGAACTCGCGGGCGGTCCACACGCTGGAGCATACCGCGACCTGGCCGGTCATGACCGCCATCCTCACCGGACCGCGCAAATCGGGCCGTAGCCTGCTCGCGCGAATCTTCGCGGCGAAGAGCGGCGGCACCATCATCGACGATGCCGAGCGCGTGTCCGAAACGCAGCTGTTCCACGCCTGGAACCGCGCGCAGGAGGAGCACAGGCCGCTGCTGATCGTCGCCGACGCCGCGCCGCCCGAATGGAAGGTGAAGCTTCCCGACCTGCGCTCGCGTCTTGCTGCCAGCCCGATCGCAGCGATCGGCGCGCCCGACGACGAGCTCATGCGGCTGTTGCTGGCGCATCTGTTCGAGCGCCGCAGCCTCGATGCACGCCCCGATCTGGTCGACTGGCTCGCGACCCGAATCGAGCGCAGTCATATTACCGTAACGCGAACCGTCGATGCGCTCGATCAGGAGGCGATGGAACGTCGCAAGCGCTTGTCGATTAATCTTGCACGAACCACACTTACCGAGGCCGGGCTGATCCTCCGGCCGCAACTCGCTCTCGACCTCCCGCTCTTTACGCCACCATAAGCACCCAAGAGGCCCGATGAACCGTCCAGCGCATATCGTCCGCCAATCGGAAGACGACGACGATCCCATCGGCGCAGAGCCGAACGACCGGTATTTCAACCGCGAGCTCTCCTGGCTGGCGTTCAATCGCCGCGTGCTGGAGGAGGCATGCAACCCTGCGCATCCTTTGTTGGAGCGACTCCGCTTCCTGTCGATCTCGGGCTCGAACCTCGACGAGTTCTTCATGGTCCGTGTCGCCGGCCTGAAGGGCCAGCAGACGCAGGATGTTGACCGGCGCTCGGCGGACGGTCTTACCGCGGGGCAACAGCTGACCGCGATCGTCCGCGAAGCCGATGCCCTGATGGCCAGCCAGCAGGCGGTATGGGGCGACCTGCGTGTGCTGCTCGACGAGGCGGGCTTATTCGCGCTGCGTCGTGAAGCTGTGGAAGGCGAGGCCGACGAGTGGCTCGAAACGCATTTCCGCGATCAGATCTTCCCGATCCTGACCCCGCAGGCGCTCGACCCCGCACACCCGTTCCCGTTCATCCCCAACCGCGGCCTTTCAGTAATCTTCGACTTGGTCCGCCGCTCGGACAACGAACCGGTTCGCGAACTCGTCATGCTCCCGCACACGATGACGCGCTTCGTCCGCCTGCCCGGCGAGCCTGCGCGCTACATTGCGATCGAGACCTTGCTTAAGCGGTTCGCCCCCGTCCTCTTCCCCGGCTACGAAGTCCTCGCCGCCGCCAGCTTCCGCGTCCTGCGCGACAGCGACATGGAGATCGAGGAAGAAGCGGAGGACCTCGTCCGTTACTTCGCCAACGCGATCAAGCGCCGCCGCCGTGGCCGCGTGATCCGCCTGGAACTCGAGACCGGTATCCCGGATGTGCTGTCCGCCGTCCTCAAGGACGAGCTTGGCGGCGCGGACGCGATCATAACCGAGAGTGGCAATCTACTCGGCATCGTCGACCTCGACGGGTTGGTCGACGAAGATCGCCCCGACCTGAAGTTCCCGCCCTTCACGCCGCGCTTTCCCGAGCGTATCCGTGAATTCGGTGGCGACTGCTTCGCGGCGATCAAGGCCAAGGACATCGTCGTCCACCACCCGTACGAGACGTTCGAAGTGGTGCTCGCCTTCCTGAAACAGGCGGCGAATGACCCCGACGTCGTGGCGATCAAGCAGACGCTCTACCGTGCCGGCAAGCAGCCCGCAGTCATCAACGCGCTCATCACCGCTGCCGAAGCGGGCAAGTCCGTCACTGCGGTCGTCGAGCTGAAGGCACGGTTCGACGAAGAGCAGAACATGGTCTGGGCCTCCGCCCTGGAGCGCGCGGGCGTGCAGGTCGTCTACGGCTTCATCGACTGGAAGACGCATGCCAAGGTGTCGCTGGTCGTCCGCCGCGAGGGGCAGGCGTTCCGCACCTACTGCCATTTCGGGACGGGCAATTATCACCCGGTCACCGCCAAGATCTATACCGACCTCAGCTTCTTTACCGCCGACGCCGCGGTCGGGCGCGATGCGGCGCAGATGTTCAACTACATCACCGGCTACGTCGAGCCGACCGACATGGCGCGGGTCAGCCTCTCGCCGCGCGATCTCCGCCAGAACCTGATGAACCTCATCGACGTCGAGATCGCCAACGCCCGCGCCGGCAAGCCCGCCGGCGTCTGGGCGAAGATGAACTCGCTGGTCGACCCCGCGGTGATCGAGAAGCTGTACGAGGCGAGCGGGGCAGGGGTCGAGATCGACCTCATCATCCGCGGCATCTGCTGCCTGCGCCCTGGCGTCCCCGGCTTGTCCGAGACCATCCGCGTGAAGTCCGTGATCGGGCGTTTCCTGGAGCACAGCCGGATCTGGGCGTTCGGCAACGGCAAGGCACTGCCAAACGACGGCGCCAAGCTGTTCATCTCGTCCGCCGACTGGATGCCGCGCAATTTCGATCGGCGCGTCGAATATATGCTGCCGATCCTCAACCCGACCGTCCACGACCAGATCCTCGATCAGGTCATGGTCGCCAATCTCATCGACAACGAGCAGAGCTGGGAACTGCAACCCGACGGTGAGTATAGCCGCGTCGATCCCGGCGACCGCCCGTTCAACCTGCATCGGTATTTCATGACGAATCCTTCGCTCTCCGGCCGCGGTGCCTCGCTCGCGACCAGCAATGCCGTGCCGACCCTGTCGCTCCGCCGAAAACGATGAGCGTTACGAACCTGCTGTTCGGCAACGCGAACCCGAAGGCCGAGACGGACGATCACCCGCGTACCGGGATCATCGACATCGGCTCGAACTCGATCCGTCTGGTGGTGTATCAGGGCCCGCCGAGACTCCCGGCTATCCGGTTCAACGAGAAGGTCCTTGCCGGTCTCGGCCGAGGGCTGGCGGCAACCGGATCGATCGAGAAATCGGCGCTGAAGACCGCGCGCGTCGCGCTTGCGCGATTCGCAGCGGTTGCGCGTGAGATGGAATGCTCGACGCTCCGCACGGTCGCGACGGCGGCGGTACGCGATGCGAAGAACGGCGGCGAACTCATTGCAACCGCAGAGCAACTAGGCCTGAAGGTCGAGACGCTTTCCGGCGAGCAAGAGGCGAGCGCAGCAGGCTATGGTGTGCTTTCCGCGATCCCGGAGGCAGACGGTATCGTCGGCGATCTCGGCGGTGGCAGTCTCGAACTGGTCCGCGTCCGCCGCGGCAAGATCGAGGACCGCGTCTCGTTCCCCTTGGGCGTCCTGCGGATCGGCCCGATCCGCGCCAAACGCGGCAAGGTCCTCGAACGCCATGTCGCACGCCTGGTTCGCGAAGCCGGCTGGACCGCGCGCGGGCAGGGCCTTCCCCTGTACCTCGTCGGTGGTTCGTGGCGGGCACTCGCGCGGCTCGACATGGAGCTGTCGGATTACCCGCTGCCGATCATTCACCAATATTCGATGACCGCCGCAACGATCACGCGGCTCAGCCGAACGATCCCGCAGCTCTCCAAGCCGCGTCTGAAAGCTATCCCCGGTCTCTCCTCCGGCCGCACGGCGACGCTGGCGGATGCGGCGGCGTTGCTGGGGCTGCTGATGCGGCAACTCGGCAGCCGAACCACCGTGGTGTCCGCATACGGCCTGCGCGAAGGTCTTCTCTATGAGGACCTGAAGCCCGCAGACCGCGCGCTCGATCCGCTGATCGTTGCCGCCCGCGAGGAAGGGCGTTTGCTAGGACGCTTCCCCGAACACGGTGACCTGCTCGATCGCTGGATCGCACCGCTGTTCACCACCGAGCCGCCGGCTACGGCCCGCATTCGCCACACGGCGTGTCTGCTCGCCGACGTAGGCTGGCGCGCCAACCCCGAATTTCGCGCCGAACGCGGCGTAGAGGTCGCGCTGCACGGCAACTGGGTGGCGATCGACGCGCCGGGCAGGGGGATGCTGGCGCAGGCGCTCTACACGAGCTTGGGCGGCGATCTGTCCGCCGGCGATACCGTCGGACGATTGGCGTCTCCGGCGGCAGTGAAGAGTGCGACCGCCTGGGGCCTGGCCATGCGCTTGGGCCAGCGGATGAGCGGCGGGCTTGCCGGACCGTTGAAACGCTCGCGACTTGCCGATGATGGCGTGTCCCTCACGCTGACGCTGCGCCCGGATGATCGCGGTTTATACGGCGAAGCGGTAGAACGGCGCCACAACGCACTTGCCGCCGCGCTGGGACGAAAACCCCAGTTGGCGTTGAGCTGATCCCGTCCTCACTCGTCCCGCTCTCGATCGGGAGCGGGACGAAGGAAGACGAGCGGGTCAGGCGCAGGTGAAGCGTTCGATCCGGCCCTTGGCATCGACGTACACATTCAGCCGATCAGCGCGGAAATCCATCGTCACCGCCGTATTAGGCGCGATCCAGCGGAGCGTGCGCGCGCCCGACCGGGTCTGCATCACGTCGGCCCGAGCGTCGCTAGCTCGCTTACCGACCAGATCGCCGAGCGAGTCGGCACTGCACGTCGCGGCAACTGGCGAAGCAGCAGGCGTCTCGCCGCGCATCTCGACGGGCGTGCACGCCGCCGAAGCCAGCAAGGTTGCAGCCAGGAGGATCTTCATGCGGCATCCTCCGTACGCGTCATCTTGAGCTTCCCGCCGATCACCGCAAACGCCAGCCGCCCCTCGACCAGATCGAGCGCGTCGCGGCCGAACTGATCGAACCGCCAGCCTTCCAGCATCGGCAGGCCGGTCCGCACGCCAGCCGCTAGCGCCTCCAGTTCATCCGTCCGCGCCAGCAATTTCGACGCAACATCAATGTCTCGCGACCGGATCTTCAGCAGCAGCTTGAGGAGATCAGCGACCAGCGATCCTTCCTTACCGAGACCCGGCTTGCGATCGTCGCGCGGCGGCAGTTCGTCGTCGCCAAGCGGCTGCGCGCCCTCGATCGCCGCCATCAGGCGGCCACCGATGTCGTTGCCGGCCCAAGTCGCCGACAGCCCGCGAACACGTGCGAGGTCGGCCTGCTTCTTCGGCGGATGCCCCGCCATGTCGCCCAGCGTCTCGTCCTTGACGATCCGCCCGCGCGGCAGGTCCTTCGCCTGCGCTTCGAGCTCACGCCAACGTGCGAGAGCCTTCAACCGCCCCAGCACGTCAGGCTTGCGCCCCGAGATCCGCACGCGTTTCCAGGCCAGATCAGGATCGTTCGCGTAGTTGGCGGTATCGCCCAGCCGCTCCATCTCCTGATCGAGCCAAACGCCGCGCCCGGTCTTGCGCAACCGCTCCAGCATCTTCGGGAAAATCTTCGACAGATGCGTGACGTCGCCGATCGCATATTCGATCTGTCGCGCGTCGAGCGGGCGCCGCGCCCAGTCGGTGAACCGCGCGCCCTTGTCGACCGCGATCCCGAGCCAGCTGTCGACCAGGTTCGAATAGCCGATCTGCTCGCCTTGGCCGAGCGCCATCGCCGCGACCTGCGTGTCGAACAGCGGGAAGGGGGTCTTGCCGGTCAGGTTGTAGACGATCTCGATGTCCTGCCCGCCGGCATGGACCACCTTCAGCACGTCGTGATTCTCGACGAGGAGGTCGAGCAGCGGCTTCAGGTCGATCCCCGGCGCCATCGGGTCGATCGCGGCGGCTTCCTTGTCGTCGGCGATCTGGATCAGGCAGAGCTCCGGGTAATAGGTGCTTTCGCGCATGAATTCGGTGTCGACGCACACATAGTCGGCGTCGGCCATGCGCGCACACAGATTGGCGAGCGTGGCACTGTCGGAGATAAGCGGGTGGATATGCATTTGAACGCCATAGCGAGGGTCCGGCGGGTTGACAAAGGTGTGCAGTAAAGGGAAGCGCGCGACATCCAATTAGCCGTCATCCCAGCGAAAGCTGGGATCTCCCGTCGCAGGGCGCACCCTTGCCGCACGAGATCCCAGCTTTCGCTGGGGTGACGTAGACTCGAGAAGACCCATCATGCACGCCTATCGCACCCACAACTGCGCCGCCCTCCGCCCCGAACAGGTCGGCGAAGAGGTTCGCGTCTCCGGCTGGGTCCACAAGAAGCGCGATCACGGCGACCTCGTCTTTATCGATCTGCGCGACCACTACGGCATCACGCAGATCGTCACCGACGTGTCGGGCCCGGTCTTCAAGGTCATCGAGGGCCTCAAGAGCGAAAGCGTCGTGACGATCACCGGTAAGGTGACCGCACGGGCGCCGGAAGCGGTGAACCCCAACCTGCCGACCGGTGGGATCGAGATCCGGGCGGCCGCCGCGACCGTCCAGTCGATGGCGGGCGAGCTGCCGATGCCGGTCGCGGGCGAGGCCGAGTATCCCGAGGATATCCGCCTCCGCTATCGCTATCTCGACCTGCGTCGCGAGCGGCTTCATGCGAACATCATGCTCCGCAGCCAGGTGATCACGTCGCTGCGCAACCGCATGAACGGGCAGGGGTTCACCGAATTCCAGACGCCGATCCTGACCGCCTCGTCGCCCGAGGGCGCGCGTGATTACCTGGTGCCGAGCCGCGTCCATCCGGGCAAGTTCTACGCGCTGCCGCAGGCGCCGCAGATGTTCAAGCAGTTGCTGATGGTCGCTGGCTTCGATCGCTATTTCCAGATCGCACCGTGCTTCCGCGACGAGGACGCGCGCGCCGACCGTTCGCCGGGTGAATTCTATCAGCTCGATTTCGAGATGAGCTTCGTCACGCAGGACGACGTGTTCGCGGCGATCGAGCCCGTCCTCCACGGCGTGTTCGAGGAATTCGCTGACTGGCAGGGCAAGGGCCGCCAGGTCTCTGCGCTCCCGTTCAAGCGCATCCCCTACCGCGAATCTATGTTGAAGTACGGCAGCGACAAGCCCGACCTGCGCAACCCGATCCTGATCCACGACGTCGGCCATCACTTCGTCGATTCGGGCTTCGGCCTGTTCGCCGGGATTGTTGCCGGTGGTGACGTGGTCCGCGCGATCCCCGCGCCGAACACCGCCGACAAGAGCCGCAAGTTCTTCACCGACATGAACGACTGGGCGCGCGCCGAAGGGCATGCCGGGCTTGGCTACATCACGCAGAAGAATGGCGAACTCGGCGGCCCGATCGCCAAGAACCACGGCGAGGAAGCCACCCGCAAGCTGATCGCCGAGATGGGCCTCGGCCCGAACGACGGTATCTTCTTCGCGGCCGGCAAGGAACTGCCCGCCTCGAAGCTCGCTGGCGCCGCGCGTGCGCGGATCGGGGCAGACCTCGGCCTGATCGACGAGAACCGCTTCGAGTTCTGCTGGATTGTCGACTTCCCGATGTTCGAATATGACGAGGACGCGAAGAAGGTCGATTTCAGCCACAACCCGTTCTCGATGCCGCAGGGCGAGATGGACGCGCTGGAGAACAAGGATCCGCTCGATATCCTCGCCTATCAGTACGATATCGTCTGCAACGGCGTCGAGCTGTCGTCGGGCGCGATCCGGAACCATCGTCCGGAGATCATGTACAAGGCGTTCGAGATCGCCGGCTACACGCAGGCCGATGTCGACACGAACTTCGCGGGCATGATCAACGCGTTCAAGGTCGGCGCACCGCCGCATGGCGGCTCCGCACCGGGGATCGACCGGATGGTGATGCTGCTCGCGGGCGAACCGAACATCCGCGAGGTCGTGCTGTTCCCGATGAACCAGAAGGCCGAGGACCTGATGATGGGCGCGCCGAGCCCGGTCAGTGCCAAGCAGCTGAAGGAACTCAACATCCGCCTGACGGTGGATGGCCCGAAGGACGTGACCAAGGTAGTCGCGCCGAACGCAGGCTAAGTCCGATCGGACGAACGCCCTCTTCCGGCGGGGGAGGGCGCGTCGCGTAGACCGCGAAGCCCGCTACGCTGGATCAAGCCGGCACGCCTTGCCGCCCTTTTATCCGCCAGGCATGCACCGTTGCGCGCCGCGGAACGTTGACCCTCGAGACTGGCGACGGAGCGTGACGCATGACGATACACCTGACCGACTATGAAGACGGTGATGCGTATGACGGTAAGTACAAGGCGGATCTGAAAGCGCTGCAGCGGCGCCTGGAGCATATCCAGGTCGCGCATATTGTCGGCGGCAAGCGCGCGATCGTGATGTTCGAAGGCTGGGACGCAGCGGGGAAGGGTGGCATCATCCAGCGTCTTTCCGCCGAGTGGGATCCTCGAAACTACAAGGTGTGGCCAATTTCCGCACCCAGCGCGGACGAGAAGGCGCATCACTTCCTGTGGCGTTTCTGGCAACGCCTGCCTGCCAATGGCAACGTCGCCGTATTCGATCGCAGCTGGTATGGTCGCGTGCTCGTCGAGCGCGTCGAAGGCTTCGCGAGCGAGGCGGAGTGGCGGCACGGCTACGACGAGATCAATGCGTTCGAGGCGCAGCAGGTCGAGAGCGGCACGACGCTGGTGAAGTTGTTCATCCACACGACGCAAAAGGAGCAGGACCGCCGCCTGAAAGCCCGTCTCACGGACCCGTGGAAGCATTGGAAGACCGGCCTCGACGATTACCACAACCGCGCTCGCCGGGACGACTATCTCGAAGCGATGACCGAAATGTTTGCGCGGACCGACACTGCAACGGCACCGTGGACGGTTATCGATGGCAATGACAAGAAAGCCGCGCGTATCGCGGCGTTGACGGTGATCGCAGATCGACTGGAGGCTGGGGTGTCGATGGTCCCGCCGCCGCTCGACGAGGCGGTAGCCAAGGTCGCCCGGAAAGCTCTGCACCTATGATCCGTGCCGTTTTACGCGGCAGCGAATTGACCGTCCGCGCGCATGAGATGCAAAATTCCGTCGGCGATCGCGAAATAGGCACCGTGGATTCTCAGCCGGCCTGATGCCTCGCGTTCGCTCACGAACGGGAAGGTTCGGAGGTTGGCGATCGACACCCTGACCGTTTCGAGTTCGAGCGCGCGGACAGCCTCTGGCCCGTCGCCATGCTCGGCGACGACCCGATCGCGGCCCTCGTCGAGCAGGTCCATCCAATGCGCGATGAAGCCACCGTGTCCTGGCGCGGCGCCTTCGAACTTCCGCGACAAGGCTGCTTTGACGCCGCCGCATTGGCCATGCCCGAGAACGACGATCTCCGGCACTTCGAGTTGGGTCACGGCGAATTCCAGTGCCGCCGACACGCCGTGCCGTCCGCCATCCGCTTCGAATGGCGGAACGAGGTTGGCGACGTTGCGCACGACGAAGGTTTCCCCCGGGGACGTGTCGAAGATCTGGGCAGGATCGACGCGACTGTCCGAGCAGGCGATCACCATGATCCTCGGGCTCTGGCCCTCGCGTAGCTCCGCCCAGCGTTCGTGCTGGCTGCGCCATCCCGTGTCGCGGAAACGGCGATAGCCGTCGATGAGCTCGCTGAAACCGGTCATATCGTCCTCTTAACCGCATGTATGTTGTCTCGGATAGCGTGGATCGCTATCTGCCGCCCATGAACGAGATGACCCCGCTCGCTATCCCCCGCGCCCGCAAGCCCGACTGGATCCGCGTCAAGGCGCCAACGTCTGCCGGTTTTGCGAAGACCCGCGAACTGATGCGCTCGAAGAGCCTGACGACGGTGTGCGAAGAGGCCGCGTGCCCGAACATCGGCGAGTGCTGGTCCAAGAAGCATGCCACCGTGATGATCCTCGGCGACACGTGCACGCGCGCCTGTGCGTTCTGCAACGTGAAGACCGGCATGCCGCGCGCGGTCGACGCGATGGAGCCGCAGAACGTCGCCGACGCGGCCGCGCAAATGGGCCTCAACCACATCGTGATCACCTCGGTGGATCGCGACGACCTGCCCGATGGTGGTGCGTCGCAATTCGTGAAGGTCATCCGTGCGATCCGCGCATCGAACCCGACGACGACCATCGAGATCCTGACGCCCGACTTCCGCAACAAGGCGCAGGCGGCGATCGAATC
The DNA here is from genome assembly GCF_042466285.1 of Sphingomonas sp. R86520. NCBI lineage: Bacteria > Pseudomonadati > Pseudomonadota > Alphaproteobacteria > Sphingomonadales > Sphingomonadaceae > Sphingomonas > Sphingomonas sp. R86520. Next base: position 950,064 of record NZ_JAXHBZ010000001.1, read on the forward strand.
GATCGTCGAGGCGCGGCCGGACGTCTATAATCACAACCTCGAAACCGTGCCGCGGCTGTATCCGACCATCCGCCCGGGCGCGCGCTATTACGCATCGCTGCGGCTGCTCGAAAGCGTGAAGCGGCATGATCCGTCGATTTTCACCAAGTCCGGCGTCATGCTGGGGCTGGGCGAAGAGCGCCTGGAAATCCATCAGGTGATGGACGACATGCGCTGCGCCGACATCGATTTCCTGACGATGGGCCAGTATCTCCAGCCTACTCCCCGTCATGCGAAAGTCGCGGAGTTCGTACCGCCCAAGGCGTTCGACGCCTATGCCTCGATCGCTCGGGCCAAGGGATTCATGCTGGTTGCTTCGTCGCCGCTGACCCGCTCGAGCTATCACGCCGGGGACGACTTCGCGCAATTGCGGGCGAACCGCGACGCCAAGCTCGGGGTCGTGCGCCTCTGATGCCGAAGCATTCGGAAACGCGTCACCTGCCCTACACGCCGGAGCAGATGTTCGATCTGGTGGCCGATGTCGGTCGCTATGCCGAGTTTTTGCCCTGGGTCAGCGCGATGCGGGTGCGCTCGAATAGCGAGACCGAGACGCTTGCCGACATGATCGTCGGTTTCAAGGGGCTGCGCGAGACGTTCACGTCGCGCGTGCAGAAGGTCCGGCCGAGCGAACTCAACGTCGATTATGTCGACGGCCCGCTGAAGTATCTCCGCAACGAATGGCATTTTCGCCCCGAACCGCAGGGCTGCGCGGTCGACTTCACGGTCGATTTCGCGTTCAAGAACCGAATGTTCGAGATGATCGCGGGGCAGGTATTCGGCGTTGCGCTGCGCAAGATGATCGGCGCATTCGAGACCCGCGCCGCCGAGCTTTACGGCACCAAGACATCCGGCGCCGACGCGTCCGGCAGCAACAGTTCGAGTGCGCACAACGCGGCCTGAAGCCGGATCCCGCCACGGCCGAGGTCGCCGAAATCCTTGCGATCGGCATGGACATCGGACGGATCGCGCCCCTTCTCGGCGCGGCCGAATACCACGGTGCCAACCGGTTTCTTGAGCGAACCGCCCCCCGGCCCGGCCACGCCGGTGATCGCGACTGCGATGTCGGCGCCCGACTGTTTCAATGCCGCCTGCGCCATGCTCCAGGCGACCGCGATCGAGACCGCGCCGAACGTTTCGAGCACGTCCGAACTGATCTTCAGTACGCCGAGCTTGGCGGCATTCGAATAGGTGACGAAGCCGACCTCGAACACGTCGGACGATCCGGGAATCTCGGTCAGCGCGGCAGCCACCAGGCCGCCGGTGCAGCTCTCCGCGACGGCGACCCGGCGGCCGATCGCGCGATTCTGCTCGACCACCTTGCGCGCGGCATCGACCAGTTCGGCAGGAAGGATCGTATCCATCAGCGAGTCTCCACCGGGCAGAGCAGCATCGCCACCGCGGCGATATCACCGCTGTGCGACTTCTGGGATTTCAGGTATCGCAACGTCTCGACGACGATGCCCGCGGTGTTGCGCGGTGGCAAGGGCTGCAGCAGCGTCACCATCCGGTCGATCGTCGCGCAATCGCGGGTCGCGATCCGCCCGACGATCTGCGGCACCAGCAACGTCGTCAGCAGCGGCCGTGCAAACTCCGAATCGAGCATCGCGTCCACCGCCGGATCGCTGAGCTTGACGATCGCGGCGCGCGCGGCCGGCCATGCCCGGTCGGACTCGACCTGATAGCGGTCGATCAGCGCACTCGACTGGCGTCGGATGAGACTGGCGGCGGGGAGCTGCGCTGCGCAGACACGACCGGTTTCGCGGAGAATGTCGGGCATCGCGACGAGCGTCAGCGATTCGGCTTCGGAACTGGTGATGCAACGCGGTTGCGCCACGGCGGGGCTGGCGAGTAGCGCGATGCCGGCGAGCGTTGCGGCAATCTTCACAAAGGCGATCCGGGAACGCGGACGGTCGCGACGGCCTGAGCGGCGATGCCTTCTCCGCGCCCGGTGAAGCCGAGGCGTTCGGTCGTGGTCGCCTTCACGCTGACCCGGTCGAGCGTGAGCCCGAGCAGGTCGGCGATCCGTGCGGTCATCGCTGCGCGATGCGGGCCGATCTTCGGCGCCTCGCACATGATCGTCAGGTCGACGAAGTCGATCCGACCGCGCTTGTCGGCGATCAGCTTGGCGGCGTGCTGAAGGAACTGGCCGGAATCGGCGCCCTTCCACTGCGGGTCGCTTGGCGGAAAATGCGTTCCGATATCACCCGCGGCGATGGTGCCGAGCAGTGCGTCGGTCAGCGCATGGAGCGCGACGTCGGCGTCGCTATGCCCCGACAGGCCCTTGTCGTGCGGGATCAGGACACCGCCGAGCCAAAGCTCTTCGCCGACTTCGAGCCGGTGGACGTCGAAGCCCATCGCGGTGCGGGTCTCGTATGCGAGACGCGCTTCGGCGGCCGCGAAATCTTCGGGATGTGTGACTTTCTCGAGCATCGCCGAGCCCTGCACCAACGCGACGTCGACGCCAAGCCGTCGTACCATCTGCGCGTCGTCGGTCGCCTCGTCGCCCACAGGCCACGCGGCATGGGCGGCACGCAATGTCTCGAGGGAAAACGCCTGCGGTGTCTGGACCCGGTTGAGGTCGTCACGTGGCACGATATCGCCGAGCAGCGCGCCGCCACGGGCGAGCGTATCGGTCACCGGCAGAACGGGAATCGCAGCATCGCCAATTTCTAACGCCGCGACGAGCGAATCGAGCACGGCCGCTGAAAGGAATGGGCGGGCAGCATCGTGGATCAGCACGTGGGTCGCGTCGCCGATCGCCGCCAGCGCCTTCGCCACCGAGTCGCGCCGCGTTGCTCCTCCAGCGACCGTCTTCACGCTCGGGCTGAGCGCTTCGACGGCGAACCCCTCCTGTCCCGCTGCGACGACGACGATGATCTCGGCGATCGCCGGATGCGCTGCAAACGCGTCATGCGAATAGGCAATCATCGGGCGTCCCCCGAGCAACGCGAACTGTTTGGGAACGGCGCCGCCCGCGCGCACGCCGGAGCCGGCGGCGACGATCACCGCGACGATGCGCTGTGGTTGTTTCATCATCGCGACCTAGCGCGTAGCTCTGGCGGTCGCCAGCCTTGCCTGAAACGACGGGCTGGGGTAAGCGGTTGCCTCTTTTTCAGGCACATTCATGCGTAATCTAATTCCCATCCAGATCGGTCCCGTCCGGATCGAAAGCCCGGTCGTGCTCGCGCCGATGACTGGCGTCACGGACAAGCCGTTCCGCACGCTCGTCCGCCGCTATGGTTCGGGCCTCAACGTTACCGAAATGGTAGCAAGCCAGGCCGCGATCCGCGAGACGCGCCAGTCGTTGCAGAAGGCGGCGTGGGATCGGCTTGAGGAGCCGGTGTCGATGCAGCTGATCGGCTGCACGCCGTACGAAATGGGCGAGGCGGCCAAGCTCAGCCAGGATCGCGGCGCGGCGATCATCGACATCAACATGGGCTGTCCCGTGCGGAAAGTTGTCAACGGCGATGCCGGTTCGGCGCTGATGCGCGATACCAAGCTGGCCAGCGCCATCATCGACGCTACCGTCAAGGCGGTCGACGTTCCCGTGACGCTCAAGATGCGGATGGGCTGGTGTCACGACAGTCTCAACGCGCCCGAGCTCGCGCGGATCGCCGAGGACCTCGGCATCAAGCTCATCACCGTTCACGGCCGCACGCGCAACCAGATGTACAAGGGTAGCGCCGATTGGGGCTTCGTCCGCACGGTCAAGGATGCCGTCACCGTGCCGGTCATCGTCAATGGCGACATCTGCACGATCGAGGACGCCGAAGCGGCGATGGACCAGTCCGGCGCGGACGGGCTGATGATCGGTCGCGGGTCTTACGGCCGGCCGTGGGTGCTCGGCCAGGTGATGGAGTGGTTCGCCACCGGCCGCCGTATCGAGGATCCGACGATCACCGAGCAATATGACGCGATCGCCGGGCATTACGAGGCGATGCTCGAGCATTACGGGATCGAGACCGGCGTCAACATGGCGCGGAAGCACATCGGCTGGTACACCAAGGGGCTGCCGGGGTCGGCCGAGTTCCGCAACAAGGTGAACCAGGTTCCTGATCCGAAGCAGGTCAAGGCGATGCTGGCCGAGTTCTACGCTCCCTGGCGCGAACTTGCGGCCGCCTGAGACCCAGTCGCGCAGCCGGCCGGGCTTCGCGGACCTGTTCGCGGCGTTGCCGGTGGCCGTGGTCGTCGTCGATCCCGATCACCGCGTGGCCCATGCCAATGCGCTGGCCGAGCAACTGCTGAACCTCTCGGAGCGGCTGATGATCGGTCAACCGCTCGACGCGATCATACCGCCGCCCGACGATCCGCGTAATCGCGATGGTCACGGGCTTGCAGTCTACGATACCGAGATGTCCACCGCGCGCGGGGGCAAGATCCGCGTCGATTTCGCCGAGACGGAGATTGCCGATTATCCAGGCTGGCGCGCGATCACGCTCCACGCGGCTGCAACCTCGCGACGCCTCGGACATTCCGCGGACCGCGCAGCGGGCGCGAGGGCCGCTGTCGGCGCCGCGGCGATGCTCGCGCACGAGATCAAGAACCCGCTTTCGGGGATCCGTGGCGCGGCACAATTGCTTGGTGCGGGCGAACTCACCACGCTGATCGTCACCGAAGTGGACCGCATCGCCGCGCTGATCGACCGGATGCAGGACTTCAGCGACACGCGTCCGTTGCCGCTCGGCAGCGAAAACATCTACCCGCTGCTCGGCCACGCGCGTCGTCTCGCGCTCGCTGGTTTTGCACGGGGAATTGCGATTGAGGAGCGCTTCGATCCTTCACTACCGCCCGCCCAGATCAACCGTGACGCGCTGCTCCAGATCGTCATAAACCTGCTGAAGAACGCGCGGGAAGCGGTTCGAAACGAACGCGAACCGCGGATCATACTGACCACCGCCTACCGGCACGGCATCACCGTCAGTTCGGCGCCGGGCAAGCCGCGCCTGCCGCTGCCGATCGAGATCTGTATCTTCGACAACGGCCCCGGGGCACCCGCCGACATCGCCGATCATCTGTTCGATCCATTCGTTTCCGGTCGTCGCGAAGGGCAGGGGCTTGGCCTCGCGCTGGTCGACAAGCTCACGCGGGACATGGGCGGGATCGTCCAATATGCCCGAGAAGGAATGCCCGAAATGACCGTTCTCCGACTGTTGCTGCCAAGGGCGGCATCATGAGCACGGTGCTGGTCGTCGACGACGATGCGGCGATCCGGACCGTCGTCGCGCAGGCATTGCGACGCGCCGGGCACGAGGTCACGGTCGCGGACAGTCTGGCGCAACTCGAGCACGCTCTCAAACTGGCGTTACCCGACGTCATCGTCACCGACGTCATTCTGCCCGACGGTGACGGGATCGATCATGTCCGCAGCGTTGCGGCCCGCTTTCCCCTGCTGCCCATCATCGTCCTGTCGGCGCAGAACACGTTGACGACGGCGGTTCGCGCGGCAGAGGTCGGCGCCTACGAATATCTTCCCAAGCCGTTCGACCTCGACGTTCTCACGCGAGCCGTGACCGGCGCGCTGGCTCGCGGCGGCCTGGTCTCCGACGACGATCTCCACGAGGAGGACCGGGCGCTGCCGCTGATCGGCCGGTCGGCGGCAATGCAGGACGTGTACCGGATCATCGCGCGCGTCGTGTCCAACGACCTGACCGTGCTGATCTCGGGCGAATCGGGTACCGGCAAGGAACTCGTCGCCCGCGCGATCCACGATCTCGGGCCTCGCAGCGCGGCGCCGTTCGTTGCGATCAACATGGCGGCGATTCCCCGCGAGCTGATTGAAGCCGAGCTTTTCGGGCACGAGCGGGGTGCGTTCACGGGCGCCGCGGCGCGCAACGCGGGCCGGTTCGAGCAGGCGTCCGGTGGCACGCTGTTCCTCGACGAGATCGGCGATATGCCCATGGAAGCGCAGACCCGCTTGCTCCGCGTGCTGCAGTCGGGCGAATTCACCAGCGTGGGCGGCGCGCGTACCATCCGGGTCGACGTCCGTATCGTCGCCGCGACCAATCGCGATCTCGCGGTTCACGTGGCGAACGGACAGTTTCGCGAAGACCTTTTCTACCGCCTCAACGTCGTGCCGATCGTCCTGCCTGCCTTGCGCGAACGCCGGCAGGATATCGCGCTGCTGGCCCGTCACTTTCTTGACCATGCAGCGGTCCAGGGACTGCCGCGGCGGCAACTCGCCGGTGACGCGTTGACGGCACTCGCGGTGCATGACTGGCCCGGCAACGTTCGCGAACTTGAAAACCTGATGCGTCGTCTGGCCGTGCTGTCCCGCGACGAAGTGATCGGCGCCGAGGCAATTCGTTCGATGATCGGCGTACATACGGTCACCGGGCAAGCCGCCGACGTCGATATCGCGCAAGCGGTTCACGGGCTGATCGAACGTATCGCGCGCGAGGATCCCGCCGCTCTCGACGATGGCACGTTGTACGACCGGGTTATCGGCGAGGTTGAGCGGCCCCTCATCGAGGCCATGCTCGCACGGCACGGCCAGAACCAGCTTCGTGCCGCACGGGCGATGGGCATCAACCGCAATACGCTGCGCAAGCGTCTCGATACCTTGGGTATCGCCGTAGTCGACATTCGTCTGAATGACGCAGGTGGACGCTGATTCCCGCATTATGTGGTTTCAAGGCAACGGTTGACGTTGTACCGCAGCAACGATGATCGCTTCCGCGACGCTACCTGTGGATGAAGATGGACCGGGCAACCGGTTCGTGGTGACGCCCGCCGTCGAGCTGCTCGTGCTGGCGGTTGCGATCGGGATCGCGATCGCGAGCTACTTCGTCATCGTCGGAACCGATGCACCGCAGCGGCTCATCGCGCCGCCTCTGGTAGCGTTGCTGCTCGTCGCCAATCTGGTGCCTGGCATAGCGTTGATGATGCTGCTGGGACGCCGCGTCGCGATGCGTCGGGCAGCGCGTTCGCCGGTTGGCGGCGGCGGCAGGCTGCACGTCCGGCTCGTCGCGCTCTTCTCGATCGTCGCGGCGGTGCCGATGCTGCTGGTGACGATCTTTGCATCGCTGCTGTTCCAGTACGGCGTTCAGTTCTGGTATTCCGACCAGGCGCGCGGGATGCTCGAGAACGCGACCGCGCTGGCGCAATCCTCCTACGCCCGGCAGCTCAATCGCTGGCAGGAGGCTACCGTGACGATGGCGGGCGACATGTCCGGCTATCTGCGCGAGCGATCCCTGCAAAGCCGCGAGTTCTCGGGATTCTTCCTGCAGCAAGTCTATTACCGCAGCCTGTCGGAGGGCGCGCTGTTCAAGGTCACGCCGCAGGGCGATATCCAGACCTTCGCGATCGTGAACCCGTATGAAATCGACTTCGCACGCCAGGTTACCCCCGCTGCGATCTCTCAGTTGCGCGCCGGGAAAACCGCAGTCGTCACGGTAACCGGCGACCGCATCCAGACGATCACGATGCTTCCCGGATCGGACGAGCTGTTTTTGTACGCAGGGCGCGTCGAGGACACGAAGCTTCTGTCCGGCCAGACGACGCGCGCCAACGAGGTCCTCACGAGCTATCGATCCTTGCTCGCGCGCTCGCGCAGCCTGCAGCTGACGTTCAATGCGGCGCTGCTCCTGATATCGCTGCTGATCGTCGGCATTGCGGTGTGGATCGCACTGGCGGTCGCCGACCGGGTGGTCCGCCCGGTCGGCGAGCTGGTCGATGCAGCCCGACGCGTCGCGGACGGCGATTTGCGGGCACGCGTCCCGGATCCCCGGAGCCGAGACGAGGTAGGCACATTGGCGCGTGCCTTCAATCAGATGACGACGCGGATCGAAGAGCAGAATACCGAATTGTTGACCGCGAACGGTCAGCTCGAGAACCGTCGGGCGCTCATCGAGGCGGTCATGGCGGGCGTATCGGCCGGTGTGATCGCCACCGGCCGCGACCGTACGATCACGATTACGAACGATTCCGCGACGGCGCTGCTGGGCACTCGCGCCGGCTCCGGCAGCCTTGTCGGGCGCAAGCTTGGCGACGTCGCACCCGAACTCGACACGATGCTCGACAGTGGAGATCGAGAGGCGATCGTCGAGGTCGGGCAGGGCGGCGAAACGCGGACGCTCGCGGTCAGGATCGCGCGTCCAGCGACCGGGCCGATCCTCACTTTCGACGACATCACGCAGCAACTTCTCGATCAGCGTCGTGCGGCATGGTCGGATGTCGCGCGTCGCATCGCGCACGAGATCAAGAACCCGTTGACCCCGATTCAGCTGGCTGCAGAGCGCCTGCAGCGTCGGTATGGCGGCAAGATCGAGATGCAGGACGGCACGTTCTCGCGGTTGACCGATACGATCATCCGCCAGGTCGGCGATCTGCGTCGTATGGTCGATGAATTCTCCTCCTTTGCCCGCATGCCGAAACCGGTCTTCCGTGAGGAATCCCTGGTCGATGCGGCGCGACAGGCGCTATTCCTCCACGAGGTCGCGCATCCGGGTATCGGCTTCCACCTGGTCCATGACGACCCTCGCTTGGCGCTCGTGTGCGATCGTCGCCAGATCGGTCAGGCTCTCACCAACATCGTTAAAAACGCCGTGGAAGCGATTGAAACGCGCGGGGAACCGGGTGGGACGGTAACGATGACATTGGTTGAAAAGCCGAATGCCGTCGAGATCGCGGTGGCCGATACGGGGATTGGCCTCCCCGCCGATCGCGACCGTATCGTCGAGCCCTATGTGACGACGCGTGCACGCGGCACCGGTCTCGGGCTTGCCATCGTCAAGAAGATCATTGAGGAGCATTGCGGAACGATCGGGTTTTCCGATCGGCCCGGTGGCGGCACTCTCGTCACGATGAACTTCGATACCAAGGCGCTCGCCGCGCTCGACCAAGGGGCATCCGCACCCGAGTTGGCAGGGGAGGGCCAACTCGCCACGATGACTCGCAACCGGACATGATTTGATGGCGCTCGATATTCTCGTCGTAGACGACGAACGTGACATTCGCGAACTGGTGGCCGGCGTCCTGGAGGACGAGGGCTATGACACGCGCGACGCTGGCGACAGCGATTCCGCGTTGGAGGCGATCGCAGCCCGGCGTCCGTCGCTGGTGCTGCTCGACGTCTGGCTCCAGGGCTCCCGGCTGGACGGCTTGGAACTGCTCGACGAGATCAAGCGCCGCGACCCGTCGATCCCGGTGCTGGTGATCTCGGGGCACGGCAATCTCGACACCGCCGTCGCCGCGATCAGGCGCGGGGCGTCCGACTTCATCGAGAAGCCCTTCGAGGCCGAGCGGCTCCTGTTGATGGTGGCGCGCGCGACCGAGACCGAGCGCCTCCGCCGCGAGGTCGCCACGCTGCGCGCGACCGTCGGTCGCGAAACCGATCTCACGGGGAGCTCGGGATCGATCAACGGGGTTCGTGCGACCCTGAAGCGCGTCGCCGCCACGGGCAGTCGCGTGCTTATCATGGGCGCGGCTGGCGTCGGTAAGGAAGTCGCGGCACGTCTGCTTCATGGCTGGAGCCTGCGGACCGACGCGCCCTTCATCATCGTCAGCGCCGCCCGCATGACCCCCGAGCGGGTCGACGAGGAACTGTTCGGCGTCGAGGAAGCGGGGGACCTGGTCCGTCCAGGCCTGTTCGAGCAGGCGCACGGCGGTACCCTGTTCCTCGACGAGATCGCCGACATGCCGATCGCGACCCAGGCACGCATCCTGCGTGCCCTGACGGACCAAAGTTTTACGCGCGTTGGCGGCACGCGGGTGGTCAAGGTCGATGTCCGCGTGGTCTCGGCCACGGCACGCGACCTGGTGTTCGAGATTGCCGAAGGCCGTTTCCGCGAGGATCTCTACTACCGGCTCAACGTCGTACCGGTGATGATCCCGCCATTGTCGGACCGTCGCGAGGACATTCCGGCGCTCGTTCAGCACTTTATCGCGCATTACGCCTCTGAGCGGCGGGTGCCGACGCCCGAGATTGCCGCCGATGCGATGGTCGCGCTGCAGTCCTACGACTGGCCGGGCAATGTCCGGCAGCTTCGCAACGTCGTCGAACGGACCATCATTCTGGCGCCCGGCGACCGGATAGGCCGCATCGACCTCGATCTCCTTCCTGCCGAAGTGTTGGGCGATCAGGGCGATATAGGGTCCGCCGGGTCGACGGCGATCATGGGTTCGCCGCTGCGAGAAGCGCGCGAGACGTTCGAGCGCGAATATCTCCGGGTTCAGATCCGCCGGTTCTCGGGAAACATTTCGCGTACCGCGAGCTTCATCGGCATGGAGCGCTCGGCATTGCACCGCAAACTGAAGCTTCTGGGGATCACCGAAACCCGCGAGGATTGATTGCCGTATTTCGGCCGCCCTCTGGAACTAAGGGTGCTTCGATCATAGATCACTATCCGTGCCCGGTAACCGGGCGCATCTCCGACGCTGGGAAACAGCGCCTCGCGGGCAAAGTCCCGCCAAAAACAAAGGGTTATCCCATTGGCCGAAAAACCAGGCTCGCTTCAGGATCTCTTTCTGAACGCTCTACGGCGCTCGAAGACGCCGGTTACCATGTTCCTCGTCAAGGGCGTGAAGCTCCAGGGCATCGTCACATGGTTCGATAATTTTTCCGTCCTGCTTCGCCGTGATGGCCAGTCGCAGCTTATCTACAAGCATGCGATTTCGACGATCATGCCGGCGGGACCGATGGACGTGTCGGCGATCGTCGACGCGGTCGGAGAAAACCAGAAGAAGCACCCGCTGCTACAGGAAATCTTCCTGAACGCGGTGCGCAAATCCGAAGACAGCGTGACCATGTTCCTGATCAACGGCGTCATGCTGCAGGGTCAGATCGCGGGCTTCGACCTGTTCTGCATGTTGCTGCAGCGCGAAGGCATGGCGCAGCTCGTGTACAAGCACGCGGTCTCGACGATCCAGCCGGCACGCCCGCTGAACCTCGCCGAAGAACCAACCGACACGGATGAAACGGACGATGACGATTGAGTAGTGGTTTCGAACGCGATCGGGACGAGTTTACCCGTGGCACCCGCGCGATCGTCGTTCTTCCCGATCAGGGCGATGCCTCGCGGGACGTCGACGCCCGGCTCGAGGAAACAGCTGGGCTAGCCGCGGCGATTGGCGTCGAGGTGGTCGAACGGATCGCGTACCGCGTTCGCCAGGCCAAGCCTGCAACGCTGATCGGCAGCGGGCAGGTCGAACTGCTCGCGACGCAGGTTCGCATGGAAGAGGCCGGACTGGTCGTCTTCGACGCGAGCCTGAGCCCGATCCAGCAGCGCAATCTCGAAAAGGCGCTGGAAACCAAGGTCATCGATCGTACCGGTCTCATTCTCGAGATTTTCGGCGAGCGTGCTGCGACGGCCGAGGGTCGTCTGCAGGTCGAGCTTGCCCATCTCGATTATCAGGCCGGGCGACTGGTGCGGAGCTGGACGCATCTCGAGCGCCAGCGGGGCGGTTTCGGCTTCCTCGGTGGCCCCGGCGAGACCCAGATCGAGGCAGATCGCCGGCTGATCCGCGACCGCATGGCGCGTTTGCGTCGCGAGCTCGAACAGGTCAGTCGCACCCGTGGCTTGCACCGGGAACGACGCCAGCGCGCGCCGTGGCCGGTCATCGCGCTGGTCGGTTACACCAATGCCGGCAAGTCGACGCTGTTCAATCGACTGACGGGGGCGGACGTGATGGCCGAGGATCTGCTGTTTGCAACGCTCGACCCGACGTTGCGACAGATCCAGCTCCCCGGTCTGGACAAGGCCATCCTGTCCGACACGGTCGGTTTCGTTTCGGACCTGCCGACGCAGCTGGTGGCCGCGTTCAAGGCGACGCTCGAAGAGGTGGTTTCCGCCGACTTGCTCGTCCATGTCCGCGACATCGCACATCCCGATACCGAGGCGCAGCGCGCCGATGTCGAAGCGGTGCTGGCCGAGATCGGCGTCGATGACGACACGCCGCGGTTCGAGGTCTGGAACAAGCTCGACCTGCTGGATGCCGACACGCATGATGAGATTGCCGGCGAGGCCGCCCGGCGTGACGACGTGGTCGCAATTTCCGCGCTCAGCGGGGAAGGGGTCCAGAACCTGATCGATCAGGTTGCGGCAAAACTCACCGACGCGCACCGACGCTACAGTATCAAGCTGGACGCCGGCGACGGGGCGGGGGCCGCGTGGCTGCACGCGCACGGCGAGGTGTTCGGCAGCTCCAGCGACGACCTCGTGACGACCTACGACGTCCGACTGTCCGAAGCCGATTATGACAGGTTCATCCGCCGCGATGCTTGACCGCCTGCCATAGGGCTTCCTTGTCGTCGAGGGACAGGTCGGCAAAATTGTCGCCGCCTTGTTCCTCGATCGCCCGGAACCGTCCTTCGAATTTGGCATTGCCGGCACGCAGCGCCGCCTCGGGGTCGATGCCGAGATGTCGAGCCCAGTTGGCCACCGCGAACAGCAGGTCGCCGATCTCCTCGGCTATGCTATCGGACGGAGCCTCGCGAACTTCTTCGATCTCTTCGTAGACCTTCGCCAATGGACCGGCGCTGTCGGGCCAGTCGAAGCCGACGCGGGCTGCACGTTTCTGCAACTTGTCGGCACGCGACAGCGCTGGAAGGCCAAGCGCCACGCCCGCCAGCGCGCTCGCATCTGGCTTGGCCGCGCGTTCTTCGGCCTTTATGGTTTCCCAACCAGGCGAACGCTCGGCCTGCCCGAAGATGTGGGGATGGCGACGTTCCATCTTGTCGGCGATCGACGTCACGACGTCGGCCAGCGCGAATTGGCCGGCTTCCTCGGCGATCCGGCTATGGAAGACCACCTGAAGCAACAGGTCACCCAGCTCGTCCTTGAGGTCGACCGGATCGTTCCGCTCGATCGCGTCGGCAACCTCATAGGCTTCCTCGATGGTGTACGGCGCGATGGTCGACCAGGTCTGCGCGCGATCCCAGTCACATCCGTCGACGGGATCGCGCAAACGAGCCATGATCGCAACGAGCCGCTCGATCACGACGAATGCTCCCGAACATTCAGATCCAAGGCCGATACCGCAAGATCGATAATATACATTATGTTAAATCCGGTGTGGTTTGGAGGCGTGGGTTGCTCCTGCGAAGCCGGACGCCAGCGCAAGCCGATCATGCTTCCAGTACGAGACCATCATACCCAGGCTCGACGCCCGGCGGCAATTCGGCACACAAGCGCGCATAGTCCATGCTGTGGTCCATATGGATCAAAGCCGTACGACCGGGCCTGAGCCGTTCGACCCAGTCCAGTACGGCCGGCAACTCCATATGCGTCGGATGCGGCCGCCGGCGAAGAGCATCGACGACCCATATGTCCAGGCCTTCGTACATGGTCGCCATATCATCGGTCATGATATTGAAATCCGTCGCATATCCGATCGCGGCGTTGCCGGCTTCGAACCGCAATCCGGCGGCATGGATGTTCCCGTGGGGCTGATCGGTCACGCTGATCGCAATGCCACCGATCTCCAGCCGATCGGGCAACGCCTTCGCCTCGATCGTCGGCGGATAGCCCGCGCGGCCGTGAAATGCATAGGTAAAACGCGCGTCGAGCGCCGCCAGGGTCGCCGGCCGTGCATAGCCCCGTACGGGCGTACCGCTCACGTGGTAGAGCTGGCGTAGATCATCGATGCCGTGGCAATGGTCCGCATGGTCGTGCGTCCAGATGACCGCATCGACCCGGTCGACGTCTGCAGCCAGCAACTGCTCGCGCATGTCCGGCCCGGTGTCGATCAGAATGCGCGTACCGTCGTGCTCGATCAGCGCGGACGCCCGCGTTCGACGGTTGCGAGGCTCGGACGGGTCGCAATCGCCCCAGTCGTTGCCGATCCGCGGTACGCCCGACGATGTGCCGGACCCGAGTATGGTAATTCTCACCTTCCGGTTGCGCTCGTCGGACGGGTCTTGGCGAACAGCCGGTGAAAGTTCTCGGCGGTAACGCGCGACAGCTCCTCGACGGACTCTCCGCGCAGCTCGGCGAGAAACTTTGCTGTATCGGCGACGAAACCGGGTTCGCCGGTCTTTCCGCGATGCGGTACCGGCGCCAGGAACGGAGCGTCCGTTTCGATGAGCAGCCGTTCGACTGGCAGCCGAGCCGCGGTCTTCTGCAGGTCCTGCGCGTTCTTGAACGTCACGATCCCGGATATGGAGATATAAAGGCCCATTTCCAACGCCTTGTCGGCGAAAACTCCACTTGCCGTGAAGCAATGGATGACTCCGGGATAGGCGCCCTTCCCCATCTCGTCGGCCATGATCGACGCTGTATCGTCCTCGGCGTCACGGGTGTGCACGACGATCGGCAACCCGGTTTCGCGCGATGCGGCGATATGGGCACGGAAGCTCTTCTGCTGGCGGGCGCGGTCAGCGGTATCCCGAAAATAATCGAGGCCACTTTCGCCGAGACCCACGACCCGCGGATGTTGCGCGCGTTCGATCAGCCTTGCCGCGTCGACATCCGGATAGGTGTCCGCTTCGTTCGGATGGATGCCGATCGTCGCCCATACATCTGGCTCGCGATCGGCGGTGGCGACGACGTCGTCCCATTCGCTTTCCCGTGTCGAGATGTTCAGCATGGCGGTCACGCCGCGGGCCCGCGCACGCTGGAGCACCGCCTGCTGATCCTCGACGAGACCCTTATAGTTCAGGTGACAATGGCTGTCGGCGAGCATCAGGCCTCCGCAGGAAGTTCAAGACGGGGGAACACCGGGGACGGCGGTGCGATCCGGAAGTCGGACGCCGCGACCCGGTCAAACCATCCGTCGTCGTCGATCGCAGCATGATCACGCTCGACGGCGCCAATCTGGTCCAGCACCTTGCCGGCGGACTCCGGAACGACGGGCAGGATGGCGATCGCCAGCATGCGGATCGCGCGGACCAGCGTGCGCAACACGGCATGCATCCGGTCGGGATCGGTCTTGCGCAATGCCCAGGGCGCTTGTGCGTCGATATACTGGTTGCACGCGAACACGCCGCGCATCCATGCCTCGATCGCCTGCGACAGTGCTAGGTCGGTAAAGGCGGATTTGAACCCCGCGCAGGCCACGACGATTTCCTCGATCAGCATGCCGTCGGCATCCGCGACCGTGCCCACCGAAGGAAACACGCCGTCCAGGTTTTTCGCGATGAACGACAATGTTCGCTGGGCGAGGTTGCCAAAGCTGTTCGCCAGCTCCGCATTGACGCGGGTTACGATGGCTTCGGCGGAATAGCTTCCATCCTGTCCGAAGCTGACGTCGCGCAGGAAGAAATAGCGAAGCGCGTCGACGCCGAACGCGTCCGCCAACGCCATCGGATCGACCACGTTGCCAACCGACTTCGACATTTTCTCGCCGCGTGTCAGCAGGAAGCCGTGACCAAAGACGCTCTTTGGCAACGCGATCCCGGCGGACAACAGGAACGCCGGCCAATACACCGCGTGAAAGCGGACGATGTCCTTGCCGATCAGGTGGATGTCGGCAGGCCAGTATTTGGCCCCATCGTCGGCCTTGTCGGGATAGCCCACGCCGGTCAGGTAATTGGTCAGCGCGTCGACCCAGACATACATGACGTGGCCGGGACTGTCAGGCACCGGCACGCCCCAGTCGAAGCTGGTGCGGGAGACCGAAAGATCTTTCAGCCCGCCCTCGACGAAGCGCATGACCTCGTTACGGCGGCTTTCCGGACGGATGAAGTCCGGATTGGCCGCGTAGAGATCGAGCAGGGGTTGCTGGTATTTCGAAAGACGGAAGAACCATGTTTCCTCCGCGGTCCACTCGACCGGCGTTCCCTGCGGTGAACGGCGATCATCGCCCTCCCCCGACAATTCCGCCTCATCGTAGAACGCTTCGTCGCGGACCGAGTACCACCCTTCGTACCGGTCGAGATACAGGTCGCCCGCTTCCGCCATCGCCTTCCAGATTGCCTGGCTCGCGGCGTAGTGATCCTTGTCCACGGTCCGGATGAAGCGATCGTACGAGATGCCAAGGCGGTCCGCCATAGCACTGAAATGGGCCGACATCTCGTCGGCGAACTCACGTACCGGAATGCCCCGTTCGCGCGCGGCCTGCGTCATTTTCAGGCCATGCTCGTCGGTCCCGGTCTGGAAAAGGACGTCGCGTCCGGCCTGGCGTTGAAAACGCGCGATCGCGTCGGCTGCGATCATCTCATACGCGTGGCCAATGTGCGGGCGGCCATTGGGATAGTGGATAGCGGTGGTGATATAGAAGGGGTCGGCCATGCCGCGCTCCTAGAGCATCGCTCCGATCAGGTGAAGCCCAGGCTATGACCGTCGTTCAAATCATCCTCGGGTCAGTGCCGTAGCGACGCGACGATACCCGCCATCTCGAAGACAGTCGCCTGAGCGTCGAGGGAAAGTCCGACTGCGGCGCCGGCCAGGTCCCGCGCGGCCGCATGGGCATCGAGCGCGGTTCGTAGCGACGGGCCCGACCGAACGCGCGCGGCGTCCGCGATAAACGCCTGCGCGCGATCGAGGAACGCTTCGTACCGGGGTTGCGACGTCTTGCCGGCGAGCGCCTTTGCTAGCTTCAGACGACGACCATTGTCGCGGTCGCCATCTGCGGCAATCGCCGCCAGCGCATCGTCGATCCCGGCGATATCCAGGCCCGCATAGCGAAGCGCGCGTCCCGGCGCACCGTCACTGGCCCTGACGAGCGCCGCGACTTCCTGCTCGTCGGCGTCCGGGCGCATCGCCCGGATCGCGGTCGTCACGTCCTCCGCGCCGAGCGCGTCGAACCGCAGGAGACGGCACCGCGATCGGATCGTAGGAAGCAGCCGTCCGGGCGCATGGCTGATCAGAAGAAAGATCGTTCCCGCCGGGGGTTCTTCGAGATTCTTGAGCAAGGCGTTCGCGCCGCCCCGCTCCAGATCGTCGATCGCATCGATCAGCACGACGCGGCGCGGGCTCATCGATGGCGTCGTCGCAAACAAGGGTTGCAACGTCCGCACCTGCGCGATCGTGATGCTGCGCGCGAGATCCTGGTCTGGTTTCTCCGGATCCTTGGGCAGGCGGGCGAGGACGCGGTAATCCGGATGCGAACCGGCCTCGATCAACGACCGCGTCCTATCGCCCTCGGCCACGTCGAAGCCGACGGCAGCCCCATCCAGGGCTACGCCGTCGGCCAACATCCGCATTGCCGCCGCGCGCGCGAACGTCGCCTTGCCCACGCCTTGCGGTCCGGTCAGCAACCAGGCGTGGTGCAGCGATCCGCCCCGCATCGCCGAGAGGAATGCGGACTGCGCGCCCTCGTTACCGTAAACTGCGGTCATGCCCGTCGCGCGACACGCGGCGACGTCATCAGCCGAAGAACCCGGTCAGCCCCGCCCATGCGCGCCCGAAGAAGCCGGCAACTGCAACGTCCTTCTCTGCAACGAGCGGCATGGTCTGCTGAAGCCCGTCGGAGGTCGTGACGACCAGATCGGCAATATGCTGGCCTGCCGTGATCGGCGCCTTGATCGGCCCGTCGTAGACGACCTTTGCCGTAAGGTTTGGCGAGGTGCCTGCGGGCAAGGTTACCGTCAGCGCCTTTGGCGCGACCAGTCCGACCGACGAGGCGTTGCCGAGCTGGACGGGGGCGGTCTCGATCTTGCGACCCTTCGCGACGATCGGCTTGGACTGCCACGCCCGGAAGCCCCATTCCATGAACCGAACCGATTCTTCGGCGCGCTGGTTGGCGCTGGTCAGGCCAGCCACGACCATGACGAGCCGGCGTCCGTTCTGTACGGCCGAGCCGGTGAAGCCATAGCCGGCCTCTTCGGTATGTCCGGTCTTCAGTCCGTCGGCGCCGGCCACTCGACCGAGGATCGGATCCCGGTTGGCCTGCGTGATCGCGCTGCCGCCCATCGTCTTGCCCCAGGTGAAATCGCGCTTCGAATAGAATTGCTTGTACAGGTCGGGGTAGTTGGTGATCGTCGCCGCGGCGAGTTTGGCGAGGTCATGTGCCGTCACGTAGGTGACGCCATTGTCGGGCCAGCCATTGGCGGTTCCGAAATGACTGTCCTTCAGCCCAAGTTCGGCCGCCTTGCGGTTCATCCGCTCGGTGAACGCCTGCTCCGACCCCGAGATGCCCTCGGCGAGAACGATGCACGCGTCGTTGCCCGAGAGCGTGACGATACCGTAGAGGAGGTTTGCCACGCTGACGTTCTCACCCGACGAAAGGAACATCGTCGAACCCGCGGCAGGACCATGCCATTTTGCCCAGGTTTCGGGGCGGACGGTCATCGGCTGATCGAGCTTCAGTTCACCCCTCTTGACCATGTCGAACGCGACATAGACGGTCATCATCTTGGCGAGCGAGGCTGGCGGCATACGGCGGTCCGCATCGCGCGCAAACAACACCGCGCCCGACGACAGGTCTTCCATATACGCGATCGGCGCCGCGGTCTGGAACTGCGGCGCGGCGGCGACGGAAGGATGGGCCAGCGCGATGGCGGCAATCGGGGCAACGATCAGCTTCTTCATGGGGATTCCGTAGGCAAAAGGGAACTCAATCCGTGGGCAGGACCTGTGCATCGCCATAGCCGCGCTCGGCGACCGCGTCACGTGCGCGTTGCAATGCGGAGGGATTGCCGAATGGTCCGATCCGAACGCGGTACAGCCCGCCGATCCGGATGACATCGGCGTCGAGCCGCTTCGCCAGTGCCGTCGCGCGCGCCTCGTTCGAAAACGTCGCGACCTGCAACAGATACCGCTGGCCCGCCGCGAACGTGGGCAACGGTTTATGCTCGGGCGCCGAATACTGGCTCGTCGCGAGCGTATAGCGCGCCGGGAGATCGGTTGATGGCAACGCAACGCCCTTGCCGGATCGCAGCAGTGAAACGTCCCGGAGTGTCGGAACGATCGCGCGAATGCGGACGGCGGCGACCTGACGACGATCCGTCCCCAGCAGATGAGCAGCGGCGCGCGACAGGTCGATCATCCGATCGCGTCGACCTGGCCCCCGGTCGTTGATCCGCACCAGGATCGACCGCCCCGTCTCCAGCGACGTCACCTCGACGAACGACCCGAGCGGCAGCGTACGATGCGCCGCGGTCATCGCATCGGGATCGAACGCCTCGCCCGATGCGGTCCGGTTGCCGGTCAATTCCTCGCCGTACCAGCTTGCGACGCCGGTATCCTCGTAGCCGCCATACAGCCCGCCACCCGCCGAAAGGACCGCGCCGCCACTTTCGCGCGCATGACCGCACGCAGCCAACGCGAATGCGAGGCAGAGAGCCTTAGCGCTCGACCGCATCGGCCAGCAATCCGACCGACAGCGCGTAGAAATTCGAACAGTTGTAATCGAGGATGACCCGGTAATTGCTGGTCAGCAAATAGGCGGTCGCCCCCTGCCCGTCCGGCTCGAGCAGCGTCGCCATGACGCCATCGGACGGCCAGCTGCCGCTCTGCGACGTGATGCCCAGCGCGCGCCATTCGGCGATCGTTCGCCAACCACTATGCCGTTCGAACACGCGTGGGCAGCGCGGCGACACCAGGCGATTACGGACCTGGGAGCGATCGAACCCGGCGGGTACGCCGACCGCGACCCCCCAGGGCTGCCCTGCCCGCCATCCGGCGTCGACGAAGTAATTGCCGATCGACGCGAGTGTGTCTGCGGGACTGTTCCAGATGTCCGCTCGCCCGTCGGCGTCGCCGTCGCGCGCGATGCGAAGATATATCGATGGCAGGAACTGGGGGTTGCCGGTGGCCCCTGCCCAGCTTCCCTTCAACTGGTCGCGCGTCACGCCGCGGTCGAGCATCTTCAGCCCGGCGATGAACTCGCCGGCGAATAACGACCGCCGCCTGCCCTCGTATGCCAGGCTCGCGAGCGAGCGAAGCAGATCGAAATTACCGGTATAGCTTCCGTAGTTCGTTTCATGGCCCCAGATCGCGACCATGATCGACTCCGGCACGCCGGTTTGCTGTTCGATCCGCTGCAGTCGGTAGCGTTGCGCTTGATATGTCTGCCGCCCACGCGCGATCCTTGCCGGATCGACATGCTGTGTCCGGTACGGTGCAAACGCGGGAACGGCGCTCGAGTTGGTGGCGCCGGGCTGCGCGCGGTCCAGTTCGATGACGCGCGTATTGAGCGTCAGTCCCGGAAAGACCGCATCCGCCGTACGGACGCTTACGCCGTCCGCAAGCGCCTGCTGACGCAGCGCAACCATGTAGGATTGAAACCCCGCATCGTCCTGCGCCGTAGCCGGCCCATTAACGGTCAGCGCCGCAACGATGCCGAATACACTCTTGCGCAGCCAAGCCGCTGCTGTCGATGCCCCACCCATTCACGAGATGTGCCACAGACGCGTCATGATCGGAACCTCGCGTCGTCGCATGCTTGGCACGCATAGCCGCGTGGACAGTTTTTCGCGTCTTCGCCCTGTTGGCGCTTTCACATCCGAGCAGGTACGCTAGAACTGCGACGCCGCCATGGGGTGGCGCGGGCTGGTAGCGCAGGTGGTTCGGGACCTGGCAATTGCAGGTTCGAATCCTGTCTGCCCGACTATATCCAGACACATCGCTGAGTGTGTAAGGTCGGTAGCCTGGCGTAGGTTTCCGCCGTGCAACGTGGCGCTGTCTCGACACTTGCCGTCGGTGGTGCCGTTTTACCCCGTAGCCCATTCCCGCTATCCTCCCCGCTGACGCCGGTACCGGCAAACTTAGTCGAACGTGGAAGCTTGGGAGTAACAGCGTGATCGAGGTCAACTTCGACGGCATCGTCGGTCCGACGCACAATTATGCCGGGCTATCTATCGGCAATCGTGCCTCGTTCGCCAATGCCGGCGCGGTGTCGTCCCCTCGGCTCGCTGCGCTTCAGGGTGTTGGTAAGATGCGGCGGATGTTGGCGATGGGGCTTGGCCAGGGCGTCTTTCTCCCGCACGTCAGGCCGAACACCGACTGGTTGCGAACGCTGGGGTTCAACGGCAGCGATACCGAAACGCTCGCTTCGGCTTGGATGTCCGACCGGGCCCTCGTCGCCAATGCGATGTCCGCATCGGCGATGTGGACCGCGAACGCCGCGACGGTCTCGCCGGCGCCGGACACGCGCGACGGGCTGTGCCATCTCTCGGTGGCCAACCTGTCGACCATGCCGCACCGCGCCAGCGAGGCCGGACAGACCGAGCGGCAACTTCGTCTTGCGTTTCCTGATCCTCGCTTCTTCCGGATTCATGCCCCGTTGCCGGCGGCCTTCGGCGATGAGGGCGCCGCGAACTTCATGCGTATCGCGCCCCGTTCAGGCGGGCCGGCGGTGGAAATGTTCGTCTATGGTGAGGGGCAATCGGGTGGCTTCCCGTCCCGCCAGCACCGTACCGCAAGCGAAGCCGTCGCCCGTCGGCACGGTCTCTCCCCCGCCCGCTCACTGGTGGTGCGCCAGAGCGATGCGGCGATCGCGGCGGGGGCTTTCCACAATGACGTCGTCGCCGTCGCGAACGGCCATGTCCTGTTCGCTCACGAAGCCGCGTTTGCCGATCCCGCGGCTCTGTATGCGGCGCTGGCCGCCTTGGTCCCGGATGTCGTGACCATCGAGGTTCCTGCCGACCGGGTCAGCCTGGATACCGCGATCAGGACGTATCTGTTCAATTCTCAGCTGGTGACGATGCCGGACGGGGGCATGACCCTGGTCCTGCCTGGCGAGGCGCAGGAGAATGCGGCGGTCTGGGCGTGGCTGAACGAACTCATCGCGCAGGGCGGTCCGATCGATCGCCTGGAGGTCGTCGACGTCCGCGAATCGATGCGCAACGGTGGTGGCCCCGCTTGCCTCAGGTTGCGCGTCCAGGTTGACGCGGACGCGCTTGCCGCGATCGACCCGCGCTTTCTGCTCAACGAGACGGTTTGCGCCCGGCTCGAACAGGTCATTACCCAAGAATGGCCGGAATCGATCGCTCCCGAAGAACTTGGCGACCCCCGCTTGTGGGATCGATGCGCACGGGCACGGTCAGCCCTGACGGAGGCGTTGGGCTTCGGCACGGACGAACTATAACGGGCGCACCTCGCTAAGGGGTGCGCCCGAAGGTCGACGGCGTTCGCGCTACATCTTGAACCGCGCGCCGGCCAGGAACGTGCGGCCGAAATGGTTGTTCTCGTAGTTCCGGTTCGCGTCGAGATCATTGTACCGGCTGCGGTAATTGTCGGTGAGGTTCGTGCCTTCCAGAGAGACCTCGACCGCGGGCGTCAATTTGTAGCGCAGCGAGGCATCGACGTTCAGTGTCGAGTTGTACCCTTCGAACAGATTGCCCGTCGCCGAACTCCCGTCGATATACGGACTGCGATAGCTGACCGACCCACGCGCGCTGAACTTCTTGTCCTCATAGTACAGCGTGCCGTTATAGGCGCGCTTCGACAGGCCGTAGAGCGTCGCAGTGCGCGTGATGGCAGGCAACGCGCCCAGCACGCCTCCCGGCGAGATTACCGCGCCGGTAACCGGATTGAACGTTGCGCGCGATACCGTGGTCGCGGGACCGGCCTGGGTATAGTCCGCCTTGGAATCGACGAACGTGGCATTGGCCAGGAAGCCGAAATTCTTCAGGAAGCCCGGCAGGAAGCGGAAGCTTGATTGAAGCGAGATTTCCATCCCCTTCAACGATGCGCCGACGCCGTTTACGGGCGCGTTGATCTGCCATTCCTGGCCTTCCGGATTGAGCGCGGCTGGCGAACTGGCGGGGATCACGGAAAGCGGCAGGCCGGTCGAGGCGAACGTGCCGCTGCGTGGCTGCGTGACGGGGAAGCTTTCGATCAGCTTCTTGAACAGCGCGACGGAGAAAATCGATTGCGGCGCGAAATACCATTCGGCGGCGAGGTCGAACGCCGTCGCGCGGAATGGCTTGAGCAGCGGGTTGCCGAACGTCACGCGGTAGTTGAAGCCATCGACGGATCCGCCCGGCGTCAGGCTGCCGAGACTGGGCCGTGTCAGCACCTTCGAGATCGCACCGCGCAGGATGACCTTCTCGGTCGGGAAGAACGCCACGTTGATCGCCGGGAGCCAATCGTCATAGCTTCGGCCCACCGTCGCTGGCGTGTTGACGGTGACGCCACCGACGACGGCAGATGAGATGCCGGTCGATTTCTGGCTCGTATGCGCATACCGCATGCCAGCGTTCGCCGCATAGTTGAGGCCGAGGATATCGCCCTTCACGTCGAACTCGGCATAACCACCGGTGACTTCCTCAATCACGCTGCGGGTATCGCCCACCAGCACGGTCGGCGTGCGGCGGTAAAGTCCCGTATAGGCGGCCGACGCATCGATGTTCGGCACGAGGAAACTGGTGGTCGATCCCGAAGGCTGACCGGCCTTGCCAAGGTTGAAGACTTCGCCGAGGCTGCCTGCAGGGAACCCGTAGACCGCAGTCGGGCCGAACAGCGTGTTCGGCGAACAGTTCAGGGTACCCAGCACGACGTCCTTGCCGCCTGCGTTCGGACAGACCACCGCATCACGCGAGAAGCCCTTGGTATCGAACGAGAAGCGCCGATACATCGCGCCGGTCTTGATCTGGAACCCTTCCGCGACGTCCCATTCGGTGCGGAGCTGCGCGGTACGGAACGTGTTGACCGTCTCCGACGGCCGGTCGCGGATCTCGGCCAACTGGAAGTTCGCCGGGTCGGTAACGCTGGTCCCGAACGTCAACGTCGGATGCTTCATGTCCGTATAATCGTAGCTATAGCCCTGGGCGTCGCGATCATCGAACACGAACGTCGTCTCGACGGGGATCGTCGCATCCGATTTCGAGAAGCCGCCGAGCAACGTGAAGCGGAACTTCTCGGTCACGTCCTGATCCCAGCTGCCACCCAGCTGATAGAACTCGGTCTGCGATTTACGCAGATAGTGCTCGGTACGAACCCAGGCGTCGTTAAGCGTCGCCTTCACCAGATTGTTGTTGGCATCGATCGTGAAGTTGCTGATGTCGATCGAGCGTTCGTTCGAGCGCAGCAGTACTTCGCCCCATTTTTCCTCGCGGGTTTCCTTGAAGCGGGAATAGAGCCCGTCGATCGAGACCTTGGTCGAGTCCGTCGGCGACCATTGGACGCTGCCCGTCAGACCAAGACGTTCGCGGTCGTGCCGGACCGAGCCGTAGCGCGGGATACGCGGATGGAACGCGAGCGCTGCCTGGTCGCAGCCTGCCGCGTTGGTGTACGTACCGCCCCGGTTCGGTTGCGTGAAGCAGCGGGCGCCGTTCACGGAATCGAACACACCCTGCGCCCAGCGGACGCTGTTGTTGCCGAGTTCGAGATTGTTGGTCTTGGTATAGGCGCCCGACAGCGCGACGCCGAACGTGCCGTCTGCCGACTTCCATGAGAGCAGCCCGGCAAGGCGCGGACCGAAGTTCTTGCTGAGATCATTGTAACTGGCCTGCGCCGATCCGACGAGCGTGACGCCGGTCTTGCCGCCAAGGGGGTTACCCGTGTTCAAGTCGACGACCGCACCAAGCGACCCTTCGTCGAGCGATGCTTCCGCGGTCTTGTGCACGACGATGGAATTGAAGAGCTCGGAAGCGAACACGTTGAAATCGAATGCGCGATCGCGATTGGAGCTGGCACCGTCGGTCGATGTGGCGACCGTTTCGAGGCCGTTGACGCGGACCCGCGTATACTGCGCGCCCAGCCCTCGCACGGTGATCGCACGTCCCTCGCCGGCATCGCGCTGGATCGAGATGCCGGGAATGCGTTGCAACGATTCCGCCAGGTTCTGGTCGGGGAACTTCGCGATATCCTCCGCGACGATCGCATCGACGGATGACACCGATTGGCGCTTCACGTTCAGCGCGGCATCGAGCGAGCGGCGGAAGCCGGTCACGATGATCTCGGCGGTCTCGCTATCTGCCGGTAGTGTACCCGGCGCGGTTTGCGGCGCCGTGGTCGCGGCGCTGTCGGTCGGCTGACCGTCGGGCACGACGGCAGTTTGCGCCGGAGAGAGATCGACCTGTGCGGGGGTGCCGGGCGTCACGCTGTTCGGGACCTGAGCCGCCTGCGCGAACGCGGCGGCTGGCATCGCGAGCCCGAGGATCAAGCTGCCAATGGAGATTTGCCCGAGACAGTTCGCCTGCCGGTTCCTGGTCGATTTCTTCAAGCCCATCACGTCACTCCCCGTCCGGTCAAACCGATGACACCGGTTGCGATCCGGTCATTCGCCGACTCGCAACCGCCCTAATTGGTTTTGGGGAACAAGATCCGTTACTTGGAACGGTCGCATCTCATCCTCTCCCGCATGGTCAGCCGTTGCTGATCCTCACCCCGGAGCCTCAAATGCTTAGGTAACCGGTGTCAGAACAATGTCGGAGGATCGATTGCGTGTCAACACGTCGTCGGTGCGTGCGGTTCGTTGCTCGGCGGACTGGTCGCGGATCGTCGTTCAATGCTGGAGTTTCGAGAGTACCGACCAAGACCCGGCGTCGGACTAGGGTCGGTAACGAGCGTTGCAGCGGCGGTGCGCGCCGACGCAGATCGGCCAGCAGATCCGTCGGATAAGCAGTATCCGTCAGCTTCCCGGCTGAACGTACGGGACTCGGGCGAACAGCTCGCGCTGCCAGCCTCTTGGGTCGTGTTCGACACGGGACCGGGCGTCGAATATCATCGTGGCGCGGTCCGAGACATCGTAGCGGGGCCAGCGCGCCGTGGTGCCATGATGGGGATTTCCGGTCTTGGCGAAAGCAACAAAGCTTTGCTGGATCGCGTCGGATGCCGACCGCGCGTCCGCCGAAGTTCCGGTTTGCGAACCCGCCGCGTCCAAAGTGCCGAACACGAGCGGAATGTCCATCGTGTGGAAGGCCCCGCGTCTTGGATCCGTCCGCGACGAGAAATCGACTTGATACACCCATGTCGGAGCGGCGATCGCGGATCTGGCTTCGGCTTCGACGACTTGCCCGCGCCAGCTTCGGCCTGCGGTGGTGGCGTCGTAGAAGACATCGACTGCCGACCAGGTCGGAAAGCGCGCGCGATACTGCGAGACGACCCATTCGGGAAGAATGTCGATCTTCAGTTCGGGGGCCATGCGCGCGGCCAGGTTGCTCCAGTCGAGCCCCCGCACCTTCGGCGAGTCCGGGCTGATGAAGCCGCGCGTCTCGCCGCGGGTGTTGCCGAGTATCATCGGAATGCCGCGCCCGAGCGGATTGGCATCGGGCCAGAAGGGATGCCGCGTCAGCCATTTCATGTCGAGGACAGGACCGAAATACAACCCGCCGCCCAAGATCGGGTCGGTCGCGTCCAGTGCTTCGACAAGTCGCTCCGTGGACATTGTCAGCAAGGGCGACAGATCATCCTCGGTCACGTTCAGGCGCTTGAGATATTCCCTTGCGCGCTCGGTGGCATGCATCGGACCGGATACCGTGACTTGTTGCCCGCTCATCGTTGCGGCTCGGTGGAACAGCCCTGACGCTGCCGGCATCCCAATCATCGTAGCGATCTTCGCGCCGCCACCCGACTGGCCGAATACGAGCACCCGCGCAGGGTCGCCGCCGAACGCCGCAATATTGTCCCGAACCCATTCGAGCGCGAGTATCAGGTCGAGTTGCCCGGCATTGCCGCTGTCCGCAAATCTAGCATCGAACCGCGCCAGATAGAGGTAGCCGAAAGCGTTGAGGCGGTGATTGACGGTGACGACGACGCAATCGCCTCGTGCAGCCAGCGTCCGCCCGTCGTTCAAGGGATCCGTGACGCTACCGTTCGAATAGGCACCGCCGTGGATGTAGACCATCACCGGCTTCTTAGCGCGCGCGTCGGTCTCTGCGCTCCAGACGTTCAGGTACAGGCAGTCTTCGGACTGCGGACCATAGGGCCCCGATTGCGGGCAGACCGGACCAAAAGCATCGGCCGGACGGGTCTGCCCCGGCATGGAAACCCCAACGGGTGCGCAAAACCGTTCGGCACGTCCGTAGCGTATGCCCTTGAACGTCAGGACCTGGCGATCATTGGTCCCGACGAACGTGCCTGAAGGCGCTCTTACCGTCGGCGAAATGCCTGCGGCCGCAGCCCCCGAGCCGATCGATCCGCTCGCAGGCATCAAGACTGCCGCAGCCGTGCCAAGAACGGACCGTCGGGTCCAGCGGTCAGCGTCGGACATCCAGTCCCCCGTCGAGATAGGCGTCGATATCTGCCTGCCGGAACAGACTCGCGTCGCCAGGCAGCGAGTGCTTGAGTGCTGCGAGGGCTAGGCCGATCCGCGCGACCTCGGCGATGTCCTTGCCGGACCGAAGCCCGTGGAGAACGCCTGCCGCAAACGCATCGCCGCCGCCGATCCGGTCAACGATGCCTGCCAGCACGACCTCGTCGGTCTGAACATGGTCGTCGCGCGTATCGATCCGCGCGGACAGGCGGTGAAGATCGACATGCTCGACGTGACGCGCGGTAGACGCGATCGTCTGCAGGCGGGGGAACGCCGCGAATGCCGCCTCGGTAGCTTCGCGTCGACGGTCTTCGGCGTCGCCGGCGAATTCACGGTCGAGCAACAGTGCAATGTCGCGATGATTACCGAACATCAGATCGGCGTGCTCCACCAACGGCACCAGGATCGCGCGGGGATCGGAATCCCAACGCTCCCATAGCTTGCCGCGCCAGTTACCGTCGAACGACACCGCGATCCCACGTTCCGTCGCCGCCCTGACGGCAGCGAGTGCCGCCGTTGCGGGAACGGGTCCGAGCGCCGGCGTAATGCCTGAAAGGTGTAGGCGATCGACGCCGTCCAGCAATGCTTGCCAGTCCCAGGCCTCAGCGGGCGCCTCTGCAAATGCCGACCATGCTCGATCGTAGACGACTTCGGTGGCGCGCAGACCCGCACCCGATGTCACGAAGTATAGCCCCATTCGATCGCCGCCGAGTGAGATCCTCGACGTGTCGACACCGTGACCCCGCAGCGTCGTGATCGCGGCCCGGCCAAGATCATTGTCAGGCACCATCGTCGCCATGCCGACATCGTGACCGAGCCGCGCGAGCTGCGTGACGACGTTGGCCTCGGCACCGGCGACCCAGACGTCCAGCTTGGGCGTCTGGAGCAGCAACTCGCGCCCCGGGGGAGAAAGCCGCAACATGATCTCGCCGAACGCCAGGAATTTACGCATATCGCTCTCTCATTTTGAACCGCCCGTCCCGGGGCGAGATCGTTGCGTCGCACGAAACGTGTGTCTCACGGCTGATACGGACGGGGAACCCCCGCGTCGGAGACGGCACCGCGTCACGGCTGCCGAAACCTACCGCGCCAGCCAGCCTCCGTCGACGGCGAGGATGTGGCCTTGCACGTAGTTCGCGGCGGCAGAGGACAGGAACACCGCCGCCCCGCCGAGGTCGCTGGCATCGCCCCAGGCGCCTGCCGGGATGCGGTCGAGGATCGAGCGGTTGCGGGTCTCGTCCGCCTGTAGTGCGGCGGTGTTGTTGGTCGCGATGTATCCCGGCGCGATCGCGTTGACGTTGATGCCTTTTGCGGCCCACTCGTTCGCCAGCAGCTTGGTAAGGCCGCCGATCCCGGACTTCGAGGCGGTATAGCTCGGCACGCGGATACCGCCCTGGAAGGTCAGCATCGAGGCGATGTTGACGATCTTGCCTGAGCCCCCCTCCTTTTCGATGCGCGCGATCATGTGGCGCCCGGCCGCCTGGCACAGGAAGAACACCGACTTCAGGTTGGTGTCGATCACCGCATCCCAGTCCGCTTCGCTGAAGTCGACCGCGTCGGCACGGCGGATGATGCCGGCGTTGTTGATCAGGATGTCGAGCCGGCCAAGCTTGGCGACGGTCTCGTCGACGACGCGCTGGACCGGTTCGATCGTCGACAGGTCGGCCGAGACGATCTCCGCTTTTCGCCCCAGCGCACGGATCTGCGCGACGGTGTCTTCGGCGGGCGTACGACCGACGCAGGCGACGTCGGCGCCAGCGGCGGCGAGCGCGACGGCGATCGCCTCGCCGATGCCGGTGTTCGCGCCGGTGACGATCGCGACCTTGCCGGTCAGGTCGAAGGGGTTTGTCATGCTTTCTCTCTCATTCCCCTCCCGCCTGCGGGAGGGGTTAGGGGAGGGGAAATGCGGACCAGCGCTCGTGGACACGCCCTCCCCCGACCCCTCCCGTGAACGGGAGGGGAGAAGATTTACGCCAGCTGGCAAATATCCAGGACGTTCATGTCGGTATAATCCTGGTTCTCGCCCGCCATCGCCCAGATGAACGCGTACGCCTTGGTCCCCGAGCCCATGTGGATCGACCAGGGCGGGCTGATCACCGCCTCCTCGTTTGCCATGACGATGTGGCGGGTCGCCTCGCCCTCGCCCATGTAGTGGAACACGCGGTCCTTCTCGAGATCGTCGAGTTCGAAGTAGAAATAGATCTCGCTGCGACGCTCGTGGATGTGCGGCGGCATCGTGTTCCACACCGATCCGGGCTTCAACACCGTCAGGCCCATCACCAGCTGCGCGCTGTCGCAGATGCCGGGGATGACCATCTGGTAGATCGTCCGCTCGTTCGAGTCCTCGAGGCTGCCGCGCTCCAGCGTGGTCGCATCGCCGACCGAGATCACGCGCGTCGTGAACGCCTTGTGCGCCGGGCACGACGCCAGATAGAAGCGCGCGCCGTCGCCCGAGAACTGCACGTCCTTGGCGCCCATCGTCACGTACAGGCAGTCCTTGTTGCCGAGCGTGAAGGTCTCGCCGTCGACCGTGACGGTGCCGCTGACCTTGCCGACGTTGACGACCGCGAGTTCGCGACGCTCCAAAAACGGGTGCCCCGCGGCTGATGCCGGCTCGGCCTGGTCGGGCAGCTTCACCGACCCGCTCGCAACGGCAACGCCGCCGATCACGAAGCGCTCGGCGTGCGTGTAGTTGAGCACGCATTCACCGTCGCGGAACAGGTCCTGGATCAGGTAACGGTCGCGCAGTTCGTCGTTGGAGACGCACTCCATCATGTCGGGGTGCGTGGCGTAGTAAGTGCGGTCGTACATGGTGAGCTCCGGTCAGGCCGCTTGCGCAGCGAAATGGGGTTCGTCGATACGGTAGGCGCGGCGAACGAGGCCGCTCGTCAATTCATGCGCGAGTTCGACGGCTTCCCAGTCGGCAAGGCGGTGTTCCGCCACCAACCGCGCCAGGAACCCGCAGTCGATCCGCCGCGCGACATCGTGCCGCGCCGGGATCGATAGGAACGCGCGCGTATCGTCGTTGAAGCCGACGGTGTTGTAGAAACCCGCGGTTTCGGTCGTCATCTCGCGGAACCGTCGCATTCCCTCGGGACTGTCGTGGAACCACCAGGACGGCCCCAGCTTCAGGCACGGATAATGCCCGGCGAGCGGCGCCAATTCGCGCGCGTAGGAACTCTCGTCGAGCGTGAAGAGAATGATCGATAGCCGCGTGCTGGTCCCGAACCGGTCGAGCAACGGCTTCAGCGCGTGCACGTAATCGGTCCGCGTCGGGATATCCGCCCCCTTGTCGCGGCCATGGCTCGCGAACAGCCCGGCATTGTGGTTGCGCGACGAGCCGGGATGGATCTGCATCACCATGCCATCCTCGACCGACATCGCCGCCATCTCGGTGAGCATCTGCGCGCGGAAGAGTTCGGCGTCGGCCGGCGTCCAGTCCCCGCGCGTCACCCTGGCGAACAGCGCCTCGGCCTCGACGCCGGAAAGATTGGCGGTCGCTGCGGTCGGATGCCCATGGTCGGTGGCGGTCGCCCCCGCCGCGCGGAAGTCGGCGCGGCGCTTGCGATGCGCGGCGAGATAGCCCTTCCAGTCATACACATCCTCACCGGTCAGCTCGGCAAAGCGCGCCATCGCCGGCGTGAATGCCTCATGCTCGACGTCGATCACCCCGTCCGGACGATAAGTCGTGACGACGCGCCCGTTCCAGCCCGACTGGCGAATCCGGCGATGCGCGGCGAGGTCGTCATGCGCGCCCTCGGTGGTCGCGAGAAACTCGATCCCGAACCGGTCAAACAACGCGCGTGGCCGGAACGCGTCCGAGGCCAGCTTCTCGCCGATGATGTCGAAATACCGGTCCGCGGTAGACGCTTCCAGGGCAACGTCGATCCCGAACACGTCGGCAAACACATGATCGAGCCACAATCGCGAGGGCGTGCCGCGGAACAGCGTATAATGCTCGGCGAACAGCGCCCACGCGGCACGCGGATCGGTCGCCGGCACGCCGTTCAGCCGCGGGATAGCCAATGCGTCCAGATCGACGCCCTGGCTGTAAAGCATTCGGTAGAGATAATGATCCGGCGCCAGCAACAACGACGTCGCGTCGGTCCAGTTGGCGTTTTCTGCGAACCAGACGGGATCTGTGTGACCGTGCGGGCTGACGATCGGCAGCGCCGCAACCTCCGCGTAGAGCATCCGCGCGATATCACGCGTCGTGGGTTCGGCAGGAAAGAGCCGGTCGGGATGCAGTTCCAACGGGCGGGCCATGCTACTTTCCCTCGTCCAAAATTCCGCCGCTTGATGCGATCGTCGTGAGACCGGTAACCGGTGTCAGTTTTCTAGGCAACCGCAAATGCTGCATCGATCGTGCTCATGCATGCTCTGGGGGTGGTGCCACGGACGCACGCCTGATCAGCGTCGACAGGAACAACGACGGCTCTTCGACACGGTCGCTGCCGTCGTCGACGCCGGCGATGAGCTTCAATGCCGCCGAGCGCGCCATCGACGCGATCGGCCAGCGTACCGTCGTCAGCGGCGGCCACACGTGTGCCGCGATCGGCGTATCATCGAACCCGATGATCGAAAGGTCGCGCGGGATATCGAGCCCGCGCTGTCGTGCCGCGTGAATGATGCCGGCCGCCATCTCGTCATTGGACGAGAAGATCGCGGTCGGCCGCGGCATCAGGTCGAGCAGACGCTCGGCGGCGGCAAGTCCTGATTCGAAGGTATAGTTTCCGTCAGCGATCATGCTGCGCGGCAAGGCTATCCCTGCCGACGCGAGCGCGTCTTCAAACCCCAATCTGCGTTCGCGTGCCGAGCGAAACCCGTGTGGACCGGCAACCAGCCCGATCCGGCGATGTCCTTGCGCTATCAGGTAATCGGTCGCGGTCCGGACGGCTTCGCGATCATTCGAAGCGACCATATGGTCGTTGTCGTCGATCACCGCCGAGCCCATCCGAACGTAGCGACACCCGATCGAGTCGCACAGTTTTGCTACAGAGTCGTTCTCGCTGACCGGGGGCATCAGCAGCACGCCGAACAACCGCTGCCGCTCGAGGAAATGGCGCAGGTCGTCGAGCATCGTCGCGGATCCCCGGTCCAGCGGGCGCACGACCATCTCGAACTCGGTCCCGTGCAGCGCCTCAAGCATACCCTGCTGTACGTTCAGCACCGTCTGGGCATTGGGATTGTCGTGAACCAGGCCGATCAGGAAGTTTCGCCGGAGCGCCAGCGCGCGCGCCTGCGGGTTCGGAATGTAGCCAAGACTG
This sequence comes from Sphingomonas sp. R86520, assembly GCF_042466285.1. NCBI lineage: Bacteria > Pseudomonadati > Pseudomonadota > Alphaproteobacteria > Sphingomonadales > Sphingomonadaceae > Sphingomonas > Sphingomonas sp. R86520. The sequence continues at coordinate 982,388 of NZ_JAXHBZ010000001.1, forward strand.
CCGATGACGTCTTCGACTCGCTTGCGTGTATCGTCGTTGAGCAATGGCGATCGGTTTATGACCCGGCTGACTGTCTTCTTGGAGACACCAGCAATCCGCGCCACGTCGTTGATCGTCGGCTGGCCGGTTTTCTGCATCCGCTCGGCATAGCCGGACGACATCGGAACAGCCAGTCCCCTCCATGATTGTCCCGTAACGGCGATAAGCCCGCGGCCGGCTTGTCAATGACACCGGTTTCCCATACGCACGTATCAACGCAGGCTAATGCGATAAACAGGAGGGGTTCTTGGCGGTGCAGCCGGACACGACCGATAACATCGGGCACATCGCCCGCACTTTCGTCGAAGCGCGACGCAACGGCGACGCCGTCCCGGAATTTCCGGGCGACGTGCCGGCGACGCTGGGCGAGGGCTACAAGGTACAGGATGCAGCGCTGCTGCTTGTCGAGGGGGTCGTCGCGGGCTGGAAGGTCGGCCGGATCAATCCGCCGATCGACGGCGTCGACCGACTCACCGGCCCGATCTTCGCCAGCCAGATCGTGGACGGCGAGGATGAGCCGGTTGCGATGCCGGTCTTTGCCCAAGGGTTCGCTGCCGCCGAGGCGGAGTTCCTGTTGCGGATCGGTTCCGCACCCGATCCGTCGAAGACGCAGTACACGATGGCCGAGGCACGGGCGATGGTCGACGCGGTGCATGTCGGCATCGAGATCGCAAGCTCGCCCTTTCCCGGTATCAACGCTCTCGGCGCGACCGTGACGGTATCGGATTTCGGCAACAACAACGGCCTGGTCATCGGCCCGGACGCGGACGGATGGCGTGACGGCGACATCAATGCCTGGCCGGTCGAACTGTGGATCAATGACGTCAGGATCGGCGCGGCGACGAGCGCGACCATGCTGGACGGACCGTTCGGCGCCGTGCGATACCTGCTCGAGCACATGGCGGCGCGCGGCATCGCGCTATCGTCGGGGCAATGGGTTTCGACGGGCGCCGTGACCGGCGTCCACCCCGTGGCGGTCGGCGACCGGGTCGAGGCGCGCTTCGACGAACGGTTCGCCGTCCATTGCACCATCAAGGCCCGCTAGAGGCTGTCTTTAGGAGAGAAGCCAATGGCGAGCGTGAACATGCCGGAGGTGGGCGCGGCGAGCGCGATCGGTGATGCGGGGATAGGTGGCAAGATCGGCCGCTATCGCTGGCTGATCTGCAGCCTGTTGTTTGCCGCGACCGCGATCAATTATGTCGATCGCCAGATGATCGGCGTGCTGAAGCCGACGATCTCCGCCGAACTCGGCTGGAACGAAACGACCTATGCCGACGTCATCTTCTGGTTCCAGGCCGCCTATGCGATCGGCTATCTGAGCTTCGGCCGGATCGTCGACGTGCTCGGTGCGCGGATCGGTTATTCGGTCGCCTTCGTGATCTGGACGCTTGGTCACACCCTTTGCGGGTTCGCGGGCAACGCATTCCAGTTCTCCGCCGCGCGCGTCGTGCTCGGCCTGGGCGAGGCGGGCAATTTTCCCGCAGGCATCAAGGCGGTCTCCGAATGGTTTCCCGCCAAGGAGCGGGCGTTTGCGACCGGCGTCTTCAACGCGGGCGCGAACATCGGCGCGGTGGTCACACCGCTGATCGTGCCCGTCATCACGATCGCCTTCGGCTGGCGGATGGCGTTCATCATCACCGGCGCGATCAGCCTGATCTGGCTGGTCGCATGGATCGCGATCTATCGCCGGCCGCGTGAAGTCGCCAAGCTGTCGCCCGCGGAACTCGCGCATATCGAGAGCGATCCGGCCGACCCGGCCAAGAAGATCGGCTGGCTCAAGCTGCTCGGCTACCGCGAGACCTGGGCGTACGCGCTCGGCAAGTTCCTGATCGACCCGATCTGGTGGCTGTTCCTGTTCTGGACGCCCGATTTCCTTGCCAAGACCTATCATCTCGATCTCAAGAGCTTCGGGCCGCCGCTGGTCGCGATCTACCTGCTGTCCGATCTCGGCAGCGTCGCAGGCGGCTGGTCGTCGTCGAAACTGATGAAGCGCGGCCATACCGCCAATTTTGCGCGGAAGGTCACGATGCTGGCCTGCGCGTTCCTCGTGATGCCGATCTTCTTCGCGCAATATGTCGACAATCTCTGGCTGGCGGTCGGCATCGTCGGACTGGCCACGGCGGCGCACCAGGCGTTCTCGGCGAACCTCTACACGATCCCATCGGACATGTTCCCGCGTGGCGCGGTCGGCTCGGTGGTCGGGATCGGCGGCACGGTCGGTGCGATCGGGGGCATGATGATGGCCAAGTTCACCGGCTATGTCCTGCAGACCACGGGCAGCTACACGCTGATCTTCGCGGTCGCCGGCAGTACGTACCTGATCGCGATCACGGTCGTTCATTTGCTCTCGCCGCGCTTGGCGAGGGTGAACGCGGGCTAGATCTGCCCTCCCTTGTTCTCCCGCGAAGGCGGTAGCCCAGCCTGGACTCCCGCCTTCGCGGGAGAACAAGCTTTTTTGGCCCTAGGAGAGAAGCGTGAAGCGTTTCACCACGGCGTCCGTTCTGGCATTGGCGATCGCCACCACAACGTCCGCCGCCGCACAGGATGCGACCGGCCTCCTCTTCCGCGTGTCCGCCGACAAGTCCCTCACCGCGGACTACGCCACCGGCGACCCCGTCCCCAACTTCCGCAGCGGCGTCGACGTGACCCCCGACGGCGCGATCGGCGGCGCCGCGCGCTGGGCCGACGACGGCTATGTAGCGTGGAAAGCGCCTGGCAACATCCGCGCGGACCGGGGCACGCTCGCCTTCTTCTGGCGCGCCCGCACACCCCTCGGCGAAGCACCTTTCGTGATCTTCCGCACCGGGTTCGCCGACCATTCGAGCTGGGACATGGCGTTCCTGCGGATCGACTGGAACGGCCACGGCTTCGACGCCTTCGTGACCGACGCGAACCTCTCGCGCATCCGCGTCTCCTGGACGATCCCCCAAGCCCCCGCCGCCGACACGTGGTCGCACATCGCCTTCGCCTGGGATGAGACCGTCGGCGTGCAACTGTTCGTCAACGGCAAGCTGGTCGCGCGGAATGACCAGAAGGCGGACCTCGACAGCGGCCTCGACCAGTTCGGCCTCGCCGGCCGCGTCATGTCCCCGCACCAGGTCCAGAGCCGCTACAATTTCATGCGCGGATCGGACCTCGACGAGATCCGCGTCTACGACCGCCTCCTCCCCGCCACCGATGTCGCAGCGCTCGCCGACAAGCGTGAACCATCCCGCGCTCCCGCGACTGACCCCACCGCGAAGCGCATCGCCTGGCTCCACCGCTACGGCTGGGACAAGACCGCGCCGCCGGTCCTCGACGCCGCCGTCACCCGCGTCCGAAAAGTCGAGTTCGCCGACGCGAAGGACTTGAAGGAGTGGATGTGGAAAGGTGTCGACGGCATTGCCGAGACAACCTGGCCCGGAATCTATAACCGCTCCCGCCTGCCCGGCCGCGACGACTATTTCGAGCTCCCCGACTGGAATACCTATGTCGAAGGCGGCAAGCGCTACGACCTGACGATCCCGACGAGCGAACGTGTCAACCGCGTCGAGATCCGCGGCGCCGCATACGGGCACCTCGATTGGAGCGATGGAACCAAGACCACCCAGATCGCCACCCGCACCCAAGGCATAGTCCGCAGCGTAACCCAGTTCGCCCCCCGCACCGGCGGCGCGCTCAGCTTCACGAACACGATGCAGGAGCAGCCGATTCAGGAACTCTGGGCCTACGACATCGGCGCAGGCGCAGAACCCGCCGGGACCTTCAAGCTCTCCTACACCGTAGACGCGACCGCCTCCCCTAACCTCGCCGCACTCGCCCCCCTGAACACGTACATCGCCGGCCGCTTCGCCCCTGACGAGCGTAGCACCGTCGTCGCCATGCCCTCTGCCGGCCTCAAAGCGGCGGTCGGCGCAGGCACCGGCGGTGCATCCGGCGCCCCCGTCCGCCGCGACAATGCCGCCCCGATCGTCCACATCCTGATCCCGGCGAGCTTCGGCGACGCGCTGCCCGACCGCCCCCTCGCCCGCGCGTTCGATTACGGCTGGCAGAACCTCAACGACGGCCTCGACGGCATTGCAATCGACATCCCCGCGCTGAAAGCGAAGCCCAACGCCGCCGGGCTGATCCCCCTCAATATCCGGATAAAAGACCCGATCTGGCCGGGCCGCGACATGATCGACCTCTCCGTCTCGGTCCGCCCTAACGAAGCGCGCACGCTCTGGCTCGACCTCCGCGACCGCATCCTACCCAACGACAGCCTCTATCTGACGATCGCCAGCGCCGCCCCCGACTTCGACGCGACCGCGCTGAACGGTGCCAGGATCCGGCTCGTCTTCAAACCCCGCGCCGCCGCCCTGCCCGAACACATCGCCGACCGCATGGCGCAGGTGAAGGACAATTGGGGCTTCCTCGTCGAGGAACACACTGCGTCGAAGCGCGCCGGCCTCTACCAGCGCCTGTTCGCCGACATCTCCGACCTGCTCCGCGTCGATCCCGACAATGCGCGCGCCCGCGCATATTGGGCGGACATAAACTATCGCCCCGAGAACCTGCCCGCGTTCGTCCAGCCGGTCGCCCCAGCAGGCGTCCCCCTCTGGGCCTTCCGGCAGCTCGAAGACCTGAAGCGCGTCCGCCAGTTCGTCACGTGGTGGATCGACCAGCGCCAGGTCCCCTACGGCGATTTCGGCGGCGGTATCTCCGACGACACCGACCTGACGCAACAATGGCCCGGCCTCGCGCTGATGGGTGTCGAGCCCGACAAGATCAACGCGTCGCTCCGCGCGCTGTCGGATGCGGTCTACAAGAACGGCATGATCATAAACGGCCTCGGCTACATCACCGCCGACGAACTCCACGCCTACGAGGAGGGCCTGAACAGCAACGCCGAGCGCCTTTATCTCAACTGGGGCGAACCCAAGGCGGTCGAGCGCCTGATGGACAACACGCGCGCCCTGCAGACCGTGATCCTGAAGAACCCTTCCGGCCACATGCACTTCGCCAGCAACTGGTATGGCGGCCGGAAAATGTACCGCGAGGGCGCGTGGGAATGGCAGAAACCCTATGCCTTCACCGTCATGCACGGACCGATGCTGGTCGGCCTCTACAACGCCAACCCCGCCGCGCGAGGTCTGGTAACCGGCGTGATCGACGGCTGGATGGCGCACGGCAAGCAAGCGCCGGACGGCAGCTGGAGCTATCCCAACGAGATCAACTGGCGCACCGATGCCGAGCGCGTCGGCGACGGCGGTGGCATCACTACGTCGCTACAGGCGACCTGGGCCGCGTGGCGCTACACCGGCGATGCGAAATACCTGCGCCCGATCGAAGCACGGCTTGCCAAGACCGGCCCGGGGGCGCTGGCCGAGTTCAACGAGAACGCCTTCGACGCACTCCCCGGTGGCGCCGCAGCCCGAACCAAGCTCGCCGCCAGCAAATCCGAAGACCCGTTCGCGCGCTACGCCGCCTGGACCGCGACCGGGGATACCGCGCCGCTCGAGGCACTCCACGCCGACGCGATCGCCGACAAGTCGCAGCACATGGACATGTATACCGAGGGCCATTGGTGGAGCGACCGCGTCGACCAGCCAAGCGAGATCCTGCAGCGCGAACGGCTCGGCGGCGTTGCGCTGCGCCGTAATCAAAGCTGGCCCGGCAACACGGTGAGCTGGCGCTTCGCCGAACCGGGCGCAGCCGAGCGTGTCGCGATCCTGCTCCCCGGCGCGACGCCGACCAAGTTCCGCGTGATCGCCTACAACACCACCGATCACGTCCAGCTCGCGACGATGTCGACCTGGACCGTCACCGCAGGCCGCTGGTCGATGCAGACATCGCGCAGCACCGACGGCGGCAAGACGCTCGCGCCGATCCGCGATCCGCAGACGATGACGTTGGAACGCAGCGCGAATACCGACGTGACGTTCGCACCCGGCACGACGGTGCTCGACTTCGCCTTGGTCGAGGCAGGCACTCCGGTCGACGTGCGCGCAGACATCGGCATCGGCACGGACGATGTCGTCATGAAGGGCCGCAGTCTTGTAGTCACCGTTCACAGCCTCGGTGCAAAGGACGCGAAGGGCGGTCGTGCCGACCTGGTCGACGCAGCCGGCAAGGTTGTCGCGACTTCGCGCATTCCGCCGCTTGCCGCCCCTCTGGATCTGCAACCCAGGACCACGACGGTGAAGCTGGCGATCCCCGCGCGCGTCGATCCCGCAACGCTGGCCGTCCATGTGGCGCTTGCAGGAGACGAGGCCGAGATCACCCAAGCCAACAACCGCGTTGCGCTCTCCCGATGATGCCCGGGAGTTTGCCGGTATCGGTTCCCGCCTGCGCGAGAATGACGGACGGATATTTGACGGGTGCGGTGACGAGCCCTGGCCATAGCGACACCGCGCGCCTTCCGATTTCCACTTCGTTCGTGGTTAGCGAAGCAGAAGCACATTTCTTTCGGAGCAGGTCCTTGGGCTTTGCTCAAGGCGAACGAGCGGGGGAGGAATGACTCCGAACCGTAGACACGTGCTGATGGGGCTAGGCGCATCGGCCTTCCTTCCCGCGAACGCCCGCGCCCAATCTACCGTGCGCCGAGCACTCGACGAAGCCGCCGCAACCGACCCCGACCACGCCCTCCACCTGCTGGCGCGGTTCGACGCAAGCACCTTGCAACCCGGCGACCGCCTCGACCTGACCACCGCTCGCGACGGCTTCATGATCGACGCTGCCATTGCACGGTCGGCGTTCGGTCGCCCCGGACGCAGCCCCTACCGCGTCACCCCGACCACCGGCGCCTGGAAGGCCGCAAGTCTCGATCAGGCCAAAATCGACGCAGACACCGCTGCCATCCAGGCGGACGCCGAAGCCGGCATCATCCTTCCCCGCCTGTCGCTCGATCGCACGATCGAAGCCCTCCGCTCCGCGCCATCAAACTTGGCGATCGATCGCCAGATCGTGACGCTCGAAGGCTTGCGCGACACCGCCCCCTCCGCCCCCGGCATCGGCCGGTTCCGGGGCGGCGAGGACTGGTACGCGCTCGTCCTGCGACGCGCGCTCGGAACCATCACGCCGGCCTATGCGGAACACCGGCTGTTCGCCGAACTGAACCGGCTCCATGCCCGCGCCACCCGCCTGTTCGACAGGATCGGCGCTGCCAAGGGCACGATCGCAGACCGCTATGCCAAACTCTGGCGCGACGATCGCTTCCTCTATCCCGACACCGACACAGGCCGCGCCGAAGCCGTCGCGGACATGAACCGCATGGTGGCGATTGCCCGCGGCCACGTCCCGGAAACGTTCGGGCAACTTCCGGCATGGTGCGTGAATGCCAGCGCCCGCTCCCTCTCCATGCAAGAGATCGCTGCCGGCCGCGCGGGCTACCGCGTGGTCCCGACGCCGACCCGCCCCGGCGCCTATGTCGTCGACCTCAAGGACATACGCCGCCGCCCCCGCTGGTCTCTCCCCAGCGTCATCGCGCACGAACTCCTCCCCGGCCACATGATCCAGCTCGGCCTCGAGGGCGCCGCCCCCCCGCACCCGCTCCGGATCGACTATGCCTCGGCGTTCGTGGAAGGCTGGGGCATCTACGCCGAGCAACTCGCCGAACAAGCCGGCGCCTACACCGACCCGCTCGACGCGCTCGGCTACGTCCACTGGCTGCTCTTCCGCGTCGCCCGCGCACTCGTCGATATAGGCATCCACCTTCACGGCTGGTCGATCGAGCAAGCCCGATCGCGACTGATCGAATGGCAAGGCGAACCCGCGTACTTCGCGCCGTTCGACGTCGAACTGACCCGCATCCCGCTCGAACCCGCATCGCGCGTCGCCGACGCGATGGGTTGGCTCACGATCGCCGATACCGCGCTCGGCAAGCCCCGTATCGCCTATCATACCGCGTTGCTCGCCGCCGGTCGGATGCGCATCGACGACATCCGAAAGATCCCCTCATGACCTATACGCGACGCGATGCGTTCACCACGCTGGGCGCGGCCGGAGCGTTACTCGTATCTGACCAGGCGTCTGCCAAGACGGGAGCAACCGCCAAGCCTGTCGCGCCGGACTGGCGTCGAGGTCTCGACAACCAGCGGATAGCCGATCTGGGCAACGGCCAGTTCCTCAACCCGGTGATGGCCGGCGACCGACCCGACCCCGCGATCCTGAAGGATGGGGCGGACTATTACATGACCTTCTCCAGCTTCGATTCCTATCCCGGGCTCGTCATCTGGCACTCGCGCGATCTGGTGAACTGGCAACCGATCGGCCCGGCGCTCACCCGCAATATCGGTTCGGTCTGGGCCGTCAGCCTGGAAAAGTACGACGGCCGATATTTCCTCTATATCCCCGTCAAGGCCGATCCGAACTCGATATGGGTGATCCACGCCGACCATATAGAGGGACCGTGGAGCGATCCCGTCGACCTCGGCCTGCACAAGCACATCGACCCGTGCCATATCGTCGGGGAGGACGGCAGCCGCTGGCTTTTCCTGTCGGGTGGCGACCGCATCCGCCTCGCCGCGGACGGCCTGTCGACGGTCGGGGCGGTCGAGCATGTTTATGATCCGTGGCGCTATCCCGAGGACTGGATCGTCGAGGGCTTCTCGCCGGAGGGCCCCAAGATCGTCCGCCACGGCGGCTGGTTCTACCTCATCACCGCAGTCGGCGGCACCGCCGGGCCGCCGACCGGACACATGGTGATCGCCGCGCGCGCCCGATCGATCCACGGACCGTGGCAAAACTGTCCCGCCAACCCGATCGTCCGCACCACCGACGCCACCGAACGCTGGTGGTCGCGCGGCCACGCCTCACTGGTCGAGGGGCCCGCGGGCGACTGGTGGGCGCTCTATCACGGTTTCGAGAACGGCTATTGGACGCTCGGCCGCCAGACGTTGCTCGACCCGGTGGAGTGGACTGCCGACGGCTGGTTCCGGATGAAAGGCGGCGATCTGTCGAAGCCACTGGCGAAACCGCAGGGAGGCGTCGCCGTTCCGCACGGCCAGGCGCTATCCGACCGGTTCGAGACCCTCGCACTAGGAACGAAGTGGAGCTTCTTCCGCCCCCGCCCCGACGAAGCGAAGCGCGTGTCGGTCTCCGACCATGTCTTGACGCTCGCCGCGAGCGGTACTGCGCCCGTCGACTCCTCCCCGCTTCTGCTGATCGCAGGCGACACGCGCTACCGCTTCGAATGCGACGTGCAAATCGACCCCGGCGTCACCGCGGGGATGCTGCTGTTCTATGACGACAAGCTCTATTGCGGCCTTGGCTTCGATGGCGACCGCTTCGTCACGCATCAATACGGTGCCGAACGCGGACGCCCCGCCAATCCGCACGGTCGTTCGATGCGCATTCGCGTGACCAACGATCGCCACATCGTGACGTACGACACGAGCGGAGACGGCGGGCTGACCTGGCACCGTTTCGATCGCGGGATGGAGGTATCCGGTTATCACCACAATGTCCGCGGCGGCTTCCTGATGCTGCGCCCGGGGCTGTATGCCGCCGGTACGGGCAACGCGCACTTCCGAAATTTCCGGTTCTCTGCTATCTAGCGACGCACGACTTGCCGGCCGCGTGGCCGCGCGCCTGCGTGCCTGCCGCGCCTTTTGATACTGTCGGGAGTCCGGTTTGCAGATAGTGACCTTGTGCCTGTTCCTGTTGCTCGCCGTCGTGGTGAGCGGCATCGCCTCGCGCATGCTGCCCTCGGCGCTGCCCCGGCCGCTCGTACAGATCGCGCTCGGTGCCTTGATCGGGATGGTCGCGCATGTTCGTGTCCAGCTCGATCCCGAACTCTTCTTTTTGCTCCTGGTGCCGCCGTTGCTGTTCCTTGACGGCTGGCGGATCCCGAAAGACGAACTCTTCCGCGATCGCGGCGCCGTCCTCGGCCTCGCGCTGGGCCTAGTCTTTCTAACCGTGCTCGGCATGGGATTGTTCATTCACTGGCTCATTCCGGCGATGCCCCTCGGCGTTGCGTTCGCGCTCGCCGCCGTGGTGTCGCCGACCGATCCTATTGCGGTCTCTGCGGTTGCGCAGAATGCGCCGATCCCGAAACGGATGATGCACATCCTCGAAGGCGAAGCGTTGCTGAACGACGCATCCGGCCTCGTCTGCGTGCGCTTTGCGATCGCCGCCGTGCTGACCGGAACCTTCTCGTTCGCCGACGCCGCCGCGACGTTCGCATGGATGGCGATCGCGGGTGTTGCGATCGGCGTCGGCGTCGCTCTCGGCATCGTCGCGACCAAGAGTGCGTTCGCGCGCCGGTTCGGTGACGAAGCCGGCTCGAACATCCTGGTCAGCCTGCTGATCCCGTTCGCCGCCTATCTGCTGGCCGAACACATCCACGCATCGGGCGTCCTTGCCGCCGCCGCGGCGGGTATCGCCATGAGCTTCACCGACGCGACGACGGCGGTCGCGGCAGGAACGCGTATCCGTCGCCGCGCGGTCTGGGACATGCTCCAGTTCACGTTGAACGGCGTGACCTTCGTGCTGCTGGGCGAGCAATTGCCCGAAGTATTCGTTCGCGTGCGCGATACCGTGACGTCGACCGGGCATGTCAGTCCGTGGTGGCTGGCAGTCTATGTCGTCGCGGTCGTCGTCGGACTTGCCCTGCTGCGATACGGTTGGGTCTGGGTGTCGCTGCAGTTCACGCTGTTCCGCGCCCGTCGGCGGAACGACGTCTCGGCCAGTGCCAGCCCCCCGCGCCGAATCATCGCGGCAATGTCGTGCGCTGGCGCGCGCGGAGCCATCACATTGGCTGGTGCGCTGACGCTGCCGATGGCGCTCAATGACGGGACCCCGTTCCCCGCACGCGATCTCGTCATCTTTCTCGCATCGGGCGTCATCCTGTCCTCGCTGGTCATAGCGGCGGTCGCCCTGCCGCTGCTGCTGCGCGGCCTGAGCTTGCCACCCGAAACGGGAATTGGCGCCGTGCGTGATCAGGCAAGGCTGGTCGCGGCCAACGCCGCGATCGCCGAGCTTGACCGGGTTCAACACCGGATGGCGGAAGGACGGGACGATCCCGACCGGTTCACCGACGTCGCCGCGCGTCTCATGGATCAATACCGCGAACGCATCGACAGCCTGTCTGCAGAGCCCGAGGACCGGGTCCGACAGGGCGAAATCGTGATCGAACGCGACATGCGACTGGCGGCGGTTCGCGCCGAGCGCAACGCGATCTTCGATCTGGCTCGGCGTCGCGAAATCGGCATCGAGCTCGCCGAGCAGCTAGGGCGTGAACTCGACCTGATCGATGCGCGCCTGTCGCGTCAGGGCTTGGCTTGATCTCGCGAAGGTAAGCGCCCCGCCCGTCCGTGTGACTGGTAACCGGCGGGGCGCAAAAGGTACGCGATACTAGGCGATGCCTCTGGCCCGCGATATGCCTGCGGAACGTGAATCCGATGTGAACGAAGTGCCCCGCCCGTCCGTGCGACACTCTCGTATCCGGGCAGGGCACCGAGGACGCAGCGCCATAAAGCAGCGCGTCTCTACGGTACAAGCTAGCAGCAGATGGCAACATGGGAAGCACGGTCCGTCACGCCCGGACCTCGTCTTGTCCGATATTTGGTGTGATCTGACATCTGCGGGATAGCGGAGCAGCTAGCCTCAGTTGGCTTCACCCCCGGGCGGCAACTTCACCTTGCGCATAGACGCGATCACGTCGCGTGCACCGGGCGGCGCGGCCTGGAGGAACAGGTTGAACAGGTCGCCGTCGCCAAGCGCATCGATATCGGTGGCGAGCGGCAACGCGATCGCCTGGCGGCTACGCGCGCCAGGCTGCGCTTCCAGGACTATCGTGCGCCACGTCATGCCGACGGGTGCTTGCCCGAGCACGTCGTCGAACTCGCCGGGTATCATGGCGCGGATCCGCAGCCGCCGCTCGGGATGCTTGTCGAACCACGATCCGTCGCCGGCCATGGCGATCTCGGCTACGCGAATGCCCTCGTTTTTCATGCCCGTTTCCTTACTGCCTCGATCGTCGAGCGGAGGTGTTGCCAAATTGCCATCGGTGCAAGCCGTATTTCGACTTCAGAAAACAGCTATTGATAATAGTTATCATAAACATTAGCGGAGCTGCGTAACGTAAAGGGTATCTCATGACACATCGCTTCGGCATCGCCTTCCTGCTGGGCTCGGCGGCATTGGCCATTACGCCCGCGCATGCGCAGGTCGCACAGGAAGACAGCGATTCCGGAACGATCGTCGTCACCGGCCAGCATGCACGCACGCAGGCTTCGTCAGGTACCAAGACCGACACGCCGCTCGCAGAAACCCCGCAGTCGATCACCGTCATCACGGCAGACGACATCGCAGGTCGCAGCCTTCAGAACCTGAACCAGGCGCTCCGCTTCGTTGCAGGCGTGACGCCCGAGACACGTGGATCGAGCGGCGAAGTCTATGACCAGTTCAAGTTGCGTGGGTTCGACGCGCCGGTCTATCTGGACGGATTGAAGCAGTTCGGTAGTGCGTCCGGCTATGCGGTCCCGCAGGTCGACGTCTCGCGGCTCGATCGCATCGAGGTCATCAAAGGGCCGGCATCGGTATTGTACGGCCAGTCCAGCCCGGGTGGCCTAGTCGCGGAGTCCAGCAAGCTGCCGCTCGATCAGGCCCTGTATGGTGCGATCAGCGGCACCTACGGCAACTATGATCTCTACCGCGTCGATGCCGATATTGGGGGTCGGGCGGGTGAAGGCGTCCTGTGGCGGATCAACGGCAGCGTGAACGGTGCCGAGACCCAACAGAAATTCGCCAAGCGGGAGCGCCAGACGATTTCAGGCGCAGTGACCGCAGGCGCGGGCAGTTCGACCAGCTTCACGCTGCTCGGCGCATATTCGCACGACCCGGATAACGGCGCATACAGCGTCTTTCCGGCCAGCGGCACGCTGATCGCGAACCCCAACGGAAAGCTTCCGACCAGCTTCGACGGCGGCGAGGCCGGCAATCGCTTCAGCCGCGAACAGGCCGCGCTCACCTATATCTTCCGCCATGATTTCGGCGGCGGCTGGGCCTTCCGCTCGTCGGGGCGCTACCAATATGTAAAGTCTGCGCTGGGGCTGATCTACACCAGCGGAGGGCTCGATCCGAGCGACCCGACCCAGCGGACCTTCAGCCGCTCGTCTTACGCGACCCGCGAACAGCTGAACAACTGGACGTTCGACAACCAGCTGACCGGCATTGTTCAGACCGGGCCTGTCCAGCATAGCCTGTTGTTCGGCGCAGATCGCCAAGTCGCGCATTCGACGGAAGATTACGCATTCGGTTCGGCGCCTTCGTTGAACGGTTACGCGCCGGTGTACGGAACGGTCACGGTCCCGCAGACGGTGGCGACGGTGCCCAACGCATTTGGCGGCTACATCGCGACCCGTCAGCGCCAGCAAGGCCTCTACGCTCAGGACCAGATGTCACTCGGCGATCTGCGCGTCGTGCTCAGCGGCCGTCAGGATTGGGCGCGTGCCGAGCAGATCGGCCAAGAGGCGAAGCACGACGAGAAGTTCACGTATCGCGCCGCAGCCCTGTATACGCTGCCATTCGGTCTCGCACCTTATGTCAGCTATTCGACGTCGTTCGAGCAGCAAGCCGGGCAGGTCGAACGTAGCGATGGCACGTTCGGAATCGCTGATCCGTCGCTTGGCAAGCAACTCGAAGCCGGGACGAAGTTCACGGTTCCCGGTACGCAGATCCTGCTGAGCGGCGCCTGGTTCCGGATCGACCAGACCAACGTGCTGACGTCGACGCCGGACTTCACCGTGTCGACGCAAACCGGCAAGGTCCGTTCGCAAGGCGTCGAGTTCGAGGGCAGTGCACCCCTGCCATACGGCTTCAACGCACGGGTCGCCTACAGCCGCCAGCGCGTGAAGGTGACGGAGGACGTCAACGATCCGTCGCGCGTCGGTCGCGGTCTCGAAACCGTCGGGCGGGGCGGCACCTCGGCCTATCTCGACTGGGCGCCACGTAGCGGCGGCCTCGAAGGGCTGACGATCGGCGGCGCGGTGCGTCATGTCGATCAGGTCTATGCGGGCGTCACGCCGGGCGAGACGGAGGGCCGCAACAGCCCGTCCTATACGGTCTATGACGCACTGATCCGGTATGACCTCGCGAAGTTCGCACCGTCGCTGCGGGGCCTCAGCTTGGCCATCAACGGTGCCAACATCTTCGACAAGAAGTATCTGACGTCGTGTTTCGCCAATTATAACTGGTGCTGGTACGGCAACCGCCGCACCGTCCAGGCAACCATCGGCTACCGCTTCTGATATTCTGCGGGCCCGTGATCGAAGTATCGGTCGCGGGCTCGGCTGCGAAGGCCACGCGACCTGCGGCCGCAACCGGGATATGAGGCGGGCATGATCCTGCCGATCCTCTACAGCTTCCGCCGATGTCCCTATGCAATGCGCGCGCGCCTCGCGATCATCGCGGGCGGTAAGCACGTCGAACTGCGCGAGGTCGCGTTGCGCGACAAGCCGGCCTCGATGCTCGGCGCTTCGCCCAAGGGGACGGTACCGGTTCTCGTGCTGCCCGACGGCGACGTGATCGATCAAAGTCTCGATATCATGCGCTGGGCGACGATGAGGGCGGACGGCACCGTGCCGCCGAGCGATCCCGCCATCATCGTGCTCAACGACGGCCCGTTCAAACATCACCTCGACCGCTGCAAGTATGTCGATCGTTACCCGTCGGATGGCATCGACCACCGCGAAGCCGCTACGGAAATCCTCGGACGGCTCGATGCGCGGCTAAGCGACAGCGGTCGGTTATGCAGCGACCCTGAAGCATTCACCGATCTCGCCGTCATGCCCTTCGTTCGCCAGTTCGCGGCGACCGATCGGTCGTACTTCGATGATTTGCAGTTCGCATACCTGCACGCCTGGCTGGCGGGACATCTGAGGTCGGACCTGTTCGTCCGCGCCATGGTGAGGGTACGGCCTTGGTCTCCAGGCGATGCTCCGACCGTGTTTCCGCCGGATGCTTCGGCTCCGATCGGCGCCCCACAGATCGGCCGAACGATCCGTGTCTGATCGGACGATGTTGCTCTGGGGCCTTGCTAAATGCCGCGGTGGAACGGACCGCGAGTCTCTGCCAGCGTAACCGCCGCCATCGGTATCCTAGCGGCGGTCGATCCCGACCACCGCTAAGGCACGTTTCCTCAAGCTACTTTCCCGCAGGCGCCAGTCCGCGGTCTTCGAGCATCGGACCGATATCCGGATCCTTGCCGTAGAATGCCTTGAACATCGGGCCATAATCCTCGGTATGCCCCTTGGACAGGATCATGTCGCGGAAGCGCTGGCCGTTCGCGCGCGTCAATCCGCCATGCGCGACGAACCAGGCATAGGCATCATTGTCGAGCATCTGCGTCCACAGATACGCGTAATACCCCGCCGCATAGCCACCTGCCCAGATGTGCGCGAAATAGCTGGTGCGATAGCGCGGCGGCACGTCCTTCGTATCCAGCCCCATCGTCGTCAGTGCCTTCGTCTCGAACGCATCGACGTCTTGCGGCCCCGTCGATGCCGGCAACGAATGCCAGTCCTGATCGAGCGTCGCGGCCGCGACCAGTTCGCCCAATTCATAGCCCTGGTTGAACTTCGCCGCGTTCTTGATCTTCGCGGTCAGCGTCGCCGGCATCGCCGCGCCGGTGCGGTAGTCCTTGGCGTAGTTGGCGAGCACCTTGGGATCGAGCGCCCAATGCTCGTTGAACTGCGACGGGAACTCGACCCAGTCGCGTGCGGTATTGGTGCCCGAAACGAGCGGATAGGTCTGGTTCGCGAACAGGCCGTGCAGCGCATGGCCGAACTCGTGGAACATCGTCGTCACGTCGTCGAACGTGATCAGCGCAGGCTGGCCTGGGGCCGGCTTGGTGAAGTTGCCGACGTTGTAGACGACCGGCTTGGTACCGAGCAGCTTCGACTGCCCGACGAAGTTCGACATCCACGCGCCACCAGATTTGTTGTCGCGCTTCCAGTAATCGAAATACATCAGGCCGAGTTCGGAGCCGTCCTTGTCGTAGACGGTGAAGACACGGATGTCGGGCTGGTACACCGGGATGTCACGGCGTTCCTTGAAGGTGACGCCGTAGAGCTGGTTCGCGGCGAAGAACACGCCGTCCTGCAACACGCGGCTGATCTCGAAATACGGCTTCAGCTCGTTCTGGTCGAGGTCATACTTGGCCTTCCGGACTTTGTCCGAATAGAAATCCCAGTCGGACGGGGCGAGCGGGAACGAAGTGCCGGTCGCGTCGATCGTCTTCTGCAACTCGGCCGCCTCGCGCCGCTGTTCGGCAGCAGTCGCCGGGACGAGCTGCGCCATGAAACGCTTGGCCGCGTCGGGGGTCTTCGCCATCTGGTCATAGAGCGAATAGGCGGCGTAGTTCGGATAGCCGAGCAGTTGCGCCTTCTGCGCGCGCAACTGAGCGATCTTCTGTATCAATGCGCGGGTATCGTTCGCGTCGCCCATCTCGGACCGCGTCCAGCTCTTCTCGAATAATGCGGCGCGAGTCGCGCGATCGGTCAGAGAGGCGAGTGCCGGCTGTTGCGTCGTGTTCTGCAGCGACAGGACGTACTTGCCGGTCAGGCCTCGCTCCTTCGCACCCTCTGCCGCCGCCGCGATCTCGGCGTCGCTGAGACCGGCGAGCTTGGCCTTGTCATCCACGATCAGCGCGGCAGCCTTCGTGCCCGCAAGCAGCTTCTGCTGGAAGTCGGTCGTCGCGGTCGAGATCTGGGTGTTGAGCAATCGTAGCTTGGTCTTGTCGGCATCGTTCAACCGCGCGCCAGCGTGCAAGAAATCGCTGTGGTAGATTTCCAGTACCTGCTGCTGTTCTGCATCGAGACCGAGCGAGGCCTTCCTCGCATACAGCGTCTGCACACGCGCAAAGAGCTTAGGGTCGAGATAGATCGCGTCGCTATGCTGCGCCATCTTCGGCGACACCGCACTCCGCACGGCGTCCAGCGCGTCGTTCGTGTTCGCCTGCGACACGCCAAAGAAGGCTTGGCTCGCGCGGTCAAGCGTCCGGCCCGAGCGCTCCATGGCCTCGATCGTGTTTGCGAAGGTCGGTGCCGCAGGATTGTTTGCGATCGCCTTCATCTCGATGATCTGCTCGGCCATGCCCTGCTCCAGCGCGGGCTGGTAATCGGCATCGGTGATCTGGTCGAAGCGCGGTGCCTGGAACGGCAGCGTGCTGGGGACGGTCAGCGGATTGACGCGGGTCGTCTTGGCAGGCGTTTGAGCGGGAGCGGTATTGGCGATGCAGCCAAGCATGGCGGCCGAAAACAGTAAGCGGGAACGCGACATCGATAACTCACAATGACAGGAGTGGTGACGCTCTTCTTGCATGGAGCGGCAGCGCGTTTCAATATCGATACTGGAGCGACGACAGGCACCACGGTGCCGCCTAGGGATCCGCCTCCCGCATACGAATGATAACCGCTGTTTCGGACGCTTGCGCTGCTGCGTCGGTGCGGGCAGTAGGCGGGTAGACCCCAGGAGTTCCCACATGGCAAATACCCTTGAAATCGACCAGTCGAGCATCGTCGACAACGACATCCAGAAGCAGATCGAATTCCTCGGAGAATTCGATGGCGACGAGTATGAGTTCGCGGTGAAATATGCCGTGCTGAAGGAACTGAGCGGCGACGAACCGGAGGACGATGGTATCGAACTGTTCAACCGGTTCAACGACGACATCATCGATGCCTGCCTCGCCGCGCTGGAGCGGAAGCCGTCGGCGACGACGATCGTGGTCGACGAAGACGACCTCGAATAACGTCCGGCTTATCGCGGTTGGAGGCGGTGCTCGTCGCCCCGATCGCGAGCGTTCTAATCGTCCGATACGAACCGGCGGATGCGCACCGAATACCGACTACCCACGAGCAGCGCCAAGCCGAACAGCATGGACGCTCCCCATATCGCCGCCAAGGCGATCATGACGATCCTCAACATGGCCCAACTCCGTCGTTTCCGTTGCCCGATCGGCGGTTACGACTCAAAGCCGGCATGGTCTCTGAACGTCGCAGCCATCTGTCATTCAGACTGCAGCAGAGTTCGTGTAACGTCAAAGCGTTAGAAACATGGCATTTTCTTCATGATCGTCGCATTCTACGCATTGGATTGATCGGACGCGGCACGCCGCAGCAGATAGATGTCCATGATCCAGCCATGCCGTTCGCGGAGCTGCGCGCGGGTTTGGGCGATTTGCCCGGCTATACCGACCAGCGGACCGGCGAGCAGCGCTTGCGCCGGCATGCCGAGATAGGCGCCCCACCAGATCGTGATACCGTGCGGATCGAGCGCTTCGAACGCGCATCCCGCATCAAGCATCACCGCGACGCTGTCTATCCCGTCCGGCCATCCGCCTGACCGTAACCGCCGGCCCGTGGTGATGAGGACCGGCGCGGCTAGCGTATTCAGCGGTATGGCATGGGCGGCGGTCAGTACCTGTAGGCTGGTGATGCCGGGCTCGACCTGCACACGCATCGCCATGCCGTCGCGTCTCAACCGCTCCGCGATCCGCAGGCTACTGTCGTAAAGCGATGGATCGCCCCATACGAGCAGCGCCAGTCGGCCTCCTTCCGGCAGATGACGTTCGATCTGCGCGCGCCAGCAGGCGGCGATCGCGTCGTGCCAGTGCTCGACCGCATCCAGGTACGGTGTTTCTCCACCGCGTTGCGGGAGATCGAACTCGACGATCCGCGTCGCGCCGGTCAGGACGCGGGCGCAGATCGACCGGCGCAGATCGATCAGGTCCGACTTCGCATCGCCCTTGCGCGGCAGCAGGAGGAGGTCCGCTGCGTTCATGGCTGCGACCGCGGCGCGCGTGAGATGGTCGGGGTTGCCGGTGCCGATCCCGATAAGGACAAGATCGATCATTCGCCGTCCATGAGCGGACCATACAGGATGAGCGCCGGCTTGCTGGAGAAGCCCTTCGCCAGCTGATCTGCCAGTTCGGCGATCGTGGAACGCGTCAGCTGCTGATCAGGGTGACCGATATTTTCCGCCATCAACGCAGGCGTGTCGGGAGCGAGACCATGCTCGATCAGTGACGCTGCCAGCGCCGGGAACGTGCGCTTCGGCATGAAGACGACCGTTGTCGCCTCCGGATCCGCAAGCGCCGCCATGTTGCGCTGTTCGGGGAGATCGCCTGTAATATCGTGCCCGGTGACGAACTGCACGCGACGGGCACTCAGCCGTCGTGTCAGCGGGATCTGTGCAGCGGCAGCGGCAGCACTGGCGGCGCTGATGCCCGGAATGATCTCGAACCCGATGCCAGCGGCTTTCAGCGCGACGATCTCCTCCTCAAGACGACCGAACATGCCAGCGTCGCCCGACTTCAGTCGGACCACGCGGCTGCCGCTTCGCGCATGGTCGACCAGTAGCTGCGAAACATGCGCCTGGCTCGGCGACGGGCGACCGGCGCGCTTGCCGACCGCGACGAGTTCGGCACCGACCCTGACATGGTCGAGGACCGCGCCCGAGGACAGATCGTCGAATAGCACCGTGTCCGCTGATTGCAGACGAGCAACTGCCTTGAGGGTCAGCAATTCGGGATCCCCCGGCCCCGATCCGACGAACGACACGAAACCGGTCATTGCGTGGCCGCAATCAGGTGAAAGAAACTGCCGGTGACCCGACCGCGATGCGAGCCGGTTTCGGCCACCGCGTTGCCCTCGGCATCGGTGACGGTGGCGAGCGCGGAATCCGGTTGTTCGACGATCGTCGAGTAGTGGAATTCGTGACCCGTCAGCATCGCGCCGGTATCGAAGCCGCCCATCGGCGCCAGCAGCGTCGCGCGACGATAACCGAGATGCATCTTGCGATGCGCATAGCTCGTGACGAGGCCAAGCAGCCCGGCCATCCGGTGATGCACGCCGTCCGCGTCGATCAGCCCCTCACCCAGCACCATATACCCGCCGCACTCTCCGTGAACCGGCCGGGTCGTGGCGTGTTCGGCAAGCGCCGTCTGGAAACGTCGCGCTTCGGCAAGGCGCCCGGCATGCAATTCGGGATAGCCGCCGGGTAGCCAGACCAGCTCCGCATCGGCAGCGGGAGGTTCGTCTGCAAGCGGCGAGAAGGGGCGAATTTCCGCGCCGGCGCGGTGCCACGCCTCCAACACATGCGAGTAGGTGAACGAGAATGCGGCGTCCCGCGCGAGCGCGATCCGTTGTGCCGGTGGACGGTGCCAGACGGGTTCGCCTCCGGCCGGCGGGTGCGCCGTCGCCGCGCCGCGAAGCGCAGCGATGTCGACATTGGCCCGTAGGAACGTTGCATATTCGCTGATCCGCGCGTCGAGATCAGGATGCTCGGCGGCTTGCACCAGTCCAAGATGCCGTTCGGGCAGCTTCAGGTCGCCGCGCCTCGGCAGCGCGCCGAAGACGCGGATACCGATCGCCTCCATGCCAGCGCGCGCAAGCCGCTCGTGGCGTGGACTCGCCACCCGGTTCAGGATGACGCCTGCGATGTTGACGCTCGGATCATATCGACTGAACCCAAGCGCGGTGGCGGCTGCCGACTGTGCCTGCCCGGAAACGTCTATAACAAGGACGACCGGCCAACCCATGCGCCGCGCGATATCGGCGCTGGCACCGTTGCCTGTCGCGCCGGCCTTCGCGACACCGTCAAACAGTCCCATCGAGCCTTCGCTTATAGCGAAATCCGCATCGCTCGCCTGGTCCGCCAGAGTATCGAGCATGGTGGCGGGCATCGACCAGCTGTCGAGATTGAACGAGGCGCGACCGCTTGCCGCGCGGTGAAACGCCGGGTCGATGTAATCCGGGCCGCACTTGAACGGCTGGACGACGATACCGTCATCCCGCAGCGCACGGAGCAGCCCGAGCATGACCGTGGTCTTGCCGGTGCCCGAAGCGGGCGCAGCAATCAGGAGGCCGGGCGTCATGCGGTATCTCCTGCAAACCTGGAATCGGCAGATTGCGGACGGAAGCGACGGTCATAGCCGGCCGCGTAAAGGCTGCTTTCGGCGAAATCGCGTGCGGCAAGCGCCTGTCCGACTAGGATCAGGGCGGTGCGGTCGGGCTTGCCCGCGACCGCATCCGCGATGGTCTCCAACGTGGCACGCACGATTTGCTCGTCGGGCCAACTCGCACGCCACACGATCGCTGCGGGGCAGTCCGGACCATAAACCGGGGCCAGGTCGGCGACGACGCTTGCAAGATTGTGAACCGAGAGATGGATCGCGAGCGTCGCGCCGGTCGCGGCGAACGCGGTGAGACTCTCGGCAGCGGGCATCGTGCTGGCGCGCCCCGGCGTGCGCGTGAGCACCACCGACTGCGCGAGTTCCGGAAGCGTCAGTTCGACTTCGAGCGCCGCTGCCGCTGCGGCGAAGGCCGGTACGCCGGGCGTGATCGTAAATGGAATACCGAGCGCGCGGAGACGACGAAGTTGCTCGCCCATCGCCGACCAGATCGAAAGGTCGCCGGAATGGAGCCGCGCGACGTCCTCGCCCGCTGCATGTGCCGTCTGAACTTCGGCGATGATCTGGTCGAGCGACAACGACGCCGTGTTGACGATCCTGGCGCCGGGCGGACAATGATCGAGCATCGCCGCCGGGATCAACGACCCTGCATACAAGCAGACGGGCGACGCCGCGATCCGATCGCGGCCGCGCAATGTGAGGAGGTCCGGCGCACCAGGGCCCGCACCGATGAAATGAACAGTCATGCAGCGAATCCTTGGGCGATGGCGCAGGTCGCCATCCGATCGGGAGATATATGGCGAGAGGTGAGCAACCTTGCGCCGGTACCAGCGGCGACGAGTGCCGATGCTTCGGCGACGCTGCCGGTTCCGCGAGCACGGACGCTGGCGGCTGATCGGGTGGCTGTATCTACACGCTGCAAGGCTTCTGCCGAGACGGTAATCAGCGGCAGTTTCAAGGCTCGCGCAAGACCGCCCACCAGCAGCGCTTTGTCTTTCGGGGCGGCGAGTGCAGTGACTGGAGGCTGGCCGCGTTGCGCGCGTGCAAGCGCCGCGCGAAGGGAAACCTCGTCGGCCGCCTGGCGAAAACCGAAGCCGGCGACGATCACAGCGCGACGCACCATTGGACGACCGGATACCGCGCCCGCCAACCGCGTCGGGTCCCGAGCGGAACAGCGTCCGAAAGCTCGATGCGGAGAAGAGTGCCGCCTTTCGCCTCGTGCCAACGGGCAAGCAACGCTTCGGACTCGAGGGTTACGGCGTTGACGACGAGGCGGGTACCGGTACCGACCAGCGTCCACAACGCGTCCAGCAAGGCGTCCGTCAAACCACCCCCAACGAAGATCGCGTCGGGCAGGTCCTGCCCCTTCAACGCCCCGGGTGCGCTGCCTTGGACGATCCGCAGGCGATCGACACCCAAGGCGGCGGCGTTGGTAGCCGCTCGCGCGACGCGGACCGGGTCCGCCTCGAACGCGATCGCTTGCGTCGACGCGTGGCTCAGCAACCATTCGATTCCGATCGAGCCCGACCCAGCCCCGATGTCCCACAACATTTCGCCTGGCTTCGGCGCGAGCGCGGACAGCGTCAGCGCACGGATCGGACGCTTGGTGACCTGGCCGTCATGCGCGAACCAGTCGTCCGACAGGCCCGATGCCCGCGGTAACGTCGCACCGTGCCCGACAAAGGCGATCGCGACTGCAACGGGGTGGGCAACGTCGACGAACGTCATCGCATCCGCGGTCACCTCGCGAATCCGCTCCCGGGGGCCGCCGAGTGCCTCGAGGATGTGCAGGTGCGACGCGCCGAGGCCTAGATCCCGGAGATAGCGCGCGAGCTCGGCCACCGCATCGCCATCCCGAACCAGCGCGATCGCGCGGCGGCCGACCGCGATATGCGGCCGAAGCCGTGTAAGTGGCGCCGCGTGGAGCCCCACACAGGCCGTATCCTCGAGCGCCCAGCCTAGCCGCGCCGCTGCGAGGCTGAAGGTCGACGGGGACGCGAGTGCGACCCACTCGTCAGCGGACAGGCGTCGCGTTATCGACGTGCCCGCTCCGAACCAGAACGGATCGCCGGACGCCAGCATGACGACCCGTCGGCCGCGATGAACCAGCAGCTGGTCCAGTCCATTCTCGAACGGCACTGGCCACGCCACGGCCTCGCTCTTAAGGTTCGGGAGCAGCGCGAGATGGCGGCTCGCGCCGAATACGATTTCTGCCTCGGCGATAGCGGATCTTGCCGAGGCAGAAAGACCCGCCGCGCCGTCTTCGCCGATACCGACGATCGTCAGCCAGGGAGTGTCAGTCATGCCGAACATCCTGGTGCTGGGCGGCACGACCGAAGCCAGCGCGCTCGCCGCCGTGCTGGCCGCACGTGGCGATGCCGCCGTGCTGAGCTACGCGGGGCGGGTAGCCAGTCCGAAGGTGCAACAGATTCCGGTCCGGATCGGCGGATTTGGCGGAGCTGCCGGACTGGCCGGGTATCTGCGGTCGCACGCCATTACGCATCTGGTGGACGCAACGCATCCCTTCGCCGCGCAAATGAGCGCCAACGCGATTGCGGCAGCGGACGATGCGGGCGTCCCGCTGATCGCCCTGACCCGGCCGGCCTGGACACCGATCGCTGGCGATCGATGGACTTGCGTCCGCGACATAGGCGCCGCCGTCGCGGCGCTGGCAGGGCCGCCTCGACGCGTGATGCTGGCGCTTGGACGGATGCATGTCGACGCGTTCGCCGCACAGCCTCAGCACACATATCTTCTCAGGTTCGTCGATGCGCCGGTCAAGGCGCCGGAACTGCCGCAGTACAGTCTCGTGGTCGATCGCGGGCCGTTCGATGTCGCCGGCGATCAGCACTTGCTGCAGGCCCATGATATCGAGATCGTGGTCTGCAAGAACGCCGGTGGCGTGGGCGCCGTGGCGAAGGTCGCAGCGGCACGCGCGCTTGGCCTGCCCATGATCATGATCGACCGCCCTGCCCTGCCCGCTCGGCGCGAAGTCCATGCCGTGGCCGACGTGGTGCGATGGCTGGATCACGAGGCCGACCGCGGCGTGTAGAGGATCGGGCCGATCGCCCGGTCGATGACCCGCGTCAGGCTCGAGCCGACGATGATCATCGTCCGCATATCGGCCATCTCGGCGCTGGCTTCCGGCAGCGGGACGATGCGAAGCGTTTCTTGCGCGGTGGAGACGGCGCGGGCGAACAGGACGGGGCGATCGTCGCGGCAGGTCTCGTTGAGGATCTCGAAGATGCGGACGAGCCCGTCGGGACGCGCTTTCGATCGTGGGTTGTAGAAGGCGATCGCGAAGTCGGCTTGGGCCGCGAGGCGCACCCGGCATTCGATCACGCCCCAGGGCTTGAGGTTGTCCGACAGGTTGATCGCGCAGAAGTCATGGCCCAGCGGCGCACCGGCGCGGGCGCTCGCGGCGAGCATCGCGGTGATCCCGGGAAGGACCCTGATGTCTAGGTCGCGCCATTCGGACGGGCCGGCTTCGAGCGCTTCGAATACCGCCGCGGCCATGGCGAACACGCCGGGGTCGCCGGACGAGACGACGACGACCCGGTGGCCCTGCGTTGCCAATTGCAAGGCATGCGTCGCGCGGTCGAGTTCGACACGGTTGTCGCTCGGGTGGAGCACCAGGCCCTCGCGGGAGGCGATGCGCGCGACGTAGGGGATGTAGCCGATAACGTCGGTCGCTTCGGCGAGCGCGGCGGTGACTTCGGGCGTCACCATATTCGGATCGCCGGGGCCGAGGCCCGCGATCGCCAGCCAGCCGGTCATGGTCGCCGCCCCTGTCCGTGGATCAGCAGGATCGAGAAATACGGCGTGATCACTCCCGCCTCGCAGAGCCGCGTGACACGTTGATCGGCCATTGCGGCGTATTCCACCAGCCACGCCTCGCTCTCGCGCCCGGCGGCGGCGACGGCGCGGCGGAGCTTGGCGAGGTGGCGGCCAATCTTCATCACCACCAGCGCGTCGGTATCGCGGATGCGGCGGACCAAATCCTCCTCGGGAAGCGTGCCCATGAGCACCGTGAGCACGTCGTCGCCCCAGGTGATCGGTGCGCCGCTCGCAGTCCAGGCGCCCGACATGCCGGTGATGCCGGGGACGACCTGCACCGGTGCGATCGTCTGCAACCGCGTGTAGAGGTGCATGAACGAGCCGTAGAAGAACGGATCGCCTTCGCAGAGCACGACAATATCCTCGCCGTTGCGGGCCAGTGCCGCTAGGTGATCGATACAGCCTTCGTAGAAGGCCGAAAGGCAGTCGTTGTAACGCGGATCTGAAACCGGGATCTCGGTGGTGACCGGGTATTCCATCGGAAACTCGATCACGTCGGCGCGCAGCATGCCCTCGACGATCTTGCGCGCTTGGCCGGGGCGGCCGGCCTTGCGAAAATAGGCGACGTGGCGCGCACTGCGAACCAGGCGATCCGAGCGGACGCTCATCAGGTCCTGCGCGCCCGGGCCCAGGCCCACGCCGTGGATGGTTCCGCCAGTTCGCACGGGAGTCATTCGGTGCCGCTCGCGAGCGCGTTGATCGCGGCGACTGTGATCGCGCTGCCGCCCATTCGGCCTTCGACGACCACGCACGGCACGGGCTGGTCGGTCCAGAGCGCCGCCTTCGATTCCACCGCGCCGACGAAGCCTACGGGGCAGCCGATGATCGCGGCCGGGCGCGGGCAATCGGGGTCCTCGAGCATGTTCAGCAGGTGGAACAACGCGGTGGGTGCGTTGCCGATCGCGACGACCGCGCCGGCGAGATGTGGGCGCCAGAGTTCGAGTGCGGCGGCCGATCGCGTGTTACCCATCGTCCTTGCGAGCTCGAGGGTTTCGGGCGCGTGGAGCGTGCAGACGATGCGGTTGTCCGCAGGCAGTCTCGCGCGCGTGATGCCTTCGGTTACCATGCGCGCGTCGCAGAGGATCGGGGCGCCGGCCTGCAACGCGCGGCGGGCTTCGACCGCGAATGTCGGCGAGAAGCGGAGGTGCTGGGCGAGCCCGACCAGCCCCGCGGCGTGGATCATGCGGACGGCGACGGGCTCCTCCCCAGGCGAGAAACGGGCGAGATCGGCCTCCGCGCGGATCATCGCGAAGGACTGGCGGTAGATCGCCGCGCCGTCGGTTTCATAGGCGTACGGCATTCAGGCGGCTCCGAAATGGGCGAGGATGTGCGCGGCGTCGAGACCAGCGCGGGTGGGTGGTGCGCCCGCGCGGGCGTCGAAAGCGAGATCGAAGCAGCCTTCACGACCGGTCAGCGTGACGTCGGCCGGGATCGCGCGGGCGCATCCCTTGGCGCATCCGGAAACGTGGAGCCGACCTTCAACGTAAGGCGCCAGGCGGAGCGCCAGACTGCGGGTGTCGACCGTGCCCTGCGGACAGGCCGGCGCGCCTACGCAGGCATCGGTGCGGAGTAACGGCGATAACGGATAAGTTATAAAGTCAGCGGGATCAGGCTCCACCGCGAATGCCGCATCGGTTTCGCAGACCGCGATGTGCCACGGCGTGAGGCGGATCGCCGCGATCGCGATCTCGGCTTCGATGAAGCGGGATAGCGCCACTGCCGAAACGCGGCCAAATGGCAGGCCAAGCGCGATGCCGAGCGAGTGCCGGCCGGGCTGGACGCGGGGCGCATTCGCTGCGGGCGTTATCGTTGCGGCAGCCCACTTGGGAAGAGGCGCGTGGTGTCTTGCCATCCGACCGCTCGCCGTGCCGCCGGTTTCGACGAACCAGCGGGCTAGCGCGATCAGGCGATCGACTTCGCTGCCGGGCGACAACGGCGCGCCAAGGTCTCGGCCGTCGGCGCGGAGGATCAATTGGCCGCAGGCGGCGCGTTCGACGCGGAAGTCGGCGGGTGCATCCTGCAGCAGGGGCGCAGCACCGGCGTCGATCGCGAAGCCCACCTTGCCGGGAAGGTCTGGCAGTTCGGAGAGCCGGGCGCGCAACTCTTCCGCGATACGGTGGGTGTCGTCCTCAGCGTGCCAGTCGGGCGCAACGAGAATGTTGGCGCGGGCTTCCCGGGTCGCATCGGGATCGATCAGGCCCAGGCTCAGGAGCGTGTCGATGAGCGCGCGCCAGCTATCCTCGCGGACCCCGCGGATCTGGAGGTTGGCGCGGTTGGTGGCGTCGATCTGGCCGTTGCCGTGTTCCGCTGCCGCCTCGCAGAGATCGAGCACCTGCGCGCGCGTCAGGCGACCGAGCGGTGGGCGGACGCGCACCAACAGGCCGTCGCCGGCCATCATCGGGCGCCATGCGTCGGGGCACCAGCCCTTGACGACGCCATTGGTAGCGGGCGCGCTCATGCCGGCAGGTCGAGCGCGGCGAGGATCGAGTTGCGGCGGGTCGGCCACAGGTCTGCGGCATGGAGCGCGGCGAACCGCGCCTGCATCGCCGCCAGTGCGACGGGGTTCGCCGCGGCGAGGAAGGCGTGGACGTCTTCGCGGCCCAGGGTAGCGACGTAATAGAGGTCGATCAGTTCGGGCCGGACTGCGCCGGCGAGGTGCGCGAACGCGCCAAGGTGATCGAGCGTGGCGGCGATCTCCGCCCCGCCGCGGAAGCCGTGGCGCATCATGCCGTCCACCCAGCCGGCGTGGGCTGCGCGGGCGTGGACGACGCGGGCGATCTCCTCCTTGAGCGGGCGCGCCTTGGCTCGAGACGGGTCTCGCGCGTCGAGATGGTAGAGGACGGCGTTCCCGCCGGCGACCGATTGCGCGGCGGCGAAGCCTGCTTCGTGCGCGGCATAGTCTGCGGCGAGCAGCAGGTCGGTTTCGGGCAGGTCCTGGACGTGGACGAAGGCGTCCGCAGCGGCGACACGGTCGCGGATGCCGATCGGGTCGAAGCTGTCGGTGCCGTCATCGAGCGCGTGGCTGGAGGCGGATAGCCAGGCCTTGCCGGCAATCAGGCGCGCTTCCGGCGTGTAGGTTTCGGCGGCGTCGCCCATCCTCAGGCCGTAGCGGCCGGGTTCGGGGCCGTAGACGCGCGGGGTTGGCGTCCGGCCGACGAACGGGTTCCAGTCCGCGGGCTCGTCGCGTGCGCCGAGCGCACGGACGGCTTGGCCGAACATCGTGCAGAGTGTCGGGAAGGCATCCCGGAACAGGCCGGATACGCGCAGGGTGACGTCGATGCGTGGGCGATCGAAACTGGCAAGCGGGAGGATCTCGACGCCCGTGACGCGGTCGGACTGCATGTCCCAGACCGGTTCCGCGCCGAGCAGGTGGAGCGCCATCGCGAACTCCTCGCCCGCGGTACGCATCGTCGCGGACGCCCACAGGTCGACGACGAGGGTGCGCGGGTAGTCGCCCTGATCCTGCAGATGACGACGGACTAGCTCTTCGGCGAGCTTCACGCCCTGGGTATGGGCGGCGCGCGACGGGACCGCGCGGGGGTCGGTGGTGTAGAGGTTGCGGCCAGTCGGTAGGACGTCGGCGCGGCCTCGCCACGGCGAGCCGGAGGGGCCGGCTGCGACACGCTCGCCTCGAAGCGCCGACAGCAGTCCGGCGCGTTCGGCTTCGCCTTGCTCGCCGCGGCCGTAGATGTGGAGGCCGTCGCCATACTGGCTCTCCTTCACATCGCACACGAACGTGTCGATGCGGGTGATGGCCTCCGACTGCGACTGTACGTCGTCCAGGCCAAGGGTTGCGGCGAGCCCCGTGGCGCTGGCTTCGTCGCGGATGTCGCGTTGCAGACGGTCGCGCCGCGCCGGGTCGAGGCCGTCGGCATTGGAGAATTCGTCGAGCAGCGCTTCGAGGCGGCCGAGGCCGGCGCCGGCACGGGTGCGTTCGAGCGGCGGCGGGACGTGACCGAGCGTGACGGCGCCGATCCGGCGCTTGGCCTGGGCCGCTTCGCCGGGGTCGTTGACGATGAATGGGTAGATGACGGGCGTCGCGCCAGTGAGGGCTTCGGGCCAGCAGGCGTCCGACAGCGCGACCGACTTGCCGGGCAACCATTCCAGCGTGCCGTGCGCGCCGACATGGACCAGCGCGTCGGTGCCGCGGGTGCGAAGCCACAGGTAGAAGGCGACATAGGCGTGGCAGGGGCAGCGCGAGAGGTCGTGATATTCTTCCGCACGGTGCTCGGTTCGGCCGCGTTCGGGTTGGAGGGCGACGAGCGCCCCGCCCTGGTCGATCGCGGTGAAGGTAAAGTCCTCGGTAGGTTCGCCCCAGGTTTGATGGAGATCTTCGCGGAGGGCTTTGGGGAGGTACGCGAGCGATGCGCGGTACTCGGTGAGTGACCAGTGGATCCGGGACGTGGCGAGGTCGCCGGTTTCGGGAATGATCGCGTAGCCGGCTTCGGTGAGGTCGGCGAGGATCGCCTGCGTGGAGGCGAGCGCGTCCAGACCGACGGCGTGGGCCATCTGGTAGGTCTTGCCGGGGTAGGTCGAGAGGACGATCGCGAGGCGGTGCTCGGCGACCGGTTTGCTGGCGAGGCTCGTCCGGGCTTCGATGCGGGCGGCGATCGCGGTGATGCGGGCTGGGTCCGCACGGTGTTCGCGGCGGGTATATTCGAGGTCACCATCACGCGCGGCGGCTTCCTTGAAGCTGGCGACGCCGGCGAACAGGCGGCCGTCCACTTCGGGGAGGACGACGTGCATGGCGAGGTCGGCGGGCGACAGGCCTCGCGTCGCGCCCGCCCAAGCTGCACGATCGGAGGTGGCCAGCGCAATCTGGAAGACCGGGACGTTGGCGGCGTCCAGCGGTGTGGTGTCGGTGGCACCGCGGGCGGAAAAGGCGGTGGCGTTGACGATCGCGGCGGGTTTCAAAGCTTCCACCCAGCGGGTTAGCCAGCCGGCTGCGTCTGGGGCTTTCAATGACGGTGCGAACAGGCCGATGACGTCGAAGCCGCGCGCGGTCAGTGCGGCGTGGAGTGCTTCGATCGGGTGTAGGTCGGCGGCAGTGAGATAGGAGCGGTAGAAGACGAGCAGTATGCGCGAACGTCGCGCGTTCATGGCGAAGGCGGCCGGGCACGTCGCGCCGTCGTGAAGCTGCCAGCCACCGACGTCGGCGATCGCGCGGACCCCGGTGACGGGACCGGCGTAGCAGCCAGACGCCAGCGCGAATTGCGCTAGTGCCGCCTGCGCTGCGACCGCGCCACCGGTGTCGCAAAGCTGGGCGAGGCGCCGCAGCGTCGAGAGCGGGATGGTCGAGGCGGCGTCGAGGCGCATGTCTATCCGGCCGTCTGCAGCGAGGACGGCGAGCGCGATGCGGTTCTCCCGCGCGAGGTTTTCGACCTGTTGCAGGCCGTAGCTCCAATAGGAGCGCCCGCCGATCAGCCGGATCAGGATGCCCTTCGCGCCCGCCAGCGTCTGTTCGACATAGGTGTCGACCGAGAGCGGGTGCTGGAGTGCGGTCAGGTTGGCGAGGCGGAGCGAGGGTAAGCGGCTTCCGAGGGCGTCCGCACGTCTCCAGCCTGCGGCGAACGCGCCGAGGTCGCCGTCGGAGAAGGACAGGACGACGAGATCCGCCGGGGATTGGGCGAGGTCCTGTGGGACCGCGCTTTCCTCCAGCCCATGGGTCTCGCGGAAGACGACGTGCATCTTGGGCCTCAGGCGTCCAGCGCGGCCTTGATGCGGGCCTCGTCGATACGGTCGTGCTCGGCGATCACCACGAGCTGCGTGCGGCGCGGCTCGTCGGCACGCCAAAGGCGATCATACTGCGTGCGGACGCGCGCGCCGACTGCTTGGACGAGGAGCCGCATCGGCTTTCCGGTGACCGCGGCATAGCCCTTCACGCGGAGGATGTCGGCGGTGCGAGCGAGCGCTTCGATCTTCGCGGTAAGGTCCGCGGGGTCGGCGATCTCGCCCAGTTCGACGACGACGCTGTCGAAATCGTCATGCTCGTGATCGTCCTCGCCGTCGTGGTGCGAGGGGCGACTGGCGATGTCGTCCTCGGCAGCGGCGTTGAGGCCGAGGATCACGCGCGGATCGATGATGCCGTCGGTCAGGTCGATCACCGGAAGCGGCCTTGCGGACTCGGCGGCGATCACCGCGCGCGCCTTGGCGACCCCCTCGGGGCCGGCGAGATCGACCTTGGTCAGCAGAACGAGGTCGGCGCAGGCGAGCTGGTCCTCGAACACCTCCGAGAGCGGAGTCTCGTGATCGACACTCGGATCGGCGGCGCGCTGGGCGTCCAGTGCCGCGACGTCTGGCGCGAAGCGGCCGGCGGCGACCGCCTCGGCATCGGCGAGCGCGATGACGCCGTCGACGGTGATGCGCGATCGGATCGCGGGCCAGTCGAATGCCTTCAGCAGCGGCTTGGGCAGCGCGAGGCCGGACGTCTCGATCAGGATGTGATCGGGGCGCGGGTCGAGCGCGAGCAATGCCTCGACGGTCGGGATGAAGTCGTCCGCGACCGTGCAGCAGATGCAGCCGTTCGCGAGTTCGATCACGTTCTCGGCCGGGCAATCGGGGATCGCGCAACCCTTGAGGATGTCGCCGTCGATGCCGAGCGTGCCGAATTCGTTGACGACGACGGCGAGGCGGCGGCCGTTCGCGTTGCGGATCAGGTGGCTGATGAGGGTGGTCTTGCCGGCGCCGAGGAAGCCGGTGACGATGGTGACGGGGACCTTGGCCAGATCGGGCGAACGGTCGGACATTCTTATTCTCCTTCGAGCACACGCACGCACGACCTTGCAGCCGCGCCTGTTCGTCGCTCAGACGGAGTACCGTGCCGTGACCACCCCCTGGATCATGGCAAGAGCGACCGTTGCGCTGGCAGGTCTCCTGGCTCGCGGGTCGAAGCTCTTCGCACACCTTCCCAGGATTTCGCCCAGTGGCTGCCCCGTAAAAGGGCGCGTGCGTGTCGCTCACCGCTTACAGTTGCAGGGACAGCCGCGGCATTGGAGGAGCGAACCCTTCCGCACCGCATTCCCATTCAAGCCCCGAAGGGCACCGGCGCGATCTGTGAGGTTCGGTCCAACCGACCCTCGAAGGCGCGACCTAAAGGACTTTGCGACCGGCCGCCAGCTATCCGTGCACGACTTCGATCTCGTCGAAGCGTTTCCAGCGGTAGATCGCGAAGCTCAGCACCCAGCAGAGCACGAACAGGCCTATGATCGCGAAGCCCAGGCCGTTGAAGTTCTCGCCGAGCGCCGCGGCGACGTCCCACACGCCGCCGGACAGGCCGAGCTTCGTGCCGAGCAGCGCCAGCGTCTCGATCCCGCCGATCGCGATCGCGACTATGGCGGAGATCAGCGTGATGGTGATGTTGTAATAGAGTTTGCGGATCGGCTTCACAAACGCCCATTCGTAGGCGCCGAGCATGACGACCCCGTCCGCGGTATCGACCAGCGCCATGCCGGTCGCGAACAGGACCGGGAGCACGAGGACGGTGCCGATCGAGAGGCCGTCGGCGGCTTGGCTCGCGGAAAGCCCGAGGATCGCGACCTCCGTCGCCGTGTCGAAGCCCAGCCCGAACAGGAAGCCGAGCGGTGCCATGTGCCAGCTTCGCGTGACCAGCCGGAACATCGGGCGGAACAGCCGCGCGAGCAGGCCGCGATTGCCGAGCAGCAGGTCGAGGTCTTCCTCGACATAGGTACCGCCGCTGCGAACATGGCCGAAGGTGCGCCAGACCGAGCGCAGGATGATCAGGTTCATCGCCGCGATCGTGAACAGGAACACGGCGGAGACGATAGTGGCGACCACGCCGCCGACCTGTTTGAACGCCTCGAACTGCGACAGTGCGCTGGCGGTGAAGGCGATCGCGACGGCCGCGATCAGGACGATGCCGGAATGGCCGATCGCGAACCAGAAGCCGACTGCGATCGGGCGCTGGCCGTCCTGCATGAGCTTGCGCGTCACGTTGTCGATCGCGGCGATGTGATCCGCGTCGACCGCGTGGCGCAGGCCGAGCCCCCAGGCGAGCAGCGCGGTGCCCAGCATCAGCGGTTGCGCGTGAAATAGCGAAAATGCCCAGCCCCAGGCGGCGATGTTGGCAACGACCAGGCCTGCGAACATCCAGCGGATCCGCTTGCGGGTGGCGGCGCGCGTCGGCCTTTCGACCGGTCTCCCTATCGTCAACGTCGTCATGCAGAACTCCCCGGCGTCCGACGAGGACGGGGGCCTGCCGCGAACGGCCGGGACGCGCGAAGACCGGACGCCATGAGCGGCCGACGCGCGTCGCCGTGCGGCCCCTGCCGCGCGTGTCGTCGCTCAGACGGCGTTCACCGTGCCTCGGTCACCCCCTGGACCGGGACAAGAGCGACCAGACGCCGGCAGGTCTCCTGGCTCACGGGTCAAAGCTCCACGCCACGCCTTCCCAGGGTAATCCCCAGTGGCTGCCCTCCAGTCGAAGGGCCCGTGCGTCTCGCTCACCGCTTACAGTTGCAGGGACAGCCGCGGCATTGGACGGCGAACCGTCCGCACCGCATTCCCAATCAAGCCCCGAAGGGCACCGACGCGATCATGCAGGTGACGTCGATCCGTCACCTGGATGATCGGGTATCCTGCTTTCGCCGCGCTGCCAATACGCATGGCTGCTCGACGCAAACCATTACGCAGCGGCCCCATCTCGTGCAATTCGTAATTCAATTTGGCTTTTTCGCCATGCTGCGTCATGTTCCTTGCCGAAGGCGGAGCGATCGAGACTCTGCGTACGGGAGGATGACGATGGGCAAGCGTATGATCGCGAGCGCTGTTTCGACGTTGGCGCTTTGTATGGCGACGACATTGTCAGCCCAGAGCTATGGGCCGCTGAACGTCGCGGCCCCTGCGGGCGGCGACACCCTCAAGACAAATATTGGTGGCGATAATGCCAAGCCGATCGACGCGCCGAACTGGACGCTGTCGGGATGGATCGAACCGCGGACGATCGGTGACGGGAACGTGCCGGTCGCGGGGTTCGGCGATATCGCGACCGGGCCACGCCGTTATCTCGCGCTCGACAAGGGCCGCCCGAGCCTCGTCACCGAAGCCGGTGCGCTGATCGCGCCGTCGCGGATCTCGGCGGGCAGCTGGCATCACGTCGCCGCGACGCTCGAGGAGGGTCAGGCCCGCCTGTACGTCGACGGCCGGCAGGTCGCGCAACGCCGCATGACCGCCGCGCCCGTACCGTCCGTCGCGACGGTCGCGCCGTTCGGTGGTCGCGTTTCCGGCTTCACACTGCAGGCCAATGCACTCGATACGAACGCCGTGCGCGCACTCGCCGCAACCAAACCGGACGCGCTGGTCGTCTATCAGGATGCGAGCCCCGACTGGCCGGTGCAGGTCCGCCAATCGCTGGGCCAGACCACCCCGCAGGATGCCTGGACCCGGCCGCTATCGAAGGCCCCCTTCCCCGCTCCCGTCGCCAAGCCATTGCCGACCGGACCCGCTATCGCGCCGCTGCGCGAGAATGCCTGGACAATTGCCGGCTGGCGTCTGGCCGAAGCGCCGAAGGTAACTGCGCCCGGCGCCACGCTGAGCCGCGCGGGCTTCGATGCGTCGACATGGTACGCGGCGACGGTGCCTGGCACGGTGCTGACGACGCTGGTCGACCGCGGCGTCTATGCCGACCCGGCATTCGGGCTGAACAACATGACGATCCCGGAAAGCCTCGCGCGGCAGGATTACTGGTATCGCACCGAGTTCGAGGCGCCCGCAGCGACCGTCGGCAAACGCCAGACGCTGAATTTCGACGGCGTGAACTACAGTGCCGAAGTGTGGCTCAACGGCGCGCCGATCGGCACGATGAAGGGCGCGTTCGTGCGCGGCCAGTTCGACGTGACCGGCAAGCTGCTGCCCGGACGCAACGCGGTCGCCGTGAAGGTGTCGCCGCCGCCGCATCCGGGCATCGCGCAGGAAGAGTCGCTGACGTCGGGGGTCGGCGAGAATGGCGGCATGATGATGCTCGACGGCCCGACCTTCGTCGCGACCGAGGGGTGGGACTGGATTCCGAGCATCCGCGACCGCAACATCGGCCTGTGGCGCGGTGTGACGCTGACCACCACGGGGACCGCGACGCTGGGCGATGCGCAGGTCGTGACGACCTTGCCCAAGGCGGACAACAGCGTGGCGGCGGTCGAGATCGGCGTACCCGTTGCGAACCATTCCGCTGGGTCGGTGACTGCGACCGTTCGCGCGGCGTTCGATGACGTCGTCGTCGAGAAGCAGGTGGCACTCGCGCCGGGCCAGACCGCCAACGTCGTCTTGAAGCCTGCGGACTTCCCGCAGCTGATGGTGCGCAACCCCAAGCTTTGGTGGCCGAACGGCTACGGCGCCCCTGCCCTGCACGACCTGACCCTGACCGCGTCGGTCGACGGCGCCGCGAGCGACACCAAGCACGTCCGCTTCGGCATCCGCCAGGTCACGTACGACATATCGCTGATGGACAAGGACGGCGACCTCGACCGTGTCGGCATCGACCTGTCGAAGGCGCGGCAGCGCGGCGAACGGATCGTCGACGGTTCGCATACCGGCATCCGCAAGGTCGCCAATGGCTGGGCCGCGAGCCTCGTGCCGGGCGCCGAGACATCGCCCGCGGTCACCCGGATCAAGGACCAGGACGGCCTGACACCGTATCTGGTGATCCGCGTCAACGGCGTGAAGATCGCTGCACGCGGCGGCAATATCGGCATGGACGACTTCATGAAGCGCGTCGACCGGACCCGGCTGGAGCCATTCTTCAAGCTGCACAAGGACGCGCATCTCAACATCATCCGCAACTGGGTCGGGCAGAACACCGAAGATACGTTTTACGATCTGGCCGACGAATACGGCCTGATGATCCTCAACGATTTCTGGGAATCGACGCAGGACTATAATCTGGAGGCGCAGGACCCGGCGTTGTTCATGACCAACGCGACCGACGTCGTGAAGCGATACCGCAACCATCCGTCGATCGTCGTCTGGTTCGGCCGCAACGAAGGCGTGCCGCAGCCGGTCCTCAACGAGGCGCTGGAGACGCTGATCGACAAGGAGGACGGCACGCGGCTCTACATGGGCTCGTCCAACCGGGTGAACCTGCAGAACTCCGGGCCGTACAACTGGCGCCCGCCGGTCGAGTATTTCACCCAGCACGCCAAGGGCTTCTCGGTCGAGAGCGGCACGCCGTCGCTGCCGACGCTGGAGGCGTGGAAACGCGCGATGGCGCCTGCCGATCAGTGGCCGATCAGTGATGCATGGGCGTATCACGACTGGCACCAGACCGGGAACGGCGCGGTGAAGACGTATATGGACGTGCTCGCCACGCGCTTCGGCGCCGGCACCAGCCTCGAGGATTTCGAGCGCAAGGCGCAGATGATGCAGTATGAATCGTACCGCGCGATCTTCGAGGGGATGAATGCGAAGCTGTGGACGGAGCATAGCGGTCGGATGCTGTGGATGACGCAGCCGGCATGGCCGTCGTCGGCGTGGAACATCTTCAGTTCGGACTATGACACGCAGGCCTCGTTCTACGGCGTGAAGAAGGCGTCCGAGCCGGTCCATGTCCAGATGAACCTGCCCGACTGGAAGGTCGTGCTGGTCAATAACGGTCTGGCCCCGCTCCGCGGCGTCACGGTGAAGGCGAAGGTGGTCGGGCTCGACAACCGGACGATCGCCGAGGAGTCCGCAACGATCACCGCCTCCGGCGAGGCGGCGAGCGATGCGTTCACGCTGGATCCCAAGGCGGCAACCGCGAACGGCGTCGCGCTCGTCCGGCTGGAGGCGAGCGATGCGGCAGGCAACCTGTTGTCGACCAACTTCTACTGGCAGGCGGCGAACGATGCGCAGTTCCAGGCGCTGAACGGTCTTGCGGCGGTGACGCTCGACACGGCATCGGCGACGCGGGTCGACGGCGCGGACACGGTGACCGCGGTGACGCTGCGCAATACCAGCGCGACGCCCGCGATCGAGACCAAGCTGACGGTGATGAACGCCGACGGCACGCAGGTCCTGCCCGCCTATTTCAGCGACAATTACGTCTCGCTGTTGCCGGGCGACCAGCGGACGGTCGAGATACGCTATCCGACAGCGAAGGCGTCTTCGGCGCATGTCGCGCTGCGTGGCTGGAACGTTGCAGGGGGAACGGTACGATGAAGGCGCTGGTATTCGTCGCGGCGTTGCTCGGATCGACGCCGGTCCTCGCGCAATCCGTTTCCTCGCCGGATGGGCAGATCGCGGTCACGCTTGGCACCAACGCCGCTGCGCAACCGACCTACCGCGTGGCCGTGGCCGGTCGCGAAGTGGTGGCGCCCTCGATGCTGGGGCTCGAGTTCGAGCGGTATGCCAAGTTGTCTAACGGGTTGAAGGTGACCGGCGTCGACCGGCGGCGCGGCGAGGATCGCTACACCTTGCTTGCTGGCAAGACGTCGTCGGTCGCGGAGCGGTATAACGAGATTGTCGTCCATCTTGCCGAGCCCGATGGCAAGGCGCGACGGCTCGACGTGATCGTGCGGGCTTACGACAGCGGGACGGCGCTGCGCTATGTCGTGCCGACGCAGCCGAACCTGACCTCGCTGCGGATCGTCAACGAACTGACGCAGGTCGCCTTCCCTGCCGATTACGACTGTACCGGGCTCAATCTCGGCAGCTTCGGGACCAGCCATGAGGGCGAATATGATCCGGTGAAGGCGTCGGCGATCCGCCGGCACAATCTGTACGAACTGCCGCTGGTGTGCCGCACCGGCGTTGGCGGGCCGACGCTCGCCTTTGCGGAGGCCGACGTGACCGACTGGCCGGCACTGTATCTGACCGGCACCGAAACCGGCGCCCTCGGCGTCGAGGCCAAGCTGTCGCGGCGGATCGACGAGCCCACGATCGCGGTGAAGGCGGACGTCGGCAGCGGCGTCCGGTCGCCGTGGCGGGTTATCATGGTCGGCGCCAACCCCGGCGCGCTGATCGAGAACACCCTTCTCACCAGCCTGAACCCGGCGCCTAAGGGCGATTTCAGCTGGGTGAAGCCCGGCAAGACCGCGTGGGACTGGTGGTCCGGACCGATCCTAGCGGGCGTGCCCAAGGCTGGCACCAACGACGCGACGATCCGCGGCTATATCGATTTCGCGCAGTCGTGGAGGCTGCCCTACATGATGATCGACGACGGCTGGTATGTGAACAGCGGCGACGGCGGTACGCTCAATCCGGGAGCCGACCCGACCAGGCCGATCGCTGCCGTGGACCTGCCCGCGCTGGTCGAGTATGGACACAAGCGCGGCATCGGCCTGATCGTGTGGATCCACTGGAAGCTGCTCGACACCGACATGGAGCGGATCCTGGCGCAGGTCGAGGCTTGGGGGATCAAGGGCATCAAGGTCGACTTCATGGACCGCGACGACCAGGAGATGGTCGGATACTATCACCGCCTTGCCGAAGCGACCGCGCGACATCACCTGCTGCTCGACCTGCACGGCGCGACGCACCCGTGGGGAATGACGCGGACTTGGCCCAATTTCCTGACTCAGGAAGGCGTGCTGGGGGCGGAATACAACAAGTGGACGCGGCGCATCACCGCGCGGCACAACGTCACGCTCGCCTATACGCGGATGCTCGGCGGGCCGATGGACTATACGCCCGGTGGCTATCGCAACCGCACGCCGGCGACGTTCGCGCCGCATCCCGTCGGACCCGAGGTGCAGACCACGCGCGGCCAGACGCTGGCGATGTACGTGGTGTACGAAAGCCCGCTCGGGTCGATCGCCGACAGCCCCGATGCGTATCGGGGGCAGCCGGGGCTCGATTTTCTCGCCGCGGTGCCGACGACGTGGGACGAGACCCGGTTCCTGACCGGCGAACTCGGCGAGCATATCGCGGTCGCGCGGCGCAGCGGCAGGACCTGGTATATCGGGGCGATGACCGATGCCGCGCGGACAATCACGCTGCCGCTCGGGTTCCTCGGGACCGGCCGATACCGCGCACGGACCTGGACCGACGGGGCGACGCCAACCGACCTCGTCACCGCGACCCGTGCGGTAACGGCGCGCGACGCCCTGACCTTGACGCTGGCCGCGTCCGGAGGCGCCGCCGCCATAGTGGAGCCGGCCCAATGACCATGAGCTACGCCAAGATTGCGCTCGCGGGCATGATGGCTTTGACCAGTACGATGGCCACGGCGCAGACCGACGCCGACAAGCAACGGCAGGCGCAAGCGGCGGAGACGCGGCTGCACGAGGATTGGGCGTGGCTGGGCCGCTATCAGTCCGCCAACGCCGCGTTGCCGAAGCCGAGCAACCACCGCGTCGTCTTGATCGGCGATTCGATCACGCAGGGATGGTTCGACATGGTCCCGGAGTTCTTCGCGGACGACCGGATCGGGCGCGGGATCGGTGGGCAGACGACGCCGCAGATGTTGCTGCGGTTTCGGCAGGACGTCGTCGACCTGCACCCGGCGGTGGTTCAGATCATGGGCGGCACCAACGATATCGCTGGCAACACCGGGCCGATGACGCCCGAACAGACCAGGGCGAATATCATGTCGATGGCCGATCTGGCGCGCGCGAACGGTATCCGCGTGATCGTCGCCTCGATTACGCCGGCGGACCGGTTTCCGTGGCGGCCAGGTCTGGCGACGGCACCGAAAATCGCTGCGATGAACGCGTGGCTGAAGGACTATGCGGCGAAGATCGGCGCGACCTATGCCGATTACTGGGGTGCGCTGCACGACGGCGACGCGACCCGCGCCTCGCTGACCTATGACGGGGTACACCCGAACAAGGCGGGCTATGCGGCGATGGCGCCGGTCGCGGAAGCCGCGATCCGCCGTGCGCTCGCCAAGCCGGCGCCGCGGGGCCTGTTATGATCCTGGCTTTGGCGCTTGCGCTGGCCGGCGCGCCGATCGTTCGTACCGACGACGGGCCAGTGCGCGGCCAGGTTCTACCCGGCGGGACGCGCGTGTTCCGCGGCATCCGGTACGCTAAGGCGCCGGTCGGGCCGCTCCGCTGGCGCGCACCCGAGCGCCCGGCGAAATGGACCGAGCCGGTCGACGCGGTCGCCGAGCACGCTGCCTGTCCCCAAGGGGATTATGGCGAATGGAACCGCTCGG
The DNA here is from genome assembly GCF_042466285.1 of Sphingomonas sp. R86520. Classification (NCBI taxonomy): domain Bacteria; kingdom Pseudomonadati; phylum Pseudomonadota; class Alphaproteobacteria; order Sphingomonadales; family Sphingomonadaceae; genus Sphingomonas; species Sphingomonas sp. R86520. Next base: position 1,022,221 of record NZ_JAXHBZ010000001.1, read on the forward strand.
CGGCGCAACATGGATCGGAGGATTGCCTGTTCCTCGACGTCCGCACGCCGGCGATGGCGCCCGCCAAGGCGCTGCCCGTGCTGGTCTGGATTCACGGCGGCGCCAATCGTGGCGGCGCGGGTGGTGGCACGGTCGAGTCCGCGATCACCGACGGCGGTATCGTGCTGGTCAGCATCCAGTACCGGCTGGGCGCGCTCGGCTTCCTGTCGCACCCCGCGCTCAGCCGCGAACAGGGCGGGCGTTCGGGCAATTACGCACTGATGGACCAGCAGGCGGCGCTCGGCTGGGTCAAGCGCAACATCGCTAGGTTCGGGGGCGATCCGGCGCGTGTCACGATTGCCGGTGAGTCCGCGGGCGCGCAGGACGTCGCGCTGCACCGGCTGGCGCCTGCGTCGCGCGGCCTGTTCGCGCAGGCGATCGAGGAAAGCGGGACCGCGGGCTTCGGCGTGAAGCCGCGCAGCCTGGCGCAGAACGAGCGGCTGGGATCGCTGATCACGACCGCCGCCGGGTTGCCCGAGGCGGCGACTGCGGCGCAACTGCGCGCGCTGCCGGTCGACCGCTTGCTTGCAGTGCAGGACATGGTCGACGTTCCCGATCTGGACGACGACAGCTTCATCTGGTTGCAGGCAGTGGTCGATGGCCGCGTCCTCACCGATACGCCTGCCCGCCTGCTCGCTCGCGGCCAGGTCGATCGTACGCCGTTGATCATCGGCGTGAACGCGCGCGAACTGGGGCTACATGGCGGCCGTGTTGCGGCCGAAGCGACCGTCCGAGCAGAGTTCGGCGCAAACGCGGGTGAGGCGCTTGCCTTCTATGGACTCGATCCCGGTGGGACGCCCGTCGACGATCCGCGACTGGGTGACGTGACGGCGCAACTGGCCACCGATCTCACCTTCCGATGCCCGACCGTCGCGGTATCGAAGGCCCTGACCCGCGTTGGCGTGCCCGTCTGGCAATATCAGTTCGACTATGCGCCGCCCGGCGGTGCGGTGAGCCATGCCAGCGAGCTCGGCTATCTCTTCAATCCGCCAAAGCCCGGCCAGCCGCCGCTGCGAGCCTATTGGGTGAACTTCGTGAAGACGGGTAATCCGAACGCCGCAACGCTGCCTGCGTGGACGCGATATACGCTCGCCGGGCGGGACTATATGGCGTTCGACCAGTCCGGTCCGGTGTCTCGCCGCGACCTTCGGGGTGCGGTGTGCGGTTTACGCGATACGCCCTGACGGGCTCAGCTTTTGATCAGGATCGCGTCCGAGGGGAGTATCCGGTCGAGGAACGGCAGGATCGCGGCCCCCACCGCCGGTGCATCGCGCGACAGGCTGGCGCGGTACATCGGCGCAGTTGCCGGCAAATCGGGCGCGGCGGCGCGCAATTGAAGATCGGTCTGCGCCGCCAGCCGATCGAGCACGTCGGCCGGTAAACGGCCACCGAGCAAGACCGCGGCGGGGTTGAGAAGGCAGTTCACCGCGGTCAGCGCGGGCACCAGCGCGCGCGACGCATCGTCGAGCCACGCGTCGACATGCGGCGCGAACGCGGTGGGAAAGGGCTGCGTCGGATCGATCCCCGGCTTCATCACCCCCGCCGCCTCCAGGCGCGCGTTCAGCGCCGACAGGGAGACGACGTCCTGCAGCACGCGCGTCGCGTCGTCGGCGAGCGGGAGGAAGCCGATTTCACCGCTGCGGGCGTTGGCGCCACGATAATAGGCGCCGTCGATCACCACGCCGCCGCCCAACCCGGCGCTCACCAGGATATAGAAGAAGCTCGCATGGTCGTGGCCGTCGCCGAACTGCGCCTCGCCGATCGCGGCGGCAGCAGCGTCGTTGTCGATGTGGATCGACCAGGGCACGAGATCGGCCAGCATGGTCTGGAGATCGACTGCGCTCCAGGCTTCATAGCCGGAGGGTCGATGCGGTAGCGCCACGCGCCCGAGGTCGTCCGGAAGAGCGACGCCCATGCCCAGGATGCGATCCATACCGATCGCCTCCGTCTTCCGGATCTCCGCGACGCCGGTCTGGATCACGTCGAGGACGTCGCCGGGCATCGCGAACGGTATCTGGCGCGTGAAGCGGGATCGGACGACCCCCGCCAGATCGAGCGATACGAGCGTAACGTGATCGCGATCGATGTTGAGTCCGATCGCGAAGCAGCCGTCCGGGTTGATCCGCAGCCGTACCGCGGGTTGACCGCGGCCACCGGTGCGGCGACCGGCATCGATGATCAACTCGGCGTCGAACAGGCGGTTGGTTATGTTCGCGATCGTCGGCGCGGTGAGGTTCGTCATGGCCGCGATCTCGGTCCGGGTGATGTCCGGATGGCGGCGGATCACCTGGAGCACGACGCGCTGGTTATAATCACCCGCGCGCTCGAGATTGGTACCCGACAAACTCGGGCCGAGCCTCACTGCCCGCTCGTTCGCCGTCACGCCACCGTTGGTCGCCTGCTCGAAATCCGAAAAATCCACGGGTTTGCTCATCGTTCGGGCCGCCCGATCACGGCGTCGGCAGGTCGTGCGAGAACCTTAAGCGGAACAGGCGTCACGGGCAGGAACGTGTTCTCGGGGAACATGTGGGAAGGGGGCGAGCTGCCGAAGCCCGTCCGATACGGTTGCCGCGCGATCAAATTATCGTCCCACCGATGTTGACGTTGAGGCGCGTTGCACCAGCTTCACCAGTCCGGACAGAAACGTCCAGGCACACGCCGTTCTTCGAGCCCGTTTGGACGCGGCTCGATATTCCGTCGCTGTGATCTGTCATGGCCAGCCTCCTCCCGAACTTCCTGCGGACCACCGGATGGCGACCGCTCAGCTAATCATTCGGAATGCCGTTGTCCGGGTGCGCGTCGAAGCGGTTCCGGCAACTCTCAACCTTATGTCGCCTGCGACTTTTCGTCGTCTCGAAGCGGGGGCGTTGTCCGACAGTCGGACGGAGCGGTCAATAAATAATTCAATTTTTATATACTGCATCAGCGTCGTCGGCGGCGGATAAGCACAACCCGTGCGCGCCAGAGAGCCAATCTCGTGGCGCGCGTGGGCCTTGGTCTTGCGCTGCAGTACGTCGGACTTACTGGGCCAGGCCTAGCTGCTGCAGCATGAACGCCTGCCATTCCGCGTTCTGGCGGAAGCGTTCGAAGCGACCCGACTTGCCGCCATGGCCGGCTTCCATATTGATCCGGAACAGCAACGGATTGGCATCCGTCTTGCGCTCGCGGAGCTTTGCGACCCACTTGGTGGGCTCGTAATACTGAACCTGGCTGTCCCAGAGCCCGGTGCCCACGTACAAGGCCGGATACGCCTTGGCCGTCACGTTGTCATAGGGCGAGTAGCTGAGCATGTAGTCGTAATATGGCTGCTTGGCGGGGTTGCCCCATTCGTCATATTCGAACGTCGTCAGCGGGATGGATGCATCCAACATCGTCGTGACGACATCGACGAACGGCACCTGCGCGATGATCAGCTTGTAGTCCGCTGGGGCCATGTTGGCGACGCCCCCCATCAGCAGCCCGCCGGCACTGCCGCCCATCGCAGCAACCCGGTCTTTCGCCACGTACTTCTGGGCGACGAGGTAACGGGTCACGTCGATGAAATCGGTGAAGCTGTTCTTCTTGTTCAGCAAATGCCCGTCGTCATACCAGCTGCGCCCCATTTCCTGGCCGCCACGGATGTGCGCGATCGCGTAGACGACGCCGCGATCGAGCAGCCCAATCCGGCCCGGGTCGACGGCAGGATCGGTCGAGATCCCGTAACTGCCATACGCATATTGGAACAACGGCGCGGTGCCGTCGCGCTTGGTACCCTTGGCGTAGACCAGCGACACCGGGATCTTCGTTCCGTCGCGCGCGGCTGCCCAGACGCGTTCGGTGACGTATTTCGCAGGGTCGTAGCCCGGCACCGGCGCAACCTTCAGCACGCGGCGTTCGCCGGTCTTCGCATTGACCTCGTACGTCGTCGTCGGCGTCACGAGCGAACCATAGGTATAGCGTACCCACGGTGTCGCGGTTTCCTCGTTGACGTCCAGCGACATGCGATAGGCGGGCTCATCCGCGGTGACGGGCGTGGATTTGCCCGCGTCGCTCAGCACCCGGATCATCCGATTGCCGCCCTGGCGCTGGTCGATCGCGACGAACCCGTCGAACGGCTTGAAGCCCTCGATGAAAATCGTGTCGCTGGCCGGCGTCAGGTCGCGCCACGCCGCCGTCCCCTTCGCCAGGTCGGCATCGGCTACCGTCACGAGCTTGTAGTTCTTGGCATCGCGGTTGGTGCGGATGATCCAGTGGCTGCCGATGTGGTCGGCACCGTAGCGGAACTCGCGCGCTCTGGGCGCGATGACGGTGAAGTTCGTCGGCGCGGCGGCGGGGGCGCACCGTTGCTCGTCGCTGACCGTGCTGCTCACGCCGATGCAGACGAACTTGTCGTCGGCGGTGCGCGAGACACCGATCGAATAGGTGTCGTCCTTCTCCTCGAAGAGCAACCGATCGCCGGCGACCGGTGTACCGAGGACGTGCGCCTTCACGCGGTATCCGCGCAACGTCACGGGATCCTTCTCGACATATAACAGCGTCTTGCTGTCGTCGGCCCAGACGATGTTCGGTTCGATATTGGTGATGGTGTCCGCATCGGCCGCACCGCTGGCGATGTCCTTGATCCTGAGGACATATTGACGACGGCCGACATTGTCCTCGGCCCAGGCGACACGGCGGTTGTCGGGACTGACCGCCCAGTCGCTCAGCGCGAAGAAGGTATGGCCCTTCGCCATCGTGGACTCGTCGAACAGCGTTTCGGCGGGCGCGGTACGACTGGCCTTGCGGCGCTCGACGATCGGGTAATCCGCGCCCTGCTGGAACCGCGACCCGTAATAATAGCCGTTCTTGGCATAGGGTACCGAGCTGTCGTCCTGTTTGATGTGGGCGACGGTCTCCTGATACAGCTTGGCCTCGAGCGGCTTCAGCGCGCTGAGCTGCGCGTCGGCATACGCGTTCTCCGCCGCCAGATAGGCAAGCATCTCCGGGTTCTTTCGCGTGTCGTCGCGCAGCCAGTAATAGTCGTCGGTGCGCGCGCCGTTTGGCGACGTGACCTGGAACGGCTTCTTCGCGACATGCGGCGGCGAGACCTGTGCGGTCGCGGCGCCAGCCAGCATCACGCCAGCCAGCATGCCGCCTGCCAGCATCATCGATCGTGTCGTCATGTCTCGTTCGCCCCTAGCCCGGATACTCCGCGCGAAGATGACGGATTACCGCGCCGACGCAAGCGGAACGAAGGTGACCGGCAAGCCATCCTTCGGCCGCGGGATCGGAAACACCTGCCATGCGTCACCGCTGCCCGGCGCTGCCTCGATCCGGTAGCGGGTGAGCAGGTGCGCGATCAGCAGCCGCATCTGCATCGTCGCGAAGTGCAGCCCGATGCACATGTGCGCGCCGCCGCCGAACGGCACCCACGCGAACCGGTGACGGCCCTTCGATGCCTCGGGCGTGAAGCGGAGCGGATCGAACGTGTCCGGATCCGGCCAATGCTCCGCCATGTGATGCGTGTAGGTGATGCCGACGCCGACGTTCGTTCCTGCTGGAATATCGAAGCCGCCGAAGCTGAAAGCCCTGAGGGCGCGACGCGGGATCGACGGGACCGGCGGCATCAGCCGAAGCAATTCCTTGAACGCGTATTCGGTCAGGACGAGACGATCGAGTTGCTCGGTCAGCGGCACCGCCGGGTCGAGCGCGGCGGCCTCTTCGCGTAGCCGCTCCTGCCACGCCGGATTGCGCGCGAGCAGCATCACCAGGCTCGTCGCGGACGACGTGATGGTGTCGTGCGCGGCCATCATCAGGAAGTTCATGTGGTCGGCGATCGCCAGCGCGGTCAGCGGCGCGCCGTCGTCATCGGTCGCGCGGCAGAATTGCGAGAAGAAATCTTGCCCGTCGCCAGTCCGCCGCGCCGGGATTTCACGTTCGAAGAAGTCGACGAGATAGGCACGGGCGCGGACGCCCTTGCGCATCTGCGTACCGAGCCAGGGCTTGCGGATCGGCGATACGCTCGCCTGCACCTCGTCGACGAACGCCTGGTTGATCCGGTTTGCCTCGGCACCGAGCGGGACGCCGAGGAAGCTGGTCGCGGCGAGATCGAGCGTCAGTTTCTTGACCGCGTCGTAGAAGCGCACGGTCTGCCCGCTCCAACCGCTGACCGAGGCGGCGATGCCGGCGTCGAGTTCGGTGGCATAATGCCGCATCGGCTCGGGTTTGAACGCAACCGACAGCGCTTTTCGGTCGGCGCGATGCTTGTCGAAATCCATCAGCATCAGGCCGCGCGGGAACAGCAGGTTGAGGATCGGGCCCCAGCCCTGTTCGGACGAGAACAGCTTGTCGCGATCGAACAGGACGAGCTCGTTCGCGTCCGGCCCCAGCAACGTCAGCCCGGTGCCGCCAAGCGCGTTGCTGCGGTAGATCGGGCCGTACCGCGCCGCCATCCGCGCGCCGAATGCGATTGGGTCGGCCAGCAGCTTGAAGGTGTTGCCGACGAGCGGCAGTCCTTCGTCGCCTGGGATATGATCGAGAACGCCCTTTGGCTGGCGCGGTAGCCAGTGTGGAGACGCGTTCTGCAAGGACGCTGCGGTCATCGTCGGATCCCCGTGCAACATGCCGACTTGGCAAGCCTCGAATACGAGCATAACTATTGTTCTGCAACCGGGGCATGAACCGCGGGCTTTGACAGGAGAGATGCATGGACGTCGAACATAGCGCAGCCGTCGTGACCGGCGGCGCGTCGGGACTGGGCGCAGCGACCGCGCGCGCGTTGGCGGCGAAAGGCGCGAAAGTCGCGATCTTCGACTTGCAGGCGGACAAGGGCGAGGCGCTCGCAGCGGAGATCGGCGGGGTGTTCTGCAAGGTCGACGTGACCTCCGACGACAGCGTCGATGCGGGTTTCGCCGCTGCACGCGCTGCTCACGGCCAGGAGCGGATCCTGGTCAACTGCGCCGGCACCGGCAATGCCGCCAAGACTGCAGGGCGCTCGAAGCAGGACGGCTCGATCAAGCATTTTCCGCTCGATGCGTTCGACCGGATCATCCAGATCAACCTGGTCGGCACGTTCCGCTGCCTTGCCAAGTCGGCGGCGGGGATGTTGACGCTGGAACCCGGCGCGGATGGCGAGCGAGGCGCGATTGTCAACACCGCGAGTGCGGCGGCGGAGGACGGCCAGATGGGCCAAGCCGCCTACTCCGCGTCGAAGGCGGGGGTGGTCGGCATGACCCTGCCGATCGCGCGCGACCTGATGAGCGAGGGGATCCGGGTGAACACGATCCTGCCGGGGATCTTCGATACGCCATTGCTGGCGGCGGCGCCGCAGCAGGTGCGCGATGCGCTGGCCGCGTCGGTGCCGTTTCCCAAACGGCTCGGCCGGCCGGACGAGTTCGCCGCGCTGGCGCTGACGATGATCGAATGCGGGTATTTTAACGGCGAGGACGTGCGGCTGGACGGCGCGATCCGGATGGCGCCGCGGTAAGCGTTCGGAGAACGTCCTCACCCTTTCCATTTGGAGAGGGGGAGACGCCGAAGGCGGCGATGGGTGAGGATGGTCCGGCTCCACAGCACGACAACCCATACCCACCCCGGCGAAGGCCGGGGCCCAATCGGGAGGTCGCAGTAACGAACCGCGGCCTTCAGTTGCCAACGTCCCCCGATTGGGCCCCGGCCTCCGCCGGGGTGGTGTTAAGTTTGCTCGGATGGTGTTGGGTTTGCTCGGGTGCTGTTGAGCTTGCTCGGGTGGCGTTCAGGTCGGCGAGGTCGTGCTTGGTGTGGCGCGCGCCTCAGGCCGCCCGCGCCAGCGCGCGCCCCCGGATCATGTCCGCCGCTTTCTCCGCGACCATGATCGTCGGCGCGTTGGTGTTGGACCCCACCAGCGTCGGCATCACCGAGGCATCCACCACCCTCAACCCGCGCAACCCGCGCACGGCGAGCGTCGCATCGACCACCGCCAGCGCATCGTCCGCCGTCCCCATCTTGCACGTCCCCACCGGGTGGTAGATCGTCTCCGCGGTCCGCCGTACCCAGGCGTCGATCTCGTCGTCGGTCCGCACGTCCTCACCCGGTGACAACTCGCCCGTGCGGTACGGATCGAGCGCCGCCTGCCGCGCGACGTCGCGACCGATCCCGACACACGCGCGCATCACCCGGCGATCCTCGGCGGTCGCCAGATAGTTCGCGGCGATCGTCGGGTCGGCGAACGGATCGGCCGAGCGCAGCCCGATCCGGCCGCGGCTCTCGGGGCGCAACTGGCACAGGTGCAGCGTGAAGCCGTCCTCGATCGCCTTGGTCCGCCCGTGATCCTGCATCAGCGCCAGCACGCCGTGGATCTGCACGTCCGGCCGCGACAATCCCTCGCGCGAGGACACGAACGCGCCCGCTTCGAGGAATTGCTGCCGCCCTGCCCCCTTGCCGCGCAACAGATAGTTGAGCCCGATACCGAGCATGCCGATGCCCTTCGTCATCGTGTAGCCGGTGCGCAGCCCCCGCGACTTCCAGTTCATGACGACGTCGAGATGGTCCTGCAGGTTCTCGCCCACGCCGGGGAGTGCGTGCACCACGCCAACCCCCGCTGCGGTCAGCCGGTCCGGATCGCCGATCCCCGACAGTTGGAGGATATGCGGCGACTGCACCGCGCCGGCGCACAGCAGCACCTCGCGCGCCGCCGTCACGCTCTCCGCCCGCGCGCCCTTGTCAAGCACATAGTCGACACCGGTCGCGCGCGCCTGGTCGATCCGGATCCGCGTCGTCCGCGCGCCCGTGACGCAGGTCAGATTACGACGCGACAAGATCGGCCGCAGATAGGCCGCCGCCGTGCTCCAGCGCTTCCCGTCTGCAACGGTCAGGTCGTAGCGGCCAAAGCCCTCCTGGCTCACGCCGTTGAAATCCTCGGTGACGGGATAGCCAGCCTGCCGCCCCGCCTCGACCAGAGCATCGTAGAACGGGCTGTCGGACTCGCCGCCCGAGATCGTCAGCGGCCCGCCGCCGCCGTGCAGATCGCACTCGCCGCGGTGATGCCCCTCGAGTCGTCTGAAATACGGCAGCACGTCGTCGAACGACCAGCCGGGCAGCCCCATCTGGCGCCATTCGTCGTAATCCTGCGGATGGCCTCTCGTATAGATCATGCCGTTGATCGACGAACTGCCGCCCAGCCCCTTGCCGCGCGGCCACCAAAGCCGGCGGCCGTCGAGATGTGGCTCGGGTTCGGTCGTGAAGCCCCAGTTGCTCGGGTTCTTGCTCTTGATGAGTTCGCCGACCCCCGCGGGCATCCGCACCAGCACGCCGTCGTTGCGCCCGCCGGCCTCCAGAAGCAGCACCGTCACCTCGGGGTCTTCGGTCAATCGCGCGGCCAGCACGCAGCCCGCCGATCCCGCTCCGATGATTACGTAGTCATACGTCTTCATGCCCGCATCCTCTTCCTGACGCTCCGTTTCTACGGAGTCGCCGCGCTACGCTAACGCTCGCATAGCAAGGTCAGCAATCCCCTGCGCAAGACGGCACGCTCGATTCCGTCGGCCGCGTGGACTTCGCTGAGGCCGATCGCCAACAACGCATAGGCGCGAGTCGCCGCCTCGACCGGACCGAACCCATGCGCCGTTAACTGTTCGACCAGGAATGCCATGACCTTGTCGTCATGCTCGCGGATCGCCGCCGCCACCCGCGCGTCGCTCTTCGCCCAGGCGCGCATGGCCAGCGCCAACTGCGACATGTCGTGGTCACGCACATGGTCGGCGAAGGCGCGGATCCGCTCGACCGGGTTCAGATCCGACACGGAGAGCGTCTCGACCAGCGGATCGATCTGCGCCTCCACAAAATACCCCGCAAGGGCGGCGTGATATCCGTCGAAATCCTTGAAATGGTGATAGAAACTGCCGGTCGAGGCGCCCAGTGCCTGCGCCAGTCCGCGAAGCTTCAACGCGCGCAGACCGCCGTTCTTCAGCGACTGCAGACCGATTTCCAGCCAGTCACGCGGCGCCAGATCTACGCGCGGTATCGCCGCTTCCTGCATCAATACCCTGCTTGACAAGCCAGTCTCCATAACGAATGTTACGTCGGAACGAAGCCGGACGCAATCCGGCATCAGGCGCCACGACCGGATATAGCGGCGGGTGCAACAGGAGAGCGATGTGGCCGAGGCACTGATCATCGACGCCGTTCGTACCCCGCGAGGGATCGGCAAGACCGGCAAGGGTGCGTTGTCGCACATGCACCCCCAGCATCTCGCCGCGACCGTCCTGAAGGCGATTGCCGAACGAAACAAGCTGGATACGGCCGATGTCGACGACATCATCTGGTCGACCTCGACACAGCGCGGCGAACAGGGGGGCGATCTCGGGCGGATGGCGGCGCTGGATGCGGGCTATGACGTGAAGGCGAGCGGGACGACGCTCGATCAATTCTGCGGCGGCGGGATCACGGCCGTGAACTTCGCGGCGGCGCAGATCATGAGCGGCATGGAAGACCTCGTCATCGCCGGCGGCACCGAGATGATGTCGCTGACCACGACGATGATGCAGGACGATATGGCGGCCGGCAAGCGGCCGATGGGCATGGGATCGGGGAATAGCCGGCTCGCCGAACGCCATCCGCAATCGCATCAGGGCATTTGCGCCGACGCCATCGCCAGCATCGAGGGGATCGACCGCGCGACGCTGGAAGCGCTCGGGCTGGAAAGCCAGCGACGCGCGGGCATCGCGATCGCCGAGGGACGGTTCGATCGCAGCATCGTCCCCGTGACCGACGACACCGGCGCGCTGGTGCTCGACAAGGACGAATACCCGCGGCCGGACACGACCGCCGAGGGTCTCGCCGCGCTCCGGCCTTCGTTCGCGGGGATTGCCGACATGCAGCTCGACGAGACCGGCACGACCTTCCGCAAGCAGATCAACCGGCGCTATCCCGATCTGGAGATCGCGCACGTTCACCATGCCGGCAATTCGTCAGGCGTCGTCGACGGGGCCGCCGCCGTGCTGCTCGCCAGCGCCGACTATGCCGCAACGCACGGCCTGAAGCCCCGGGCGCGGATCGTCGCGATGGCGAACATGGGGGACGATCCCACGCTGATGCTCAACGCCCCGGTCCCCGCCGCGCGGAAAGTCCTTGCGAAAGCCGGGCTGAGCGTCGACGACATCGACCTCTGGGAGATCAACGAGGCGTTCGCGGTGGTCGCCGAGAAGTTCATCCGCGACCTGAAGCTCGACCGCGACAAGGTGAACGTCAACGGCGGGTCGATCGCGCTGGGCCACCCGATCGGCGCGACCGGCGCGATCCTGATAGGTACGATCCTGGACGAACTCGAACGCCGTGACCTGAAACGCGGGCTCGTGACGATGTGCGCGGGCGGCGGGATGGCCCCGGCGATCATCATCGAGCGCGTCTGATGCATCCCGTCGCGCACGCGCAGACGTCGCCCGACAAGCCCGCCTATATCATGGCCTCGACGGGCGAGACGGTGACGTATCGCGAGCTCGACGCGCGGGCAAACCAGGGCGCGCATCTGCTCCGCTCGCTCGGGCTGAAGCGCGGCGACGGCATCGCGGTGCTGATGGATAATTCGGCGCGCTATCTCGAGATAGTCTGGGCGGCCGAGCGGACCGGCGTCTATTGCACCTGCCTGTCCTCGAAACTCACGGCGGGCGAGGCAGAGTACATCATCCGCGATGGCAATTGCCGCGTGCTGATCGCCAGCAATGGGTGTGCGGACGTAGCGGCGGCGTTGGTTCCGATGCTCGACGACGTGCGGCGCTACATGGTCGACGGCGAGATCGACGGATATGCGGCGTACGAAGCCGCGCGCGACGCGATGCGCTCGGACCCGATCGCCGACCCATCACCCGGCGGTATCCTGCTCTACTCCTCAGGCACCACCGGCAAGCCGAAGGGCGTCAAGCACGCGCTGTCGGACGAGCCGTTCGGGACCAACGTCTCGCCGCTCGTGACGCTCGGCAAGGCGCTGTACGGCTTTACGCCGGACATGGTCTATCTCTCGCCCGCGCCGCTGTATCATGCCGCACCCTTGCGCTGGTCGATGTCGGTGCATCAGGTCGGCGGCACCGTCGTCGTGATGGAGCATTTCGATCCCGAGTCCGCGCTCGCCGCGATCGAGCGCTACCGGGTCACGCATGCGCAATGGGTGCCGACGCACTTCATTCGCCTGCTCAAACTGCCGCGCGAAGTCCGCGCTCGCTACGACGTGTCGTCGCTCAAGGCCGTGTGGCACGCCGCGGCCCCCTGCCCGCTACCCGTCAAGCAGGCGATGATCGACTGGTGGGGGCCAATCATCGGCGAATATTACGCCGGTACCGAAGGAAACGGGTTTTGCGCTATCTCCAGCGCGGAATGGCTCGAGCACCAGGGCTCGGTCGGCCGCAACCTAACCGCGCAGACGATGATCTGCGACGACCAGGGCAATGCGCTGCCGGCTCGCGCCGAAGGCGACGTGTATTTCGCGGGCGGCGGCGCGTTCGAATACCACAATGATCCGGCCAAGACCGCGGCGGCCGCTAACGCGCACGGCTGGACGACGCTTGGCGACGTCGGCTGGCTCGACGAGGAGGGCTATCTTTACCTCACCGACCGCAAGAGCTTTATGATCATCTCGGGCGGCGTGAACATCTATCCGGCCGAGATCGAGAATGTGCTCGTCACGCATCCGAAGGTCGCCGACGTCGCGGTGATCGGCGCGCCGGACGAGGAAATGGGCGAACAGGTGGTGGCGATCGTCTGCCCCGCCGACCCGTCCGAGGACCGCGCGCTGCTCGCTGCCGAACTCAACGCGTTTGCCCGTGCGAACCTCAGCCACGTCAAGGCGCCGCGCCGGATCGATTTCCGCGACACGCTGCCGCGGCACGAGACGGGGAAACTCTACAAGCGCCTGCTCCGCGACGAATATTGGGCGCAAGCCAAGGAGTCCTCATGAACTTCGACTATTCCGACGACCAGAAATTCCTGAAGGACGAGGCACGCAAGTTCCTGGCCGCGCACTGCGGCAGCGACCGGGTCCGCGCAGTGCTCGACGATCCTGCCGTCGCGTACGACGCGGGATTGTGGAAAGCGGTCGGCGCACAGGGCTGGCTCGGCGCGGCGATCCCCGAGGAGTTCGGAGGGCTGGGTCTCGGTCACATCGAGCTTTGCGCGATTGCCGAGGAACTGGGGCGGGCCTGCGCGCCGATCCCGTTCGCCTCGACCGTCTATTTCGTCGCCGAAGCGCTGATGACGTACGGCAGCGATGCGCAGAAGATCCGGTGGCTACCCGGGATCGCGGCGGGCGACGTCATCGGTGCGTTCGCAACCTCGGACGGCGCCGGGCCCGTCACCGCACGCTCGATCCGCACGACGGTGTCCGGCGGCAAACTCACCGGCGAGAAGATCCCCGTCACCGATGGCGACGTCGCGGACGTGATCGTCGTGCTCGCCCGCGACGGGCTCTATCTCGTCGAGCAGGGCGCGGGCGTGGCAGTCGAAGTGCTTGAAACGCTTGATCCGACGCGCAGCGCTGCGCGCCTCACCTTCACCGACGCCCCTTGCGAGAAGCTCGGCACCGACAACGGGATGGCCGCGATGCAGGCGGTGTTCGATCGTGCAGCGGTTCTCCTCGCGTTCGAGCAGCTTGGCGGCGCGGACCGGTGCCTCGACATGGCGAAAGGGTATGCGCTCGATCGCTATGCCTTCGGGCGGCAGATTGGCGGGTATCAGGCGATCAAGCACAAGCTCGCCGATATGTACGTGAAGAACGAACTCGCGCGCTCGAACGCCTATTACGGCGCCTGGGCGCTCAACGCGGGCGCCGCCGAACTGCCGCTCGCGGCCGCCACCGCGCGCGTCGCCGCCTCCGACGCATACTGGTTCGCATCGAAGGAAAACATCCAGACGCATGGCGGGATGGGCTTCACCTGGGAGTCCGACTGCCACCTGTATTACCGCCGGTCGCGCCAGCTTGCGCTCGTCGCGGGCAGCCCCGCCGCTTGGCGCGAACGGCTCGTGAGCCAACTCGAAATGCGTAACGCCGCCTAGTCAGGCCGCCCAATCGGAGCAGTACATGGATTTTAAGGACAGCGACGAAGAGGCAACCTATCGCGCCGCCGCGCGCGACTGGCTGGACGCCAACATCGCCGAGCACGACGCCGGCCACTATGACGACGACATGATCAGGGCAAAGGCTTGGCAGGCACGCAAGGCGGCGGGCGGCTATGCGTGCATTACCTGGCCGAAGGAATGGGGTGGAGGCGGCGGCACACCGATCGAAAGCGTGATCTTCGGGCAGGAAGAAGCAAAGCACGCGGTCGACGGCAGCTATTTCACGATCGGCCTCGGCATGTGCGTGCCGACCGTGATGGGGTTCGCCGACGACGCGACCAAGCAGCGCTTCGTCGGCCCGGCAGTCCGCGGCGACGAAATCTGGTCGCAACTGTTCTCCGAACCCGCGGGCGGTTCCGACGTCGCCGCGATCCGTACGCGAGCGGTGCGGGACGGCGACGACTGGATCATCAACGGCCAAAAGGTCTGGACCTCTGGCGCACACTACAGCGATTACGGCATCGTCCTGGTCCGCACCAACCCCGACGTGCCGAAGCATCAGGGCCTGACGATGTTCTGGCTCGACCTGAAGGCGCCGGGGATCGAGATCCGGCCGATCCACCAGATGTCCGGCGGCTCGAACTTCAACGAAGTCTGGTTCAACGACGTCCGCCTCGCGGATGCGCAGCGCCTTGGGCCCGTCGACGGCGGGTGGAAGGTCGCGCTGTTCACGCTGATGAACGAACGTCTCGCGGTCGGCACGAGCGGCGGTGTCGGGCCCGAGGACATCCTCGCCTTTGCAGGCCAGGCCAATGGCGCGGACGGTCCGCTGCTGAAGGACCCTGCCTTCCGCCAACGCCTTGCCGACTGGTGGGTGCAGTCCGAGGGCCTGCGCAATACCCGGATGCGGACGATGACCGCGTTGTCGAAGGGACAGGCGCCGGGCCCGGAAAGCTCGATCGGCAAGATCGTCGCCGCCAACCAGTTGCAGGATATCGGCAACACCGCAGTGGAGGCGGGCGATCAATACGGCATCATCGCGGACCCTGCCCTGACGCCGCTCAAGGGCGCTTTCCACGCCGCGACGATGTGGTCGCCGGGCCTCCGCATCGCCGGCGGGACCGACGAGATCCTCAAGAACATCATCGCCGAACGCGTCCTCGGCCTGCCCGGCGAAATCCGCGTCGACAAGGATCAGGCGTTCCGGGACTTGCCGGTCGGCGCGTGAGGGCGGTGCGCGTTTCTGGCTTGTCGCCGGACCTGTCCGGGGTAGCGCTCGACGATGTCGCCGAGCCCCGGCGCTCGCCCGGCCAGATGCTCGTCCGGATGCGCGCGGCGTCGCTGAACTACCCCGATCTGCTGATGACGCGCGGTGCGTATCAGCTGAAACCGTCCTTGCCGTTCGTGCCCGGCATGGAAGTCGCGGGCGACGTGATCGAGGCGGAGCCGGCCAGCGGGTTTGTGGCTGGAGACCGGGTCGTCTGCGGTACGCGACTTGGTGCATTCGCGGAGATCGTCGCCTGCGATACGAGCCTTGCACGCGCGATCCCTGCCCGCCTCGACTATGCGCACGCGGCATCGATCGGCGTTGCCTACCTCACCGCCTATGTCGCGCTGGTCCGGCTGGGCGCGCTGGCAACCGACGACTGGGTGCTGGTCCACGGCGCGACCGGCGGGGTCGGGCTTGCCACGGTCGATCTGGCGCAGGCACTCGGCGCGCGCGTGATCGCCACCTCGCGCTCGGCGAACAAGTTGCAGGTTCTTGCCGACACCTATTCACCCGCCGCCACCCTGCCCGCGCCCGGCTTTCGGGACGCCGTCCGCGATCTCACCGGCGGCGGCGCGGATATCGTCGTCGACCCGGTCGGCGGCGACGTGTTCGACGAGTCCACGCGCTGCACGGCATTCGGCGGACGCGTACTGGTCGTTGGATTCACCTCCGGCCGCATCGCGACCCTCCCGACCAACATCGCGCTGATCAAGGGTTTCTCGGTCACCGGCGTCCGCGCCGGCGAATATGCCCGCCGCTTCCCCCGACGCGGTGCGGAAAACCTCGACGCGGTCTGGACGATGGCGGCTGAGGGTCGCCTTCGCCCCCGCGTCCATGCCATATACCGCCTAGCCGAATGGCGGGAGGCGTTCGCCGCAATGGCGGTCTCCGAGCATGTCGGCAAGATCGTGCTCGTGCCTTGAAGGACATCCAATGACCGATATGCAGACGATCCTCGCCGCCCAGCGCGATGCGTTCATGGCCGAGCTGCCCGTCACCAGGGCGGTGCGCCTCGATCGACTGAAGCGCGCCGCGGCGATGGTGCGGGACAATGCCGCACGGTTCTGCGACGCGGTGTCGGAGGATTTCGGGCACCGCAGTCGCGAGCAGACGATGATCACCGATATCGGCGCCTCGCTCGCGCCGGTTGCGCATGCCGCCAAGCATCTTGACCGCTGGATGAAACGCGAGCGCCGCCCGGTCCAATTCCCGCTCGGTTTGCTCGGCGCGAAGGCGTGGGTCGAATTCCAGCCCAAGGGCGTGATCGGCATCATCGCGCCGTGGAATTTCCCCGTGAACCTGCTGATGGCGCCGCTCGCGGGCGTGTTGGCCGCCGGCAATCGTGCGATGGCGAAGACCAGCGAATACACGCCCGCGACCGCCGCGCTGTTCGCCGAACTCGCCCGCAAATATTTCGCGCAGGACGAGCTTGCGATCGTCACCGGCGGCGCAGATGTTGGCAAGGACTTCTCCGCGCTCCCGTTCGACCATCTCGTGTTCACCGGCGCGACCGCGATCGGTCGCCACATCCTCCACGCCGCCGCCGACAACCTCACTCCGGTCACGCTCGAACTCGGTGGCAAGTCGCCCGTCATCCTTGGCGCATCGGCGGATATCGCGCGCGCGACCGAACGCGTGACGCTCGGCAAGATGATGAACGCGGGGCAGATCTGCCTGGCGCCCGATTACCTGCTCGTCCCCTCCGCGAACGAGGCCGAGGTCGTCGATGGCATCAAGGCGGCGGCCAGCGCGATGTACCCGACCCTGCTCGCCAACGCCGACTACACCTCGGTCGTCAACGACCGCCACCACCAGCGCCTCACCGACTGGATTGCCGATGCGAAAGCCAAGGGCGCGACGGTCGAGGTCGTGAACCCCGCCAACGAGGACTTCGCCAGCGCGAATTCGCGAAAGATGCCGCTGCACATCGTTCGCGACGCGACCGATGACATGATCGTGATGCAGGAGGAGATCTTCGGCCCGGTCCTGCCGATCCGCCGCTACGACGGGATCGACGACGCGATCGCGCAGGTAAACCGCCGCGACCGGCCGCTCGGGCTCTATTATTTCGGCAACGACGACGCGGAACGTCGGCGCGTGCTCGATCGGACGATCTCGGGCGGCGTGACGCTCGACGATGTGATCTTCCACGTCTCGATGGAAGATCTGCCCTTCGGCGGCAGCGGCCCGTCAGGCATGGGCGCGTACCACGGCATCGACGGCTTCCGCACGTTCAGCCACACGCGCGCTGTCTATAAACAATCGCGCTTGGACGTTGCCAAGCTT
Organism: Sphingomonas sp. R86520; assembly: GCF_042466285.1. NCBI lineage: Bacteria > Pseudomonadati > Pseudomonadota > Alphaproteobacteria > Sphingomonadales > Sphingomonadaceae > Sphingomonas > Sphingomonas sp. R86520. The sequence continues at coordinate 1,039,796 of NZ_JAXHBZ010000001.1, forward strand.
GCGGGGTTGAAGCCGCCTTATGGTGCTGCGGCCGCGAAGACGATCGCGCGGATGATGCGCTGATCCGCGCCGGCAGTGTGGCGCACGGGATACGCTTTAAGGCGATTAAGACGAACGTCTCGCAATCGTCTTGGAACTGACGCCGCGGCGTAACCTCGAGCGGCAATGTGCACCGCAGCGCAATCGCGCGCTGCAAAGGGGCTCCATGCACATCATCTCGTCGCTGCTGACCGGCGTCGCGCTCACCGCGCTCGCAGTGCCCGCCGCCGCCCAATCGCTGCCCGACGCAGCCCCGGTCTCACCGGCGGTCGACGCTGTTCCGGATGACACCGGCGCCGGATCCGACATCGTCGTGCTCGGCTTCGGCCAGAGCCGCCAGGTGCAGAGCGTCAGCGCGGTCGATCTGGCGCGTCTCACGCCCGGATCGAGCCCCCTGAAGGCGATCGAGAAGTTGCCAGGGGTCAATTTCCAGGCGTCCGACCCGTTCGGCGCGTATGAATGGGCGGTGCGGATCTCGTTGCGCGGGTTCAACCAGAACCAGCTCGGCTTCACGCTCGACGGGGTTCCGCTCGGTGACATGAGCTACGGCAACGTCAACGGCCTGCACATCAGCCGCGCGATCATCTCCGAGAACGTGGCGCGGACCGAAGTCGCGCAGGGTGCGGGCGCGCTCGGCACCGCGTCGACCAGCAATCTCGGCGGCACGATCCAGTTCTTCAGCGACAAGCCGCGGGACATGCTGACGGTGACCGGTGGCGGCACCTATGGCTCGGACAACACGTATCGCGGTTATGCTCGCCTCGACAGCGGCGATCTCGGCGGCGGATTAAAGGGCTCTCTCAGCTACGGCTACCTCACCACGGACAAGTGGAAGGGCGACGGCGTCCAGCGGCAGCACCAGGCGAACGGCAAGATCGTCAAGGATCTCGGCACGCTGGGTAGCCTGTCCGCGTTCCTGAACTTCTCCGACCGGCGCGAGCAGGATTATCAGGATCTGAGCTACGACATCATCCGTCGCCGCGGCCTGCGCAACGACAACATCGCCGACAACTACCCGCTCGCGCTGCAGATCGCCAAGACCTACCAGAACCAGGCGGCCGTCGCGGGCGGCGCTGCACGGCCATGGGCCAATGTCGGCACGACCTTCCCGGCCGGGTTCGGAACGGTCGACGATGCTTATTTCGATGCCGGCGGCGTGCGGCAGGATTATCTCGGCGGCGTCACGCTGAACGCGAACCTGACGCCTGAACTGACGATGGTCACGACCGGCTATTATCATGACAACAAGGGCCAAGGCTCGTGGATCACGCCCTATTCGCTGACCCCGGCCGGCGCGCTGAACCAGGATGGCAGCGCGATCACGGCTAAGAGCCCGCTGAGTTTCCGGACGACGGAATACAGCATTAAGCGCGGTGGTGCGCTCAGCAACCTTGCCTATGAAACGGGTGCGAATACCTTCGAGATCGGCGGCTGGCTGGAGACGAACACCTTCACGCAAGCGCGTCGATTTTACGGGATGACCGACAGCGCAACGCCGAACCGCGACGTCCTGGAATTCCAGAAGAACCCGTATGCGACGCAATGGCACGGCAAATACGCGACCGATACGATGCAGTATCACGTCGAGGATTCACTGAAATTGATGGACGACCGGCTGGTCATCAATGCCGGTTGGAAAGGCGCCTACGTCGTCAACCGTGCGACGATGTTGCCGGATACGACGTCTCCGCTCGCGGTTGGACGGATTTCGGCAAAGGACTGGTTCCAGCCTCAGGCCGGCATCCTGTTCAAACTGGCGCCGGCGGCTGAGATCTTTGCCGACTATACCGAGAACATGCGGGCCTTCGTCTCCTCGGCGACGACCGGCCCGTTCGCGGCGAACCAGGCCGGCTTCAATGCCGTACTCGGCCGCCTCAAGCCGGAGCGCTCGAAGACGGCGGAAGGCGGCGTGCGGTTGCACAGCGGGCCGTTCCAGGCATCGGCGGTCGGCTATTACGTCGACTTCTCGAACCGCCTGCTCGCGTTTGCGAACGGGGTCGGCATCCTCGGCAACGCGCCGACGCTTAACAATGCCGGCAGCGTGCGTACCTACGGCGCGGAAGTCTCCGCCAATTACCGCGTGTTCCGCCCACTCTCGCTGTTTGCGAGCTATTCCTATACCAATGCGGAATATCAGGACACGGTCACCGATGCGGCCGGCAAGCTCCAGGTCAGCAAGGGTGACACGGTCGTCGATACGCCCAAGCACATGGTCAAAGGCGAGATCGTGCTCGAACAGTCGGGGTTCACCGGCCGGGTCGGCGCGGACTATATGAGCAAACGCTACTTCACCTATCTGAACGACCAGTCGGTGCCCGCTCGCGTTCTGGTCGATGCCAGCATCGGCTACCGGTTCGACGGGGAAGGCGTGCTGCACGGCGTGGCGATCGAAGGTAACGTCACCAACCTGACCAACAAGAAGTACATTTCGACGATCGGGTCGAACGGCTTCACGGCAAGCGGCGACAATCAGACGCTGTTGGCAGGCGCACCGCGGCAATTCTTCGTATCGTTGAAGAAGGGCTTCTGACGCAGACCGTCGGGTCGGACCGGGCGATATCCGCCCGGTCCGACCTTAGTCTACCGCGCGCAGCTTCGGACGGGCTGGCGGCGACTGGCGAAGCAGTTCGTCGACGCGTGCAGCGAGGTCGGTCTGGCGGAACGGCTTGGAAAGCCGGACCACGCCGTCCGGAACGTCCTCGCCTGCCGCGGCATAGCCGGTGACGAGAAGCGCGGGGATACGGGTTCCCGACGCCCAGATTTCGCTGATCAGTTGACCGCCGGTCATGCCGGGCATGAGATAATCGCTGACGAGGATGTCGGCTTCCACGCCGGAGCGGATCGCCGACAAGGCCTGGCTGGCAGACGCCATCTCGACCACGATATAGCCGATATCGCGCAACATGTCGGCGGTCGCCGCCCGCACGAGATCCTCGTCGTCGACCAGCAGCACCTTGGCCGCACGCCGCGCGATGACTGGTTCGGCAGCATTCTCGATGGTGTCGGCCGCCGCTTCCTCGGTCGCGGGCAACCACAGCTCGACACTCGTTCCGGCACCCGGCTCGCTGGTCAGCCGGAGCGTACCACCCGATTGGGCGGCGAGCCCGTGGACCATCGACAGGCCAAGGCCAGTGCCCTTGCCGACGCCCTTGGTCGAGAAGAACGGCTCGGTCGCGCGCGCCAGTGTCGCGCGATCCATGCCGACGCCGGTATCGATCGAGACGATGCGGATATAGCGATCCGGTGCGAGACCGATCAGGTTGCGCTCGTCGACGACGACTTCGCTCACCGACAACGTCAGTTTGCCGCCACCGGGCATCGCGTCGCGCGCGTTGATCGCGAGATTGAGCAGCGCGAGCTCGAGTTGGTTGGGATCGACCCGCGCCGAGGACAAATGACGCGGGATCTCAATCGTGACGGCGATCGAGGGCCCGAGCGAGCGTCGCATCAGATCGACCAGCCCGTCGATAAGCGCACCGATATCGACGGCCTTGGGCTGCAGCGCCTGCCGCCGCGCGAACGCTAGCAATCGCTGGGTGAGCGTCGCCGCCCTCTCCGCTGCCTGGAGCGCGCCACCAATCATCCGCTGCGTGCGCTCGTCGTCCTTGTGGCGCCGACGGAGCAGGTCGAGACTGCCGACGATGGGAGTCAGCAAATTGTTGAAATCATGCGCGACCCCGCCGGTAAGCTGGCCGATCGCATCCATCTTCTGCGCCTGGGCGAGTTGTGCGTCGGCTTCCTTGCGATCGGTGACGTCGGAGATGACGCCGGTCATCCGCGCCGCCTTGCCGGTATCGTCGTACCGAACGCGGCCCTTGGCGACGAGCCAGCGCGATTGCCCGTCAGCTGCGTCGATCCGAAACTCGATGTCGAGCGCGCCCGTCCGCGTCGCGTCGTTCATCGCCCGCACGACGTTTGCCCGCTGCTTGACGTCGATATGGCTGGTGAAGACGTCCATGTTCCAGTCGGCGCGCCCTTCCGGGTAGCCGTATATGGCGTCATGGCGAAGCGTGCGGCGGGTTTCCCCGGTCGCGAGGTCGATATCCCAGCTGCCCATCCCGGCAGCTTCGAGCGCGATCTCCAGGCTTTCCCGTGCGGATCGCAACTCTGCGGTCCGGTCGAGCACGGCGCGCTCCAGCGTGACGGCAACATCGCGCAGCTCATACTGACGCCGTCGGGCGGCCAGTGCGGAACGAACCGCGCCCAGCATCGCCTCGGCGTGCAGCGGCCGTTCCAGCAACAACACGTTGCCGAGGTCGCCGAGCCGCTGCGACGCGCGTACCGTGCGCGGGGTCTTCGTCCCGTTAGCGAGAACGACGAAGGGGATGTCCGCCCAGTTCGGCTGTGCGGCGACCCAATCGGCCAGCGCAGATGGCTCATCGGTCGTCAGCGCCTCCTCGGTCAGCAGGACCGCGCCAGCCCCTTTGCCAAGCTCTGCGAGGAGGTCATCCTGATCGCGACATATCATCGCCGCGACGGCATTCCGGCTCAGCAAGTCCGAGGCTATCACCGCGTCGCGGCCGCGTGGCGCAAGGATCAGGACACGATCCTCCATATCAGTCGCGAATGTCCCGCATTCCCATTCGACTGGCCATCAACGTCTTTCCTTCGCCGGAGAATGTCGGGACTCCGGTCAGCACACCCTGGAATTCGCGTAAGGGTTCGCCGACCAGCAATCCGTTGCTACCGATCTGAAACTCCCGGATCGTGCGTTCGTGCCGTGCCGTGCGCGTCTTGATGACGGAAATCGCCTGCCGCACTTCGCCGTGCGCTTCGAAATAGCGAAGCTGGACGATCGTGTCCGACAGATAGCTCAGGTCAACGTCCGACCGGACTTCGCCAGTGATGCCGTGAAGACCCAGGATCAACAGGCTGACGATCCCCTTCTGGCCCAGATACGTCAGCATCTCGTGCATCTGCAGGATCAGGAACTGCTCGTTGGGCATCGCCTGGAGATAAGCGTTCAAGCTGTCGATCACGACGACCTTCGCCCCGTGATCCTCGACCGCGGCACGCACCGCGCCGGAGAATTCGCCAGGCGACATCTCGGCCGGGTCGATCGCGCGCAGTTCGAGTTGCCCGTTCTCGACGAAAGGCGTCAGGTCCATGCTTAGCGATGCGCTCCGCTTGAGCAGTGTCGGCAACCGCTCGTCGAACAGGAAATACGCCGCCCGCTCGCCACGCTTCAACGCCGCGATCATCGACTGGACCGAGGCGGTGGTCTTGCCAACGCCGGCAGGGCCGGTCAGCAACGTCGCCGTTCCAGGGATCAGTCCTCCGCCGAGCAACGTGTCGAGCTCGGACGATCCGGTCGAAACCGCATCGTCCGAATAAGGCGTCGCGTGTTCGGACGCGACCAGCCGAGGGTAGACCGAGAGGCCACCCCGTTCGATCTCGAAATCATGGTAGCCGCCGCGGTAGCGCACACCGCGCATCTTCACGACATGCAGGCGCCTGCGTTGCGCGCCGAACCCCGACAATGTCTGTTCGAGCGAGATCACGCCGTGCGCGATGCTGTGCAGCTGGAGGTCGCTGCCGGATCCGCTCTTGTCGTCGAGGAACAGCACCGTGCAGGCACGCGTCGAGAAGAAGTGCTTGAGCGCGAGGATCTGCCGACGGTAGCGGATCGGGCTCTGCGCGAGCAGGCGGAGTTCGGAGAGGCTGTCGATCACGACCCGCCTCGGACGCAGTTCATCGACCTTGTCCATCACGTCGCGGATGGTCTCGCCCAGCTCGACTTCGCTGGGATGGAGCAAGGTCTGTTCGTGATCTTCGCCCAGGCCGTCGGCCGGCACCATCTCGAACAGGTTGAGCGGGTCGAGCGACCAGCCGTGGGTCGCTGCTACCGCGCGCAACTCAATCTCGGTTTCCGCGAGCGTAATATACAGTCCGGTTTCACCGACCGCTGCGCCGGCGAGCAGGAAGCCGAGGCCCAGCGTCGTCTTGCCCGTGCCCGGCGTTCCCTCCACCAGATACATGCGGTCGGGGGTAAGTCCGCCGTTGAGAATATCGTCCATGCCAACGATGCCCGTTCCGGCAAGCGCCGGCAATTGTCCGTCCTGTGCCAACCCGGCATCCTTCTGTCGATCAAGCCTACGCGTATAGCGTGACGAATTGCGTCGATGATAGGATAGAACAGTTCGATCGCATAGTCTTGTGGCGGCCTGGGCCTCCTTGGCACCGCGATATCGACGCCACGACCAGACAGGCAAATAAGGACCCAGATGCCGCTCAAGCACTCTTTTCCCCCGATCGCCGATCCCGATGCACGGGTGCTGGTGCTGGGTAGCCTTCCCGGTGACCGTTCGCTAGCAGCTCACCAATATTATGCACATCCGCAGAACCAATTCTGGCGGCTCATGACGCCCGTCGTCGCTGTCGACCTGGCAACGCTAGCGTATGAACAGCGGCTGGCGGCGTTGCGTGCGGCCGGCGTGGCGTTGTGGGACGTCATCGGATCCGCGCGGCGCCCCGGCAGCAGCGACGCAGCGATAGTCGACATCGCGGGAAACGATATCGCGACGCTGATCGATCGACTGCCCTCGCTTCGGGCCGTAGCGTTCAATGGCGGAACCGCGCTGAAACAGGGCCTGAAACTGTTGGGAAAAGACTTTCGGGGGCCGGCGGTCGTCGCACTGCCGTCGAGCAGTCCGCTGCACACGATCGGCCTGACGGCCAAACAACCCGCTTGGAATCAACTGCGCGCGTTCCTCCTCGACCGGTCGGTATCGCGCGCCTAGGCTAAGGCGCATGACCAGTCTCTACGATCTCACCGTTCCCGCCTTTCGTCGCGGTTTCGCCAGTCTTTCGGCGATCCTCACGATCGGAGAGACCTATGCCCGGGACCAGGGTATCAGCGAAGCCGACCTGCTCGGGTCTCGCCTGATCGAAGACATGGCGCCGCTGACCGCACAGGTCCAGCGCGGCAGTGACACGGCGAAAGGCGCGATGGTGCGTATCGGCGGCGTCCCCACTGTATCGATGGCGGACGAAGAGACCAGTTTCGCCGAGCTTCAGTAACGCATCGCGGCGACCCTCGCATTCCTCGACGGGGTGCCGCGCGACGCGATCGACGGGAGGGAGGGCGCACCGGTCACGCTGGTCACCCCCAGCCAGACGTTTGAATTCACGGCACAAAGCTATGTGCTGGGTTTCGTGCTGCCCAATTTCTACTTTCACCTGACGACCGCGTACGCAGTGCTGCGGATGCGCGGCGGGCCAATCGGCAAAATGGATTATCTGGGCCGGTAAACATCGCTGGCGAAGTCTGCGATGCTGCGGCAAGGCGCGGCGATGTCGATCGAAACGCTTATCGCGCAATATGGCCTCGCCGCGATCTTTCTCGGTGCGGGTCTGGAGGGTGAGACCGCCGTCGTTACTGGCGGCGTTCTTGCCCACCAGCATCTCCTGCCGCTTTGGGGTACGGCCGCCGCTGCCGTCGGTGGATCGTTCGCCGCCGACCAGGTCTTCTTTCTCGCCGGACGGCGGTACCGCGATACGGCACGCGTCCGCAAGATTGCGGCAAAGCCCGCCTTCGCAAAGGCGCTCGATACGCTCGAACGTCATCCGACGATCTTCATCCTCGGATTTCGCTTCCTGTACGGCCTGCGCACGGTCAGTCCGATCGCGATCGGCACGTCGCACGTTCCGGCCCGGACCTTCCTGTTGCTGAATGCGGTCGCGGCTGCCGTCTGGGGCGTCCTGTTTACCGGCATCGGGTATCTGTTCGGCGATACGTTGCTCGATGCGGTCCACAGTATAATGCCGAAACACAAACTCGCTGGCGTCGCGATCCTTGCGGTGGTGATCGCCGGCGTATCGGGGGCAATCCGCTTCTGGCGCAGGCGACAGTCCAACACGGCCACGTCGCGCAAGTCCTGACGCAAACTGCCCGTGCTTTCAGGACGGGCGGCCTGAACGACGGGTGAGCAATGGCGTCGCCGACACGTTCGGTGTCGTCACGCTCTGGCGGCTGAAAGACGCCGTACAAGAAAAGTGGCCCGGCGGAGGGACGCCACCGGGCCACGAGGTTCCGTCTAGGGAGCTTCACTTCGCCTCGACGTTGCCCCCTTCTAATGCATACTCAACGAATGGGAATAGAATTTTGAAGTGTTGGCGTTGAGCCGAGTGTAAAACACGATCAAACATTTCAGTGTTTATGCACTTCCACGTAAGCAGCGGCTGAATTAAAAATGGCGGCGTGTCCCATCATCGAATGGAACACGCCGCCATAATTATGACTGCTTAGCATGGAATCACGAGAGCCGCGATACGCTACGCCGAAACTGTCATCATCCGATTAGAATGCGTTGCCGCTGCTATTCAGTTCGGCCGAATTCACCAGATCGTCCGAGTTGCTCGTCTCGATCCCATCGACTGCCGACAAATTCGCGTCAGTATCCTCGACGACCGTGTTCGTCTCGATGTCGACAGAATTCGACGTTGCTGCCGGCTTGGAGCATGCGGCCAGGCCAAGGGCCATGACTGCAATCATTGGCACGATCGTGATCTTCTTCATCGAATGGTCTCCGTGATGACTAGTGCAGAATTACGGACGCATAGTGCGACACTGATCCTGGAACCGAAAGCTACCGAGCGCGATTGCGAAACGCAATACCCTATCTTAGCGCTATGATTTAATAGCAACGAATGTGCGGTACGGACGTCGGTCCAGCCGTAGAGCGGACCCAGAATCACCGCGGCGGACGCGAGCCTAGTGATTGACCTATGAGCGAAAAGAACGCCTGGCTCGACGGGCTTGCCGTGACGTCCCATTCGGGGTGCCATTGCACGGCCAGAACGTCGCCGCCGCAAGGTCTTGCCGAGAATGCCTCGATCAGGCCATCGGCAAGCGCCTCAGCCTCGACGCGAAGGCCGCTGCCGAGCCGCGCGATGCCCTGGCGATGGACCGACGTCACCGATAGGCTCTGCCGCGCCGTAGCAGTCGCGAGCAGGCCGCCGGGCCGCAAGGTGACGTCGTGGACATGGTCGAACAGTGTTTCATATGCGGTTTCGTCGTCGGTCGAGCGATGATGACCATCCTCCAGAGAATCTGTCAGCGTTCCGCCGAACAGCACATTCAACTCCTGCAAACCGCGACAGATACCAAAGACGGGCCGCCCTGCCTCGATCATCCGACCCGCGAGTTCGAGCGCAACCGTGTCGCGATCAAGGTCGAGCGCGTCGTCCGTCGCATCGGCCTTGCCGTACCGAGCGCCGGCTACGTTCGACCGAGACCCGGTCAGCAGCAGCCCGTCGAGCCGAGCGGCCAGCGCGCGCGTATCCATCGCATCCGCTACCGCGGGCACCAGCAGGACCGTTGCGCCGGCATACCGGACCAGCGGCTCCACGAACCGCGTCGCGACCGCCTGGATCGGCCGGTCCGCGATCTCGTTGCAGCACAGCACGCCGATGACCGGCTTTATCGGTCCCCCCTCGTCCCGGCAGCAGGCGAAGCGCCTCATGCAGCGCGTCCGCGCAACGTTTCATGCAACTGGTCGGCCGCGAATCCGGCCAGGATCGTCGCGACAGGTTGCGCCACCACGCTGCCCGCCGGTACGTCCTCCAGCAGCCAGACATTGCCGCCGATCGTGGCACCCTGCCCGATCGTCACGCGGCCGAGGATCGTCGCGCCCGCATAGATCACCACGTCGTCCTCGATGATCGGATGCCGCGCGAGGCGTTCGCGCGCCGAGACGTGGGTCACGCCGAGCGGACTGCGGGCGCCGAGCGTGACGTGTTGATAGAGTTGCACCCGGTCGCCGATGATCGCGGTCTCGCCGATCACGACACCGGTGCCGTGATCGATGAAGAAGCTGCGACCGATGGTGGCGCCGGGATGGATGTCGATCCCGGTGCGATTGTTCGCGAGCTCGGAGATGATCCGCGCGACGATCAGCGCACCCAGGCCGTACAGCGCATGGGCGATCCGGTGGTATAATATGGCGACGATTCCGGGGTAGCAGATGAGGATCTCGTCGGTGCTGCGGGCTGCCGGATCGCCCAGGAAAGCCGCCCTGACGTCGTCGTCGACCAGTTCGCGGATCGGTCCGAGTTCCGCGCAGAACAAACCGATGATCATCGCCGCGTGACTGACGTCGAACGCTAGTACCGCCTCTTCCTGCCAATAGGCGAACTCGCTTTCGACCTGCCGCTGCAGTCTCGACAACGCCTCGCGCAGACGCGTCTCGACGAAGACATCCTCCTGTTCGATCGACCCGGAGAACATCCCGAGACGACCGGGAAACAGCGCTGCGACGAGATCGTCGACGGCGCGTCCCGTCTCCGCGAGCGAGGGAAACCGCTCGACGCTGAGGCGGCCGTCGGTCCCCTTCCGCCACGCGACGCGGGCCCCGCGGAGCTCTTCGATGGTGGTCGCCAGATCGATGCCGTCGGCAGCGTGGGCCATGGTCATATCCTTCGACACGTCAGCGGAGTTGCGGGTAGCCGGCGCGGATCGCGTCGGCTTCCAGTCTCGATGTCGGGGACAATGACGTCGGCGTGGCGGTGGTCATGCCCGTCAGGAACAGCGTGTCGCGCGCGTCCGCCAAGTTCGGGTCCGCAAAGATCTGGCCGAGTGCGACGTGAAGCGCCGCCACAGTTTCTGTGTCGGTTCCGGCTGCGGTGACGAACGGCAGGGTCGGCGATGGCAGGCTGTACGCGACGATCCTGACTCCGGCAGCCAGATCTGGTTCGAACCGTGCGACCGCGGCGTAGGTAACGCGGTCGATCGCCGCCAGGTCGGCCGCGCCCGAAGCGATCGCCTCGAGGCTGGCACGGTGTGAACCGGTGTCGACGACGTCGGCAAAAAATGGGCCTTGCCCGGCGACTGGCGCGATGGCGGCGCGGAACAGGTTCATGCCCGTGTTCGATCGACGATCGTTGACAGCGGCGACGCCACCGCGAAAATCGCGGATCGAAGCGCGCTCGTCGTCGGTGCGGGCGATCAAGACGCTACCGTGCGCTTGCGTGTCCGAGCCGCCCGTATCGTAGACCGGGAACCCCAGCACTTGCAGCGCGAGCGTTCCATCGACGACGAGCGGATAGCCGCAGGCCTGTCCGAACAGCAGGCCGGGATCGTGCCAGATCGCATCGACGTCGCGGGTCCGGTCCAGTCGGTCGGGAACGTTCGTCACCCCGCAGCCCCGAAGGGTGCGGGCGACCGCCGCCCAAAGCTGGTCGTTCGCGGCGTGCTGCGCGGGATGATCGTACATGCCGAGCGAGGCAATGCGCGCGGTCATGGCTGGCTCTGGCGATGTAGCGGGTGAACCACGTCGTCATGCGCTGCGAACGCGAACCGTCGGACGATCTCGGCGTAGCCGCGATAGATCGGTGCGCCGGCTGCAATGAAGCGCGCGCGGTTCGCCGCGTGGTACCGCGGCAGAGCATACCATGCGAGGGACGGACGCTCGTGATGGGCGGCGTGAAGGTTGTTGTTAAGGTACAAAAGCCCGAGCGGCCCGGCGTGCTCGACGCTTGCCGCCCGCCCGGGGCTCGAGAGGTCGGCACGGTGTTCGGCATAGGAACGCACCATCGTCAGGGCCATACCGGGATACACGAAGCACAGCACATAGCGCGCTATGCCGACGCCGAAATGATCGAGCCACGCGATGACCAGCGCGACGCCGAGCAGATGCGGCACCCAGTCCCGGGCGACCTGCCTGGGTTCCAAAATCGAGCGGTGCAGTTCGCCGAACACAAACCGCAGGACCGAGATGGCGGGACCGAAGAGCATCTGGCCGAACAGGGTCGACTGAAGCGCGCCTATCTTCCTGATCAAACCGCCGGCCTGCGCACGGTAGCGAGACTCGGGGTCATGGTCCGGATCGGTGATGACCGGCGCGCCGTGATGCGCGACGTGGCTGCGGCGATAGAGGCGATAGGGCAGCCAGAGTGACAAGGGCGCAAACCCGATCGCGTCGTTCAGCGCGCGGAAGCGGGTCGGATGTCCGTGGATCGTTTCATGCTGCAGTGACCCCTGCCAGGCGATCAACCATCCGCCGAGCAGTACGAGCAACGGCACCGGGATGGCGTCGTGCCAGGCCGTGACACCCAGCCAACCGCCATAGACTGCGCCCGCCAGGGCGACCGTCGGCCACTCGATCGTCGTCTTAGAAGCGCTTCGCCGCATCTTCACCTCCGTTCCGGACAGTGAATATCCCCCTACTCAATGGGAATTGACAGGCGATTGAGCTTTGTCGCGGCCAAACTATCATTTGCCGGCAATACTCAGCCGATCTCGGACGCGCGACGCGTCGTCGGTTGAAGCCCCGGACCGGCCGATTGGCCGATCCGGTAGCGCCGTTATGCAATCGCTTCCAAGGGTGTGTCTAGGCGATCCGCCCGTGCGCGAAACCGTATCGCGGTCGCTTGCGTGTAGGGCTTCGCGATGATCGTCGAGACAGTCCGGAAGTCGGCGATCGCGTGTTCGGGCGTGAGCGTCAGCAGCGTGTACCCCTTGGCGTCCTGATCACAGAACCGGACTTCCCCCTTGTTCGCCTCTGCAATCAACGTGCCGATCCCCGGCAACAGCGATCCGTAAGACGGACTGGTGATGGCGGTGCAGCCGAACTCGACCGCGACCAGGCGGCCGGTATCGTCGTGCAAATCGTTGGCCCACGCCGCATGGCTATCGCCCGACAGGACGATCGGCCGCGACTTGGCGCGCTGGAATGCGGCGTACAGGCGCTCTCGCGCGGGCGGATAACCGTCCCAGCTATCGAAATTGAACGGCAGCCCGGCACGGTATGATGCCATTCCGGTCTCGAGCCGCGAGCGCCATTGCGCAGGCAGCTTCGCCATCATCGCGGCATAGCGGACCGGTCCCAGTTGCTTCTCGAAATCGGGGCCGGCGACCTTGGCCATCACGACCTGATTGCCGAGAACCTGCCACGGCTTGCCTGCTGCTACCGACGTCGCCATCGTCTTTTCCACCCAGGCGAGCTGCGCCGGACCCAGCAGTTCCCGGTCTGCGCGCGCGCGTTCGGCCATCATCGGCGCGTATTCGGCGGGAGCGATGCCCTCCCCCTTCGCCGCGACCTGCTCGCTCCGTGCGAGCAACCGCGTCTCGACCATGACCAGCGTGGCGAGATCGCCAAAATCGAAGCTGCGGTTGATTGCAGCCCAGGGCTGACCGGGCTTCGGGTCGCGGATCGGCATCCATTCGAAATACGCCTGCATCGCGGCTGCCTTGCGCGCATCCCAGTCGCCTTCGGTCTTCGGGTCATGGTTCTCCGCGCCGTGCATCCAGTCGTCGTTGGCGACTTCGTGATCGTCCCAGACGCAGATGAACGCGGCGCGCGCGTGCGCGGCCTGCATGTCGACGTCGCGCTTCACCTGCGCATGCCGCATCCGGTAGTCGGCGAGGCTGACGATCTCGTGCCGCGGCTCGACCAGGCGACCGATCTTCTTCGCGATATCGGCGCCATACCCCTCGGCACCATATTCATAGATATAGTCGCCGAGGTGGAGCACCGCATCGAGCCGATCGAGCTTGGCGATGGCATCATAGGCGTTGAACAGCCCGCCGGCGTATAATTGGCACGACACGACGGCCATGACCACGTCGGCGACCTTGCCGCGTGGCAGGGTCTGGAACCGGCCGACCGGCGAGCGGGTGCCGTCGGCGGCGTCGAACCAGTATCGATAGTCGCGCCCCGGCTGGAGACCTGTCGCCTCGACCTTTGCGGTGAAGTCCCGCGCGGCGCGCGCCTTGACGCTGCCGGACCGGATCGGCTTGCCGGCGTCTGTCTCGGCGACATGCCAGGTCAACGCGATGTCGCCCGCTTGGGTGACATCGGCCGGTGTCGCCCGGGTCCAGAGGATCGCGCCGTCGACCGACGGATCGCCGCTCGCCACGCCGTGATCGAAGCGGGCCTTGGCCAGTCCCGCCGCCTGCGCCGCAACCGCCGGCAATACAAGCGTCGCGCCAGATCCGGCGAGTTTCAGGGCATTTTTCAGAGCATCGCGGCGGTTGATCGTCATGAGCGGTCTTTCAAGCGGGTGTCGCCCGCCTGCTAGCCGCACTCCGCGACAGTCCGGCGTAACCGGCGTGACAGCGCGATGACGGAACCGTCATGTTCGTTTCACGTATACGCCATGGAAACGTAACCCGCTCCGCCTAGTGCCTCCCCAACGACACGGGGGACACAATGACACGCATCTTCACGCGGCTCGCAATTGCGACGCTCGTCACGACCTGCTCGACCGCAGCACTCGCCCAGGCCGCACTCGGCCAGGCCATCACGCAGGCCGCACTGAACACCGATACGCCCGAAGACGAGATCGTCGTCACCGCGCAGAAGCGCGAACAGCGGATCGCCGACGTACCGATCACCGTCACCGCGCTGACCGGCGCGCGCATGGCGTCGATCGGCGTGTCCGAACTCGACGAGGTCGCCGCCTTCATTCCCGGTCTCCAGGTCCAGGAGCAGAGCGCGAACAACCCCGGCTTCGTGATCCGCGGCATCACTTCGGACAATGGTTCGTCGCAGCAGGGCGCGCGCGTCACGCTGTATTATAACGGCATCGATATCAGCCGGTCGCGTGGCGCGTGGCAGGATCTGTACGATCTGGAGCGCATCGAGGTCGTGAAGGGCCCGCAGGCAACCCTGTTCGGCACCGCAGCGGCGGTCGGCGCGATCAGCGTGATCTCGGCCAAGCCGCAGCCCGGTTTCTCGGGCGCGATCGACGCGTCGTACGGCAACTTCGACCGCACGCAGGTATCGGGTTTCGTCAACGCCGGCAACGAGACGCTCTCCGGACGCCTCGCCTTCGCGTATAAATATCGCAAGGGCTATGTCCGCAACATCGCCGGCGATGCGAACGTCCCCAACCAGAACCAGGGTCTCGTCGACCAGGACGATTTGAACGGCCAGGACCAGCGCGGCGTCCGCGGTTCGCTGCGCTTCAAGCCGAGCGACACGATCACCGCCGACCTCGTGCTGACCTATGACGGCCAGCGCAATCCCGGCACGGCGTTCAAAAGCCGCGCGCACGCTCCAACGGGCGGGCAGACTGGCGATTACGGATATGCCGAACTCTCGGGCTCGCCGTATAGCCTCCAATTGCTGGGCGCGCGCAAGCTGGGCCTGACGCGCAACGTCTATGACGCGAACCTGACGATCAGCGCTGACCTGTCGCCGGGAATCACCTTCACCACCGTCAACGGCTATCGCCGGTTCGATGCACTGGAGATCTTCGATGCGGATGGCGGTCCCGCCGCGTATCTGGAATTCGCGGAGGACGCGAAGGGCGACCAGTGGAGCCATGAGAGCCGGTTCGCGTTCGAAGGCCCGAAATATCGCGCTTCGGTTGGCTGGAATGCGTTCTTCGAGAATGGTTTCCAGCGGGTGCCTTTCGCGACTGAAGAGGGCACGTACCTCGCCTGCTCGGTCGCCGCCGCCTACGCACCGATCCGCGCCGCGCTCAACGGCGCCGGCATCCCTACCGGGACCAACTGCGTCGCTGCCAACGGTACGATCCCTGCCACCCGCGCAACATCGGTCCTGACCGGCGGCCGTGCGACGGCAATCCCGTATTCGTCGGTGTTCACCAACTTCGGCAACAACGACACCTATTCGGTGTTCGCCGACGCGACCTACATCCCGGTGCCGGCCCTCGAACTGACCGCAGGCGCGCGCATCCTGATCGAGGATCGCCAATCGGGCTATTCGTCGGTCCAGCCGAACTCGGTCATCCTGGCGGCACTCGGTATCCAGTCGAGCCTGCTCGGGACGGCCAACACCAACGGCAACAAGTTCGTCGCGGAGAAGAGCTTCACGGCGATCCTGCCGCGCTTCAATGCGCTGTTGAAGGTGGCCGACGACGTTAATTTGTACGCGACGATCAGCAAGGGACGCCGTTCGCCGGTGGTCCAGCTTGCAGCCCAGCGCACCGCGTTCGGCGTCGGCCCCAATCTCCAGGTCGTGCCGCAGGAGAATGTCTGGAACTACGAGGGTGGCATCAAGGGTCGGGTCGGACCGTTCAGCGGTGCGGCGTCGGTGTTCTACCAGACCTATGATGGCTTCCAGGTGTCGGTGACCGCCAACGGCGTCACGACGACGCAGAGTGCAGGGTCGGCCAAGAACCTCGGCGTCGAGCTCGAGGGCAATCTAAAGCTTGCTTCGTATCTCTCTGTATTCGGGACGTTCGCCTACATCGACGGCGGCATCGGCGACGAGGCTGCCAACGGCGTGTTTGCCGGCAATCAGTTCCGCCTCCAACCGAAGACCACGGCATCGGGCGGCGCAATGCTGCGTCTGCCGGTTGGCGGCGCGACGCTCTACGCGACGCCGACCATCACCTACAAAACGAAGGTGTTCTTCGAACTGCCGAACAACCCCGCGATCAGCACGCCTGGCTATACGCTGGTCAATCTGCGCGCCGGGCTCGAGCTTGGCGGCGGCAAGTACAGCGTCGGCGGCTTCGTCCGGAACGCGACCAACAAGCGCTATCTGATCGACGCGGGCAACACCGGCGGCGGTTTCGGCATCCCGACCTACATCGCCGGCGAACCACGCTTCTACGGCGTCGAACTGGGCGCGAAGTTCTGATTCGCACGCATTGATACGACACCGAATTCTCATCCCCGGGGGGAAACAGCATGACGTTCGAGACCATCTATACCGACGGCGATATCGATACCAACCCTACCGCCAATCCGCATCTGAACGACCTGATCGACGCCCGCTATTCGCGGCGCCAGACGTTGATGGGCGGTATGTCTGCAACCGCCGCTGCCGTGTTCGGCGGGATGCTTCTGACCGGGTGCGGCGATGACGACGACAGTGGCGCGAGCCCTGTCAAAGTGACGGCGATGGCGAGCGGCAGCTCGTCCGCCGGACGGGTCGCGACGCTGACCGGCGCGGCAATCGGCCAGGTCGACAGCGTCAGCTGGACCCAGACCGCCGGGCCGGCGGTAACGCTGGCGGGCGCGACGACGACGGTTGCCACCTTCGTCGTGCCAGGCGCCGCAGTAGGCACGGTGTTGAGCTTTCTGTTCACCGCGGTCTCTGCCAATAGTTCAGTGACCGCGACGACCAGTGTGACGGTCGGTGCCGCATCGCTGGGCTTCACTGCTGTTGCCAAGAGCCTGGCCGATATCGTTGCAGTACCGACCGGATATGCGGTCACGGTTCTGTACCGGCTCGGCGATCCCATCGGCAGCGGCGTCGCCGCCTATGCCAATGACGGCACCGATGCGACCTTCTCGAAGCGGGCGGGCGATCATCATGACGGCATGAGCTATTTCGGCCTGTCCGCGAGCGGTACGCCCGATGCGAACGGCAACACGCGCGGGCTGCTCGTGCTGAACCACGAGAACATCACGCAGGCGTATCTCCACCCGAATGGCGCTACCAACACCGGCGGCGTGCGTCCCGAGGCCGAGGCGTTGAAGGAGATGGAATGCCACGGCGTGTCCGTGATCGAGGTCAGTCGGGCTTCTGCCTGGAGCTATGTCACGACCTCGTCGTTCAACCGCCGGATCACGCCGCTGACTCCGATGAGCTTTTCGGGACCGGTGCGCGGCGCCGACAGCCTCAAGACGAAATATTCGCCGGACGCCACCGCGGGTCGCGGTACGATCAACAATTGTGCCAACGGTACAATGCCTTGGCACACGTACCTCACCAATGAGGAGAACTGGGTGGGCTATTTCAAGCGGGAAGTCGGCGACGGCGTGCGCCGTGTGGCAAGCGGCCCGGTTGGGGTGAAAGCGAACACTTCCCTCGCCCGCTACGGCAAGGCCGAGAGCAACACCGGCGGCAATTACGGGTGGTCGACGGTGACGCCTGCCGCCACGAGCAACACCGCTTACGCGCGCTGGAACATCACCGCGCAGGCCGGCGCCCCCGTCGACGGGACCGGCGATTTTCGCAACGAGATCTTTCAATATGGCTGGGTGGTCGAAATCGATCCGTTCGATTCCGCCTCGACGCCCCGCAAGCGTACCGCGCTAGGCCGCATGAACCATGAGGGCTGCCAGATCGGCCGGACGATCGCTGGCGTGAAGCCGGCGTTCTACATGGGAGACGATGCGCAGAACGAATATATATATAAATTCGTGTCGGCTACGCCTTGGGCAGCGGCCGATGCTACGGCGGCCAATCGGTTGGCGGTAGGTGACAAATACCTCGATGCCGGAACGCTTTACGTCGCCAAGTTCGCCAGCGATGGGAGCGGTCAGTGGATGCCGCTGGTGTTCGGGCAGGGTCCGCTGACTTCCGCCAATGTCGCCTACCCGTTCGCCAGCCAGGTCGACGTGCTGATAAACACGCGCCTGGCTGCCGATGCGCTGGGGGCGACTCGGATGGATCGCCCCGAGTGGACCGCGGTGAACCCGGCGACCGGCGAGATGTATTGCACGCTGACCAACAACTCGTCGCGGACCGTGGCGACGACGGATGCGCCCAACCCGCGCGCCTATGTTGATCCGAAGACTCCGACGGGCTCGACCACGGGCAATGCGAACGGGCATATCATCCGCCTGCGCGAGACCGGCGATACGTCGGAGGCGCTGACTTTCGCGTGGGATATCTACGCGTTCGGTGCGGGTTCCGATCTGGATGCGACCAACATCAACCTGTCGGGCCTAGATGCGACTAACGACTTCTCGTCGCCGGACGGGCTGTGGTTCGGCCTGCCGAGCAACGCATCGGGAACGATCGCGCCGGTGATGTGGATCGAGACGGATGACGGCGCATACACCGACGTCACGAACTGCATGCTGCTCGCCTCAGTGCCGGGGATCGTCAACGATGGCGGCACGTGGACGGTGACGAACACGATCGGTGCGACCAGCGGCTCGGTGACGACACGGATTGGCAAGGCACCGGGGGCGGCACTGCGTCGCTTCCTGGTCGGGCCGAAGGAGTGTGAGATCACCGGTATCCATACGACGCCGGATGGTCGGTCGCTGTTCGTGAACATTCAGCATCCCGGCGAGAATGGCGGGCCGACCAACATTACGAGCAGCTGGCCTGCCAACCAGGCCGGTGCGGTGACGACTCCCTCGCGGCCGCGATCCTCGACGATCGTGATCACCAAGACCGATGGGGGTGTAGTGGGGCTTTAAGCTTCGAAGTTGATCCTCTCCCGCGCGAGGGGAAGGATCAACTTACCCACCACCCCGGCGAAGGCCGGGGCCCAATTGAGGGACCTCGCTCATCAGCGCTGTGCGTCGTTACCTTGGCTTTCCCAATTGGACCCCGGCCTTCGCCGGGGTGGTACATTTTCGCCAAATGGTATCGTTTACAAAGGCATGGCACCTGTCTCTAACGAGCAGTAGCAGCCATCAAACAGTCCCCGCCGGAATTCGCGCGAGCGCCTCCTGCTCGATCTTCTCGAGCTCGTCCCGTGTCTGCACGATCGCCTCGCGTTGCGCATCGAGCAGATCGATCCGCTGGCGACAGCGTTCAGCCAGCGCGCGCATCTGCTCAACATGCTGCGGATCGGCGTCGTAGAGGTCGAGGAACTCCTCGATGTCGCGGAGCGTAAAACCGAGCCGCTTGCCGCGTAAGATCAGCTGCATCCGGGCCACTTCACGGCGCGTGTAGACGCGCGTTGTGCCAATCCGGCACGGCTCGATCAGTCCCTTGTCCTCGTAGAACCTGAGCGTCCGCGCGCTGACCCCGAGCATGCGCGAGACTTCCTGTATGCCGGTAAGATCGTCCTGTCGGTCGTTCACGCGCCCACTCCCCTCGCCTCCGACGACGCCGCCTTTGCGGTCTCTTCTGCGACAAGTTCCTTTTTGGATAGCTTGCCGATCAGCGTCTTTGGCAGACTGTCGCGGATTTCGACCTCGCGGGGAAGCTCGATCTTGCTGATCTTGTCGCGGAGAAAATCGCGCAGTTCGAGCGGGGTAGCGATCGCACCTTCGGCCAGCACGACGAATGCCTTGGGCGCCTGCCCGCGGTATTTGTCGGGCACGCCGATGACGACGGCCTCCAGCACGGCGGGGTGTTCGTACAACGCCTCCTCGATCACGCGCGGGTAGACGTTGTAGCCGCCCGCGAGGATCAGGTCCTTGATCCGGTCGACGATGAACAAATAGCCGTCCGCGTCGAGATGGCCAACATCGCCGGTGCGCAGCGCGCCGTCCGCGAACAGCGCGGCGGTCGCGGCAGGCTTGTGCCAATAGCCCTGCGTGATCTGCGGCCCGCGCGCGCAGATCTCGCCATTCTCGCCGATCGGCAGCAGCCGGGTCGGGTTCTCGCGGTCGCGGATCTCGATCGTCGTGCCTGGGAACGGCAAGCCTGCCGAGCCGGGTTTATTGAGGCCCTCGATCGGGTTGCAGGTGATGATCGGTGAGGCTTCCGAGAGGCCGTACCCCTCGCACAATTTGGCGCCGGTCGCGGCCTCGAACGCGATCCGTACCTCCGCTGGCAGCGGCGCGCCGCCCGAGATGCAGGCATGGATGGAGGACAGGTCGATCTTCTGCGTCTCCGCCGCAGTGGTAATGGCGGCGTAGATCGTCGGCACTGCGGGGAAATAGCTCGGCTTGGTCCGCGCGATCGTCTTGAGCAGCGCGCCAAGTTCGAAGCGCGGCATCAGGATCATCTCCGCGCCGGTGCGGATCGAATAGGTCAGCACGGTGGTCAGCGCGAAGACGTGGAACAGCGGCAGCGCGCCGAGCACGCGGTCCTGATGCGGTTGTTCGCCGCCCACGAACACGACCATCGCATCGGCGTTCGCGACGAGATTGGCGTGGCTGAGCATCGCCGCCTTGGGCTCGCCGGTGGTGCCGCCGGTATATTGCAGAACCGCGACCTCGTCCGGAGAAACCGCGACCGGCGACGGTGCGCCCTTGGTCTTCAGCAACGCGGCGAACGTCATATGCCGCGCATCATCTGGCGCGTGGCCGATCTCGGCGCGCTTGAAGATGCGGTAGGCGATCGATTTTAGCGGCGGCAGCGCGCCGGCGATCGGACAGGTGATGACGTGCTTCACGCCCATCTGGCCGGCCACCTTCAACACCCTCGCCTGGATTTCGGTGATGTCGCAGGTCGCGATGATCGTCGCGCCCGAATCCTCCAGCAGATGCGCGAGCTCGCGCTCGACATAGAGCGGGTTCACATTGACGACGATCCCGCCCGCCTTGAGGATCGCGAAGAACAGGATCGGATAATAGGGCGTGTTCGGCAGGCACAGCGCGACCCGCGTGCCCTTCACGACACCGAGCTCCTGCAGGCCACGCGCCGCCCGGTCGACCGACTCGCCCAGCTCGGCATAGGTCAGCGTCCGGCCCATGAAGTCGAGCACGTTGCGCGACCCGAACCGCCGCGCGGACAGGTCGAGCATGTCGCCCAGCAGCCGCGGCTCGCTTGGCAACGGCACGCCGATCGCCTTGCCTCCGGAAGTGTCCTGCATCTCGCTCTCCATTACATGGCGTGCGTAAGCCATATTGTCGGCCGCTTCACCTTGACGTAAAGGTGAGTTATCGCACCTTAAGGGTAACCCGCAAGCGTTAACCGGGTCGACCGCAATATGAGAGGATCATCGTGACCAACGTCGTCATCGCCGGGTACGCCCGTTCGCCGTTCCACCTCGCCGGCAAAGGCGAGCTCGCCCGCGTCCGTCCGGACGATCTCGCCGCGCAGACGATTCGCGGGCTGCTCGACAAGACCGGCGTCGATCCCGCCGAGATCGAGGACATCATCCTCGGCTGTGCGTTCCCCGAGGGCGAGCAGGGTCTCAACGTCGCCAAGCTGATCGCGCAGATCGCCGACCTGCCGATCTCGGTTGGCGGCATGACGGTGAACCGGTTCTGCGGCTCGTCGATGAGTGCGATCCACATCGCCTACGGGCAGATCGCGGTCGGCGCCGGCGAGGCGTTCATCTGTGCCGGTCTCGAATCGATGAGCCGCGTGCCGATGGGCGGCTACAACCCCCTCCCCAACCCCGAGCTCGCGAAGAAGAGCGCCGGCGCGTACATGGGCATGGGCGAAACCGCCGAGAACGTCGCGCGCAACTACCAGATCACGCGCGCCGAGCAGGATGCGTTCGCGGTGAAGAGCCAGGACAAGGCCGCCGCGGCTCGCGCCGATGGCCGGTTGTCCGACGAGATCGTGACAATCCAGACCAAGGCGGGCCCGGTCAGCCAGGACGGCACGATCCGCGCCGGCACGACCACCGAGGCGCTCGCCGGCCTGAAGCCTGCGTTCAGCGCGGATGGGTCGGTGACTGCCGGCACTTCGTCGCCGCTGACCGATGGCGCGTCCGCGGTGCTGGTCACCTCGGAAGAGTTCGCCAAGAAGCACGGGCTGACGATCCTCGCTCGGATCAAGTCGATCGGCGTGTCGGGTTGCGCGCCGGAGACGATGGGGCTTGGCCCGATCGGCGCGTCGAAGAAGGCGTTGGAGCGTGCCGGGATCACCGTCGCCGACCTCGACGTGGTCGAGATCAACGAGGCGTTTGCAAGCCAGGCGATCGCCTGCATCCGCGACCTCGGCCTCAAGGACGAGACGATCAACCTCGATGGCGGCGCGATCGCGATCGGTCATCCGCTTGGTGCGACCGGCGCGCGGATCGTCGGCAAGGCAGCATCGCTGCTGTCGCGCGAGGGTGGCCGCTATGCGCTGGCGACCCAGTGCATCGGCGGCGGTCAGGGCATCGCTACGGTGCTGGAGCGCGCATGATGGTCGACGCTGTGAAGAAGGTCTGCGTCATCGGCGCGGGCGTGATGGGTGCTGGCATTGCGGCACAGGTCGCCAATGCCGGCATCCCGGTGCTGTTGCTCGACATCGTCCCCCGTCAAGGTGACGATCGAGACGCAGTGGCAAAGGGCGCGGTCGCGAAAATGCTCAAGACCGACCCCGCCCCCTTCATGTCGAAGCGCGCGGCCAAGCTGGTCGAGACGGGCAACATCGACGATCACCTCGACCGCGTTGCCGAGTGCGACTGGATCGTCGAGGCGATCGTCGAACGGCTCGACATCAAGCAGGCGCTGTATGCCAAGCTTGAGGCTTTAAAGCGCCCCGGCACCGCGGTGTCGTCGAACACCTCGACGATCCCGCTCGGCAACCTCGTCGAGGGGCGTTCGGACCAGTTCAAGGCCGACTTCCTCATCACGCACTTCTTCAACCCGCCCCGCTACATGCGGCTGGTCGAGATCGTCCGCGGTGAACACACCGACGTCGCGGTCGCGGAGAAGGTCGAGGATTTCGTCGATCGCTTCATGGGCAAGCGGATCGTGCGGGCGAAGGACACGCCAGGGTTCATCGCTAACCGCATCGGCACCTATTGGCTGGCGATCGCGATCAATGCGGCGATGGACCAGGGGCTGACCGTCGAGGAAGCCGACCAGATCGGCGGCCGTCCGATGGGCGTGCCGAAGACCGGGATCTTCGGGCTGGTCGACCTCGTCGGCGTCGACCTGATGCCGCTGCTGTCGAAGAGCCTTTCGTCCACGCTGCCCGCAGGGGATCCGTATTTCGATACGGTCCGCCCGCTGCCGCTGGTCGACAAGATGATCGCCGAAGGCTTCACTGGCCGGAAGGGCAAGGGTGGGTTCTACCGCTTTGACAAGGCGACGCGGACCAAGCTGTCGCTCGACCTCGCGACCGGCGAGTATCGTGCGGAAGCCAAGCCTTCGGAGTTGCCGGGCAAGACCGGCAAGGACCTCGCGGCGCTAATCGCTGAGCCGGGCAAGATCGGCACCTATGCTTGGTCGATCCTCGGCAACACGCTGTCCTATGCGGCGATGCTCGTTGGCGAAGCAGCGGACGATGTCGTCGCGATCGATGACGCGATGAAGCTCGGCTATAATTGGAAAGACGGTCCGTTCGAGTTGATCGACCGGATGGGGCCGGGTCTGCTCGCTGCACGCCTTGCCGAGGAAGGTCGCGACGTTCCTGCGATCCTGATGACCGCGGGCGATCGTCCGTTCTACCGCGTCGAGAACGGCCAGCGTCAGTATCTCACCGCTGCTGGCGAGTATGCCGACGTGCCGCGCGCTAACGGCGTCGAGCTGCTAGAGGACATCAAGCTCCGCTCGCAGCCGATCCTCACGAACCTGTCGGCGTCGCTCTGGGATGTCGGCGACGGCGTAGCGGCGCTCGAGTTCCACACCAAGATGAACGCGCTCGACGATCAGGTCGTGGCGCTCATCAACGAGGCTATCCCGGTCGTCCGCGAGCGCTTCAAGGCGCTGGTGGTGTATAACGAGGCGTCGAACTTCTCGGCGGGCGCGAACCTGGGCGCAGCGATGTTCGCGGTCGGGGCCGGCCTGTGGGATATGGTCGAGGCCAGCGTCGCAGGCGGTCAGCAGGCGTACAAGGTGCTCAAATACGCGCCCTTCCCGGTCGTCAGCGCGCCGGCCGGGCTGGCGCTGGGCGGCGGATGCGAGATCCTGCTCCATTCGGACGCGGTGCAGGCGCATGCCGAGACGTATGCGGGGCTCGTCGAGTGCGGCGTCGGGCTCGTCCCGGGCTGGGGCGGCAATGGCGAGATGCTCGACCGCTGGACCAAGTCGCGCACGCTCCCGAACGGGCCGATGCCGGTGCTGACCAAGGTGTTCCAGGCGGTCTCCACCGCTCAGGTCGCCAAGTCGGCCGCGGAGGCAAAGGAAATGATGATACTGCGCAAGGCCGACGGCATCACGATGAACCGCGATCGGTTGCTGGCGGATGCGAAGGCCAAGGCGTTGTCGCTGGTCGACGGCTATGTTGCGCCGGAGAAACCTACGTTCCGCCTGGCAGGCGCAAGCGGGCGTACCGGTCTGAACATGGCGGTGTCCGACTTCCACAAGAAGGGGATGGCGACCGATTACGACCTCGTCGTCGCGGACCGTCTCGCCGAGGTGCTGACAGGCGGCGAAGCGGATCTGGTCGACACGGTGACGGAGGATCAACTTCTCGATCTGGAGCGCGCGGCGTTCATGGCGAGCGTCAAGGATCCCCGTACGCAGGCGCGGGTCGTTCACATGCTGCAAACGGGCAAGCCGCTGCGCAACTGAGTTCGCTGATCCGATCGCCGTGGTCGCGACGGCGGGGACCCATATCGACTGGCGGTGCATTAGAGGCACGGACGCCGCGCGTTTGTGTTGCGCATATGGGTTCCCGCTGGCAGCGGCAGGAAGGAACGGGCCAGATGAACAGTTTTTCACCGTGTAGAATCGGTAAGAAGGCTTGACTTGTCTTCGTACAATTCTAGTCGGGAACCATACATGCCGTATACGGCAATGGGCTCGCGATTAGGTCGCTTGTTTAACTCAGATTTCGACGACCGTACGCATACGGCGTCACCCTGCATCTAGGAGAGGATAGAAGATGTCCCTGTTGATCATCGGCGCATTGCTCGCCGGCGCTCCTGCGACGGCCGAGACCGTTCTTGGCCGCTGGAAGACCGAAACCCACAACGCCATCGTCGAGATCAGCCGCTGCGGCCCGTCGATCTGCGGCAAGATCCTGACCTCCGACGCGATCCGCGCCAATCCTTCGATGAAGGATGCCAAGAACGCAGATGCAGCGCTGCGCAATCGCCCGATCCAGGGGATGCAGATGCTCAGCGGGTTCAAGCCGGACTCGGACGGCGTCTGGAGCAGCGGTCAAGTCTACAACGCCGAGGACGGCAAGACCTATAGCGGCAAGATCACGCCCCTGGGCGCGAACCAGCTGAAGCTGCGCGGCTGCGTCTTCTTCCCGCTCTGCAAGACGCAAACCTGGACGCGCGTGCGCTGAGGCGCCGCCTTCCCTATCAGTATCATAGCTTAGGACCTGCCTCATGACGCTCCGTAACAAAGCCCCGTTGCTCGCCGCTTCCGCTCTCGTCTCCGCCTTCGGCTTCCAGGGTCTCGCGCACGCCGACGCCTTCTATCTCGAAGCGCAGTCGGCCCGCGGTGCCGGTCGTGCGTTCTCCGGCGAAGCGGCCGATACCGGTGCGACATCACTGTGGTGGAACCCTGCGGCGATCGCCGGCATCCGCGATGGCAGCGCGGCGATCAGCGCGACCGCGATCCTGCCGAAGGGCGACGTGGTCGACAACGGCACGCTGATCCGGCGCCCCGGTCAGGCGTTCGCCGCAGTCGGTGGCAATTCCACCTCACGCGACCCGATCAACAATGGCGTGCTGCCGAGCGGCGCAGTCGCCTATCCGCTGACTGACCGGATCGCGGTGGGCGTGGCGGTAACGTCGCCGTTCAGCTTCACCACGAACTACGAAGCGAACAGCTGGGCTCGCTACAGCGCCGACAAGACTCGGCTGCGCACGGTCGACATCCAGCCGTCGATCGGCGTGGCGGTGACCGACTGGCTGCGTGTCGGTGGTGCGCTGAATGTCGAATATACCGACGCTTCGCTTAGCAACGCGCTGCCGAACGTGCTCGCGTCGCTCCCGGACGGCGAGCAGGAATTGAAGGGCGACGGCTGGGATCTCGGCTGGACCGCCGGCGTACAGCTCCACAACGACTTCGCGACCGTCGGAATCAGCTACAAGTCGAGCATCCGTCATCACCTGAAGGGAAGCCTCGATGTTACTGGCCTGGTCGGGCCGCTGGCGGCATCGAACGAATCGCTTGATGGTGCCAAGGCGAGCTTCACCACGCCGGGCCAGGTGATCGTCGCCGGCCGGGTTCGCGCCACCAACGCGCTGACGCTGAACGCGCAGGTCGTCGCGTATAGCTGGAGCAAGTTCGATACGATTGATCTCGGCGCGCCGCTGAACGTCTCGATCCCCGAGAACTACCGCGACAGCTGGAGCCTCGCGGGTGGCTTCGACTACGACATCACCCCCAAGGCAACGATCCGCGCCGGTATCCAGCGGACCAAGACGCCGACCCAGGACGGCCTGCGCGACGCTCGTGTGCCGGACGCGAACCGCTGGACCTACGCGGCCGGTGGTTCGTACCAGTTGACGTCGCACATGACGCTCGACGCGGCGGCCAGCTATGTGGACTTCTCCGACACCACGATCGACCGGGTGACGGCGGCCTATGCTGGGACCGCGGCGCAGACGCCGATCATCACGAACGGCCTTCTCGAGAATGCTCATGCGGTGGTGCTGTCGCTCGGCGGTCGCCTTACCTTCTGACAACGTCCGATCCGATCCTCCCCCTGGCGGGGGAGGATTATGCGGTGTTCAATCGTCGACCCGCGTCAACCCTTCGGCGTATACGCGGTGCCTTGTCACATAGGCCGCGGCCGACAGCTTGAGGCTCGCAATCGCTTCCGGCGGCAACGCGCGCACTGCCTTTGCCGGCGCGCCGACGATCATGCTCCCCGCCGGAAATACCTTCCCCTCGGTTACCAGCGCGTTCGCGCCAATCAGGCAATTCTCGCCGATTACCGCGTTGTTGAGGATCGTCGCACCCATCCCGACCAGTACGTTGTTACCGATCGTGCAGCCGTGAAGGATCGCGTGATGGCCGATCGTGCAGCCCTCGCCGACGCTCAAAGGCGCGCCCGGATCGGAGTGCAGCATCGCGCCCTCTTGGATGTTCGTGCGCGCGCCGACCAGGATCGGCGTGTTGTCCGCGCGGATCACCGCGCCGAACCAGACGCTCGCGCCCTCACCCAGCCTCGCGTCGCCGATCACGTCCGCGGACGGCGCCACCCATACGTCGTCGGCCAGCGTCGGCCGTTTACCCTCGATCGCGTAGAGCGGCATCGGCATCCCTTTCCTTCACCCGCGCCCGGTACGCGTGGAGCAGTGGTTCGGTATAGCCGCTCGGCTGCGTGAGACCATCGAACACGAGCGCGCGGGCAGCCTGGAACGCGAGGCTATCGTCCTCATGCCCCGCCATCGGGCGATACAGCGGATCGCCTGCATTCTGGACGTCGACTTTCGCCGCCATCCGCCGCAGCGCCGCGTCCGCCTCGTCGGGTGTGGCGATGCCGTGGAGCAGCCAGTTCGCCATGTGCTGCGAGCTGATCCGCAGCGTCGCGCGGTCCTCCATCAGGCCGATGTCGTGGATGTCCGGCACCTTCGAACAACCCACGCCCTGGTCGATCCAGCGCACCACGTAGCCGAGGATACCCTGCGCATTGTTCTCCAGTTCCTCGCGAATCTCGTCGGGCTGCCAGTTATGTCCGGTAGCGACCGGGATCGTCAGTAGCGCATCGAGCGACGCGATCGGCTCGGCCTTGCGCTCCGCCTGCCGCGCGAACACGTCGACGCGGTGGTAATGGGTCGCGTGCAGCGTCGCGGCGGTCGGCGACGGCACCCACGCAGTGTTCGCACCGGTCATCGGATGCGCGATCTTCTGCTCCAGCATGTCCGCCATCCGGTCGGGCGCGGCCCACATGCCCTTGCCGATCTGCGCCTTGCCGCTGAGCCCGCAGGCGAGCCCGATCTGGACGTTGCGATCCTCATACGCCTTGATCCACGAGGAGGCCTTCATGTCGCCCTTGCGGATCATCGGGCCGGCGCGCATCGAGGTGTGCATCTCGTCGCCGGTGCGATCGAGGAAGCCGGTGTTGATGAAGACGACCCGGTCCTTCACCGCGGCGATGCACGCGGCGAGATTGGCGGACGTGCGCCGTTCCTCGTCCATCACGCCGACCTTGATCGTGTGGCGCGCGAGACCGAGCAGGTCCTCGATCGCGTCGAACAGCCGGTTGGTGAAGGCGGCTTCGTCGGGCCCGTGCATCTTCGGCTTGACGATGTAGACCGAGCCCGCCCGGCTGTTGCGGATCGGGCCCGTGCCCGTAAGGTCGTGCAGCGCGATCAGCGACGTGACTATTCCGTCGAGAATACCCTCGGGTGCCTCGTTGCCGTCGGTGAGCAGGATCGCCGGCGTCGTCATCAGATGCCCGACATTGCGCACGAACATCAGGCTGCGACCGGGGAGAACGATCTCGCTGCCATCGACCGCGGTATAGCGGCGGTCCTGTTCGAGCGTGCGCGTGACCGTGCGCCCGCCCTTGTCGAAGCTAGCAGTCAGGTCGCCCTTCATCAGCCCGAGCCAGTTGGCGTAGGCGGCGACCTTGTCCTCGGCATCGACCGCCGCGATCGAGTCTTCGAGATCTGCGATCGTACTGAGCGCGGATTCGAGCACGACGTCGGCAAGGTTCGCAGGGTCGTCGCGACCAATCGGATGCTGAGAGTCGATCGCGAGTTCGATGTGCAGGCCGTTGTGACGCAACAGGATATTGTCGCCTGCATACCCGACAAGCTGGCTGGGGTCGGCGAGTTCAGGCTTGCCACCGGTCCAGTCGGTCCACGACCCGCTCGCCAATGGCACCGCGTCGTCGAGGAAGGCCTTCGCCCAGGCAATCACCTGCGCCCCGCGGGCCGCGTCATAGCCCTTGCCGGATGCCGCACCGGGGATCGCATCGGTCCCGTAGAGCGCGTCGTACAAGCTGCCCCACCGCGCGTTCGCCGCGTTCAGCAGGAAGCGGGCATTGAGGATCGGCACCACCAACTGCGCACCGGCGAGCGAGGCGACCTCCGCATCGACGTTCGTCGGCGCAACCGCGAACGGCGCAGGCTCGTCGACCAGATAGCCGATCTCGCGCAGGAACGCCTGGTACTTGGCCTGCTCGATCGGCTTGCCGGCGCTGGCTTCGTGCCAGGCGTCGATCTTGGCTTGGAGGTCGTCGCGAACGGTCAGCAATGCCGCGTTCTCCGGCGCGAAGCGGGCATAGATATCGGCCACCCCCTGCCAGAACGGCGCGGCATCAAGACCTGTACCCGGCAGCGCTGATGTCTCGATAAAATCCACCAGCGACGCGGCGACCTTCAGACCCGCCCGATCTTGATAGCTGTCGATCATCTCGGCCATGCTGCTCTCCTATGCTCTTGGGAGCATGATAGACGCCCGCCACCTTCGCCACTAGACATCATAAACCGAAAGCTGTTGATCGTCTGGAGAACGAATGGACCCGGATATCGTCCTCTTTGCGGAAGTCGTCCGCACCGCCAGCCTGAGCGCAGCGGGGCGATCGCTCGGCATCTCGCCAGCGATGGTGTCGAAGCGGATCGCGCGGCTGGAGGCGCGGCTCGGCGTGCGATTACTCAATCGCACTACCCGGCGGCTGGAGCTTACCGCTCGGGGCGGGGCGTATCACCGCGACATGGTCGAGATCCTAGCCGCGATCCGCGATGCCGAGGCGCGGGTGTCGGACCGCATGGATACACCGTCCGGACCGCTACGGGTTAGCGCACCGACATCGTTCGGTCGCCTTCACATCGCCCCGCACCTCAAACCCTTCCTCGACGCGCACCCCGCAATCGAACTCGACCTTGACCTGTCAGACGGCTTCTCGGACGTCGTCGGCGACCGGCTGGACCTCGCCATCCGCATCGCCCCCGCCGTACCGCCGAGCCTGACCGGCTATCGCCTTGCCGACAGCCGCCGCGTCCTGTGCGCGGCGCCTAGCTACAGCCCGCCGAGCAACGCAGCCGACCTGACGAAACACCGCCTCCTCGCCGCGAAAGGCCAGATGCCGTGGCGACTGGCCGGGCCGGACGGTGACGTGACGATCTACTGCCCGAGCTATGTCGCGACAAACTCAAGCGAAGTCGTCCGCGAACTGACGCTGGCGGGCGTCGGCATCGCGCTGCGCTCGCTCTGGGACGTCAGCGCGGACCTTGCGAGCGGCCGACTCGTGCGGGTCCTGCCGGAATTGGCCGGATCTGCCGATGTCGGGATCTATGCAGTGCACGCTCGCGGGGCAGTGTCGTCGGGCACGACCGCGCTGCTTGATTACCTGCGCGGTCTCTGGTCGCCGATACCGCCATGGGATTCCTGAACGAGATCGATCGTCACGGCGTCGATTCGCCGGAGCATCGCCACGAACTGTGCCACCTCCGCCCCTGAGAACCCGGCAAAGATACGGCGTTCGAGGTCGAGCGCTTTCGGCGCGACCGACGCGTAGAGCGTGTGACCGTCGTCGGTGAGCATCAGGAGATGCGAGCGGCGATCGTCCGGGTTGGCATGCCGCTGCATCAGCCCGCGCTCGACCAGCGCGATCGCCGCGCGGCTGACGGTCACCTTGTCCATCCGGGTCTGCTGGCCGATCTGCTGCTGCGTGATCCCTCCGGCTTCGGTCACCACAGTGACGAGCCGCCACTCGGGTATCGTCAGCCCGAAAAGCGCTTCATACGTGTCCGCCACCGCTTCGCTGACGAGGTTCGAGGTGATCGACAGGCGATACGGAATGAAATCGTCCAGGACGAGCGCGCGGGCGGTATCGGAGTTGGGCATGCCAAAATCGTAACGATTGACACCAGTTGTTCAACCCGGCAGAATGGTAACAACAGATACCAGTCAGGATGCGAACATGAGCGATGTCGATCATATGGACGTAAACCCGATGGGGCTCGACGGGTTCGAGTTCGCCGAGTTCACCTCGCCCGATCCCGACCGGATGGCCGCGCAGTTCGAGCAGTTCGGCTTCGTCGCCGCCTCGACCCACCCGACCAAGGCCGTCACGCGCTACAAGCAGGGCCGGATCAACCTGCTGCTCAACCGCGAGGACGGCGGCCATGCGGCGGCGTTCCGCGTAGATCATGGTCCGTCCGCGAGCGGCATGGCGTTCCGAGTCCATGACGCCAAGGAAGCCTTCGACGCGGCGCTCGCACGCGGCGCCAAGGCAGCCGATGCCAGCATGGGGGCGCTCGGTGAGGGCAGCTATGTGCTCGAAGGGATCGGAGGTTCGCTGTTGTATCTCGTCGACAAGCACGGCGCGGCCGGCAGCCTGTACGACGACTGGAACCAGGTTCCGGGCGCAGCCGAAGCCGAGGCCGCAAACAATGTCGGGCTCGATCTGCTCGATCACCTCACGCACAATGTGAAGCGTGGCCAGATGCGGACCTGGGCCGAGTTCTACGGCCAGATCTTCGGCTTCGAGGAGCAGAAGTATTTCGACATCAAGGGCAAGGCGACCGGGCTGTTCAGCCAGGCGATGATCGCGCCCGATCGCGCGATCCGCATTCCGCTGAACGAGAGCCAGGACGACAAGAGCCAGATCGAGGAATTCATCAAGGATTACAACGGCGAAGGCATCCAACATCTGGCGCTGACCACAGCCGATATTTTCGAGACGGTCGAGAAACTGCGGGCCTGCGGCGTGAAGCTGCAGGACACGATCGAGACCTATTACGAGCTGGTCGACAAGCGCGTGCCGAACCACGGCCACGACCTCGAACGCCTGCGCCGCAACCGTATCCTGATCGACGGCAATGTCGGCGAAGAAGGGCTATTGCTGCAAATCTTCACCGAGAACATGTTCGGGCCGATCTTCTTCGAAATCATCCAGCGCAAGGGGAATGAAGGCTTCGGCAACGGCAATTTCCAGGCGTTGTATGAGTCGATTGAGTTGGACCAGATCCGTCGTGGGGTGATCACAGTCGACGCTTGAGTACTTAAAACCCTCTACCCTCAGGGGAGAGGGAAAGGCGCGGTAGCGCCGAGGGTGAGGGCACGCGCGGCGCCAGCACGTGCCCTTACCCTTCCGCCGCGCAAGCGCGCGCCTCCCTCCCTCTCCCCGGGGGAGAGGGGCAGAAAGAGTTTGAACGGCCGGCGGTTCGGGCGTTGATCGGGACAGGTGACGGAGAGGAAGCCATGACAATTCACCAGCCGACCAACCCCGCAGGCGAGACCGCCCGCCAGACTGAGTACCTATCCGGCTTCGGCAATCACGTTTCCACAGAGGCCATCCCCGGCGCGCTGCCGATCGGCCGAAATTCGCCGCAACGGCCCGCGTTCGGGCTCTACACCGAACAGCTTTCCGGCACCGCCTTCACCGCGCCGCGCCACGAGAACCGCCGCAGCTGGCTCTACCGAATGCGTCCGACCGCCGAGCATCCCCCGTTCGAGCGCTACGCCGGCGCCAAACGGTTCGCGCCCGGCACCACCGATGCGCCACTCGCGCCCAATCGCCTGCGCTGGGATCCGATCGAGGCGCCAGCCCCCGGGACTGATCTGGTCGACGGCATGACGACGATGCTCGCCAACCGTGATCCCGCCGATCTCGAAGGCGTCGCGCTGCACGTCTACGCCGCCAACGCCGACATGACTGACCGCGTGTTCATGGATGCCGATGGCGAACTGCTGTTCATACCACAGGCCGGACGCCTCCGACTGCTGACTGAACTCGGCCGGATCGAGATCGCCCCCGGACAGATCGCGCTCGTGCCCCGCGGCGTCCGCTTCCGCGCAGAACTCCCCGACGGCGAAGCACGCGGCTATGTTGCGGAGAACCACGGTGCGCTGTTCCGGCTGCCCGATCTCGGCCCGATCGGCGCCAATGGCCTCGCCAACCCGCGCGATTTCGAGACCCCGGTCGCCTGGTTCGAGGACCGCGACGAGCCCGTCGAGGTTGTCCAGAAGTTCATGGGTTCGCTGTGGACCACGACGCTCGACCATTCCCCGCTCGACGTGGTCGCGTGGCATGGCAACCTCGCGCCGTGGCGCTACGATTTGTCGCGGTTCAACACGATCAACACGGTCAGCTTCGACCATCCCGATCCGTCGATCTTCACGCTGCTGACCTCGCCGAGCGACGTGCCCGGGCGCGCGAATGCCGATTTCGTGATCTTCCCGCCGCGCTGGATGGTCGCCGAGGGCACGTTCCGCCCGCCTTGGTTCCACCGCAACGTTATGTCGGAGGCCATGGGCCTGATCACCGGCGCCTATGACGCGAAGGCGGAAGGGTTCGCGCCGGGTGGTATCTCGCTGCACAATCTGATGTCGGGCCACGGGCCGGATCTGGCGAGCTGGCAGGGTGCGAGCGCGGCGGACCTGAAGCCGCATAGGATCGACGGCACGATGGCATTCATGCTGGAGAGCTGCTGGCCGTACAAACCGACCGCCTATGCGCTTGAGCAATCGCAGCTCGACTACGATGCGGTCTGGTCGGACTTCCCGAAGGCGGTCCTGCCGCAGTGAGCCTCACGCTGCACGGCTATTGGCGCTCGACCGCCGCCTACCGCGTCCGCACCGCGCTGGCCGTAAAGGGCGTGAGTTACGAACAGGTCACGCACGATCTCCGCACTGGTGCGCAACACGAGGCCGGCTATTGCGCGCTCAATCCGCAGGGGCTTGTGCCGGCAATGGAGACCGACGACGCGGTCCTGACGCAGAGCCCAGCGATCCTCGAATGGATCGACGAGGTGTATCCCGATCCGCCGCTGCTACCGGCAGACGCGACCAACCGGGCAATCGTCCGTGCCATGGGCGCGACGATCGCGTGCGATATCCATCCGGTGAACAATCTTCGTATCCTGAACGCCTTGCGCGCTGAGTTCGGGGCGGACGAGGCGGCGGTGAACCGCTGGATCGCACGCTGGATCGGCGACGGGTTCGCTGCGCTGGAGACGCTGATCGCGCGGCACGGCGACGGCTTTGCGTTCGGTGCGATGCCGACGATCGCGGACTGCCATCTGGTGCCGCAGGTCTATTCGGCCGAGCGGTTCGCGGTCGATCTCTCACTCTATCCGCACCTCAAGGTCGCTGCTGACAACGCCCGCGCCCTGCCCGCTTTTGCCGCCGCTCATCCGGATCGGCAGCCGGACGCCGACCGCGCATGAGTGACGGGGAACGGCTGACCGCCACGCCCGGCGGGATCAAGCTCGCGCCGCTTGATGCAATCGCCGAGGGCAAGGCGCGTAACTTCGTGCTCCAGATGCGCGCGGGCCGCTTTCACGGCTTCGTCGTGCGCAAGGAGGACGCGGTGTTCGGCTATGTCGATCGCTGCCCGCATATGGGCCTGCCGCTCGCTCAAGTGCTCGACGACTATCTCACTCCGCGCGGCGACCTGATCGCGTGTAGCTGGCATTCCGCGCTGTTCGAGATCGAAAACGGCGCGTGCGTTGGTGGGCCATGCGGCGGGACAAGGCTGACGCCGTGGCCGGTCGCGGTCGTCGACGGGATGATCGTCACCGCAGGCTGACGCGGGGGGCGACTTGCGCTAAGGAGCTGCCCCTCACCCCTGCATGATAGACCGATGACTGAAACCCTGCCCATCCGCGTCGTGGCGCTGTACCGCTTCACGCCGTTCGCCGACATCGCCGCGATCCAGCCGCCCCTCGCGCTCGTCTGCTGTTCGAACGGCGTGAAGGGCACGCTGCTGCTGGCCGCCGAGGGGATCAACGGGACGATCGCCGGGTCCGAGGAGGGGATCGACGCGGTGCTCGCGCACATCCGCGCGCTGCCGGGATGCGCCCATCTCGACGTCAAGGAGTCGCGGGCCGAGACGATGCCGTTTCACCGGATGAAGGTGCGGCTGAAGCGCGAAATCGTGACGATGGGCGAGCCTGCGATCGATCCGCTGGAAGGGGTCGGCCATTATGTCGAGCCGGCGGACTGGAACGCGCTGATCGCCGAGCCGGGGACGATCGTGATCGACACGCGCAACGATTACGAGGTTGCGGTCGGGACATTTGCCGGCGCGGTCGATCCGCAGACGCGGACGTTCCGGGATTTTCCGGCTTGGTTTCGCGAGCATCGTGACAAACTGGTAGGCGACGGCCCGCCGCCGAAGATCGCGATGTTCTGTACCGGCGGGATACGGTGCGAGAAGTCGACCGCGTTCCTGAAGGCCGAGGGGCT
Source organism: Sphingomonas sp. R86520 (assembly GCF_042466285.1). NCBI lineage: Bacteria > Pseudomonadati > Pseudomonadota > Alphaproteobacteria > Sphingomonadales > Sphingomonadaceae > Sphingomonas > Sphingomonas sp. R86520. Next base: position 1,075,326 of record NZ_JAXHBZ010000001.1, read on the forward strand.
GGATGAGGTGTATCACCTCAAGGGCGGCATCCTGAAGTATCTGGAGACCGTGCCCGCGGCGGAGAGTCTATGGGAGGGGGAGTGTTTCGTGTTCGACCAGCGGGTTGCGGTCGGACATGGGCTTGCTTTGGGAAGTCATGTCCTGTGTCATGCTTGCCGGATGCCGGTGAGCGTGGCGGATCGTTCTTCGCCGCTGTATGTCGAGGGGGTGAGTTGTCCGGCGTGTCATGATGCGCGGGATGAGGTGCAGCGGGCTGGGTATGCGGAGCGTGAGCGGCAGGTGCGGCTGGCGGAGGCTCGGGGCGAGGCACATGTCGGGGCTGTGCTGGCGAAGACGCATGCCGGAGCCGAACGGCAGGCTGACGACTAACCAAGCAAGGGAGCTTGTTCACCCGCGAAGGCGAACAACTTGGGGTAGCTAACCAGCCGTTGCGAAGCGTGCGGCCAACGCCTCGTTCCCTTGCGATACCGCCAGCGAGTGCACGCTGTTCCCTGCCGCATCGACGATCGCCGGGTCCGCACCGTGCTCCAGCAACAGGTCGATGATCGCCGTCTTGTTCACCAATGCCGCCAGCATCAGCGCGGTCTGGCCGACGCCATTGCGCCGGTTCACGTCGGCGCCCGCGTCGAGCAGGATCTGCGCGAGCTCGGCGTAACCCTTGAAGCACACGCCCATCAGCGCGGTGTTGCCGCGCGCGTCCGCGGCGCCGTCGACCTGCGCGCCTGCTGCGAGCAAAGCCGCGGTGGCTCCGGCCTGGCCGTTATAACTGGCGATCACGAGCGGCGTGTAGCCCTTGGCGTCGGTCACCTCGATATCGACGCCCGCCCGCAACAGCGCCGGGATCATCTCGTCCCGCCCCGTCCTAGCGGCATCGAACATCAGTTCGACCAGCCGCTCCATCGGCGGCAGCGGGGGCAATTCTCGCGCGTCAGTCATCATTCGCCTCGATGATATGCGGCACGAACCGCGCGAGATTGCGCGTCACGACCGTTTCATCTTCCCGAACGCCGATCCCCGCGGCTTCGTTGCCGACCATCCACGCGCCGATCACCGGATGGCGGCCGTCGAACACGGGAGGTGGCGCATAGGCCTGACGGATCGCACCCTCGGCGCCATAGCCTTGGTCAAGCACGGCATGGCCGCTCTCGCCGATCACCTCGACGTTCGCGCCCTCGCGCGAGAACAGCGGTTTGCGCACATATTTCGGCCCGAGAATCTTCGCGGCGGGATCGTCGTCGAAGAACGCGGGCAGCAGGTTCGGATGGTCGGGATGCCGCTCCCACAGCAGCGGCAAAATGCCCTTGTTCGACAGGATCGACTTCCAAGCCGGCTCGATCCAGCGCACGTCTGCGCGCGACAGGTTCGGCGCATAGGGCTCGCGCAGCATGAACTCCCACGGGTACAGTTTGAACGCGGCCTGCACCTCGAAGCCGTCGGTATCGACGAAGCGGCCGTCCGCGGCGAGGCCGATATCCTTCATCTCGACGAACTTCGGCTCGATCCCGACCTGCGACGCTACATCCTCGAAGAACCGCACCGTCTGGCGATCCTCGACCGCCGACGCATCCGCGGCGAAATGGACGAAGCCACCGCTCGGAAACAATGCACGGAACCGCTCGCGTAGCTTGTCGAACAGGCTGTTGAACTGGTCCGTGCCCGCCGGCAACGCACCGCTCGCGAGCAAATCCTCGAGCCACATCCACTGGAACGTCGCACATTCGAACACCGATGTCGGCGTGTCCGCGTTGTACTCGTAGAGCTTGGCCGGCCCGGTGCCGTCATAGGCGAAATCGAACCGCCCGTAGAGCGACGGCTGCCGCGTCCGCCAGGTTTCCGCGACGTAATTCCACTGCTCGCGCGGGATCGCGAGGCGTTCCATCAACTGCTGGTCGCGAACCACCTCATCGACCAGATCGAGGCACATCGCATGGAGCTGTTCCGCGGCGGGTTCGAGGTCGTCCTCGATCTCCGCGAGCGTAAAGGCGTAGGCCGCGCCCTCGTCCCAATAGGGTTCGCCGTCCGTGTCGTGATAGACGAACCCGATCGCGTCGGCCCGCTCGCGCCAGTCGCCGCGCGGATCGACCGCAATCCGGCGCATCAGGAGTCCGACGTCTTGGAGTCGTCGCGCTGCTCGATCTGCAGCGTTTGGCCGAGCTGTCCGGTCTTGGGGGCCGTCAGGCGCGCAAGCACGTCGTCGGCCGAGGACTGGCCGGGTCCGATCCCTGCCAACCGCAGCTTCTCGTCGAGATCTGCGCCGGTGCGACGATCCTCGAGTTCTCCCGCCGCCTTGATCCGCTCGCCGCGGATCGCCTGCCGCTCGCGAATGCGCGCGAGGCTGTCCGCCGCCGAGCCGAGCTTGTTGCCCGCACCCATGCTGCCCGATGCGACCGAGGCTTGCGCCTTCTGCACCGACTCGTTGACCTTGACGACCTCGACCTCGCGGCGGAGCTGTTCGATTTTCCGATCGGTCTGCGCGACGGCGGTGTGGATCTGCTCCTCGGCGGCGCGCATGTCCTCGACCTGCGGGGACTTCAGCGCGATGTCCTGTTCGAGATCGGCGATCCGCTGCGCGACCTGGCGCGCGAGGTCCATGTTGCCCTTCTCGACCGCGATCCGTGCAGACGCCTCGTACTTCGTCGCCTGAGCACGGAAGCTCTCGACTTCGGTTTCGAGGATGCGGCGGCGGGCGACCAGCCCTGCGAGATCGTCGCGTGCCTTGCCCTGCGCCTTGTCGGCATCGCGGATTTCCTGGTCGAGGATGCGTAGCGCGTTCGCATCGACGACGGCTGCGCCCGCTTCGTGCGCACCGGCACGACCGAGGGTGAAAAGCTTGCTCCAGATGGCCATGCCAGTCTCTCCGTTTGTATCTAAATCAGGCGGCGGGGATCTGCGCGTGGCGCAGGTCAGTGGCCGCATCAATCGCATTCTCGGCGAGCGTGCGCAGTTCGATCACGACAGTATCGAGCGGGCTCGACGTCGCGAGTTCGCCGAACAGCTCGTAATAATCGCGGCCCTTGACGGTACCGATCCCGAAGTTCGACAGCGGTACCAACTTCTGCGACTTCAAGAGGAAGGTGTTGAACGCGAGAGCGTCCTCCTGCTCGTCGCACGGCCATAGCAAGGTCGAAGCAGAGATCTGCGCCTCGCTGACGTTGACGAACAGTTCGAGGTCGCCGTGGTGGTGCATCGTCACCAGCAGCACCGGGTCCGCGCCTTCGAGGATCCGCGCGGAGAATTCGCCGGCCTTGGCAGGCTCTGACGTATCGAGCGCCGCCTTCAGGCTGCGGACGGTCCAGATGTCGGTCAAATGCAAGAACTCCCGTGCTTGTCGCTCGCGGAGACACATAGGCGCGGGCGCGGAGGACGCCAATGGCGCTTTGCGACGTCCCGCGCTTTGGCCTATGCGGGGGGCCAATCAGACATACGAGGATTGCATGTTCGATCGCCTGTTCGGCCGCAAGCCAGCGCTTGACGGAAACGCCCTGCCCGTCGTCCGCAACGTCACGCTGGGTCGGACGGTCACCGTCGATCCGCTCGCTTGGCGCCGGTTCGGGTCGGAGCTCCTGTTCCCGTTCGACCGCGATACGCTGGTGATCGTCGCGCAGGGCCTGATCGACCTCAATGAAGGCGGTTTCGTCCACCGGTTCTACACCGACGACGACATCATGTTCCAGGCGGTGTCGAACGACCGAGCCGGGCAAGACGTTACGGATGTCACGCTGTTCGCACCGTGGGACAGCGCCTACCCCTCGTCGTCCGCAGAGCGCCCCGCGTGGAAGAGCCGCCTCAAGGCGCGCACCTTCACCGCGGAAGGGTTGCCCGAATATGGCCGAGCATGGTTCGGTCCTGAAGCGAGCGAACAGGAGCCCGTGACGTTCTGGGAGGAGCTGCACGACGACCGCGACGGCATCGTCGACCGCCGCATCTTCCAGACCTGCATGCTGTTCAGCCGCGATCTGCCGGGCGACGACGGCCGCGAATTGCTGCTCGCGATCGACATGGAAACCGAGTCTGGTGAGGTCTCGTTCGAGATCATGCTGGGCGTGGCATTGGAACTCGGCGAGTTCCGGGCCTAGCGTCACGCGCAGACGGCTCCGGGGGAAATGCCATGATCGACCAATACAGCTTCGGCGCCAGCGCGCTCGCCTTCCTGATCGCGTTCGTCGCGGCGGGGGGGTTCACGATTCTGTTCAAGATCGTCTATCAGGTCGCGACGCCGTATCATGAGAAGTCGCTGATCCGGGAGGGCAATACGGCCGCGGCGATCACGCTCGGCGCGGCGTTGCTCGGGTATGTCCTGCCGCTCGCTTCCGCGTTGACGCATACGGTCTCGCTGGTCGAGTTTGCGGTTTGGGCGCTGCTCGCGGGCGTGATTCAGATCGTGACGTTCCTGGTCGTCCAGCATTTCGTGATGCGCGACTTCAACGACCGGATCGTCCGCGGCGAAATTGCCGCCGCGACGTATATGGGCAGTATCTCGCTCTGCGTCGGCATCCTCAACGCCGCCTGCATGACGAACTGAGGAGGCACCGATGAAGCGTTCCAGAACGATCGTCCTTACCAGCCTGATCGCGGGCTCGGGCATTTCGCTGACCGCGTGCGACGGCGATGTCGGCGGCAAGCCGGTCGAGGCGCAGAGCTATGCCTCCGTCGCCGAATGCCGCGCGGCCGGTGCGCTTTCCGCGGTGCAGTGCGACACTGCCTTCGAGCAGGCCAAGGCCGACGCCGCAAAGACCGGGCCACGGTTCGAGGACAAGCAAACCTGCGAAGAGCAATACGGCGCCGCGCAGTGCGAGCCGCGCAACAACGGCAGCGGCGGGAGCTTCTTTACGCCGTTGCTGACGGGGTTCCTGGTCGGCCAGGCACTCAATGGCGGCTTCGGCAACCGCGGCGCGCCGATGTACCGCGACCGCGATGGCAATTACTATGGCGGCGCGGGTGGCCGGATCAACCGGGACTATGTGACGGGCCGGACGCGGGTAGGGTCCGACGCCTTCACGCCGACGACGGCGAGGGCCCCTGCCCGCGTACAATCGCGTAGTTCGGTGATCTCGCGCGGCGGTTTTGGTGGCGGGTTCGGTGGACGCAGCTTCGGGGGGTGACGCCCCCCAAAGCTAAATCGGCGTTCGTCAGCGGCGGGGCGGCATCAACGGTCCGCCGATCTCGGTAGCGGCGACGAACGCCGGCCTTGCCTTCAGTCGGTCGAGATAGGCTGAGACCGCGGGATGCGCCGTCAACAGGCCCGCACCCTCTGCGATCGCGAGAATGTAGCACATCTGGATGTCGGCTAGCATCAGCGCGTCGCCCATGAGATACGGCCCCTCGCCTACACCCGCGGCGATATAGTCGAGCGTCTTGGTCACCTCCGGGCCGGTGAACTTGGCGAGGCCGTCGGGCAAGCCACCCATGCGCTTGCCGAGCGACGTCATCATGATCGGCAACGACGCAGAACTCTCGACATATTGCAGCCATTCGTCATGCAGCGCCGCCGGGTCGCTGCCGACTGGCGGGGAGAACCGGCGGTCGCCGTGGCGGTCGTCGATATAGGCCAGGATCGAGGCGCTTTCGGCCAGCGTGAGGTCGCCGTCGACCAGCACCGGCGCCTTGCCCAGCGGATGGATTGCCTTCAGTTCGGATGGCGCGCGAAAATTGGCATCGCGCTCGTATTTCACGAGATCATACTCGATGCCGAGTTCTTCGAGCAGCCAGATGACGCGGATCGAGCGCGAGAAATTCAAATGGTGAAGCGTGAGCATGGCCGTCCTTCTATAATGTATTGCTGCACTGCGGAACGGCTGGGGTGGGTCGAATGTTTCGTAGCGTTCTACCCCGGAATTCTCCGGCAGCGGAGAGACTTATGACTAACCTGACCTGCGACGTCGCGATCATCGGCGCGGGAACCGCTGGCCTTGCCGCCGAGCGCAGCGCCCGCCGCAACGGCGCCAAGACGCTGCTGATCGACACCGGCTTTGGCGGCACCACCTGCGCCAGCGTCGGTTGTATGCCCTCCAAGCTGCTGATCGCGGCTGGCAATGCGGCACACGCGGTAAAACAGGCCGCAACCTTCGGCGTCGAAGCCTCCGGCAAGCTCGACGGCGCCGCCGTGATGGCGCGTGTCCGCAAGGAGCGCGACGCGTTCGTCGCGGGTGTCGAGAATTCTATCGCTGGCCTTCCGGACGACGTGAAGGTCGATGCGCGCGCGAAGTTCGCCGGCGCCACGATCCTGTCGCTCGACGATGGTCGTAAGGTTCACGCCAAGTCCGTCGTGATCGCCACGGGGTCGAGCCCAGACGTCCCCAATATGTTCGACGCGGTGCGCGACCGGGTGCTGACCAACGAGACGATCTTCGACCTGCCGACCCTGCCCGGCTCGATCGGGGTAATCGGTGCCGGACCGCTCGGGCTCGAACTGGCGCAGGCGCTGGCGCGGCTCGAGGTCGAGACGATGGTGTTCGACATGGGCGACACAATCGCCGCGCTAAAGGACCCTCATGTGGCCGAGGCGCTCCAGACGATCCTTGCGCGCGAATTGCCGATCCTGCTGGGCGTCGAACTGACGGCAGAGCCGGACGGCGACTGCGTGATGGTGTCCTGGACCGGCTCGGCAACCGGCAAGAAGCGCTTCGACTATCTGCTTGTCGCAACCGGCCGGCCGCCGCAGATCGAGGGACTTGGCCTCGAGACTACCAGCTTGGACCTCGACGAGCACGGCATGCCCGATTACGACCGCGACACGATGCAGTGCGGCACCGCGCCGATCTTCTTCGCCGGCGACGCGGACCATGACAGGCCGGTGCTGCACGAAGCGTCCGCAGAGGGCACGATCGCAGGGCGCAATGCCGCGAGCTATCCAGAGATCCTGCCGGGCAAGCGCATGGTCCCGTTCTCGATCATGTTCACGCATCCCAACGTCGCAGTCATCGGCAAGGTCGCGCAGGACGGCGATACCGACAGCGTCATCGGCGCCGCCTCGTACGACGATCAGGGCCGTGCGAAGGTCGAGGCGTGCAACGCCGGTCTCGTCCGCTTCTATGCCGATCGCCGCGACGGGCGCCTGACAGGCGCGACGATGGCGGGCCCCGCGGTCGAGCACAGTGCGCATTTGATCGCTTGGGCCATCCAGAGCGGCTGGACCGCGACCGAGGTTTTGGACCTGCCCTTCTACCACCCGACCTTCGAGGAAGGGATGAAGCCGGCACTTCGCTCGATTTGCGCAGAAGTTCATGCTCCCACCCCGCGCGACCGCGACGATGGCTTCACGCCCGGGACGTGAGTCCGACCTCACGATCCTTTCCCTCCAGGGGAGGATCGTGAGGCAAGCCCTAGTCTTCCAGATCCAGATACGCGACAACGTCGTTCTCGGTGGCGAGGTACAGTCCCGCCTGGACGTCCTCCTCCTGTTGCGCCGCAATTCCCAGCGCCTCGCCGAGCGAGCCATAGAACAACGTTGTTGCCGCACCACCTTCGCCGCTATCGTCGAGATGGTAGAGGCGAACCGATACGCTCGAAGAAATAGTCCGCATTACAACACCCTATCACACGCCACATGACGCAGAATTCACGGAACCAATCACAGGTTAGCGCAACTTTGGCTGCCCTCGCTGGTTACGCTAACAGATACAGGGGTTTATATGCATCAAGATGAAGGATTTCCGGTGTCGCGCCGTGGCGTGATCGCCGGTGGCGTCGCGTCGGCCACGCTGGCCGCAACGCCGGGTGCGCAGGCACAGACCCAGGGCGCCCCGCAGCCAGCGCCGCCGACCATGCCGGTCACGCTGAAGGTCAACGGCCATACGACGAAGCTGACCGTCGACACGCGCACCACGCTGCTCGATGCACTCCGCGAAAATCTGAAGCTCACCGGCACCAAGAAGGGCTGCGATCACGGCCAGTGCGGAGCGTGCACGGTGATCGTCGAGGGGCGCCGCATCAATAGCTGCCTGACGCTAGCGGTCATGCACGAGGGCGAAGAGATCACGACGATCGAAGGCCTCGGCACGCCTGAGAAGCTGCACGCGATGCAGGCGGCGTTCGTCAAGCATGACGGATACCAGTGCGGCTATTGCACGCCCGGCCAGATCTGTTCCGCGGTCGCGACGCTCGGCGAGATCAAGGCCGGCATCCCCAGCCACGTCACCGGTGACATCGCCGCGCAACCGTCGGTCACCACCGACGAGCTGCGCGAGCGGATGAGCGGCAACATCTGCCGCTGCGGCGCCTATTCGAACATCATCGACGCGATCCACGACGTCTCGGGCACGGAGCGCACGGCATGAAGGCCTTTACGTACGAACGTGCGACCTCGGCGAAGGAGGCAGCAAGCGCCGCGGTCCGCACGCCAGGCGCGAAGTTCATCGCGGGCGGCACCAACCTGCTCGACCTGATGAAACTGCAGATCGAGACCCCGCAGCACCTGATCGACGTCAACGGCCTCGACCTCGACAGAATCGTGTCGACCTCCGACGGTGGGCTCCGCGTCGGCGCCCTCGTCCGCAATACCGATCTCGCCGCAGATGCCCGGGTCCGTAAGGATTACGGCGTGCTCACCCGTGCGCTCGTGTCCGGCGCGTCCGGCCAGCTTCGCAACAAGGCGACGACAGCAGGCAATCTGCTCCAGCGGACCCGGTGCCCGTATTTCTACGACACCACCAAGCCCTGCAACAAGCGTCAGGCTGGGACCGGGTGTGCGGCGGTTGGAGGGTTCAACCGCAACTTGGCGATCATGGGGACGAGCGAGGCGTGCATCGCGACGCATCCGAGCGACATGGCGGTGGCGATGCGCGTGCTGGATGCGACGGTCGAGACGGTGAACGCCGCCGGCGAGACACGCGCGATCCCGATCGCCGATTTTCACCGGTTGCCGGGCGCTACGCCGAACATCGAGACGTCGCTCGCGCCCGGTGAACTCATCACCGCGGTGACGTTGCCCAAGCCGATCGGCGGCACGCATATCTACCAGAAGGTCCGCGACCGGGCGTCCTATGCGTTCGCGCTGATCTCGGTCGCGGCGATCATTCAGCCCGGCGGGCGCGGCAGGCTCGCCTTTGGTGGCCTCGCGCACAAGCCGTGGCGGGTCGAGGCGGCCGAGGCGCAGATGCCCAACGGTGCCAAGGCCACCGCCGCGGCGGTGCTCGCCGGCGCCCGCACCACCTCACAGAACGCGTTCAAGCTGCCGTTGGTCGAACGCACCATCGGCGCCGTGTTCGAAGAAGCGAAGGCCTGACGCCCATGAAGTTCGATACCCCCGCCACGGCGAACCCGACCGACCGGATGAAGGTCCTCGGCCAGCCGATCGACCGCATCGACGGCAAGCTGAAGACCACCGGCACCGCGCACTACGCTTACGAGCGCAACGATGCCGCCCCAAACGCGGCCTATGGCTACATCCTCGGCTCGGCGATCGCCAAGGGCCGGATCGAGAGCATCGATGTCGCCGACGCGAAGTCTGCACCCGGTGTGCTTGCGGTCGTCACCTACGAAAACGCCGGCAAGCTCGGCAAAGCCAAGAACCACACGGCACGGATGCTCGCCGGGCCAGAGGTCCAGCATTACGACCAGGCGGTTGCGGTCGTCGTCGCCGAGACGTTCGAGCAGGCCCGCGCCGGTGCCAAGCTGCTCCGCGTGAACTACGCGCGCACGGCCGGCCGGTTCGATCTCGCCGCATCGCAAGCGTCGGCCACCAAGCCGAAGAGTGGCACCCCCGACACTGCGGTCGGCGACTTTGCGGGTGCGTTCGCCAAGGCGCCGGTCAAGCTCGACGAGCGCTACACCACGCCCGACCAGAGCCACATGATGATGGAGCCGCACTCCACCACCGCGGCGTGGAAGGACGGCAAGCTCACGCTCTGGACGTCGAACCAGATGATCGCCTGGGCGGTCGGCGACATGAGCGAGACGCTGCTCCTGCCGAAGGAAAGCATCCACGTGATGTCGCCCTATGTCGGCGGCGGTTTCGGCTCGAAGCTGTGGGTCCGGAGCGATGCGGTCATGGCAGCGCTCGGCTCGCGTGCGATCGGCGGACGTCCGGTTAAGCTCGCGCTCGCGCGCCCGCAGGTAATGAACAATACGACGCATCGCCCTGCGACGATCCAGCGCCTTCGTATCGGCGCGCAGAAGGACGGCAAGATCACCGCGATCGCCCATGAGAGCTGGTCGGGCGATCTGCCCGGCGGCGGCCCCGAGACCGCGCCAAACGCGACTCGGCTGCTCTACGCGGGTGCCAACCGCATGACCGCGACGCGTCTTGCCGTGCTCGATCTTCCCGAGGGCAATGCGATGCGTGCGCCGGGCGAGGCGGTCGGCCTGCTCGCGCTCGAAGCGGCGATGGACGAACTGGCCGAGAAGCTGAAGATGGACCCGGTCCAGCTGCGGATTATCAACGACACGCAGGTCGATCCGGAAAAGCCGACACGTCCGTTCTCGCAGCGTGATCTGGTCGGCTGCCTGAAGACCGGCGCCGAGCGGTTCGGCTGGGACAAGCGCAACGCCGTGCCCGGACAGGTCCGTGACGGTCGCTGGCTGGTCGGCATGGGCATGGCGTCGGCATTCCGCGACAACGTGACGATGAAATCGGGCGCGCGCGTGGGCATCGACAAGAAGGGCGCCGTGACGGTCGCCACCGACATGACCGACATCGGCACCGGCAGCTACACGATCATCGCGCAGACCGCGGCCGAGTTGATGGGCGTTTCCGTCGACAAGGTCATCGTGCTGCTCGGCGATAGCAGCTTCCCTGCCTCGTCGGGCTCGGGTGGCCAGTGGGGCGGCAACAGCTCGACCGCGGGCGTCTATGCGGCGTGCATGGCGCTGCGCGATTCGGTGGCTCGCAAACTCGGGTTCAATTCGGGCGACGTCGTGTTCGAGGACGGCAAGGTGAAGTCGGGCAACCGCAGCGTCGCGCTGTCCGAGGCGGCCGGTGATGCCGGCCTTTCGGCGGAGGACTCGATCGAGTTCGGCGACCTGACCAAGACCTACGCACAGGCCACGTTCGGCGCGCATTTCGTCGAAGTCGGCGTCGATTCGGCGACCGGCGAGATCCGCGTCCGCCGCATGGGTGGGGCGTTTGCGGCGGGCCGCATCCTCAACCCGAAATCGGCACGCAGCCAGGTGATCGGCGCGATGACGATGGGCGTCGGTGCGGCGCTGATGGAGGACGCGGTAGTGGACACGCGCTTCGGCTATTTCGTGAACCACGACCTGGCCGAATATCATGTGCCGGCGCACGCCGACGTCCCGCACCAGGACGTGTTCTTCATGGACGAACTCGACGAGAAGTCCTCGCCGATGAAGGCCAAGGGGATCGGCGAGCTCGGCCTGTGCGGCGTCGGCGCGGCGATCGCCAACGCGGTCTACAACGCCTGCGGCGTCCGTGTCCGCGAATATCCGCTGACGCTCGACAAGGTCATCGGCAAGATGGCCTGACCGGGTACCCTGCCCTCCATATCGTCCACACGGTGACGATATGGAGGGCAAAACCGGCTCTGGCGTGTGCGAATGGGTTGCGCTAGAAAACCCATATGACCGTACCCGCTATTCTAAAAAACCTGCGCCTGCCCGTCATTGGCTCGCCATTGTTCATCATTTCCGGCCCGGAGCTGGTGATCGCGCAGTGCAAGGCCGGTATCGTCGGTTCGTTCCCCGCGCTCAATGCGCGGCCTCAGGCGATGCTCGACGAGTGGCTGCACCGGATCACCGAGGAACTCAGCGCGCATAACCGCGCGAACCCGGATCGCCCCGCAGCCCCGTTCGCGGTCAACCAGATCGTCCACAAGTCGAACGATCGCCTGGAAAGCGATCTCGCGACGTGTGCGAAGTGGCAGGTGCCGATCGTCATCACCTCGCTCGGCGCGCGCGAAGACCTCAACACGGCCGTCCATGGCTGGGGCGGCATCACGCTCCACGACGTGATCGACGACCGGTTCGCGCGCAAGGCCATCGAGAAGGGTGCAGATGGCCTGATCGCGGTCGCGGCGGGCGCCGGTGGCCATGCCGGTCGACTGTCGCCGTTCGCGATCGTCCAGGAAATCCGCCAGTGGTTCGACGGCCCGCTCGCGCTGTCGGGCTCGATCGCGACCGGCGATGCGGTGCTGGCGGCGCAGGCGATGGGCGCGGACTTCGGCTATATCGGATCGCCGTTCATCGCGACCACCGAGGCGAATGCGGACCAGGCGTACAAGGACGGCATCGTTGCCGGCAAGGCCTCCGACATCGTGTATTCGAACCTGTTCACGGGCGTGCACGGCAATTACCTCCGCGCATCGATCGTCGCGGCCGGCATGGACCCCGATGCGCTGCCCGAGGGCGACCTGAAGACGATGGACTTCGGTGGCGGCAACGGATCGAAGCCCAAGGCGTGGCGCGACATCTGGGGATCGGGCCAGGGCATTGGTGCGGTCACCGAGGTCGAAAGCGTCGCTGACCGCGTCGACCGCCTCGAACGCGAATACCGCGCGGCGCGGGCCCGTCTGTCATTGTGACGGACACCGCGCCGACCCGTTCCGGCGCCTAGAACAGACGTTTCAGCAAGCCGACATTGGTCTTGCCCAGCTCGACCACCTCGTCTCCGCGCCCGCTGATGATCGCCTTTGCCATGTAGAGCGTGAAGCCCTTCATCTGCTCGAGCGTGATCTTCGGCGGCATCGACAATTCGGTCCGCGCGGTGACTGCGTCGAGCAACGCCGGCCCCGGATGCGACAGCACGTCGCGGATGCCCGCCTCGACCTCGCCCGGATCGGTCACTCGAACGCCGTGCAGACCCATCGCCCGCGCCATCGCCGCGAAGTCGGGATTGTCGAGCGTCACGCCGGTCTCGATCAGCCCGGCCGCCTTCATCTCCATCTCGACAAAGCCGAGCGTGCCATTGTTGAAGACGATGATCTTCACCGGCAGCCCAAGCTGGCGCACCGTCAGCAACTCGCCCATCAGCATCGCCAGACCGCCGTCGCCCGACATCGTGATCACCTGTCGGGTCGGACAGGTCGCCTGTACGCCGATCGCCTGCGGCAACGCGTTGGCCATCGATCCGTGGTTAAACGACCCGATCAGTCGCCGCCTGCCGTTCATCTTCAGATAGCGTGCGGCCCATACCGTCGGCGTACCGACGTCGCACGCGAAGACCGCATCGTCCGCCGCCTGTTCGCTGAGTACGCGCGCAACGTGCTGCGGATGGATGACGCCGCTGCCGGGCGTCCCGTCAGCAAGATCGTCGAGCCCCTTGCGCGACTCCGCGTAGTTCTCGCGCGCGGATTTCAGGAAACTGCCATCGCGTCCGCTTGTCAGCTGCGGGATGAGCGCGGCAAGCGACGCGCCGACATCGCCGACCAACCCGATATCGATCGCCGTCCGCCGACCGAGATTTTCCGGGATCAAATCGATCTGCGCGACCTTGGCCTTCTCCGGGTAGAACTGCCGATACGGGAAATCCGTGCCGAGCATCAGCAGGACGTCGCAGGCCATCATCGCGTCGTAGCCGCTCGAAAAGCCGATCAGGCCGGTCATGCCGACATCATAGGGATTGTCGTATTCGACGAACTCCTTGCCGCCGAGCGCATGGACGATCGGGGCCTGCAATATCCCTGCGAGCGTGACGAGTTCGGCGTGCGCGGTCCGGCACCCCCGCCCCGCCAGGATCGTCACTTTCTCGGCACCGTTCAACAGAGCGGCAAGGTCGGCGATATCCGTCGGCGTGGGGACGGTCACCGACGTCGGCGGCAAGAGCGCGCCCGCCGACCGCGCCAGCGTTCCCGTCGTCGCGCGCAAGGCGACATCGCCCGGCATCGCGACAACCGAGACTCCGCGGTGGCCGACCGCGGCACGGATCGCGGTCTCCAGCGTCCGCGGCATCTGGTCCGCATCGGAGATCGTCTCGCAATAGACGCTGCACTCGCGGAACAGCGCCTCCGGACGCGTTTCCTGGAAATAGTTCGAGCCCACTTCGCCGCTCGGCACCTGTGCGGCGATCGCCAGCACCGGCACGCGGGTCCGGTTGCAGTCGTATAGTCCGTTGATCAGGTGCATGTTGCCCGGGCCGCATGACCCTGCGCAGACGGCGAGCTTGCCGGTCAGTTGCGCTTCCGCCCCCGCGGCGAATGCTGCGGCTTCCTCGTTGCGGACGTGGATCCACTCGATCTTGCCCTGTCGCCGCAGGCTGTCGGTCAGTCCGTTCAGACTGTCACCGACGACCCCGTAGATACGCTCGACACCGGCCAGATGGAGCGTCTCGGCGAACAGATCGGCGATGATGGTCTTGGACATGAAGCAACTCCGGGCAGTGATGAGGACCTGACTCGACCAGCGAGGGGGCAGTGCACAAACGCGTTCCGCGGCGATCGGGATGCAAGGAATGCAGGCGTTGGTCGCCGGTCGCGCACGGCCGGTCATTCGGCTTGATATGATAAATCGCGGTGGCGCGGCGTCGCAACCAAACCTACAGGTGATCGCAGGCGCACGCGGGCCGTCACCGATCGGCGAACTGTCCGACGGGATTGCCTCGCGGTGCACGAGATACGATGCACGAGATACAGGGGGATGGTGTGAACAAGGCGATGATCGGCCGACGTGCGGCGCTGTTGGGAGGCGTCGCGCTGGTCGCGGCCTGTACCGACGTCGGGCATTTGAGCGCAACGCGTCCAACCTCCGCGTTCGTGACCGTCGATGGCACCGGCTTCCGCCGCGGCGGCAAGCCTTACCATTACGCCGGTGCGAACATCTGGTACGGCGCATGGCTCGGCGCCGAGACCGCGTACGGCAACCGCGCGCGCCTCGGCCGCGAGCTGGACCGGCTGAAGGCGCTCGGCGTCCGCAACCTGCGTATCCTCGGCTCGGCCGAACTGTCGCCGCTGAAGAACTCGATCACGCCCGGGTTCCGCGACAAGAGCGCGACCTACAACGAGGACTTGCTGAAGGGGCTCGACTGGACGCTCGCCGAGATGGCGAAGCGCGACATGACCGGCGTGATCTACCTGACCAACTTCTGGGAATGGTCGGGCGGGATGATGACGTATCTGTCGTGGGTGAACGGCGGCAAGTTCATCAACATGAACGACCCTGCGCATCCGTGGCCCGAGTTCGCCGACTGGAACGCCGCGTTCTACACCAGCGGCCAGGCGCAGGCGATGTACCGCGACTATATTCGCGCGGTCGTCTCGCGGACCAACAGCGTCACCGGCGTTGCCTATGCCGCCGATCCGACGATCATGGCGTGGCAGCTGGCCAACGAACCGCGCCCGGCGGGCGGGGACAAGGTTGCCGTCCCCAACCTGCCCGCCTTCTACCGCTGGGTCGATGAAACCGCGCGGTACATCAAGACGCTCGATCCGAACCACCTCGTCTCGACCGGCTCCGAAGGCCTGAAAGGTTCGATCGAGCGCGAGGACGTCGTACTGGCGGCACACCGCTCGCCGTCGATCGATTACCTCACCACGCATATCTGGCCCAACAACTGGACCTGGATGGATGCCGGGAACCTCGCCGGGACGTATGACGCGGGCGCGGCGAAGGTCGCGGATTATATCGACGCGCATATCCGGCTCGCCACGACGCTCGGCAAGCCGCTGGTGATCGAGGAGTTCGGCTATCCGCGCGATGGCCAGAACGCCTATGATCCGAGCATCACGACGGTCTACAAGGATCGCTTCTACCGCCAGATCTACGCCGCGATCGAGGCGAACGCGAAGGCCGGCGGACCGCTCGCGGGGTCGAACTTCTGGGCGTGGAACGGCGAAGCGCGCACGCTGCACGCCGATCACCGGTTCCAGCGCGGCGACCTCGGTTACATGGGCGATCCCCCGCACGAGCCGCAGGGCTGGTACGGCGTGTTCGACAGCGACGCCTCGACGCAGGCGGTGATCCGCGCGCACGCTGCGGCGATGGCAGCGCTCTGATGTTCAACCGGCGCGAAACGCTGGGCATGACCGCGGCGCTGGGGCTGCTTCAGGGCGTACCGGCGCTGGCGGCGGTGCCGAACCGCAGCCTGAGCAACCCGCACGCGTCGCCGGCCGCGCGAAACCTGTATGCGTACCTCTGGAGCCAGTACGGGCGGAAGACGCTGACCGGACAGCAGGAACAGGGGTCGGGACCGCGCAATCCAAACGGCGAGCTCGACTATCTGCAGCGCGTGACCGGCAAGCTGCCTGCGATCCTCGGCCTCGATTATATCGACCCGCGCGACAACGACGCGGTGAACGACCGGGCGACCGCCTGGGCGCGGTCGGGCGGGATCGTCACGCTGTGCTGGCATTGGGGCGCGCCCGACATCGGCACCGGCTACGAGAATTCGAAGAAGGATTTCGACGTCGCCGCCGCCTTGAAGCCGGGCACGCCGCAGAACGTCGCGATGATGCGCGACATGACCGAGGTCGCGCGTCTGCTGACGGTGCTGCGCGACCGCGGCGTGCCGGTGTTGTGGCGTCCGTTCCACGAATTCAGCGGCGACTGGTTCTGGTGGGGCAAGCACGGCCCGGACGCGTTCAAGGCGCTCTGGGCGCTGATGTACGACCAATTCACGCGCGTCCACCACCTCGACAACCTGATCTGGGTGCTCGGCTGGGCGGGCCAGAACGTCGATCCCGCCTGGTATCCCGGCCGGGCCACGGTCGATGTCGCAGGCGCGGATATCTATGCCAGCGACCACGGCAACCTCGCGCCGATGTTCGCGCAGGTGAAGGCGATCGTCGGCGACACGCTGCCGATCTGCCTGCACGAGAACGGCCCCGTCCCCGATCCCGCCTTGCTCGGTGCGTCCGCCGACTGGCTGTGGTTCATGACGTGGCACACGCGCTGGCTGACCGGCGCCGATCAGAACACGCCCGGGCAACTCCGTCTCGATTACACCGCGAAACGCTACGTCACCAAGGACGAGCTTCCCGCATGGTTGAAGGTAAAGGCATGACGAGGTTCCTGGGGCTGCTCGGTGCGATGTTGTTGTCGACGTCGGCGATTTCCGCGCCGCTGACCGTTACGCCGGTAACGATGACGGCTGGCGCCCCGCTGCCGATCCACATCGGTGGGCGTGTCGAGCGGACGGCGGGCGGCTATCGGCGGCAATGGCCCGGTACGTATTTCGAGGCGAGCTTTCGCGGCCGAGGCGTGTTGCTGCGGGTCGGCGAAGGTGACGTCATCCTGCGCGTTTCGGTGGATGCCGCCACCGCTGCGACGCTCGTGAAGCCCAAGCCCGGCCTTTACCGCGTCGAAGGCCTCGCGACCGGCCGTCATAGCATTCGCGTCGACGTCGCGAGCGAAAGCCAGGCTGCATCGACCGTCTTCGGCGGCTTCTATGCGACGGCGGGGACGCGGGCACTCCCCTCTCCTGCTCGCGCCCGCCAGATCGAGTTCATCGGTGATTCGCACACCGTCGGCTACGGCAACATCTCGACCAAGCGTGACTGTACGCAGGACGAAGTCTGGGCGACGACCGACGCGTCACAGGCGATGCCCGCGCTCACCGCCCGGCGCTACGGCGCGGACTATCAGGTCAACGCGATCTCCGGCCGCGGTATCGTCCGCAATTACAACGGCATGCCCGCGGACACGGTGCCCGCCGCCTATCCGTTCACGCTGTTCGACAAGGCGAAGCGCTACGCCGACCCTGCCTGGCACCCGCGCCTGTTCGTCATCGCGCTCGGCACCAACGACTTCACCACGCCGCTGCATCCCGGCGAACCGTGGAAGACGCGCGACGCGCTCCACGCCGATTACGAGCAACGCTATGTCGCGTTCGTCAAACGCCTTTGGGCTCGCGATCCGAATGCGCACATCGTCCTTTGGGCAACCGACATGGCGGACGGCGAGATCACGTCGGAAGTCGGCAAGGTCGCGGCACGCCTCAAGGCGGAGGGTCAGCGTAACGTCGCGTTCGTACCGGTGACGGGGCTCGCCTTTACAGGCTGTCACTCGCATCCTTCGACGGCTGACGACTCCCGGATCACCGCTGCGCTGTCCACGTATATCGACGCGCATCCCGAGATGTGGACGCGCAAATAAGCAAATGATTTGCGCAATGCTGCCGTCACCCGGTAGCACGCATGCAAAGGTACGGACCATGGTCGCGCACCGCACAGGGAGAGTATGATGTCGGCGAGTTTTTCAACCTTCACGATCGCGCTGCTGCTGCAATCGGCCGCCACGCCCGTGCCGGCGCCCGCCCCGCTGTCCGCCGTCGCGCATCCCGAGATCTGGCCGACCGCGAACGCGCGCCCCCTGCGCGATCCGAAGGTCGAGGCGCGGATCGACGCGATCATGAAGCGCATGTCGGTCGCCGACAAGATCGGCCAGCTTATCCAGGTCGACATCGCCAGCATCGAGCCGTCGGACCTT
This sequence comes from Sphingomonas sp. R86520, assembly GCF_042466285.1. Taxonomy (NCBI): domain Bacteria; kingdom Pseudomonadati; phylum Pseudomonadota; class Alphaproteobacteria; order Sphingomonadales; family Sphingomonadaceae; genus Sphingomonas; species Sphingomonas sp. R86520. The sequence continues at coordinate 1,093,639 of NZ_JAXHBZ010000001.1, forward strand.
CGCACCTACAAGCTCGGTTCGATCCTGAATGGCGGCAATGCGGGCCCGCACGGCGACGACCTCGCACCCCCGATCGAATGGCTGAAGCTTGCCGATGCATTCTACGACGCGTCGATGGTCCGCACCGATGGCCGCCCGGCGATCCCGGTGATCTGGGGCACCGACGCGGTGCACGGCAACAACAACATACCGGGCGCGACCCTCTTCCCGCACAACATCGGGCTGGGCGCGGCGCGCGACCGCGACCTGATGCGCGAGATCGGCCATGTCACTGCGATCGAGACCGCAGCGGCCGGTATCGACTGGACCTTCGCACCCACGCTCGCCGTCGTTCGCGACGATCGCTGGGGAAGGACCTACGAGAGCTATTCCGAGGAACCGACGATCCAGGCCGATTACGCCGGCGCGGTGATCGAGGGCGTGCAGGGCAAGGTCGGCACCAAGGAGTTCCTCGCCCCCGACCGCGTGATCGCGACGACCAAGCACTTCCTCGGCGACGGTGGTACCGGCGGGCGTGACCAGGGCGATGCGCTCATCCCCGAGACCGCGCTGCGCGACATCCACCTCGGCGGCTATCCCGCCGCGATCGAGGCGGGCACGCAGTCGGTGATGGCCAGCTTCTCCAGCTGGAACGGCGCCAAGATGCACGGCAACAAGAGCCTGCTGACCGGCGTGCTCAAGGATCGCCTGCACTTCGACGGCTTCGTGGTCGGCGACTGGAACGGCCACGGCCAGGTCGACGGCTGCTCGAACGAGAGTTGCGCGGCGGCGATCAATGCCGGGCTCGACATGTTCATGTACTCGGGCAGCGGGTGGAAGACGCTTTACGACAACACGCTGAAGCAGGCGCAATCGGGTGAAATCCCCGCCGCCCGCCTCGACGACGCGGTCCGCCGGATCCTGCGCGTGAAGATCCGCGCCGGGACGTTCGACCGTGGTCGGCCGTCGTCGCGCGCGCTCGCTGGCAAGATGACCCTGATCGGTGCCGCAGACCACCGCGCAATCGCCCGCCGTGCAGCGCGAGAATCGCTGGTCCTGCTCAAGAACGAAGGCGGCCTGCTGCCGCTGAAGTCGTCCGCCAACATCCTCGTCGCCGGCGGCGGTGCCGACAACATCCCGCAACAGGCCGGCGGCTGGTCGCTGACATGGCAGGGCGGCGGCACGACCAACGCGAACTTTCCCAATGCCGAGACGATCTGGTCGGGCATCAGCACCGCAGTCAAGGCGGCTGGCGGCACCGCGACTCTGTCGGCGGACGGCAGCTTCGCGAAGAAGCCCGACGCGGCGATCGTCGTGTTCGGCGAACAGCCCTATGCCGAATTCAAGGGCGACCGCCCGAACCTCGAATACAGCCCCGATGACAAGTCCGACCTCGAACTGTTGCGCAAGCTGAAGGCCGCGGGCGTGCCCGTCGTCGCGGTGTTCCTGTCGGGGCGCCCATTGTGGGTGAACGCCGAACTGAACGCGTCCGATGCATTCGTCGCGGCGTTCCTGCCAGGCAGCGAAGGCGGCGGTGTGGCCGACGTGCTGTTCCGCAAGAAAGACGGCAGCGTCGCCAACGACTTCCGCGGCAAATTGAGCTTCTCCTGGCCGAAACGCCCCGACCAGTATGTCCTGAACCGTTCCGATCCCGGCTACGACCCGCTGTTCGCGTTCGGCTACGGGCTCAGCTACGCCAAGCCAGGCGCTGTTCCCAAGCTCGACGAAACCCGCCCTGCCGGCATGGCCGCATCGTCGAACGGTACGATCTTCGGCAAGGGCCGCGTGCCGGAGGGTTGGTCGCTCACGCTCGTCGAACAGGACCAGTCGAAGGTCCGCCTGCTCGGCGTCAACGCGACCACGGCGACCAAGCGCCTTACCGCCTCCGCGGTCGACCGCCGTCGCCAGGAAGATTCGCGCGCGTTCGTGTGGACGGGCGGCCCCGCGGACGCCCGGGTCGAGGCATCCGGCCCGCTCGACCTCACGCGCGAGAGCAATGGCGAGTTGAGCCTGGTGGTCGACGTCCGCGTCGACCGCGCCGGCAGCGCGCCGATCGGACTCGGGATGGTCAGCAACGACGGCAAGGCCGTGACGGTGCCGATCACCAGGACGCTGGCGGCCGGAAAGCCCGGCGACTGGCAACAGGTGATCGTCCCGCTCCAGTGCCTTGCCAAACGCGGTATCGACATGGCGCACGTCACCGCGCCGTTCGTGATCGCCACCGACGGCAAGCTCGGCCTGTCGATCTCCGACGTGAAGATCGACTCCGCGCCCGTGCCGATGACGAAGTGCGGCGATTGAGCCGGCGGCTTCTCGGCGTGGCGGCCGTCATCCTGACGACCGCCGCCACGCAAGCGCCGCCCGCACCGATCCGGATCGACCAGGCGGGGTTCGAGACGACCGGTCCCAAGACGGCCGTCCTGCCATCGACGCAGGCCGGGCCGCTCGCGTGGACGCTTACCGACGCACGCGGGAAGGTCGTCGCATCGGGGGAGACGATCCCGCTCGGCGCGGACGCCGCGTCTGGCGAAAGCGTGCACCGCATCGACTTCGGGTCGGTCCGTGCGGCGGGCTCAGGCTATCGCCTCCACGTCGGCACCGCTGCCAGCCACCCGTTTGCGATCACCGCCCGCCCGTTCGCACCGCTCGCGAAGGCGGCGATGGCGTTCTTCTACCAGCAACGTAGCGGCGTCCCGATCCTGCCGGCCTTCGTGGAGCGCAAAGCGCTCGCCCGCCCCGCGGGTCACGCACCGGACATCGCCACCTGCTTTGCCGGCCGCGATCAGAAGGGCGTGAAATGGCCAGGTTGCAGCTACAAGCTCGACGCGACCGGAGGCTGGTACGATGCCGGCGACCAGGGCAAGTACGTCGTCAACGGTGGCGTCTCGACCTGGACCCTGCTGGACCTTCACGAGCGCCTCGCCGCATTCGGTGACGCAAACGCGTTCGCCGACGGACGCCTGGCACTGCCCGAACATGCCAATGGCGTCGACGACCTGCTCGACGAAGCGCGGGTCGAAGTCGCCTTCCTGCTCGCGATGCAGATCCCCGACGGCACGAAACTCGCGGTCGCGCCGGACGCCGGCATCGCAGGCAAGGCGATCACCCGTTTCGAAACGATCGACGCGGGCGGGCTGGTCCACACCAAGATCGCCGACGAGAACTGGACAGGCCTGCCGACGGCGCCTGCCGACGATCGCCAGACCCGCTTCCTCTACCCGCCATCGACCGCGGCAACGCTGAACATGGTCGGCGTCGCCGCGCAATGCGCGCGGATCTGGCGATCGATCGATGCCGTATTCGCGCGCCGCTGTTTGACCGCGGCAAGACGCGGATGGGCGGCGGCGCTTCGCCATCCCGGCCTGCTCACCAATTCGGACTTCACCGGCAGCGGCGGATACGGCGACCCGGACGTCCGCGACGAATTCACCTTCGCCGCCGCCCAGCTGTATGCAACGACGCGCGAGCCGGCGTTTCTCGACCGCCTTCGCCGCGACGGCGTCTTCACTGATCCCGGCGCGGATATAGGCTGGGGCTCGCTCAGGCTGGCCGGCGCCCTGACGCTCGCCACGAGTCCGCTTCCGGCGGAAGATCGCGCCACGCTGCGCAGCCGCATCACGGGCATCGCCGACACCTTCGTCGAAGAGGGCAGGCACAGCGGGTACGGCATACCGTTTGCCGGCACGAACTACCCATGGGGCTCGAACAGCACGATCCTGAACCGCGCGATCGTGCTCGGCGTCGCGTGGCAGATCGACCCCAAGCCCGCCTACCGCGCTGCGGTGGTCGCCAGCATGGACTATATCCTCGGCCGCAACCCGCTCGACCGTTCCTATGTCACCGGTTTCGGGGTCCGGCCGATGCAACACCCGCACCACCGGTTCTGGGCAGCCTCGGCGGACCCGCGCTATCCGGCGCCACCGGCGGGGGTCGTATCCGGTGGACCGAACTCGGCAGCGGCGACCGCGCCCGGGCCGATGCAGGGATGCGCGCCGCAGACGTGCTGGGTCGACGACTACCGCGCCTTCACGGTCAACGAAGTCGCGATCAACTGGAACGCGCCGCTGGTCTGGACCGCCGCCTTCCTCGATGCGACGCAAGGGCGCTAAAGCCGCTCCAGCGTCCGGGACAGATAGCCGCGGATCGCGTCGTTCCGCGCCGGCGAGGGCGCTCCGAGCACGCCGCGTGCCGCCTCGGGCAGGTGCGCGGCCGCATTCTGCGCGTCGTCGCCGAAGACATAGTGATCGAACCAGCCGCGCACCGCCTCGCGCTCGCCCGGTGGCAGGTCGCGGATCGCCAGGATCGCGTGGATCAGCGCCGGGAACGGCGACGCCGCGCCCCCCTGCCCCCACCAGTAATTGACCAGCACGTTGAACCGCCCGAGCGCCTTGACGTCATGCCACCACATCGATGGAATGAAGATCGCGTCACCCGGCTCCAGCACCGTCACCTGCATATGTGTGCGCGCCTCGGCGAAGCGGGGGTAACGCTGCAGGTCGGGCGCTTCGAGATCGACCAGGCTGACCGGCTGGCCGGCGAGCGTCACGTCGAGCGGGCCGACATACAGGTTCGATCCCTGCTCGGGGGGAAACAGGCAGAACCGCCGCCTGCCCGCGACCACGACCGCGACGTTGCTCGATACGTCGTAATGCGTCGACACGCGGCTCTCGTTGCCGATCCAGACGCGCGGCACGGCATCGGGGGTCGGCAGCGGCAGGACGTTCGCGTCCGCCCAGCCCGGCAGGAACTCTCCCGCTGCGGCGGCTCCGGCGTAGATGGCGGGCGCACCCGGCACGCCCTGTAGCGCGATCAGTTGCTCGACCAGCGTCGGGATCGGCGCCTTGGCGCGCTCGAAGTTGAAGCCGCTGAGGTCGTCATTGTAGAAGAACCGCCCGCGCACGTCGCTCTGGGCGACCATGACCTCGGCGGAGCGCCCGCCATCGAACTGGACGATATGATCGCCGATCGCGCGATCGGACGTGCGCGCCGCCCGCACCGCGGGCCAGTCCGCCGCCAAACCGCGCATGACGACGGGACGATAGCCATGCGCGATCTCGGCTTCGAACCGGGCCGCGTCGATCGCGCCGGTTTCGGCCACCGGGAGGCCAGTGATCTCACTCATCCCGTGCGTGTAATCCCTGGCCTCACATCCCGCTAGCTCAGAAGGTCATGCGCGCCGACAGCGTGTACGACCGGTCGTTCTTGAAGAAGCTGCGCGGCGCTTCCAGTCCGGCACCGTTCAGCAGGAAGTTGGTCTTGGTCGTCTCGTCGAGCAGGTTCGACGCGGTCACGCCGAGCTTGAAATGCTCGTTCACCGTCACGAATGCCGAGGCATCGAGCTGGCCGGTCGGCAATGCGTAGACCGGCAGGAACGGGAAGCAGCAATCGCGGTTGGTCAGCAGGAACTTCGAGCGCCAGCTATACGCGACGCGGGCATAGAACGGACCCTTATCGTAGAAGCCGGCGACGTTGACGGTATGCTTCGACAGGCCCTGCAACGGCAGGTTGTCGTAGAGACCGGCGACGTCCTGCGGCGGGCGGCTCCCATCGGCAGCGCCGTTGGCGGGAACCGGGTTCGGGATCTTGCCTGCCTTAACATAAGTGTAGTTCGCCTGCATGCCGAGCCCGCTGAGCGGTCCGGGCAGGAAGTCGAACGTCTGCTGGTATGCCAACTCCGCACCCTTGATCCGCGACTTGCCCTTCACGTTGGCCGGACCACTGACCTGGACATCGAACGACTGTCCGTTGTTGGTCAGCGTGCGCGTGTAGCCGTAATTGTCGACGATGATGTTCGACAGCGTCTTCTGGAACAGCGTCGCGGTCAGCGAGCCGACCTTCGAGAAATACCATTCGCTGGTCAGATCGAATTGCACAGCCTCGACCGGGCGGAGGTACGGGTTGCGCGACGACGCCGCGAACTGGAAGTTGCCCGTCGTGTTGCCGCCCGATGAACCAACGCCGACGAAGTTGCGCAGGTCGCCGAAGTTCGGCCGCGAGATCGCCTTCGACCCGGCCGCGCGGAACAGCAGCGTCGGTGTGACCTGAAGCTTCACGTTGGCGCTCGGCAGCCAGAAGTTGAACTTCTGCTTGGCGATGTCGGGGGTCGATGACCCATTGGCATAGGCGATGATCGCAGCCTGCTGCGCGGCCGAAACCGTGCAGATCGTCGGCACCGTGCCCTGACCGTTGGGCTGATCGAACGCGCGTTGGCAATACCCGCCGAGCGTCGCTGCATAGGGTACCCCGGCGGCGTTGTTGCCGAGGTTGTTCGGATCGAAGATCGTGCTCTGCTGCGGGTAGGTGATCGCCCCTTCCGAGCTGTCCTTCGTACGGACGAAGCGGACCCCGACGTTTCCGGTGAGGCTCATTCCGTTGCCGAAATCGTCGACCCCGAAGTCCGCACGGGCGAAGGCGGCGTACGTCTGCTCGCGATTGCGATACACTTCACTTGGCAGGTACGCGCCGTCGATCAGCGGGCTGCCGTCCGCGGTCTTCCGGTCTTCGACTGCCGTGAAGCCGCCGCCGCCCAGTGCCGTGACCTTGCGCAGCAGATCGTTGAACGCGTCGTGGTCGCGCAGGATATCGTCCGCAACGAACGTCGCGCTCGGCGGCGTGTTGGTCTGGCCACGAAAGAAGTTGGTGAAGTTGTGCAGGCTTTGCTCGTTCTGGTTGAGCGCCGCAAAGCTGATCGGGCCCTTTGCCGACCACGTCTCCGACAGATAGCCCCAGTTGTTGTAGTCGACCGACTCCACGGTCTGCTTGCGATCGGCATAGCGCCCGCCGACCCGGACATTGCGCAGGAACGCGTCTTCGCTCACGTCGAACTGTGCGTCGCCGCGGAACGCCCACTCATGGCCCTTATTGTCCTGACGACCATTGAAGGCGTCGCGGAAATAGATCGAGTTCGGGTTCGCGAAGTAGCTCGCCGTATCGAAGCCCGGCGTGATCGAGGTGATCTGCGGGACGCCGCCACGCAAGTCGATCGCGGTCTGGCTGAACGTCGCGGTGTCCAGGATGTCGTCGCGCACCTTCACCTTCGAGGTCGCATACTGACCGTCGAAGTTCAGGTGAAGGCGATTGATCGGCTCGAACTTGATGTTGAGCGACTGGTCCTGCGAGATCGACTTCGAGAAGAAGTGACGGTTGGACTCGGTCGTGAATACGCCGTTCGGCGCGAACTGCGACAGCACGCCATAGCCGTTCGGGCCATTGCCCTGCACGGCACCGCTGCGCTTGCCGAGCGTGCCGCTCGTAAAGACACCATTGTCGTCATAGGTAAAGTCCGAGCCGCCGACCGGGAACACCGTGTTGGCATCGCCGTAATAGACGTTCGGTTCGACGGTGTGCTCGAGCCAGTCGTCGGTCGATTCGGCCCGGACGAACTGCGCGGTGACGAGCAGGTTGCCGGAGGCGTTCTCATACTGCGCGGCGCCCGAATAGCCGATGCGCGTACGATCGAAATCCTGCGTACGCGAGCCTGCGCCCAGCGGCGCATATACCACGTCGCGGCCGGCCGGCAGCGGGAAGGAGTCGAACAGGGTCGACTGGTACGGCGTACCCGCGTTCAGCACGCGGCCTTCGCCGGCATCCTGGACGCCGTTGCCGTTCTTATCGTCATTGTAGCGCGGCAGCATCGACGAGATGAACACCGAGTCCGAACGGCTATAGAGCTTTTGGTAGGTGCCGCTGGCGAGGATGCCGAAGCGTCCTGCGCTGCCGAGGTCGAACTGCTTCGAGACGAGACCGACGAATTGCGGCGCGCCGCGCTTCTCCAGGTCGCCAAGGTTCATGCCGGCCGACAGGAACAACAGGTCCTTCTTGGAATCGAATGGCTTGCGGGTGTTGATGTTGACGGTGCCGGCGATGCCGCCCTCGACCAGGTCGGCAGTCAGATTCTTGAACACCTCGACCGAGCCGACGATTTCGGCCGGAATGTCGTTGAAGCCGATCTCGCGACCACCACCCGCCGCAAACGCGTCGCGACCGTTGAATTCGCCGCGGACATAGCTGAGGCCGCGGATGACGACGCCCGAGCCCTGCGCCGAATAATGCGCGGAGTCGCTGGGAGCGGCAAAGCGGCTGATCGAGACACCGGGGACGCGCTGCAGCGCTTCGTTGACCGAGCGATCGGGAAGCGCACCGATGTCTTCCGCGGTGATCGCGTCGACGACGGTGTCGGAGTTGCGCTTGATGTTCTGCGCGTTGGCCAGGCTCTGGCGGATGCCGGTGACGACGATCTCTTCGCGGTCGGGGTCCGGCGTCGGATTACCCGCATCCTGCGAGGCGCCCGAGGTGCCGGTCGTGTTGCTGGCGGAGCCGGGTGCAGTCCCTGCGGTCGCCGAATCCAGGCTGGTCGCGCCCGACGTGGTGCTCGCGACACCCGTGCCGGCAGGAGCCGGTACTGCCTGCGGATCGGCCGCCGCAGGATCAGCGACCTGCGCGAACGCGGATGGCGCCATCACGGCGATCGCGATTACCGAGACGCTCGTCCCAAAAAGACGCGACGCGCGCGCGATCGCGCGCGTTGAAGCAACACCTGCCATGATAAACCCCTAAGCATCCTTCAGCACGATCGCCGTCGCTCTTCGAGCCGACGATCTGATCGCGCTTTCCCTAAATCGCCAAACATCCTTGGTTCGGCTTGCCACGGTGGTAGGCAGCTATTTTCGCCACCACAAGACGAATAAGACAATTTGATAGACAGATGTGTCGGACGTTGCCGATGTGTTGCTAAAGTGTAACAGGCTCGAAACGGTCCTACCGATACCGTCCGAGAAAATGCCGTGAAGAGAGGAGGATAGTGCGATGGAAACTGCGCCAACGCGGATCGTGGTCGTCGGGGGCGGCACGGCTGGGTGGATGACGGCCGCGGCTCTGGTCCGGTTGTTGCCAACCGCCTGCACCGTGCACCTGGTCGAGTCGGCCGAGATCGGGATCGTCGGCGTCGGGGAGGCCACGCTGCCGCACATCCGCGCCTTCGTCGAACGGCTTGGCCTCGACGAGGCCGATTTCATGCGTGCCACGCATGCGACCTTCAAGCTGGGAATCGACTTCCGCGACTTCGGCGCGATCGGCGACAGCTATATCCATCCGTTCGGCACGTTCGGGCGACCTCTTGGCGATGTCGGCTTCCATCATTACTGGCTGCGGCTTGCCGCCGAAGGCCGTGCCGGGCCGATCGGCGACTATTCGGTCGCGGTCGCCGCCGCCAAGCATCATCGTTTCACTATTCCCGACGGTCCGGCCGCCGATCTCGCGGCAAGCTTCGGCTATGCCTATCAGTTCGATGCAACGCTGTTCGGCCCCTATCTTCGTCGCTTTGCCGAAGCGCACGGTGCCCGCCGCACCGAAGCGCGCGTCGTCTCGGTCGACCAGAATCCGGTGAACGGTGACGTCCGTGCGATACGCCTCGATTCAGGCGAAATCCTAGAGGGCGACGTGTTCGTCGACTGTTCGGGGTTCCGCAGCCTGTTGCTCGGAGACGCGATGGCCGAGCCCTGGGAAGACTGGTCGCACTGGCTGCCGTGCGACCGTGCGGTCGCGATGCCCTGCTCGTCTCCCGAGGGGCCGATCGAACCGTACACCCGCGCGACCGCCAAACCCGCTGGCTGGCAATGGCGCATCCCGTTGCAGCACCGTGTCGGCAACGGCTATGTCTATTCCAGCGCGCATATCTCGGATCAGGCGGCGGCCGATGCGCTGGTAGCATCGGTCGAAGGCACGCCGCTTGCCGATCCGCGGTTCCTCAAGTTCCGCGCAGGCCGGCGGCGCAACAGCTGGGTCGGCAACGTGGTCGCGATCGGCCTCGCGTCCGGTTTCCTCGAACCGCTCGAATCGACGAGCATCTATCTCGCGCAGATGGCGATCACGCAGCTGATCGAGTTGTTCCCGCAACACGCCGGGTCGGAGGGTATTTCCGCCACCGACCGGACCGAGTTCAACCGGATGGTCGATATGGAATATGACCGTATCCGCGATTTCCTGATCCTCCATTATCACGCCACCACGCGGGACGATTCGGACTTCTGGAACCACGTCCGGACGATGGCGATACCCGACACGCTCGCCGACAAGATGGAGCTGTTCCGCAGCGCCGGCCGCGTGACCCAGTATCGCGAAGGCCTGTTTCTGGAACCGAGCTGGCTGGCGGTCTATCTCGGTCAGGGCATCGTGCCGCGGGCCTGGGACCAGCGCGCCGACCGGCCGGCGCTGGACGGTCTCGACCGCGCGGTCGCCACCTTGCGCGATCACGTCGCCGCCGCCGCCGCCGCGATGCCGGACCATGCCGCGTTCATCGCGCGCCGCAATGCGACGATCGCCGCATGACGAACCGTACGCCGATCGGCAGCATCGCCGTGCTCGGTGCCGGGATCGTCGGCCTGTCCGCCGCGATCGCGTTTGCGCGCGCGCTGCCCGGCTTGACCGTCACGCTGATCGAGACGCCGGACGATCCCGCCGCGCTGACCGACCGCCTGCCGGGCACGCTGCCCTCGATTGCGGGTTTTCACGAACGGATCGGGTTGCGCGAACGCGATCTTCTGGCGGCAGGCGCGACTCACCGCCTGGGCACGCGGCTGTCGGACTGGCGCGCCGACGGACCGTCGTTCGTGCTCGCGCAGGGCGAGCGCGGCGGTACGATCGCGCCGGGTGCGTTTCACCAGCATTGGCTGAACGCGCGGCGCAGCGGCAAGGTCGCGGCGTTCGATGCTTTCTTGGTGCCCGCGGTGCTCGCAGCGGCGGACAGGTTTGTGCATCCCTCGGACAATTCGAGCACGCCGATCTCGGGCTTTGGCTATGCGTTGCGCCTCGATCCGCCTCGCTACCGCGATTTGTTGCGCGCGCTCGCACAGCATCTCGGCATCGTCCCCGTTCCGGGCGCCTTTGCCGGCGTCGAACGCGCTGCCGACGGGCGCGTCGCGACGATGGTGCTGGCCGATGGTCGCCGGATCGTCGCGGACCTGTATCTCGACTGCTCGGGTCCCTCCGCGCGGTTGCGGTCGGCGCTGGATACGCAGTGGGACGATTGGCGGGCCTGGCTTCCCGCCGATCGCCTGCTGCTGGGCACCGCCCCCGCGCAGTCGCCGACACCCACCGACGACTGTGTCGCGGTGCCGGCGGGCTGGCGGTTTGCAAGCCCGTTGCGCGACCGCACGCTGGTCGGCCTGGCGTTTGCCGCCGACCAGACGCCGGACTCGAGCGCGCACCGGATTATGCCCTCAGGCGAGACGATCGTGTCGCTCGCGCCGGGTGTCCGCGCCGAGCCCTGGCGGCACAACGTCCTTGCGCTCGGCGATGCCGCAGTGGTCATCGATCCGCTTGCCAATGCCAATCTGCATCTCGCGCACGCCGCAATCCTGCGGGCGATCGACCTGTTGCCCGGTCGCGACTGCGCCGCGATCGAACTCGCCGAGTATAACCAGCAAAGCGTTCGCCAGGCGTCGCGTGTCCGCGATTTCCAGGCCGCGCATTTCCTACCGACCGGGCGGACGCGTGGTCCGTTCTGGAAAAGGGCGGCGCGGCTGCCACGCCCGGACAGTCTCGCCCATACGCTCGAACACTTCGCGCATCGCGGCCGGCTGCCATTCCAGGAGGACGAAAGCTTCGACAAGGACGAGTGGCACGGTCTGTTGCTGGGGCTCGGCATGATCCCCCGCGTCGCCGACCCGATCGCCGCCGCCACCGCACCCTCGACGATCGCAGCGACGCTGCAGCGGCTGGCCGACGCGACCGCCGCGTTGCCCGCGCGCCTGCCCCCCTACCCCGCCTATCTCGCGCAACTGGAGCGTGGCCGATGACCAATCCGAACCTCGGCCCGATCCGCAAGGTCGTCATCGTCGGCGGCGGCACGGCAGGCTGGATGGCTGCTGCCGCCGCCGCGCGCTATCTCGACGATGGCCAGCGCCAGATCGTGCTCGTCGAGTCCGACGCGATCGGCACGGTCGGCGTCGGCGAAGCGACGATCCCACCGATCCTCGGCTTCAACCAGTTGATCGGAGTCGACGAGCGCGAATTCATCCGCGCCACCGGTGCGACGTTCAAACTGGGCATCGAGTTCGTCGGTTGGGACACTGGCACGGACGCCTATATGCACGCGTTCGGCGCCTATGGCCGCGACATCCAGGGGCTGGCCTTCCATCAGATCTGGCTGAAGTTGCGCGATCGCGACGGGATCGGCGGGCTCGATGCCTATACACCGTCCGCGGTTGCCGCGTATCTCGGTCGCTTCGGGCTTGCCGACCCGGCGTCGGGACGCGCGCAGCTCGGCTATGCGTATCATTTCGATGCCGGCCTGTACGCCGCCTTCCTCCGCCGCCGCGCCGAAGCCGGGGGCGTGCGGCGCATCGAGGGCCGCATCACCAACGCCGAACGCGATCCCGACACGGGCCATGTCCGCGCGGTGCGCCTGGACGATGGCCGGTCGGTCGAGGGCGACCTGTTCATCGACTGTTCCGGCTTCCGCAGCCTTCTCCTCGGCGAGACGATGGGCGTGCCGTTCGAGGACTGGTCACACTGGTTGCCCTGCGATCGCGCCATCGCCGTCCCGACCGAACCGACCGCGCCGCTGTTGCCCTATACCCGCGCCACCGCTCGCCCGGCCGGCTGGCAGTGGCGCATCCCGCTCCAGCACCGCACCGGCAACGGCCATGTCTATGCCAGCGCGCATATGTCCGACGACGCGGCTGCCGCATTGCTGCTCGCCAACCTCGACAGCAAGCCGACCGCCGATCCACGCCAGCTGCGGTTCAAGGCCGGACGTCGTGCGAAGATGTGGGAAGGCAACGTCGTCGCGCTGGGACTGGCCGGCGGTTTCCTCGAGCCGCTGGAGTCGACGAGCATCCACCTGATCCAGACCGGTATCTCGAAATTGTTCGCGCTGTTCCCGGACCGCGGCGTCGCCGCTGTCGAGCGCGACGAATATAACCGGTTGATGGGCGACGCCTATACCTCGGTCCGCGACTTCATCATCCTGCATTACCACGCGACCCGCCGCGACGATTCGCCGTTCTGGCGCCATGTCCGGACGATGCCGGTACCCGACAGCCTGGCGCGCAAGCTCGCGCTGTTCCGCGAGAAGGGCCGCATCTTTCGCTACGACGACGAACTGTTCGGCATCCCGAGCTGGGTGCAGGTGCTGCTGGGCCAGAACGTGATGCCGGTCGGTTATGATCCGATCGTCGATGCGCTCGACGCAGACCGCGTTGCGGACGCGCTGCGGCAGATGCGGGCGATGACGCTGCGGGCGAGCGAAACCCTGCCCACGCACGCCGCGTTCGTCGCGCGGTATGCACCGTTCGGTGGTTTGCCGCCGTCGGCGGGCCGATGAAGCGTATCCAGGCCGATCGCGGCATAGTCTTTTCGGTACGGCTGATCCCGGGCAAGTGACACTGTGACGCATTCGTCCTACGCGTGCCGAGTGGCTGGATTTCGGCGCCTCATCCTGGATCATCGCGCGCTGGCGGCGTGGATGATGGCGTGCGCGCTGATGATGAAGGTCCTGATCCCCGGCGGATTCATGCCGGTGTTCTCCGCTGGATCCGTCACGATCCAGATCTGCGCTGGTACCGTTCCGGGGACCGCGAACGCAACCGCGAACGCGACCGGGACCGGGACCGGGACCAAGGGGGCCATGTCGCAGTCGGCGATGGCGGCCATGGCCGCGTCGCCTATGTCGATGGCCATGCCCAACATGGCACATTCCCCGGACAAGCCGGACCATCAGGCCCGTGACATGCCCTGCGCCTTTTCGGGTCTGTCCGCGCCCTCGCTGGCGAGCGTCGATGCCGTCTTGCTCGCGGTCGCGATCGCCTTCGCCGTCCGTCAGGCGCTCCGCGTCGAAGCTACCGGATCGTTCGGTTCGCCTGCATATCTCCGGCCGTTCCTGCGCGGTCCCCCGCCCTATCCTGCCGTGATCTGACGGTCTTTCGGGACCGTTCGGCTCACGATGCTCCGGCCGCGTCCCTTGGGATAGCGGCGCAAACCCGCGCGACCATCGCGCGCGGAATACGGCATCCGTAGCGGCGTCCGCGGACGCGTGCGGTACGAACAGGGACCTGCATGTTCAAGACCATCCTATGCGCGTCGGCTTCGGCCCTCGCATTCTCGCCCGTCGCGTGGGCCGATACGATCAAAGCCACGCATGATCCGCAGACCGAAATCATCGTCAACGGCCAGCGCGACGACCTGGAACTCGACCGCAAATCGGACACCGCGAGCCGCCTGGGCCTGTCCGTTCGGGAAACCCCGGCCAGCGTCGAAACGCTAACGCAGCAGGATATGCAGGTCCGGGGCCTGCGCACCGCGCGGGAGGCGTTCAACGCGGTCAACGGCGCGATCGCCGGCAATGTCCCCGGCAATCCGGCGGTCGTGACGCTGCGCGGATTTTCCGGCGGCGCGGTATCTGTCCTGCAGGACGGCGTCCGCGTTTCGACGTCCACCGTCGTCCAGCGTGACACCAATACGTGGCATTTCGACAGCATCGAGGTCATCAAGGGGCCAGCCTCGGTCCTGTACGGCGAAGGCGCGCTGGCCGGGGTCATCAACAAGGTCACGCGCAAGCCGACACTGGACGGCGACCACCTCGACGGCCTGATCGGGATCGGCAGCTTCGACACGGTAACGGCCGCCAGCGGCGTCAACCTGAAGCTGTCGGATACGCTCGCGGTCCGGGCGGATGCGAGTTACATGCATTCGGACAGTCTCTACGACGTCGACGACAACACGACGCGCTCGGCTGGCCTGACCGCCAGCGTGCTGGCGAAGCCCGCGCCCGATCTCTCGATCCTGGTCGCGATCGATCATTACGAGGACCGGTACGACAGCAGCTATCAGGGATTGCCGTTCGTTCCGATCGCCATCGCCCGCGACCCGAGTGACGCCTTGCGGAGCCAGAACGGGATGGTGCTCGACAAGGGGCTTCGTCGTCGGAACTACAATCCGCGTGGTGCCTATTCTGGCGCGCGGGACACGACGCTCCGGTCGAGGATCGACTATGGCATCGGCAGCGGCTGGTCGGTGGCGAACGACTTCACCTGGTATCACGCAAAGCGCGATTTCGTCCTTAGCGGCGACCAGATCTATACCGCGCCGACCGCCGCGTTCCCGAACGGCAGTTTCGCGCGGTCGGTCCAGCGGATCTACCACGACCATCGTTTCTGGAACGAGCGCGTCGTGGTCGCGAACACGACGACGATCGCAGGGCTACGCAACCGGTTCAGCCTTGGCGCCGAATATAATGACACCGACTTCACCAACCCGCGCCAGCAAAGCCCGGTCGGTGGTACCGCGGCCGCGCGGATCGCCAACGTCGATCCGTTTGCGCCCATCGTCGGCGCCTTCCCGGTCGGCGACGCGGCCTATTCGACGACCAACGTCGTATATGACTCGCGGTTGAAAACGGCATCGATCTTTGCCGAAGACGCGCTGAACCTGACCCCGGGCTGGCTGCTCGTGGGTGGCGCGCGCTACGATCACATCGACCTGACCCGCGTCATCACCAACCTGAACGCGAATGGCGCCGTGACGCGGGCGGCACCGACGTACGAACCGTTCTCGTGGCGTCTCGGCACGACCTACGACGTGGCCCCCGGGGTCACATTGTACGGCCAGTATACGACGGCGGTGACGCCGGTGTCGTCGATCCTTCTGCAGTCAATCGCCAACGCTGCCTACAAGCTGACCAAGGGCCGTTCCTACGAGGTCGGGTTCAAGGCGTCTGCGCTTGCCAAGCGGCTGACCGTGACCGGCGCCGCATACCGGATCGAGCAGACGAACATCCTCACGCGCGATCCCAACAACGCGCAGCAGGCCATTCAGGGCGGGGAACAATCGTCGCAGGGCGTCGAACTCAACATTGCCGCGGCGCTGACCGACGCGATCGCGCTATCCGCCGGGTTTGCCTATACCGACGCAAACTATGATGCGTTGAGCGAACTGATCTCCGGCGTGCGCATCGACCGTTCGGGCAACCGGCCGATCAACACGCCGTCGACGACGATCAGCGGATCGGCCCTGTACACGTTCGCCGCGCTGCCGGTCACGCTCGGCGGCTTCGTCCGCCATGTCTCCGGGTTCTACACAGACACGGCCAACACGTACCTCGTGCGCGGACACACGGTCGTCGAAGCGTCGCTCAGTTACCGCGTCAGTCCGCAGGCTTCGGTCTCGGTCCGGGGGCGAAACCTGACCAACGCCTTTTACGGCGAGTATTCGGGCTACCCAATCACGAACGTCTATATCGGCGCGCCTCGCAGCGTCGAAATCGCGCTCTCCATGCATTTCTGAGCAGGGTTTCCGTCATGACCACCGCCAGTTCGATCGATCCCAACGCCTATCGCGCCATCTGGCGATGGCATTTCTACGCCGGGCTCATCGTCGCCCCGTTCCTGCTCATTCTCGCCGTCACCGGCGCAATCTACCTGTTCAACGACGAGATCGACGATGCGCTCTATGCCGAGCAGCGTTTCGTTCCGGTCCACGTCCAGCACGTGGCTCCGTCACGGATGATCGACGCGGCACTGACGGCGCATCCCGGCGCGGCGACGCGGATAGACCTGCCGAAAGCCGACGACCGTTCCGCCGTCGTCTTCGTCACCCCCGACCACGGCGCTCCCCTTCGCGTGGCGGTCGATCCGGGTACCGGGCGGGTCCTCGGATCGACGGTCTATGCGCGAACGCTGGTCGGGTTCGCCGATGAAATGCACGGCTCGCTGACGCTCGGCACGATCGGCGACCGGATCGTCGAACTGGCCGCGTGCTGGGCGCTCGTTCTGATCGCGACGGGGCTTTACCTGTGGTGGCCGCGTAGCAGGCGCGGGCTGGCGGGTATCCTCTACCCCCGGCTTGGCGCCCGGGGGCGTCTGTTCTGGAAGGACCTGCACGCGGTGATCGGCCTTTGGTCGGTGCTGCTGATCGCGTTCCTCCTGCTGACCGGTTTGCCATGGGCAGGCATCGAAGGCGATCTGCTGAACCGCGGTACCGCGGCGATCGGGATCGGCTACCCGGAGGCGAACCGGACGCACAACGCGCCACAAAGCGTGACGATGAAGTCGGCGCTCGGCGAAGCACCGTGGACGATGGAACGCGCACGCATGCCCACATCTTCGCCGTCGTCGGAGCATGCCGGCCACGCTGGCCATGAGATGACGATGGCGGTCCGCGACGATGCAGCGGTAGCGGGAACCGACCGGATCGCGGCGTCGCTGGCACGCGATCACCATATGACAGATGCTTACCGGCTGTTCCTGCCAAGCGGCGCCACCGGGGTGTACACGGCCTACACCTATCCGGATCAGCCCCAGGGCCAACGCACCTTGTATTTCGACCGGTGGACGGGCGGTTTGATCCGGGAGGTCGGCTACGCGGATTACGGCTGGGCGGCGAAGGCCATCGAACTCGGCGTCCAGTTTCACATGGGCAATTACTTCGGCCTGCTGAACCAGCTCGTGATGCTGACGACGTGCATCGCAATCGTGCTGCTCGTGATAAGTGGCATCGTCATGTGGTGGAAACGGCGCCCCGCCGGCCGGCTGGCCGCGCCGGCCAGGGCGCCGCATGCGGGCATCCGGGGCGCCGTCGTGATCCTCGTCATCGCCGGCATCCTGTTCCCGCTATTGGGCGCGTCGGCGCTGGCGATCTTCCTGATCGACCGCGCCGTGCTTGCGGCGCGCGCAGGGCTCGGCCGACGTCCGGGTATCCGGCATGGCTGACGCCACCGCTCAGGCGAAGGCGCCAGCCAGACATTGAAGCGCTGCCGCGTAGTAATCCGTGGACAGGCCTCGCGGCGCGGGGGTACCAAGCGTGCGGCTGACGACCGCCCGGCCTCCGACGGACAAGGGATATTCCGCGACGTGCCCGGTGACCACGTCGGTCCAGGCGGGTATGCGTTCGACCGGCATCGTTCGCCACCAGCTTCGGATCGGCTCGATCAGGGCGCTGCGGCCCGAAACGCTGGCATAGAGCGGAACGCGGATGGCGTCGAAGCCGAAGCGCGGCGGCTTGTCGGCGGCGGGTGAGACCGCGCCGCTGTTCGAAACGTCGATCCAGTCGGTCGGTAACCTGTTTGCGCCGAACCGCGCCGCGGCGAACAGCGCTTCGCCGTCGGCGATCACTCGTCGCCAGAGCGTCGCATTGCCGGTCCGGGCGAACAGATCGAGCGCCGGCCAGACGTAATAGCTCTGGTTGATCGTCGTGCGCGCCGGCGTCGAGAACCCGTCCAGCCCCGGCAGCAGCAGCATCCGCCCACCGACCTGGCGAACGATGCGAGAGCCGATCGCGTCGACGATCGCGTGCGAACGCGCCGCGTAGCGGGGGTCCCGCCACCGGGTTGCCGCCTTCGCCAGGGCATAGGCGATCAGCAGGTCTCCGTCGGTCGCACTGTTGCGATCCGCGACCGGGTTGGGGGCGCGGGGATCGTACCGCCACGCATAGAGCGCGATATCGGGACGGGCGAGCTTGGCCTCGGTCCAGCCGAGAACCTTGTCGAAGCCGGCGCGATCACCCGCCGCCGCCGCCAGCATCAAGCCGTAGCTCTGGCCTTCGCTGTGGCTGATGCCACCATTGCCGTTGTCGACGATGCGGCCGTCGACGTCCATGAATTGCCGCTTGAAGCCGGCCCAGTTCACCTCGAACGGACCAAAGGGTGCGGCGCTCGGTTCCGCGTCGGCAGTGGTATGGTTTGCAGGAGGATAAGCGCCGCTGTCCGCCGCGCGATCGTCTGGTGTCTTTGCTTCGCTACACCCGGCGATCGCCAATCCGGCCATGCCGGCCATGAGATGGCGACGATCAACGTCCATGTTTCAACCGTGCCTCTGTATCGCTCCACCACAAGGTGCGCGTCGTAAGAGTGGCGCTGCTGCCCAGCGTATGCAACCAGCCGTCATAGGCGCCCTCCAGCATCGGCCGGAGGCTCTGCTCGGTGGCCGCGCCGAGCGTCGACGCGAGATTTTGTGCAAAACCGGTGTGGGTGATCAAAAGGCCGTCGTCGACCTGTTCGATGCGCACCTGGCCGCAATCATGCTCATCCCACAGCCGGTTGATCGAGGCGGCGAGCGCGGCGATGTCCTGGGCATCGCCGACCGGATGCGCCGCCGCGATCCTCGCGCCGACCGCGCGGAAGAACGCCCGGCGTTGCGCCGCGCTGGCACCGGCTACGACTTCCGCAACGAGGCAGCTCAATATCAGCGTCGCGCCCGTCGTCTCGCTGGCGCCGTCGGTGGACCAGTCTGCCATCGCGTTCATTTGGATCCTCCCAGGGACTGGCGGAGTTCGAAGGTCGACCGATAATCGTCGTATGTTCCGAACGTGTTGGCACTCGCCGATGCGCCGATACGCGTATTCGGGTTCAAGCGATAGAACAGCGACCCGTCCGCAGAGAAGGCGAAGCCGGTGTTGCTGAGGCTGTCGTAATAGGAGCGAACATCGGTGTTCAGCGCCTTCAACGCGTCGAGATCGGCCTGTGCGTTGGGGTCGGTCGGATACATCGGTGCCTTGTCCTGCTCGAAGCTCTGATAGCCCGGAGCCACGCCCAACCGTCCCTCCCAACGCGCCGAATTATACGCGTAGCGGACCGGCAGGCTCATGCTGAGGAAGCTCTGCGGGCTGAAATATCCGCCTTGGCCGTAGGTGAAATAATTCTGGTTGTTGTCGAACGACTGCCAGTTGAGGTTCAACCCGCCGGTCAAAGTCGAGTGCTCGTCATGGTAGACGGGAAGGTATCCGCCCGCATTGGCCTGATACCCGCGGTTCCGGCGAACATTGTCGCCGGTGTAGCGATAGCCCGAGACATCGGCATAGACACCCGTTCCCTCGCTGTCCCACGACAGCGAGGCGCCGCCGCCGGTGCGCATCACCTGGCCCCAGCGCGCGCCGGTGACCGGGTCGCGCGTGCCGGCATAGGAGACGATGCTGTCGGTCACCGGCTCGCGCTTTACCCAGCCCTGTGCGGATACGGTGCGTGACAATCTGGGTTTTGCCGTGAAGCCCCACGTGACCTCGGTATCGTCGAAACCGATCGGCGTGGAGCCAACCTCGGCCCGCAGTCCCGGGCTGTCGTAGGACGCGGCCAGGGCGACGCCCGATGCGTGCTGCGTCTCGGCCTGGACCAGTGCCGATGGCTGTGCCGCGACGATCCCCTGTGCCTCGGCCGTTGCATTGCGGCCGAAACGCGCGAGTGCGGAGCCGGTCGGGCGGCCGGAATCGATGACGACCGGCGTCGCCGAAACGGCGATGCGTCCACCCGCCAGACCGGTCGACAGCGTCGCCGTTCCCGACAGTTCGCGCAGTTCGCTCAACCCCGTTTCACCGGACCGTTCGCGGAAGCCGAGCTTCATTTCCGCGCGTGGTCCGGAGTCGTCGCTCAATCGGGCGATGTCGTCGCGCAGACGGACGAGCGTGGCATCGCCCCCGCCGACCCCGGCCGGTACAGCCGCGGCATTCCCGCCGGCATACGCCGCCGTCGCGTATCCAGCTGCGGGATAGCCCGGTGCCTGGTAGTTCGGGACCGGATAGCCGGCTGGCACGGCGCCACCGCGGTTGCCGGAACGATCCGGCGATCCCAGACCAGCGCCGTATCCTGGCGCTACGGTGAAGGCCATCGGTGCCGCGGCTGACCCCTGAGCGGAGACCTGCATGGGCCTTGCGCTCAATGCGAACGGGTTGGCGGCCGCGACGGGCATTTGTTCGGCCTGGCGGAACGGATTGGCCGAATTCATGCCGGCGGCGAACGGGTTCGCACCGGCGAGTTGCATGCCGGTACCGGACCGCGCGGCATAGGCGGTCTCGGCGCGACGCAGATAGCGTTTCGCCGCCCCCCGATCGCCGCGCGCCTGTTCCATCTGGCCGGCGGCGGCGTAGATCTCGTAGTCGTCCGGATAGGCCTGCAGCGCGCGGTCGACGGTGGCCACTGCAACATCGTGGTTGCCGCCGGCACCGGCGCTGCCGATCAGCCCGATCAGCGCGCCCTTGTCCCGCGGGCTCGTCGCAAGCACCATCTGGTACGTCTGCGCGGCCTGGGACGGCATGTTGCCCGACTGATACAGCCGAGCCAGCGCCGCCAGAACGTCGGCGTTGCCCGGTGCTGCGGTCCATGCCTGTTGCAGGAGGTCGAATGCCTGCGCGTTCTGCCCGACGAGGCGGAGGCGATCTGCTTGCGCGGCCGCCGCGATCCCTTCGAGCCGTGCGAGCGCGGGGGCCGCATCGACCGACCCGGCGCCTGCGGTCCGCGCGCGATCGATCGCATCGCCGACGGCGGCATCCTGCCCGGTCCGCGCGAGCACGCGTACGATCGGTTCGTAATCGGCGGCCGTCGCGGGACTGGAGGCAAGCGCGCGCTCCGCCAGCGGAACCGCGCCCGCCTGATCGCCGAGCTCGTCCAAGCCGCCGGCGACGGCCGCAAGGGAGGCTGCACTCAACGATGGTGTCGAACCGATCTGGCGCAACGCCGCGATCGCCTCGCCGCCGCGACCCTGCGCCGCGATGGTCCTGGCGCGCGCAATTGCCGAGCCCACGGCGATCTGTGCCTCGAAACGTCGGATCGCCGGTGTCTTCTGCGCGTCCGTCAGGCGCGACAACAGCGACGTAGCCTGTGCCTGCCGGCCACGCTCGTTGTGCAGCATCGCCGCTGCATACAGCGCGTCGACGGTGCCGATCGTCTGGATCGACTGGAGCAGCGAGTCTGCCTCGGGCAGGCGCCCCTGCCCCAGCATGTACCGGGCATATTCGTACCGGATCCAAGGATCCGCGGGATCGAGCAGCAAGCCGCGCTTGAACAGCAGATCGGCCTTGGCCGGATCACCATGGGTCGCCGCCTGTAGCGCATCGTTCCGCACGACCCGGCTTTCGAGCTGCGACGCGCTGCCGCCCGCCGAGCCTGCCTGACGCGCGAGATCGGCCGAATCCGCATACCGGCCCTGCCGCTCGTAGATATCCGCGAGCAGCGCCAATGCGGGGCCGCGGTCGTTGACGCCACTACGCGCCAACGCTTCGGCCTGCGCCTGGGCGCCGGTCACGTCGCCTGCCGCCAAGTGTTCACGGGCGTTGTCGAGCCCCGCGTAGAACTGCGCGGACGAAAGCGCCTCGGCCCAGCGTGCGCGGTTGCCGCGCGCCGATGCACGCGACAGCAGTTCGGCGGACTCCGCAAAGCGCGACTGGCGCAATCGGACGACGCCCAGGCCACCCGCGGCATCGGCGTCGTTGCGGTTGCTGTTCAACGCGGCTTCGAACTGGCTCTGGGCTTGCGAGAGGTCATTCTGTTCGAGCGCGCGGAACCCGGCCGCGCGTGCGTCGCCGCCGCGATTTGCGGGCGCAGGCGCCGCACGACGGGTCGACGTCGTGACCGTCGCGGGGAGGTTGCGCGTCGTGAAGGTCGCCGGTGCGGGCGCCGGTCCGGTCATGCCGGCCGATACCGGTGGCTGTGACCTCGCCGGTTGTGCGGCACGGGCGGTCGTCGCGGACAAGGCGCGGCGTGCCTCTGCGTTCGACGGATCGATCGCGAGCGCACGGCGATAAGCGGTCTTCGCCAGATCGGCACGTCCCCGCGACTGCCAATAGCGTCCCTGCTGGACGAGTGCGTCAACCCCGGCAACCTGTGCCAGCGCCGGACGGACGAGTACCGGCGAGGCGATACCCGCCATCAGCAAAGCTAGCGTCGTAAAGCGGATCATGCCGCGTCCTCCGAACCCAGGCGGCGACGCTGTTGACGCGTCAGCAGCAGATAGAGCGGTCCTGCGAGCAGAAGCGCGATGAGCAACCCGCTAAGGGCCATGAGCAGCGGCCGTTCGCTGAACCACCAGCCGATCCGCATCCAGACCGGCAGCGATCCCGACCAATAGGTCTGGCCAACCGCGAAGCTGCGCATGCTGTCTCCATTCGTCACCGACAGATCGCCCTGAACCTGCGCGTTGATCCGCTGTTCGGCGAGACCCTGTACCAGTTCGGGCATGTCGGCGGTGTCCGTGCTCAGCACCGCGACGACGGTCCGTGCGCTGTCGTAGGGCGAGCGGAAGCTGACGAAACCGTCGAAGCGCTCCGCCGTCGTCAGGAACGCGTTGGTCTCACCGACGTCGCTGTCGCCGTAGGGCGAGACCAGCCCGAAGACCCGTTCCACCGGATTGCGTTCGATCACCTGCAGCCGGCCGTTCGCGATCCGCACCGGTGCACCGGCGAACAGAGCGCTGGCACCGGCGGTCCGCGGCATCCCGATCACCAGGACGTCGTGCCCTGCAAGTCGGTCGCTATCGGCGGCCTGCGTGACCGTAACGCCGGTCGTCGCCGCACCCGTCGAGTCGCCGAACCGTCCCATCATCGTCAGGAACGCCTCGACCGTACCGACGTCGGGCGATGCGCCGATCACGACGATCGTCTCGGCAAGGTCGGGGCTGATCGTGAACGGGTAGCCGGCATTGGCGAAGGTGGCGAGGCTCGGCATCCGTTGCGCGTGATAGGCGTGGGTAAGGTCGATCGCGCTGTCCGGATCGATCGCGACATGGACGTTCTCGGGCAACGTGCCCTCGCACTTCTTCTTGTTCGCCAGGATCAGGTTATAATCGAAGATCAGCTCGTTCTGACCGAACAGCGTGTAGTTCGGCAGTTCCACCTTTGCGGTCGACTGGCTCGACGTCGCGCCGTCCTGGCTGCCGATCAACGCCTTCCACCAGGCGGCGCCCGCCAGCGGCAACGTCCGCAGATACTGGCCGTTGATCGAGATATCGAGGCGTGACGACCGGCGGTCGAGCCACGGTGCGGACGGATAGCGATAGCGCAGGTCGAGCGATGCGCCGCCACGTGGCCAGAAGAACAGGTCGGGCGCGGTACGGAACGCTGCCGTCAAGGGACCCGGCGGGAGGCCGACACCCTGCAGCGAGCTGGGATCGACGATCTCGCCAAGCTTGACGGCGCGATCCGAGCGAAGCCAGCGTGGTGCCGCGTAGCGAGCATAGCTCGGGATGCGGACTCCGTCGAACGATGCGGCTGCGCCACCGATCGTTCCCCGTCCGGTCGCCAGGGCGGCGGCGGCAAGCTTCAGTTCGCGCTCGTCGCGGCCCATAATCAGGAGCAATTCGCCGAAGCCGTCGAAGGGGTTGCGGATCACCGTCGCCGAAGGACCGGTGATCGTCGGCACATAGCTGCCGACGCGCATGCCGGGACGCAGGAAGACGATCGCGTTGCCGCGGGGAATACGGCCATAGCTCGGCTTGAAGGCGAAGCCGCGATAGCTGGCGAGGCGACCGAACCAGGACGCGACGCTGGCCGCCGCTTCGAGTTCGCCGTTCGACGGTGCGCTGGCGAACACGAACGGGAGGCTGAGGGGGAGGTTGTCCGCGCGGTCGAAGAACGGCGACGGCAAGCGGCGGAGATCGGGGCCCAGCGGCAACCGCTGGATCGTCAGGTCCAGCGCCGACCGGGTGTTGCTAACATTCGCCCAGAGCGAGCTGTGGAACGGATCCTCGCAATCGCGCGTGTAGTGACCGATCAGTCGCAGGTTGAGCTGGTTGTCGCCCGGCAGGAACAACGCCGGGTTGACCGCCATCGTCAGTTGCTGGCCGCCGGCGCCGTCCGGCGTCAGGCGCACCGTTCGCACCACCTCGCCGTTCAGGATCACGACGAACTGGCTGAGGTCGGCCAGCAAGGCGGGCGACCAGGCCAGCGAAAGCGTGAGTTTGGCAGCGGTCACGACCTCGTTGTTGCGAAGGCCGAACGGGATCGCGATCTCGCCGCGCGTACCCGCCAGTCGGATCGCGCTGCGGACGCGCAGGTCGCGAAACGTCAGTCGTTCCTGACGCACACCGCCCGCAGTATCCGGCGCCGCCGCGGGGACCGTGGCGGCCTGCGCCGCGACAGGCTGCGGCAAACCGGTGGCGAGCAGCAACCCTGCCGCGGCAAGCGACGCGGTCGCTGCTGTCAGGCGAGTCCGCTCGCGCTTCCGTTCAGCACGGTTGAGACCGAGCAGACGCTTCAGCGTGACGAGATCGACCACGAGAATATCGCGCAGCGAACGCAGCGTCGAGATCGGACGACGCGGCGCCTCGGGTTCCCACGCATCATTGCGCCCCATAACGGCGCGGACGAGTTGACGTAATTGTAGCATGTCGAGTTCCAGAAACCGCATGGTTGCCATTGTCCTGTCGACGCGCTGCGTCTCGACGGGGAGGGTAAGGACTTCATCCCCCATCGGCAGCGCGACGTGCGTGACGGGACGATCCGTCAACGTCACGCCGACAGGAACGGTGATCGCAAGGCCGCCCATCGACAGATCGACCGTCTCCACATCGACGACGTGTCCGTCGGCAAAATAGAGCGTCGCCGGCAGCTGGACGGGGACGCGGATATATTCGCGAACCTGCCGCGTCTCGCGTGCGACCGATACGGCGGCAAGCAGGATGACGAGGCTGAAGACCGCCCACACCGTGTTCAGCACCAGCGTATCGCCCTGGATATTGAACAGATGCGGAAAGAACAGGAATTTGACGAAGCCGAACGCGATCCCGAACAGCACGAGGCCGATGCAGATCAGATGCGGGCGCGCCGTGGCGGTGTCGAAATGCGTCTTGTCGAGCAGCGAGCCCTTGTCGGTCACGTTGAACTTGCCGCCATGCGGACGGAACAGCGTCACCAGGGTCGGCTTGACGAGGTGGAATGCCAGGATCGTCTCGTACACTTCCCCCCAGAACGGCCGGCGATCGCCACCCTGCAATCGTCCTCCGGAGACCTGAGCGCAGTAGAGGTGCGCGGCGGCATAGGCGAAGATCATCCCGGCGGACGCATGGATGATGTTCTCGCCGAGGATCAGATAGGCAAGCGGACTGGTCAGGAAGGCGATGCGCGGCAGCGGAAACTGGAAGTGCAGCATCGCGTTCAGGTAGCAAAGCCGCTGTTGCAGGCTCAGGCCACGGCCGAACAGCGGATTGTCGATGCGCAGGATCTGCGTCATCCCGCGCGCCCAGCGGATGCGCTGGCCGATGTGCAGCACCAGGCGCTCGGTCGCGAGCCCGGCCGACAGACGGATCCCGAGATACGCGGTCGACCAGCCCATCCGCTGCAGGCGCAACGCGGTATGCGCGTCCTCGGTGACGGTTTCGAACGCGAACCCGTTGGTGTCGGCCAGCGCCTCGCGGCGGATGATCGCGCATGATCCGCAGAAGAAGGCGGCGTCCCACAGGTCGTTGCCGCGCTGCACCGCGCCGTAGAACAGGTCGCCCTCGCCCGGCAGGTCGCGGACCGAGCCGAGGTTACGCTGGACCGGATCGGGCGAATAGAAGTGATGCGGGGTCTGGACGAGGGCGAGCTTCTTGTCGCGTTGGAACCAGCCGACCGTCATCTGCAGGAATGCCCGCGTCGGCACGTGATCGCAGTCGAAGATCGAGATCAAGGACCCTTCGGTGTTCGACATCGCCGCGTTGAGGTTGCCGGCCTTGGCATGGTTGTTGTCGGCGCGGGTGATGTAGCCACACCCGACCGAGCGCGCGAAGGTGCGGAACTCGGGCCGTCGTCCGTCATCGAGCAGGTACACGTGGAACCGGTCGCGCGGATAATCCATGTCGAGCGCCGCGAGCACCGTCGTGCGGACGATCTCGAGGCTCTCATTGTAGGTCGGGATATAGACGTCGACCGTCGGCCATTCATGCGGCTCGCCGATAAGCTCCACCGCCTGGCGATCCAGCGGCCATGCGGTCTGCAACACGCCGAGCGCCAGGATGATCCAGGCATAGAGTTCGGCGAGATACAAGCCGATGCCGAGCACCGTCCCGAGGGGGCTTTCGAACTCGAGCGTCGCGGTGGTGCGCCAGAACAGATAGCGGGTCGATACGACCAGCGAGAGCAGTGCCAGGACCAGCGTCGCCCGCCGCGATTTCGCACGGCCGAGCAGGATCGCACCGAGGATCGAGACTCCTGCGAATATCCACTGTGCATTGAGCGCCAGTGGCACCGTCACCACGACGATCGTCAGCAGTGCAGCGACGACGATGCCGAGGGTGTCGGCGCGGAACGCCTTGCGGAAGGACGGCACGGTCACGACGCTTGCTTTTCGTCGGCGACCAGCCCGCACCGCGTTTCGACGGCGGCGGTCAGCGCCACCAGATCGGGCAGCACGACGCTCTGCTTGGCATAGCGCAGGATCGGCTGGAACGACGCGAGCGCTTCGTTGACCGCCTCGTCGCGACGGACGGTCCCGATCAGGTTGTCGCCGAACAGAGCGCGCAGGAATATCTGCGAATGGCGCGATAATTTGCGGGTATCGTCGACCTGGTTCAAAACGAACGCGGTCTGCTCAAGGTCTACGGTGGCGGTGCCCGGCTGAACCTTGCTCAATGCCGCGAGCGAGGTCGGCTGGGGCGTGAGCACACACAGATGGAGTGCCGCATGCCGCAACAGCTTGGCCTTCAACGCGACGTCCGCAGACGACACGTCGGCGAACACCACGCGCTCGTCGTCGAACGGCGATGTTCCCAGCCGCGTCAGCAACCGGTCGAACGCGCCACTTTGCACCGCGGCGTAGCCCGACAGCAACTCGACGCCATCGACGACGATGCCTTCGGTGGTCGCATCCGTCATTGCCGGAATTTCCTGCGTCGGCAGCATGCCGAAGAACAGTTTCAGGGCATCGGCATGCGTGAAGTCGATCGCGGTAACGTCGTGACCGCGCGCGGCGAGGCCCAGCGCGAGGCGAGCGGCCAGGAACGTCGTTCCGGCGCCGCCCACCGGCGAATGGCAGAGGATCAACGGCATCTAGCGACGCTCCGCGGCATCGTCGGACAAGCCCGACAGGAACGCACGCAGGCTACCGCCCTGGCGCTGCGCAGGATCTTTCGTTCCTCCTAAGTCAGTGTAATCGCGGAGAAAGCTTTCGTTGGCGGTACGATCCGTACCCGATTGTTCCGGACGACCGACGACGCGTTCGTCTTCAAGTAACGCGGCGAAAAGCGGCCAAGGCTCAACATCCGCAATTGGATCGGCAAACTGGCGATATTGGAAATCGCGCTGTCCCAATCTTGATAACAGTGCCTTGGCATCGGGTCGCATCTGGAACTCCTTGTCGCAATGACACTCGTAGAAAATCTAGTTTAATTGGTTAATTTGCGTAGTTAGTTATCTACAAAGTTTTCGTTTCGTTCATCATGATCCGCGTCTCGAAATTCCATCCTCAGCGCAAAGCCGAAAATTGCGCCGATTCCAGCATCGTGAAAATGTGCGAAAGTATCCGCAGAGCGGTCAATTCAGCGTCGCGAGCTTGTAATTAATCCGGGTATGTGAAGCCGGGAGAACTGCCAGAGCTCAGTCTCTGAGCTACCAGTCGCTTGATTCGTACCGTTGAGATTACGATACTAATACAGAAATTGTAATTTTATTACCAGTTTATCAGTGATTTGACTTGCAGCTAATGCATATTGCATACATAGATTAAGAAACCTAGGACCGTGCCACAAATCGCGAACCTCGCGACCGACCACGCTCCAAGTGACTGACCCTGATGTCCGCTCGGAACGCAGCAAAATAGCTCGAGCGGCGCTGAAGGTTTCGAAGGCTTCGTCCTCGCTTCGGGCGCTCACAACCTCATTCCAACGGCTCCCGCTGCTGCGGATGGGAGACGCGTGCCTTCCATCCGCGGCGACTATCGAGGTGTTCATGTTGAAATCGACCCTATGGGGGGCCGTGCTTGCGGCCGTGAGCCCTGCTGCGCTGATGGTTTCGAGTCAGGCCGCGCAGGCACAGATTCCCATCGGGGCGGGCGGACAACTTCAACAGATTCCACCGGTGACGCTGAGCGACAAACCCGCTCCAGACTTTGGACTGGAGCACAAATCGGTCCCGATCGCTGCTCTCGCGGGCGGCCCCAAAACTGTAGTCAGGTCCTTGCGGGTCACGGGTGCGACAATATTCGCGGAAGCGGACCTGATCGCAGCGACGTCGTTCGCGCCGAATAGCGAACTGGACGTGTCGGAACTGAAGGCCCTCGCGGCGAAGATCACCGAATACTATAATCGCCGCGGATATTTTGTCGCCCAGGCCTATCTGCCCGAACAGGACGTTCAAAGTGGTACGGTGACCATCGCCGTCATCGAAGGACGGTTCGGCAAAGTCGCGGTTCAGGGGGCTGCGCTGTCCGAGGACACGTCACGCGGCATCCTGACCGGATTGAAGGTCGGCGATCCGGTCGCAGCAGCACCGTTGGAACGCCGGCTGCTGATGCTGTCGGACCTTCCCGGCGTGCGCGTTCGCTCGACCCTCAGCCCCGGTAACGCGGTCGGCACATCGGACTTGCTGGTCGACATTACGCCCGGCCAGAGCATCACCGGCAGCGTCGAGGCCGACAACGCCGGCAGTCGGTATACCGGCGCCTACCGCGTCGGCGGGACGGTCAACTGGAACAATCCGACCGGGTCTGGCGATGTCCTCAGCCTGCGCGCGCTGACGTCGTTCTCAGGGCTGGCTTACGGTCGCGCGTCGTATCAGGCGCCGATCGGCCAGGTAACGCTCGGCGTGGCGTTCGCGCATCTCGACTATACGCTCGGCAAGGAATTCGACGATCTGGACGGCAGTGGCAATGCGGACGTGGCCAGCGTCTATGCCAGCTATCCGCTGATCCGATCGCGCGACAACAACCTCTACGTTCTCGTCGGTGGCGACGTAAAATGGTTCGAAGACAAGATCGGCGTGGTCGATCTGGTCACCTATCGCCGGGCGCAGGTGATCACCGCCGGGCTCAGCGGCGACGAGCATGATACGCTCCTCGGCGGCGGCTGGAGCGCGTATTCGTTCAGCTACGTCGTCGGAAATCTGGACATTCGCGGCGCCTATGAGCGGTCCGTCGACCGGCTGACGACGCGCACCGATGGCGGTTACGGCAAGGTGCAGTTCAGTTTCGCGCGGTTGCAGACGATCGCTGGTCCGCTGTCGCTGTTCGCGTCCGCCCGCGGCCAGATCGCGTTCGACAATCTCGATATCTCCGAGAAGATGGAGCTGGGCGGTGCCTATGCGGTTCGCGCCTATCCCGAGGGCGAAGCCTATGGCGACCAGGGTTACGTCGCGACCGCCGAAGCACGACTGACGCTGCCACACGTCGTTCCGGGCACGGTGCAGTTGATCGGTTTCGTCGATGCCGGCGAGGTCGAGTACGCCAAGCACCCCTATTTCAACGGATCGAACCACGCGACACGCAGCGCCTACGGTGCCGGCGTCACGTGGAGCGCGCCCTATGACGTGGTGATCAAGGCAACCTACGCGCGCAAACTCGGCGATGCCGACGCGACATCGGCGCCCGACAAGTCCGGACGCGCCTGGTTCCAGATCTCCAAGACCTTCTGACCGCATCCCGCAAATGCTTTGCGCCAAGAACTCTACGGCTGTCCGCCGCTACCAAGGATACCGCACATGACCGTCATTCCCCCGTCGATCAGGAATACCAGCCGCTCCACCCTGACCCCCGTACCGGCGACGTCGATCACGCGATTGCGGCGCGGCGGGCTGTTCGGGACGACCGGCCTCGCGCGGTTTGCGTGGCTGATCGGGTTCAGCCTCGCGGGTGCGGCGGTGGCGCGCCCCGTCGAGGCGCAGGTCTTGCCGACGGGTGGCGAGGTGGTCGCAGGCCAAGCCAGCATCTCGACCGGCAGCAAGTCCGTCACCGTCACGCAGACCAGTGACCGCGCGGCGATCAATTGGCAGTCCTTCTCGATCGGCAAGGGCAAGAGCGTCGTGTTCGACCAGCCGAACAGCAGTTCCGTCGCGCTCAACCGCGTACTCGGGTCGGATGCCTCGGTGATCCTGGGCAACCTGTCGGCGAACGGAACAGTGTTTCTGGTCAACGCCAACGGCATCCTGTTCGGCAAGACCGCGACCGTGAACGTCGGCGGCCTGGTGGCCTCGACGCTGGACATTCCCGATGCCGACTTCCTCGCCGGCAAGACGAGCTTTGCCGGCTCGAGCCGGGCGAGCGTCCAGAACGACGGCACGATCAACGCGAAAGGCGGCTACGTCGCGCTGCTCGGCGCGACCGTCGGCAACAGCGGAGTCATCAAGGCCAATTTCGGCACCGTCGTGCTGGCGGGCGGCGAGGCGATCACGCTCGACGTGGCGGGCGACGCCCTGCTCAACGTCGCGATCGACAAGGGGGCGGTGAATGCGCTCGTCCAGAACGGTGGCCTGATCCGGGCGGACGGCGGCAAGGTCGTGATGACCGCGCAAGCCGCCGGCGGCCTGCTCCACACCGCCGTGAACAACACCGGCATCGTCGAAGCGCGGACGCTGCAGAACCGGAGCGGCACGATCCTGCTGCTCGGCGACATGAAGACCGGCACCGTGACCGTCAGCGGTGAACTCGACGCCAGTGCACCGGTCGGCGGCAATGGTGGTTTCATCGAAACATCCGCCGCTACGGTCGCAATCGCCGACGGCGCGCAGATCTCGACCTTTGCGCGCTCGGGCGCGACCGGCACGTGGCTCATCGATCCGCAGGACTTCGTGGTCGGCGCCGGCGGCAACATTTCGGGGTCGACGCTCGCGGCACAACTCGTCACCACCAGCATCACCATCAGCACCCTGCCCGCAGCTGGCGACACGACGGTCGGCAACGGCGATATCATCGTCAACGATGCGGTCGCCTGGACCGCGTCCGGCGTGCCGACGACGCTGACCATGAACGCGTTTCGCGATGTCACGATCAACGCGCCGATCACGGCGACGAACGGCAACATCGTGGCGTGCTGTGGTCGCGACGTGAACGTCAACGCGGCATTGACGACGACGAACGGCAGCATTCTGCTGAACGCGGGCCAGAACGTGAACGTCTATCATGCGATCACCACGACCGACGGCAACATCGCCTTGTGCGCCGGGCATGACGTGATGATCGACGCGGCGGTGACGCTGACGCGCGGCACGACCATTCCTGCGCAAAGCCTCGGCCTGCCGGTTGGCCTGACCCTGATCGCCGGAGCCGACGGCACCGGTCCGGGCGTCAACGGTGGCACGATCGTCTTCTCGGCCTTGTCGCCGCCGACCACGGTGACCGCGGCACCGGTATCGATCAATTACAACCCGGTATCCTATACGACTCCCACCGACTTCACGACCGAGTTCGTCCTGACCGAGGGCGCGGCGATCACCCAGCGGATGCTGCTGTTCCCAACCGCGCAGAAGGTAGCGGACGGCACGAATGCAGCGGTTCTCAACGGCTTCAACACCACCGCGACGTCCGGCCTGCCGACCGGCGTGACGTTGGTCGCCGGAACCGCCGCTACCGCGACGTTCGACAGTACGGGCGCCGGGACGGGCATCGGGGTCAGCTATAGCGGTTACACGCTGGCCGGCGCGAACGCGGACCGATACGCCCTTGCCAGCTCATGCTGCGTGGCAGGGTTCCGAACGACGGGAACGATAACCGCCGCGGCACCAGCGCCTGCCCCCGCCCCAACGCCCGCACCTGCACCAGCACCGGCACCCGCTCCAGCACCGGCGCCTGCTCCGGCACCCGCTCCGGCGCCTGCTCCGGCGCCTGCTCCGGCGCCTGCTCCGGCGCCTGCTCCGGCGCCAGCACCGGCACCTGCTCCGGCACCCGCTCCATCGCCGGCGCCTGCACCCGCTCCGGCTCCGGCTCCAGCACCCGCACCAGCGCCCGCTCCAGCTCCAGCTCCGACACCGACCCCCGCCCCTTCTCCTGCGCCTGTGCCGCCGTTCGTTCCGACTTTGCCCAACGCGACGCGGCCATTCCTGGAAGTGCCGCCGGTCCGTCCGCGGGTTCCGGTCTCGCCCGTCATCGAGATCGTCGAAGGCGGTGTCACTACGCCGGCGCCCGACCGTGCGGGGACCGTCATCGTCGAAACGCCCGAGACTCCCGCCACCCCTGTTGCACCGCAATCGTCGCTGCCGACCGTCGACCACCCGTTCGTGCAGCCGACGCCGCCGGAACGCCCGGCGGTTCCGAACTATCCTCGCAAACAGGCGAGGAACTGAGATGGTCGATGGTCGGCGACGCGTGCCGGGGTATTGGCATGCGCAGCCGACCTGGCGCGCGGTGGCTGTAACCGTCGTCGCGCTGGCGTTCGCGAGCGATGCGCATGCCGCGTCCGCTGGAGCACGCCCGGCCGTCGTGTCGTCGATGCCGGTGCCGGTGCCGGTGCCGGTCGCCGTCCCGGCAACCGCAACGCGGTTTGGGTCCGAGGCGGTTTCGGACGACGCGCGCGACGTCGCCGAGTGGGTATCGACCGCGCACGACAACCACATGCTGCCGTTCGTGGTCATCGACAAGGTGAACGCCAAGGTCTTCGCGTTCGACCGCACCGGTATTTTGCGCGGCACTGCGCCGGCTTTGCTCGGCGCTGCGCACGGCGACGACAGCGTGCCCGGCATCGGCCAGCGCAAGCTCGCCACCATCACACCGGCAGAACGGACGACGCCCGCGGGCCGGTTCCAGGCCTCGCTCGGCAATGATCTTGAACAGGATATCCTCTGGATCGACTATGACGCGGCGCTTTCGATGCACCGGGTCATCGTCGGCCGTCGCGTAGACGATCGCGCCGGGCGGCTTGCTTCGGTCACCCCCGACGACAACCGTATCTCGTACGGATGCGTCAACGTTCCCCCGGGCTTTTACGATAGCGTCGTGAAACCGCTCTTCACCGGCACCGTCGGCATCGTCTACATCCTGCCCGACACCAAGCCGTTGCGGGCGGTCTTTCCGATGCCACCCGCCGCACGGTAAGGTGTCATTGGCACCAGGGTCGTTCGCGATACCATTTGGTCAGTACGTATTTGACGCCCTGCGCGACCGGCATACCCTGATGCAGCGATCCCGGGTTCGGCACGCCGTATTCGTCCATGTTGTTCCAGATCACCAGATTGCCCGCTTTGGGCGCAATCATGACGCCGGCGGTCGGAAAGTTCGTCCGCCCGCCTTCCTCGGGCTCGTTCAGGAACGTCATCGCGGACCAGGTCCGCTGTCCCCCCATGGCAGCCTGATCCTGCCAATAGGCCTGGCCCGTATCGAAGAAGTCGTGATGCGGTTTGAATTCCTGGCCCACCGCGTAGCGTTGCCCCTGCAGCGCTTCTCCGTAACGGGGATCGAGCCCCGTCAACGCGTCCAGTTTGCGCTCGACGACCGCAACCGCGTCGGGACCAGGGTAGAGATAGCAGGTCTCGCTGGTCCGGTAGGACGGGATCGGATCGTCCGACACGACCGGCGATGGTACACGGTTGGCATCGATCAGAGCGATCAAAGCGTCACATTCCTCGCGCGATAGAAAGTCGCGGACGATGTAGAGTTCGACGTGATTGGTCGGCAGTTTTACCGCATGGGGAAAACTTTCGACATATTCGCGCACCTGGGAGGCCACGTCGGATCGCGCCAAAGCACCGATCTGGTCGACATGGTCTCCGCTTGGCGGATAGGCGATCATGTCCTCGATAGTATTCGCGTCTACGCCAGATTCTATATCGATGCTTAGGGGACCAGCCATTTAATTACCGCCATCTTCCGAATTATTATGATCCAATACAGCGTCGTAGAACAAAACATAGATTATATTCGCTGGCAGATGGGTCTTTATCGCCTAACCGACGTTTAACTTATACGACCAACATAGGTTAGGCTGGTTCAGCGATAACGATCGCGAAGCCCCGCCCTGATGGATGCGCACAAGTCGCACCAAACCGAAGAGTTCGGGAACATCCCACGCTCCGCTGCCGGCGAGAGCGAAGGGTGACGCGATTTAACGGACATCGGCGGAGAAATTCATGCACCCGAGATATTGCTCGGATGTAGGGCTGTTGCCCTGCACCACGCCCATCCCCCTCGCAACGTCGACAGTTCGCGGTCGCAACGTACCGACCACGGTCGCCGCAAAAGCAGGCGCGATCGCGGCGGGAAGCCGGCTTGTCGCGCAAGGTATCTCTGGACAGCCGACCGGTCGCTTTCGGTAACGACACCGATCGCCCCGCGATCGACCCCATCGTTTCCAGACCGATACTCTTTCTCGTCCTCGCGCTTCGCGGGGCCAGGATCACCATGTTCAAAAACATTCTCGCAGCTGTTGCTGCATCGTTGCTCGCGTTCACGCCGCAGCCCGCCACCGCCCAGCGGCTCATCCTGCCGGGCGCGTTGCTGCTGGCCGGCTACCGCGCGACCTGTGGTCCGGTCGATACGATGATCCAGCCGATCGACGATATCGCAGCAGCGTACAAAGGTCGCATCATCCTCCATCCGCGCGTACTCGACCTCCCGCGTGCGCAGCAATTGTTCTGGTACACGCACGAATGTGCTCACCAGATCTTCGGTCCTGGCGAAGCTGCGGCGGATTGCTGGGCAATCCAGCAAGGCAAGCTCCAGGGTTGGCTCTCGCGCGAAGAACTCGACAAGCTCAACACGTCGATCCAGCAGTTTCCGGGCGACGCTTCCCACGCCAGCGGCCCAGCCCGGATCGCGTCGATGGAGAAATGTTTCTCCCGCTAGAATAGGTATAGATGTCTGTCGCTCGACGGGGCCGCCGACGTAGAACTCGAATTCCTGCTATTGCCCCCTGTCCGCACCGCCCAGTGACTGGTCAACCGTCGTCACGTCGGTACGTCGTACCAACGCTCCGAGGATGAACGCGGCGACAAGCATCATCACTGGCACCGCGGGTACCCGTACGATGCCGAGCCGCGGCTGCACTTGATACACCGCGACCAGTATCGGCGCGATCGCGCGTAGGGCGTAGGAGCCTTCCGCTTATTGCACGCGAGCCAAGACGCATCTGCGGTCGATAGCCGGGGAGCGATCACGGCGCTTCGTCACGCACCGCCCGGCTGCCGAACGGTCACGGACGGCTGCAAGGCTTGCCGTCGACGGCGAAGCTGCCTATCCCGTTCGACAATACCATTATAGTACCGGAGAACTGGGATGACGCGACGCATTGGCCATATCGGTGCCTGCTCACCGCTGATCATGGCGGTGGCCGCCCTGACCGGTCTGTCGACGGTACCTGCGTCGGCGAAGACCGCTACGCTGCCCGAAATCTTCCCGGCGCCGGCATCGATCACGCTCGGAACCGGCGCGGTGACGCTGGGCACCTCGGTCGTACTGATCGCGGCGCCCGGGGTCGACCCGGAGACTATTGCCCTGGTCCGCAGGATATTGACCGCTTCCGGCGTGGAAACGATCGCGACCGCGCAGCGGCTGCCGTCGGTACTCGATCGGCCACATATCATTCTTGGCCCCGATACTGCCGCGGTCGTCCGCGATGCACTGGATCGCAGCCAGACCTCGGCGGATCGTCATGCCGAGGGCTATACGATCGTGAGCATGCCGGCGGGGCGTGGTGGCGTCGTCACGCTTGCCGGCCATGACGCGGATGGGCTGTTCCATGCCGCGCAGACGTTCCGCCAGATCGCCGCGCGTCCCTTCATCCCGGCGCTCGTCATTCACGATCATCCGGCAATGCCGATACGAGGAACGATCGAAGGCTTCTACGGCGCGCCGTGGTCGATGGCGGACCGCACCAAGCATCTGGAATTTCTCGCCACCGTCAAGGCGAACACTTATGTCTACAGCCCCAAGGACGATCCCTACGCGCGCGCGCGGTGGCGCGAGCCCTACCCTGCGGCCACGCTGAGCGCGCTCGGCACGCTGGCGGCGACGGCACGGCGGAACCATGTCGATTTCGTCTATGCGGTTTCGCCGGGTCCCTCGGTCTGCTTCTCCGACCCCGCGGACCTGCAGGCGCTTGAACACAAGTTCGACGCGATCCGGTCGATCGGCGTCGACAGCTTCTACGTCGCGCTCGACGACATCGAATATGCCAAATGGAATTGCGACCGCGACAAGGCGACGTTCGGTCCGTCGGGCGCGGAAGCGGCCGGCATCGCGCAATCCAGGTTGCTGAACGCGGTCCAGACGCAGCTCGCCAAGGCCGATCCCAAGGCCCGCCCGCTGATCATGGTTCCGACCGAATATTACGACGCGAAGGAAACGCCGTACAAGGCGGCGCTGCGCAAGTACCTCGACCCGCGCATCGTCGTGCAGTGGACCGGGACCGACGTCGTGCCACCCGCCATCTCAGTGCCGGACGCTCTTGCCGCGACCAAGGCATTCGGCCGCAAGACGCTGTTGTGGGACAATTACCCTGTCAACGATTATGCGCAGACGACCGGCAGGCTGCTGATGGCACCCTATGCCAGACGCCAGGCTGGATTGTCCGGGGAGCTTACCGGCATCCTGTCGAACCCGATGAACCAGGAGGCGCCGAGCCGCGTCGCGGTGACCGGTGTGGCCGCGTTCGCATGGAACGACGAGGCGTACGATGCGGACCGTACCTGGCATGCCGCCGCGCGCGAACTCGCCGGGGGCGATGAGCGGGCGACGCGCGCGCTGCTGACCTTCTTCGATACGCAGCACATGGCGCCGACGTTCGGCAGCCAACCGTGGCAGGAACAGGCGCCGCGCTTGAAGGCCACGCTGGACCGGGTCCGCGAGGCGATCGCCGGTTCGGATGATCGTGCTCGAAGCGACGCGATCAAGGATCTCGCCCGCTGCGCCGACGAGATCGCCAACGCGCCCGACATCATCAGGTCCGGCACCGTCGACCCCGGCTTCGCCGCGCAATCGCGCCCGTGGCTCGATGCGATGCAACGATGGGGTCGCGCGCTCCAGTTGACCGCCGCCGGACTGGCCGCCGCCGATGATGGCAACACCGCTGCGTCGCGCTATTTCGCCGATGCCAAACGCCTGGCGGCCGAAGCCGCGGCGATCCCGAGCATTCCCGGTGCGACGCGGTTCGATGGTCCGATCAAGATCGCCGACGGGGTACTCGATACGTTCGTCACGGACGCGCCGACCTTGTTCGCGCTTCCCGTCGCTGCGGAAGCTGCTCCCGCCAAGTAGGGGTAGCCTGGCAGCAGGCGATTGCGGCGGGGACCCTGATCCCCGCCGCACCGCGATCAGAACCCTACGTTAAGGGTCGCCGAGACCGCGCGTGGTGCACCGATCTGCGCATAGGTCAGCGAGTTGGTGGCACTCGTCCCGCTGAAGCCGCCGACGTACAGCTTGTCGAACAAATTGCTCACGTTCAGCTGCAGATAGGTCTGGTCGTCCAGCCCCAACGGCTTGAGCGAGATACGCGCGTCGAGATTGACCAGCGTATAGGCGGGCGCCTTGGCCCCATAGACCTGCACGCCCGAGATCGTGACGGGCAGGTTCTGGTCGTTGACGTAGCGCTCGCCGGTCCGCTTGGCCTCAAGGCCGACGCGGATCGGCCCGGCATTGCCCTCAACACGGCCACCGAAGGTGTAGGTGGGCGCGCCCGCTTCACGCATGCCGGCGGTATAGTAAGTGGTCGTCGCGGACGCCTGGACGTCGTCGAGGATCTTCGACTTCAGGTACGATCCGAACGCGTACAGCGTCACCAGGTCGATCGGACGATAGCTGACGCTGCCGTCGATCCCGTATTTGTGGACCGTGCCGAGGTTGCGATAGATGGTCGTGTTGGTCTCGAGATCGTAGGACGAGGCGAGCCGGTCGTGGAACACCGTGTACCAGCCCGAAACCTGGGCCTGCAGGCGACCCATCTGGTAGCGCAGCCCGGCATCGAAATTGTCGGTCGTCTCGGGCTTGGCACCCTCGGCGCCGGCCGTGCCGTCGGCATAGTAGAAGCTGTTGTAGAGGTTGTCCGTGCCCGGGACCTGCATGCCCTTCGAATAATTCGCGAAGACGGCAAGCGGCGCGACCAGCTGATAGACCAGTCCGGCGCTCGGCAGCACGCGGTTATAGTTGAACTTGCGTTCCTGCGGCCCTTGGTAGTTCGGGTAGGCGGCGGCGATGATCGCGTCGGTCGCCGCGTTCTGCCCCGAACAGATCAACGCCCCCGTCGAACTGGTGGTGAAGCAGTAATTATGCAGGTCGCGCGTGAAGAACGGTGCGCGGATGCCGGCGTTCAGCGTCAGCTTGTTGTCGAAGAACCGGCCGCGATATTCGCCGAACGCCTGGTTCAGGATCGCCTTCGAGAAGCGATCGCGCTTCTGGAGTGCGGTACCGGTCGAGTCGAGCAGCGGCTCTTCGCTCGGGAACGGCGTCGTCGCCATGCCGTACCCGTTGATCGTGGTCAGCTCGCCGGTCTGGCGATGGCGGCCGTAATCGAGGCTGTAGCCGACACGTATCGTCTGGGTGTCGTTGAAATCGTACCGCAAACCGAGATTGAGCAGGTAGCGGTTGGTTTCCGTCGCGCTCGGCGCGCTGACGAGCACGCTGTCCTTGGTGTCGCCGTCGCCGTTCAAATCTACGCCGCCGAAATACGGCGTGCTGCCGACATAGCCGGCGGCCGCATGGCCACCGATCGTCGCGAAGCCTTCCGAGGCGGTCGCGGTGCCGCCACCGTTCGCCAGCGTGTACGAATAGGCCGCGTCGGCGGTGAAGGTCAGCTTGTCAGCCAGCGTGAAGCGCGAATTGATGCGGATATTGGCGGTTTTCGACGGATTGTAGCGATAGTCGTAGGCGCCGAAGCCGCAGGCGACGCCGGCGCTGCTGACGCAATTGCCGACGTCATAGAAGCGCTCGTCACGCGTCTGCGGGAACCGGTTGCCCGAGCCCGTGCCGACGCTCGTGCCGACGCTCGTGCCGACGTTGCTCAATGGCACCGAGCCGAAAAAGTTGTTGATGTTGCGGTTGTAGTGGCCGGCAACCGAGATGAAATCGCCGCCGTTGCCGATCGGCTGGTAGATCTTCGCGTTGATCTGCGTCTTGTCGATCTTGCCGGCATCGGTGAACACGACGTCGTTGGTCGACTTGCTTGCCGAGAAGAAGGCGCGGGTGCCGAACGGCGTGAAGACGCCCGTGTCGACCGCGCCGAACACACGGAAGAAGTCGTACTGGCCGACCGATCCGGCCATCCGCACGTGGAAATCCTCGGATGGGTTGCGGGTGGTGTAGTTGATCGTCGAGCCGGTCGCGGACGCGCTCGGGCTATCGACATCGGTCGATCCTAGACTGACCGCAACCTGTCCGATCAGCTCGGGATCGAGCTGCTGGTTGGAATAGATCGCATAGCTGCCGGTGTCGTTGAGCGGGAAGCCGTCCCACATCTCCGATACGCGGCTTGCGTCGAACCCGCGAATGCTGAGCGTACCGCCTGACGACCCGTAGGGATCGTTGTTCTGGAAGCTGACGCCGGGCAGCATGTTGATCGTGTCGTTGATCGACTGGCCGGGCGTCTCGTGCTGGATGAACTCCGCGTTCAGCCCGACCTTGGCCTTGGATGTCGCCGGCAGGACGACGCCGCCGACTGCAGGATCGCCCTTCTTGCCGGTCACGACGATCTCGTCAAAATCCTTGGTGCCGGTCGACTGCGCGAACGCAGGAGACGCGATCAGACACAAGGAGCAGCCGAACAGGCCGCGCGTCAGATTAGTTTTGCCCACTTTGATACCCCGAACTCGTGGCGACATGCCGTCCGCCACTCGGGCGGATCATTTGGCGCATCGGCGTGTCTGCGGAATGTCCGAATGTTACGAAGCGTTCACGATTCAGAATTGTCCGCCGATGTTGAACGTGACGAGCTTGCTGTCGTCGCCGGGCGCTTTCAGCAACGCCTTGGCGAGATCGATCCGGAGCGGTCCGAACGGCGAGGTCCAGTTGACGCCGATGCCGACCGACAGGCGCGGGCTCGCCGTGTTGCCGGAGTAGGTCTCCTTATAAGTACCGAGCGCATAGGTGTACGGCGTGCCGGTATTGGTGGTCGTGCTGGCGCCGGCCGAGTCCAGGTACAGGAGGTTACCCGAGGTATCGGTATATTGGCGCGTGCCCGCGACGCACGCGGTGGACGCCGTGTTGGCGACGGCGCAGGTGTCGGTGAGGGTCGGCGTCTTGCCGCCGAACACCGCGCCGACATCCATGTAGATCGACGGACGCAGGCCGAGTTCACGCGCACCGGCACCCATCGGCAGTTCGAGTTCGAGGCGCGCCTGATAATAGGCGGTTCCGCCCAGCGCAGTCTGCGTGTTCGAGGTACTGCTGCTCGACAGCGTCGCCGGGACGGTCGTCGTATCGTAATAGGTGCGCGTCACCCGTGGGCCGACCCCGCGAATGTCGAAGCCGCGCATCTGCGGATCGCCGAGATAGAAGCGATCGGTCAGCCGGACGTCCTGGCCCAGCCCCTTGATATAGCCACCCTCGGCATGCGCGGACAGGATGAAGCTGGAGCCGAGGTCCATGTACTTGGTGTAGTTCGCAGTACTGCGGATGTATTTGGTGTCACCGCCGAGGCCGGCAAAATCCTGGCTGACGCTGAACGTGCTGCCCTTGCTCGGCCGGATGCGACTGTTGGTGTTGTCGAACACCAGCGAATAGCCGATCGACGAGGTCCAGCGATTGCCGACCGCGTCGCACAGATACGTGCCGGCGATGGCGGGATCGCAGACGCCGTTGGTGTAATAGGTGGCAGCGTCGAGCGTGACCTGATCGTAGGATAGCCCGTAGCGTGCGGTGGCGGACCAATATTCGGTGAGCGGCACCGCCGCGCGAATCTGGAAGCCGGTCGACACCTGCTCGTAGGTGGTGTCGTTGCTGTCGCCGGTGGTGCTGTACGAACTGTAGTCGCGGCGGAACAGATCGCCGCCCAGCGCCACGTTCGTATCGAACAGATACGGCTCGGTGAAGCCCAGATTGACCGATTTCGAATAGGCCGAGTAACTGACACCCGCGCGCAGTTCCTGGCCCATGCCGCGGAAATTGTGCTGGGTGATGTTCGCCGATGCGATGAAACTCTCGAGGCTCGAATAGCCTGCCGACAGCTGCAGCTCCCCGCTCGATTTCTCTTCCAGATTGGTCTCCAGCACGACGCGGTCGGGTGCCGATCCGGGGGTCTGCTTGATCGCCATCTTGTCCTGAAAATAGCCGAGCGAATTGATCCGG
Organism: Sphingomonas sp. R86520; assembly: GCF_042466285.1. NCBI lineage: Bacteria > Pseudomonadati > Pseudomonadota > Alphaproteobacteria > Sphingomonadales > Sphingomonadaceae > Sphingomonas > Sphingomonas sp. R86520. The sequence continues at coordinate 1,135,481 of NZ_JAXHBZ010000001.1, forward strand.
TCCTCCGAGCGCTTGACTTGGAAGCTATTGAACGCGTCGCCCTCGGCGAGGCGGATCTCGCGGCGGACGACCTTGTCCTTGGTCTGCGTGTTGCCGTTGATCTCGACGCGCTCGACATAGGTGCGCTTGGCTTCGGCGATGTTGAAGGTCACGCCCATCGTCAGCGTGTCCGGATCCTTCTGGAACTCCGGATTCACCTCTGTGAAGGCATAGCCGAACAGCCCCGCGGTCTGGCTGAGGTTGTCGACCGAATCTTCGACGAGCTTCGCATTGTACCAGTCGCCCTTCTTCAGCTGCAACGTGGCGGCGAGCTTCTTACTGTCGAAGTCGCGGATCTGGCTGTCGACGCCGACGTCGCCGAATTTATACCGTTTTCCTTCCTCCACCACATAGGTGATGATGAAGTCCTTCTTGTCGGGCGTCAGTTCGGCGACAGCGGAGGTGACGCGGAAATCGGCATAGCCCTGCGTCAGGTAGAATTGCCGCAGCTTCTGCTGGTCGTAGCTCAGGCGATCCTGGTCGTAACTCGTCGCCGACGAGAGCAGCCGGCTTACCCGCGCCTGCTTGGTGGCCATCTGCGCGCGGATCTGTGCGTCAGAGAAGACCGCGTTGCCGAGGATATTAATCTGCCGAACCTTCGACTTCGGGCCTTCGCTGACCTCGAACACGACGTCGACGCGGTTCTGGTCGAGATTGACCATCTTCGGATCGATCACCGCCGCGAACCGACCTTGCCGCCGATACAGTTCGATGATCCGGCCGATGTCCTGGCGGACCGCGGTGCGCGTGAAGATCTGGCGCGGTGCGAGCTTGATCTCCTTGGTGATCTTGTCGCTCTTCAGCGCCTTGTTGCCTTCGATGATCACCCGGTTGATGATCGGGTTCTCGCGAACGCGCAGCACGATGTTGCCATCCGCGACGCCGGCGATCGCGTAATCCGCGAACAGGTCGCTGGCTTGCAGATCCTTCAAAGCCTGGTCGAGCGTCTCGGCGGTGTACGGTGCGCCGATCCGAAGCCTGGTGTAGCTCATCACGGTCTCGGGTTCGATCCGTTGCGCCCCCTCGACGCGCAAGGTCTTGATCGTGCGGGCGGGGACGTCCAACGCCGGGGTTCCGGCGGACGAGGACGGTTTGCCGGGCACCGGACTGGCCTGCGGTGGCGTCGTGCCGGATGCCGTGGCCAGGGTTCCTGCGATGGCCCAAGCCACGGAACCAGCGCCCAAATCGAAAATCATGCATGCGTCTCCGGGGTGAACCGGGCGCATCGACGGCGGATGTTTCCTTCGGATGTTCCAACGTGTCAGGCCCGGCGACAGTCGTGCAACATCACGCGACCGCGCATCCCCCTGCGGTGTGATGTGACGCCGCCACGTTGCCGGAGAAATCATCGGGACATTGGAACGCGTCAGACAGGCTGCTTGCCACCAGGGCTTGTGCGCCCGCCTATTGCAAGGAGAAGCATCATGCGTGTTGCCATCAAGGGCGTTCCGGCGTCGGAACCGATGCCGTCGTCGAACCTGCCCGCGCTGATCGACAATCCCTTCGCGCCGGAGGTCTTCGCCACCGGGCTTGCGGGGTTCGCGAACCTCAACGGGGTCATCGTGCTGACACTTGAAAGTGCCCGCTGCGACCATGCGCGCCAGCCGCCATCGGTCGAGCGCGTGGTCGTCGGGCGGATCGCGCTGACCAGCGGCGCGGCGCAGGATCTGGTCGCCGGGCTCAACCAGTTCCTCGAACAGCAGGGCCTCAGCCCGAGCAAGGCCATGGCGAGTGGAGCGACGTTCCAGTGACGCGGCGCTCGATCGACGGAGTCATCGCCACGCCCACACCGATCGCACGTCGCGTGTTTCGCGGCCGTTACCCCGCGTCACACAAAGTCGTGACATAGCAACGCTGTGTCGCAAACCGTGCCAACGGTACAACACCTTCAGATGATGACATTTTGATGGCTGATTAAGCATTGTCGATCCCCGATTACGGCCGCAGACCAAGGCGACGGAACCAACCGTAATCGCACCAAATCACCGCAATATACGAGATTGTGGTTCAGGGAGTATCGACATGCGTCTCGACTTTCGCAAACGCCTTCTGGCGTCTACGCTTCTGCTTGGGTTCACCACCCCGGTTTTCGCCCAGACGGCCGAGACTCCTGTACCGGCGACGGCGACACCCGCGGAGGCACAAACCGACCCGGCGGCACCCGCGGACGGCGACACCATCGTCGTGACGGGCTCGCGCCTCGGCGGCGACAGCCTGAAGCAGGCCTCGCCCATCTCGGTCGTGAGCGCGAAGGAGATCGCGCTGTCGGGCCAGATCAACGTCGAGAACGTGCTGAAGGACCTGCCGCAACTCATCCCGAGCACCACCGGCGCGTCGAACAATCCCGGCGGCGGCGTCGCCACCGCAGATCTCCGCGGGCTCGGGTCAACCCGCACGCTCGTGCTGGTCAACAACCGCCGCTACGTCGCCTATGACGCCAACCAGGTCGTCGACCTCAATACCATTCCGGCCGCGCTGATCGAGCGGGTCGACATCGTCACCGGCGGCCGCTCAGCCGTGTACGGGTCGGATGCGATCGCCGGCGTCGTCAACTTCGTGATGAAGAAGGATTTCAGTGGCGTAGAAGCGAACGCCGATTACCGCATCAACGAGGCGGGCGATGGTGCGAACTTCAACGGCAATCTGTTGCTCGGCGGCAATTTCGAAGACGGCCGCGGCAATGCGACGATCTATTTCGATTACACCAAACGCGACGGCATCCTTCAGTCCGCGCGCGATTACTCGAAGCAGGCGCTGGTCGACGACGGCTCGGGTGGCCTCATCGCGGGGGGTTCCGGCTCGATCGAAGGTACCCGTTTCGCGATCGGCGGCGTTGGACGCAAGTTCGAGACTGACGGCAGCTACACGCCGTATAATTCGGCGACTGACGCGTATAACTACGCGCCATACAATTATCTCCAGGTCCCGCAGCAGCGTTTCCTGATGAGCGCGCAGACGCATTATGAGGTCAGCCCGGCGCTGAACGTCTATGCCGAAGGCCAGTTCATCAACAACCGCGTGAAGAACGAGCTGGCGCCGACGCCGTACACTGGCTCGGTCTCGCTCGACGCGGACTCGTCGTTCCTTTCGGCTGGGTCGCAGGCGTTGCTGAAGGGCCTGGATACCGATGGCGACGGTTATGTCACCTCGACGATCTATCGCCGCCTGACCGAAGTCGGCGACCGCGTCTCCAGCCTCGACAACACCGCGTATCGCGCGGTCCTCGGTGCCAATGGCGACCTTGGCGGCGGTTGGAACTACGACGCCTATTACAGCTATTCGCGCACCAAATCGATCGAGACGCAGAGCGGCAACGTATCGAACAGCCGCGTGCTCCAGGCCCTGCGCACGACCTATGACTCCAGTGGCAACCTCGTCTGCTCGGACCCGAGCAATGGGTGCGTTCCCCTCAACATCTTCGGCGCCGGCAACATCAGTTCGGCCGCCGCCGCGTTCATCACCATCCCGGTGCAGAACACGAGCACGATCAGCGAACAGGTCGCCAGCGCGTCGATCTCGAACCGCAACCTGTTCGATCTCGGCGCAGGCCCGGTCGGGATCGTCTTCGGCACCGAATATCGCCGCGAGCACGGCAGCTACAACCCGGACTTCTCGCTGTCGTCGGGCGACGTCGTCGGCTTCAACGCGGGCGAAGGTCTGAGCGGCGGCTACGACGTCAAGGAAGCGTATACCGAGGTCGCGGTCCCGCTGCTGGCAGATATCCCATTGATCAAGCGCCTCGAAGTGAATGGCGCGTATCGCTATTCCTATTACTCGACCGCGGCGAAGTCGGTGAACACCTATTCGGGTGGTGTGGTCTGGTCGCTGATCGACGACATCTCGTTCCGAGGCCAGTATTCGCGCGCCGTCCGGGCGCCGACCGTGTCTGATCTGTATAGCGGCTCGACGCAGGACTTCCCGTCGGCGACCGATCCCTGCACGACGGCAGTCGCGCTGACGAATACCAACCTCAACGCGAGCTGCCTGGCAACCGGCGTTCCGGCCAGCGCGATCGGCACCGCGTATGACGGTGGCAGCACGCAGATCCAGACGATCAACGGCGGCAACCCCGCGCTTCGCGAGGAAACCTCGGACACATACACCGCCGGCATCGTCCTGCAGCCGCGTGTCCTTCCCGGCTTCTCGTTCACCGCGGACTATTACAAGATCAAGATCGCGAACTACATCTCGACGGTCGGAACGACGAACCTGATCCGCGCATGTTACGGCGACGACGGTAATGGTTACACGCCGTACAACACCAGCTATTGCGCGTCGCTGCCGCGCGACGCCAACAGCTACACGATCACCAATGCCGCCAACACGTTGGCCAACACCGGCGGCGTCACCACCCGCGGCGTCGATTTCGAGGCACGCTATGCCTTGCCGCTCGGCTTCGGCGCCTTCGGCAGCAGCACCAGCAAGCTGGACTTCCGGTTCAGCGGCACCCGTCTTATCGCGTTCGACTACAACCCGGTCGCCGCCATCCCGGACCTCAAGATCGATTGCGCCGGCAAGTTCGGCACGACCTGCGGCAACCCGTACGCGAAATGGCGCCTGTCGGGACGGACGACCTATTCGACCGGTCCCGTCACCGTCTCATTGCTCTACCGCTATCTGTCCCCGGTCGATGACGATACCGGCGGCTATTCGGTCGATCACATCAAGGCGTATCATTATTTCGACCTGAGCACGGCGTTCGAGGTCAAGCCTGGCTTCACCTGGTCGGTCGGCGTCAACAACGTCTTCAACAAGCAGCCTCCGATCCTCGGCGACAACCAGGAACAGGCGAACACGTATCCGTCGACTTACGATCCTTATGGCCGCGCGTTTTTCGTGAGCACGAACGTCAAGTTCTAGGCGCGATCGGCTATGGGATGTCCGTATCCCATAGCCGATATTCTGGGTCAGGCTCGTCATGCACGTCGCCGGGCACGTCCGGAGTTACTGCGTGACGATCCTGCCTTTCCAACGAATGCCTGGAACGGCTTGCCCGCGACCGCGACTTTTCTTCGTACCGTTCGTTCGAACTCGATGGAGATCGAGAGCCGTAAGGCCGCAGAATCGTGTTGGCTTGAACTGACCCGCGAGGCGCTACCGGAAGCGGCAATCGGGCGGAGTTGGCCGGTGCGCGCGGATCATTGCTTCCAGCGCATCTTCCTCGACCACGCCTGCGCGGGCGTCTGGTACGACCATATTCAAGGCCGCCCGGCATATGCGTGCGCGGATCGGCGTTGTCTCGACCGGGCGATCGCTATAGCCGAGGCCGTCCTCGCCGGGGAGGCCGATCTCGACGCACTGAACCGTCAGTCGCTGGCGTGGCGAAAGACCCGCGCGCTGTCGCTGCAGGCAAAATTACCCGCCGCGCAATCTCAGTTGGAGTTCGGCCGCGACTGATGTTCCAGCATGGGTCCGGGGTGAGGTCGCAAGGCCAGGACGCTGCCGCGTCCGATTGACAGCGTCGACCTCGCGCACGATGCTCGCTCAAAGAGAATAGTCTCGGGGCAGAGGATGTTAGGTGGAAATCACGCGACGTGATGGGCTGGCGATGCTCGCCGGGCTTGCAGTAACCGGGTGCCAGACCGCGAATGTCGGTACCGCGACGGCGACGACCAGCACCGCCGCTGCCGGCCCCCTCGGGTCTCGGTCGACACCGTCCGGCTTCGTCAGCCTTCAATCGCTGGCCGCCGCCAAGGGAATGCGTTTCGGGTCCTGTTTCGCATGGGGCGAGCCCGGTGCCGATCGTGGGTCGTTCGCCAACCCCGCCTATGCCGACCTGTTGCGCCGCGAATGCGGTCTGCTGGTAGGTGAGAACGAGATGAAGTGGCAGTCGATCCGGCCTGGTCCTACCAGCTTCGATTTTCGTCGGTTCGACGCGATGATGGCCTGGGCGGACGCCAACGCCCTGCCGGTACGGGGCCACAACCTGCTCTGGCATCAGCCGAAATGGATGCCACGCTGGGAAGAAGCGTACGACTTCGGTGCACGACCGGCCCGCGAGGCCGAACGGTTGCTTGTCGAACACGTCACGACGGTCTGCCAGCGATACGGCACGCGCATTCGCAGCTACGATGTCGTCAACGAGGCCGTGAACCCGGCGGACGGGAGTTTGTACCAGACTGCGCTGTCGCGAGCCCTGGGTGGTCCCGAGCCGACGATCGACCTCGCCTTCCGGACCGCAAAGGTCGCGGCCCCGCATGCGCAGCTCGTCTACAATGATTATATGAGCTGGGAACCGGGGAACGCGAACCACCGCGCCGGGGTGTTGAAGCTGCTCGAAGGGTTTCGGACCCGCGGCGTACCCGTCGATGCGCTGGGCGTGCAGTCGCACATCGTGACCCAAGGGGTCGATGCGCAGGGGGCCGTCCGGGCGCTCGAGGGCGACTGGCGCCGGTTTCTCGATACCGTGACCGCGATGGGTTTTGCCTTGGTAATTACCGAACTAGACGTGCGCGACAACGGTCTGCCCGGCGACGTGGTCGCACGCGATACGGCGGTCGCGGCCTACACCCGCGGATATCTCGACGTCATGCTCGACTACCCATCGGTCCGCGACATCGTCGCCTGGGGAATGACGGACCGCTACAGCTGGATCGAGGGGTTCGAGCCTCGCGCGGACGGCGCTCGACGTCGCCCCTGCCCTTACGACGACCGATTTGCCGCGAAACCGATGCGCGACGCGATCGCCAGCGCCCTATCCGCCGCCCCTGCCCGGCGTTGAGTGCAGGCGATCCTTGCCCTGCCTCGGTGATCCCTTTCGCGCACCGAGGCGTGCCGAGGATGCGATCGAACCGCGAGACGCGCGCCGAGCCGCATGCTAACCCATGCCCAGCCGTGACGGCCCCGGCGCGAGGATAGGCAGATGAAACCGCAATCCAAGGCCTTCCTCGGCGAACTGATCTCCGAAGCGATTGCCATCCTGATCGTGATGACGTTCGGCCTGTCGGTCGCCGCCATGTACACGCTGTATGATCCCAGCCCGTACAAGACCGCCTATTGGGGCGTCTGCATGACCTGGGGGATGGCGGTCTCCATCTCGATCTACGTCACGGGCGCCGTATCGGGCACCCACGCAAACCCCGGCGTGACGCTCGCACTGGCGCTGTATCGCGGCTTTCCCTGGCGCAAGGTGATACCCTATTGGTGCGCGCAACTGGTCGGCGCGTTCCTCGGTGCCGCGATCGTGTACGCGCTGTATTACAACGTCATCGACCATTTCAACGCGACCCAGCATCTGACGCGAGCGGGTGGCGGCGCGGCGGGCGTGTTCTTCACCGCGCCGGGGGTCGCGGTGACGACGATGAAGGGGTTCGTCGACGAAATCATTCTGACCGCCATCCTGATATTCGGGATCTTCGCGATCACCGACGAGTTCAATACGATGGCCCCGCAAGCGAATTTCGGCGCTATCGTGATCGGCCTGCTGGTCGCCGTGATCGGCGCGTCGATGGGGTATCTGGAGGCCTGGGCGATAAACCCGGCGCGCGACCTCGGTCCGCGCAGCTTCGCGTGGCTAATGGGATGGGACTCATCCGCCTTTCCGGGCGTCGGCAATTATTGGTGGGCACCGATCGCGGGTCCGCTGATCGGCGCCGTGATCGGCGGCGGTGCACAGCATCTGCTGATCCGCCCTTTCCTGCCGCGGGACAAGCCCGTGGCCGGCCCGCAATGACGCGTGCCGAACTGAACGAGGAGCGTGACGCTTGACCGATACGATCATTCTGGCGATCGACCAGGGCACGACCTCGACCCGAAGCATGACCTTCGGCACGGACGGTGTGCCGCGCCACGCCGTGCGCCGCGAATTCGCGCAGCATTATCCGCAGTCGGGCTGGGTCGAGCACGACCCGGAGGACATCTGGCGCGATACGGTCGACACGCTCAAGGACGCTGCGGAAGCCGATGGCGGCAAGATCGCGGCGATCGGCATCACCAACCAGCGCGAGACGGTGGTGGTATGGGATCGCAAGACCGGCAAGCCCGTCCATAATGCGATCGTATGGCAGGATCGCCGCACCGCGAAGCTGTGCGCGCAACTGAAGGCGGACGGCAACGAACCGCTCGTCCGCGCGCGTACCGGGTTGATCCTGGATCCGTATTTCTCGGGTACCAAGCTGAAATGGATCCTGGACGAAGTCGCCGGCGTCCGTGAGCGTGCCGAGCGCGGCGAACTCGCGTTCGGGACGATCGACAGTTTCCTGCTGTGGCGTCTGACCGGCGGGAAGGTTCACGCCACCGATGCCAGCAACGCATCGCGCACGTTACTGTTCGACATCCACAAAGGTGCGTGGGACGACGACATGCTGCGGATGCTCGACATTCCCGTCAGCCTGTTGCCGGAGGTGAAGGACAACAGCACGATCTTCGGCGAGACGACGGCGGACCTGCTTGGCAAGCCAGTGCCGATCGGCGGCATGGCAGGCGACCAGCAGGCCGCCGTCGTCGGCCAGGCCTGTTTCCAGCGTGGCGACGCGAAATCGACCTATGGTACGGGATGCTTCGTACTGCTCAACACCGGCGAGGACGCGGTGACGAGCAAGAACGGCATGCTCACGACGATCGCCTATCAACTCGACGGAAAGATCACCTACGCGCTCGAGGGCTCTATCTTCGTCGCAGGGGCCGCGGTGAAGTGGCTTCGCGACGGCCTCGGCCTGATCAACCGCGCGGCCGATACGGATGACATGGCGACCAAGCTCGACGGCAACGACGGCGTCTACATGGTGCCGGCGTTCGTCGGCCTCGGCGCGCCGCACTGGGACCCGGACGCCCGCGCCAGCATCACCGGGCTGACCTTTGCCGCCACCGGTTCGCATATCGCCCGCGCGGCCCTCGAGTCCGTCGCCTACCAGACCGCCGACCTGATGAATGCGATGGTCGCCGATGGCGCTCGTGACGCACGGCAGATCCGGGTCGATGGAGGGATGGCCGCAAACGACTGGTTCTGCCAGTTCCTCGCCGACATGCTGGACACCGACGTCGTACGCCCGGCCAATATCGAGACGACCGCCGCCGGCGCGGCGTTCCTCGCGGGGATGGCGGTGGGGATCTGGAACGGTCCGGACGACATCGCCGCTGCCTGGAAAGAGGATCGGACGTTCCGACCGGCGATGAAGGACGCACAGCGCGCTGCTCTTATGGAGGGTTGGCAGGAGGCCGTCGGCCGTACCCGCTCGGGATCGAAGGCATGACCGGCGTCACGGACCACCACGCGGCAACCGTCGACCTTCTCGTCATTGGCGGCGGCGTGAACGGCACGGGCATCGCCCGCGATGCCGCGGGCCGCGGACTGAGCGTGATGCTGGTGGAACGCGACGACCTCGCCTCTCACACCTCGTCGTCGAGTACGAAGCTGATCCACGGCGGTCTGCGCTACCTCGAATATTACGAGTTCCGACTGGTCCGGGAGGCGCTCGCCGAACGGGAAAAGCTGATCGACGTGGCCCCGCACCTGATCCGGCCGATGCGGTTCGTCATGCCGCTGGCCGCGGGCATGCGGCCGGCGTGGCTGATCCGGCTTGGCCTGTTCCTGTACGATCACATCGGCGGTCGGACCCGGTTGCCGAAATCGAAGGGCGTGCGCCTCGACAAGACGAAATGGGGCGCCGGGCTGAAACCGATACGGCACGGTTTCGTCTATTCGGACGGCTGGGTCGACGATGCGCGGCTGGTCGTCCTGAACGCGCTGGACGCGGCCGAGCGCGGTGCCGACATCCGCACGCATACCAGCTTCGAGGGTGCACGGCGCGACAGCGACCTCTGGACCGCGACGCTGGGCGACGGCAGCACGGTGCGCGCACGCGCGATCGTCAACACGTCCGGCCCCTGGGTCAGCAAGGTGCTCGCGGAAATGCCGCAGGCGCATGCCGAACGCCCGCCCCGCCTCGTCAAGGGCAGCCACATCATCGTCGCCAAACTGTTCGAAGGCGAGCACGCGTATATCCTGCAGAACCCGGACAAGCGGATCGTCTTCGCGATACCCTATGAAGACGATTTCACCCTGATCGGCACGACCGACAAGCCGTATGAGGGCGATCCGTCGCATCCGACCATCGACCCGGACGAAACCGCGTATCTGTGCGACAGCGTCAACCGCTACTTCACGCGGCAGATCGGCGCGGACGACGTCGTCGGCAGCTATTCCGGTGTCCGGCCCTTGTTCGACGACGGCAACGAGAACGCCTCCGAAGTGACGCGCGACTATGTCCTGAGACTGGGCACGGACGCCGCGCCGCAGATCCTGTCCGCGTTCGGTGGCAAGATCACTACCTATCGCCGGCTCGCGGAACATGCACTGGCCGATTTGGCGCCGTTCCTGCCCGCGATGGCGAAGCCCTGGACTGCCGGCGTTTCCCTCCCCGGCGGCGACCTGCCGAACAGCGATTTCGCGACGTTCCTGAAAAGTGTCCGCGCGCGCTGGCCGTTCCTCGACGCGATCAACGCGGAGCGACTGGCGCACGCCTATGGCACGCGTATCGATCGCGTCCTTGGCGACGCCACGGACCTCGACGATATCGGGCACGGCCTTTCCACCCGGGAAATCGATTATCTCATCGATGAGGAATGGGCGCGGACTGCGGAAGACATCCTCTGGCGCCGGACCAAGCTCGGTCTACACGGCGGGGCAATTCTCACCGCGGCCGTAGATGCGTATCTTGCTAAGCGGGCGAGCCTTGCCGCGTGATAGCTCGACGGCCTGAGGTGCATTAGGCCGCGTCGGCACGGCGGGTAAGCGCGTTAGGCCCGATCACGCGCCGTAGGTAAATGCCATCTGTACCAGCGGCGCGGTGGTATCGGCGATATTTCGGAAGAGGCGAGCTCGTCGGTGTCGCGCCCCTCCCGGGAGCATCGACCGATCCGCCATCGACCGTGGTCGGGCACGCAACGATATTCGTTGGCGTTACCCACCACGGCCTAGCGACGTCAGTTCCGCAAGCTGTCCGGCACGACGCCACCGTTCTCGGCGAGCTTGGCCATCACCGCCTTGTGAAGTGCGACGTTCTGTTCGGCACTTCCATCCGCGCCCGAATGGACGTTCAATTCCGTTCCCAGTTCCTTGCGTGCGGCCAGGCTGGAGTCGAGATCGAGCAGCTTAAGCAGGTTGACGATCGACGTCTGGTAGTTTCCGCCGCCATCCTTCATCGCCGCCATTTCCGACAGCACTGCACCGACGTCGACGGACTGGGGTGCGGCTGCCTGTACCGGTGCGGCGGCCGGGGCCACCTGTGCAGGGGCTGGAGGTGCGGCGCTCGACGTTGCAGGCGCAGGGGCCGGCGCCGCGGCCTGCGTCGTCGCGCCGTGGTGAAAGATCTTGCTCATGATGTTGCCGAAGATGCTCATCGCGTTGGCTCCTTGTGGTTATCGGCCCCGACGGCCGTCATCGCGCTCAACGAGAGGCAACGCAGTAAGCTCCCGACAATAGTGGAACGTCGCCGCGCAACCGTACGTTCGGAACACCGGTTCATGGATTAAAGGAGACCACCAATGCTTTCGATGAAAAGCCTGTTGCCGCTGGCCGCTGCCACGCTCGCGCTGTCCGCGTGCGGTTCGAAGACCGAGACTGCGGACACCAACGCGACGGTGGCAACCGACACGACGGTCGCCAACGATGCGACGGCGACCGCTGCGGATGCGCCCGGTCAGGCGTTCGCCAACATGGCGGCTGCCAGCGATGCGTTCGAGATTGCGACGTCGCAGGCGGCCTTGACCGCCTCGTCCTCAAGTGCCGTCAAGAAATACGCGCAGATGATGATCGACGCCCATACCGCGTCGACCGCGAAGCTGAAGGCGACGGCGTCGGGCCTCAGCCCTGCCCTCGTGCCCGATCCTGCGCTCAATGCCGAACAGCAGCAGAAGCTGGACGCGCTGAAGGCAAAGACGGGTGCCGATTTCGACCGCACCTTTATCGCCGAACAGACCGCCGGGCATCAGCAGACGCTCGACACGTTGAAGGGTTATGCGGCGACCGGCGACGTTCCGGCCCTGAAGACGTTCGCTACCGGACTGGTACCGATCGTGACCGCACACCTGAACATGGCCAAGGGCCTGAAGGCGTAAACTTTTCGGGCGGGGTCGGTCACGGTAGTGAAGGACCCCGCCCCTCCGATTCCACTGGTTTCGCGCATACGCCCACCGCCTACCCGTACTGCGACCATCGGCCGCGTTTTCAGGCGCGCTTTGCCTTTTCCTTCAACAGATCGATGGCTTGCGCGATATGTGCCGCCGCCAAGTGCTCGCCCATCATATCCATCTGGCGCAGCGCCTCTTCGAGCAGTTCTATCGTCGGCCGGTAGAGTCCCATGCAAACCTCCACAACGCTCACCAGGAAATGCGCAAACCCCCGGCAATGCCGTCTCAAGCCAAGGCGCCGTTGAAAGGCGTCATGACCAACGTCAGCCCAACGTGCCGGCGATCAAGGCCGGCACGGTTTCGAACGTACCTATTCTGCCGGATCGTGCGCTCCGGTCATACGCGGTGCGTTGACGACGATCTGAGCTAGATACGTTTCCAGTTTCCTGTGTGTGTCCGCCGTCAACCGAAAGGCCTTCTCGCGGTCCAGCGTCGGATTTCGAGTCTCTAGTTCGAGTACGCCGTGCTGTTCGAGCGCCCTGACCCACCGGGTTACGACGGCATGGGGATACCCTAGCGCCTCAGCCAAGCCGGTCGCATCGACTGCGCGGCCTTCTGCCTCGGCCACATAGGCTGCGAGAATGGCATCCCATCCGGGTTCCGAAAAAAGCGACGGATCGCAGATCGTCGCCCGGTCTCGCCTGCCAGCAACGAGGAACCTCGCGGTTTCGAGCAGGAGCGCCGGATCACGCCCGCCATCATGCGTGATGACGGGCTCTATCGTCGCAACGATCGCGCCTGGATCATTGCCGCCCGCCATCAGCGACACGGTGTTTCTTACCCAGACGAGCGATCCGTCGTCGCACAGGAATCGTTTGACGATGCTGAAAGGCGTACCGGTCGCTATCAGTTTGGCGATTGCGGCCGCGCATTCCGTCCGGTCGGCCGGCGCGGTGACATCGAGCACGAGTTTGCCGCGCACCTTGTGGGGCTGCGACTTCAGTATGTCGCAAAACGCCGCATCGACGCCGGTAAGCTCCCCCCGACCGTTGACCGTCACATGACCTGCTTCCAACATCCGCCAACCTCCCGAAGCGAGACTGCCGTACGATCGTCACCGGCTCCGGATCAGCGATCCACGATGAACGCGATCAAAGTCCCGTTGATAAATTACGATAATTCAACGCTAAATATACATCAAGTTTCAAATTCTGGCCGATTCGGTTATGAGTTTCGGCGCACGCCGTTTCAGCTTTTCATAAACTCGGGTCGCAGCAACAATAAAAAGATCACGCCGTATCCGCCCGGTTTTTCCGACCATCTCGTTGGGCGCGACTGCGCGGGACTACGTAGAATCGTCATCGTGCCCCCCGAGGTTCTTGATCGAAGCCAGTTCGGATGCGCAATAATCTGCGGCTCGGGTCACCCATGCAGCGGCGCGCGATAAAAGCGCACCGGCTCCGAACCAGGGTCATTCGACCGCAGAATACGCGACCTGTTAACCATTGCGCCGTAACATGCGGTTGCCGTATTCAGGAAGACCGCCCGTGCGTATCGATCAACTGCATCCTACTCCAACGTCACCGGAACCGCTTGAGATCCCGGCCCAGTTGCTGGACAGCGTGCTACGCCATCAGGCGCACCTGTCGGCACTGATCGAAAGCTTGCGCGCGGCGGGCGTTGACGAGGACATGGTCGCCGCCAGCGTTCGGACGCTGGTCGACAGCTATGCCGACGACTTGACCATCGCGATCCGCGCGATGATGAAGGAGCCCTATTGTGGATGACGCCCGACTGCATGACGACGATGCACGGCTCGCCGCACTGCGCCGTCTCGAGGTTCTCGACACCGCGATCGAGGAACCGTTCGAGAAGATCGTGACGCTGGTCCGTACGGTCCTCGCCGTACCGATCGCGACGGTGACGTTGGTCGATCGCGACCGGCAGTGGTTCAAGGCGCAACGCGGCCTGAGCCGTACCGAAACACCTCGCGCCATATCGTTCTGCACCCACACGATCGCGCAACGCGAACCGCTAATCATCGAGGATGCGCTGTGCGACGCACGGTTCGCCGACAGTCCCCTGGTCGCAGGCCCGCCGTACGTCCGCAGCTACGCGGGTATCCCGTTGCGTACGCCCGAAGGCTATAATGTGGGTGCGCTCTGCGCGATGGACACCCGGGCTCGCCGGTTCAGCCCCGCAGACGTGTCGATCCTGAGCAATTTCGCCAACATCGTGTGCGATGAACTGGAATTGCGACTGATCGCCCGCGTCGACCACCTGACCGGTGCGCTGACGCGGCGCGGGTTCATCGAACAGGCGGAGCGCGAGATCGCACGCGCACGCCGCTACGGCCGTCCGAGCGCCTTGGTGATGCTCGACATCGACCATTTCAAGTCGGTCAACGATACGCACGGGCACGGGGTCGGCGATCAGGTACTCCACAAGATCGCGAGCATCGCCGAGGTCGTCTTGCGGCCCAGCGACGTGTTCGGCCGGCTGGGTGGGGAGGAATTCGCCCTGCTATTGCCCGAGACGAGCGGACGCGAAGCCGTCGAGGTCGCCGAACGGCTTCGACAGGCGATCGCCGACTGTTCGATGCCCTTGCCGGATGGCGGAACGCGCCAGGTTACCGCCAGCTTTGGCGTTTCGGAACTGTCGCCGCTCGTCAGCTCGGTAGCCACTTGGCTAGAGAGCGCGGACACGATGCTCTACGCGGCCAAAACGGGCGGACGAAACTGCGTGAAACTCGCTGCGTCGCTTTGAACAGGGCGTCAGGGACTCGGTTGCTTCGCAATGGACGGTCGTTGTCGGAAAATGTCAGCGCGCGGCTGATCCATCCTTCACGACCGGCAAGCGAACCGCGTTCTGGCTGTGGTCCAGCAGAAGCAGCGTCGTGGCGCGGCGATCGACCGCGGGCGAGAAGATGAAGCCCTGCCCCAGCACGCAGCCGATCACGCGAAGTTGTTCGACCTGATCCTCGGACTCGATCCCCTCCGCGACGATCCGGATCCCCATCTTCTGCGCGATCCGGATAAGCCCCTCGACGATCGTCAGGCTGACACCGTCCGGATCGAGATGGTCGACGAACGTCTTGTCGATCTTGATGACGTCGACCGGCACCGTCAGCAGGTGCGTCAGCGAAGCGTAGCCGGTTCCGAAATCGTCCAGCGCGACGCGTATGCCGCGCGCGCGTAGCGCCCTGATCGCGTCCTGAACCGCCTGATCGCCGCGGCCCATGTAGACCGTCTCGGTGACTTCCAGGATGACGTGTTCGAGGGATACGCCCTCGCGTTCGAACGCCGCGGTCAGGACGCGCTCGACGCCCCCGCCGCTCAGGTCCGCGGACGATACGTTGATCCCGACATGCTGAAAGGGGATGCCCAGATCCAGCCACCGGCGCAGGTCCGCCGCAACCAGGTCCATCATCCGCGCGGTCAATGCGGTCGCGACGTGGGCGTCGGTCGTCGCCTCATGGAACGACGACGCCGCGACGATATTATCGCCGATACGCATCCGGCAAAGCGCCTCGAGCCCGACGATCTCTCGCGTGTCGAGACGGAAGATCGGCTGGTAGAAGGCCTCGACCCGGTCTTCGCGCAGCGCGGCGCCGAGGTCCCTGATGGCCCCCAGTCGCCGCGTCATGCTCGATCCGAGGCCCGCCCAATAGCGGACGAACCCACCCCGGCCGGTTTCCTTCGCATGATACAGGGCGAAGTCCGCGTTCTGCCGAACGCGCTCGACGGTCGGGTCGTCGTGCGTATGGACTGCGCCGCCAATGGTCGCGCGCGGGACGACGATCTGCCCACCGCAATCGGCGGGCGGCGCGAGCAGTTCCAGGATGCGCTCGGCCGTCGCGTGAAGATCGCGCAAGGCGTCGGGAGACTCAAGGATCATGGCGAATTCGTCGCCACCGACCCGGAACGCCGGGCCCGGCTTTACAGCCGCGGCGATTCTTTCACTGGCGGTCTTCAACAACTGATCGCCTGCGTGATGGCCGAACGTGTCGTTGACCATCTTCAGGTTATCGAGATCGAGGATGAACAGCGCCCAGCCACGATCCCCCCGCGCTTCGAGGCCGGCGAGCGCAGCGTTGAACGCCGCGCGGTTCGGAAGCCCGGTGAGCGCATCGGTGAACGCCCGGCGCTGGTGCTCGACGACCCGGTGATGCCGGTCGATCGCGATCAGGCTGAGATACAGGCAGTTGGCAACCACCTCGCGTTCGAACGCGGTCGGTCCGCGGACCTCGCGGTAGTAGAAGGCGAACGTCGCGACCGTGTTGCCGTCGGCATCGCAAATCGGACTGGACCAGCACGCGAGCAAACCGTGCGGCAGCGCCAAATCCTTGTAGTCGGTCCAGCGCACGTCGGTCGCGATGTCCGTGACCGCGACGTCCGTCTGCAGGTAGGCGGCACTACCGCAGGAGCCGACCAGCGGGCCGATGACGACGCCGTCCAGGGCGTCGGAATAGGCCTTCGGCAGGCTTGGCCCTGCCAGCGGATGCATTCGCCCCGCCGCGTCCATGGTCAGCAACGAGCAGATGACGTCGGGCAGCAGGCGCTCTACCTCGTTGCAAAGCGTGGTGCAGGTAGACTGCAGGCCCGCGCCCTTGGCAATCATCTTCAGGATCGTGTTCTGCAGATGAAGCAGAACCCCTCCGGTATCGTCGCCGCTCCGGCTGTATCGGTCTGGAGCGCCATACGTCATGACGAACATCGGTATAGGCAAAGTATTGCCAATTACTTGCACAATAAAACCACATTGGATCACGTGGCTTCCAATGTGGTTTATTCAACTAGATCATAGCATCTAGTCTAGCCGATCAGAGCCGGCGCGCTTTCCAAGCTCCCCGCCGTGTTCGGAAAGGCCCCGAAGACACGGCATGGCTGCACGAATCAACGCGTAATCGAACGTTGATACTCGCGGCAATCCCGTTCAGCCGCCGGGCCCGGTTACCACCACCCCGCCCTTCATCACCAGCCTAAGCCGCCGTACAGCCCGTATGTCCACGACCGGGTCGCCCTCGACGGCGATCAGGTCGGCAAGCAGACCGGGCTTTACCGCACCAAGCCGGTCCGACATCTTCAACCATCGCGCGTTGCCCGACGTCGCCGCGATCAGCACGTTCGCAGGGCTGAGACCGGCGGCGGCCAGCAATTCCATCTCGCGCGCGTTGCTGCCATGGGCGAAGACGCCGACGTCGCCGCCCATGCAGATCGGGACGCCTGCATTGACGGCCAGCCTGAAGCTTTTGCGGTTGAGTTCGACCGCGGCGGGCGCCGGCTCGCTACCGGTCCAGCCACGATAGCGCGACGTCGCGTCGGACGCCGCCAGCGTGGGGCACAGGGCGATGTGCTTCGCGGCCATGTCCGCAAAGATCGCAGGCGTCCCGCCATAGCCGTGCTCGATCGTATCGACCCCGGCAGCGACCGCGCGCCGCATGCCCTCGGCGGTCGCGGCATGGACCGCGACCGGCCGCCCCGCATCGTGCGCGGCCGCGACCGCCGCCACCATCTCGGCGAGGCTGAGCGTCGCCCTGCTCTCTTCGCCGGGACGCCACCGATAGTCGGCGTACAGTTTGATCCAGTCGGCGCCCGCCGCGATCTGCCGCCGTACCGCCGCGACTATCTGATCGACGCCGGACACTTCTTCGGCACCTTGCGGGATCGCGACGCCGGGTTCGAAGCCCTTGGGGCCATAGGCGCCCAACGCGACGATGGCGCGCGTCGCCACCGATAACCGGGGTCCGGGCACGACACCCTGGTCGATCGCGGTCTTGAGTCCGACATCGGCATAGCCCGCGCCCTCGGTTCCCAGGTCGCGTTCGCTCGTGAACCCCGCGAGCAAGGTAGCCCGTGCGTTCGCCACGGCACGCGCGGTGCGCAACGCGAGAGGCTCGTGCAGAACCTGGTCGTCCCAACTCGCCTCGTCATAGGGATGCAGAAACAGGTGGCCGTGCCCTTCGATCATGCCGGGCATCAGCGTATCGCCCGCGAGCACGATGATGCGCGTGTCGGCGGGCGCGCGCAGATCGGGGCCGACCGCGACGATCCGGTCGCCGGTCACGAGCACTTGCCAGCCCGCGTGGACCTGACCATCGACACCGTCGAACACCCCGGCGGGTTTCAACAACACCGACGTCGGCGGCGACGCGCGCACCGCGCTGGGCAGGCCGAACATCATCGTCATCGCGATCGCCAGCCAACGCATGGCCATTCCCCTTTTGTCGCTTTACGCTGTGCCCATGAATACGGTCCTTCGGCGCGCGCGCAATCCGGTGATCCTTCTGGCGCTCGTAGCGGCGGCGCTGGTCGCGTCCCCCGTGGTGGCACCGACGGAGGCCGCACGGTGGCGAGCACAGGCGGCGCGCGTGACCATCACCCGCGATGACTGGGGCATCCCGCATGTCCGCGGGCGCACGGATGCCGACGCGGTGTTCGGTATGATCTTCGCGCAGGCCGAAGACGACTTCCCGCGGATCGAAGCCAATTACCTGACTGCGCTGGGTCGTACCGCCGAAGCGGACGGCGAAGATGCGGTGTGGGCGGATCTGCGTCAGCGACTGTTCGTCGATCCTGCCGAACTGAAAACCCAATACGCCGCCAGCCCGCCGTGGCTGCGCGGTCTGATGCAGGCCTGGGCGGACGGACTGAACTACTACCTTTCCACGCATCCGCAGACCAAACCCAGGGTGTTGACCCGCTTCGAACCATGGATGGCGCTGAGCTTTACCGAAGGCAGCATCGGCGGTGATATCGAGCGGGTTTCGCTCAGCGACCTCAAGACGTTCTACGGAACACCGACGCCACCGACCCCGGAAGAGCTTGGCAGTGTCCCGCGCGAACCATCCGGATCGAACGGTATCGCCATCGCCCCGCGGCTGACCGCCAATGGCCACGCCTTGCTGCTCATCAATCCGCACACCAGCTTCTATTTTCGCTCGGAAGCGCAGATGACGAGTGGTGAAGGCCTCGATGCCTATGGCGCGAGTACCTGGGGCCAGTTTTTCATCTACCAGGGCTTCAACGCAAAGGCCGGGTGGATGCACACCTCCGCGACCGTCGATAACGTCGACGAATTCGCGGAACGGATAGTGCGTCGTGGCGGAGGCTATGCCTATCGCTACGGGAAAGCGACGCGGCCGGTATCCACGGGTCGCGTGACCCTACGTTTTCGCAAACCGGATGGCAGCGTCGGAGAACGCGGGTTCACCATTTTCCGTACGCATCATGGCCCGATCGTCGCCATGAAGGGCGGTCGATGGATCGCCACCGCGTTGATGTGGAAGCCGGTAGCCGCACTGGAGCAAAGCTATCTGCGCACCAAGGCGACCGATCTTGGAGAATATCTGAAGGTTGCGGCGCTGAAAGCCAACGCCTCGAACGATACGCTGTTCGCCGACGCGAAGGGCGAGATCGCGTTCCTGATGCCGCAGTTCATGCCGATCCGCGACGACCGCTTCGATTACACCCGGCCTGTCGACGGCAGCGATCCCGCGACCGACTGGCGCGGACTGCATACGCTGCCGAGTTTACCGAGCGTTCTGAACCCCCGGACCGGCTGGGCGCACAACACCAACGACTGGCCCTGGAGCGCGGCCGGTCCCGACAGTCCCAAGCCCGCCGACTATCCTCGCTACATGGACCAGATCGGCGGCAATGCACGCGGCGTCCATGCCGATCTGTTGCTGGCGGGCAAGGCCGGCTGGACCGCGGAGACGCTGCGAAACGCCGCGTTCGATCCGTATCTGCCCGCGTTCGCGCGACTGTTGCCAGGGCTGATCGACGCGTGGAAGGCACTCGCGGTCGACGATCCCCGGCGGCCGTCGCTCGCGGTGCCGATTTCGTTGCTGGCGTCATGGGATCATCGTTGGGGATATGATTCCGTCGCGACCAGTCTCGCCGTCTTCTGGGGCGACGAGTTATGGCGCGAGGTCGGCACCTTCGCCCAGGCCGAGCGACTGAACGTTCCCGACTATATCGCGACACGTGTCGGCCCGGACGCCAAACTTGCCGCGCTGACGGCCGCCATCCGACGGCTCGATACGGACTTCGGCAGTTGGCGGACGCCGTGGAAAACGATTAATCGCTTTCAGCGACTGGACGACGCGATCGCGCCGCACTTCGATGACGCTCGCGGATCGGTCCCGGTGCCGTTCACTTCGGCACAATGGGGCAGTCTAGCGTCGTTCGGCGCCAAGACCTGGCCGGGGACGAAGCGCTATTACGGAACCAGCGGCAACAGCTTCGTCGCGGTGGTCGAATTCGGCCCGCGCGTGAAGGCCGCCGCGGTCATGGCGGGTGGACAGAGTGGGGACGTTCGCTCGCCGCACTTTTCGGATCAGGTCTCGCACTACGCACAAGGTAAATTACGGCCGGTCTATTTCTATGCGGACGAACTTACCGGGCATGTAGAGCGTCGGTACCGCCCAGGCTCGTAATCATGCCGCTGTCGCCAGTCGGGAGCTCCGCAGCCGATATGGCGACCGTGTTCCGCAACTGCGAAGTTAAATGGTGCGACCGCGAAGTCGCTGTGTTCGATAGCTTTTTCGAGTTGACAGCATCGCCGCATGGGGGGCCGTCATCAACGGGAACGCCAGATTTTTTGCGGGGCTGGAAAATTGACCGTTTGAGCGCCCTTTCAGGAGCAAGCGGCTGAGCGCCGATATCCTGGTTCCGCGCCACCGAACGGCGCATGGCACGTTACCGGTAAGCTTCGAGAGTGCCGGTCTACGGTTTAAAACCGGCGGAAACACGTAGGTTCGGCCGCTGAAGCCCGTTGATGGCGAGAAAAGGTTTCGTCCTCAGGAAGCCGTAAGCGCGGCGGCGTCGCACCATTCCCGGCTTCTGGATCCCGCCTTGCGGCACTCATAGTCGTCGGTCGAACGGCAGGCGTTCGGTTAATCGAGAAAGTGATCCGGCGTTGTGAAAAACGCTCTATGATCGATCCAGTCGATCACGAACTTGATATAGAGTTGTTTTGCAATGCAGCATAAGCGCCTATATCCGGTTGGCATCATTCAACGGAGACGACGCATGGCCCTCATTGGCAGCAAGCTGAAACCCTTCACCACCCAGGCTTACAAGCAGGGTAAGTTCGTCAGCGTCAGCGACGCGGACGTGCTGGGCAAGTGGGCGGTATTTTTCTTCTACCCGGCGGACTTCACGTTCGTCTGCCCGACCGAACTCGAGGACCTTGCGGACGTCTACCCGACCCTGCAGAAGATGGGCGTCGAGGTATTCAGCGTCTCGACCGATACGCATTTCAGCCACAAGGCATGGCATGATACCTCGCCGGCGATCGGCAAGATCAACTACTTCATGCTCGGTGATCAGAACCACAGCATCAGCAACAACTTCGAGATCCTCCGTGAGGGTCAGGGTCTTGCAGATCGTGGCACCTTCGTCGTCGATCCGGAGGGTATCATCCAGCTCATCGAAGTGACGTCGGAAGGCGTCGGCCGCAACGCGACCGAGCTGCTGCGCAAGATCAAGGCAGCACAGTATATTGCCGCTCATCCGGGTGAAGTTTGCCCGGCAAAGTGGGAAGAGGGCGAGGAAACGCTTGCTCCCAGCCTCGATCTCGTCGGCAAGATCTAACCGGCTTCGGCTTCTCCAGGAGGCCGAGACGATCGCGGCTCGGGGTGGAGCACCGCCACCCCGAGCCGTTCGCGTTTTCAAGACATATCTATTTTCGGAGTTTCCCATGCTCGACGCCAACCTGACGCAGCAGTTGAAGGCCTATCTGGTCAACATCCGGCAGCCCATCGAACTGGTCGCCAGCCTGGGTGACGACGCCAAGTCCCGCCAGATGGGCGAGCTGATCAATGAGATCGCGGTCCTGTCGGACATGATCACGGTCGTTACCGCGGACGACAAGCGCAAGCCGAGCTTCATGATCCGCCGCGCCGGAACGGACATCGGCGTGCGGTTCGCCGGGTTGCCGATGGGCCATGAGTTCACCTCGCTCGTCCTTGCCTTGCTGCAGGTCGGAGGCCACCCGTCAAAGGCGGCGCAGGACCTGATCGCGCAGGTGCAGGGGCTTGAAGGCAACTTCAATTTCGAAACCTATTTCTCGTTGTCGTGCCAGAATTGCCCGGATGTCGTCCAGGCACTGAACCTGATGGCCGTGCTCAATCCCCGGGTAACGCATACCGCGATCGACGGCGCGCTGTTCCAGGACGAGGTCACGGATCGCAAGATCATGGCCGTGCCGACGATCTTCCTCAACGGTGAGGTTTTCGGCCAGGGCCGGATGGAACTGGAGCAGATCGTCGCGAAGATCGATACCGGCGCCGTGGCCCGCAACGCGGAGAAAATCGCGCAGAAGGACGCGTTCGACGTGCTCGTCGTCGGCGGCGGTCCTGCCGGCGCCGCAGCGGCAATCTATACTGCACGCAAGGGAATCCGCACCGGCATCGCGGCCGAGCGGTTCGGTGGCCAGGTCCTGGACACGATGGCGATCGAGAACTTCATCTCGGTGCCGCATACCGAAGGTCCGAAGCTGGCGGCCGAACTCGAGCGTCACGTTCGCGAATACGACGTGGACATCATGAACCTGCAGCGTGCGGCCACGCTCATTCCCGCCACCGATGCCGGTGGACTACACGAGATCGTCCTGGAAAACGGTGCTTCGCTCAAGGCGCGGACGGTGATCCTGTCGACCGGCGCGCGCTGGCGGCAGATGAACGTTCCGGGCGAGGACAGCTACAAGAACAAGGGCGTGGCCTATTGCCCGCACTGCGACGGGCCCTTGTACAAGGGCAAGCGCGTCGCAGTCATCGGCGGCGGCAACTCGGGCGTCGAGGCCGCGATCGATCTGGCCGGGATCGTCGCGCATGTCACGCTGATCGAATATGATACCGATCTGCGCGCGGACGCGGTGCTCCAGCGCAAGCTGGCCAGCCTGTCCAACGTCCGCATCATTACCTCGGCTTTGACGACCGAGGTGCATGGGGATGGCGACAAGGTTACCGGGCTTTCGTACCGCGACCGCAATCACGATACGATGCACCAGGTCGAGCTCGAGGGCATCTTCGTACAGATCGGACTGGTTCCGAACACCGAATGGCTTCGCGATGCGATCGCGCTGTCACCACGCGGTGAGATCGAGGTCGATCATCGTGGCCATACGTCGCAGCCGGGCATCTTCGCGGCAGGCGACGCCACCACCGTCCCGTTCAAGCAGATCGTGATTGCGATGGGCGAAGGCTCGAAGGCCGGGCTTTCCGCGTTCGACTATCTGATTCGCTTGCCGGCAGAAGAGACCTTCGATTGGGAACAGGCGGCAGCCTGACCCTCGTCTCGGGAGAACTCCGCTCCGAGACTGAAAAGCTCGGTAACCCAACTGGGTTACCGAGCTTTTTCGTTCGCGGTCCGAGATTTGGAGTCCGGGTCCGTGACGACCGCAGAATTGGCCTCAGTCGATCACGTCGACCGGTTGGGTGACGACGATCTCGGGCCGTGCCGACGCAAGGTTTCGGGCTGCCAGGCCGAACGCCTTGAAATGGTCCGACGCCATATGCTGTTGGACCGCGGCATCGTCGACATACTGCTCGTTGAACACGAACCGTCGCGCCCCCTCCGTCTCCCGCCATAAGTCATAGTGAATTACGCCGTGTTCTTTGCGTGACGCAGCAACACAGATCCGCGCAGCGGCGGCGAATGCATCGTCTTCGCCAGGCTTGACGGTGACGAAGGCAACGATCTTGACGGCCATGGTTCACTCCTGAGTTGAACGCTACACCTGCCGTCCCAGCCGTTTCGTGGCAAGGGACTCGCGATCGGCGACGCGATGCGGGCGCCGTCGCTTCCATCATCTGGCGAAGAATATTTCCCCGTGGCATATCATATTTGACCGCATACCGTGCTGCGTGTCGAAGGTGATCCGCTTTCCAAAGGAATTCGCGTGACGTTGGAAGCAGAAGCCAGATCGGCGCTGAAGCGTGGCGATCTTCCCGCCGCCGCCGCCGCCGCGAAGACACTCGTATCGCGCGAGCCACAGCAGTCCGCCGGTTTCTTTCTGCTCGGTATGGCTGCTGCGGAGGCGGGCCATGTCGCCAAGGCGATCCCGCTGATCGAAATGGCTGTGGAGCGCGGCCCGGACGCCGAGCATCTGGCGCAATTGGCGCGATTGCTCATCTTGATGCGGCGGGATGGCGAGGCCGTCCATGCGGCGCGCGCGGCGATGGAGTTGGCGCCCGCCGATGCGCTGACGCTGGACACCATCGGATGCGTGCTCGCCCGCCTGGGCGATCACGAAGCGTCGATCGTGCCGTTCTCCGCAGCCGTTGCAACCAAGCCGGACAATATCGAATTCCGTTATAATCTCGCTGCAGCAAGTGGCTTTACCGGCCGCGTGGACGACGCGCGTTCGCACTATGAATTCATCCTCGCCAAGGAGCCCGGTCACGCTCGCGCGCATTATGCGCTCGCTATTCTGGGCCGCCAGACGAAGCAGTCCAATCACGTACCAAGATTGCGGACTGTACTGGCAAGCGCGACCCGGCCGGAGGATGCGTTGCGCATCCGGTACGCGCTCGCGAAAGAACTCGAAGACGTCGGCAGTGCACGCGATGCGTTCGACCATCTCTCCGAAGCCAATGCCGCACACAAGTTGGCGATCCGCTACGATTTCGCGCAGGACGCCGCGATCTTCGATGCGATCGAGACGGTGTTCGACGGCGATGCTGTAAAGTTGACGAGTAGCGCAGGCACGTCGAGCAGACTGCCGATATTCGTCGTGGGCATGCCGCGCACGGGTACGACACTCGTTGATCGTATTCTGTCATCGCACCGTGACGTACATGCCGCGGGTGAACTCCAGGCCATGCCGCTGGCGGTCAAGCAACTTGCCGGTACACCGTCTCGGGTCGTTATCGATCCGGCAACGGTCGCGGCAAGCGGCAACCTAGATCCCGCGCAGATCGGCGAGCTGTATCTGCAGCGCGCAAGTCATCACCGATCGAGCGACAAACCGCGCTTCACCGACAAGCTACCGGCGAACTTCCTCTACGTCGGCCATATCGCGCGTGCGCTCCCCGATGCGCCGATCATATGCCTGCGCCGTCATCCGATGGATACGATCTGGAGCAACTACAAAAACCTGTTCGCCAGCCAGTCGGCCTATTACGCTTATTCCTACGATCTCATGGATACCGCGCGCTATTATGCGCGCTTCGACCGGTTGATGGCGCTCTGGGAAAAGCTGTGGCCGGGGCGGGTGCTGCAATTGTCCTACGAGGCCCTGGTTGCAGACCAGAAAGGGCAGACGCAACGGCTGCTCGAACATTGCGGCCTGGATTGGGACGAGGCTTGCTTGTCGTTTCACGAAAATAGCGCTGCCGTCGCAACGCCCAGCGCCGCACAGGTACGACGGCCGATCAACGCAAGTGCAGTAGGGAAATGGCGGTCGCATGCCGATGCGCTGGAGCCGGCACGGGCTTGGCTGATGACGCAGGGCATCGACGTGCGATAACGCTTCAGCCGTTTGACGCGCGACCAACGATGTCAAACGGATCGAGGCGCCATTCAAGCAATGGCGCCTCTTCCCTTTAACCTTCAGTATTTGATGCGGGCATCGAGGCCGAATGTCCGCGGGTTCAGTACCGTCTGCCGGTAATAGCGAACGGCCACGCCGTCGTTGACGCCAATCCGTGACCGGTCCTGGCCGACCGACACGACCGCATATTTGTCGAAGATATTGTTCGTGAATATACCGATGCTGTATGTATCGGTTTCATACGACAGGGTCGCGCGATGCAGGACATATCCGGGTATCTTGTCCCCATAGCCACGGTCCCAGCCGAGCCGCGAGACCACGCTTCCGCGGTAGGTCGCGGTCCAGTTGGCGACGATGTTCCCGTCCACGGCTGGCACGGTGTACGTCGCACCGAGGCTACCTGAATTCTTTGCAGATCCCGGCAGGCGGTCGCCGTCGAGCGCGGCGATCTGCGTGAACTTTGGCCGGCCGTCATAATTGTTCGGCGTGGTCCGAATGGTAATGATGCCGGGCACGTCCTCTGTCAGCTTGGCGTCGGTGTAGGAATAGGTGCCTTGTATGGCTAGCGCCGGAAGCGGCTTGAGCTGGAACGACCCTTCCAGACCCTGCGAGCGAGCCGCTCCGCCGTTCACCGTGATGCCGGTCACGCCATAAAAGGTCGCCGAGTCCACCTGGATACCCTGCCAGGCGATGTGGAAGATATCGAAGTTGAAAATCAGCCTCCGGTCGAGAAGCTGCGTACGAATGCCGATCTCGGCGTTCTTCGTGGTATCGGGGCCATATTGGATCTCGTTCGGCAACGCGCAGGCGTTCTGCTGGTTTGCCGGTACGGGATCGGGGCATGGCGCCACGCGGTTGGGCCCTCCGATACGGTAACCCTTGCTGTAGGTACCGTAGATCATGAAGTTCGACGTGAAGTTATAGGAGGTGTTGAACTTCCAGACCCAGCCGTCCTTCTTCGCCTTGCCGCCTGCCGGGTCGACGTCATACGGACTGAGCGGGTCGCCGAGCAGCGGCAGCACCAACGCGCCTTGAATGTTCGAGGTGTATTTGAAGTAGCGCGCGCCGCCGGTGAGCTGCCATTTCGGCGTGACCTTGAACGTGCCTTCGCCGAACACTGCTTTTTCGGTGACCTTCGACTTGGTGTAGCTGACATATTCGAGATCGTCGGGATTGCCGGAAATCCCGTAGAAATCCGACAGGCCGGGCGTGTGCTCGGCATAGTCGTTCTTCGCCTTCTGATTATTGTAGAAACCGCCGAGTACCCAGCTGAACGGACCGCCATGACGCGAGACGAGGCGCACCTCCTGGTTGAACTGCTTGCGGTGGTTGTCGGACTCGTTGAAGCTCGAAAAGGCCGGGAACAGCTCGTAATCATAGTCGAGATCGAGCAGCAGGTCGGTATTGTCGCTCTGTGTACGCGTCCTGACGTTCGTATAGGCAGTCGTCGACACGAGGTCGGCGACGTTCGCGATATTCGCGTTGATCTCCATGCTGAGGAGATGCGCGTGACGGTTCACCGGCTCGCTATAGCGACTGGCATTTTCGTACTTGCCGGTCCCGAGCACGCCGGCGCTGTTGGCTTGCGCGCCGTCGGTTTTGGTTTGCTGGTAAGCATAGGTGAAGTCGACCTTTAGGCCATCATTGGCCTGAACCAGCAACTGGTTGCGGGTCGTGAACGTCTTCTCGAAATTGAGATCTTTGCGCGTCTTCAGGTTCGCCGCATAGTCAGACGCCGACACGCCCCCGGTACCACCCGGCTGCGGAAGCGACACGCCGGGTGTCTGCAGCAACAATGGGGAGTCGATAAAACCTGGATCGTAATAATAGCCCGTCGCCGTACGGAACGCGACATGGTCCTTCAAGATCGGGATGTTGATGACACCATCGATCTGCTTGCCCGACTTGCTGCCGTGGCTCTTGCCGTAAAGGCGGCCGTGCACCTCGCCTTCGAATTCGGTCAGGTTGGGGCGGTTCGGAATGTAGCGGATCGCACCGGCCAGCGTGCCAAGGCCGTAGAGCGTACCTTGCGGCCCGAGCAGCGTCTCCACTCGTGCGATGTCGTTGAGTTTGAAGTCGTAATAGAGCGGCACTTCGCCAAGATAAATGCCGAGCGAGTTGTCGTAATTGGTGCCGCCCGATGCCACGTCCGAGGCATTGAGGCCACGTAGGACGATCGTCCCGGTCGAACCCGGCCCGGTGTCGGATATCGTCAGGCCCGGCGTGAAATCCGCCAAATCCCGCACATCGTCGATCCGTTGCCGCGCCAGCTCGTCCGCGCCGATCGCCGAGATATTGATCGGCGTATCCATCAGGGTCGTGTTCCGCCGCGTACCGGTGACGATGATCGTATCGTCGGCTCCCGCAGTTGCAGCGAGCGTCTCCTGTGCCATGGCCGGCAGGGCAATTGCCGTACTGGTGAACATGGTTGCGGATAACAGCCCGATCTTCAGTTTCGCGCGGTACGACATATCTTTCCCCTTTATGTGGAATCGTCCTCCAGGCGCTGACACCTCCCTGCCAGAGCCCGGGCGTACGTAGATCCGAGATGTTCGGGCGTTCGATCGGCTGCCGCTTTTGCGGCTTGCCGACACAGGCTTTCGAACTCTCAGCTTTCCTCGCGGCGCTAGAGCCGATCCAAATTCGTCGTTGCGACGTGGATCAACCGGTTGCCGAGGCGGAATCTCTTTGCTTCCTCGCGCGCGCTCTTGCGATCAGCGGGCGCGCCGGGAAGATCGTCTGTTCCCAGACCGACAGTCGTTGTCGATCGTCCTGCCCCACCACGGACGATTCACCGTCGCGGTACGTACCGAAGATGCGGTCGAGCAAAATCAACGAGTTGCCGTAGTTGCACCGGGTATCGTCATAGCTCAGTGCAGTATGGTGAAGGCTGTGATGCCGGATCGTCGTGAAGAAAAAAGCATACCAGCGTGGTGGGTCGGACCGCACATTGGCGTGCGCGAAGGTCGAAACCACACCTAAAATGTTGAATGCGCAGAACTGGGCCGCTTGCGGCAGATCGAACAAGGCCATGACGCTGAGGCTGATGAGCACCAGCTCGACGGGGTTGCCGACAGCACCCTTTGCAGCGTTCAGCTGCGTGATGTGATGATGCGGCGCGTGCGTCCACCACAGCACCGAATTGTGCATGGCGCGATGCATCCAATACTGGCCGAATTCGACCAGGAACACGACCAGCGCGACCTGTATGACGAACGGCAAGTGCATGGCCCATTGCGTGGTGATGCCGAGCGAATGCTTGGCCGCCGCGAGCGGGTTTTCGGCGATCCTCGTCGAGACCCAAGAGATGACCGAATATCCAAGAACGACGTAGAACAGGTCCGTTGCGAATTCGCGCCCGTTCATTCGCCAGCCGGCATGCCGTTCATGGACCCATTCGAGCGCCTGCACGGTCGCCGTCGTGAGCGCGCCCGCGACGACGATCGACCAGGGGTTTTTGATCCACGCTGCCGGACCGAACGCGCAGAACAGGATGACCACCGCGATCATCGCAGGGGGTAGCATGTCGAACACCCACGTCTTGACGGGGTTGCCGTCCAGAGTGTCGGCAACAGAGTGCAGATCGTCCGAAGGAGCAGCGTGGCAGGTCGATTGTCGATCCATAGAAACCTCCCCAAACCAAGCCGTTTCCAGCGGCGCTCCTCGGTCTCCTCTCCTGGTCTTTTCGCTCTGAATGGCGATGTGTCACACGATATTCATATTACCTTTTTGGTCAAGAGTAATATTTTGTTACATTTTCCGACGATGCGAACTGACTAGATATGCTGAGGATTAACCCGATTTTCTTGGCTAGGCGGCGCGTTTCGGTCATCGTCGCGTCCTCCGAACACAGCCGCTACGACGACTCGTCGTCGGTTTCGCGATATGGCGACGCGC
This sequence comes from Sphingomonas sp. R86520, assembly GCF_042466285.1. Lineage (NCBI taxonomy): Bacteria > Pseudomonadati > Pseudomonadota > Alphaproteobacteria > Sphingomonadales > Sphingomonadaceae > Sphingomonas > Sphingomonas sp. R86520. The sequence continues at coordinate 1,164,986 of NZ_JAXHBZ010000001.1, forward strand.
GGTCTAGTTCCGGCGCGGATTGGTGGCGCTCCACCACGACAGAGTCTTGAGGTCGTGCGCGGTCGTCCAGATGCCCGACGGTGTGTAGCGCAAAGCGCCGCTGCCCGACGCCTTGCCGGCACGTGCGCCGATTTTGAGCGAGCGCGGATCGATCGTGACGAACGTCTGATCCTCCGTGGTACGCAACCAGACCTGCCCGCCCCCAACGTCGATGTCGCCGTAGATGAGGGACTTTCCGACTTTCACGCGGCCCGACACCACGACCGTGCGCGGATCGATCCGCGCGACGGTGCCGTCGCCTTGTTCCTGGACCCAGACGGCGCCCTCCCCTGCCGCGAGGAAGCCCGGCTGGGCCCCCAGTCTGGCCTTGCCGGTCACCTTGTCGGTGCGCGGATCGATCCGCTGGAGCGAGTGTTCGGTACTGCTGACCGCCCACAGCGAACCCAATCCGAACGCGAGATAGAAGCTGTTGGGATCGACGCCGATCGTGGCGATTACCGCGTTCGTCGCCGGATCGATCCTGGCGACCTGCCCTGCCGCCTGGCTGGGCACCCAGATCGATCCCGCGCCCGCAACGACGTTCAGCTCGCCCTTTGGATTGGCGATATGGGTGGGGATGATGCTCTGGACGCGCGCCGTCTTCAGGTCGATGCGGTAGAGGTCGTCGCCCTTGCAATTCGCCACCCAGAGCGACCCGAACGCAACCGCCATCGCGCCGCAAGGCTTCGGCACCGCGACGGAGGCCAGCTTGCCACGGGTCGACCATTGCTCGACGCGCCCGTCATTGGTGGCCCACACCGTCTTGCCGTCGACCGCGAGGAAGTCGGCGAAACCGGGCACGCTGAGCGTGTGTTCGGTCAGCGCGCCGCGCCCGGGTGGTGCCGAAGCGCACAACGGGGCCAACAGCAGCAGCAAACCCATAGGTCGTTTCATACGCGCGTTTCCCCCTGTCGAATGTCGATGCCTCATGCGTAGCGATACGGATTGGCATCGATCGTCGTCGTGCCGCGCGTCTGGTTGCAGAGGAAGACGGTGCCGGTGAAGTAGATGCCGGGCTTTGTGATGGTCTTAGCCATCGCGAACGCGTCGCGCAGTTGCTGCACGGTCATCTCCACCGGTGCCTCGTTCGGTTGGTAGGTCATCCCGTAGGCATAGTCCTCGCCATCGCGGCTGATCTCGACATGACAGCCCATGACATGCGTGACCGGATGCGTGTCACAGAAGTCGATCAGCCGCTTCATGCTGTCGAACCAGGCGTCCCAGAAACCTATATAGCAGCGACCGCGGTAGAACATGTCGCCGGTGAAGAGGATCTGCGTGTAGCTGTCGTAATAGGCGAATTCCGACACGACATGGCCGGGTGATCCCCAGATGAGGACGTCGCGGCCGCCGAGATCGAGCGTCACGCGCTGCTCCGGGAAATGCGTCATGCCCCAGAAGCCGACCATCTCCTCGTGCGTCAGCCCCATGTAGCGCGTGTTGGGGCGGTCCGCGAACTGGTTGGTCGCGGCATAATGGTCTGCATGCAGATGGCTGAACGCGACCAGCAGTTCCAGGCTTGCCGGATCGCGGCCGTTGCGGCGGCACCAGTCGTCGATGCACTGGTCGATCACGCCGCGCAAATCCCAGTCGCTGCGGAGCTGTACGAAGCCCTCGTCCAGCAGCAGCACGCGGTCGTTGCCGAAATACAGCGGCGCGAACGGCGCCTCGTAGCTGTACGCCTTGTTCTGGCGCAGGATCGCGGTGTGCGGATTATACCAATGGACCTGTACCGGCGGGTCGGTGTTGTCCATTAACGACTCCGACCCGCAGATCCATTTCGGGGGGAAGGTGCCGGTTGCGGGCAGGTTGCTCTTGAAATCGATCGGGGCCGGCCGGGCAGCTGCCGACGCCATGTCGGCGAGACCGGCGAACGTTGCGCCCGATAGCGGAATGGCGGCGGCAAGGGCGTTATGAGTCAGGAAGGTGCGACGATCCACGGTTGCTGTCCTTGCCATCAAAAGGGACGCGGGGGATTGATGTTGGGCACACCCTCCGGCCAGCTTTGCGTGCGTTGGTCGGGGCTGACCCCGTTGAACAACACGAAATCGGGCCGGATCAGCATCATGTCCTTGCCCTGGACCTCGCGGGCATAGCGGAGCGCCTCGTCGAGCAGCGCAGGCTCCATCTCGAGGACACGCTCGTACGGCTTGTAGGTCGCAAACCGGGGATAGGATTTTCCGGGCACGAACATCATCTCGACATGGCCGCCCAGAATCCATTTTACGGATGTGGTCGCCGCGAAGGCCTTCAACCGCTCCAGCGAGGCGACGAAATCGCGGTCGTTGCCGATGTTGATCTTGCCGGGAAACAACAGGTCGCCGGTGAACAGGAGATCGCAATAGGGATCGTAGAAGCTCACCCCGTCCTTGTGCGTGCCTGGCGTGGGCAACACTTCGACCACCCGGTCACCCAGATCGATCCGCCCGGTGCCGGACGGCCAGCTGCGCTGGAGACCGTAAAACCGCTTCATCAGTTCCAGCGGCTTCGGGACTATCACGGTGTCCGGACGTCCCGCGAACTGCACCAGTCCCTGGTTCTGGGCGATGTCCTCGGCCGACGTCAGCGCGATTGTCAGCGGTACCTTTCGCCGCCCCCGCGCCTTCGCCCAGCGGGTGACGATCGCATCGACGGTCGCGCGCAACGGGTAGTGATCGGGGTTCGCGGTCGCGCCGCTGTCGATCAACAACGCGCCTTCGTTGCCGAACAGCAGATAGGTGAACGGCGCCTCCCAATGCACGCAGACGTTCTGGCGGAGCAGGAACGTGTCTTCATTATATTGCATGACCTGGACCCGCGGATCGCGGTTCCGGGCGGCGATGTTGGAGCCGTAGGTCCAACGCAGCGCGATGGTGCCCGGCGCAGGTCCGACGCAGGCGTAATTATGGCGCACCGGCGCGTTGCGGTGCAGCGGTAACGCGCTGTCGGTGTTGCGCACGCCGGGTGGATTATAGCCCCGGTCGGGGTTGCCGTTGGGATATGCGCGCCCCGGCGGCGGCGAAGTGCCGATGACTGCCGGAGTGTTGGTCGAGCTTTGCGCCACGCACGTCTCCCAGAAACACGCGGACCCCACCGATCCAGCGTGAACTCCTGACAATCTATCCATATTACGAAAGTCGGCAACAGTAATAATGCCGGTGGACAGGAATTTGGTTTGCGGCGATGCTGCGGTGCGAAAGGGGTGCGAATCATGCTCAAACGGATCGGCAGCGCAGGGAGACTTGCACTCACCGCCTGCATGCTGATGGCGACCTCCTGTTCGCCGTCATCGCCCACCGCGTCCGCGCCGCGTACGGAGTTCAGCATCGGCTGGTCGATCTACGCCGGCTGGATGCCATGGCCGTACGCGCAGCAGGCTGGAATCGTGAAGAAATGGGCCGATAAATACGGGCTCAAGATCAACGTCGTCCAGGTCAACGACTATGTCGAATCGGTGAACCAATACACCGCCGGCAAGCTCGACGGCGTCACCGTCGCCAACATGGACGCGCTGACCATTCCCGCGGCGGGTGGCAAGGATACCAGCGCGATCATCGTGGGCGACTATTCGAACGGCAATGACGGGATCATGCTGAAGGGCGGCGACACGCTGAAGGCGATCAAGGGGCGGCAGGTGTATCTCGCCGAGTTGTCCGTCTCGCATTACCTGCTCGCACGCGGCCTGGCTTCGGTCGGCATGGCGTTGACCGACGTGAAGACGGTCAACACGTCGGACGCCGATATCGTCGGCGCATTCGCGACACCGGAGGTCACCGCCGCGGTCGCCTGGAACCCGCAGCTTTCGGTGATGCGCGCCACGCCCGGCGGCAAGGAAGTCTTCAGTTCCGCGGACATTCCCGGTGAAATCCTCGACCTGCTGGTGGTCGACACCGCGACGCTGAAGGCCAACCCGAACCTCGGCAAGGCACTGGCCGGCATCTGGTACGAGACGACCGCGCTGATGCAGCGGCAGGATGCGCAGGGCAAGGCGGCGCGGGCCGCCATGGCGAAGCTCGCCGGCACCAAGCCCGAGATGTTCGACGGCCAGCTGTCGACCACGTTCCTCTACGCCGACCCGAAGGCGGCGGTGGCTGCCACCTCGTCCCCCGCCCTGATCACCACGATGACGCGGGTGCGGGACTTCAGTTATTCGAAGGGGCTGTTCGGTCCGGGATCGAAGTCACCCGGTGCGGTCGGCATGGCGTTTCCCGGCAACAAGACGCTCGGCGCCGCCGACCATGTGACCCTGCGCTTCGACGCACGCTACATGCAGATGGCCGCAGATGGTAAACTCTGAGCGGCGGTCACGCGCCGGGACGGCGGCGCCATGCGCTGGGTGAACCGGCGGATCGGGCGGGGTAACAGCGTCCTGCTGGGCGCGATCCCGATCGTCCTGCTCGCGCTGCTCTATGTCGTCGTCGCGGCAAGTCGCCATGCGGTCAACCCGAACGACAAGATCCTGCCGCTGCCCGGCGGCATGATCGAGGCGATGTCGGCGCTGCTGTTTCAGCCGGATCAAATGTCGGGCCAGCTGATCTTCTGGGCCGACACCCTCGCCAGCCTGCAACGGCTCGCGATCGGCCTCGCTTTGTCGACCCTGTCGGCCTTGCTGGTCGGGCTGGTCCTCGGCGTCCTGCCGCCGGTCCGCGCGACCTTCGGGCCGCTGGTCACGGGCATTGCGGTGATCCCGCCGATCGCGTTGCTACCAATATTGTTCATCGTCTTCGGCCTTGGCGAGACGTCGAAGGTGGCGCTGATCTTCATCGGCATCGCCCCGTTCATGATCCGGGACATCGCGGCACACATCACCGCGCTGCCGCGGGAACAGATCGTCAAGGCACAAACCCTCGGCGCGAGTAGCTGGCAGGTGATGCTCCGCGTCGCGCTGCCGCAGGCGATGCCGCGGCTGATCCAGGCGGTTCGCCTGTCGCTCGGCCCCGCCTGGGTCTTCCTGATCTCGGCGGAAGCGATTGCGTCCGACGTCGGCCTCGGCTACCGGATCTTCCTGGTCCGCCGCTATCTCTCGATGGATATCATCCTGCCCTATGTCGCCTGGATCGCGCTGCTGGCAATCGCAATGGACATGCTGCTGACCTGGTCGAGCCGGCGCTTCTTCCCCTGGGCACAGGAGCCAAATCGTTGAGCGTTCTGCTCCAGCTCCGCAACATCTGGGTCGAATATGGCGACAAGGTCGTATTGGAACGGGTGAACCTGGATATCGCTGCCGGGTCGTTCGTCTCGATCATCGGACCGTCGGGTGCCGGCAAGAGCAGCCTGTTGCGCGTCGTTCTGGGTCAGGAAGCGCCGACGCGAGGCTCGATCCTGCTCGACGATACCCCGCTCAAGCCCGAATGCGGCCCCGATCGCGGCGTCGTGTTCCAGCGATATTCGGTCTTCCCGCATTTGTCCGTGCTGGGCAACACGCTGTTCGGGCTGGAATGCGCGCAGGCGCCCTTTACCGCGCGGCTTTTCGGGACACGTCGCCGCGCGGCGATCGCCGAGGCGGAGGAAATGCTCGTGGCGGTCGGCCTCGGCGACAGCCTGCATCTGTATCCCGCGCAGATGTCGGGCGGGATGCAGCAACGACTGGCCATCGCGCAGGCACTGATCAAGCGACCGCGGATCCTGCTGCTCGACGAGCCCTTCGGCGCGCTCGATCCCGGTATCAAAGCGGACATGCATGCGCTGACAAGGCGGCTTTGGACCGACTATTCCCTGACGGTGATCATGGTCACCCACGATATCAAGGAAGCCTTTTCTCTTGGCACCCGCGTACTTACGCTGGATAAGCAGCGTCGCGATCCGCACGCGCCGCATCGTTACGGCGCGACGGTGGCATTCGATCTGCCGCTAACCAAACGGGCTCCGGCCCTTACGAAAAGTCCGATACTTGACGTCCTTACCATCTGAAAAATTCGCACGATGAGCACTGAAACGGCCAGTCTGGCTCGGCTCAGCATGAGCTTACCGGCAGAATTGTTTCGCCAGCTCGACGTCATGGTCGAAGAGAGGGGCCTACCCTCCCGGTCACAGCTCATCGCCGAACTCATTCGCCATGCGCTGGCCGAACATGAGGCGCTGACCCGTCCCGACGACATGCTCGCGGGCACGATCACGCTCGTCTATCGCGGCGACCGTGGCCGCGTCCGACAGCAACTCGCGCAGACGCAGGCCGAGTATCTGAAGGAAGTCATCTCCTCGCAGCACGTCTTCCTCGAGGACGACCAGTCGCTCGAAGTGCTGTTGGTGCAGGGTCCCACCACGCGACTGAAGGAGCTGTGCGACGCGCTGCGCCGGATCCGCGGCGTGCACCAGCTCCAGCTGGTCACCACGACCGCCCTGTTGCCGCCGCTTCATGAGCAGGACGGCGTGGAGACTGACACTAGCGCTGCGGCCGTCAGGAAATCGCCAACCAAGAGCGCCGCGGCCTAGGCTGACCCCGGGCCGGCCCTGTGCTGGGGCCGGCGCATGGTTTCCCGACAGGCGGGCCTATCACGCAGGGAGCGCGATGAAGGCCCGCCAGCCGCCCAGGTCGGTGATATCCCGAGCGCCGACCGTAGCGCGCGGCTCCGCGACGAAGCCCTTCACCGTCGTGCCATCGTCCAAGGTTACCGTTCCGATCGCCAGCGGCGCGGGTACCTCCGCGACGAAGCTTCCGAACGCAGCGACGTCCAGGCGGTATATCTCGACCGCGATCGCCGCGCCGGTGTCGTCGTGAACCAATGCCGGCTTGGGCGGTACGGTGCCTGCCATCGCATAGAGACGATAATTGGGCGCGGTAGTTGCACTGCGGACGAACGTCGCGTTGCGGCTCGTCAATTGCCAGTGCAGCGGCATTCCTTCGAGATGCGCGCCTACGACAGCGAGATCGACCTGTTCCATTACCGTTCCTTCGATATTGAGAGGGGGGGCAGTCTGCGCCGGCATCTTTTCCAGCCAGCGGCACGCGAAATCGAGCAGCGCTCGATCGGCGCCGTCGGGGGCTACGAACGTGACGCCGATGCCGGTCCGGTTCGATCGAAACCCCGCCGGCAGCGCGAGCGCGCTCATCTCCAGCAGGTTCACGAAATTGGTATAACGCCCCAGCCGCGCGTTCAGCGCGATGGGGGCTGCGCGCAGTTCGCTGATGCGAAAGATCGTCGGCGTCGTCGGCAACAGCAGCGCATCGACGTCTTGCCACATAAGGTCGGCCAGGCGGCGGGCATGGCGCAGCGCGTAGAGTCCGCGGAACGTCTCTATGCCCGTGACGGCTAGCCCGCCGGTGATGATCTCGCGGACCACTGGATCGATCGCATCCGGTTGCTCGCGCAGCAGCGTCTCGACCGCAGCGGTGCGCTCGGCTACCCAAGGTCCTTGGTACAGCAACTGTGCGGCATCGAGCAGGAACTGGATGTCGACGGGGACGATTGTGCAGCCGGCCGCGATCGCGGCATCGACCGCGATGCGGAACGCCGCGATCGTCTCCGCGTCGGCATCGAGTTGATGATCGAGCGGGATACCGATGTGACGACCGATGGGCTGATCGGGGACGGCGCGACTGTAATCGTCCTCGACGTCGAGACCTCCGACGACCTCGTCGACCAGCGCGGCGTCGGCTACGCTGCCGGCGAGCACCGTGATGCAGTCGAGCGTGCGGCAGGCCGGCACGAGCCCCTTGCTGCTCCAGCGACCGACGCTGGGCTTCAGCCCGACCAGGCCGTTGAACGCGGCGGGCACCCTGCCCGACCCTGCGGTGTCGGTGCCAAGTGCGAACGCGACCAACCCCGCCCCTACCGCGACCGCCGATCCCGAACTGGACCCGCCGCTGACAAAGGTGCGGTTGAAGACGCATTGCGGCGCGCCGTAGGGACTGCGCGTTCCCACCAAGCCGGTCGCGAACTGGTCGAGGTTGGTCTTGCCGACCGGCACCGCACCCGCCGCGATCAGCCGTGCCACCACGGTCGCTGACGCATCGGGAGTGTAGGCGAACGCGGGGCAGCCGGCCGTGGTCGGACAGCCCGCCAGATCGATATTGTCCTTGATCGCGAACGGGACTCCGGCGAGCGGCAATCGCTCGCCCGCCGTGATCCTGCGATCCACGGCCGCCGCCATTGCCAGCACCACGTCGGCGGGCAACCGGGCGATCCAGACTTCCGGCTGCACCGCGGCATAGGCCTCGATCCTGGCCAAGGCGTCCGTCGCCACGGTCACGGCCGATGTCCGGCCTGCCGCGACATCGGCTGCGAGCGCGGTCGCGTCGAGCAGGGCGCGATCGGTCATGCGGGCTGGATCGCGATCATCGGGCTGCCCGGATTCACCGCCTGCCGCTCTTCGACATACAGCGCGCCGATTACGCCGCCATGGGGACTCGGTATCGTCGTCTCCATCTTCATCGCCTCCAATATCGCGAGCGGCTGACCTTCGGCGACGGTCTCCCCCGCAGTGACGAGCATCTTCCATACGCTCGCACCGAACGGCGCTTCCACGACGGTCGCCCCGTCCGGTACGACGATGTCGACTACCGCGGCATCGCCCCCACCCTCTTCGACGAGTGCCGCGACGCGGTCGAACTCGCCGCGCAACTCCCAGTCCGCGCGCTCGGCATCGAACGCGGCCTGCCGCTTGGCCTGGAACGCCTCGATGCCCGAGGCGTGCTCTTCGAGGAACGCGCGGTATTCGCTGAGGCGGAAGGTTTCCTCCTCGATCCGGATCGCGCGCCGGCCGAGCGGGAAGTCGCGCCGCCACTCGGTCAGTTCGTCATGCGTGACGGGGAAGAAGCGGATCTGGTCGAAGAACCGCAACAGCCAAGGCTTGCCGGCGCTGAACGCATCCGTCTCGCGCCAGCTGTTCCACACCTGGATCGTGCGACCAAACAGCTGGTAGCCGCCCGGCCCCTCCATGCCGTAGATGCACATATAGGCGCCGCCGATGCCGACCACGTTGGGCGGCGTCCAGGTCCGCGCGGGATTGTATTTCGTCGTGACCAGCCGGTGGCGCGGATCGATCGGCGTTGCGACCGGCGCACCGAGATAGACGTCGCCCAGCCCCATCACGAGATAGCGCGCGTCGAACACGATCCGCTTCACGTCGTCGATGGCGTCGAGGCCGTTCACGCGCCGAATGAACTCGATATTATCCGGGCACCACGGCGCGTCGTCGCGCACCGACTGCATGTATTTGTCGATCGTCTCGTAGATCGCCGGGTCCTGCCAGCTGAGCGGCAGGTAGACGACGCGCGAGGGTATCTCGAAATCGTCTAGCCCGCCCAGGCGTGCTTCCGCATCTTCGAGGGCATCGAGCAGCGCGATCTGCGACAGGATGCGGCTGTCGAAATGGATCTGCAGCGATCGGATACCCGGCACCACGTCGATGATGCCGGGCAGAGCGAGCCGCTCGATCTCCAGCATCAGGGCATGGACGCGCAGTCGCAATTCCAGGTCGAGGACGATCTCACCATATTCGACCAGCAGGTTGCGGTCGCCCTGGCGGCGGTACAGCACGCTGGGAATATCGCCCGACGCTTCGCGCCTGCGTAGGATTGGCGAGATGTCCACTTCGGTCAGCGCGGGCGGTGTCTCCGCCATCGTCAGGGTAGCGATAGCTCGGTCCTGCGCCTGTTCGGCTGCCACCGCCATCTCGTCGTGGACGACGTCGAAGCGCAGCGTATCGCCCGGCGCAAGCTGCCCAACCTTCCATAGATCCGCCTGGATCACGACCAGCGGACATACGAAGCCGCCCAGCGACGGGCCATCGGGGCCGAGGATGATCGGCATGTCGCCGGTGAAATCGACCGCGCCGATCGCATAGGCGTTGTCGTGGATGTTCGACGGATGAAGCCCCGCCTCGCCCCCATCGCGCCGCGCCCAATGCGGTTTCGGCCCTATCAGCCGCACGCCGGTCCGGTTCGAATTATAATGGACCCGCCAGTCGGTCGAGCGGAGCGTCGCGATGTCGTCGTCGGTGAAGAAATCCGGCGCACCGTGCGGCCCGGACAGCACGCGGATCGTCCAGTTGCGCTCGATTGCAGGCATCGCGGTCTCTGCCAGCGCAGACGGTGCTGCCGCGTCCGACACGGTAGCGAGATGAAGCGTGTCGCCGGTCGCGACGGCCCGCGCGGCATGCCCGCCGAACTCGCCGAGCACGAAGGTCGAACGGCTGCCGAGGAACGCCGGCACGTCGAAGCCACCCGCCAGCAACAGATAGCCGCGCAGGCCGACACCCGTGACGCGGCCGATCTTCAGGACCTGCCCGGCCGCCACGCGCACCGGCACATAGGGTTCGATCGGAACGCCGTCCAACGCGGCATCGAACCGTGCGCCCGTAAGGCAGATCGTCGCCTTTGCCGCAAATCGCAGGGTCGGCCCGGCCGCGGTGAATTCGAGGCCGGCCATCCCCTCGGGATTGTCCAGCATCCGGTTGCCGAGGCGAAACGCGAACGCGTCCATCGGTCCCGATGGCGGTACCCCCACGTCCCAATAGCCGAGCCGGCCGGGATGATCCTGCACCGTCGTCGCTGGCCCGCCGCTCAGGACCTGGATCGTCGCCGGCCGATAATCGATATCGTCGAGCGTCCGCGTCGAGACGTCGCCGGTGGTGAACGCATCGCTTCGGACGACCGCGCGCAACCAGTCGAGATTGGTCTCGATCCCCGCGAGCCGCACCTTGTCCAGCGCGCGCTGCATCATGGCGATGGCCTGCGTCCGGTCGGGTGCCGTCACGATCAGCTTGGCGAGCATGGGGTCGTAGAACGCGCTGACCTCGCTGCCGGTCGCGATCCAGCCGTCGACCCGAATGTCGTCGTCGCGATCGGACACCGGGAACGCCACGTCGATCAGCATGCCCGTGCTCGGGCGGTAGGCTTGTGCCGGATCCTCGGCATACAGCCGCACCTGGATCGACGCGCCGCGAGCCTGCCCGTCCCAGTCGTCGAGGAACGCGCGTTCGCCGGCCGCGCCGCGAACCATCCATTCGACCAGGTCGATGCCGGTCACCTGTTCGGTGACGCCGTGCTCGACCTGCAGCCGGGTATTGACCTCCAGAAAGAAGAAATCGTCGCGATCGGCGTCGTAGAGGAACTCCACCGTCCCCGCCGACGCATAGTCCGCCGCCGCCGTCAGCCGCACCGCCGCTGCGATCATCGCCTCGCGCGTGGCCGCCGGCAATCCGGGCGCCGGCGTCTCCTCGACCGCCTTCTGGTTGCGCCGTTGCAGCGAACAGTCGCGCTCGCCGAGAGCGAGTACGCCGCCGCGGCCATCGCCGAACACCTGCACCTCGATATGCCGGGCACGAGGCACGTATCGCTCGAGGAAAACGCCACCGTCGCCGAAATTGCCCGTGGCCTGTCGCACGACCGCGGCAAAGCCATCCCGCAGCGTCGCTTCGTCGACGCAGATCCTCATGCCGATGCCGCCACCGCCGGCGGTCGCCTTCAGGATGACGGGATAGCCGATGTCCTGCGCCGCGCTCGCCGCCGCATCGACGTCGCTCAGCAACCCGCTGCCGGGCGCCAAGGGCACGCCCTGCTCGGCCGCGAGCGTGCGAGCGCTATGTTTTAGCCCGAACGCGGCGATGTTTGCTGCGGTCGGGCCGATGAAGACGATCCCCGCATCGTGGCAGGCGTCGGCGAAGGCGATGCTTTCCGACAGGAAGCCGTATCCGGGGTGGATCGCCTGCGCGCCGGTCGCCTTCGCGGCGGCCAGGATCCTGGCGATGTCCAGGTAGCTTTCGGCGGCAGGCGATGCGCCGATATGGACCGCCTCATCCGCGTCGCGGACGTGGAGCGAGCCGGCGTCGGCGTCGCTGAAGACTGCGACCGAGCGGATGCCCATGCGGCGCAACGTGCGGATGATCCGGCATGCGATCGCACCCCGGTTGGCGACGAGAACGGTGTGGAACAAGGCTCAGACGCTCACGATCATGCGGACGGGCGTCGGGTTGAAGCCGTTGCAGGGGTTGTTGATTTGCGGACAATTCGAGACGACCACGACGACGTCCATCTCGGCGCGCAGATCGACCCAGAGGCCCGGTGCGGAAATGCCATCGACTATCCCGAGGGCGCCATCGGCCTCGACCGGCACGTTCATGAACCAGTTGATGTTGGACACCATGTCCCGCTTGCCACGTCCGACGCGGGCGTTGGCATCGAGGAAATTGTCGACGCACGCATGCTGCGCCTTGGTGTGATGGCCATAGCGCAAGGTGTTGGACTCGCAGGAGCACGCGCCGCCGATCGTGTCGTGATAGGCGACGTTCGTATCGACCAGCGTCATCATCGCCCGCCCCTCGTTCGACAGCAGCACGGCCCCCGACCTCAGGAAGATATTGCCCTGCGCGGCGATGGTATCCTGCGCGCTGTAGCGCTCGGCATCGTCGTCCGCCGCGTACATCAGGAAATCGACCGCTTGGTTACCTTCCAGGTCGACGATCCGCAGATTCTGACCCTTGGCGAGCCGCTGCATCCACGGCGCGCGCGCAGGCACGACCTCGTCGAGCAGAACCGTGTTGGACAGGCTGGATTGCGCGTTCATCGATCTATCCTCACCGCAGGTAGAAGTCGTTGGTATTCATGAAGGCACGGGTCGCCTCCGGGGTGGCGAGCCGGACCGGGTCGTCCGCCGCCGCCGACGCACCGCGCCACGCCAGCACCCGCGCCGGCGAGACGGTATAGTCCTGGCGTGAATCGAGGATGTGCGGCGAATTGGCGACGACGACGAACAGGTCCATGTCGGCGCGCAACGTCACCGCCCGGCCGGCGGCGAACGGACCGGTATCGACGATCGTCTCCCCCCCGGCACCGATCCGCACCGGCTTGAACCAATTCACGCAAGGGTGGATGTCGCGACGACCGAGGCCAAGCTTGGCGACGGCGATCGCGAACCGATCCCGTGCGTTGGGATGCAACCCGTAATTGGCACCATCGCCGTAGCGCCGGGCGTTCCCGGCTACATTGGAGGCGCCACAGACCAGATCATGCCCCGCCGTATCGTCGGCCAACACGCTCGCCATCACGCGACCCATGTCGGACAGCAGCATGCTGCCCTCGCCCAGATACGCGTTCCACTGGATCTTCATCGTGTCGGCGACATTCAACCGTTCGAGCGGGTTTTCCGCGTTGAACACCAACATCGAAAGGCATGCATCGCCTTCCACGTCGGTCATCCTCAGCCGAGCCCCTCGCGGCAGGCGTCGCGAAGAATAGCCGCCTGCGCCGATCGTCTCGGACCACAGCATCGCGTCCGGCGATATCTCATCGGGGCGATCGGCCGCTTGCGACGGAGGAAGCGTCGGCATCGCCTCGACGACGGTGCCCGCCATCGCGCGGGCATGCGCCTGCGCGCCGTAAGGGTTTGCGGTGCTATTGCTCATTCGGTCGTTTCCATCTGCGAGCTATGGCCATGCGCGTGCAGCGGCGGCAGCAACGCGGTCGTCGTGACGAGGCGCAGCTGCTGCATCCCGCGAACCGAGCGCAACGCGTCGCACAGCGCATTGAGGCGTCTGACGGGACCCTGGACGAACAGGACTTCGAGCGACTGGTCGTCTTCGAGGAAGACGTGCTGCGAAGAGATGACTTCGGTAAGATACTCGACCTGCGTCAACGCGATGGCGTGGCGCACCTCGCCACTGTCGGCGCGGTAGATCAACGTCATCGTGCCCGCGACCATATCGTCCGGCCGCTCACGTACACCGTAACGGGCGAGTTCGTGGCGAATGAGTTCCGCCATCATCTGCGACCGATTGTGCAGCCCGCGCTCCTCAACCATCACGTCGAGCTGCCGGAACAACTCGGTCGGGAGGCTCAAGCTCAGGCGAGACGTAGCGCTGTCGATGCTTACGATGGGCATGCGCCAAGCTAGATCGTTATTACGCGTGGCGTCAATCGTAATAATACACGATTTTCGCGCCGGGCGGTTCTCGCAGGGGATGGCCGCCTTCTGCCTTCGCAACGGGGCGTTATCGCGCCGATGATCCGAGTGACTCGGCACGCTTAACCTTGAGAAATCTGCTGCAAATACGTGGCTTGCTGCACCTGCGAAGAATCATTCAAATACGTATGGACAGGACCAGCATGTTGATATTACGATTGCGACAATAAGTACTACTGGATTCGGCGACCCAGCATTGCGGGAGCGGGCGATATGGACGGAATTCGCGTAGGTAAACGGGTGATCGGTGCACAAGCGCCGGTGACGATCGGTTGGGACAACCTTCCCAAGGTCGAGGGCGGCCCGGTCAAGCAGTTCATCTTCACGTGGTTCCAGCCGACCATGTTGTTCGGGCTGATCCTGTTCTGGTATTACGCGCCCAACTCCATCGCCAAGGCATCGACCGCCATCGGTATCGGCATGGGCTTCAAGGCTCTGTTGCTGGCGCTCGAGTGGGTGAACCCGCGGTTCGACAGCTGGCGACTGACCTGGAAGGAGCTTGTCACCGACCTGTTCTATGTCGGGCTCGGTTTCACCCTGCTTAGGCTGGTCGACAATTATGCCGGCGATGGTGCCATGATCGAAGCTCTCCAGCACTCCTTCGACTGGGACAAGCTCGCATGGTTCACCGGCTTGCCGCTGCTCGTCCAGGCCTTGATGATCTCGTTCGTCTTCGATTTCGGGCAGTATTGGATGCATCGGGGGATGCACAACTGGCATCCGCTATGGCTGACCCACGCACCGCATCACTATATAACGCAGCTGAACATCAACAAGGGCGCGGTCGGCAATCCGGTCGAGCTCTTCCTGATCGGGCTCGGCATCGGCGGCTTCTTCGACTTCCTGCCGCGCGCCGCCTTGCTTGCCGGCACGTTCGGCTTGGCGGTCGGCACCTACCAGCACATCAACGTTCGCTTCAACACGCCGCGCTGGTGGCGCTTCATGTTCAACACGACCGAGCATCACAGCGTGCATCATTCGCAGGACTTCGAGGCCAGTCGCAGCAATTACTCAGGAACGTGGATCATCATCGACCGCATCTTCGGAACCTGTGTGGACGGAGAGGCGGAACTGCTCGGCATGGAAGGCGGCCGCCCGATGTCGGTCCGCGAGACGATGTCCTATCCCTTCACGGAAGGCTGGAAGTCGATCAAGCGGCGGTTCAACCGGCCGACCGATGAGCGCGATCCCGTGACAAACGCCGTACCGTCGGCATAATCGCAGCGGCCCGTTCGTCCGGTCGCTGGCGCTTCGTGCGGTCGACCCGGCGTGAGCCTTTTCCTTCGCAGTTTCGACGGCTCTCTTGAAGGAGGTCACGTGACCCCGCGATTTATCGACTGGATCTGGCACGTCCGGGGGAGCTTGGCGCTCGTTCCCGGGCAATCGAGCGACGAAGTTTTCGAGAGGCTGGACCCGCTGTTTCGCCAGAACGGCACGACCCACCAACGCACCAACGACACGCTGACGTTCAGCAAGAAGGACCAGGCCGCTCAGGACAAGATGTCCGTCTTTGACGGCGGTATCCTCCGGATCGAGCAGGACCTCGCGGGGCCGGTCTTGCGTTACCATCTCACGAGCCGGACTTTGCTGTTCTGCTTCCTCGCACCGCTTCTGTTCCTGGCGTTCGCTCAACTGACGATCGCCATTGCCAAGTACGAAAAACCGTCCTCAGAGGCTGCCGCGAAAGCCGCGAAGAAGCCCGCCAAGAAGGAAGTCGTGCGCGTTCTGAACCCGATCGACAAGTTCCTGGGCGCGCCGGCCCCTAAGAAACCCGATAAGAACAAGAAAGACGAGGACAAGAAGCCCTCGCCGACGGCCGCCTATGTGTTTGCTGCGATTTTTGCGACGTTGTACGGCGTTGGCCGTTTACTTGAAGACAGGTTGATTAAAGCGCGGTTTCGAAAGCGACTGGTGAACGATTGATCTTCCGACGGCATCTCCATGAGCCGGTCGTCGGCAAGCCTTCGGGGGCCCCGACCATCTTTTCGGTTTACAACCCTATGAGTAGGCTTCGGCACATCGACCGCGTCGATCCGGTCGGCAAGGATAACGTTATGTCTGGCCATACCGCCGAAATCCGCTAGCGCGTCATCGAGAAATTACAGGTGGACGCATGGCTCGCAAGCATTCCAAACACGGCCCGTACGAGGATCTGGCGCGCGAGGACGAGGCTCCTGAGCCGGTACCCGCGTGCTGGCTCTGCGGCAGACCCACCGGCAAGACCATCGTCTGGCACCATCCCGTACCCAAAAGCCGGGGTGGCCGCGACGTCGTACCGATGCACCCGATCTGCCAACAGACGTTGACGGCCAACTTCACCAATTCGGAACTCCAGCGTCACGGAATGGATGTGGAGGGCTTGCTGGCCAATCCTGCCGTCCGCAAATTCGTCGATTGGGTGGCGAACAAGGATCCCAACTTCACGGCCACGACGACCAAGAAGCAGCGATAACCTCCTCCTGGTTACCCTGATGGGGCCATTTGAAGCAGACACATCCGCGGAACTGCCTGAACGGTAGCCGTCCTCGGACCTTGCTCTCGCGGCGATCAGGTGCCTACGTCTAGACGGGTAGGCGCCCGCGCTCCGACAATCGCCGGGCGCGAATTCGCTGTCATCTCAACGCTTTCGGTAGCGCGTCCGACCAGCTATGGTGCCCTCAGGCGAACGTGGTGGTCCCACTTTTGAATGCGTGGAAGGTAGATCGCGCCGAGAAGCGTAACGGGCCATGCGTTTCGTGGGAGTTTCCGTTGCCGTCAGTGACCGAGCATCTGACCGCAGGTCCCGTTTCCGGAGAATGAGTATGCGTAACAAGCGACCCGACGGTATCAAGGATTACACCGGCCCCGCCGGCGGGTGGGGGGCGCTGAAAGCCGTCGCGATGACGTTGAAGGCGCAGCAGATCGTCCAGCGCGGTGCGCAGACTTTGCTGAAATCGAACCAGCCCGATGGGTTCGACTGTCCGAGCTGTGCCTGGCCCGATCCGAAGCACACGTCCTCGTTCGAATTTTGCGAGAACGGCGCCAAGGCGGTCGCGTGGGAATCCACCGCCAAGCGCATCGGCGCCGACTTCTTCGCCGCGCACAGCGTCTCCGATATCTGGAAGCAGAGCGATCATTGGATCGAGGGCCAAGGCCGCGTCACCGATCCACTCCGCTACAATGCCGAAACCGATCATTACGAAGTGGTCGACTGGGACGAGGCCTTGGCCGAGATTGGCGCAGGTCTCGCCAAGCTTGCAGATCCCAACCAGGCCGAATTCTACACGTCCGGCCGCTGTTCGAACGAGGCGGCGTTCCTGTACCAGCTGTTCGCGCGGCTCTACGGCACCAACAATTTTCCCGACTGCTCGAACATGTGTCATGAGGCGACGTCGGTCGGCCTTCCCAAGTCGATCGGGATCGGCAAGGGCACCGTCAGCCTGGAGGATTTCGACGACTGCGACTTGATCCTGTCGATCGGTCACAACCCGGGCACGAACCACCCGCGGATGATGGCGACACTGCGCGAGGTCGCGCGCCGCGGCGGCAAGATCATCGTGTTCAACCCGCTCAAGGAACGTTCGCTGGAGCGCTTCGAATCGCCACAATCGGTGCTCGAGATGGCAACATTCTCGGCGACGCCGATCGCGACCAACTATCTGCAGGTGAAGGTCGGCGGCGATGCGGCCGCGCTAAAGGGCATTTCGAAGGCGTTGGTCGCCATGGACAAGGCTGCGACGGCCGCGGGCGATGTCCCGGTGCTGGATCATGCCTTCATCGCCGAGCACACCGCCGGTATCGACGCGCTGATCGCCGACCTGGAGACCAGCGACTGGGCAGATATCGAACACGCCAGCGGTCTCGGCCGCAGCGACCTCGAGGAGGTCGCCCGCCTGTATTCGCGGTCCAAGGCGACGATCGCCTGCTACGGCATGGGTATTACGCAGCATCGCTCTGGCACCAGCAACGTCCAGCAAATTGCCAACCTCCTGCTGCTGCGCGGCAACATGGGGCGTCCTGGTGCCGGGATTTGCCCGTTGCGTGGCCATAGCAACGTGCAGGGCGACCGCACCGTCGGCATCACCGAGCGGCCGATGCCGATGCTGCTCGACAAGATGAAGGAAGTGTTCGGCTTCGAGCCGCCGCGCGCGCACGGCCATTCGGTGGTCGAGAGCATAGCGGCGATGCGCGATGGCAAGGCCAAGGCGATCGTCTGCCTCGGTGGCAACCTCGCCATCGCTTCGTCCGATCCACAGGCCTGCGCACAGGGCTTCCGGAACATGGATCTCGCGGTCCACATCACCACCAAGCTCAATCGCACCCAGTTGCTGATGGCCAAGGGTGCGACCTACATCCTGCCGTGCCTCGGTCGTACCGAGCGCGATACGCAGGAAAGCGGCCCGCAGGCGGTGACGGTCGAGGATTCAATGTCGATGGTCCACGCGTCGCGCGGCTTCCTGATGCCGCCGGGCGATAATGTCCGGTCGGAGCCGTGGATCGTCGCTGGCATCGCCAAGGCGACGCTTGGCGACAAGGGCGGGATCGACTGGGACAGCTATGTCGCCAACTACGACAGGATCCGCGACAAGATCGAAGCCGTGTTTCCAGCATTCAAGGACTATAACGTTCGCATCCGTGAGCCGGGCGGCTTCCATCTGCCGAATTCCGCCGCCGAACGCGTTTGGATGACCGATAGCGGCAAGGCGAACTTCATCGTTTCGCCTGGTGTCGAAGAGGATCAGACGACGGACGATCCGACGGTCATGCGCCTGACCACGCTGCGATCGCACGACCAATATAACACCACGATTTATGCGCTCGACGACCGGTATCGCGGCGTCTTCGGACGGCGCGATATATTGTTCATGAACGCAAAGGAGATCGCGCGCCTCGGCTTCGCCGAAGGTGACATCATCGACGTCAGGACCGCGCTCCAGTTCAAGCGGGACGATCGCATCGTCCAGGGACTCACTTTGGTCGAGCATGCGCTGCCCGACGGGTGCTGCGCGTCCTATTATCCCGAGACGCAGCCGTTGATCGCGCTGGAAGATCACGACCTGCAGAGCCTGACACCGTCCTACAAATCCGTTCCGGTTCAAATTCATACAGCCGGAACAGATGATGGTGCCGAGCGTATCGTCGAGCGGGCTGGCGTTGTCGGTCGACACGTTCTCTTGAAAGTTTGAACCGATGTACGCACCGACGATTACCAGCTTCGCGGACCGCGCGGCAGCCGAAGCGATTTCGATTCGGCGTTCGCCCGTCGGGTTCTTCGTCGGCGCGATGTTGGCGGGTGCGTATATCGGTATCGCGATGATCCTCGCGCTCAGCACGGCAGAAGCATTACCGGCAGGCGTGCGCCCCCTGGTGATGGGCGCGACATTCGGGCTTGGCCTGATCCTGACCGTGTTTGCGGGCGGCGAACTCTTCACGGGCTATGTGATGTATCTCGGGTTCGGGCTGATGCGCCGCACCGTGGGCTGGACTGACGCCACACTGCTGATGACGGTGGTATGGATCGGTAATCTGGCGGGCGCGCTGGTCCTGTCCGCCTTGTTCATCGCTGGTGGCGGTGGCCAGATCTTCGGCACTGCCGCAACGACGTTCAACGCTTATGCCGCGCACAAGGTCGAATCCGACGCGGTCGCGTTGCTAGCGCGGGCAGTGCTGTGCAACTGGCTGGTATGCTTGGCGATCTGGACCGCGGCACGCGTAACCGGCGACGTCGCCAAGTGCATCGTCATGGCGTGGGTGTTGCTTGCGTTCGTGGCAGCTGGGTTCGAGCATTCGGTCGCGAACATGACCGCGCTGACCCTGGGAATGTTCTCGCCCGGTGAAACGATCACGTTCCCGGGCGTGATCCACAATCTTGCTTTGGTGACCATCGGCAACATCGTCGGTGGCTTGGTGTTCGTGGTTGGCGCCTTCGGCCTCGCTGCAAGGACCGATGCCGAGCCAGTAAAGAGCTAACCGCGCGCATCCTTGCCTCTCACCGAGCACCGCGTACTCCTTGCTTCGTTGCGCATCCGTTCTAAACGCGCGAGGAAGGCGCATTGGGGGGGACTGATGTTCGAAAAGCTTTGTTGTGTCGCGGCGTTGTTCGCGATGTCGTCGGCGGGGCGAACTGCGGAGCCCTCGGCGTCGCCAGTTCCTGCGTCGGTCGATGCTTTGAACGGTTGCTGGGAGGGACAGGGCGACGTGATGGGCAAACCTGTCGCGATCGCGGTCAGCGCGTATCCGATCGTCCAGAACGCGATGGTCGCCGTGGAGGCGGCGAGTAGCGCCCTGGCCGATCCCTCGGATCAATATGCGGCGCACCTGATCCTCGGAGGAGCCGGCAAGCAGGCGGGCGCCACGCCCCATGCGATCGTCGGATACTGGGCGGACAGCTTCGGCGGCGCGTTTGCCGCGTCGGGAAAGGGGGAAAGCCGCCCGGATGGCTTCGACATCACCTATCAATATCCCGACGATGCGTTCGTGAACCGCTGGCGCCTGTCGGGCAACCATCTCTCGTGGAAGATCGTGGCGCGCGACGGAAAAGGGATCGAAAAGCCGTTCGCGAACTATACGCTTCACAGGTCATCGTGCCGTCCGTCGGCGCCTTCGCACTGACGTCGCAGCGCTCGGTAGCCAGAGAGGTCGAGCATGTTGGCCGAACCTCGATCCTCTCTCGCTAACGCATCGTTCAGTGGCGGTAGAGCATGGCCACATTGCATCGCTCGTAGCGACTGCCGAACTCCGCCATGATCTGGGCGTCATGGCGAAAGCCAAGCTTTTCATAGAGATGCACCGCGGCTTCGCTTTTCGCATTGCTGAGCAGGTACAGGCGATCGCAGCCCAACGCGTCCGCCCTTGCGATGATCGCCTCCAGCAGGAACTCGCCCGCCTTCTTGCCGCGCGCCTTGTCCAGCACGCCCATCTTCGTCAGCTCGAACTGACGGTCGCCGGTTTTGAGCAACGCGCATGCGCCGATGACGCCCAGTTTCGGGTCCTCGACGAACAGGATATCGCCGCCGGGCTCGATGATCCGCTCGCGAGGATGTTTGAGAACGTCGATATCGGTATGCTCGAGCTGGTACATATCCTCGATCCACTCGGCGTTGATTTGGTAGAACGCGTCCGCAAGCTGATCGGTAAAGCGCCTGATCGCCAGGCCGCCCCGCGGGCGCTGATCCAAAGGTTCATCGGCCAGCGCACTCTCGGCGGCAGCGATCAGCGCAAGCAGCGCGGGCGCGTCGCAGACCTCGGCGACAGCGGCTCGCAACCGAGGCCACAGCACGGTCTCCGCCAACTCCATTGCACCGGATCCCGCCAAGGTGAGCGAGATCGTCTTGCTGCGCTGGTCACGGACATCGCGACTGGTCTCGACCAATCCCATCTCGACGAGCCGCGAGAGTATCCGCGTCACGGCGGGCTGGCTGATTCCCAAGGCCTGGACCGCATCGCCTACCGTCATCGGGCCTTGCCGGTACAGCGCAGTGAGCAACGGCATCTGGCTGGGTTGCGTCGGCAGCCCACAATCCGCCGCGATCCGTTCGGCCCCGCCCTGTAGACGTTCGGCCAGTCTCTTGAGCCGGCTGCCAAGCATCACCGCGCCCTCCAGCGCCAATACGTCCTGCATTCCACCCTCCAACGCCATTAGATAACGCGGTATATGCCGCGTTATCGGCTTTGAACAGATAGTGCTTTGGACGAACCGCCGTTCTCCGTCCGACTTGGAGCAACCGTAGCCGCGCGCTTGGTCGGTCAGTGCAACGACACGGGTCGGCAAACGTTACGATGCTAACAAAACGGTGAGGAGAATGAAGTTGGCAGACGCGTTCAAACCAACGGCCAAGATGGCTGCGAGCGCCAAGAAGGGGCTGAAACTGCGTGAAGAGTTCGGTCGTGGCGGCACCGAGGTCGGCGTCAAGCGTGCCGAGCAACTCGCCGCGCAGAAGGACCTGTCCGATGTCGACGTAAAGTCGATGCACAGCTATTTCGCTCGACACGAAGTCGACAAGACCGGCAAGGCGCACGAATGGGGATCCGACACGGACCCGTCGGCCGGATATATCGCCTGGCTGTTATGGGGCGGCGACGACGGCAAGGAATGGGCCGATCGAAACGTCGAGAAGCTCGACTGATTTCGCGGGGTAGGGACTGACAACGCTGCTCTCTCTGAAGACAGTACTGTACCGAGCACGTGTCGCGCCGTTCGGCGTTGAAGGTCCGCACGCCTTCAACGCCTGTCTCGCAGCGGCAATCATCACGCTAATAAATGTCGCGCCGGTAGCGGCCTGCCTCCACCAACGTCTCGACGGTTGCATCGCCTAGCGCCGTGCGCAGTGCCGCATCGACCGCGGGCGCCATCCCTGCCAAGCTTCCACATACCAGGATCGACGCGCCACGATCAACCCAGTCGCCAATGTCGTCTGCGGCTTCCGTCACGAGGTGCTGGACGTACTGCCCCGATGTAGCGTCGCGTGAAAAGGCGCGGTCGACACGATCGAGTGTCCCGCCCCTGGCCAAGGCATCGATTTCGACGCGGTGGAAATCGTCGACCGCAGCGCTGCGTTCCCCGAACAGCAACCACGCCCCGCTTTGTCCGCGATCGGCCCGGGCGTGGAGATGCGCGCGCAGGCCCGCCAGCCCCGTCCCGTTGCCGATCAGGATCATCGGCGCATCGCTATCGGGCGCATGGAAGCCGGGATTGGCGCTGATCCGCAGCTGCACTTCGCATCCGACAGGCGCGATCGCCGTCAGCCAGCCAGATCCGAGGCCGAGCCCATCGGACCGCGTCACCTGCCGGACCAGCAGTTCCAATCGTCCCGAGCTCGGAACCGACGCGATCGAATACTCGCGGTGCGGTAGGTCGCGCAAACCTGCCGCGACCTGCGTCGCATCTTGCGCGGCGACCTCGGCGTGATCGGGCAGGATCGCACCCGCGAGGCGATCGGACAGCGCTACCCCATCGACCTCCGCCGTTCCATCCAGCCCGGTGACATCGAGGAACGCCGTCACCCGTGCCGGATCATGCCGGGGCGCTATCTCCGCGATGTCGCCTGCCGCCCAGGTCGGCAACACGCCGTCGACCGGTTCGAGGGCAAGGTGGAACGCCGGCCCGCCGAGGCTGCCCGGATTGAGCAGGCGTCGCTCGACCAGTCGCCAACGCTCGAACGCGGCCGGCGCCCAATCCGCGACATCGCCGTTCCCGCCGATCGCCGCGACCTGTTGCTGCCAATGGCGCTGTGCATCGACGTCGTCGCCGTCCATCTCGATCATGTCGAACAGCCGCCGACCGCCCCCGGCGTGCAGCCAATGATCGACCGCATGCCCGAACGCGCAGAAATCCGGATACTCACGGTCACCCAGCGCCAGCACCGCATAGTCCAGATCGGGCACGCTGGGCGGCGTCACCAGCGCACGCCGTGCAAAAGCTTGGGCGATGTCGGGCGGCTCGCCTTCGCCGTATGTGCTGACCACGAACAAGGCACGCCGGGCCTGCGCCAGCACCGCGCCATCGACCTGCCCCAGCGCCATCACCCGTGCGACGGTATCTGTAAACATTGCAGCGGTCGCGCGCGCGATCCGCTCGGCACTGCCCGTCTGCGTGGCATAGGCGATCAACAGCGTCCCGTCCGCCACACCCGCCGCCGCCGTGCTTGCGGACGGCCCGGCGCGCTTGCGCTTGCGCCGACCGAGATACAGCAGCAGCCCGGTTACCGTGAACAGTGGCATCGTCAGGCTTGCCAGCATCATCGCGACCCGGCCCGCCAGCCCGAAGAAATCGCCTCGGTGGATCGGCAGCATCGCACCCAGGATCGTCTTGCCCAAAGGCTTGTCGGCATAGCGGTCCGCCTTGACGATCCTGCCGCTTACCTGATCCACCGAAAGGTCGTCGGTCATCCGGTCGTACCGCGCGCCGTGGGGCAACACGCTGAACTTCACCGGCTTGGCATCGGTCGGCGGCGTGAAGGTGACGGTACCGAAATCGACTCCGGTCGCCGCCCGTACCCCGTTCCAGGCGACCGCGACGGATCGTACCGCGCTCTGGTCGTCGCGGCCTTCGCCCGGCTTTTCCTCGACGGCGGCCTGACCCGTCAGAACATAGGTCGCCGCGTCGCGGTACCAGCCGTAAGACCACCACAGCCCGGTGAACCCGGAGATCAGGTAAAAGACGAGTACCCATCCGCCGATGACTGCGTGCAGCGTGCGGTACAGGTTCCGCCCCGTCTTGCGGAGGTCGAGCACCAGCCACGATCGCCAGTCGAGCGCATGTTTCGGCCAGCGCAGATACAGCCCTGACAGCGCGAAGAAGATCAGCGACAGCGCCGCGATCCCGGTGATCTGCCGGCCGATTCCGTTGCCGTTCCCCGGCAGCGCGAGCCAGCGGTGGAGTTGTCGCACGAAGGCGAAGAACCCCTGCCCCGGCTCCGTTCCGATCAGGATGCCCGTAGCCGGGTCCACCAGCACATCCTCACGCGATTTGCCGTCCTGAATGCGCACTTCGGCCGGCAAGGCGTGGTCGCTATGAAGCGTCAGCCGCTGGATCCGCGCACCGGACCGTTGTTCTGCGATCTGCGCGATCAGCGCATCGGGCGCGAGCCGCGGCGCGTTCGGATGAAGTTCCGCAGCTAGCAACGGCCGAGACAGCGCTGCCATGATCTCCGTCTCGAAGCTCATGATCGAGCCGGTGACACCCATGATCGCGAGCACGAAGCCTGCGGTGATGCCGAGAAACCAATGGATCTGGAAAAGGACGCGGCGTGTCATTGAAAGTTTGCTCGCAGCTCGACGAACGCGGTGCGCGCACGCCCGACAAAGGCTCCCCGGCGTGAGTCGAACGCCGAGGTCGCGTAGCGCTTGTCGAAGATATTCTCCGCGCGCAGCATTACTTCGGCGAACCCGAGCTGCTTGGTGATGCTGCCGTCGAACACCGTAAAGCCCTGCATCTGCGCGCCGCCGCGTGCCAGCTGCCCGCCGACATATTGCCCGCCGAGCGCAAGAGCCGCGCCGATCGGGCGAAGCTGATACCGCATCCATGCGCCTGCCTGATGCCGGGGCGCATTGGGAAAGCGGCCGCCTACCGAATTATCGATCGCCGCGCCCGTCGCGCTGTCGGTGATCCGGGCGTCGTTATAGGCATAGTTGGCGGTGACCACCCAGTCGCGGGTAATGTCTGCGGCCAGCGTCAATTCGACACCCTTGCTCGTCACCTCTCCTACCGGCGCGAGCTGCTCGATGCCCCCAACCGGCGCCAGGTCCGGATCGGCCTGGACAATGCCGCGCCGCACGATCCGGTACAGGGCGATCGTCGGCTGCAATGCCCCGCCGAGCAGTTCGCCCTTGGCGCCGATCTCGACCTGCCGGCTGGCAACGGGATCGAACGCGCCACCGACGCTCGAACTCTGGTTGCCGGGCGACTGGGGTTCGAAGCTCTGCGAATAGCTGGCGTAGAGCGACGCCGTCTTGATCGGCTTGTAGATGCCGCCGGCGCGCCAGCTCATGCGATCGCCTGACGTCCGATCGTCACCCGCAGCCGGATCGCGGTCGTCGAACCAATCCTGTCGTAGCCCGGCGACGACGATGAACGACCCGATGTCGATCTGGTCCTGCGCATACACCCCGTATCGATGCGAGCGCGTATCGGTCAGTTCCGCGCTGCCCTTGGTGAAGTCGTAATCCGCACCCGATGTCAGCCCGTAGACCGGGTTCGTCAAAGAGAGCGATGGCACGCCCGCACGCACCGCGACGCTGTCGAGCTGCGAACGCTGCCGATACCGGTCCCCGCCAGCTGCGATCGTGTGCCGCAACGGCCCGGTCTCGAAATGCGCGACCAGATTGCCGGCGACGGTCAGGCCGATGATGTCGTAGCGCTGGCTCCGATATTCGCGCGGGACGATATCGAAGATGCCGTCGCCGTCGGTGTCCACGACCGCGCGCGGCTCGTGATATTCCTGGTGCTCGCGGTAGCGGAACCAGCGCGACGCCACGTTGAACGACACAGCGTCGCTGATCCTGTGGTCCAGCCGGGCCTGCGCCACCGTCCCGTTCAGCTTCGAAAAGTCTCTTGGCTCCAGGTGGTTCCAGGTCCGCTTCGCCAGGAAATTGCCATCGTCGGCAATCGGAATGCCGCGCAACCTGCCCGGCAGATCCTGCTCGAAATGCGTCAGCTGCGTCGTCAGCTTGGTAGCCGCGGTGAGCTGCGTGGTGAGCCCCCCGTCGAGCATCAGCGACTGGCTGCGGCTGTTGGTCTGCACGGTGTTCAAGCTTTCGTAGAATACCCCGGCCCGGCCCGCGACTGCACCGTTACCATCGAGCGGCCCGGTGATCTCACCCGAGGCACCATAGCGGTCGCGATTGCCGGCGATGCCGCGCAGCGAGGCGTCGAACCGGTCCGATGGCTTCTTGGTGACGTAGTTTATCATCCCGCCCGGCGCGCTGGCTCCGTAGAGCATGCCGACCGGTCCCTTCAGGAATTCGACGCGGTCGATGCTGAACAGGCTTGGTACCGCAAACCCCTGGAACGGATCGCCGCGTAGCCCGTCGTAGAAGGTGCCGTCCTGCCGGAAGCCGCGATAGGTGACGGTCGCGTATTGGCTGGCGCTGACGCCGGCGATGTTGCGATACAAGTCGGTGATGTCGCGCGCGCCCTGGTCGCGGATCAGGTCGGCGGTAACGATCTGCACCGACTGCGGCATGTCGAGCGGATCGGCAGGCGCACGCCCGATATCGGTCTGGTCCGCGCGGTACAGTTTCTGCGCGCGCGCCGTCACCAGAATGTCCTGTTCGCGCTCTTCGACGCCATTCTCTGCGCCAGACTGGGCCATTGCGGGTGCGGATATGAAAGCAGCGACGATTGAGGCAAACGCTGCAGGCGTACGTCGTAAATCAGGCAAGGCAATCCCGTTCATTGGCTAAAACCATCGACGGCGAAGACGCGTTTACGCCTCAACCGGACAGTCTCCCTTCGAACCATTACGGCTAATGCGAGCTATTATCAACGCCCTGCATCTGTGTGGCTACTTTGCGTTCGCGTCTGTTACTCTTCGGTCGCGTCAGCGGACGTCATACGGTCACAACTTCGGGCGCTTTACGGTGGGCACTAGCGCAAGCCCAGTTTGACAGAAGTCATGAGACTGGCACCGGGTCTTCATTGGTTCCGATCTGGTCCTATAGAACGCAATTGTCGTATTAAACCAGAGCGTTAGCTGGAACTGCGATGGATGCCTCAATTTAAGTATGCCGTTCGCACCGTCCGACCCAAACGGAGAATGGCGGTTTAAGGGCACCGACGTCGGAATGCCTACTGTGACATCTTGTCCTCAGTAGTGAACCAATCGACCGACGACGCAACGGTTTGTCATGCGTTGGTCATGCTTTGGTATTTACCTTACAAATAGCGGTGATACCAAGGGCGTCTGTTAGCCGAGCGTGAATACACGCCTTTCCCAAGAGGTTTGCCATGATCTTCAAGACCGTCGCTTCGCATGCTGCGCTGGCCACCGCGCTGTTCCTGAACGCCCAACCCGCGGCGGCACAGGAAACCCCCGAACAAGCCAAGGTTCAGGCAGATGCATCAACGGCTACGACTGCCGTCGATCAGGACGACCAGGCCAGCAGTGCGATCGTCGTCACGGGCTCGCGCATCCAACGCCCGAACACGACATCGGCGGCGCCGATCACGTCGGTCACCGCGCAGGACATCCGCGCTCAGGCGGCCGTCAATGTCGAAGAGGTGCTGAACCGCCTCCCGCAGATCGCCCCGGATAGCCAGCAGACCTACAACGACTCCGACGGTCGCCAGCGTATCAAGCTGCGCAGCCTCGGGTTCGAGCGTACGCTGGTGCTGATCGACGGCAAGCGCCTTGGCACGCAGAACGGCCAGGACGTCGGCATCATCCCGCCGTCGCTGCTCGAGCGAGTCGACGTGCTGACCGGTGGCGCGTCATCGGTGTACGGTTCCGACGCGGTCGCGGGCGTGGTCAACTTCGTCCTGAAGAAGGACTTCGAAGGCCTGCAGATCGACGGCAACTACAATTTCTACAATCACAACAACAAGGACACGGTCGTGTCGTCGCTGGCCCGCGCGTCGGGCTTCAGCAGTCCACGTGGGCTGACGAACGACGGTGGTCGCGCCGACATCACGGTTACCGCGGGCAAGAAGCTGTTCGACGGCGCACTGCGGATCAACGGTTTCGTCAATTACAAGCATACCGATGAAGTGCTGCTGTCGGAGCGGTCGAACTCGGGATGCTACCTGACGCAGACGAGCCTGAACGCGCCGTTGTCGTGCGGGCTCACGCCGAGCAGCTCGACGAGCGGGCTGATCACGCCGCAGAGCGGTGCGAACGCCAACGCGCAATACGTCAACAACCCCAACGGTACGCGCACGTTCGTGCCGTTCGGCCCGGGTACCGGCAACGCCTCGAACTACTTCAGCAACTACGCGTATCAGCGCCCGTCCGAGCGCGTGAACGCAGGCGGCTTCGTCAGCCTGGACATCGCGCCGGACGCCGAACTGTACGCGTCGGGCATCTGGTTCCGCGACAAGTCGTACAATAACTACCCTGCAATTGCCGGCGGTACGGTGCAGGTCAACTGCAACAACCCGTTCCTGTCAGGCTCGCAGGCCACGGCAATCTGCGGCGCCGCGGCCGGTACGGCGGCGACTGCGCCGATCGACCTGCGGTACCGCCTTGGCGAGGGCAACGATCAGCCCGATACCTATCTGAACACCGGCGTGCGTCTGACCGGCGGCGTCCGCGGCAAGGTCGGAAGCGCGTGGACCTATGACGTCGGCGGCGTCTATGCCCGCAACCACCAGGACTACACGCCGAGCTTCGTCAACGCGACCAACCTGCAGAACTCGATCAACGTCGGCGGCACGCTCGCGGCACCGACCTGCGCCACCACGACGGATGCCACTTGCGTCCCGTTCGATGCATTCAGCGCAGGGAACACCAATCCGGCCCTGATCAACTATCTGTATGATCAAGGGACTTCGACGACCACCGGCACGCTCTACGACGTGCAGGCGAACGTCACCGGCGACCTTGGCAAATACGGCATCACGTCGCCGTTCGCCGAGCAGGGCGTCGCGATCGCGCTGGGTACGGAGTATCGCAAGGACACGCTGAAATCGACCGCCGACAGCGTGTACCGTGCAGGTCTCGGCGGCACCGACAGCTATCTGAAGCAGGACGTCTGGGAGGCCAACGTCGAGGTCCAGATCCCGCTGGTCGAGCATAAGCGGTTCGCCGACCTGCTGCAGGCAAACGGCGGCTATCGCGTTTCGAAATACAGCAGCAATCCGAGCACCTTCAACACCTGGAAGATCGAGGGCATCTACGCCCCGATCAGCGATCTGACGTTCCGCGCCTCGTTCAACAAGGCGCAGCGCGCTCCGACAGTGACGGAAATTCGCCAGGCGACGAACGTCGATTTCGCCTCTGGCGGCGCAGGCACGTTCAACGATTTCTGCGCACCGACCGTCATCAACGGTCCTAATGGCGTGACCTACGGCGCGCCGGTTGCGTCACGCGAAGTGTGTCGTGCAACCGGGCTGTCGGACGCGCTCTACGGCAGCCAGACGCTGCTTTGCAGCAACGGCACGACCCCGAACGGTACGGCTGCCTGCACCGTCCGGTCGGGCGGCTTCACCGCCGATCCCGAGACCGCCTACACGCAGACCTACGGCCTGATCGTGAAGCCGCGGTTCGTGCGCGGGCTGGTCTTCTCGGTCGACCGCTACAGGATCAAGATCAACGATTCGCTCGGTTATAACGATTACAGCTATTACACCGATGGATGTCAGCGTTCGAACGGCGACGCATTCTTCTGCCAGGGCATCGTCCGCAATCCCGGCACCGGCACGCTCTATTCGTCGGCAGGCAGCAACCCGACAACCGGCTTCATCCGTCAGGGCACGACCAACTTCTACCAGTCGATCGCTCGCGGGTATGATTTCCAAGCCCAGTACACGCTCGACCTTGCGAGTGCGGGCAAGATCGACTGGAACTTCAACGGATCGCTCACGACGTTTGCCGGCGGCCAGGATTCACCGGTCCAGCCTACCCGCAACTGCGCCGGCTATTACGGCAACGGCTGCGGCCAGTTGATCCCGAAATGGTCGCACGGCCTGCGCGCCACCTACACCACGCTCGATCGCGGGTTCAGCGCCTCGTTCAACTGGCGCTATGTCGGATCGCTGACCAATGCCGACAATTCGGGTGATCCGGCGCTCGGCGGTACGCCCGAGCGCGAGCGGACCAGCTATTACCGGGTTTCGCCGAAGAGCTACTTCGACCTCGCGCTCAATTTTGCGATCGACAAGGACTTCTCGCTCCGCCTGATCGCCAACAACCTGCTCGACAAGAGCGCGCCGATCGTCCCCGACTCCTACAATGTCGCGCTTGCGCGCACGAACACGATCCCGCAGCGCTACGATTCGCTGGGTCGCAACTTGTCGGTCGGAGCAACCGTCAAGTTCTGAGTCCATTCGGGCTCCGCGCCTGACAACGCTACGCAGGGACTCGCAACGATCGTTGCGGGTCCCTGTTGCATGTCTTCACCGTGATGCGTCCGACGTCGCTCGATGCACGCCATGTCCGTGTGAGAGAAGACGCTAGAAATAGCGTGCCGCGTCTCTGCCGTATGAGAGGCCGCTCCACACTGGTCGGGTAGCTAGCGCCCCCGAATAATCGCGACAGGCATCTCCAAAAATCACGGACGCGAACGAAATAGTTGAGGCAACATACCTGTCTCAAACCTCTAAGTTTTTCCGCGCGCAACGAGACCTGACCGCGCACTTCAAGCGCGGCATAAATGCAACAATGCGGCATCGCTGTTACCGCCGACGACGTTTTCGGTTGTCAGATCGGAAATACTGTGGCGGTTTGTTACAGGATGACGATGCATCGAATGACATTGTCACAACGTCTGCAGGGCTGATCAAAAAGCGTTTTCGGTACGTCGAGCACAATCGACGATCGAGGGCGGGAACATCTGAAGGCTTGTAACGAGCCGGGTTTCTCAAGGGGCTTTAGATGATCAGACACACGACCTCGGCCGTCGCAATGGCGGTTGCATTGCTCTCGGGATCCGCTGCTTATGCAGCTGGCCGCCCTGCCCCACAGGATGCCGCAACGGCATCTGCTCAGGACCCGACCCCGCAGGCGGTAGCACCCGCGGAAGCCGAAATGCCGAGCGACATTCTGGTCCTCGGAACCCGACGTACCGACCGCACGCTCGCGAATTCGGCGTCGCCGGTCGACATCATCAGCGCGGCCGATCTGACGTCGCAGCCCGCCGCCAACATGATCGACGCGCTCAAGAACATCGTCCCGTCCTTCTATGCGGGGCAGAACTCGATCTCCGACGCATCGACCTTCGTCCGTTCGCCGTCGCTCCGCGGCCTTTCGGGTGACCAGGTCCTCGTGATGCTGAACGGCAAGCGCTATAACCGATCGGCACTGGTACAGGTGTACGGCGGCAGCGACACGGGTCTCGGTCGCGGCGCACAAGGTCCGGATATTTCGGCTATTCCCTCGCTCGCGATCGGCAACCTCCAGGTACTGCGTGAGGGCGCAACCGCGCAATATGGCTCAGACGCGATCGCGGGCGTGCTCAACTATGGTCTGCGCGAGGACCAGGGGATCGAACTGGTCGGTCGTGCCGGCCAATATTACGCCGGCGACGGCGAAAGCTACCAGATCGCCGGGAATGCCGGTTTGAAGGGCGATTGGGGCTTCATCAACGCGACCGGCGAGTATGTCGACGAGGGACAGACCAGTCGGGGTCGCACGCGTCCCTCGGCGGCGAACTTCGCGCAGAACTTCCCAGCCCTCGCGTCGCAACTGCCGAACTACCCGCTGCCGGTCCAGATCTGGGGCAACTCGCCATCCCATGGTTTCAAGTCGGTCCTGAACGCGGCGATCAACGTTACCCCGGACAGCAAACTTTATTTCTTCGGTAACTTTGCCGAGAACAAGGGCAACCAGAGCTTCAACTACCGCGCGTCGGTGAGCAGCACCGCCGTCGACACGAACGGGGTGGTCCGCAATCAAGGCGCCAATGGCGCGTTCAACAACACGTTCTTCCTGACGCCCTGCCCGGCCGGCAACGCAACCTGCCCGGCGGGTGGCTTCGTGCGGGACGGCAACACCTTCAAGTTCGGGACGCTGTATCCAGCAGGCTTCACGCCGCGTTTTGTCGGCAAGACGCAGGAACTCTACGGCGTATTGGGCTATAAGGGCACCAGCGGTGACTTCAGCTACGATCTGTCGGGAACACTCGCGCGGAACAAGCTTTCGCTGTCCATGTATAATTCCGCCAACTTCTCCTATGGGCCGGCGACACAGACAAGCTTCGACTTCGGCGACTTGATCCAGAAGGAAGCGAACTTCAATGCCGACTTCACCTACGCCGCGGATCTAGGCCTCGCAGCGCCGCTGACGATCTCTGCGGGCGGTGAGTTCCGCAAGGAAACCTACGAACAGACCGCGGGCGATACGCAATCCTATGCCGCCGGCCCCTATGCCGTCGCGCAACGGCTTTATACAATGACCGCGCCCGGCGTGTACACGGCCTCCGGCACGACCGCGGCGCAGGGCGTCGGTGCCAGCGGCTATGCGGGCACCAGTCCGGCTACCGCGGGCAAGTTCGACCAGAAGGCGTATGCCGCCTATGTCGGTCTCGAAACCGATCTCACCGCGGCGCTGACGGTCGGCGCGGCCGGACGGTACGAGCACTACAACACCTTCGGCAGTGCATGGGTCGGCAAGGTCAACGCGCTCTACAAGCTCGTCGAGGGCCTCTCGGTCCGCGGCAGCTTCGGCACCGGCTTCCATGCGCCGTCGCCGGGCCAATCGAACGTGTCGATCGTTACCACCTCGTTCAATAACGGCAACGCGTTCCAGGCAGGCACCTATCCGGTCAACAGCGCGGCTGCGCAATATTACGGCGCCGAACCTCTGACCCCGGAGAAGTCCACAAACTATGGCCTGGGTGTCATTCTGGAGCCGATCCGGGGCATGACGATCACGGTCGACGGCTACCAGATCAATCTGCGTAACCGCATCGGCCTGACCTCGCCCTTCATCGTCAGCGCCGCCGCGGTCGCGGCGCAACCGGCGCTTCAGGCGGTCGGCGTCGACGGCCAGGTGCAGTATTTCACCAACGGCTTCAAGACGCGCACGCGCGGTGTCGACGTCGTCGGCACCTACCGCACCAAGCTGAGCGAAGCATTGCTCAACTTCTCGCTGGCGTACAATTACAACGATACCAAGGTCACCGACTTCGACACCCGCGTAGTGGGAACGGCGCAGCTGATCGATGCCGAAAATCTGGCACCGAAACACCGTGTCGTCTTCAACGCCAACTGGTCTCTCGATAATCTGAGCTTCAACGTGCGCGAGAACTACTACAGCTCGTTCACCAGCGCCCAGGATTACGGCCAGACCAACGGTGTTGCGAATCAGGTCTTCGGTGGCAAGTTCACCACCGATCTCGAGTTGAGCTACACGTTCGCCGACCATTTCACCCTGGCGGTCGGCGCGCAGAACTTTACCGACGAGCATCCTGATCGGCTGGTGCCCAATGCAACGGTACAGATCTATCCTCTGACCGGCGGAACATCCGACGGCCAGGTGTACCCACGTAACGGCGGGCCGTTCGGTTTCAACGGCGGCTTTTACTACACGCGCCTTCGCGTAAAATACTGATACCATCGGGGGCGTCGCTTACGGCGTCCCCTTTTTCTCTATAGCTGAATGCAGAAACGCCCGCGCGACAGACCCGTCGTTACCCGTCTCGATCCCGGCCTATCGCTTACCATTGGGTACTGCGAGCAATGCGTCCTTGAGGGTAACTGCGTGGCGCAACAAATCTTCGATCTGCTTCATTGCGATCCCTGACAGCGTCAGTTCGTCGTCGAGATCGCCGGTGCCGTCACCGATCAACAACGCTTGCGCGGTCAGGTGCTTAAGCCAATGAGACATGACGCGGTGGGGCGTACCGCTACGCTCGGCGACGGCGCGACCTGTCATCGGGACCCCGTTCGCGTCGGCAATGAACAGTTCGAGCAACAATTCCCAAGCGGGTTCGCCGAAGATATCCGCGGTGACGACCTGTAGACGATGACGTCGAAAGTCGAGGATCGCCCCCGCAAGATGCGCCACCTCGTCATTGCCTAGCATGTTCAGCCCCCTGTGGTTTACCGGGCGATTTCCCTCATTCCCTAGCGGAAGGCAAGTCCTGCGGGGGATCGATATGGTAGGCGATCAAGCGGGCTTCTGCGTCGGCCAGCATGGCACCAAGCACGAAATCCTCACGTTCGTCGGCAAACGCGATCATCGCTTCAAGCTGTTCCGCGATTGCGCGTGGCCGATCCGTGGCAGTCATCTGATTCATTGTCCGGTTTCCGAATAGGGCGCAGCGCAAGAGACGCCGGCCCCTGAGCACAAGTTCACCTCGCGCATCATTCGCCTCGCCGTCCGCAAATTTACCTTAGTTTGGATATGGATCAAGAGGGTGCTCGCCCCTTCTCTAGTAACCTGTAGCAATATGGGACCAAACGATGAAATGGTCCGTCCGGCGGCGGTAAAGCTGAATAAGGCGACGAATGACGACACCGTCAATTCGACGCATATCAGGGGGGCGCTCAGGGAGAACGGCAGCCGCATTACACGGTAGTGCTGAACTGCTGGGCGCGAGGGGCCGTCTACGTGTCGATCGTCGCGGCGATCGAACGGGCATAAGGGCGCGCGTCGGCTGACAGCTTCAGCGTCGTACCCTCCCAGTTCACCAAACCCCTGTGTTCGAAACAGGTAAGGCGGTCGCGTACCAGGGTCAGGTCCGGTATCTGCGACAGGTCAGCGATGCCGCGCGTCAGGATCGTCTCGATCGCTCGGCCTCGTACGCGATCTTCAGCGTTTCGGCGCAGGCCGCGGGCGGTGGCAAACCGGCCTGCCGCGAGTGCGACGTGATAGCGGCCGGTATTCTTCTCGTTCTGGAGCAGGGAGCCGGGAAACTCGCTGATCGCACTCGCACCCAGCGCGATCAGCGTGGTCGCGGGGTCTTCGGTGAAGCCTTGGAAATTGCGACGTAAAGTGCCGTTTTGACTGGCTTTGGTAAGCGCGCCGCCGGGCTTGGCGAAATGGTCGAAACCGATCGCGGTATAGCCCGCCCCAGTCAGGGTCGTGTGCGCCAGAGCGGCCAGCGCGAACCGCGCACGTCCGTCCGGCAGCGCAGTCGCATCGATCTGGCGCTGACGCGGAATCATGCTCGGCATGTGCGCGTAGCCGAACACCGCGAACCGATCAGGCTTCATCACCAAGCTGTCGACCAGCGTTGCTTCCAGTGTGGCTTCGGATTGGTACGGCAGGCCGTACATCAGGTCGAAGTTGATCGAGCCAACATCGGCCTTACGGAGCAACTCCATCACCCGACGGATCTCGTCCGCCGGCTGCACGCGCCCGATCGCCGCCTGGATCGCCGGATCGAGTGTTTGCACGCCGAGACTGACCCGCGAGAAATGATAGGCGGCGAGTATCGCAGCCCATGCCGCGGTGAACCCACGCGGGTCGATCTCGACCGAGAGGACCGGGTTCTCGCACCGGAAGCTGGACGTGATACGCTCTACCAGTCGCGCGAACTGCGCCGGGGCGATCGCGTTCGGACTGCCGCCGCCAAACGCGATCCGGCCGATCTTGGCGTGTGCGGCGCGGTCTGCGACGAGCGCGATCTCCCGCTCAAGCCGTTCCAGATACGCGTCGAGCCTCGCACTACGGTTGGCCGCGCCGGTGTTGCACCCGCAATACCAGCAGATCTGCCGGCAAAAAGGTATGTGCACGTAGAGCGAGACGGTCTCATCCTCGGCAATGCCGGCCAGCGCGGCGTGCATGTCTGCAGGGCCGACCGTGTCGCCGAACTCGGCGGCGGTAGGATAGCTGGTGTAGCGCGGTACCGGCGCCGCGAGCAGCTCTGGATGATAGGTCCACATGCTCGGCGACCTGGGCGGCGGCGGGCGTGACGTCTTTGACCATGGTCAACCCGATCCTTGTCCGCGGTCAACGCCCTGCCTGCGACGCGCGCCTAGCTCGACGCCATTGGATTGCAGGAGCCGGACCATGACATCGTCGATCAACAGCCTTGCCATCGGTGCGGCATGTGCAACCTTGGCCGTTGCAGCACCAGCGTTCGCGCAGACCGACGCGACACCGCGCCAAGGCATCGCCGCCGGCGACGTGCTGGTCCGCGTGCGCACGATCCTGGTCGCGCCGAACGAGACGTCCGGCAGCATCCTGCCCAGCTTTCCCGGCGAGCATGCCAGCGTGAACAACAGCTTCATGCCCGAGGTCGACGTGACCTACATGGCGACCGATCACATCGGGTTCGAGTTGATCGCATCGACCACCAAGCACCACGCCGATGGCCGCACCGGCACCACCGGATCGATCGGCAGGCTCGCCTCGACCTGGGTATTGCCGCCGACGCTGACCGCGCAATATCATTTGAACTCGACCGGCAAGATCCGCCCCTATGTCGGCGCCGGGCTGAACTATACGGTCTTCTGGAACGAGAAGGCGTCCGATGGCCTCGTCGCCGGAGTCGGATCGACCACTGTCCACATGAAGGACAGTTTCGGCTGGGCGGCGCAGGCCGGCGTCGATATCGACATCACGCCGAAAATGTTCTTCAACCTCGACGTCAAATACATCGACATCGATACGACGGCGCGGCTGCGGACGACCGCGGCCGGTACGCAGCGCGTCGGCATCAGCCTCGATCCGCTGGTGTTCGGCGTCGGGCTCGGCATCCGCCTGTGACGACCGCGGCGACCGAGCGCGCGACCCCGTTCTGGCGGCGCGCGCATCACCTCGACCGGATGACGTTGCGCCAACTCGCGTTCGCCTATGTGCAGCATCATGCTATCCTCGCCTACCTGGCGCTGGTCGCGGCGTCGGTCGTCGTTTTCGCCCGGCATCCGGCGGGCGCGGCGCCGACCATTGCGACGATCGGACTGGTCGTCCTCGCCTATCCGCTGATCTGGTACGTGCTGCACCGCTGGGTGCTCCACTGCAACTGGATGTTCAAGACGCGCTTGCTGGCGAGCGTCTGGAAGCGGATCCACTACGATCATCACCGCGACCCCAACCATCTCGAGATCCTGTTCGGCGCGCTCTACACGACGTTGCCGACCCTCCTGCTGGTCGCAGCGGTTCCCGGCTGGCTGGTCGGCGGAACCGGCGGCGCCGCGGCAGGGTTCGCGACCGGGCTGCTCTGCACCTGCGCCTACGAGTTCTTCCACTGCATCCAGCATCTCCCATACAAGCCCCGGGTGACGTGGCTGGCGACTATGAAGGCGCGCCACATGGAACATCACTTCCATGACGAGACCGGCAATTTCGGCATCACCAATTTCACCTGGGATCGCGTGTTCGGCACGCTTTACCGCCGCAGCCAAAGGCCGGCGAAGAGTCCGACGGTATTCAATCTTGGCTATACCGACGCGGTCGCCGAGCGGTATCCGTGGGTAGCGGGACGATCGCACCCGACTCAGCCGCGACCGCGCACTGCCGGTTACACCGCGCGACCATCGCCGGATCGCAGCTAAACAGGCGGCGCCACCGCTTTGGCTGGCATTTGATTGCTACGGTCGTTGGCAAGATAAAGACCTGGCTTCATTAAGCATATCTGATCGTAGGGTATTCCGTCTTGGCTCCAGCTCACGCCAATTCATTACGGTACCGCAAAGAATTCGCGAGGATATTGCGGGCCGGCAAACTATACTGGGTCAATGGCTCACCACGACATCTGCGCGGATTGCGCCGTGCGCGATCAAGCCCTGTGCAGCAGCCTCAGCGACGTCGAGCTGGAAGCGCTGAATACGCTCGGGCGCAAGCGAAAGCTCGCGCGCGGCCAGACCTTGATCTGGGCGGGCGATGAAAGCATCATCTGCGCGAACCTGTTGTCCGGCGTGTTGAAACTGGTGGCGGCGACACCCGATGGCCGGGAACAGATCGTCGGGCTGCTGTATCCGGCCGATTTCGTCGGCCAGCCCTATGCAGGGCAAGCCGGTTTCACGATCACCGCCCTGACCGATTCTGAACTCTGCATCTTCCCGCGCGACGGGTTCGAACGCGTACTGGAGGATCATGCAAGGATGGAACGCCTGCTGCTGCAACGAACGCTGGCAGCGCTCGGTGTCGCCCGCGCGCGGATCCTGTCGCTGGCGCGCACGTCCGCGCAGGAGAAGATCGCGGGCTTCCTGCTCGACATGGCCTTGCGAGCGACCGCGAGCGGGTGTCGCGCGACGCCGAACGGCCCGATGACGTTCGACCTGCCCCTCACCCGCGGTCAGATCGCCGACGTGCTCGGATTGACGATCGAGACGGTCAGCCGCCAGATGACCAAGCTCAAGGCAGCCGGCGTGATTGCGTTGCCCGGCGGTCGCGCCATCACGATTTCCGACGAGAGCGCGTTACAGGATCGCGCCGAGGCAGCTTAACCCGTCGCCCTCTCAGATAACGCCTTTACGAGCATCTCCCGCGCGGCGTGCGTAAAGCGTTTGCCGCCGAGCGTCAGGATTGCGAGCTCGGTAAAATCCATCGTTCGCCGGCACCCGTCGAAGAAGCCGCGCAACATGTAACCGAACGCCTCCGCGCATGGGGCCGATGCGCCGCGCAGAACAGCCAGTATGTCGTCCGCATGGACCGCATCGCTCAGGTGGCGCGCGCGCATCCGCGCGACGAGTGTTGCCGTCAAAGGGTCGTCGAGATGGCGCGCGAACAGCGCGTCGATTACTGCATTCTCTTCTTGCGGATGACTTAGAACGATCGCGCTCAAGCTTGAGCAGACCGCGTCAGCCTCCGCGTCCGAAATCCCGCCCGGCAAGGCATCCGCGCAGGCCTCGAGCCGGTCGCACACCGCGCGAAGCCGGGCATGGTCGGCGATCAACCGAGCAAGATCGATATCGTGGATGACATGCCATCGCCGCGCGAACGGCACGACACGCTTGTCTAATTCGTCACGCTCCATCGCTGCGGCTCTCCATATCCGCAGTTTGCACGGCACCGCGTGCACGACATTGATGGTGGTCAAACGGCTTGCAGGTCTCGTCCAGACGGGTCTCGACCAGGCCCGAGCGCGGCAAGGATTGAACGCCGAGACTGGGAAAGCACGTACGCGCGACCCTGATCAGGCCAGTGCAGCGGTATGGTGCGCGATCTGCGCATCCTCCTGCGAGCCGACCGTGCGGATATCGAGACCGGGTATCCAGGCGAGACCCTGCCGAACGGCGCGGCCGGTAAGGACGTCATTCTCGCCGATGCCGCCTGTCAGTACGACCATGGCGGCACCCTGCAGCGAGGCGATCATCGCCGCGATCTGCTTGCATACCGATCGCTCGAACATGCGGACCGCAAGCGCGGCGTCACCGGTCGAAGCGCCGCGCAGAATGCGCATGTCGCCGGACAGTCCCGAAACACCGGCCATCCCGGAACGATGGTCGACCATCGTCGACAGCGTGTCGATGTCCTGGCCCCGCTCACGCAACAAATACAGCAGCACGCCTGGATCGATGTCGCCCGTCCGCGTCGCCATCATCACACCGCCGGACGGAGTCAGCCCCATGCTGGTGTCGATCGATCTGCCGTCGCGCACCGCCGTCACGCTTGCGCCATTGCCAAGATGGGCAATCACCAGGCGTGCCGGCATGGCGTCGCCAAGCCGTCGCACGATCGACTCGCACGACAGTCCGTGGAAGCCGTAGCGCCGCACCCCGCCCTCCCGATACGCGCCCGGGATCGGCAGCGTCCTGGCGATGTCGGGCATTCCCGCGTGGAATGCTGTATCGAAACAGGCGACCTGCACTAAGCCTGGATAGCGCGCCCCGGCTGCACGGACCAGCGCCAGCGACGCCGGTCCGTGCAGCGGTGCGAACGCACATGCCGCCTCCAGATCCGCCATCACCGCTTCGTCGATCCGGCAGTGCGCGTCGCGGTGCGGCCCGCCGTGCACGATGCGGTGGCCGATCGCCGTCGGCGCGGGCCATCCTCGCAACGCCGTTTCGATCGCGTCGAAAAAGCGCCCGTGATCGTCTGTCGTCTCGATCGTGCCGCCGACCAGCAGCACTGGCGCGTCGTCAACTCTGTACAGCCCATATTTCAGCGACGACGATCCGCTGTTGA
Source organism: Sphingomonas sp. R86520 (assembly GCF_042466285.1). Taxonomy (NCBI): domain Bacteria; kingdom Pseudomonadati; phylum Pseudomonadota; class Alphaproteobacteria; order Sphingomonadales; family Sphingomonadaceae; genus Sphingomonas; species Sphingomonas sp. R86520. Next base: position 1,205,058 of record NZ_JAXHBZ010000001.1, read on the forward strand.
GCGCCAGAACTACCGTGTCCGCGCTCACCGCGTCCATTGCCAGTCGCGCACTTCCGGCAGATCGTCGCCCTGCTCCGCGATATAGAGCTTGTGCCGCTCCATCGTCGTCCAGTAGCGCGCGGTCTCGCGCGGCACCCGGTCTTGGAACCGGGGAATACGTTCGATCGCGTCGAGCGCGAGCCGATACCGGTCAAGATCGTTCAGCACGACCATGTCGAACGGCGTCGTCGTGGTACCCATCTCCTTGTAGCCGCGGACATGGATATTCACGTGATTGGCGCGCCGATACGTCAGCTTGTGGATCATCGCCGGATAGCCGTGGAACGCAAAGATCACCGGCTTGTCCGCAGTGAACAGCGCATCGAACTCGCGCTCGTCGAGGCCGTGGAGATGTTCCGATCGCGGCTGCAAGCTCATCAGATCGACCACGTTCACGACCCGGATGCGGATATCAGGCACGTATTCGCGCAACATCGTCACGGCTGCCAGCGTCTCCAGCGTCGGCACGTCGCCCGCACACGCCATCACCACGTCGGGGTCGGCGTCGTCGCCCGCCCACGGCCAGATCCCGGCGCCCGCGGTGCAGTGTCGCACCGCCGCGTCGATCCCGAGCCATTGCCACTCGGGCTGCTTCCCCGCGACAATCACATTCACATAGCCGCGACTGCGGAGGCAATGGTCGCCGACCGACAACAGGCAGTTCGCATCGGGCGGCAGATAGATCCGCGCGACGTCCGCAGTCTTGTTCGCGACGTGATCGATGAACCCCGGATCCTGGTGCGACAGCCCGTTGTGATCCTGCCGCCAGACATGCGACGTCAGCAGGTAATTGAGCGACGCGATCGGTCGCCGCCACGGAATAGCCTTGGTCACCTTCAGCCACTTCGCATGCTGGTTGACCATCGAATCGACGATGTGGACGAACGCCTCGTAGCACGAGAACAGCCCGTGCCGCCCGGTCAGCAGATACCCTTCAAGCCAACCCTGGCAGAGATGCTCGCTGAGCACCTCCATCACGCGTCCGTCGGGTCCAAGATTCTCGTCGACCGTCTCGATCTCTGCCATCCACACCTTGCCCGAGACTTCGTATACGTCGGCAAGACGGTTCGACGCGGTCTCGTCCGGCCCGAACAGGCGGAAATTCACGCTCGCCAGGTTGAGCTTCATCACGTCGCGCAGATACCGGCCGAGAACGCGCGTCGCCTCGGCCTTCACCTCGCCTGGCGTCGCCACCGGCACCGCGTACTTGCGAAAATCGGGCAGCGACAACGGCACCATCAGCTCGCCGCCATTGGCATGCGGGTTCGATCCCATTCGGCGGTGCCCGGTCGGAGCGAGCGACGCATACTCCTCGAGGAACTTGCCGGTCTCGTCGAACAGCTCTTCCGGCCGATAACTGCGCATCCACTCTTCGAGCTGTCGAAGATGCTCCGGGTTCTCGAAGTCCGCGATCGGCACCTGGTGCGCGCGCCATGTACCCTCGACCGGCTTGCCGTCGACGAACTTGGGCCCGGTCCAGCCTTTCGGCGTGCGGAACACGATCATCGGCCAGCGGGCCCGCTCCGGTGTCACGCCCGCGACCCGCGCCGCCGCCTGGATTGCCTGGATTTTCGCCAGCGACTTGTCGAGTGCCGCGGCGAGCTGCTGGTGGACGGCCGCCGGATCGCTGCCGCCGACATAATAGGGCTCATGGCCATAGCCGCGCAGCAACGCGTCCAGCTCGTGCCCGTCGATCCGCGCTAGGATGGTCGGGTTGGCGATCTTGAAGCCGTTCAAGTGCAGGATCGGCAGCACCGCACCGTCGCGCGCGGGGTTGAGGAACTTGTTCGAATGCCAGCTCGCCGCCAGCGCGCCGGTCTCCGCCTCGCCGTCGCCGACCACGCACGCGACGATCAAATCGGGATTGTCGAATGCCGCACCGTACGCGTGCGCCAATGAATAGCCGAGCTCGCCCCCTTCGTGGATCGACCCCGGCGTTTCCGGTGCGACATGGCTCGGAATGCCGCCGGGCCAGGAGAATTGCCGGAACAGCCGGTGCATGCCGCTGCGGCTCCGCTCGATCGCCGGATAGCGTTCGGTGTACGATCCCTCCAGATACGTATTCGCGACCAGGCCCGGTCCGCCATGCCCCGGCCCGATGATGTTGATCATGTTGAGGTCGTGCTCGACGATGAGCCGGTTCAGATGGACGTACAGGAAGTTCAGCCCCGGCGTCGTCCCCCAGTGTCCGAGCAACCGCGGCTTCACGCCGGCGATCGTCAGCGGCCGATCGAGCAACGCATTGTCGCGCAGGTAGATTTGCCCGACCGACAGATAGTTCGCCGCACGCCAATAGGCATCCATCCGCCGCAGCATGTCAGGGGACAAGGGGTGCGTTCTGGTAGGGGCCAGCGTTACGAGATCGGTCATGACTGGCTCCCAAAATCGAGGACGACGCGCGACGCGACCTGCCCGTGTTCGAGCCGGTCGAAGATATCATTGATGGCAGAAAGCGGTTGCACTTCGATGTCGGCTCTCACCTTGCCGTCGGCGGCAAAAGCGAGCGCCTCGGCCATGTCCTTCCGCGTGCCGACGAACGATCCGCGCACCGTGATGCACTGCGCCACGACGTCGAACAGCGGCAGCGGAAAATCGCCCGGTGGCAGGCCGACGAGGACGCACGTCCCCTTCCGCCGCGTCATCGCCACGCCTTGGTTAAACGCGATCAGCGACGGCGCGGTGATCAGGACGCCGTGCGCCCCGCCGCCGGTGCCGGTCTTGAGCGCGTCGATCGCGTCGGGCTTTCGTGCGTCGATCAGTAGCTCGGCGCCCAGAGCCTTGGCATGCTGGAGCTTACCTTCGTCGACATCGACGGCGACGACCCGCAATCCCATCGCCTTGGCATATTGCACGGCCAGATGGCCCAGCCCGCCGACCCCCGAGATCGCGATCCACTCGCCCGCCCGCGCTGCCGTCTCCGTGATGCCCTTGTAGGTCGTGATTCCCGCACAGATGATCGGAGCCGCCTCGACCGCGGACAATCCGGCAGGAATATGCGCGACGTAGTTCGGGTCGGCCAGGATATATTCCGCGAACCCGCCATTGCGTGTGTAGCCGCCGAACTCCGCCTCGGGACACACCGTCTCCCACGCGGACAGACAATATTCGCAGTGCCCGCAGGCTGAGTAGAGCCAGGGCACGCCGACCCGGTCGCCCAGTTTGACGATCGTCACGCCCGCGCCAACCTCGACGACGATGCCGATCCCTTCGTGGCCAGGAATGAAGGGTGGGGTCGGTTTGACCGGCCAGTCGCCGCGCGCCGCGTGCAGGTCGGTATGACAGACCCCACACGCTTCGGTCTTGACCAGGATCTGGCCCGGCCCTGCGCTCGGCACTGGCATTTCGCGCAAGGTCAGCGGTTTGCCGAACGCCTCGACGACAGCGGCGTGCATCATACGGGTCATGGACTATCCTTGAGATGCGGAAAGGTCAGCGTGTCATCCGGGCGGCGAGCGAAGGATCGGCGAGCAAAGCCTCGTCCCCGAACGCGATCTGCGCGCAGGTCCGTTGCGCCTGAGCGGCGACGTCGTGCAGATATTGATCGGCAAACCGTTCACTGAGGCCTGGCACGATATGCGCGAACCGGCGATGCTCCTGCGATCGCATCCCGAAAGCGTGCACCAGATACTGGTCGAAGACGCTGTTGAGCCCCTGCCCCTGGCCCTGTTCGTCGAGCCAGATCTTGCTCGCAGCCGAGGTCGAGAAACTGAGCAATCGCTTCCGGCCTAGCAGATCGGTCCGAACCCGACCCTGCAGGGCGTCGGGCTGCACGCCCGCACCGAACACCCGTTCGACATATCCCTTGAGCATCGCTGGCGGCGTGCCGAACCAGATCGGGTAGACCAGCACGAACACGTCGCATCCGGCGATCACATCGACTTCAGCCAGCACGTCCTGGCCATAGGCCGCGGCGACATTGGTCGGCCGCTCCGTCGCCTTCAGCACCGGATCGAACCCGAGGGCATACAAGTCGCGGAAGACGACTTCCTGCCCTGCCGCGCGCACCGTGTCGCAATACGCAGCCGCAATCGCGTGGTTGAAGCTCGACGGATCGGGATGGCAGAGGATCACGGCATGCCTGCCGATTGCCGAAAATCGCTTCTCGTATGTCATCGCACTTCCCGCGGTTAAGCCTCGAACCTTTTCGGGGTCGAAAGGAGGCTAGCGTTTCACCTGCGAACTGGTGACCCTCGGGAATTACGGAGTGGGGCTGACTGGAGCTTCGCGTATAGAGGGCTGTTCAATCGTGCAGCCGGGGGACGGCGATCGCCTTGAGGTTGATCGTCAACTGCAGGCTCAACGCGTGGTCCATCTGTGCTCGTGCCGTACCGCGCGCAAAGCGGTATTGGTTCAGATACCCGATATCGGCAACGACCTGCGATCCGATCGGCACCGCTATCCCGGCGATGTTCCGCATCCGTTCATACCCGCTACGCTGCCCCCAGACGGTGCTGTTCGGCAGGAAGAAGCTTTCGTGGCTCACGAACAGGGCCAGGTGCGTGTTGCTAAGCGGTTGATTGTAGCGGATCAAAGGCCGTATCCGGAAGCCGATCTCACTGCCGCGAGGATTGAAACGCTCGTCGACGCGGAACCGGGTGGTGAAACGACCGAAGGTCCCGACGACCTGCTGGCGCAGGCGGTCCTCGTCGGCGCCGGTGTTGCCGTTATACGCGCCGACTTTCCGGTAACCAAAGCCCAGTTCGACACCGTCATGTACGCGAACGCCGAGCAAGCCGCCGAATTCCGTCTGATAAAGCCCGTTCTGTCGGTTGCTGCCCCGGGCAATCTGCTCGAGCGTGATCCGCACGCCCTTCGCCAAGGGAACGTTCGTGTTGATCTGCAGCCAGACTTGCTCGTCCTCTTGCTGTGCGCGCGCAGGCGATGCGACCATCCCGAGAGCAACGATCGCGATGCCGGTCCGGATATGGGCGATACGGAACATGTGATGGACCTTACGTGGCAACCGTTCCCAAAGCCGGGCCGGTACGGCTCCTTATGCCGTTGTCCAGACCGAACAAACAGCAGCGTGATTATAATCTGGCAGGTAAATGAAAAGAAGCGATGCATCACGCAACGACCTCGCACCTGTCTATTGGTCGCTACACGGATAGCCTGTCACCGGATCCGCCAGGCACGGCGTCGACCGCCTAGCGTCGCTGCCATGCCATCGACCTTGTATGAGAAACTCTGGAACAGCCATGTCGTCGTCGACCTGCCGGGCGACGACGCGCTGCTCTATATCGATCGCCACCTCGTCCATGAGGTCAGCAGCCCGCAGGCGTTCCAGTCGCTCCGCGATGCCGGGCGACGGTTGCGTCGTCCGGAAACGCATATCGCAGTCGCAGACCATGCCGTGCCGACGCGCAGCCGCGGCGGGCGGATCGCAGACCCGTTGGCCGCGGCGCAGGTGCACGAGCTGGAGGCGAATGCAGAGGCGTTCGCGGTGCCGTACCGCGCGCTCGACGGCGAGGGACAGGGCATCGTTCATGTGATCGGGCCAGAGATCGGCTTCACTCTGCCGGGCATAACTCTGGTCTGCGGAGACAGCCATACGACGACGCACGGTGCGTTCGGCGCGCTCGCATTCGGGATCGGCGCCAGCGAATGCGGGACCGTGATGGCCGCGCAGTGCCTGAAACAGGCGCGCGCGAAGACGATGCGGGTCGAACTGGTCGGCACGCTGTCGTCGTTCGTCTCGGCCAAGGACGTCGCGCTCGCCTTCATTGCCAAGGTCGGTGCGCTCGGCGCGGCGGGTCATGCGGTCGAGTATGCCGGCCCAGCGGTCACCGCCATGTCGATGGCCGCGCGCATGACCCTGTGCAACATGACGATCGAGGCGGGTGGTCGGATCGGCCTGATCGCGCCGGACGAGACGACCTTCGCCTTCCTCGAAGGCCGCGAGATGGCCCCGTCGGGCGCGCGCTGGACGCAAGCCGTCGATTACTGGCGAACGCTGCACTCGGATGCGGATGCGGTGTTCGACAAGTCCGTGACGATCGATCTCTCCGGGATCGCGCCGCATGTCAGCTGGGGCACCAGCCCGGAGGATTGCGGTCCCGTGACCCAAAGCGTGCCCGATCCCGCGACGATCGATGATCCCGGCGTCCGCCGCCGTGTCGAAAAGGCGCTCGCCTATATGGGCCTGGCAGCCGGGACGCCGTTGGACTCGATCGCCATCGACCGTGTGTTCATCGGGTCCTGCACCAACGGCCGCATCGAGGATCTGCGATCGGCGGCGGACGTCGTCGCGGGCCGGCGCATCGCACCGGGAGTCAGCGGCATCGTCGTTCCCGGTTCGACCGCGACCAAGCATCAGGCCGAGGCCGAGGGGCTCGATGCGATCTTCATCGCTGCCGGGTTCGAATGGCGCCACGCCGGCTGTTCGATGTGCGTCGCGATGAACGACGACCGCCTCGCGCCGGGCGAGCGCAGTGCGTCAACGTCCAACCGCAACTTCGAGGGTCGGCAGGGGCCGGGCGGCCGCACGCACCTGATGAGTCCGGCAATGGCCGCCGCCGCGGGAATCGCCGGGCACCTCGTCGACGTCCGCATGCTGGGAGCCTGACATGCAGCCCTTCACCCACCTTTCCGGCACCGCCGCCGCGTTGCCCGAAGAGAATGTCGACACCGACATCATCTTCCCCGCACGCTTCCTGCTGATCACCGATCGGCATGGCCTCGGACGTTACGCCTTTCATGATCGTCGGTTCGCCCCGGACGGTACGGAAATCGCGTCGTTCGTCCTGAACCAAGCGCCGTGGCGCGCAGCGCCTATCCTCATCGCAGGCGCGAATTTCGGCTCTGGATCGAGCCGGGAACAGGCGGTCTGGGCGCTGCTCGGCCAAGGTATCCGCTGCGTCGTCGCGCCGAGCTTCGGCGAGATCTTCTACGGTAACTGCTTCCGCAACGGGGTCCTGCCGATCGTTCTGGATCCTGCGACGATCGAGGCCCTTTCGGCAGCAGCGCAGGAGGCCGGGCAGTTCGTGATCGATCTCGAGACTCAGACGATCCAGGTCGGCGACGCGCCACCCCTCGCATTCGAGATCGCCGCGCAACACCGGCTCGCCCTGCTCAACGGCTGGGACGAGACCGACATGATCCTGAACGCGCGCGGCGACGACATCGCGGCGTTCGAGGACCGCCACCAACGCATCCAGCCCTGGCTGTTCGAGACGGAAGACCCATCATGAGCGACGATCTGACCGCCAACTATGCCGGCGTATACGGCACCAAAGTCGGCTTCGGGCGGCGTCCCGCGCTGCTGATGATCGATTTCTGCCAAGGCTATTTCGACCCGGCCTGCGACCTGTACTCGGGAGTCGAGGACGCACTCGCCTCGGCGCTCCGGGTGCGCGCGGCGGCGCGCGCGGCGGGGGTTCCCGTGATCCTGACCAACGTCGTCTATCATCCCAGCGCGATCGATGGCGGCCGCTTCTACGAAAAGGCCGCGCCGCTTCGTCACTTCCTGAAGGGGAACCCGATGGGCGCGTGGCCCGAAGGGTTGGCCCCGGAGAACGACGAACTCGTCATCTCGAAGCAATATCCGAGCGCGTTCTTCGGCACCTCGCTCGCCTCCACGCTGACTGCGATGGGCGTCGACAGCGTGTTGCTGACCGGGTTGACGACGAGCGGCTGTATCCGCGCGAGTTGCGTCGACGCGATGTCGCACGGCTTTCGCACCACCGTCGTCGCAGACGCGTGCGGCGATCGGCATACAGCGCCGCACAAGGCGAACCTGTTCGACATGAACGCGAAATATGCCGATGTCGTCGGCGAGAGCGATGTCGTGGCGTTCCTCGGCGGGCTCGCTCAGCTAGGGTAGACCCAATTGCGACGTGCCCGGTCGGCGGTGATGAAACCGTCGATCTCGGCGCGACGCTTCAACGTCAGGTCGATCGCGTCCAGCCCGTCCAGCAGCATCTCCTTCGCTTCATCGGCGATCTGGAAGGCGTGTGCGATCCCGTCCGAACCAATCAGGACCTGCGTCGGCAAGTCGACGGTGATCCGAAGCGCCTGCGGATCGGGCGCGAGCGCGGCCGCAAGCGACGTTATCGCCTCCGGATCGAGCGTCACGGGCACGATGCCGTTGCGGATGCAATTACCCTGGAAGATCGGGTTGAACGACGATGCGACGATGGCGCGGATGCCGTATTCCGCGAGCGCCCATGCGGCGTGTTCGCGACTGGAGCCGCACCCGAAATTCGCACCGCCCAGGATGATACGCGTGTCCGCATAGGCGGGCTGGTTCAGGACGAACGCGGGATCGAGGTCGCGCGTGCCGATCCCGATATAGCGCCAGCCCGCGAAAAGTCCGTCGGCGAGGCCGGTCTTCGATACCGAGCGCATCTCGCGAGACGGAATGATCGCGTCGGTGTCGATGTTGTCGCGCAGCAACGGTGCGGCGACGGCGGTAAGGCGGGTGAAGGGTTCCATCGCTCAGCGCTCCACGAGACGGGCCAATAGGCGGGGGTCGGCGATCCTGCCAGCGATCGCACTCGCGGCCACCGTCTCGGGACTAGCGAGATGCGAACGGGTTTCGGGACCCTGCCGGCTTTCGAAATTGCGGTTGGTCGAGGTGACGACCCGTTCGCGCGCGCCGAAGCTCTCGCCGCCTGCAAAGAAGCACATCGAGCAGCCGGACTCGCGCCACTCAAAGCCAGCCGCGCGGAAGATGTGGTCGAGCCCCTCGGCTTCGGCGGCGTGCTTGACCGCGGTCGAGCCGGGGACGCAAATCGCGCGGACCCCTTCGGCAACCTTGTGCCCGTCCAGCAACGCGGCGGCACGACGCAGGTCCGACAGACGACTGTTGGTGCAGGAGCCAATGAAGGCCGCGTCGATCGGCAGGCCGAGCAGCGCGTCGCCGGCCGCCAGTCCCATATAGGCAAGTGCGCGGGCGGGTGCGTGGGCGGGCACATTGCCGTCGAGCGCGACCGAATCTTGCGGGCTGATGCCCCAACTTATCGTCGGTGCGACCTCGGCGGCGTCGATCGCGATCTCCGTATCGAACACCGCGTCGCCATCGGTGGGGAGCGTTCGCCAATAGGCGACGGCATCGTCCCAGCCGGGGCCGTTCGGGGCGTGGGGGCGGCCCTTCAGATAAGCGAAGACCTTGTCGTCGGCAGCGATAATCGCAGTGAACGCGGAGAATTCGGTGGCCATGTTGCACAACGTCATGCGCGCCTCGACGTCGAGCGCGCGGACCGTGTCGCCGGCATATTCGACGACATGCCCGCGGCCGCCGCTCGATCCGTGCCTCGCGAGGATGTGCAGGGCGAGATCCTTGGCGGTCACCCCGCGGCCCAGTTCGCCCGAGATCGTGACGCGCATCGTCTTGGGCTTTAGCACGCGCAGAGTGCGGGTGGCGAGCGCGTGTTCGGCCTCGGTCGAGCCGATCCCCCAGGCAAGCGCGCCGAGCGCGCCTTGCGTGCAGGTATGGCTGTCGGGACAGACCAATGTTGCGCCGGGCAGGACGATAGCCTGTTCGGGGCTGATCACGTGAACGATCCCCTGCCCCGGGTCGCCGATGTCGAACAAGGTGATGCCAGCGGCGTTTGCGGCGGCGCGGGTCGCGCGGATGAAGTCGGTGCCGGTCGGCATGATCGTACGATCCGTCCGACCGGGAAGCGTGTCGACGACGTGGTCCATCGTCGCGAACACTTGGCGCGGGGCTGCGACCGTACGGCCGGCTTCCGCAAGGCTTTGCAACGCGATCCCGCCGGTGCGCTCGTGGAGAAGGACACGGTCGATCAGGATCAACCCGCCATCCGCGAGCGGCGCGACCGCGTGATCGCGCCAGATCTTCTCGAAGATCGTCAGCCCCATGCTCAGGCTACCGCGCCGGACGCGAACAGTGCGTCGATGGTGTCGGTCGACATGCCGGCATCGAGGAGAAGCGCGCGCGAGTTGGCACCAGGCTCGCCTAGGTCGTGGCGGACGCCGAAGCGTTCGCCGTCGACCTCGATCGGCAGCGCAGGGAGGCGTGCCGGCGTGCCGTTCGGCAAGTGCAGATCGACCAGACCGCCTTGCGCGTTGAGGTGGGGATCGTCGAACAGATCCTCAGGCCGGGCGATCGGCGCGACCGGCAGGCCGATCGCCTCGCACTTCGCCAGCAGCACATCGCGGTCGATATCGGCGAACAGCGCGCGGATCCGTGGCAGGATGCGGTCCCGCGCCAGGACGCGATCGTTGTTGAGCGCCAGCGTCTCGTCGCCTGCGAAATCGTCGAGCGCGAATGCGGTACAGAACGCGACCCATTGCTGGTCGCTGACTACACCGACGAAGATCTGGCCGTCGTTGGCGGTCGCGAACACGTCGTAGATCGCCCATGCCGAAATGCGCGCCGGCATCGGAGCGGCGGCGGTGCCGGTGACCGCCTTCTGCGCCATGTGCTGGCCGACAAGGAATGCAGTCGTCTCGAACAGCGAGCATTTAACCTGGCCGCCAGCACCGGTGCGATGGCGACGTTCGAGCAGGCCGAGAATGCCGATCACGCCGAACATCCCGCCGGTCACGTCGATCACCGATGCGCCCGCGCGGAGCGGCCGTCCGGGCGGGCCGGTCATATAGGCGAGCCCGCCCATCATCTGCGCGACCTCGTCCAGTGCGGTGCGATTTTCGTAGGGACCCGCAAGGAAGCCCTTTGCCGAGCAATAGATCAGGCCAGGATTGTCCGCCGACAAGGCGTCGTAGCCGAGCCCCAGGCGATCGAGCGCGCCCGGCCGGAAATTCTCGACGACGATGTCCGCGTCCGCAGCCAGTGCGCGCGCCGCCGCGATGCCGCCCGCGGACTTGAGGTCGAGGCAGACGCTGCGCTTGTTGCGATTGTACATCGGGTAATAGCCCGCGCCCGAGCCGAGCAGCCGACGGGTGCGATCGCCGCCGATCGGCTCGACGCGGATCACGTCGGCGCCCATGTCGCCAAGGATCAGCCCGGTCGACGGGCCCATCACCATGTGTGTGAATTCGACGACCTTAAGGCCCGCCAGCGGCATTTCCGTATCCGACATCCGGTCACTTTCTTCTGGTCCGTCGCCACCCTGCCGCGGCGGCGTCATCGCTGACCACCACGCTGAGACGACTATCCGAGGACCGGAAAAAATGACCGATATCGACATATTGGTAAGCGAAGTCGGGCCGCGCGACGGTCTGCAGAGCATCGACCGGATCATGCCCACCGCTGCCAAGAAGGCCTGGATCACCGCCGAAGCCGCGGCGGGGCTCCGCGAGATCGAGGTCGGCAGCTTCGTTCCCGCCAAGCTCCTGCCGCAGCTCGCCGACACGGCCGAGATCGTTGCCCATGCCCGCACGATCCCCGGCCTGACGGTCGCGGTGCTGGTGCCCAACGCCAAGGGCGCCGCGGCGGCCATCGCGGCGGGCGCGCACAAGATCACGTTGCCGCTGTCCGTCAGCGAAACGCACAGCCTGGCCAACCTTCGTCGTACGCACGCACAGGTGCTTGCCGAGGCGAAGACCATCGCGGACATGATCAGGGCATTGCCCGAGGGCGAGCGTCCGCATTTCGAGGGATCGTTGTCGACGGTCTTCGGCTGCACGCTGGAAGGCGCGATCCCCGATGCGCAGATCGCGCGGCTGGCGGAAGGATTGATGGCAGCGGGCTGCGACGAGGTCGGGCTGTCGGATACGACCGGCTACGCCGACCCGTCCGCCGTCAAGCGGCTGATCGCGCTAGTGAAGCGTGCGGCGGGCGACGATGCGTTAACCGGGATCCACCTCCACAACACGCGCGGGCTCGGGCTGGCAAACGCGCTGATGGCGCTGGAATGCGGGCTGACGACGCTCGATTCTTCGCTCGGTGGGCTCGGCGGGTGCCCGTTCGCACCGGGCGCGTCGGGTAATATCGTCACCGAGGATCTGTGCTTCATGCTGGCGGCCATGGGTCTGCGGACGGGGATCGATCTCGATGCTCTGGTCGCTGTGCGGTCAATCCTGGCCGACGCGCTGCCCGGTGAACCGCTGTTCGGCTTCCTGCCCGATGCGGGACTTCCGCTCGGCTGGAGGCAATCGGCATGACCATCTTGGGTACGAAAATGGTCCGCGAGGACAAGACCGCGCGGCAGTTGTTCGAGGCGGTGATGGCCAACCCGGCCCGCACGAAATTCGGCTTTGGCGAGAAGCTGGCGATCGTGAACATCGATTTTCAGAATGCCTATACGCGGATCGACGAGTTCAAGACCGCGTACGAGACCGACCCGCGGCAGATCGAATACGCCAACACGATCTCGCGCTTGGCCCGAGCGAAGGGCATGCCGGTCGTGTGGACGCATGTCGCCTATATGGAGGACGCCAGCGACGCAGGTGTTTGGGGCACGCGCACCGACACCCCGGACAGCTTGCAGAACATCAAATACGGGTCACGCCGGCACGCGTTCGACGATCGCTGCGAGATCGATCACGTAAAGGATGCGGTCTACACCAAGCGCATGCCGTCGCCGTTCTTCGAGACGCCGCTGCAGAGCCTGCTGGTATGGCACAAGGTCGATACGGTCGTCATCACCGGGGGCTCGACCTCGGGCTGCGTCCGCGCGGCTGCGGTCGACAGTCTGAGCCGTGGCTACCGCACCATCGTGCCGATCGAGACGTGCGCCGACAAGCACGAGAGCTATCATTTCGCGAACCTGACCGATCTCCAGCTCAAATACGCCGACGTCGAACCGGTCCAGACGGTGATCGACTGGTTGGAGGCACGGTAATGCTCGAAGGTGCCCCCGATCCCGGCCTGTACGACTTCAGCCCCTATCGCGACCGGAAACCGATCGTCTGGCCCGGCGACAAGAAGGTCGCGGTGTGGGTCTCGCCCAATCTCGAATATTACGAGATCGACCCACCCGCCAATCCGCACCGGAAGAGCTGGGCGAAGCCGCATCCCGACGTGGTCGGCTACAGCCACCGCGACCATGCCAACCGTGTCGGCCACTGGCGGATGGCGGAGGTGATGAGCAAGCACGGCTTTCCCGGCTCGGTCTCGCTGTCGGTCGCCTTATGCCAGCATCACCCGGAGGTCGTCGCGGACGGTGCTGCGCGCGGTTGGGAGTTCTTCAGCCACGGCATCTACAACACGCGCTACAGCTACGGCATGGACGAGCGCCAAGAACGCGCGATCATCGAGGATTCCATCCGCACCGTGCGCGAGGCGACCGGCCAGACGATCCGCGGCTGGCTCGCCCCTGCGCTGACGCACACGCCGCGCACGCTCGACCTGATCGCCGAATACGGCCTCGACTACACCTGCGACCTGTATCACGACGACCAGCCGATGCCGGTCAAGACCGCCAGCGGCGATTTGATCTCGATGCCCTACAGCCTCGAGGTCAACGACCATTACGGCTTCTTCATCTACAATATGAGCCCGCGCGACTATGCGAAGACGCTGATCCGCCAATATGAGCGGCTCGCCGACGAAGCGGAGAAAGCCGGTGGTGCCGGCGGCACGGTGATGTGCATCCCGCTCCACTCCTACCTGATCGGCCAGCCGCACCGGATCGGCGCGTTCGAAGAGGTATTGCGGCACATCGCCGCCGACGGCCGTGCATGGATCACTCGCGCCGGCGACATCGCCGACGCGTATCGGAATCAGATTGGTCGGGAGCGGGTCGCATGAGCCTCGACCCGACCTATCTCGACTATGCCAAGCGCCGTCTCGGCTACGACCATGATCTCTATCCGTACGAAACGCTGCCCAAGCGTGCTCCGATCGCCTGGCCTGACGGCAGGACGGTCGCCACATGGATCGTCGTCAGCCTGGAGTGGTTCCCGATCACGCCGGAGGACAAGCCGTTCCGCGCCCCCGGCCACATGCAGACCGCCTATCCCGATTACCGCCACTACACCGCACGCGAATACGGCACCCGCGTAGGCTTCTATCGTCTGCTCGACGCCTTCGCGAAGGCCGGCGTGCGCGTATCTGTGGCTGTGAACAGCGCGATTGCTGACCGCTATCCGTCGATCATCCGCGACATCGTCACCGCGGGTCACGAGATCATCGCGCATTCGACCGACATGAACGGCACGATCGCCAGCGGTTTGCCGCTGGACGAGGAACGTGCGCTGATCGTGTCGTCGCTCGACACGCTGGAGAGGGTCGCTGGCATTCGCCCGCGCGGCTGGCACTCGATCGCGCGGTCGCAGAGCTTCAGTACCGTACCGCTGCTGAAAGAGCTCGGCGTCGACTATTGCGTCGACTGGGCGAATGACGAGCTTCCCTGGACGTTCGCGAACGGACTGGTCAACGTGCCGCTCAACCACGAATTGTCCGACCGCCAGATCCTGAACGTCCAGCAGCAGTCGGTCGACAGCTATGCCGAACAGATCCTCGACGCGCACGACTGGCTCAGCGCGGAGGCTGCGACACAGGGTAGCGGACGCCTGCTACCATTGCACCTGACGCCGTACATCATCGGATTGCCCTACCGAATGGACGCGTTCGAAGCGCTGCTCGCAGAGCTGGCGGCGCGACCAGAGACGTGGTTCGCAACCGGCGGCGACGTGTTCGACAGCTTTACCGCGCAGCGCTGAGGGAGGTCGCCCTCCTCTTACCGAGGGGAGCGACGCACTTAGACACGACTTCAGGCGATACCCAGCCGCGCCCTGAGCGAACCCTCGGGCTCCTCGGCCAGGACGAGCCCGCGGGCGATCAGCGCCGGCAGCATCGTCTTCGCGAACGCCTCGAGCCCCTCCTCCATATCGGGTGGGGTCAGGTGAATGCCGTCGATGACGCCTTCCAGATACAGCGCCTCGATCTGGTCGAGTCCGGCCATCGCCGTAAAGGTGCGCAGCAGGACCTTCGGACCGGCCTTGGGTGCGGGCGAGTCGCGGTCGATGATGACGATGTCCGGCGATATCCGCGACCAGAGGGGATCGGCGTCGCTCTGGACCAGCACCGGGCGCTCGTGATCCGCCCATAACGCATGCGTGGCAGCAACAAAGACGACACCGTCGGCGAGGCTCTGCGCGGTGTGCGGTTGCACTAGAGTCGTTGGCTGCCAGCCAGCATTGCCTGACGCGAGCCGGTCGAGTTCGACCAGCGACGGTGCTACGGTCGCTGGGTTGTCGAACCCGGTATCCACCGTCGGAACGAACGCGAGGCCACCGGCGTCCGGCGCCATCGACTTGCCGATCGCAATCGAATCGAACCCCGCCGCGCCGCCATCGCCCAGCAGCAGCAACGCCACGCGCGCGGTACTCGCAAGCGCGACGATCTTTGCCGCCCAGGCGGGATCGTTCAGGCGCGCGTCGGCGATGCCGACCGATATGATCAACGGCGCGCGGGTCATGGGAAGTACTCCGATGTCAGGTAGGACGGATTCGAGCGAGGATGCCTCTGTCATTCGACCAGAATGGCCAAGCCCGACCGACAGTCGTTCACAGCGTCAAATCTAGCCGCCAGGTGGACAGACCCAGCCCGGATCGCGCGATCGAGTATCGGATAGCGCACCTGCGCTGCTCGCATCACGCGTCCGCATGATGCACTGGCGGTGTTTGATATCGCTGACGGCCCGGGGATGATGATGACGTTGATGCACGACCTGATCGCCGCGATCGGCAAGGATGCGGTCAGCGACGATCCGTCCGCCCGCTCGGTCATGAGCAACGACGTCTATCGCGGATCCGGCGTCCCTGCGCTGATCGTGCGCCCGACTACGGTCGAGGCTCTGCAGGCAGCAGTGCGTATCTGTTCGGCGGCGGGCGTCGCGATGGTACCCCGCGGTGGCGGCGCCTCCTATACCGATGGCTATCTGTTCGAGGCCGGCGGCCACGTGCTGGTCGACACGGCCGCGCTGGACAGCATTGAGGTCGATGCCGACAACGCGGTCGTGACGGTCGGCGCTGGCGCGACCTGGGCGAAGCTCAAAGATACGCTGGCAGGGCACGGCCTGCGCACGCCGTTCTGGGGCCCCTTTTCGGGTCTCGCCGCAACGATCGGTGGCAGCGTCAGCCAGAATACGCTGAGCCACGGCAGTGGTGCCTACGGCATCTCCGCACAGTCGGTCCTGTCGCTCGACGTAGTGCTCGCATCGGGAGAACTGCTCAAGACTGGTACCTCGCAGGCCACACGCTATTACGGTCCCGATCTCACGGGACTGTTTACCGGCGACTGCGGTGCACTGGGCATCAAGGCGACGATCCGCCTGCCATTGATCGCGGTTCGCTCCCATTTCGAGGCAGTCAGCTTCGCATTCGACAGCTTCGCGGCATGCCATGCCGGCGTCAGCAAGGCGCAGCGCGAAGGCCTCGACGATTCGCATTTCGGGCTCGATCTCGCACTGTCGCAAGGCCAGATCGCGCGCCAGGACGGCGTCGGCGCCAAGCTGAAGATCGCCCGCGATCTGTTCGCAAAGGCGCCCAGCGCGTTCGCCGGCGTAAAGCAGCTGGTTCGCATGGCGTTGGCCGGCGGCAAGGCGATGCAGGCCGGCGAATATATGTGCCACTTCATCATCGAAGGCGTCGACGCGACCGATGCTGCCGCGCGCGCGACCAAGCTCCGCGAAGTGATCGCGCCATATGGTCGCGAGATTGCCAACAGCGTGCCGAGCTTCGTCCGCGCGCTGCCGTTCGCACCTTTGACCAATATCCTTGGGCCCAGCGGTGAGCGCTGGGTGCCGATCCACGGCGTGCTGCAGCACGACAAGGTCGTGCCGTTCCACGACGCGCTCAAGGCGCTCTACGAAACGCGCAAAGCGGAGATGGACCGGCTTGGCATCTGGTCCGGCACGATGTTCAGCCCGGCAGGGTCGAGCGGCTTCCTCTATGAGGTCGCGCTCTATTGGCCCGACGATCGCACCGACTATCACCGCCATACGCTCGCGCCCGAGCACGTCGCGACCCTTAAACCCTATGCCGAGAACGCCGAGGCCCGCACCTACACGCATCAGCTGAAAGCGGACATCATCGCGCTGTACCAACAGTTCGGTGCCGCGCATTTCCAGATTGGCCGAGCCTATCCCTATCGCGACCGGCTCGACCCGCAGGCGCTTGCGCTGCTGCTCGGGATCAAGGCGGCGCTGGATCCCAAGGGACTGATGAACCCCGGCGCCCTGGGCCTTTGACCGGCAGGCGGACAGCGCCACGCATCGCCTTCGCGCATCGGCGGTCGGAGCTAGGCTGACCGCTTACCCGCCAGCTTCAAGGATATCGCCATGGCCGCCTACATCGTCGCGACCGTCAACATCACCGATCCGGTCCGCTTCGCAGCGTACGGCAAGGCCATCGCGGGTCTCAGCGAACGCCATGGCGGCGAATATATCGTTCGCGGTGCCATAGCCGAGGTACTCGAAGGTGACGTCCTGCCGAGCGAGCGTGTCGTCGTCAGCCGCTACCCGTCCGCTGAAGCGGCCCGTGGTTATGCCAAATCCGCTGAATATCTCGCCGCCGCTGCGCTCCGTGTCGGTGCAGGCACGGTCGAGATGCGCCTGCTCGTCGATCCCAACTGACGAAACGCGGGCGCGCTCCGATAACCGTCAGGCGGATATTCCTCCACAAAGCCTATCTTGCGCCGCGCTGATCCCGCAGAATTGGCACCGGCCAGCATTGGAGTTCTAGTACATGCTCAACACCTTCCAGCAGGCGCTGCATCCCATGCTGCCGACCGTCACGCATGACGAGGCGGCGCGGCAGGAGTTCACCAAGAGCTTCAAGGGGTTCATCCAGTCCAACCTCCTGCCCGGCCTAGGGCCCGTCTATGGCGGCCGGGTCTCGAAATCGTTCGAGCGAGAGCATGGCCGCGCGCCGGCCGATCGCCGCGACATCCGTACCGCGATGGTCGACGACCTGTATTTCCAGCACTATGCCTCGGCCAACCGCACCGCACAGGAACTGCTGTGGGAAGCGACCAACATCAGCGTCGAGCGTGAACTGCCCGAGCTGATCGAGAAGGCCAAGGCGCTGTCCGCCGGATCGAGCGCAGTGCTCGACATCCCCGAGACGTTCGACACGCCCCGCTACATCACCGCGCTCGACATCCACTGCATGCCGGGCGGCTATGCGACCGAGGTGGCGCCAGACGACGTGTCGGTTGGCGTGCTCTACGATCGCGGCGTGTATCTCTACGCGATGGGCTATACCGGGCCGATGAACGACGACATGGGTCGCTCGGTCTGCAATTACGTCAAGCGCAACCTCAAGGGGTTCTCGCCGAAGCGGATCCTCGACATGGGCTGCACCGTCGGCCATTCGACGCTGCCGTATGCCGAGCTGTTTCCCGATGCCGAGATCTGGGGCATCGACGTCGCCGCACCGCAGATCCGCTACGCGCACGCGCGCGCCGCGGGAGTCGGGCTGAACGTCAATTTCGCGCAGATGAATGCCGAGGAGACGCGCTTTCCCGATGGCCATTTCGACCTGATCGTCAGCCACATCCTGCTGCACGAGACCAGCGGCAAGGCGATGCCGCGGATCTTCGACGAGTGCGCGCGCCTGCTGTCGCCGGGTGGCTACATGATCCACGCCGATCTGCCGCCATTCGATCTGATGGACCCGTTCACGCAGTTCATCCTCGACAACGAGACCTGGTACAACAACGAGCCGTTCTGGGGCGCGATGCGCGATACCGATCAGGTCGCGCTTGCCGAGAAGGCCGGGTTCGATCGTTCCGAGGTGCGCTTCGATACCGCGCCGATGGCGGTGATGGAATTCGCCGCGCAATCCGGCGGCTATAGCGAGGAGGCCGCGAGCGCGGTCGCCGAGCGCGACTTCACCGCGGGTGAGTTCGCACCGGGTGGCGGCTGGGAAGTCCTGATCGCCCGCAAACCCCTGGCAGAGGCAATGGCAGCATGACGACCGAGACCCAAGACCGCCCGCACGTCGTCAAGGACGCCAAGGGCAAGCGGCCGGTGTTCTACGAGGCGCCGGGCATGGACCAGGCGATGTCGATGATCATGGTGCTGGCGAACGAGATCTCGGTTGTTCACGACCGGCTGGATTCGGTGGAGCGGGTCGCCGCCAAGCACGGCATCGACCTGGCGGCCGGTATCGAGACGCTGGAGCTGGATCAAACGGCGCTCGAGGCACGTGAAGCCTGGCGACAGGATTTCCTCGAACGCCTGTTCTATCTGATGCGCAAGGACGCGCATGAGGCCGGGCAGGCTGCGACGCACGAAGGGTATCGCTCGACGATCGCCGAGATCGCCGAGGGTTGAGCGTATAAGCCTCGACTAAAGACCTGACCTAACTCTTGTTCCCCCGCGAAAGCGGGGGCCCAGGAGCCGCAAGCGTTACCGCCCGTGACCCTGGACTCCCGCCTTCGCGGGAGAACGGGGCAGCTGAGATGGCAACGGCCCCTTCCCAAGCGACACCACCCCGGCGGACGCCGGGGTCCAGTTGGGGGACGTTGCTAACGAAGCGCGGTACGTCGTTACTGCGACCTCACCACCTGGGCCCCGGCCTTCGCCGGGGTGACGGAGAAATGTGGTGATAGAACGAAGCTGCGAGCCTCAAACGATCGCAGCCTCCTCCTTCAAGCTCTGATACATCGACTGCCGCAGCAGATAGGCGCGCCGCTGTTCGGGATCATTCGACAGGGCCGCCAGCCGCACTTCCTGCTCGCTGCGACCTTCACCCTGCGATTCCATCATCTTCTTGTTCGCGATCGTCTGCGACTGGACGAAAGTATTCGCGATCGTCCGGCGCTGGCGATCATAATGCGCCAGCGACAGCTCCGCGTCGGCATCGCCGAGGATGATGTCGCGCAACCGGGTCGTCAGGTTCCACACGTCGTGGATCCCCGAATTCATCCCGAAACCGCCGAGCGGATTATTGAGATGCGCCGCGTCGCCGGCGAGCAGCACGCGGCCGTGATGGAAGCCGCCTGCGACGCGCTGATGGACGCGGTACAGCGTGCGATGCGACGTCTCGACCTTGGTGCCGTCGCCGACCAGCCCGTCGAACACCGCATTCTTCTTGGCATCCGATAGCAGGTCGGCATCCTGCGCGGCAATGTTGGTCGGCACCAGCACGCGCCAGAAATCGGGTACGCGGAGCAGCACGCACCATTCGTCGCGGTCCGATACGTAATTGACGCCAGCCAGCCCGTCGAAATGCTGCTCGATCGGATAGCGCGTCGACAGCGTGAGGAAGCGTTCGGGATAAGTGAATCCGTCGAAGCTGGTGCCGGTCCACTTGCGCACCGTCGAGTTCGCGCCGTCCGCGGCGATCAGATAGTCCGCGCGGATGGTCTCGATCGCCATCGGCGTCTCGACCGATACCGTCACGCCGTTGACGTCCTGATCATAGGCCAGCACGCGTCGCTGGAACCGCGCTTCGCCATTGGGCAGCGCGTCCAGCTTGCCGGTCAGCAATCGCGCGAGCTTGAACTGTTCGCATTGCAGCCGGTACGGGTGCGCCGAAACGTCAGCGAGTTCGCCCAGATCGAGTTCGATCACGTCGCCGCTGCGACGGTTGCGGTAGTGATAGGTCGGCGCGCGCAAGCCGACCTGCTCAAGCTCGCCCAGCACGCCGAGTTCGGCAAGCATGTCGAGCGTCGGCGGATGCAGCGTCGAGGCGCGCATATCCTCCGGACAGTCGGGCAGCGCCTCGACCAGGATCGTGTCGATCCCCATCGTTGCGAGCCGATATGCGGCCACGGCGCCCACCGGGCCGCCGCCCGCGATCACGACCTGCGTTCGCCGGATCTTCGTGTTCGTTCCGGTCATGTCCGCCACACAGCTTCCCCCGTACAATCGCCTACTCGTGGGCTAGGGGTAGCGGCCGTGCGAAAACCGGCCTGCGCATGGATCAATACTATTCGACAGACGACCAATAAAGTGTGCTGGCGCCAGCGAAGGAATTCGACCTGCGCGGCTTTCGGCTGACCGCCAGTCGGAGACATATATCCGAAACCGTTCCGGGACATGTCGCCGGATGGTTGTGTGAGCGTCGCTTACAGGAGGCGCACGCATGGTAGATTCTCTCGGGTCACGGATGAAGTTTGCGGTTGTTGCGCCATCCACCAACACCAGCGTCGAGCCCGAATACGCGCGCATGCAGCCGCGCGGCGTCACCAATCACTTCTCGCGCATCGCGATCCCGGACACCAAGGTGACCGACGACGACAGCTTCATGGTGATGCTCAACACCATTCGCGCCTCGACCTTCGACGCAGTCGACGTATCGATGTCGATGGAGCCGGGCTGCGTCATCATGGGCATGTCGGCCGAGACGTTCTGGGATGGTGCCGAAGGTGCGGACCGGTTGCACAAGAAGATGGTCGAGCGGACCGGCGGCGTGCCCGTCATCATGGGGTCGACCGCGGTCGATGCGGCGATCAAGGCCTATGAAGCCGATCGCAAGCCGATCCGGAAAATCGGCATCATCACGCCGTACATGCCGGTCGGCGACCGCAACGTGCAGAAGTTCTTCGAGGACCAGGGTTACGAGGTGGTCAATCTCGTCGGTTTGAAGTCGCCCTCACCAATGATGATTGCCCATGAATCCAAGCAGATACTGAAACAGGCGGCGATCGACGTGTCGGACGGTGTCGACGCGATCATCCAGGCGGGCACCAATCTTGCCTTCGCCGAGGTTGCAGGAATCGCCGAATTCTGGCTGGAGAAGCCGGTGATCGCGATCAATACCGCGACCTATTGGCACGCGCTCAGAACGATGGGCATTTCCGATCAGATCGATGGCTTCGGTCATCTGCTCAGCCACTGCTGACCCCCAGGAGCATCCGCATGGACTATGATTACATCCCGCTTCCCGCCCGTCAGCCGCTTGTCTGGCCGAACGGCGCCCGCGTCGCGCTGATCCTCACGTTCAACCTCGAGACCTGGGATCTGACCAAGGATACTGACAAGCCCTATTACGCGGGTGGCCCGTCGATCCTGCCCGATATCCTGCCCGGCAACGTCCCCGATTTCCCGAACTACAGCTGGCGCGAATATGGCCAGCGGGTCGGCATCTGGCGTTTGTTCGAGTTGTTCGACAAATTGGGCGTCAAGGCGAGCTGCACGACCAACGGCGTGACGTTCGAGCGACGCGGGGCGATGACCGATGCGGTGCTGGAGCGCGGCTGGGAATTGCTCACGCACAATTGGGAGCAGGGCGAACTGCTGACCAACTTCGCCGGTGACCCCGATAAAGAGCGCGAGATCGTGCTGCGGACGCTCGACCAGTTCGAGAAGTTCACCGGGCGGAAGTCGAAGGGCTGGCTGTCGTCATCCTTGCGCGGCACGATGCAGACCGCGGACATTCTCGCGGAATATGGCTGCACTTTCTACTGCGACATCATGAACGACGATCAGCCGTATCTGCTGAAGACGCCGAACGGGCCGATCGTGTCGGTGCCCTATTCGAACGAGATCAACGACTTCACGTTCATCACGCGCAAGAATTTTACCACCGACCAGTTCTCGCAGGCGCTGATCGAGGAACTCGACGTGCTGTACGAGGAAGGCGCGACCACCGGGCGGATCATGAACGTCGGACTGCACCCGCACGTCTCCGGTCGCGCGCACCGGATTCGGGCGCTGCGTGAGTTCATCGAGCATGCCAAGTCGCTGCCGGGCGTCTGGTGGGCGACGCGCGAGGAGATCGCCGACTGGTATCTCCAGAACCATGAGTCGCATATTCCCGGTCAGTTGGGCCAGGCTACCTGAGATGGCCCGTAGCGAACGGATCACGATCGTCGGCGGTGGTATCGGCGGGATGACTGCCGCTGCCGCAATCGCGCAGGCAGGCTTCCCGGTGACGCTGGTGGAGGCGGCACCTCAGTTCGGCGATATCGGCGCGGGCGTCACCTTGTCGCCCAACGCGATGAAAGCGCTCGATCATATCGGCGTGATGGAACAGGTCGCCGCCGCCGGGGTCGAACCTACGCGCCAGCGAATCCAGCACTGGCAGGACGACCGCGTGCTCGTCCCGATGGAACGGGCGAGCGCGCGCGCGAAATACGGCGCACCCTATGTGACGATCCACCGCGCCGACCTGCACGCCGAACTGGTCCGCGCCGCGCGCGACGCCGGCGTCGACTTGCGCACCAGTGCGCCCGCCGCGTCAACCGAGGGCACTACCGTGATACTTGCCGACGGCAGCCGTGTCGAAGGCGACGTGATCATCGGCGCGGACGGCGTGAAGTCCGTCGTCCGTCAGCGATTCGAGACGACGCCGGCCAAGTTCACCGGCCACGTGGCATGGCGCGCGCTGGTACCTGTCGGCGACGCGATCCGCTCGGTCACCGAATGGCCGGGCATCCATATCGGTCCCGGCAAGATGATTACGCGCTATCCCGTGCGGGGCGGCAGTCTGCTCAACATGGTGTTCTTCGCGCGGCAGGACGGCTGGACCGAGGATGGCTGGACGCTTCCCGCTGATCCTGCCGATCTTGCCGCCACCTATGCGGGGTGGTCCGGCGAGGTCCAGGCGATGATCGCGGCAGCATCGACGGTGCCGCTGTTCAAATGGGCGATCAACGCGCGTGCGGCGCTGCCCGACTGGACGATCGACGGCAACGTCGCGCTGCTCGGCGACGCCGCGCATGCGATGACGCCGTTCCTCGGCCACGGCGCGGCCTGCGCGCTTGAGGATGCCGTCGTCCTGTCGCGTGCGCTTGCCGGGTCGGAGACGACGAAGGAAGGCCTGCGCCGCTACGTCGCGGCACGCCACGACCGCGCGAGCTTCATCCAGGCGGAATCCAACGCCAATGCCGATCGCATGCAGGCCGACGACGCCGCACTGTTCGGCCTCGGCGCGATGAAGGACGAGGAAAGCCTCGGCCTGTTCGATTACGATTGCCGGAGCGTACCCGTATGACCACCAACGCCGTGCCCTTCGACGGCCATGCCATCGCGCCCGAGACCGATGCGTTTCTCGGCCAGTCGCACAAGCTGCTGATCGACGGCGCGTGGGTCGACGGTGAGACCGGTGAGACGACCGAGACGCGCGATCCGGCAACCGGGTTGGCTCTCGCGCGGTTCGCGATCGGTGGAGCAGGCGACATCGACCGCGCGGTCGCGGCCGCACGGCGGGCATTCGAGGGGCCGTGGTCACGGCTGACTGTCGCCGAGCGCACCGCGCTGCTGATGCGGCTCGCGCGCGCCATGAACGACGACGCGCAGGTTCTCGCCGAGCTCGACGTGATCGACAACGGCATGCCGATGTTCATCGCCGGGCTGACGGTCGCGAACTGCGTCGAGATGGTCGACTATTATGCCGGCGGCATCATGCGGATCGAGGGCACGACGACTGCCCCGCCGCGCCACGTCTCGGCCGAAGCGGAGGCGCTGACTTATACGTTGCGCGAGCCGGTCGGCGTGGTCGGCCAGATCGTGCCGTGGAACGTGCCGCTGTCGACGGCAATCCTGAAGCTGGCGCCGGCGCTGGCGGCAGGCTGCACCGTGGTGATCAAGCCTTCGGAGGAGACGCCGCTGTCGATGCTCCGGCTCGGGCAACTGATCCTGGACGCCGGCTTTCCCAACGGCGTCGTCAACATCGTCAACGGGTTCGGGTCGACCGCGGGCGCGGCACTTGCCGAACACCCCGACGTCGACAAGATCTCGTTCACCGGCTCGACCGCGACGGGCAAGCGGATCGTTCAGGCGGCGATAGGCAATCTTAAGAAAGTCTCGCTCGAACTCGGCGGTAAGTCGCCGGTGGTGGTCTTGGCCGATGCCGACCTCGCGCTCGCGATCCCCGGCGTGGCGATGGCGACGTTCTTCCTGCAGGGCCAGAACTGCATGGCCGGTACGCGGATCTTCGTCCACGAGAGTATCCACGATCAATTGGTCGAGGGGCTGGTGGCATTTGCAAGCGGCATGACGCTCGGCCACGGGCTGGACCCGTCGAACATGCTCGGGCCGATGATCTCGGACACGCATACCGCCAAGGTGATGGGCTATATCGACGGCGCCGTCGCCGACGGTGCGACGCTGGTCGCGGGTGGCAAACGGCTTGATCGGCCGGGCAATTTCATCCAGCCGACAATCTTTACGGATACCCGGCCTGAAATGGCGGTCGTGCGCGAGGAGATTTTCGGACCGGTGATGACGGTGTCGAAGTTCGCGACGGACGATCTCGATGCAATCGCACGGCTGGCGAACGACACGCCGTTCGGGCTATCGGGCAGCGTCTGGACGCAGAGCCTTTCGTCCGCGCACCGCCTGGTATCGCGGATTCGGGCGGGCCAGGTGTCGATCAACTGCCACGGCGCAGTAGGGACGAACATTCCGTTCGGCGGATATGGTCAGTCGGGCTGGGGTCGCGAGTTCGGTCGTGAAGGGCTCGATGCGTATCTCGAGACGAAGGCGGTGACGGCACGGCTGTGAGGTACCTCCCCCAAAACCACCACCCCGGCGAAGGCCGGGGCCCAATTGGGGGACGGTTATAACGGCGGGCGGCCCGTCATTATTGCCACCTTTCCAGTTGGGCCCCGGCCTTCGCCGGGGTGGTGGTGGCGGATGCGGGTTTACGCGGTGGCGGGTTCGCTCAGATCATGGCTGATCAAGATCGCCGCCGCCTTCAGCTCCTCCAGATAGCTCTCCAGCGCGACCTCGAGCTTCATCGCGGTCACGAAGAACACCATCGTCATCGCCGCCTCGAACACGCCGTTCCTGAAGATCGGCACGGCGATCGACGAGGTCTTGCCCGGCGTGAGGTTGAAGTGATTGCGCCCCTGTACCGCATAGCCCTGTCGCCGGATGCGTTCGACATCGAGGCTCGCTTGCGCGGTAGCGAGATATTGCAGGTCGATCTCCTGCGAGACACGCATCCATTTCAGGATCATCAACCGCTCATCCTCCGGCGCGAACGCCATCGAGAGCTTGCCCGAGGCGCTGTCGAGGATAGGTAGCGTGAAGCCGGGATAATATTGCTCGAACGTCAGCGACGTGTTCGCGTGTGTCGAATCGCGCAGCATCATGTTGCGGCCGACGCGCGTCGCGATCGAGACGGGCCAACCGAACCGCCGGGTCAGCTCGACGATATGCGGCCGCGCCGCCTTGACCAGTCGATCGTCCTGCTGGAAGCCATGCGCCAGCGTCTGCACCATGGCCGTCGGCCGATAGCGCTTACGCGCCGGCTCTTGCTCGATCAGTCCTTCATACAACAGCGTCTGCACGATCCGGCAGGCGGTCGGATACGGGACTTCCGATGCTTTCGAGATTTCCATCATCGACAGCGATCCGTGGCGGTTGATCGCCTTCAGCGCGGCGATCGACCGGCTGATCGATCGAATGGGCACACCCTTTTCCATGCTCGCGATTCTCCGAAGCCGTGTTGTGACACCAACATGACAGGGAATGCGCTGCTGACCGCTACGTGACAATGTTTATCCGCCTGGCGGATAGACGATCAACTTTAGGGTTTGACCACCTGACGGATCGCTTCGCCGCTCGCGAGCCGATCGAGCAGGCCATTGATCTCGGACAACGGGCTTATCGAGGTGAGCAGGCGCTCGACCGGAAGACGCCCTGCCCGCCACAGCGCGACGTAGCGCGGGATGTCTCGCGACGGGATCGACGAGCCCATATAGCTGCCCATCAGCGTCTTGCCGTCTGCGACCAGCGACACGGCGGGGATCGACAGCATCTCCGACGGATTGGGCAAGCCGACCGTGATGACGCGCCCGCCGCGCCGCGCCGCGGCATAGGCCTGCGCCAGCACGGCTGCCTTGCCGACGGTCTCGATCACCACGTCGGTTTTCGGCAGCGACGCCGCCTCGTCCGGCGAGACGGCCTGGGTAGCGCCCAGTTCGAGAGCGAGCGTGCGTTTCTCGGGCGAAGGATCGACCGCGGTGACAGGTTGCGCGCCTGCCGCAAGTGCACCGAGCAGCGCGGCGAGGCCAACCCCGCCCAGGCCATAGATCAGCACGCTTTCACCCGGCCGCACCTGCGCCGTATTCATCACCGCACCAACGCCGGTCAGCACCGCGCATCCGAACAGCGCCGCGGTTTCCGCCGGGATGTCGCGATCGACCTTCACGGCGGAGCGGCGATCGATGACCGCGTGCGTCGCGAACGCCGATACGCCGAGATGATGGTGCACCGCCTCGCCGCAATCCGAAAGCCGGTGGCCACCGCGCATCAGTTCGCCCGCGCCGTTTGCCGCGGCGGCGTTGGGGCAGAGATAGCCTTCGCCCGATGCGCACGCGACGCATTCGCCGCACGACGGCAGGAACACCAGCACGACCTGGTCGCCGATCGCGAAGTGCGGGTCCGCGGCGTCGCCGAGCGCGACGACCGTCGCAGCGGCTTCGTGGCCGAGCGCCATCGGCATCGGCCGAGGCCGGTCGCCGTTCACCACCGACAGGTCGGAATGGCAGATCCCGGCGGCGTCGATCCGCACCAGCAGTTCGCCGGGCTTCGGATCGTCGAGCATCAGCGTTTTCAGCATCAGCGGCGGCGTGTCGGCATAAGGGCGCGGGTTGTCGCCGCTCCGGCCGAGCACGGCCGCCGTGATCTGAAGAGTCATGCGTCCGCCTTGGCCCATTTCTTCTCGAACGCCCAGACGTCTTCGAAGCCGATCAGCGAGCAGAATTCTTTGAAGTTGAAGATGCCATCGGGCTCGCCGACACCGTTCTGCTTCAGGTCGATCAGCGCCTTTTCCATCGCCGTCGCCGCGACCAGGCTGGTCAGCGACGGATAGATCGCGAACGCATAACCGAGTTCGGCGAGCACCGACGCATTTGGCACCGGCGAAAGGCCACCGTTTGCCATGTTCGCCATCACCGGCTTGTCGAATGCAGCGCAGGCGGTCCGCATCTCCTCTTCGCTCTGCAGCGCTTCGGGGAACAGGATGTCGGCACCGGCCTTCGCATACGCCTCGAGCCGGCGCAGCGATCCATCGAGCCCTTCGCTCTGCCGCGCATCGGTACGCGCGACGATGAGGAGGTTCTCCTTGTCGGTCCGCGCGTCGCACGCAACCTTGATCTTCTCGACCATGTCCTCGAGCGAAATCAGACGCTTGTTAGGCGTGTGGCCACATTTCTTCGGGAACTCCTGGTCCTCCAGCTGGACCGCGGTGACGCCCGCCTCTTCATAGCCCTTCACGGTGTGATGGACGTTGAGCAGGCCACCATAGCCCGTGTCGGCATCGGCGATCAGTGCCGCCTTGCTGGTCCGCGCGACGGTCGCCATGCGGTCGACCATCTGCGTGTAGCTCGCGATCCCGGCGTCTGGCAGGCCGTAGGCGGACGCGGTCAGCCAATAGCCGGTGCCATAGAGGATATCGAACCCGACCTTGTCGGCGATGACCGCCGAGATCATGTCGTGGACGCCGGGGACAACGAAGAACGCGCCGTCCGCGAGCTTGGTGCGGAGGATAGGATTGGCCATGATGATTCCTTATTCGGCAGCGGCAGCGAGAACGGAGGCGGTGGCGTGCCAGCGCGGTTGCTTCGGCGCGGGGAGCCCGGTTTCGGCGAGGCAATTGGCGCGCAGCGTCTCGATATCGGGGCCGTAGTCGAAGGTCGGCAGCTCCGCCGGACGGCCTGCACGCATCGTCGTGCGCAACGCTTCGGTTGCCGCACCATCGACCGCGCCGTCGACCAGCACCACGCCGTAGCGTTTCGCGCCCTCAGCCGTGACCAGTCCCTGTCGCAGTTCCTTCGCCAGCAACGCCGGATCGCGCTCGAGCGGATCGCCCCAGCCACCGCCCCCCCAGGTGACGAACTTCAGCTGCTCGCCTGCCTCGACCGGATAATCTTCCAGCTTGTTACCGAGCACGATCTCGGTCCCGTCGTTCTTGACCAAGACCTTGCGCGCCCGCGTCCCCGGCTCTCCGCCATTGACGCCCCAGGGCGGCACGAACCAGCGATCGTCGTGGATCGCGATGACGCCCGGCTGGAGGAAGCGGTACACCATGTTGATGCCGTTGCCGCCACGGTGCAGCCCTGCCCCGCCGCTATCCGCGACCGTCTCGTACGTCTCGATCCGGAGCGGGAAATAGCGCTCGAGGAACTCGTTCGGCACGTTGGTGAAGCCGGGCCAGAGCGAGTGGCCATCGGGTCCGTCGCCCATCGGCCTTGCGGGAATGCCGCCGAACCCGATCTGGAACAGCTGGAACCATTTTCCGCTGGCATCCAGCCCCGAATAGAACAGATGCGGCGACGACGAGAAGCCCGCAGCATTGAGGAACTCCGGCGTCTTCTGGCCGAGCAGCCCGCCGAGGATATCGAACAACCGGCCGAGTGCGTGCGTCCGGCCCGACAGCGCAGCGGGGAAGCGCGGCTTGAGCAGCGAGCCCTCCGGAATGCGGACGTCGATCAGGTCGTAATAGCCGTCGTTGAACAGGATCTGCGGATCGAAGACCATGATCATGTAGATGCCGAAAAACATCTTCATCATGTTTTCGTTGAGCAGGAAATTGATCGAGGCCTGGCTCTGCGGATCGGTGCCGTCGAAATCGAGGATGACGCGGCCGTTCTCGCGCCACATCGTGCACTTGATCTTGTACGGGCCGTAACCGAGCCCGTCGTCGCAGATATAATCCTCGAAGCTGACCTTCTCCTCGCCGATCGCCGTCTCGACGAGCTGCTTCATCGCGCGATAGTTGCGCTCCAGCAGCAGGTCGGTGGCGGACGCGTAGACGTCGTCGCCGAACCGCTCGCACATCTCGATGATCCGGCGCGAGGCGACCCGGCACGAGGCGATCAGCGCGTTCAGATCGGCACGGCACCAGTCGGGCGTACGCGTCTGGTGCATCACCAGGTTGAGTAGGTCCTCGTTGAAGACGCCCTGCTTCCAGAGCTTCACGGGCGGGATGCGGACGCCCTCCTGGAAGATGCTGGTCGCGTCGATCGGCATCGATCCGGGCACCTTGCCGCCGATGTCGCTCATGTGGCCGAACATCGAGGTATAGGCGACGACCCGGCCGTCCTTGAACACCGGCATCAGCACGAGCCAGTCGTTCAGATGGCTGATCGCGCCCTGCACCGAATAGGGATCGTTGAGAAAGATCAGGTCGCCGTCCTCGACGGTGCCGTCATAACCTTCGAGGAACGGGCCGATATACGAGCCGAACTGGCCGACGATCATGCGGCCCTTGCTGTCGGCGATCAGCGGGAAGGCGTCGCCCTGTTCGCGGATGCCGGGCGACATCGCGGTGCGGACAAGCGTCGCGTCCATCTCGATGCGCGCGTTGCGGAGCGCGTTCTCGATGACCTCAAGCGTGACGGGGTCGATCGGTACCGTCTCGAACGGTGTGTCGTTGGCCTGGATGATGCGTGCGGGCATGATGGTCCTCTCAGGCCAGATTGATCAGGATGTTGCCGACCGGGTCGACGATGCCGGTGCAGCCGCCCTCGATCAGCGTCGTGGAGTCCATCTCGACGATGATCGCCGGGCCGGGGATGACGTCGCCCGAGCGGAGTTTCGACCGGTCGTAGATAACCGCGGGACGCATTGCGCCGTCGGTCCACAGTTCGTGATCGCGCAGTTTCGCGGCGATCGGATCTCCGTCGCCCTCCTCCAGCACCGGCGCCTTCAGATCGAGCAACGGCCCGAGTGCGACCGCGCGCAGGTTCACGAGTTCGTGCGCCGTTTCCATGTTGAACGTGAACAGCCGGTGATGCTCCTCGTCGAACCGTCCGGTAACGCCGGCAAGCCCGTCGCGCGTCAATGTTTCTGCATCGATCGACAGCGGCACCTCGAACGCCTGGCCTTCATAGCGCACGTCGATCTCGAACAAGGACGTGATGTCGCTGTCTGCGATGCCCTCGGCAGCGAGTTCGGCGCGGGTCTGAGCCGCCATTTCGTTCAGGATCGACTGGACCTCGGCCTCATCCGTTTCGCTGAAACGTCGCGAGAAGCTGCGCGCGGTCTCGGTCCGCATCTGCGTCGTCGCGTCGCCGAGCGCACAGAGCACGCCGGGGCTGACCGGCGACACCGCAGGCCAACTGCCCATCAGTCGCGCGACCGCGTTGACGTGCAGCGGCCCTGCCCCGCCGAACCCCATCAGCGCAAAATGCCGCGGGTCGTAGCCCTGCTGGACCGAAATCATGCGGAGCGCGCCGAACATGTTCTCGTTGACGATGTCGATGATCCCGCGCGCCGCCTGCATTAGGCCGATGCCGAGCTTGTCGGCGATCCCCTGCACCGCGATCTTGGCGCCCTCCCGGTCGAGCTTGAACGCGCCGCCGAGCAGCGATTCCGGCAGATAGCCGAGCACGACGTTGGCGTCGGTCACGGTCGGCTCCACGCCGCCTTTGCCGTACGCGACCGGCCCCGGCACCGCGCCCGCCGACCGCGGTCCGACCCGCAATGCATTGGTGAGTTCGGGGACGTAAGCGATCGAGCCTCCGCCCGCGCCGACCGTCTTCACGTCGAGCGCAGAGGCGCGGACCGCGAGATGCCCGACCTCCGTGGTCCGCACGCGGCGTGCTTCGAGGTTCTCGATCAGCGCGACATCGGTGGACGTGCCGCCGACGTCGAGCGTCAGGATATTGCGGATGCCGGCGTTCTTGCCGACCCACAGCGCGCCGGTCACGCCGCCCGCAGGCCCGGACATCAGCAGCGAGACCGGATGCTCCTCGGCCTTTTCGGAACTCATCAGTCCGCCATCGGAGCGCAGCAGCGACAGGCTCCCCGCCATGCCGCTATCGCGCAGCTTGGTGCGCAGGTTGCGGACATAATTGCGCATGATCGGGCGGACCGCGGCATTGGCGACGGTCGTCAGCGTGCGCTCATATTCCTGCATCTCGGGCAGCACGACATGGCTGAGCGACAGCGGCACGTCCGGCAGGATCTCCGCCGCCAGTTCGGCGACACGCAGTTCGTGCGCCCCGTTGAGATACGCGTTGATAAGCGACACCGTCAGTGCCTCTATTCCCTGCGCCTTCAGTGCCTCCAGCGCGGCGCGGATATCGGCGTCGTCGATCGGACGGACTTCGTTGCCCTGCGCGTCCATCCGCCCGGCGATCTCGACGGTATCCTCCAGCGCGGCAAGCGGTTCGGGCTTCGGCCAGACGATCCAGCCGGCAAGGCCACCCGGCACGAAGCTCCGCGCGATCTGCATGATCTGGCGATAGCCTTCGCTTGTGACGAGGCCGACGCGCGCACCCTTGCCTTCGAGGACGGCGTTGGTCGCGACGGTCGTGCCGTGGAGAAAGAACTCGATTTCGGCAGGCTTGATCCCGGCTTGGCCGCAGATCGCCTCGACCCCGGTCAGGATGCCAACCGAGCTGTCATGCGGCGTCGACGGTGTCTTGTGCCGCCAGAACCCGCCGCTTTCCTGATCCAGCAACAGCAGGTCGGTGAAGGTCCCACCGACATCGACGCCCAAACGATAAGCCATGATGTCCCCGCGATAATGATGACGCGACGACCGCCCGGGCCGCCGCTTTTGCTGAGGCCTTCCTAGAACCGCCCGATGATGCGATTGGCCCGCGTCACCGCGACTATCCGCTGTGCGACTTTTCGGCCTTGGCCGTTGGTCATGCACAGTGGTGTTCGCCACGGTGCACGCTTGCAGGAGAAGCCGTCATGTCGATCGTCCGCCCAGAACTTCGCGCAGATACACGCGCCTTTCTCGATCGTCGTGCAGGTGGGATCGGGTTGCTGATCGACGGCGCATGGCAGTCGGCCGAAGGGGGCCGCACGCTCGCGACGCTGGACCCGGCGACCGGCGAAGAGATCGGCCGCATCGCCTCCGCTTCGGCTGCCGACGTGGATCAAGCGGTGACTGCCGCGCGTATCGCGTTCGACGGCTGGCGCACCACTACGCCGGTCAACCGCGCACGCGTGCTATGGGCGATCGCAGACCTTATTGAAGCGCATGTCGACGAACTTGCGGAACTGGAAACGCTCGATCAGGGCAAGCCATTGTTCGTCGCGCGCTGGGCCGAGATCCCCGGTGCGATTAACCAGTTCCGCTTCTTCGCGGGCCAGGCGATGGCGATCGAGGGCAACACGGTCGAGACCTCGATCGACTATCAGCCCGCAGGCAAGCAGATGTCCGCATGGACGGTACGCGAGCCGGTCGGGGTGGTCGCCGCGATCGTGCCGTGGAACTCGCCGCTGGTGCTGACCGCGATGAAGCTCGCGCCGGCGCTGGCGGCCGGCTGCACGATCGTCCTGAAGCCCGCCGAGGACACCTCGCTCAGCGCACTCCGGCTCGGCGAGTTGATGACACAGGCGGGGCTGCCCGCGGGCGTGCTCAACATCGTCACCGGCCTCGGCAGCGAGACGGGTGCCGCGCTCGCCGCGCATCCAGGTGTCGACAAGATCGCCTTCACCGGCTCGACCCAGACCGGCCGCGCGATCCTCGAAGCCGCCAAGACCAATTTCAAGCGCGTCAGCCTCGAACTCGGCGGCAAGTCGCCCGCGATCGTGCTGCCCGACGCCGATCTCGACCTCGCCATTCCCGGCGTCGCCAACGCGATATTTTTCAATGCCGGGCAGGTCTGCATCGCCGGCTCGCGCCTGTACGTCCACCGCTCGATCCACGACCAGGTCATCGAAGGTGTCGTCGCCTATGCCAAGGGGCTGTCGATGGGTCACGGTCTCGATCCCGCAACGCAGATGGGCCCGCTCGTCTCGGCACGGCAGGCCGAACGCGTCGCGGGCTTCGTCTCGGGCGCGAAGAACGATGGCGCAACCGTCCTGACCGGCGGCGACCGCTCAGGCGAGGCCGGCACGTTCGTGGCGCCGTCCGTCGTCGTCGACGTCCGCCCCGACATGACGATCGTCCGCGAGGAAGTGTTCGGCCCTGTCCTCGTCGCGCAACCCTATGACGATGTCGATGAAGTGGTCGCGGCGGCGAACGACAGCCAATACGGCCTCGCCTCGAGCATCTGGACACAGTCGCTCTCGAGCGCGCACCGCCTCAGCGGACAGCTGCGCGCGGGAACGGTGTGGATCAACTGCCACGCGATGTACGACGCATCACTGCCGATCGGCGGCATGAAGGCCTCCGGCTGGGGCCGCGACAGCGGCAAGCAGGCGATGGACAGTTACCTCGAATGGAAGACCGTCTGCGCGGTGATCTGAGCGCGGACTTGGGAGTCGTCAGCCACGCGCCATCAACGACTGGATGCGCTCGGCCGTTTGCGGAGACGCGGGATTGTAGACGATCATTCCCAAGTCGGGGCGACCGTCGACTGCAAAGGCAGAGAATTCCAGTTCGATCAATCCGTGGTCGGGATGATGGATCCGCTTCAATCCATCCGCATGTCCCGCCACGTCGTTGTCGCCCCACAGCATCGCGAACTCGGGGCTGAGCCTTGATAGCTCGTCGACCAGCTGCGCGATGTCCGCCCCCGCCCCCGCACGGGCGGCATCGGCGCGAAAAGCACCCACGACGTAGCGCGCGACGCTGAGCCAATCCTCCTGCGCCGCCTTGATACGAGAATTCGTGAACATCAGCCGCAAGATGTTGCGCTGTTCGCGAGGCAACGTTCCGTAGTCCGTCAACAACGCAGCCGCCGCCGCATTCCAGGCTACCACGTCCCACGTCGCGGTCTTGATGATTGCGGGACTGATCGGCAGCGCATCGAGGACACGCTGCAACCGCGGCGTCACGTCGTTCGAATTCCTGTAATCCGCTTCGGGCGGACGACCTAGGCCCAGAACGAATAGATGATCGCGTTCGGGCGCAGTCAGCATCAGACCGGCAGCGATACGGTTCAGGACATCTGCCGACGGCGCCCCACCCCGGCCCTGCTCGAGCCACGTATACCAGGTCGGGGAAATGTTCGCGCGCTGGGCAACTTCCTCGCGGCGCAATCCAGGCGTGCGCCGACGGCCGCCGCCAAATCCAAAGGCGGCAGGATCCATCCGCGATCGCCGATCTCGCAGATACATGCCCAGTGCGTTTTCCATCGAGAAGCTCTTCGCGATCCTATTAGAAACTATACCATGATACTGTCACTACTTTAACAGTATCATGTTTAGAGCGAAATCCTCCTTCGAACAACGCTGGAGAGTTTCAATGCGCGTATTCCTGACAGGGGCGACCGGTTTCATCGGCTCGCGCGTCTTACCCGAATTATTGGCTGCCGGGCATCAAGTCCTGGGACTGACACGGTCCGATGGTGGCGCAAGGTCTCTTGAAGCGGCCGGCGCCGAAGCGCATCGCGGCACGCTGGAAGATCTCAACAGCCTGCGCGCGGGCGCAGAGCAGGCCGACGCGGTGATCCACACGGCATTCGACCATGAATTCAGCAATTTCGTCGCGAACTGCGAAAAGGACCGACGCGTGATCGGTGCGTTGGGCGACGTTCTCGCGGGGTCCGATCGGCCGCTGGTCATCACTTCTGGAACCGGCATCGGCGATGCAGGGCCGGGACAACCCGCCTTGGAGTCCGTGTTCAATCCGGAGCATCCCAATCCAAGGATCGCGTCGGAACAGGCCGGTCATGTGCTGCTGGATGCGGGCGTCGACGTCCGCGTCATGCGGCTTCCGCAGGTTCACGATACCGTGAAACAAGGGCTGATCACGCCGTTCATCGACATATCGCGAGAGAAGGGCGCCGTCGCGTACATCGGTGAAGGTGCCAACAGATGGCCGGCAGCACACGTGCTCGACGTGGCAAAGCTGTACGCTCTCGTACTCGATGGCGGCGAGACAGGCGCCCGCTACCACGCGGTCGCAGAAGAGGGGATTACCGCGCGCCGCATTGCCGAGGTCGTCGCCACCGGTCTTGGCCTGCCGCTCGTATCGCTATCTCCCGCCGAGGCTGTCGACCACTTCGGATGGTTCGCGATGTTCGCGGGTCTCGACATGCGTGCGTCGAGTGCCTGGACGCGGGCTCAGCTCGGCTGGCAGCCGACCGGGCCCGGCCTGATCGCCGATCTCGAGGCGATGGACTATTCTGCGACCTCTACCGCCTGACGAGCGATCCTCGCCGATCCAGGAAAGTCGGCGACCGCGGCGTTTCGCCTCCCGATCAAAAGGCGAAACGCATTTGTTTTCCGATCGCTGGTCGGACCGACGCATCGTACGTACGTTCGGCCAGCGATCACGCCCCTACCGCCATCCGAGCGCAGGTGCGATGTGGGTAAGTATAGCGTCGATCACATGCACGTTATACTCGACGCCCAATTGGTTCGGCACCGTAAGCAACAGCGTATCTGCCTCGGCGATCCCCTCGTCGGCGCGCAACGCTTCGATCAGTTGCTCGGGTTCGTTGGCGTAGGAGCGGCCGAACACCGCGCGCATATCGTCGATCACCCCGATCTGGTCGCGACTTTCGCCCCGTCCGAACAACGCACGGTCGCGGTCGTTCATCAGCGCAAAGATCGAGCGTGAAACCGACACGCGTGGCGCCCAGTCATGCCCTGCTTCTTTCCACGCCGCACGGTAGAGACGGATCTGCTTGGCCTGCTGGACGTGCAGCGGCTCGCCGCTTTCGTCCGCCTTCAGAGTTGAACTCTGCAAGTTCATGCCCTGATGGGCTGCCCACACCGCGGTCGCGTTCGAGGAGGACCCCCACCATATGCGTCGACGCAGGCCTGGCGCATGCGGCTCCAGTCGCAGGAGACCTGGCGGATTGGGAAACATCGGGTTCGGGCTAGGCTGCGCAAACCCCTTCCCATCGAGCAGACCGAGCAGCACCTCGGCATGCCGGCGTCCCATATCGGCATCGGTCTCGCCCTCCGCCGGGGCGTAGCCGAAATGGCGCCAGCCCTCGACGACCTGTTCGGGCGAGCCGCGACTGATACCGAGTTGCAGACGCCCACCACCGATCAGATCGGCTGCGCCCGCGTCCTCCGCCATGTAGAACGGATTTTCGTAGCGCATGTCGATCACGCCGGTGCCGATTTCGATCCGGCTGGTCTTTGCGCCTATCGCAGCAAGAAGGGGAAACGGCGATGCCAGTTGCTGCGCGAAATGGTGAACGCGGAAATACGCGCCATCGGCGCCAAGCTCTTCCGCCGCCACAGCGAGATCGATCGATTGCAACAACACGTCGGAGGCGGACCGCGTCGCGGACTGCGGCGACGCCGACCAATGGCCGAACGAAAGGAACCCGATCTTCTTCATGGCACACTCCTGAAACGGGCGGCTGTCGCTAACCGGTGCAGACGGACCCGATCTGTTTTCGAAGATAGGGTGCGGCCTGCGCTTCGTCGCGGCCGCATCGGGAAACACAGCTATTCCGCTCGCCAGTGATACGTTACCGGGAGCGCCGCTTTGCAAGTCGGGACGCGTTGTCAGTCTCTTCGGCGGCGAGGCTACGCCAGCGGTCGAAACGCACCGACGTCAAGGCGCCCGACGCGATCGCGGCGCGTATGGCACAGCCTGGTTCTACGCCGTGGGAACAGTTTGAGAATTGGCATTCCTGCGCCGTCAGCGCGAAATCGTCGAA
This sequence comes from Sphingomonas sp. R86520, assembly GCF_042466285.1. Classification (NCBI taxonomy): domain Bacteria; kingdom Pseudomonadati; phylum Pseudomonadota; class Alphaproteobacteria; order Sphingomonadales; family Sphingomonadaceae; genus Sphingomonas; species Sphingomonas sp. R86520. The sequence goes on from NZ_JAXHBZ010000001.1 coordinate 1,242,346, forward strand.
CACCTCTGCGATGCCGGAAGCCGCCTCGGACAATTGCAGTTCGCGCATGCCAGGCAGATCAAGCAGCCAACCGCCATGTTCGAGACGATGCATCTCGCGTACCGTCGTCGTGTGGCGACCGGTGCCGTCGTTCGCGCGGATCGCCTGCGTCGCGATGCTGTCCGATCCGCGCAAAGTGTTGACCAGGGTCGATTTACCGACACCCGACGATCCAAGGAAGGCGACGGTCTTGCCGCGCCCGCACCACGCGGCGAGACGCTCGACACTGCTCGGCTCGCGGCCGTCGACCATTTCGACGAGCAACCCCGGTTCGATCGCGCGTGCTGCCGCAGCGAACGTTTCAGGCGTATCGGTCAGGTCGATCTTGGTAAGAACGACGACCGGATGCACGCCGACCTCGCGCGCCAGCACCAGATATCGTTCGAGGCGTGCGACGCTGAAATCCTGGTTGCACGATGCGACGATGAAGACGGTATCGACGTTGGCAGCGATCATCTGCTCTCGACGCGGATCACCCGGCGCGCGGCGTTTGAACAGGTTCAGCCTCGTGAGGACACGGAGGGGTAGCAGCGTTGCGTTGTCGATGAGCAGCCAGTCGCCGACCGTCGGATGATCGTCCGTCGGCTGCGCGCCCTGAATATACGGCACGACGAAGCGCTGCGATCCTTCGCCTGCGATGGCGATCTTGCCGCGGTGAACGGCCATGACCCGGACGGGATGGACATACGCCGCTTCGTCTAGCGAAATCTGATCGCTGAAATGCGTATCCCAGCCAAGGTCCTCGAGGGTCTCGTTCGTCGATATCATAGGGCGGCCGTATCTTTCGTGCGATCCGGTCCGCGCTTTCCAGTCACGGCGTTGTCCGGGCCAACCAATATGGACCGCATTCGCCACGAAAGCACGTGGTTGATGCGCGCGATCAGCACCATCGACGATCGAGACTTCCCTGAAGGTCCTTCGGCAGAAGGCCCCGGCCGTTCTACGGCAACCCTAAGGCCAAGCTGTAGCGGCCTCATTCCGCATTGACGCAGTGCAGCATCACAACTAACTGCCCGCGCTCTCGATACGCTTAGCCCTACCAGGCGCGTTTAGCTCAGCGCTGGAGGCGCCGCGTGACCATGACCATGACTTTCGCCGATCTCTCGCTGGCGCCATTTTTGCTGCAGGCGCTAGCTGAAGAAGGCTATACCAACCCCACGCCGATCCAGGCGCAATCGATCCCGATACTTCTCGAAGGCCGCGACGTGCTCGGCATGGCGCAGACCGGGACGGGCAAGACCGCAGCCTTCGCGCTGCCGCTGCTGCATCGGCTCGCTGCCAATCCTCGTCCGGCCCCCAAGCGCGGCGCGCGCGTCCTCGTCCTCGCGCCGACGCGCGAACTGGTGTCTCAGATCGCGGCCGGGTTCGAAAGTTTCGGTCGTCACATCAAGCCTCGCGTGCTGACGATCTTCGGCGGTGTCAGCCAGTTTCACCAGGTCGCTGCGCTGAAGGACGGCGTCGACATCATCGTCGCTGCACCGGGGCGCCTGCTTGACCTGATCGACCAGGGTCTCTGCGACCTGTCGCAGCTCGAAGCACTGGTGTTGGACGAGGCCGACCAGATGCTCGACATGGGCTTTGCCAAGCCGATCGAACGCCTCGTCGCGACGCTGCCGCAGGATCGACAGACGCTCTTGTTCTCGGCGACCATGCCCAAAGCGATCACCGCGCTGGCCGAGAGCCTTCTCACCGATCCAGCAAACGTCGAAATCGCGCCGCCGTCGACCACGGTCGAGCGGATCGAGCAGTCCGTAATGTTCCTCGATGCGACCGACAAGAAGGCGGCGCTGCTGGCGCTGTTGCAGACGCCGCAAATGGGTCAGGCCGTCGTCTTCACGCTTCAGAAGAACATCGCCAACGACGTCTGCGCATTCATCAGCGAGGCCGGCATCACGGCCGAAGCGCTGCACGGCAACAAGTCGCAGGGGCAGCGGGAACGCGCGCTGGACGCCTTCCGCGCCGGCACCGTGCAGGTTCTGGTTGCGACGGATATCGCCGCACGCGGCATCGACGTCGACACCGTGACGCACGTGTTCAATCACGACTTGCCGAGCCTGCCGGAAAGCTATGTCCACCGGATCGGCCGTACCGGTCGTGCTGGCCGCAGCGGCTTCGCAATCACGTTGTGCGATGCAGAGCAACGCGCCTGGCTGCATGATGTGGAGCGCGAGATCGGGCGCCCCCTGACGGTGCATGACGACCATGAATGGCATTGCGAAGTGGCGCGCCACTCGACCAAGCGCGCCCCGGTGCTGGGCGGCGGTCCGGTAAAGCAGGTCAAGCTGGTCAAGGAACGCGTGCGGAAAGTCTGGACCGAGGAAGAGAAGCTGGCCGCAAGAATGGCTGCTAAAGCGGCCTAACCGCCGTCGTCGTGCGCAGATGTTCCTGCTCCAAATAGGCTGACATCGGCGGGGAGCGAGTGGGCCGGGGTTCGAACGGTTCTGTTCAGCCCCCCGCCCCGCGATCCATCATGGTCTTGGCGCCGTGAACAGCACCATGGCTCCCCCGATCGCGAACCCGTCGGCGATCGGCGCGAGCGAAATCGTTACGCGCCGCTCGTCCCCCCCGTTGGTCAGGATCGTACTATCGAACGCGGTCGCCTCGGCAGACCCACCGAGCACCGCCTCGACCGCATCGCGTGCCTCGGCGCGAGCGGACAGCGAAAGCAGGTCGACCAGGCGCGCCTGCAGGATCCGCTCGCGCGGAAGCCCGAACACCGCGACCGCTCTGTCGTCGACCGACATGATCGTACCGCGCACGCTCAACCGCATCACGAACAGATCGTAATGATGCTTGCGCGCCTTCTCCAAGGCGCGTTGTTCACTCTGCCAGATATCGACCTGCGTCTCGTAATAGGGCGTGAGGCTGAGCGCCACGCCGCTTACCCACGGATAGGCATGGCCGCGCAACCGTCGATTCTGGCTGCCCGGCAACGGCAGGTCGAACCGCGCCTCTTCGCCCGATTCCAGGACTCGCTGGAGTTCCGATACGGCAAAGCCGATGCCGAGGCGGTCGAGCAACGGCGCAATCTGTGCACCACGTGCCGCGTCGACCGGGCAACCGATGAGCACCGCCGCCGCCGTCGACATCTCGCGGACTGCCAGCCCGTCGTCGAGGATGACGAAGCCGCCAGCCATCCGCTCGACCAGTGCCCGGTATTCCGCATCGCGCTCGGCGGTCGGTAGAACCGATCCTGGGATCTCCGCGTCGGGGGTGTGCCACTGATCGATCGACAGCAGGACGTAGCGGGGTCGGCCACGATTGGTGACCACCACGGGCGCATGCGAGGCACGGTCCTGCCATAAGCCGAAGTTCCGAACGATATCGGCCGAACTGACCATTTCAGTTTTCTGCAAGTTCGCCATCCGTCCATTCTACCGATCTCGGCCGCCTGCAGGCGCAGGTGGCGTTCGGTTTTGCGTGATCGGCCCCCAACCCAGCATTGGCGACCGAAGCGAAACGAAGCTTGTTCGGCAAGTTTTACGTTGCGTAACTTCGCCGATTATCGTCATGATAACCAGTCTACGACGATCGTCCATAGTAGAAAGAACACCAAACCGGTTTGATACTACCTCTAAACGGTTATGTGTGTTATACATCCACAAATTTATCAGGTATTGAACGTGTGGTTTACTATCACCGTATAAGATGCGGCGCATGAGTGTTTATCCGGCATCGACAATGCGCAGGCGACGCAGATCAACTCTTCGTTCGTTTGCGTGCTGTGGGCGCGATCGCCGCGGTGTCGTACTCATCGAGATGGCGATAACACTACCCGTATTCCTCACCTTGCTGTTCGGGATCATGGCGTATGGCCAGTGGTTTTTCCTGTCGCATACAGTCCAGCAGGCGGCGAACGATGCGGCGCGATCTGCATTATCCGGACTGTCCCGCACCGAACGCGCCGCAATCGTCGCAAAGACCGTGAGTGTGAGCTTCGTACGGGGCAGCACGCTGGACGCGAGCAAGGTGAGCGTTGCCATCGACGACGACGACACGACGATCATCGTCCGCTTGTCTTACAACGCTGCGTCGGACCCGCTGCTGTCGACCGGACTGGTACCGTTGCCCAGCAAGACCATCAACCGCAGCGCTGCGGTTCTGTTGGGGGGCATCTGAACATGCGGCGAGGCGGATGATCCTCGCACTGTCCCGACTTGCCGCCGATCGCCGCGGATACGTCACGATCCTGACGGCCGCGGCGATGTCTATGCTGATCGGTGCGGCAGCGCTCGGTGTCGATGTCGGCTCGCTCTACGTTGCCAAGCGACAATTGCAGGGTGTCGCCGATGCTGCGGCGTTGGCCGCGACCAGCAACATCGCGAACCCCATGGTCGGCGCGCGCGCGGCGGTGACGCTGGGTGGGACCCCCAATACGACGATCGCTGCCGTCGTGCGGGGTCGATATACCCGTGATCCGACCCTGACCGCGGACGCGCGTTTCGTGGCCGATGCGACGACCGATCCGACCGGACTCAACGCTTCGAAAGTAACGTTAAACCAAGACGTTCCGCTCTTTTTCGGGCGACTGATCGTCGGTCGCCCGACGATGCGGGTCACCGCGACGGCGCTGGCGGCGCGAAACGACCTGGCCGCATTCTCGCTTGGGTCACGTCTTGCCGCGGTCTCCGGCGGCCTTCCCGGCGCGCTGTTGTCGGCGCTGGCCGGAACCAGTCTGAACCTGTCGGTGATGGATTATAACTCGCTCTTGTCGGCCAATGTCGACGCCCTGGCGTTCGCTGGCGCGCTTCGAACCCAACTGGCGCTCGACGCGGCGACGTTCGGCGAAACGCTCGCCACGACGATAACGCTGCCCAAGGCCGTAGAGGCAATGGCGGCGGCGACCACCAACCCGACTGCGGCGGCGTTGTTGCGGACGATCGCGTTGCGGCTACCGCCGACGTCGGTCCAGCTGTCGAAGCTCATCGATCTGGGGCCGTTGTCGAGCCAGCGCACAGTCGATCCGGTCAATGTCTTCTCGTTCGACAGCTATTCGGGCCTTCGCGAGATCCTCCAGATCGCCAACGGACAGCGCACGATCACGTTGGGTAGCGGGCTCGTGTTGCCCGGCCTGTTGTCGACGCAGGTGATGCTCGCGAGCGGCCAGCGCACCACGACCACGCCGTGGCTCGGCGTCGCCAAGGATAACACGGTCATCGTGCGGACTGCGCAAACGCGGCTATACCTGGATACGCAGATTGCCGGTCCGGCGACGTTCGGGCTGGCCTCGCTGCGGGTGCCCATCTTCCTCGAACTGGCGTCTGCCCAAGCGTCGCTCAGTCGGATTTCGTGCGCCACGGGCGCAGCATCGGCCAGCGTCGACCTCGACGTGACCCCAAGTGTCGGCAACGTGATGATCGCCGATATAACGACCACCCGACTCAACGATTTCACGCAGCCGATCGTCGGGCAGCGGGCGACGATCGCGCATATCGTGCTGATCGATGTCTCCGGCTACGCCAATCTGAACCTGGGCGGCGTGAACCCGCAACGGCTCACGTTTTCCGCGGACGACATTGCACAGAAGCGTGTTCGAACGGTATCGACCGGCGATATCGCACAGGGGATCGCCTCGTCACTGATCCGCAATCTCGATCTACGGGTCAATATTCTCGGACTTGGTCTGAACCTGTCGGCGGTCACCGCCGCGGTCGGCAGCGCGCTCTCGGTCGCCGCACCGGCACTCGACCTGCTGGTCGACGAGGTTACCGGCCTGCTCGGCGTCCGCGTTGGGCAAGCCGACGTACAGGTCAACGGCGTACGATGCGGCAGGTCCGCGCTGGTCGCCTGAGCGAGCCCGAACCTTCGGTTCGGAGTCTCGCAGCACCGATCGCCCCCCAGTCGAATACGCCCCGACATACGCACTTCACGTAAGTCGGTACCACCTCGCCAAAGAATGGCGCCGAAGCCCGATCGAAACCGTCCTAATCGCAAAGAATTGATGCTGATTGCACGCGTGCAATATCTTCGTGCAAAACGACCAACAACGGCAAGAATTATGACGATGGCAGGATGTCGATCCAAGCGTGGACAGCGCCTTACGTCTTTGGCTAGGATCGTCGCAACGACCATGCAGCAAGGAAACGTCCAGTGAGATTGAAGATCATGGCGACAACCGCAGTCCTAGTCTACTTAGCCGCCCCGGCGCTCGGCCAGGTGCCGGAGGCGGGTATTTCCGATCGCTATACCGCTTGCCAGACGCGCGCGGGCGGAAACACGGTCCAGCAGGGGATCTGCGCCCAGTCTGAAATCGCGTCGCAGGACGCCAGATTGAACAAGGCGTATCAGCAAGTCATGCGCCAGCTGGCGAGCACCCCGGAAAGGCGTCTCGCCCTTCGCGCGGAGCAACGCTCGTGGCTGAAGGCGCGAGACTATGAATGCAAGGTCGATCAGGAGACCATCAACAGCAGCTGCCTGGTCATGAAGACCGCGACCCGCGCGAACGAGCTGGAAAGCAAAATCCGCTTCTGACCGACACGCGATCATTTACTCAATCGATTTCCGCGACGTCCCGACCGTCATCTTAACGGTCGTGGACGTCGTGCGGTATTGGGCCAAGGCCGCGGCGCCGGCCAAGTATTTAACTTTCGACGCATCGTCGACATCGACATTATGAGTAATTGTACATATTAATCTACGTTATGATTTGACAACCTGCCTGGATGCGAAGCTAGCTAGCAGGTGAGCATTTCGGATCATACGGCGCTGGCCGCTCTTACGGCGACATCGTGCTCGGTCCTCATTTCCGACGCCATGCTCGACGATCAGCCGATCATCTACGCGAACGCCGCCTTTGCCGCACTATCTGGGTATCCCGTCGACGATGTGATTGGCCGCAACTGTCGCTTCCTCCAGGGAGCGGACACCGACCGGCAAACCAGCGCCGACATCCGTGCGGCGATCCTGCAGGGCTCGCCCATCCAGCGGACCGTCCTGAACTATCGCAAGGACGGAACGCCGTTCTGGAACGACGTGACGATCGATCCGATTTTGGACACGTACGGCCGGGTCACGCATTATGTCGGTGTACAGCGCGTCGCCGAAGATGGGCAGATAGCGGCAGCCGGCCATGCCGAGGCCGAGTCCAGGCTCGCCAGCATCACAAACCATATTCCCGGCTACGTGTATCGCCGGGTCATGCGCACCGACGGAGCGATCGAGATCCTCTACGTCAGTTCGTCGTTGCGACAGTTGCTCGGCATCGACGAGATGGAAACCGGAGACACGCTCTACGATTATATCCATCCGGACGACCGGCAGGGTCTGGCCGCCGCCGTACGCAAATCGGCCGCCAATCTTTCGGACTTCAGAGAAGAGTTCAGACTGATCTCGGCGGACGGCGCGGTCCACTGGATGCGCAGCGACGCGCCGCCGCGGCGTATGCCCAACGGCGAAATTCTCTGGGACGGCCTGGCGATCGAGATCAGCGCCGAGAAGCGCTGGGAAACCGAGATCGCGAACCGGGCGTTTTGTGATCCCCTGACCGGTCTGCTGACCCGGACGGCATGGCGAAGTGTGCTCGATCGTCAGTTGAACGCCGGCACGTACCAGACGAGCAGGTGCGGCGTCCTGCATATCGATATCGAGCGCTTCAGTGCGCTCAACTACCGACTGGGTCAGGCGCTCGCCGACCTGGTACTGTCGGAAACCGCCCATCGCATCGCTCGGACCGTCGCGACGTTCGAGGGAACCGGCGCTCGCCTTGGCGGCGACGAATTTGCGGTACTGATCCCGGTATGCGCTACCGAGGACGCGCTACTGGGCGTAGCGCAGTCTCTCGGCGATGCGCTGGCGGCACCGATGCAGATCGGCGGCCAGGAAATCGCTATCAGTACCTGTATCGGGGCGGCCTTGTGGCGAGATCGCGTAGCCGGAGATGCCGCGGACCGAGACGGTACGAGCGAGTTGACCAAGCAGGCCGAACTCGCGCTGCGCTGGGCGAAACAGGCTGGCCCCGGTACTCCGGTGCCCTATTCGCTCGAGCGCGACGATCGTTTTCAGAACCAGAATGTCCTGGCGCAGTCCCTCGAAGAGGCGATTGCCAACGACGATCTCGAACTGCATTACCAGCCGCTCGTCGACTTGGCGTCCGGCCGCATCATATCTGCCGAAGCGCTCGTACGCTGGCGTCACCGCACGCTGGGCATCCAACGCCCCGACCTGTTCATTCCCCTCGCGGAAAAGATGGGGCTGATCGGCTTGCTCGGGGATTGGGTCCTGGTGCAGGTGATGCGCCAGCACCGGCAGTGGCAGGATGCCGGCCTTGCGCCGCCACCGATCGCGATCAACGTATCGGGCAACCAGTTGCTCGATCCCGCATTCGTCGGCGCGGTGGAAAACGCACTGCGGTGCACTGGAGCACGCGCCGGGGATTTCGAGATCGAGCTGACCGAAGGCGTGTTGATCGAACCTTCACCGCAGATCATGGCATCGCTCAATGCGCTACGGGCCATGGGGTTCACGCTGACGATCGATGATTTCGGCAGTGGCCATGCGACGTTTCGCTATCTTCGCGAGTTTCCGGTCGACAAGCTCAAGATCGACCAGGTCTTCGTCCGCAAGCTCGTCCTGGAATCGACCGATGCCCTGATTATCCGGGCGATCATATCGCTGGCACGCAGCATGGGGCTCGCCTTCGTCGCGGAGGGTATCGAAACCGAGATGCAGCGTGATTTCCTCGAGCGCGAAGGCTGCGCGATCGGACAGGGCTACCTGTTCAGCATGCCGTTTCTCGCCGAGGATTTCGCCTGGATGCTGGCCAACCAGGTTCGCCTTCCGCTTGGCGTGCCCGACGCTGCCGGACGCCCACTCGATTTAGAAAGCCAACCCGCATGACGACCATGGCAGCGCCGCCCCTCATGCGCCAAGACCGCCAAGCGGAGCCGGTTACGAAAGTGATCACGGGGATCCAAGGCTTCGACGAGATCAGCGGCGGTGGGCTGCCGCGCGGGCGGCTTACCGCGATCATCGGCGCACCGGGCGCCGGCAAGACCGTCTTCGCGCTTCAAACTTTGGTCAATCGCCTCGCGCATCTCGGCGAGCCCTGCATCTTCGTCACGTTCGAAGAGTCGGTCGACCGCATCCGCAGCAACGTGGCGTCGTTCGACTGGCCCGGGGACGCCCTGGACGAGAGCCGGTTCTTCTTCATCGATGCAAGAATTCCGGAAAACGCGCTGGTGACGGGGGCTTTCGACCTGGAAGGCCTGCTCGCCGGCCTGACTGCGCTGAAAGCAGAGATCGGCGCCTGCAACATAGTTTTCGATGGCATCGACATGCTGCTCAGCAGCTTGCAGGATGAAAGGCTAGAACGGCAGGAACTGTTACGGCTCGACAGTTGGATCCGTAGATCGGCCATTTCGGCGATCGTCACGGTCAAGACGTTCGGCGCCGGTGATCGCGATCAGATTCGAGCGGATTTCCTCCAATACATGACCGATTGCCTGATTAAACTTACCGAAACCGTGACCGCCACCGGGTCGTCGCGCGCGATCCGTATCGCCAAGTATCGCGGCTCGGGCTTCGCCGCCAATCCGGTTCCCATCGTCATCGGCGCTTCGGGCATCGACGTGATCGCGTTCAAGGGCGCGAGGATCGGCTATCCGATATTCGGCGACCGGGTCTCGTCGGGCGTCGGGCGTCTGGATGCGCTCCTCAACGGGGGCTACCTGCGCGGCAGCAGCACATTGATCTCGGGATCGCCCGGCACCTCGAAGAGCAGTCTCGCCGCAAGCTTCGTCTCGGCAGCCTGCGCGCGCGGCGACCGCGCTTTGCTCATCAGCTTTGACGAAAGCGTGGCGCAGATAATTGCCAACATGACGTCGATCGGCGTCGATCTGGCGCCCCATGTCGACGCCGGCCGACTGACGATCGCGTCGTTCCTGTCGGGCGGCCGCAGCCCGGAAGAGCATTTCATCGAGATCCGCAACCTGATCAAGACGCAGAAGCCCGATTGTCTGGTCGTCGATCCGATCTCGGCGCTGCCCAAGGCCGACTACCCCTTCTCGGCAATGATCTGCGAAAACTTGCTCGATACTGCCAAGTCGCTGGGTATCACCGTGCTGTGCACGTCGCTGCTGGATCAGGCGGTGGGCAATGCCGAGCTTTCGGAAAGTCAGATCTCGACGATCGCCGACACCTGGATCCACGTGTCGTACGTGGCACGCGACGGCGAGCGCAATCGTGCCCTGACGATCATCAAATCGCGTGGCACCGGCCATTCGAACCAGGTTCGCGAGTTGGTGCTGAACGCATCCGGGATCGACCTCGTCGATGTCTACGTCGCCGAGGGCGAGGTGCTGATGGGCAGTGCTCGCGCGCAGAAAGAGGCCGACGCAGAACGCGTCCAGGTGCTCTGCGACATCGCCGCCGAACGCCAGAGGCTCGATCTGGAACGCGAACTTGCCGAGGCGCGCGCGCGCGTACAGGCCGCGACCCTGGAACTTTCGTGGAAGCAGCGCGAGGCAGACCTGGTCAGCGTCGCGGAGAAAAGCCGCGTAGAGGTCGGCCGGGTCTCGGCAATTGAACGGCTTGACCTGCGCCGCTCCGGGGACGACAGCCTCGCTCCTGACATGCTTAACGCAGCACCGGTCGCTCTTGGCGTGGATGGGTAAGTGACACCGAACGACCTTCCCTCGGACGCCGTTTCCTCGCCGATCGATTTGGCGTCCGAAGCGGCCGTCGCCCATCTCCGGCTTTACATTGCCCGCTCGACGCCAAATTCGGTCCGGGCGCAGCACAATCTGACGACCGCGCTCGCTGCATTAGAGCGCGCGATACACTCCGACCTGGAGATCATCGACGTTTTCTCGCAACCCAAGCGCGCGATCATCGATGGCGTCGTCGTGACCCCTACCCTCATCGCTACGGCAGCAGCGAAGCGCGTGGTCCTGATGGGCGACCTCGCGGACCAGGACCAGCTGCGACGTACGTTGCAGGAATTTCTCGAATGCGACGGCCCAGTCGTTGCCTGAGTACGGGACGCTTCCACTTTGATCGACATCTACCGCTCCGCGACGGGGCACGGACAACTGCGTGGCGGCGGTCGAGTACAAGACCTTCGAGGAGTCGACGTCACGCACTTTGGGCCTTTGTTCACATGAAAGCCTTCCGTTCGCTGGGCGTCCGCATCTACTGCGTGGCTGCGCTGACCGCGCTTGCCGCGCTCTTGCTCGGGCTCATGATACTGCAGAGCAGCACGCATTCCCGCCAAGCCTTCGATTGGGTCGGCCATTCCCAGGAAGTCATCCTCAGCCTCGATGGTATCGAGAGCAGCCTGACCCAGGCCGAGTCGCGCTTGCGTGGCTTTCTGATGACGAGGGACGCGAGCTATGTCGCCGGCTTTGACGGCGACTTAGCAACGGCGAAACTCCTGTCCGCGAAGCTGACCAGTCTTGTCACCGACAACCCGGTCCAGCACGGCCGCGCCGTCCGCCTTGAAGCGTTGACCGCGGAAAAAGCCGGCGTGATGGCGGCCGCCGAGCAGCGGACACTGGCAAATCCAGTTGGAAGCCTTCCAAATCCGAAGGCGCGATTGCAAGGCAGGAACCTCATGACTGCCGTCGGTCGGGAGGTCGGCACCATCCGGACCGAAGAACGCCAGCTCTTGTTGCGCCGGACAGATGAAGCGCAGGCCGAGGTCGCACAGTCCAAGACGCTTCTCCTCTACGGCTTCCCGCTGCTCGTGCTGTTGATCGGCGGAATCGCCTGGTTCGTGAGCATCAGCATATCTCGGCCTCTCGCCGAACTGCTGGACGTCGTGACGCGCTTCGGCGCCGGTGATCGTGATGCGCGTGCGAGCATTATCGGTCACAGCGTCGAATTCCGGCGACTTGCGTTCGCGTATAACGAGATGGCCGACCGTTTGATGACGGTGAACGACCGCCAGGAGAAACGGCAGTACTCGGTTCAAATCCTGAGCGAGATGTCGCAGCGGCTGCAGGCGATCCAGAACGACGGCGAGCTGGCGGAAGTCCTCGACTGCTTCCTGCCGCAGGTCATGCCGGACCTCGCGGGCATCCTCTATCTGCACAACCATTCGCGCAACATGCTCATCCCGACCGCGAGCTGGGGCCATCCGCAGGTGATGCCGGAGATGTTCCCGCCCGCCAATTGCTGGGGACTGCGCCGCGGTCAGACCCATGCGGTCGGCAAACTGGGCGATGACCTGATCTGCGACCATGCTGCCGGACCCGTATCGATCGATCGGCGCTGCGAGCCGCTGTTAGCCGGCGGTGAAGTGCTCGGCCTGCTCTACATCGAAGGTCCGATCGCCGACGAGGCCCATTTCCGCCTGCGACTGCTGAAGGAAAGCGTCGCGCTTGCTCTGGTCAACGACAACCTGCGCTCGCGCCTTCGTGAACAGTCGATCCGCGATCCCCTCACCAAGCTGTTCAACCGGCGGTACATGGAGGAAGCGCTCGCACTCGAGACGGCACGCGCGAAACGGAGCGCCGCGCCTTTGTCGATCGTCATGTGCGACGTCGATCATTTCAAGCGCTTCAACGACGGTCACGGCCATGAAGCGGGCGACCAACTCCTCGCTGCCATCGCTCGCCTGATACAGTCGCAGTTCCGAGACGGCGATATCGTCTGCCGGTATGGCGGTGAAGAATTCATCGTGATCGCGCCCGGCGCATCTCCCGCCCTCGTCGAAAGCCGGGCGGAAGCGCTTCGCCTCGCGGTGCGCAACCTCACCGTGGAAAACCGCGGACACCGGCTTGGTCCCGTCACGATGTCGTTCGGCATCGATAGCTGGGACGCCGACGAGGGCCGTCCGGTGAGCGCGCTTCTAGGCGAAGCGGATCGCGCGCTGTTCGAAGCGAAGCGACTTGGGAGGGATCGCGTGCAGATCGCCGCAACGTCTCAGGTCAGACTGGAGGAAGCCGCCAGCGACACGGACCGATAGTATCGAGACCTCCCGACACGACGCCAACGACCGCGGTAACGTCCACAGGCGGAGGCAGGCGATCAGTAAGTCCGCAACCTACTTCCGTCTTGCTGCGATATAGAGCGTCACCTGTTCGTCTAGCACGTCGAGCGGGAGCGCACCTTGGCTCAGCACCGCTTCGTGAAAGTCGCGAATGTCGAACCGCGGCCCTAGCTCGCGTTCGGCGCGTGCACGCAGTTCGGCGATCTTTAGCTGACCGACCATGTAGCTCGTCGCCTGCCCGGGCCAGTTGAAATAGCGATCGACCTCGCGGGCGATGTCCGTGTCCGACACCGAGCTGTTCGCATGGAAATAGGCGATCGCCTGTTCGCGCGTCCATCGTTTGGAATGGATGCCGGTGTCGAGCCCGAGGCGAATCGCACGCCACACCTGAAGCGACAGCATGCCGAAGCGCGCATACGGGTCCTTGTAGACCCCCATCTCGTTTGCCAGCCGCTCCGAATAAAGGCCCCAGCCCTCCGTATACGCGCCGTAGCCGCCGAATTTACGAAACTTCGGCATATCGGGCAGCTCCTGCTGCCTCGCGATCTGGAAATGATGACCGGGCGCGGCTTCGTGCGCGGCGATCCCGGCGACCTGGACCTTTTGCGTCTGCTTCATGTCGACCAGATTGACGTAGTAGATACCTGGCCGCGAGCCATCTGCCGAAGGCGCGTTGTAGAACGCGGTCGGCGCAGTTGCCTCCCGCCATTTCTCGACCGCACGCACCTCCAATGGCGCTTTTGGCAACACGCGAAAGAACCGCGGCGCGGCGACCATGACCGTTGCGATCACCGCCCGCGCGTCGCTCAGATACTGCTCGCGCCCGGCTTCGGTATTGGGATATTTGAACTGCGGGTTCATCCGAACATTGTCGAAGAACTGCTCCAGCGTCCCCTTGAAGCCGACCTCGCGCTTGATCCCCTCCATCTCCTGACGGATCGAGGCGACCTGCTTCAACCCGAGCGCATGAATCTGCTCCGCGGTCAGATCGGTGGTGGTCGAGGCCTTGAGCTGGTCCGCATAATAGGCGTCGCCATTCGGCAAATGCCAGGCGCCGAAATTGCCGGTCGCCTTCGGTTCGATCTCGTCCAGCGCGGCAAGCAACACGCCATAGCCGTGCCGAAAAGGACCCTTGAGCGCTGCCTGCGCCTCGCCGATCAACTTCGCCTTCGTCGCTACCGGAACGCCGAGCGCGGACACCTTCTTCCGAAAGTCCGCCATTAGCGTCGAGTCCGGCCCGTTGTCGAACGGCGCGCCGGTAATGACCTTGCGCGCATCGGCGCGTGCCGGCGCAAAATTCACGGTATTGGGGACGATGCCCTTGGCTGCCTGCGCGCGCATCGTCGCGGCCACCTCGCGCATCACGCGGTCGGCGTCGCGCAGACGGGCGACATAGGCCTCCGCGTCGGCGACCGTGTCGATCCTGTGATTGTTGATGAGGAGAACGGGAATATCGCCCGCCGGGCTGCCGTTGGTCGATACCGGCAGGCGCAGGTCGCGGAACCGGAACGCCTCGCGCCCCCGCACCACGTCGTGCTCGAAAAGCCGATAGCTGACCCAGGCACCCTCGCCGAGGGTTTCGTGCCGGAAGCGGGCGCGCATGTCAGTCAGCTGCCGTTCCGCAAGAGCGCGTTGCCGCTGCGCCCCGGCGTCCGTGTAATCGTCGAGCCTATCCTCGTCGGTCTTGAAACCAAGCTGCGTCTGCGTTTCCGGGCTGAGCTTGACCTGCTCCTCGAACGCATGGTCCAGGAACTGGAGCAGCGCCGCATCCTGCGCGCCGTGTTGCAGGCTTACCGCCGGAACGGGGGCTGCGGCGCTCGCCTGGACGAGTGGCATGACGGGGAGCAGCAACAGCGTGAAGGCAGTACGGATCGGTCGTCTCCCGTCGGAATATGCGCTTGTTGCGTAAGCATTCGACAGATGCAATCGGCATCGAACTACGCTTTCGCAGCGCCTGAACGACCAGCGTCAGGCGCGGTGCAATTTGACCACTTGCCACGGTTTCGAAGCCTTCGCGTAAGTAATGGCGAACATCGATACGGTGGCCTGATCGACAATCCATTCGTCTTCATCAGATTTCCGCGTACCAATATGGATCAAGTCGCGGCGATTCTTTACAAAAGGTTTACCAAATTGGTCATTATCCGACCTTAACTACTAAATCGTTATGATCCCTCATATTTGACGCGCATGATGATCCTACGTGAGAGCGGCCTGTTAAGAGCGGCGACACGAGCAGGGGGAAGGAACGACAGTGGAATCGAGCAATCGACGCCGCTCGCAGCGTATCTATGTCGTCGGTGAAGAAACGGGGCTCATCTTCACCGAAATCTCGGACATCATCAGTGGAGACGAGGCCTATACCATAGTCGAATATCCGGAATTCGACGTTTTCGTATCCGATATCGACAACCTGACTGCCGCCTGCGTCGTCATGGAAGCAAGTGCGAGCCAACTGGCGGACCTCGCTGCCGCACGGCTCAGCAGCGGCGCGTCACCGCCATTGTCACTGATACTGCTTGGCGAAACCATCGATGTCGCGACCGTGATCGAGGCCATGAAGGTCAATTCGATCCAGTTTCTCGAGCGTCCCTTCGATGCCATGCACCTTCTCGCCGCACTGGCCGAGGGCTTTCATACGATCGATCGCCAATTGCAGGCGACGACGTCGGATCGCGAGAACGTTGATCAACTGGCGTCGCTGACGCCCCGCGAGCGCAACGTGTTCGAAGGACTGATCGATGGGCTCTCCAACAAGGAGATCGCCAAGCGATTGTCGATCAGTCATCGGACGGTCGAGGTCTATCGTGCCAATCTGGCCGTAAAGCTTCATTCGAAGAAGCCGACCGACTGGGTGCGGTTGAAGCTGAGCTTGCCGCCCGGCACCTCGGTCCGGATCGTCGAGGATCCCGTGCTGGAACCGCCGGCGGGCAGCAAACGCTAGCGTCAGGGCGAGACGTCGATCGTGATCGTGTCGCTGTAACGCCCCGACGGCATGCCGCCGACCTCACCGACGGTGACGCGGAGTTCGAGTGCGACGCCGTCGATGGTCAGCGGCGGTGCGATCGTCCGCGACGATGGTGCGGTCAGGTCGACGGGCGTGCCATCGATCGCAAGGCCATAGCGGATCCGTGCCTGCCCCGCGTCGCCGCCGACCAGATAGCCGGTGTTCGCCGACGCGACGAACAGGTGCGCGACGGTATTCGCGCGAACCTGAAGGATCGCGGTGCGTTGCTCGCCGGTGGCAAGGGTACCGAGGTCGATCGCCTGTGCCGAGGTTCCGCTTGCGAAACCGCTGCTGGTGCCGGCAAAATTGGCTTGGGCGCGCGGGATGCTCCGCAACAGGAGCGTCGATCGCGCGGAGAAACTGTCCGCCGCCTCTGGCGTCCGGAGCATCGCCTGAACAATCCGGGTATATTCACCGGCCGCGATCACCGCGTCCTGCTCGACCAGCAGCCGCCACACGATCGTAATGTGCGGCCGCGCGGTCGTCAGGCGAACGGTCGACAAGTCGGGGGAGAGCCCGCCGGTCACGCCGTCGCCCGGTTGCACTTCGATTCGGTAGACTAGCGGCCGGATCGCATCGCCGAACCGGATCGAACGCAGCGGTGCCGCCGCATCGTCAACCAGCGCGACGGTCGCCTCGCACTCGTCGCCCGAAACCAGATCGACCGTCGTGCGCAACGACCCTTCACCGGTGGTCGTGCCGAACGGATCATAGGCGATCGGACTCGCGATCAGCACGCCGATCCGGACTTCGCACGCCGACGCGGCAACCGGCACGGCCAATACAAGGGCCAGCATGCCGGGAAGCCAGCGGCTAAGGGCGCACTGCGTGAAGCGTACCGACATCGACTATTCCCTTCGAGGTTTCGGAGACGGCGAATTCGACCGTGGCGATGGTCTCGATCGTCACCCGGTAGCGGCCGGGCGAGAGATGATCGGCCGCGAACCGCCCGGCTTCGTTGGTGAAGATCGGCCGTTTACCGAACGCCGGGTCGCCGATCTTTTCGATGCCTCCGGAGTAGCTCGAGACCGGACCATCGGCGGTGACGATGAACCCCATAGCAATGCGCGACGCCGCCGACCCGACCGCGACGCGGTAGCCCGACGCCGAGCCCGGAAACGCCAGCAATTGCCCGTCGCCGAGATCATAGCCTGCGGGCAGCGGATCGACGTCATAGATGTCGAGGATCGGACTGAACACGAGGTTGAGCGGCACCAGCGGCGCGCCCAGCCAATCCTGTCTGCCGACCACGTAACCGGCCTCGTCCTTGATCGTGACCGCAGCGCCGTCCAGCGTGGCGTGCCGGTCGAAGATCGCGAAGTTGCCGACGCCGGGCCGGCCGATCGAAACCTTGCCATCGGCGAAACCCAGGAAAGTCGATGCGCGCAGCCGGGTTTCGCGCGCGCCGATGCCGAATGGCGAACGGGCATATTGCAGGTCCTGCTCGACCGACGCGATGAAGCGGTTGCCGAAATAGCGCGCGTCGCCGGAGACGCCGGCGCGATCGTCGTTGCGACCGAGCTGGATCCGCCCGGAAAGATCGCCGACCTGGTCGATCGGGCTCCGGCTCGCCTCGATCACGCCGGTATTCTGGCGGCTGTCAACACGTGCGGCGATCGTGTCGCGACGGCCGGTCCGCATCGACAAGCCGAGCAGTCCCTGCGGATGCCAGCCGCCCGGCAGGTCGCGCTCGATGCCGAGCGTCGCCGTCCAGACGAAGCGCCCGCGGGTGAGGTACCCGTTGAGGTCCAGCCCCTGTCGTCCGGTATTGCTGCGTGTCCAACCATAACTCCCGATCGCGGCGAGCCCGTAATTGCCGCGCCGCCAGTCAGCACGCGCGTCGACGTGCCAGCGCTCGTCGTTGATCCGCGCACCGCGATCGAACGGCGAGGTGAAGTCCTTGCTGTAGCGGGTCGACAGCACCGTGAAGTTCCAGGTGTCGCGGTCGAGCGTCAGCGTCTGCAGCCAGTCGACGCTGAACGCGGTCCCCTGCGCGCCCTCGAACCGGCTGGCGCTGGCTTGGCCGCGGAACAGCCCGATCGGCGTCCCCACCACGCCCTCCCCGCCAACCTGCCAATTGCCGTCGGCATATTGTCCGCCCGCGCCGAGCGTGAAGCGGTTGGCGAAACCATGCCGGACATAGCCGGTCGCGGTCATCGGGCCGCCATAACGGCGCTCACCGTCTTCTTGCCGGCCAAGCGCCGCACCGAAATCGGTAAGTCCGCCCGCCAGCATCGCAGTCGCCGTGAAGAACGCGGCGGATGCCACCTCGTGGCGGCCCAAATCGTCCTCGACGATCAGCCGCACGTCGTTCGCGCCGAACTGCGACGACAGGTCGTTCAGCTGGTACCGGCCGGGATCAAGTCGCAGTCGGCGGGTCTCGACGCCGTTGGTCTCGACGATGATCGTCGATGGCCGGTCGAGCGTCACCCCGCCCCGCCCCGATGGGCGAATGTTCTCGAACGGCCTGATCCCCTGGTAATCGCGCGCGACGGCGATCCCCAGGATCGTGTCGCTACCCTGGAAGCCGGTGATCCGCGGCGTCACCTCGCCCGCCGCATAGCGGATCGCGGAATCGAAATCGTCATAGGTCAGTCGGGTCACCGCGCGGTCGAACCCGTAATGTCCACGATCATGCTCGACGAGCACGCCGCCGGACCTGAGCGTGACGCCCGGAAACGCGCCGAACGTGACGAAGCCATCCGCTGTCACGCGCAACTGCGACCGGCCACGATCCGGCCCGCTGTCGATGAAGCCCTGATCCACCGCCAGCCCGACACCGCCCGCTAGCCGTGCCTGTTGCATATAGTGCGACGGATCGGGCCGGATGTCGCCGCGCATGCTGACCGTCTGGAGCGCTAGCGCGCTCGGCGGGACGGTGACGCGCACCTCGAGCGTCGCCGGATCGTATGCGACGTGGATCGGCGGCACGTCGAGCGCATCGAGCCGCGCCCTGAGCGCAGGCCCGACCCGCGCTTTCACCTTGGCGAACAGCACCGCATCGATGCTCGGCGCCAGCAACGCGAGCAACCGCACCGCGTCGATATCGCCATTGCCCGCGGTGTCGACCCGTACACCGATCTCGCCCACTAACCGACCGTTGACGAGCAGGGGCGCATCCAGATCGACGAGGCCACGCGGTACGAGAGGCGGTGCTGCCAGCGGAGGACGCGTGTCACCCTGCCCGACCGCCGGGGTGCGCTCCTGCGCATCGCCGGCCAGGGCAACGTCGGCCGCGACCAGCGCAGTGACGTCCGGCGTCACGATCGGGAATACGCCGGCGCCTGCAGCCGAGCCACAGGACAGAGCATAGAGGCAGACCGCCGATCGCCTTAAGTGCCTTCGGGCACGCCAAGGGGAACGCAGGGCGGGGTTATAGCCCGCGAGCACCACGCTCCTCCGGCAGAGCGCCGATGAGAAGCTGGGCGGGACCCTTGATGGTATCGACGAGCGACATTTCGCGCGAGCCACCGGGCATTATGAATACGGCGTCGCCGTAGCGAAGCTGATCGAGCGCGAGCGGTTCGACCTTGTCGCCGCGCTTCAATTGCCAACTATAGAGCGTCAGGTCGGCGACCCCCGCGCCGCTGTTGGTCATCCGCCCATGCAGCGCGCCGTCCTTGCCGAGCACGAGGTCACCGACCATCGCGAGCGCAGGCTTCAGCGCGTCGGGCTGGACGATCGCGGTCGTGTTGAAGTTCAGCGACATGGCGAGATGGCTCTGCATCGCCGCGGCGGCGTCCTGCTTGACCATCTCGGTGGAATTGGTCTGCTTCACGCGCAGGACGAACACCTTGCCGCGGTCCATCGTCGGCGATCCGACATAGCGGACCTGCATCAGCTGCGACTTGTCGCCGGCGATGCTCGCCTGGGGCGGAAAGATCAGGAAATCGTTGGGGGCCGGGGTAAAGGCGCGCTTGCCGGTCTCGTCGACCGTGACCGAGAAGGGCTGAAGCTCGACGTTCAGGACTTCGGCGCGGGTGTTGGTAACGGTGATCCGAGCGGTCGATCGCGCACCGCTGGGGGTCAGCGTGTAGATCATCGGCTGAACGCTATACGCATAAGCCAGCGTCGAGGTGAGCGCCGTCAAGGCGAGACCGACGATGACGCGACGCGATGTTTTCAGCACGATGGTTCCCCCCGGAAAAAAGGAGGTGGACACCGCCGGATTGCGGCGTCCACCCCAGTTTGGTCAGCCGACCGTCACATCCCAGCTCTCCGAATACGTACCGGCGAGGAAAGGCAGCGACTGCAACGTGACCGAGAAGTTGCCCGGCAGGCCGTTGGCGACGGTCGCATCAGGTGCGCCGATGCCGGAGGTGACTGCTGCGCTGGTCATGTTGATGTTGTTGAACGGCAGGAGATTGCCGTCGAGATCGAGCGTCAGGTTGTAGTGGACCTGCGATGCGGACGGACCGGCAAAATAGCCGTTCGCGGCGTCGACGGTGATCGCCTTGTTGCCGGCCTTGTTGCAGGTTACGAGCACACCGGCGATGTTCTGCAGCGTCTGATGCGAAGGATCGAACGAACGAGCAGTCATATCCACCTTGCAGACCGGAGCGATCGTGCCCGTCGTCGTCAACGTGGCTGCACTTGCAACACCGGCAAATGCGGTCGAAGCAACGATAGCGATGGATAGAGCCTTGAGTGCGTACATGATGAATTCCCGTGCTGTTGATCGACTTGATCGCCGATAATCTTTTCTACACAGATGACTTCGTTCACAAATCATTCAGTTGAATAGGTCTGATGAAGGGTCTGGGTAATTTACCCTGCGCTGAACGTGCATGGATAGCGACAACGCTATTCTTTGTGCCTGTGGAGCGCCGTTCACGTTCATCTTGGCATAGATCGACCGGAGGTGGGCACGCACGGTGTTCACCGAAATGTTGAGCGTTCGGGAAATCTCCTTGGGGCAGACCGCATCGGCCACGCCCTGGAACACCGGCAGTTCGGACGGCGTCAAACCGAACATGGCACCGGCGATGCTCGCGTCGATCAGCGTCCGCGAACTGATGTCGTCCAGGGTGACCAGCAATACCCAGCTGCCATCGGCGATCGTCTTGAGCATCGTCACCGCGACCCAGCGCGCGACACCGAACGGCAGGATCAGCGCCGCGACCGGATCCGTCCTCGACAGCGCGAGTGCCGCCTGTTGCTGGAACAGACGGTTGGAGGCCGGTTCGGAAAATCGCAGACGGTTGCCGATGTGCGGGGCGACCATGCCGACGTCCAGCAGCCGCTGCCCCGCCTGGTTCGTCCGCTGCAGCCGCAAGGCATCGTCGAGTACCAGCCGCGCCTGCGGATCGAGCTCGAACCACGCCACGCTCCAGCGCTGCGCAACCGCACTCGGGCTGGACCGCGAGAGCATGTCCATTCTGTCGATGACGTTCATATGACCCCCTTGGAATTACCCGCTGCATGAACCGCAGATCTTCCGTCGTCCTGTCCCGGGAAGCATGCGTCTGCGAGCGACTTTCCCCGTCGATCTCTATTCCAACCATTCTGATCGAAGTTAAAGTACGTAAGGCGACGTAGGTATTTGCACGTACGTACTAACGCGTAATCGACTGTGATGTTGGCACGGTCCCCACCGGTCTATAGCGATATTGCAAACGTGCATCCGGTACTGCCGACATAGATCGGAAAGACTGTGGATGTCGCGACGGGACAGGATGCGAACGACATGCGTGCGGACGGCGAACGCGAACCGATCGGGCCCGGGCAACGCGATTGCAGTCCCCGTTTCGTGCTCGCAGTAAGCGACGACTGGATCATCACACGCGCGTCGGCGAACCTTGACCGGTGCCTGCATGTACGGGCGTCCGCCGCGATCGGCATGCTGCTCGACCGTATCATCGTCGGGCCTGCCATGGACCATCTTCGCTACCGCATCGCCAAGGCCGGTAGCGGCTCGCGGATCGACCGGATCTTCGGGCTGAACCTGCAGCCGGGCGGCGCGCGTCACGATCTGGCTTGCTACGTGTCGGGTGATCTGCTGATCGTCGAGGGCGAACGTTCAGCGAGCAGGGAGTCGAGAAGCGGCGCGTTGCACGAACTAAGGATCTCTGATTGATCCGCCGGCAGAGGCAGACGGCGACAAAAAGCGATATCCGCGGCCCCCGATGTTGCCACTTTCCCTGACGCTTCGGTTCTGGTATTGCATTCGCGCCTTGGCTTCTGACGTAACCGGCCATAGAGCAACCCGGTTCGACAAACCGCCACGATAGCCGAGAGTTTAAATTAGCATGCAGATCATTGTCCGTGATAATAACGTCGATCAGGCCCTTCGCGCGCTTAAGAAGAAGCTGCAGCGCGAAGGCGTTTATCGCGAAATGAAGCTTCGCCGTCACTACGAGAAGCCGTCAGAGAAGCGCGCCCGCGAGCATGCCGCAGCGGTGAGCCGTGCGCGCAAGGCCGACCGCAAGCGGGCCGAGCGGGACAACTGATCGTAACGAAACAGTGCAAGGGCGACACCGCGTTTGCCCTTGCACCGTTTCTCCTAGCGGGAAGACAAGACGCAATTGCTTGTGTCCCTTCCCGCCCGGCGATCGATCGCCGACGTCACCCGCATCCGACTCGATCTCCAGCTAGCTGCAGACAAACGGCATCATACATCGTGCAGACCGGCATCATTCCCGCGCACGAAACCCGGTTTCCGAGCAACAGAGATTGCTCGCCACCGATAGGGCCGTCGATGACCGCCAGAGACTGTTTGCAAAATCGCTGTCCGGGAACGCTTTGCGCCCCAGCGTCACGGTAGATCCATGCGCATCGTCACGATGAACGCCGTCCCTCGCATAATTTGACCGGGAGCGATCAGCTACTCGGGATCACGACATCCCCTTTGGAAGGGTGTCGCTTCTCTGCAACCGGCGGCATGCCACCGATCCGAACCCGACCAACTGCAATGCGAGGATCGCGACCGCACCCCGGACTTCGGCGAGCGTTGCGCCCATCTGATTCAGCGGCACGAAGATGTGCGTCGCCGGCGTGACAGGTACCACCCACGCGATCGCCTGTACCCAGCCGGGCATCGCGAAGAGCGGCCATGCAAAGCCCGACAGAAAAACGAACGGGATCGACGTGGGAATGAGCAGCTTCAGGGCATCGTCACCGCTTCTCACCATGCTGCCGACCATCAGTCCGGCCGCGGCGACGGTCGCGGCAAACAATGGCACGGTCAGCAGCAGGGCCGGAACGTTGCCACCGTCCGGAATGTCCTGCAGCCAGAAGATCAGTCCGAAGTAGAACAGCCCGCTGAGCGTGCCGATCGTCGTGCATGCGGCCCATACGCCGAAGACCATACCGCGCTGCCACCGGCCCGTCCGCCGCCGCTCGGCGATCAGCCGCGCGACCGCGAACAGCAGCGTCTGTTGCAGGATGATGTTGGCAACCGCGGGGAATATGTAATCGCGATACCCCTCCGTGGTGTTGAACAGCGGGTGGGCAACGACTCGAGTCATGGGCAGCGCCGTCCGTCCGGCGAAACCCGACAGTCGTCCTTCAATCGTTGCACCGATCGCCTCGCCGATCGTCTTTCCGACAGCTTCCGCACGCAGCAGATAGGCGCCGTTGAGCCAGATCGCGATACCGCCACCGGGTCGCCCGTCGATCAACGCCGACGCGAGATCGCGGGGAATCACCAGGATGCCCTCGGCTTGCCGGTTTCGGACCATCATGCGTGCCGCCGCCATGTCCGACACGTCGGCGGCAATCTCCACCTCGTGCGCGGCGGCGAGGTTACGAACGATCTCACGCGACACCGTGCTGCGATCTGCATCGACAACGACGATCGGCAGACGCTCGACGACCTGATGGGCATAGGGCGCCGGGTAGTAGAAGGCGTAGAACAGCACGGAGATCACCGCGACCGCGACCAGATCGCGCGTCCGCAGGATTTCGAGCAGTGCCCCTTCGAAGGCTTGCCGGAACGTCATGCCGCTTTACGCGCCTGCCGCCGCAACAGCACCGTCGCACCGCCGCCCGCGACGAGCCCCGCCAGCATCAGGATCGCCGCCTTTTTCGCCCAGACCGCGGTGTTCACGCCGATCGTCTGGTCCATCTCGAGCGTGACATAATGCGTGAGCGGCAGGATCGCGCTCCAGATCCGCGCAACCGCGATGCCGCCGGTGATCGGCAACGATGCGCCTGAATAGGCAAGCGCCGACCCTGCATAGATCACGCTGGCGGACAGGCTGGTGGCGACCTCGCCGGTCAGCACGATGAGCAACGTCGAGATCGCCGCGGTTGCGATGAACAGCAGCAGGCCGCCGATCGCGACAAGGCCGATCGCCCCGGTGAACTCAAAGCCCTGCCCCAGGGTCAGCCACAGCAGCCACAGGCACAGCCAGAGCGTACCGATCACGACATGCGGCAACAGCCGACCCGCCGCCGCCATCGCGGGCGAACCGACCCGTAGCGCCCAAGGTCCCATCGACCCGCCCTCCAGTTCGCGCCCGAGCGACGCGGCGCTGGTCACGGCGATCAGGAGGTGCAGGATGGCGGGACCGATCAGCAGGCCGAGATACCATTCGAGACTGGCGGACGGATTGCCCAGCAGCGTCACCTGCACACCCGGCAGCGGCACCCTGAGCAGCGAAACGCCGGCGAGGCCGGCGTCCGCAGGCGCCTGTCGAACCAGATCAGCGGCGATAGTCGACTGAAGAAGCGCAGAGGTCAGCGCGCCAGTCGACAGGAACGCGGTCTGGTAGAAGACCTCGATGGCGGACGGGGTCGCCGGCGTCCGCGTGCCACCCAGACCCGACGGCAGTACGACCACTGCGATCGCCCGCTCGCGCCGGATCGCTGCAAAGCCCTCCGCCAGGCTCGATACGGAATCAACGACCGTCAGCGCATCCACTGCCCCGATCGCACGGACGATCGAGCGGGACGCGACGCTGCGATCCTGGTCGACGACGACAACTCCGAGACCGCGCGGCGAGCCCTGCGACAGCATCCCGCCCATCACCACGAGGCAGATCAGCGGCACCAGAGTCAGCAGCGCGAGATCGAACCGGTCGCGCCAGAGATGCGCGAGCTCCCCCGCCAGTGCCCGCCGAAACGCGCTCATCGCGGCCAGTCGAACAGCACGCTCATGCCGGGACGCAGATCCAGGACGCGCTCGGCCGGCCGCAACTGGACGCCGAACGCGCGGACATCGTAGCCGCTCGACTGGCGCGTGGCGCGGACCGTCGCGAAGGCGGCTTCGGGCGCGATGTGCGTGATGCGAAACCGGACGTCGCGTGCGAGCGCGGGAACATGGCCGACGAGAATGCCACCCGGGTGTATACCGGCATATTGGCTTTCGCGCACCGTGATCTCGACCCGCGGATGGTTGATGTCGATCACCTGATACGCGGGCAGCACGGGACTGACGATCTCGCCCGGCTGGAGCAATTTCTGTGATACCTCGCCGTCGATCGGCGACACCAGCCGCGTCTCGGCCATCAGCGATCGGGCGGTCGACAGCCCCGCCTGCGCGATCCGGACCTGCGCCGCCGCCGCCTGCTTGTCCTCGCTTCGGGTGCCGGCCAGCGCCTTCTCATATTGCAGGCGGGCAGCCTCGGCCGACATGCGGCTGCTGTCGCGTGCAGCATGCGCCTCGTCGCGCCGCTGCGCCGCGATGACGCCTTCAGCGTAGAGCGCATCCGCGCGGCTGCTCGATGTCGCACCGAGATTGGCCGCGGCCTGCGCCGACTGCCAGATCGCACGGAGCGAACCGACATCCTCGCTGCGGGCTCCTTCCTGCGCGACCGCGTCGAGCGCCCGCGCAGTGTCGAGCGCGCCCTGCGCCTGGCGTTCGGCATTGCCCAGTTCCGGGCTCGACAGGGTCGCGAGTACCTGCCCCGCCTTTACCCGCGCGCCCTCATCGACGAGCAACCGGTCGACGCGCGCCAGCGCCTTGGTCGCGACGTTGACGCTGTCCGCTTCGACCATCCCCTGGATCTGTTCGGGGCCCGGACGGCTGGCGAGCCAGAGCCCGATCCCAACGATCGCCACGACAATGACCAGGCCGGCATAGAGCAGCGTGCGCGCACGGCGGGTTGGGGGAGCAGTAGGATCGCTCATCGTTCGGTTCCGTAGGTGAGGCGCTGGTCGGCCTGGGCGAGATGGCTGCCGAACGCGTCGAGCCGACTGGCCGAGGCGAGCAGGCCGGCAAGCGCCAAGTCATATTCATAAGCGACGGCGATCCGCTGCGCCTCCGCGGTGTCGAGTGCGGCCTGCGCGGCGATGACCGGGGTCGCCGTCCCCTCGCCTTCGCGAAACGCGACCGCCTGCACGCGCACATTCTCACGCGCCGCGGTGAGGCTGCTGTCGAGCAGGACGAACGAGCGACGCGCGCCTTCGACGAGATTATAGGCGCGGATCGTTGCGCTCGTGGCGATCCTGCGCGCCTCTGCGGCAGTATCCGCGGCGGCGGCGGCCTGCGCGCGCGCCGCGTCCTCGGTGCGCCGGCGGTCTATGTTCGACAGAATCGTGTAGCGAACCCCGACACCGCCGATCCAGTCGGGCTCGATCGGCAGCGCGTTCGAGCGGTTGAAATTGTATTCGCCAAACGCATAGGCCTGCGGCAGGCGCCGCGACCGGGCCAGCGCCACGCCGGCGTCCGCGATCTGCCGCCCGGCATCCGCCGTCCGGGCTTCCGGTGCCGTGCCTTCGTTCCCGAGATAGGTTTCGACCGGCGCAAGCGGACGCGTCTGGACGAACAAGGGCGTCGTCGGGACCACGTTGCCCTCAACGTCGAGCAGCCTGGCGAGTTCGTCGCGCGCGGTCGCGCTGGACAGGTCGGCACGCTGATAGGTGCGCTCGGCAGTGTCGCGCGCGACCTGTACCTCCAGCGTCCGGGCATGCGGAATGACGCCCGCCGACTCCAGCTTGCGCGAATCTGTCAGGATCTTGTCGAGCGCGTCACGGCTGCGTCGTGCGGCCTGCAACAACCCGGCCGCCGCCTGCTGCCCGAAATAGGCGCGGATGAGATTGATCCGGGCCAGATCGATCACCTGCGCGCGGCGTCCCTCGGCCATCGCCACACCCCCTTGGGCGGCGCGCTGGATCGCCGGGATCGCGCCGCCCGTGTAGATCGGCATCGCTGCCTGCACGGTCGGCCGGAAGACCTCGTCGCGAAAGCGGTAGCTGAGCTGGTCGGGGATCGCGTCGAACAGCCCCGGCAATGCCTGCGACAGCCGCCCGGTAATCTCGCCTGCAATCTGCTGGAACGCCGGCGGCACGCTACCCGGAAACGCCGCCAGGAAATCCTGGGTGGTGTTCAGCGCATCACCCTTGGCGCCCGCGAGATCGATCGACAGCGTCTTCTCGTAGACGAGATACTGCGCCGACGCGGTCACGATCGGCCGGTGCAGCGTCCGCAGCGCGTCGGCACCGGCCTTGGCCGCGTCGACGCCGTGATCGGCGGCACTGACCGCACGCGACGTCCGGTCGAACCGCATTTGCGCCGCATCGAAGCTGAGCGCGGTCTGTGCGTCGGCAGTCGATGAGATTGATACCAGCGCGACCACCATCGACCAGTGCCACTTCCCCTTCACCCGTACCGCCCCCGAAATCGTTGCCCGATATCGCTCTAGCAGCGCCCGTCTTCGAGAGCGACGGGTAAGCGATTTATGCGACTCCGGCGCCCGATCCATGACGGCAGAACATTGAGCTATTTCCGGTCAGCATCCCGACAGTGGCTTCGAGCGGCATGCTGTTCGCGTCCGACGACTAAACGGGCGATGGCTCTGTCTGCACCCGAGGCGGAGTGATCTTGATGACCTCGAGCTTGCCCTTCGAAAGGGCGCGAACAGCCGCCGTCTAGGAATTGCCGGCTGCCTCAATCAGACGCGTCCGCGCCGTCCTGCGCCCGTCAGCCTCGATAGATCGCGCGGGCGTCGCGCTTGAAAGCCGCGCCACTGTCCTCGCGACTGTAGAACATGTGGCCACCCGGATAGACGTTCAGCTTCACCCGTTCCGCGGCGCCGAAGCTGGGCATCTGGTCCACGATCAGCCGCGAGGCGTAGAACGGGCAGGACAGGTCGTCCCAGCCGTGCACGATCATCACCGCCATCTTGGGATCGTTGGCGATCGCCTTGCGCAGATCGGTTACCGGCGTGTCGTCGGGCTTGCCGCGATCCCACGCCGCGTTCACCTCGTACGATAGCGCGTGGTAGCGCGCGTCGGTCTTCCATCCGACGACGCGCGTGACAAAATCGACCATCGCGCTGGTCGTCGGCGCGATCAGCGCGTCGAGGATCGGGTCGTTCGACTGACGCGAGGCGGACCAGGGAAACGGATCGAACGCGGTCACGTTCGAATCATAGACGCTGCCGATGGTGCCGTCGGCGCGGTGAATCTCACGCAGGAAGGTCGCTGAATCAACGCGGCCGCCCATCCTTTGCACCAGTGACGGATCGAGTCCGGTCAACCGGCTGACGTTGGCAACAAGCCGCGACACCGCCTGCGGATCGGTGCGTCCGCGCAGCAGGTCGGTTGCGAAGGCTCCGCGGGTGTATGCCTCGACGTCGACCATCGCGGCGGGGGTCAGGTGATGCTGTTGCTCAAGATGCGCCGCGGCCATCGACGGCAGGTCGATCATCCACGGCAGCGGCGAGAGCGCGGTCGCGCCGTCGCCTGAGGCGGGGTCGAGATACGGCGAGACCATGACGATCCCGTTGACCCCGACGCCGATCTGCGACTGGAGCTCGTAGGCGATCCGCGGCGCACGATACCCGCCATAGCTTTCGCCCATCACATATTTGGGCGAGCGCAGACGCCCCGCTTTCACGAGCCAGTCGTAGACGACCTTCGACAGGTATTTGATGTCGGGATCGTTGGCGTAGAAGGCCTTCTTGGTCTTCTCTTCGTCGACCAGGCTGCGGCTGAACCCGGTGCCGACCGGATCGATGAAGACCAGGTCGGTGAAGTCGAGCCAGCTGTTGGGATTGTCGGTCGTGATCGGCGCATCGGACGGCGCATTGCCCTGCGCGCCGAACTGGACGCGCTTCGGGCCGACCGCGCCGAGATTGAGATACACCGACGACGCACCGGGACCACCGTTGAACGCGAACGTCACGGGACGCGCCGTCGCCCCGCCCGCCGCGACATAAGTCGCCCCGCCCGCCGCGACATAAGACGTATAGACGACCTGGCCGATCTCCTTGCCCTTGTCGTCGCGCACCGAGATCGTGCCGATGGTGGCGTCGTACGCGATGCTCCGTCCGCCGATCGTGGCCGACTGGCGGACCGTCCTGTCGGCCGGCAGCGGCGGCAGTTTGACCTCGTCGTCGACCTTCTTCTCGACGGTCGAGGTCTCCTTCTTGTCCTGCGCCGCGATCGGTGTGGCGATCAGGCTCGCCAAGGCAAACGCGGTAACGAAGCGCATTTTCACTTGGCCTTTCCGCCACCAGCAGCAACCCAGGCATCGATCTTGCGTTCGAGCACCGGCATCGGCAGCGATCCGGTATCGAGCACCTGCGCATGGAAATCGCGTGGATCGAACCGGGCTCCCAGCGCTGCCTGTGCCTTGGCCTTGGTCCGTGCGATCGTCAGCTGGCCGATCTTGTAGGCGAGCGCCTGCCCTGGGATCGCGATGTAGCGCTCGACTTCGGCGGTCGCATCGGTCCGCGCCATCGGCGAATTGGCGAGCATGTAGTCGATCGACTGATCACGGGTCCAACCCTTGGCATGGATGCCGCTGTCGACGACCAGCCGCATCGCGCGCAGCATCTCGTCGTTCAGCCCGCCCATTCGCTGGTACGGATCGGTTTCCATGCCGAGTTCCTTCCACAGGCTCTCGGAATACAGCGCCCAGCCCTCGACATAGGCGGTGTTGCCGCCGAACCGCATGAACGCGGGCAGCGCCGTATTTTCCTGCGCGAGGCTGATCTGAAAATGATGCCCCGGTACGCCCTCATGGAGGAACAGTGTCTCCATTTCCCACATGTAGCGCGAGGGCAGGTCGTAGGTGTTGTAGTAGAAAACGCCGGCTCGCGTGCCATCAGGCGTGCCGCCCTGGTACGAACCGCCGGCATCGGTTTTTTCCTTGAACGCCGGGACCGGGCGGATTTCCAGCGCAGTCTTGGGCGTCAGCGAGAATTGCTCGGGAATCCGCTGATAGATGCGCTTCTCGATCGCCTGATAGCCGTCGCGCAACTGCGCGGCCGAGCTTGGCTGAAACTGCTTGTCGGTGCGCAGGAACGTGAAGAACGCCGGCAGATCACCCTTGAACTCGACTGCCTGCTTCTGCGCGTCCATCCCCTTCAGGATCCGGGCGACCTCGGACAGGCCGAGCTGATGGACCTGCTCGGCGGTCATCGGCAGCGTGGTGCGCTGCTGGATCAGATAGGTGTAATAGGCATCGCCACCGGGCAGCGCGGACAGTCCGACGGTATCGCGCGCGACCGGGAGATACGTCTTGGCGAGGAAGTCGCGCATCCGCTGGTGCGCGGGCGTGATCACATCGCGGATCTGTGCCGCATACGCTGCCTTGAGCCGGGCCTGGTCGGCAGCCGGGATTGTCGCCGGGAACGTCTTCACCGGTCCGTAGAAGGTCGATCCCTCGACCCCTTCGCCGATCAGATTGTCGAATTCCTGGATCATGTTGGTGACGACAAGCTTGGGCTGGACGATCCTGTCCTTCATGCCCTGGCGGAACAATCCGATCGCGCGGTCGAGCACCGCAGCATATTGCGCGTTACGCTTCAGATTGTTGTCATAGTCGGCAAGCGTCTTGAACGGTGCACCGCCCTTGCCCGACGCGAAATCGGGATAGAAGGTCTGGAACCCCTGGAAATGATCGATCGGCAGGTCGCGCTGGACCTTCAGGATCGCGGGCGCATAGCCGGCCAGATCGGTCTCGTTGCGCGTCTTGAACACGTCATAGGCGATCTGGTCGGTCGCGGTCAGCCTGGTGCGATCGATGGTCTTGAGCGCGGCGAGGTCATGCTCGATCGCGGCACGCTCGGCGGCCAGATACGCGTCGGTGAGATAGTCGCCGAGCCGGTCGGCATAGCGCATGTCACCGCGGAAGATCGCGTCGATCGGATTACGCTTCAGGCTCGCCTCGTCGCTGTCGTAGAACAGCCGCTTGAGCCGCGAGTCGTCCGCGCTCTCGCCGGGTTGCGCGGTCGGCGGCGGGAGCGCCTGCGCGGTTGCCGCCGCAGCGGTAACGACGGTGGACAACAGAGCGGCAATGACCAGTTTCACGGACAACATGCGTTCCTTCGGATGCGACGACACGGGGTTAGATTGCGTCCAGGTTCGCTGCAAGCACCCCCGCCGAAATGCGTGCCGGGGCGTGGGGCCGGACGACTTCAAGCAGAGACCTCGCTGTCAGAACACCTTGCGCAACGACACTGTCACGATCCGGCCGAGCGGGTCGAGAATGTCCCGCTGATAGCGATACGGGACGGTACCATCAGCATCCCGGACACGCTGATGCGCGTCGGTCACGTTCGTGACTTCCAGCTTCAGGCCGAGGTGGCGGGCCCAGTTCTGGTTCGGCAGGACATGATGGAGACTGAGCGAGCCGCTGAGGTTCAGTTTGCACAGCGGCGCAAACGCGAGGGTCGATGCGGGGAGGGTGCTGCGGACGCCTGCTTTTCCCGTGCAGTAGAAATCGAACGTGGCGCCATTGCCCATATAGTTGATCCCGCCATAGCCGTAACCAGACAGCCGCGACGTAATCCCGCTCGATAGCGTATCGCCGGCAAGGAGGTTGAGGGTCGTGCCGCCGGGCCGGAGTTCGATCCGGTCGGAAATCCGGATGCTGGGGCCGAGCCCACCATAATAACCGGGACGGTCGGGCGGCGGACCGCCTGGCGTCGCGGGCGGCTTGGCCCGGCCGACCTGGCCATTGACGCTGAGCGTCATGTTCAGCGCGCGTTTGCGTTCGCGAAAGACGTTGATCGGACGAAACGCGACCGATGTGAGCACGCCGTCCGCGTTTCGGCCGAACAGGGCCGGCGCTCCCGCCTCGGTATACGGGGTCAGCGCGTAGATCGTCTGGATGCCGTTCGCGATGTTCTCGATCTCGTACGTCGCGGCGAACCGCAGTTCGCGCGTCGCGAAGGGCTTGATCGTCGTACCGATCGAGCGGACGTGGTGACGCTCGGCAACCAGCGCCGGGTTGCCGCCGATGAACAGGGTGACCAACGTCGAACGTCCCGTTGCGAAATCGAACAGCGGCACCTGGGGTGCGGAGGTCTGCGGCGTCGCGAGTTGATCGAGCGTCGGTGCGACTTCGGCGCGCCGGAGTTGAACGAGGAACTGCACCGCCTGGATTGGCGCCCAGTTGAGCCCCATCGTCGCGTCGGCCAGCGTTCCCACGTCGCCGATCCGGCGGACCGCGGCAGAGGCATTGGCCGACAGCTCGCCCGCCCAGTCGAGGAACGCCTCGCGGCGCGATGCGAGCGGTACGTCGATCGCCATGCCACCTTCGACACGGCTGCGCGCGAACGCCACCGCATAGGGACTGGCGCCGCGCGTATCGGCATCTGTACGCGCATGCTCGGCCTCGACCGTGGCCGTCACCGCGACCCGCCCCGCGGGCAGCCGCAGCGGACGGCCCGTCGCGACCAGCTTCCCCCCTGCCCCGAGCGTTCTCTGCGTCGTGCGGTCGATGAGGCGGTCGGCGGCCAGCATCGGCGTCAAGGGCTGGAACGGATCGCGACCGCCGGCGATCGCATTATTGGCCGCGGTCAGGTCGATCCCCTTTGCCACGACGCCGCTTCTTCGCTGCGCGTCGAGGGTTCCGGTGAGGTCGACCTGCCAGCCACCCCACGCTCCGCGCAACACACCGCCCCCGTGAAGCGTCGTCGTGTCGAAACGCTGGCCGAGC
Organism: Sphingomonas sp. R86520; assembly: GCF_042466285.1. Lineage (NCBI taxonomy): Bacteria > Pseudomonadati > Pseudomonadota > Alphaproteobacteria > Sphingomonadales > Sphingomonadaceae > Sphingomonas > Sphingomonas sp. R86520. Next base: position 1,275,154 of record NZ_JAXHBZ010000001.1, read on the forward strand.
GATGGGGCCTCGACGAGATAGCGCTGAAGCAGGACGTCCGTTGCAAACGGCGAGAACGGGTTGAGCGCTGGTATGAACAATGTCGCGCTGGCGGGTCCGAAAACCGTGACATCGTGGCTGTGGTCCGCGGTGATCGTCAAGGATCCCGAGATCTTGCGACCGATCCGGTCGGCCATGACGATCTCGCCGTGAACGGTGTCGTTGGTTGGCGCAAGTGCACGAAACGGCGAGATGTCGAACAGCCGGGGCTGGTTCGCGTTCGGTACGAAGCCGGCCAGTGTCGGACTGGCGACGGGCACGGGGGCGATGGTCACCGCTTGGCCAGCGAGCGTCGACAAGGCGGGGTCGATCTCGCCTCCTGCCAGTCCGGTCACGTTGCCGCGCGCGTCGAACGGCACGTCGGGATCGGGGGAGATGCTCCGCTGCGACTGCAACAGCCGGTCGGTGTGGCGTGCGTCGAACGACATTGTGAGGCGGCGATCGTCGTGCAGGCGGGTAAGGTCGAAATGCACGTTCGCGGTCTCGGCACCGCCACCTGTCGCCCCACCACCGGCGGCCTTTATCGCGACCTGGCGGAAACGGCGCTTGGTGATGAAGTTGACGACCCGCCGTGTCGGCGGATAGCCATATTGTAAGGCGACGGGCTCCGGAAACACTTCCACGCGCTCGATCGCTTCGGGCGGCAGATTGCCGATGTCCTGATACCCGGACACGCGTTGCGCATTGAGCAGGAATATCGGTTCCTGCCCGTTGCCCGACTGGGTCACGCCGCGTAGGGGCCGCAGCAATTCGGCGATCGACGTGGCCCCCGTTGCCGCAATCGCGGCGGCATCCAGGGTCGTCAACGACTGAAGATCTGTCGCCACCGTACCACGCTGGCCGAGTATGACGATCTCCGGGCTTTCGTTCTCGTGGACGACCTCGGCTTTGGGCACGGGCGCGGACCGGACCTGATCCTGCGCTGCGGCGGCACCGACCGCGGCACGCGCGAGCGCCGCGATGATCACCATTCGTGCGAAAGCCGCGCTGTCCCGCACTGATCCCCCCTGCCGTGCCATTGCTACCTGGGGGCAGAAGGAAGGGCAATGCTCGCAGACCAAGGTCGCGTGTGAAACGGTAAGCGCCCGGGGCTATGCCGATATCGACGATCAGCTTATACGCGCTGGGTATGGCCATAGACCTTCGCGCGCTCGAGCATTTCGTCAACGTTGCCGAAAGCAGCGGCTTTGCCGCGGCGGCGCGCAAGATGCGGACGAGCCAGCCGAATTTGTCACGCAGCATCGCGCAGCTCGAGGCGTCGATGGGCGCCAAGCTGTTCGAACGCACGACCCGCGGGACCGCAATCACCGAGGAGGGCCGCCGCCTCCTTCCCCATGCGATATCGATCATCAACGAGATGGCCCGCGCAGAGGCCCTGTTCGAGACCCCGCCAGACGAGGAGATCGAGCGAATCGCGATCGGAGTCTCGCCCAGCCTGCTCTACCAGGGACTGCCCGCGGCGCTCGGCGCGCTGACGCAGCAGCCCGACAAACGCAACATCGTGATCTCGACCGGTACGCTGGAGGAGCTTCTCGCCCAGGTCCGCAAGCATGCCGTGCATGCGGCGGTCTGCATCGTGCCGGACTATATGAGCGGACGGCGCAGCGACCATGCCGACGTGACGTTCGAGGAACTGGCCGACGAGGAGATGATCCCCGTCGCGCGCGGCGGCCACCCGGTGTTCGCACGCGCGCCGACCATGGCAGACCTGAGCGGCCATGACTGGGTCGTGCCGCACCAGATGTCGGTCAGCTATCGTTTCGAAAGCGCCTTCTTCCGCCGCAACCTGACGGTGCCGCCGCAGCGGCTGAACTGCTCGTCGATGCATTTGCTGAGGACCGCGATGCTCGACTGGTCGCTGCTCGGCATCGTCCCCCGGTTCCTGGTCGAACGGGAGCTCGCCGAGGGGACGCTGCGCGTGCTGGACATGCCGGAACTGCACTTTCCCTATTCGCTCAGCATGATCACGCTCAAATCGGCGATCCCGACAGAGGGTGTCGCCGCGGTCCTGCAATCGCTGCGCACGCACATGCAGCGAGCTCTCGGCTGACCAGTTATGCTCGATCGGTATAGCCGTATGCCGACATTGCGCATTGCCGATCCGACCTAGCCCGGTCAGTTCTCCTCGGTGCTTCGAGCCTCGACAAGGCTTCGGCAGTCCGGAGAAGAACGCCATGACGACCCCGCTACCCACGACCCCCAAGGGGTTGGCAACCATTCCCGGCCAGCGGCTGGTGGATGCGCAGATGATGTCGATGATCGTCGCGCTTGCCTCGCAACAGACAGTGATGCGCGCGCGTATAGACGCCTGCGAGCGGCTGCTGATCGAGAATGCCGTGCTGACGCCGGGCGCCATCGACACCTTCGTCCCCGATGCGGCGGCGCAGGCCGAGCGCGACCTGCTGCGTCAGCAGAGCATGACCAAGATCTTTCGCGCGCTCCACGAAGCCGGCGAGGCCGATCTCGCCGCATTGTCCGCCACCACCGCCGAGGAAGCAGCATGACCGGTATGAACGAAGGCAGCCCCGCAATGCTCGGGCACCCGATGATCGCGCAACCCAACCACGACGAACTCGTCGAGCAGATGTTCGTCCGCGATCTGAAGGTCTTCGTCAGCGGCACGCTGGAACCGACGCAGCGCGCCATCGCCCAACGGCTCGAAGCCGCCGCACCGCTGACCAACACCAACAGCCCCGTCGAGGATCTCCGCGACCGGATGATGGGCGTCGAAAGCTTCAAGACCTGGATCGGCCTCAAGCGGGAATCGCAGCGGCACCTCTGGTCTTCGGTCGGCGAAAGCGTCGAGCGACAGAAAGGCAGACTGGAGACGCTGGGCAAGATCGCCGCGCCGATCGGCTCGGTCACGCTCGATCCCGATTTCGTCGCGCCTGCCTATATCACCGGCGCGGATATCCACCTGATGCCGGGCGGAAACGCGCATGAGGACGGATCGCTGCTCCAGGGCGCGGTCATGGATCGCGGCGGCGCGGTGTTCATGCTCGGGCGTAACGGGGGGATGCTCAACGACCTGCGCGGGCATACCGCGATGGCCCATCTGCCGACCGTCTACCCCGATCTGAAACCGCTCAAGATCCTGGAAATGGGGTGCGGGATCGGGACCAGCGTCGTTCCCGCCGCGACGTGGTTCCCGGATGCCGAGATCCACGGGATCGACGTCGGCGCTTCGATCCTTCGTTACGCCCATGCGCGCGCGGAACATCTCGGTGCACCGATCCACTTCTCGCAGCAGAGCGCCGAGCGCACCAACTTTGCCGACGGCTCGTTCGATGTCGTGTTCAGCTGCGTCGTCCTGCACGAGACGTCGCAGGCCGCCGCGTCGAACATCCTCGCGGAATCGCGTCGCCTGCTCCGTCCCGGCGGTGTAGCGATCCACCTCGAAGTGCCGTTGATGAACACTTTCGGCATGATGTGGGAGGAACTGTCCGCAGAGATAGAGGCCGAGTTCAACAACGAACCCTATTGGCGCGGTGCGCTGTCGGCGGATTACGGGGCGCTGATGGGCGCCGCAGGGTTCAAGGACGTGAAGGTCGGTTACCAGTCGACCGCGTTCGCGGGGCCCCACTCGCCGCTCAAGTTCGGCGACACGTCCGACGGCGTATTCCGCTCGTGGTTCGTGACGTCCGGCACCGCCTGATCGCCGCAGCGCCTGATCGACTGGGACGTCGCCGCCATCTCGCGGCGATGTCCCGATCCCATGCGGAGGCGCGCGATTTTGCTCGACCATCCTGCCCGTTGACCCCGCCATGGAGCACGCGGCGGTAACGCAGACGCGTACGACGGCGACATTCCACCTGATACTGCCGATCCGTGCGCACGCGATGCGGCTGTGGAGATCGGACGATAGATCCGTCACTCCCGGTAACCCGTTGAACAGGATGCCGAAGCCCGGCCACGCCGCGGAAAGCGGCCGATTTTCCGCAAATACCGCTTTGCAACACGCATCTCGGCTGCGTACGCGCCTGGGACATATTGTCCGATCACGACGCGCCTCGACGCACTTTCTTCGAAGAGTGCCGCATGCTCCCAGGTACATCCGGCACGGATGCGCGTCGCCCGGCGTCGAGCATGGCATGGCGCACCGCGATCATCATCGCTGTCGCGGTCGCCACCCGGCTCATGACCTTCGGCAATCCGATCCTCTACACCGACGAGGAATTCTACTTTGCCGCGGGCCGGGCACTGGCCAACGGGGCGCTGCCATTCGTCGACGTCTGGGATCGCAAGCCGATCGGCCTGTTCCTCATTTATGCGGCGCCCGCGGCGTTACCGGGCAGCCTGGGTATCTGGGCGTATCAGGCAATGGCGCTGCTGTGCGCAGCCGCGACCGCGCTGATCGTCGCACGGTTGGCCGACGCGGCGGGCTGGTCGCGCGGGAGCATTCTGGCGGGCGTTGCGTATCTCGCCTGGATCACCGTCGCCGGTGGCCAGGGCGGTCAGTCGCCGGTGTTCTACAATCTCGCAATGGCACTCGCTGCGCTGCTGATCGTCGAGCGCGACAGACCTGCACTCGGGCGCGGCGCCGTCGCGATGCTGGTCGTCGGCGTGGCGATCCAGATCAAGTACACCGCCGCGCTGGAAGGCATTTTCTTCGGCCTCTGGCTGATGGTCGACGACTGGAAGCACGGGCGAAAGGTCATCGTCGTGATCGGTCGTGGCGCCGTCCTGGCCACCATCGCCCTTCTGCCGACGCTCGTCGCCGTATTAGTCTATGCGGGCCTCGGCGAGCTCTCCGCGTTCGTGTTCGCGAATTTCGAATCCATCTTCTCCCGCAACGCCGATCCGATGCGCGAACAGCTGGCGAACCTCGCAAAGGCGACCGCAATCCTGCTGCCATTGCTGGCCATGGCGCTGGGCGCAGGGCCGTCCGCGGAGGAGCGGATCGCCGGCTCCCGCCTCTTCCTCCGGGGTTGGCTGCTCGCCGCGCTGCTGGCCTTCGCGTTGCTGCCACCCTGGACCGACCATTACGCCCTGCCCGTCCTGCTGCCTGCCGCTGCCGTCGCGGCAGGCTTTCTCGGACACGCACGCGGGCGGCGGATCGGCGGTGCGCTGATCGTGATCGCGGTCATAGCCGGACAAACCTCGCTAGTGATGGATCGTCAGCGCCGCGGCACACCCGCCCAGTTCGGTTCGCTGGTCCAGGCGGTCGGTCGCGGCCCAGGCTGCCTATATGTCTATTCGTCGTCCAGCATGCTCTACCCGGCAACCGGACGGTGCGCGGTCTCGCGCTATGTTTTCCCAAGCCATCTCACGCGCGAACGGGAGAACGGTGCAGTCGGCGCCGACCAGATGACGGAAATGCGGGCAATCTTTGCAAAATTGCCGGCCGTGGTCGTGATGGGGCCACCCTATGATGGCGAGCGGCCCGATATCCGAGCCGCCGCGCTCGGCCTTCTCGCCCGCGACTATCGAGTGACCGCGCGGGTTACGCTCGGCCGCAAGCGGGTCGCCGTCTACCAAAGCCGGACTGTGGCGCAGTCAACCGGAGCGATCGCCCACTTCGACTGGGCCCGCAAACGCTCGTGAGAGCCAGTGTCCGCTTTTTTGCAACGGCCCGGACATATCATTGCTGTGGATCGGGAGGGGTGCGTCGGGCATCGACCACCAGATGTCGCGTTCCAATCCGGCCCCTCCTGGCGAAGCAGCATCGCAAATGGCGCGATTAAACGGCGTGACCAGCCCATCGTTCGCATCATGAGCATTTTAATCAATGCCGTCCGGTTTTTCCGCCGATGTTTCGCAGCCAACGGCGCTGACGACGGACCACGCGACCTCTCCGTTGGACACGATCTTCACGAACGTGCCAAGCTTCCCCGCACGGCGTACGAAGTCACGCGCGCGGCGAGCATCCGCGGGATGGTCATCCCTGACCCGTGCATGCCGGGCGTTCTCGACAATCTTGCGCTGCTCGACACCCATGCGAATACTCTCCTCGGCGATCCGCCGAGAGGCGGTCGATGATCGAGGCGTCGACGATCGCCGACGACGTTCGCGCTCGACGCGTCACGGCAACAGAAATCGTCGAGCGATACCTGATGGCGCTTGATACCGACGATCACGGGCTCGGCGCAGTCACGCGCATTCTCCACGATCGCGCGCGCCACGATGCCGGGCGCGTCGATGCAGCGATCGCAGCGGGTCGCGATCCAGGCCCGTTGGCCGGGGTACCGTACGGCGTGAAGGACCTGTTCGATGTTGCCGGCCTCCCGACCACCGCCGGCTCGTCAATCTACGCCGATGCGACTCCGGCACTGGCAGACGCCGAAGCGATCCGCCGCCTGGGGGATGCCGGCGCGATCCTGATCGCGACGCTCAACATGGACGAGTTCGCGTACGGGTTCGCAACGATCAACGCGCGCCACGGGACGACGCGCAATCCGCACGACCTCGATCGGCTGGCAGGTGGATCGTCAGGCGGGTCGGCCGCGATCGTCGCGGCAGGAATGCTGCCGTTCGCGCTAGGGTCCGACACGAACGGATCGATCCGCGTGCCGGCAAGCCTCACAGGACTTTACGGCCTGAAGCCGACGCATGGCGATCTGCCGATGGCAGGCGTCTTCCCCTTTGCCGAGAGCTTCGACGACATCGGCCCGTTCACGACGTCGATTGCAGATATGCGGTGCATCTGGAGCGTGTTGCACGGGGTAGTTGCTACTGAAAGCGAGCGTCGGTCGTTCAAAGTTGCGCAACTCGGCGGACGGTTTCCTCAGAATGCCGATCCCGATCAACTCGCGGCGCTCACCATGATCGCACCCGGTGCGGCCATACTCGACCTACCCGACATCGCCCGCGCGCGATCCGCGGCGTTCCTGATCACGGCTTATGAAGGCGGCAATCTACACCGCGCGGCATTGTCCAGGACTGCAATGGCGTTCGATCCCGCCACGCGCGACCGCCTGCTGGCAGGCACGTTGATCCCCCGAGCGCTATACGACGCCGCGCAGGCATTTCGCCACACTTTCAAGGTTATGGTCACCGATCTTGTCGCGCGATATGATGTATTGCTCGCACCGGCGACACCGTGCGTAGCGCCGTTGGTATCCGATCCACGTATCCTGATCGACGGCGTGCTCAAGCCCGCGCGATCCGACCTCGGCATCCATACCCAGCCGATCAGCTTTACCGGCCTGCCCTCGCTGTCGGTGCCGATGCGCAGACCGGGGCGGCTTCCACTCGGACTTCAACTGATCGGGCGACCGAACGGGGAGTCGACGCTGTTCGCATTCGCGGCCATGCTGGAAGCGCAGGGTTTGATCGGAACGTCTCCGCCACCTGACTATCGGGGGATAGAGACATGACGACGGCAAGTCGGCTCGACCGATATTTCGCGCTCACCGAACGCGGCACCTCGGCGCGCACGGAGGTGCTGGCGGGCTTCACCACCTTCCTGACGATGGCGTATATCGTGCTGGTGAACCCCGCGATCCTCGGTCAGGCGGGGATGCCGATCGCCTCCGTCGCCGCCGCGACCTGCTTTGCCGCCGCGTTCGGGTCTATCCTGATGGGCTTCGTCGCCAGCACGCCGCTCGCGCTCGCGCCGGGCATGGGACTGAACGCGTATTTCAGCTTCACCGTGGTGCAGCAGATGGGCGTGCCGTGGCCGGTCGCGCTGGGCTGCGTCTTCATCTCCGGCGTCGCGTTCCTGATCCTGACGCTCACCGGCGTGCGACAGTTGATCGTCGCGGTGATCCCGATGCACTTGTTCGCAGCGGTAGCGGGCGGGATCGGTCTGTTCATCGGCTTCATCGGCCTGAAGAATGCCGGTATCGTCGTCGCCAACCCCGCGACCTTCGTGGCGCTCGGCGACCTGAAGGCCCCCGGCGCCGTGCTCGCCCTATTCGGCCTGCTCTTGATCGCGACGCTCAGCGTCTGGAAGGTGCGCGGCGCGATGCTGATCGGGATCGTAGCGACAACCTTGGTCGCCTGGGTCTTCGGCCAGGTCACGGTGACGCCGGCGCCGTACAGCCTGTCCGCCCTCACCGGCACCGCGTTCGCGCTCGACCTGCCCGGTGTGTTCGGCCTGAGCGGCAAACACGGGCTCGGTCTGCTCGAAATCCTGTTCGTGTTCCTGTTCGTCGACCTGTTCGACAATATCGGCACGCTGGTCGCGGTCACGAAACGCGCCGGGCTGATGGACAAGGCCGGGCGCATCCCCGGCCTCAACCGCATCCTGATGGCCGATGCGGCGGCGACGATCGTCGGATCGATCGCCGGCACCAGCACGGTCACCAGCTATGTCGAGAGCGCGGCGGGCGTACAGGAGGGCGGCCGCACCGGGCTGACGGCGATCGTCACGGGCATCCTGTTCCTGCTGACGATGTTCGTCGCACCCTATGCGCAGATCGTGCCGCTGGCGGCGACCGCGCCCGCGCTGATCATCGTCGGCGGCCTGATGCTCTTGCCGCTGACCGAGGTCCAGTGGGAAGACCCGCAGGCCGCGATCCCCGCCTTCCTGACGGTGGCGATGATCCCGCTGACCTTCTCGATCGCCAACGGCCTCGCCTTCGGGATCACCGCCCATGCGGCGCTGAAACTGCTGCGCGGACAGGCGGAGCGGAAAGACTGGTTCCTGTTCCTGCTCGCCGGATTGTTCGTGGTCCGCTTCGTCTGGATGAGTGCCGGCGCATGAAGATACTCTGCCTCGCCCTGCTGGCGATCGTCGCCACGCCAGCTGTTGCCAAGCCGCTCGACCGGACGCCGCGCACCGTCGTGATGACCGCGTTCGCGCCCGAATGGGAGTCGCTCGCGCATTCGGTCGAGCGGCCGAAGACGTACAGGATCAACGGCCTGACGTTCCTGACCGGCACGATGGCGGGCAAGCCGGTGCTGTTGATGCAGAGCGGCGTCAGCATGGTGAATGCGGCGATGAACACGCAGCTCGTGCTCGATCGCTTCACGGTGCGGCGGGTCGTGTTCTCGGGCATCGCCGGGGGTGTCGATCCCGCCCTGTCGATCGGCGACGTCGTCGTGCCCGAGCATTGGGCGCAATATCTGGAAGTCTCGTTCGCACGGAAAGCCGGCGGAGGTTGGACACCGCCCGAGCCGCTCGATCCAGCCGCGCCAATAAGTTACGGGATGATGTTCCCGCGCGGCGTGAACGTCGGCAACGCGGTGGAGGCGGCCAAGCGCCATTACGACTTCCCCGTTGACCCGGGCTTGCTGGCGTTGGCGCGGAAGGTCGCCGCCGGCGTGACGCTGCGTCGCTGCGTGACCAAGGAGCGTTGCCTCGCGGAAAATCCCAAGATCGTCGTCGGCGGGACTGGCGTCAGCGCCAGCGTCTACGCGGACAACGCCGAGTTTCGCACCTACCTCACGAGCGCATACAAGGCAGACGTGGTGGATATGGAGAGCGCCGCCGTCGCCCAGGTCGCCTATGCCAACGCGGTCCCGGTGATCATATTCCGCAGCCTGTCGGACCTCGCCGGCGGCGACGCCGGCGCAAACCAGATGACGGTATTCATGGCGCTGGCGGCCGCGAACTCCGCCACAGTCGTCCGTGCGTTCGTCGCAGCGTTGCCGAACTGAGATGGCGCTCACGACCGTCACCGGCAACCACGGCATGGTGACCGCCCCGCATTACCTGGCGGCGGAAGCGGGCCTCAGGGTGCTGCGCGACGGCGGCAACGCGGTCGAGGCAGCGGTGGCGGTCGCGGCGACGCTCGCAGTGGTGTACCCGCACATGACCGGGATCGGCGGCGACGGCTTCTGGCTGATCTGCGAGCCCGATGGTCGCGTGCAGGCGGTGCATGGCTGCGGCGCCGCAGCGGCAAAGGCCGACTTGGCGCTGTATGCCGGCTTTGACGCCGTACCGACGCGCGGGCCGCTGGCGGCGAACACGGTCGCGGGGACGATCTCCGGCTGGGCGGCGGCGCTGGAGCAGACTGGCGGCACCCTGCCGCTGGAGCGATTGGTGCGCGACGCCATCGACCATGCAGAGTCCGGCGTGGCCGTCACTGCGGGGGGCGCGGCGATTGCAGCAGCGAAGGGCGATGAACTCCGCCGACAGCCCGGCGCATATGCCGCGATCTTCGAACCCGAGGGCCGCCCGTTGCAGATCGGCGATCGGCTTCGGCAACCGCTGCTGGCGCAGACTCTCCGCACGCTTGCCGCGGATGGTCTGGACGACTTCTATCGCGGCGGGCTTGCCGAACGGATCGCCGCAGATCTCGAGGCGCTCGGTAGCCCAGTAGCGCTCGGCGATCTTGCCGCACACCGCGCGACTCGACCCGTGCCGCTGACCGTCCGTATTAAGGGCGCACGCCTCTTCAACACCGCGCCGCCGACACAGGGCATCGCCTCGCTGCTGATCCTCGCCCTGTTCGACCGGCTCGCGGCCGGGGAAGGCGACGGCTTCGACCATGTCCACGGGCTGATCGAGGCGACCAAGCAAGCTTTCCTCTGGCGCGACCGGCATTGCGGCGATCCCGGCTTCATGACCGACGAACCGCAGGCATTGCTCGACGATTCCGTTGCGCTCGACGCCTTGGCCGCAAAGATCGACCCGATCCGCGCGCTGCCCTGGCCACAGCCGCCACAATGGGGCGATACCTGCTGGTTCGGTGCCGCCGATGCCGAGGGGCGCGTGGTCAGCGCGATCCAGTCAACCTATTTCGAGTTCGGCTCAGGGCTGGTCCTGCCCGGCACCGGCATCACCTGGCAGAACCGCGGCAGTTCGTTCCGCCTCGCCGAGCACGGCTGGAATGCGCTGAAACCCGGCCGCCAGCCCTTCCACACGCTCAACCCCGCGCTCGCGCGTTTCGACGATGGCCGGACGATGGCGTACGGCACGATGGGCGGCGAAGGCCAGCCGCAGACGCAGGCGGCGCTGTTCACCCGCTACGCGCGCTACGACAGCGATCTGCAGGCGGCAATCAGCGCGCCGCGTTGGCTGCTGGGCCGCACGTGGGGCGAGCAGAGCACGACGCTGAAGATCGAGGACGGCCTGCCGAACGAACTCTACGCCGCGCTCGCCGATGCCGGTCACGACGTCGAACGCGTCGGTCCGCTCACGGCGATGATGGGTCACGTTGGTGCCATCGTTCGCCACGCTGACGGCCGGTTGGAGGGCGCGACCGATCCCCGAAGCGACGGCGGCGTGGCGGCATGGTGAACGCCCTCCCTCCCGGCGGCGCGCGCGCGGTCGCCCGCTGCGACGAACTCGGCGTCGCGCCCTACAGTGACCTCCCCGATAGCCTCTACCGCGGCTACCTCACGCCAGCGCACCGCACCGCGATCGACCGCCTCGGAGCGTGGATGGTCGAAGCCGGCATGCAGGTCCGCATAGACCCCGCCGCTAACCTGATCGGGCGTTACGAAGGCCTCGTCCCCGACGCGCCGGCACTCGTGATCGGCAGCCACATCGACAGCGTTCGCGACGGTGGCAAGTATGACGGCCCGCTTGGCGTCATGCTCGGCATCGAAGCCGTCGCTGCATTGCAAGGTCGCCGCCTTCCCTTCGCGATCGAAGTCATCGCGTTCGGCGACGAGGAAGGCTCGCGCTTCCCCGCAGCAATGCTGACCAGCCGCGCGGTCGCCGGCACGCTCGACGCAGCCGCTCTCGACATGGTCGACGCGCAGGGTATTTCCGTTGCCGACGCGCTCGCCGAAATCGGCCTGGACGTCGGCGACTACCTGACCGCCGCCCGCAAGCCCGGCACAACGCTCGCCTATCTCGAAGCGCACATCGAACAAGGCCCACTACTCGAAGCCGAAGGGCTCGCAGTCGGCACCGTCACCGGCATAGCAGCGCAACTCCGCTACGAAATTACCGTCACCGGCACCGCGGGCCACGCCGGCACCACCTCCATGCCGCTCCGCCGCGACGCGCTCGCCGGTGCGGCCAAGATGATCCTCGCGGTGGAAACGATCGCCCGAGCTGCAGCCTCAGACCTCGTCGCGACTGTCGGCCGCATCGAGGCGTCACCCGGCGCCGCCAATGTCATTCCCGGCAGCGTGACCTTTACGCTCGACGTGAGATCGGGCGACGCCGCGCGACGCGACGAGGCCGCCGAGGAAATCTTCGAAGCGATCCGCGCGATCGCGGGCAATGAGGCATCCCCCTCTACCTTGTTCTCTCGCGAAGGCGGGAGCCCAGGGGTACCAGCGATACCGTTCGTGACTCCTGGACCCCCGCCTTCGCGGGGGAACGGCAGTTTTGCAGGCGATGGCGGCGTGGCCAGCCGCAACCTCGACCTCACGACAATCCTCATCCACGACCTCCCCGCCAGCCCGTGCGACCCAGCCCTCATGGACCTGATGGACGCCGCCACCGCCGCTGCCGGCCACCCCGTCCGCCGCCTCGTCTCCGGCGCAGGCCACGACGCGATGGTGATGGCCGCGCTCTGCCCGACCGCGATGCTCTTCATCCGCTGCCGTGGCGGGATCAGCCACAACCCCACCGAACATGTCGACCCTGCCGATGCAGACATCGCGCTACGAGTCATGTCCGGCTTCATCGACAGACTGGGAGCGTCCCTTGACCCTGCTTGACCCCCTGTTGTTCGGGGAAATCGACCCGCCACAGCGACTGCTGATGGGCCCCGGCCCGATCAATGCGCACCCGCGCGTGCTGCGCGCGATGGCGGCCGACCTGCTCGGCCAGTTCGATCCCGAGATGACCGCGTACATGAACCAGGTCATGGCGCTCTACCGCCCGGTCTTCGGTACGACCAACCCCTGGACGATGCTGATCGACGGCACCGCGCGAGCGGGGATCGAGGCTGCGCTCGTCAGCCTCGTCGCGCCCGGCGACACGGTACTCGTGGTCAATTTCGGCCGCTTCGGCCTGCTCCTGACGGAGATTCTCGCCCGCATCGGCGCGGTCGTCGAAACGGTCGAGGCACCCTGGGGTGAGAGCGTGCCGATCGACGCGATCGCCCACGCCATCGAGCGCACCGCGCCCAAAATTGTCGCCTCGGTCCACGGCGATACGTCCACGACGATGGCGCAACCGCTCGAAGGCCTCGGCGCGCTCTGCCGAGCCGCCGGCGCACTCAGCTATGTCGACGCCACCGCGACGATCGGCGGCATGGAGATCGCGACCGACCGCTGGGGGATCGACGTCGTCACCGGTGGCTTGCAGAAATGCCTCGGCGGCCCGTCCGGCTCGGCACCTATCACGATCTCCGACGCCGCCGCCGCACACATCGCCGCGCGCCGCCACGTCGAGCGCGGCATCCGGCGCGACGACATCACCGACGGCGCTGGCCCCCGCATAGGCTCCAACTATTTCGACCTCGCGATGATCATGGATTACTGGTCCGACAAGCGCCTCAACCACCACACCGAAGCCACCTCGATGCTGTACGCGGCAAGGGAGTGCGCGCGACTGGCGCTCGGTGAAGGGCTCGACGCCCGCTATGCCCGCCACGCCTCTGCGGGCCGCGCCATGACAGCAGGCCTGCGCGCAATGGGCCTGAGGGTCTTCGGCGACGACGCGCACCGGATGACCAACGTCACCGGCGTCTACATTCCCGAGGACGTCGACGGCGAGCGCGTCCGCACCGCGATGCGCGAGCATTTCGAAATCGAGATCGGCACCGCCTTCGGTCCGCTCCAGGGCAAGGTCTGGCGGCTGGGCGCGATGGGCTACAACGCGATGAAGCATAAGGTGCTGCTCACGCTCGCCGCGCTGGAGGCGTGCCTGAAGGCTGAGGGTTACCTGCTGCCCGACGGCGAAGCGGTAAAGGCGGCGCTCGAGGCATGGCACGCATGACGTTCGCGCGAGACCTGATCGGCTACGGTGCCGCACCGCCCGACCCGCAATGGCCCGGCGACGCCCGCGTGGCCGTGCAGTTCGTCATCAATTACGAGGAGGGCGCGGAGAACAGCGTCCTCAACGGCGACGCCGGCTCCGAGGCGTTCCTCTCCGAGATGGTCGGCGCAACGAGCCACCCGGATCGCGCGATGGCGATGGAGAGCCTCTACGAATATGGCGCGAGAGCAGGCTTCTGGCGCCTCCACCGCCTCTTCACCGAACGCACGCTCCCGGTCACGGTGTTCGGCGTCGCCCGCGCGCTGGAGATGAACCCGGCGGCAGTCGAAGCCATGCTCGCCGCCGGGTGGGAGATCGCAAGCCACGGGCTGCGCTGGATCGACTACCAGACCGTCCCCGAAGCCGTCGAACGCGCCCACATCGCCGAGGCGATCGCGCTCCACACCCGCCTCACCGGCACCCGCCCGCTCGGCTGGTACCAGGGCCGTACCTCCCCCAACACCGCGCGCCTCGTCGCTGAGGAAGGCGGGTTTGCCTATGATGCCGACAGCTATGCCGACGACCTCCCTTATTGGGACCGCCGACACGCAAAAGCACAACTGATCGTCCCCTACACGCTCGATGCCAACGACATGAAGTACGTAAGCCAGAACGGCTTTACCGAAGGCGACCAGTTCTTCCGCTACCTCCGCGACACGTTCAAGCAACTGCGCAGCGAAGGCGGCCGGATGATGTCGATCGGCCTCCACGCGCGTATCGCCGGCCGCCCGGCCCGCGCGCTCGCGCTCGCCAAGTTCATCGATCACGTCATCGCCAGCGGGGATGCCTGGGTCGCCCGCCGCATCGATATCGCGCGCCACTGGATGGAGGTGCATCCGGCATGACGATCGACGATCCAACCCTGCTCGCCGAAGTGACGCAGGCATTCGAGGCCTATGAGCGCGCGCTGATGGCCGACGACGTCGCCGCGCTCGACGCGCTGTTCCACGCCGCGCCCACCACCAACCGCTACGGCGTCGGCGAAGTCCTGTACGGCATCGACGCCATTCGCGCCTTCCGCAAAGGCCGCGGCGGCTCCCCCCAGCGCACGCTCGGCCGCGTCGCGATCACCGTCTACGGCGACGCTTACGCGACAGCCGACGCCGAGTTCCACCGCGACGGCAGCGACCGCCGCGGCCGCCAGACGCAGGCCTGGGTGAAGTTCGCCGACGGCTGGAAAGTGGTCTCCGCGCATGTCAGCCTCGAAGGGCCGACGCATTGAGCGCCGCGGACAAAGACGCGTTCGTCGCCCGCCACGCCGCCCTGTTCGAGCATTCGCCCTGGGTCGTCGAGCGCGCCGCCGAGGCGCTGCCCTTCACCGATGTCCACGCCGGACTGATGGCCTCGGTCTACGCCGCAAGCCCTGAGGAGCAACTCGCCCTGATCCGTGCGCACCCCGAACTCGCGGGCAAGGCTGCGATCGACCGGACCCTCACCGAGGCCTCAACCGCCGAACAAGCCTCCGCCGGCCTCGACCGCCTGACGCCCGCCGAGTTCGACCGCTTCCACGCACTCAACGCAGCCTATCGAGACCGGTTCGACTTCCCGTTCATCATCTGCGTCCGCCTCACCGACAAGGCCGGCATCCTCGCCGCAATGGAGCAACGTCTCGCCAATTCGCGCGACATCGAGATCGCCACGGCGCTCGATCAGATCGGCAAGATCGTTCGGCTACGGCTGGAGGACCTCCCGTGATCGGTCTCCCCGGACTCGAAACGGACCTGGCCCGCCAACTCGCGCTGATCGGCCACGGTGGCGCCGACTGGACCCGGCCCCGCACGCGTCCCGAAGGTCACGTCCACGACGTCGTCATCGTCGGCGGAGGCCAGAGCGGCCTCGCCGTCGCGTTCGGCCTGTTGCGTGAACGAGTCTCGAACATCCTTATCATCGACGAGAACCCGGCCGGCTATGAAGGCCCATGGGACACGTACGCACGGATGATCACGCTGCGTACGCCAAAGGGTCTCAACCCGATCGACTTCGGCGTCCCGGCGCTGAGCTTCCGCGCCTGGTACGAAGCGCAGCACGGCGCCGACGGCTGGGACGCACTCGACAAGATCCCCCGTGGTGACTGGATGGCGTATCTCCGCTGGTACCGCCGCGTGCTCGCGCTCCCGGTCCGCAACGACGCCAAGCTCGACTTGGTCGAACCCCTCGAAGAGGGCCTATATCGCCTTAGCATCGTCGGCCAAGCGCCTCTAATAGCGCGCAAAGTGGTGCTGGCAACCGGCATCCAGGGTGGCGGTGAATGGCACGTCCCGCCGATGATCGCCGACGCCCTGCCCCGCACACTTTACTCACATACCAGCGAGCCGATCGACTATGCCGCGCTTGCGGGCAAGCGGATCGGCATCCTCGGTGGCGGCGCGTCCGCGTTCGACAACGCCAACGCCGCGCTGGAAGCGGGCGCCGCAGCAGTCGACGTTTTCATCCGGCGCAAGACTCTCCCGCGTATAAACCCGATCCGCCACATGGAGCGCGTCGGCTTTACCGGCCGCTATCTCGCGCTCCCCGATGCCGACAAATACGCGGTGATGACGGCGTTCCTCGGCCATAACCAGCCGCCCACCAACGACACGTTCGCGCGCGCCGCCGCATGGCCGGGCTTCGCGCTGCATCTCGGCGCGCCCTGGCTGGCTGTCGCGGCCGAGGATGGCACCGTCCGCGTGACGACCCCGCAAGGCGATCACGCATTCGATTTCGTCGTCCTATCGACCGGCCTAGTCAGCGATTCCGGCCTGCGCCCCGAACTGAAGCTGGTCGCCGACAAGATCGCCCGTTGGGCTGACCGCTTCACACCACCGTTCGGCGAAGCCCACGCGCTGATCGACGCGCATCCCTATCTCGGCGCCGGCTTCGAATTGCTCGCCCGTGACCCGGCGGATGCACCCAAGCTGCACGGTCTCTTCGCGTTCAACTACGCCGCGCTCGTCAGCCTTGGCTTGTCCGCGTCGGCGCTGTCAGGCCTCCGCACCGCACTCCCCCGCGTCGTGAAGGGCATCACTGACCAGCTCTTCCTCGACGACCGCGAAGCCTTGGTCGCCGACTTGCTCGCGTATGACGAACCCGAGTTTCTCGGGGAATGGTCCCCCGCTCAGGACACCGCAGCATGACGACCCTATCGACCCACGTCCTCGACACCGCCCACGGCCGCCCTGCCGCGAAGGTCGCCGTCCGGCTGTCGACCGCGGTGGGCGTGTGGCTCTTCTCGGGCATCACCAATGCAGACGGCCGTTGCCCCGGTCTCCCGGCGATCGCGCCCGGCCGCTATCGTCTCGAATTTTCGGTCGCCAACTATTTCCGCGACGAAGGCGTGGCCCTGCCCGACCCACCCTTCCTGGACATCGTCGCCATCGACTTCGGCATCGCCGACGAAGCCGGCCATTATCACGTGCCGCTTCTCGTCTCCCCCTTCGCCTATTCCACCTACCGAGGCAGCTGAAGTGACCGTGCGTTTCATCCTCGACGACGAGATCATCGAACTCGGCGAGGTCGATCCGACTGCGACGTTGCTCGACCACCTACGCTATCGGATGCGCCGGACCGGCACGAAGGAAGGGTGCGCGGAGGGCGATTGCGGGGCGTGCACGGTCCTCGTCGGCGAACTCGCCCCAGAACGGGAAGGTGCGCGGGACGCGGTGACGTGGCGCGCGGTGAACGCGTGCATCCTGTTCCTGCCGATGCTCCACGGCAAGGCGCTGGTGACCGTCGAAAGCCTCGCAAACGACGGCGCGCTCAACCCCCTCCAGACCTGCATGGCGGAAAACGGGAGTTCGCAATGCGGCTTCTGCACGCCTGGCTTCGTCATGTCGCTCCATGGTCGCAGCATCGGTGCGGTCGGCCACGCGCTTCCGGTTGCCGACATCATCGCCGGAAATCTTTGCCGTTGCACGGGTTACGGCCCGATCCTCGCAGCCGGTGAGACCATCATGCCATCGACGCGCGAGGACGGCCCACTGGCCGCCAATCTCAAGGCGCTGGTCGAAATCGGCACCGTGTCCGGCAGCATCGGCGACCGTAAATGGTTCATCCCGCGCACCGCGGCCGCTCTTGCCGAACTCCTTGCAGAACACCCCGGAGCACGCCTCGTCGCGGGCGCGACCGACGTCGGCCTCTGGGTCACCAAGGGTTTGCAGACGATCGATACGGTGATCTTTCTGGGCGATATACTGGAGCTGGCCCGGATCGAAGAAAACCCGGATGGCCTGACGATCGGTGCCTCCGTCCGCTATGCCGACGCGCACGATGCATTCGTCCGCCTCCACCCCGATCTCAGCGAACTCACTCGGCGGCTGGGTGGTCTCCAGATCCGCAACGCCGGCACGATCGGCGGTAACATCGCCAACGGATCGCCGATCGGCGACGGCCCGCCTGCCTTCATCGCGCTCGGCGCGACGCTGACGGTGCGCGGCATCGACGGTCGCAGGACGATACCGCTCGATGACTATTTCATCGCCTATGGAAAGCAGGATCTCCGCCCCGGCGAATTCGTCGAAAGCCTCCACATCCCCCGCCCCGGCCGCGACGACGTCATTCACATCTCGAAACTCGCACGCCGCTTCGACAGCGACATCACCGCGATCTGCGGCGCGTTCAAGCTGACCGTCCGCGATGGCCAGATCACAAACGCGCGCGTCGCGTTCGGTGGCATGGCAGCGACACCCAAACGCGCCGGTGGATGCGAGACCGCGCTGGTCGGCCAGCCCTTCACCCTCGCCACGATCCAGGCTGCGATGGACGCCCTCCGCACCGATTACGCGCCCCTCACCGACGTCCGCGGATCAGCCGCCTACCGCATCGAAGCCGCCGCCAACCTGCTGCTTCGCCTCTGGTACAAGGCGCAGGGCGAAACCGTCTCCGTGCTCGACCTGGAGTCCGCCGGTGCCTGATCACGCGCCAAAACCCTCCAACCCGCACGACAGCGCCCGCCTTCACGTCAGCGGCGCCGCGCTCTACGTCGATGATGTCGCTGAACCCCACGGCATGCTGCATCTGGCGTTCGGCCAAAGCACCGAAGCGCACGCCGGCATCACCGCGATCGACCTCGCCGCTGTTCGCGCCGCGCCCGGCGTCGTCGCCGTTTTCACCGCCGCCGACATCCCCGGCGCCAACAACGTCGGCCCGGTCGCGAAAGACGACCTCCTGCTTGCCGACGGTGAAGTCCTGTACGTCGGCCACCCCGTCTTCCTCGTCGCCGCCACCAGCCAGCGCGCCGCCCGTGCCGCTGCCCGGCTCGGCTCGATCACCTACGAACCCCGCCCCGCCAGCCTGACGATCGAAGCAGCCCGCCACGCCCGATCGCTGATCGAACCGACCCAGCGCATGGCCCGCGGCGACGCCCGCGCCGCGCTCGCCAAAGCCCCGAACCACCTCAACGGCGGCTTCACCATGGGCGGCCAAGATCACTTCTACCTCGAAGGGCAAGTCGCGATCGCCACCCCCGGCGAGGACGGGCAGGTCCACATCCTCAGTTCCACCCAGCACCCGAGCGAGATCCAGCATCTCGTCGCGCACATTCTCGCCCGCAACTCCGCCGACATCACCGTCGAGGTCCGCCGGATGGGCGGCGCATTCGGCGGCAAGGAGACGCAGGCCGCCGCGTTCGCCGCTGCCGCCGCTTTGGTCGCCGACACGACCGGCCGCCCGGCAAAATTTCGCTGCGACCGCGACGACGACATGATCATGACCGGCAAGCGGCATGACTTCCAGATCGCCTACGATGTCGGTTACGACGATGAAGGCCACATCCTCGCGCTGCAACTCCGCTTGGCCTCACGCTGCGGCGCGACGGTCGATCTTTCGCCCGCGATCAACGACCGCGCAATGTTCCACTGCGACAATTGCTACTGGCTGCCCGATGTCGAGATCCTGTCCGAACGGCTGAAGACGAACACCGTCTCCGCCACCGCCTTTCGCGGCTTCGGTGGCCCCCAGGGCATGCTGGCGATCGAGCGCGTGATCGATGACGTCGCCGCGCATCTCGGCCGCGATCCGTTGGAGGTCAGGCTCGCCAACCTTTACGCCCCCGGCCGCGACACCACGCCCTACGGCATGACAGTCGCCGACAACATCGCTCCGCAACTCATTGCCATGCTTCGCGAAAGTGCAAGTTACGATGCGAGACGGCAGGATGTCGCAGCCTTCAACGCGCGCAGTCCCATCCTCAAGAAGGGCATCGCGCTCACCCCCGTCAAATTCGGGATCAGCTTCACGACAACGCATCTCAACCAGGCCGGCGCGCTGGTGCACGTCTATGCGGACGGCAGCATCCAGATCAATCACGGCGGCACCGAGATGGGCCAGGGCCTCTACATCAAGATCGCGCAGATCGTCGCCGACGTCTTCGCGGTTCCGGTATCGCAGGTCCGCATCACCGCCACGCGCACCGACAAGGTCCCCAACACCTCGGCCACTGCGGCCTCCTCCGGTGCCGACCTCAACGGCATGGCCGCCTACAACGCAGCCGTGACGATCCGCGATCGCCTGACCGATTTCCTCACGCGGACCCTCCATTGCCCGGATGTGCAGTTCACCCCGGGAGGCGTGGTCGCAGGCGCGGAGACCCTCACTTTCCGCGAACTCGCCAGAAAAGCGCATATGGGCCGAATCTCGCTCTCCGCGACCGGTTATTACGCGACCCCCGGCATCGCCTATGACCGCGCCGCGCACCAGGGCCGCCCGTTCTTCTACTTCGCCTATGGAGCAGCGCTCGCCGAAGTCGCGATCGACACGCTCACCGGCGAGCACAAGGTGCTGGCCGTCGATATCCTCCACGACATCGGCCGCTCGCTCAACCCGGCGATCGACATCGGCCAGATCGAGGGAGGCTTCCTCCAGGGCCAGGGCTGGCTGACCACCGAGGAGCTCGTATTCGACGCGAAGGGCCGGCTGCTCACGCACTCGCCCGCAACGTACAAAATCCCGACCGCGTCCGACCGCCCGCGCCACCTGACCATCACGCTATGGGATGGTGAGAACCTCGAACCGACGATCGGCCGTTCGAAGGCGGTCGGCGAGCCCCCCTTCATGCTCGCCATCGCCGTCTTCTCCGCGCTGAACCACGCCGTCGCCGCCACCGTTCCTGACAAGCGCAGCCTGCCGCCGCTAAACGCGCCCGCCACTCCCGAAGCGATCCTTCGCGCCATCGCCGGCCACCGCGCATGATCGACTGGCTGACCTGGCTGCGCGACATCGCGCCGCGCGAACCTTCGGCGATGATCAGCATCCTCGCCAGCGAAGGCTCGGCGCCACGCGGTGCCGGCACGCGGATGCTGGTCACGGCAAGCGCGCTCCACGGCACGATCGGCGGCGGCCAACTCGAATACCGCGCTGTCGACCAGGCGCGGGCCATCCTCGCCCACCCCGTCGGAAGCTGGCGCGTGCAGGATTATCCGCTCGGGCCGTTGCTCGGCCAATGCTGCGGCGGACGCGTACGGCTTCTGGTCGAAAATATCGATCCGACAGGACTGGCCTGGATCGCCGACGCCGCCGAGGAACGTGTCCTCGTCTCACTACTCACCCCCACCGGGATCGAGCGCCGCATCAGCCGCGATGCGGTTCCGATGTCACAGTCCGCCAGGGGCCCCGCCCCGCTCGCCGGCACCAGTTTCGCCGAGATCGTCGGCCAGCGCAGACGTCCGATCTATCTCTTCGGCGCCGGCCATGTCGGCCAGGCCATTGCCCGCCACGCCGTCAACCTGCCCTTCCGCCTGGCCTGGTTCGACACCCGCCCGGTGTTCGAAACGATCGACGGCGTCGCGATCGTCCCCGAGCCGTCGATCGCGACGTGCGTGGCGGAAGCCCCCGCCGACAGCGCGATCCTGATCCTCACGCACGATCACGCTATCGATTACCAGCTGACCAAGGCCGCGCTCGAACGCTCCCCGGTGGCGTTCGTCGGCCTGATCGGATCCGCCACCAAGCGCGCCCGCTTCGACGCAAGGCTCGATCGCGAAGGCATTCCCGTCGATGCCAGGGCGCGCCTGACCTCGCCGATCGGCATCGCCCGCGTGGCCGGCAAGGAGCCCGACGTTATCGCCATCTCCACCCTCGCCCAACTCCTGCAACTGACGAGCCCCTGATGCGCAAGGCCTTCCGCGGCGAGATACTCTCCGTCGCCCACGATCCCCGCGACGATCCGGATGCGGTCCGTCACGAAGCCGACGGGCTCCTCATCGTCGAGGACGGCATTGTCGTCGCTCGCGGCCACCACGCCGACCTCGCCGACCGCTTCGCCGACGTCCCGACCGAGACGCTGCCCGGCCTTATCGTGCCCGGCTTTGTCGATGCGCACGTTCATTACCCGCAGATGGACCGCATCGCCTCGCACGGCGCGCAGTTGCTCGATTGGCTCGACCGCCACATCTTCCCCGCCGAGCGCGCCTTTGCCGAACGCGCGCATGCCGATGCGGTGGCGAGCGCATTCCTCGACGAACTCCTCCGTAACGGCACGACCAGCGCGCTCGTCTTTCCAACCGTGCACGCGCATTCGGTCGACGCGCTGTTCGAGGCCGCACGGGAGCGCAACATGCGCGTGATCTCCGGCAAGGTGCTCATGGATCTCGGTCCCGATGGCCTCGCCGACACCCCCGACCTCGCCCGCAGCGAAACCGAGGACCTGATCCACCGCTGGCGAAACAAAGGACGGCTCGGCTACGCGGTCACGCCGAGGTTCGCGCTCACGTCCTCCGACGACCAACTCCGCGTCGCCGGCGACCTCGTGGCCGCGTATCCCGACGTCCTGCTGCACACCCATCTGTCCGAGAACGTCCACGAATGCGCCGCGGTCGCCGCGCGGTTCACCGACGCGCGCGACTATCTGGACGTCTATGACCGGTTCGGGCTGGTCGGTGCGCGCTCGGTGTTCGCGCACGGCGTCCACCTTTCCGACCGTGCCTGCACCCGTCTTGCGGAAAGCGGCGCCGGTGTCGCGGTCTGCCCTAGCTCAAACCTGTTCCTCGGCTCCGGCTTTTTCGACTTCGGCCAGGCCGACGCGCACGGCGTCCGCCTCGGCCTGGGCACCGACGTCGGCGCGGGCACGAGCTTCTCGATGCTCCACACCGCCGGGCTCGCCTACCAGGCCGCCCTCGCCCGCGAGGATCCGCTCGATCCGTTCCGCGCGCTCTACCTCGCCACCGCGGGGAGCGCGGCGCTGCTCCATATCGACGACCGCGTCGGCAGCCTCGAACCCGGCCAGGAAGCCGATTTCACGGTCCTCGACTGCGCCGCGACACCGTTGCTGGATCGGCGGACACACGGCGCCACCCTCGCCGAACGCCTGTTCGCGCTCCAGATCCTCGGCGACGACCGTGCAATCTATCGTACCTATGTCCTCGGCAATTGCGCGTGGGACAAGATGACAGGATTCACCGCGCGGATCATGGAGGCCTCATGACCAAGACACCACTTGCTCGCCACATATGGCACGGTTTCCGGCGGCTTATGCTGTGCTGCGCGATCTGCTCGGCCGTGACCGGTCTTGCAGAGGCATCGCCCCGGAAAGTCATCGTCGACGACGAGGGCTTCGGGCTGATGCACCTCATGCTGCTCGATGCGCCGGACGTCGAGGTGCTGGGCATCACGACAGTCTCCGGCAATGTCTGGGCCAATCGCGCCACCGCGCTCGCGCTTCGCGGCACGGAGGTCGCGGGCCGTACCGATGTGCCGGTGATCGAAGGCGCGACCTACCCGTTGCTGAATTCCGAGGCGCTGACCGATCGCTGGGAGGCGTTGTACGGCAAGCTGACCTGGAAAGGCGCTTGGATGAAGGCTTGGGTCGCGCCGACCCAGCAGAGCACGCCAGCGTATTTCGGCCCGACCGATCCCGTCCTGCTTCCGGGCGGCAATGCCGTGGTGAAGCCATTGCCGGAGATCGCGGCGCTGTTCCTCATCCGAATGGTCCACGCTCATCCCGGCGAGATCACCATCGTCGCGGCTGGTCCTCTGACAAACCTTGCTCTGGCTCAGCGCTTGGACCCGAGTTTCGCCGGACTGGCGAAGGAACTGGTCTATATGGGCGGCAGCCTGAACCCACGGCAGAAGCTCAGCGACCGATCCGCCGACGACTTCGCGCGCGAATATGTCAACACGCCGCGCCGCGAGTTCAACATCCGTTTCGATCCAGAAGCCGCGAGCATCGTCCTGCACAGCCCCTGGAAGCAGGTCACGCTCGTCCCGGTCGATCCTGCGACGGCGACGCAATTGAGTACCGACCTGCGCGCGCGCCTCGCCAAGGTTGCAGACCCCGCGATCGCCAAATTCATCATGGCGATGGAACCGGGCTTCCCGCTGTGGGACGAACTTGCCGCGGGAGTCTGGCTGGATCCGACGATCGTCACCGCGCGGGAAAAGCTTTTCGTCGACGCCAATACGCAATTCGGCGCGGGCTATGGCGACCTGCTTTCCTGGGACAAGGGCTATCAACCCGGTCTGGGCGAGCAATATGTCGACGTCGTTCGCGCGGTCGATCCGGCGCGGCTGGAGGCTTTGATGACAAGGCTGATCGCCCGGCGCGCGCGATCGTTGCGGACGGCTAGATGACCGGCCGTTGCTCCTCCGTATCGATGCCGGCTTCCATCGAGGCGGGATAGCTCAGTTGCGCAAAGCCGTTCTCGATCTCGCGCAGCACGATCCCTGCGGCAAAGGAGGGCGTCCGCGCCGACGACGTGCAGAGCGCTAGGATCATCGGCTTCAGGACCGCGTCCGATATCCGGGTGAAGGACAACAGCCCGCGACGAACCTCGGTCGTCACGTCGATCGACGTCAAAACGCCGATGCCGACGCCCTGCAATACCAGCGACGTGATCATCTGAATGTTGTCGGAGGTCACGGTCCGATCGGCAACCAGGCTGGTGATACCCTCCAGCACCGCAATCTGCTGGCAGACCGCCAGTGGTTCGGCAGGAACGATCAGGGTGGACCCCGCGCACGCGGAAAACCGCGCTTCCCGTCGCTGTCCCAGGGGATGGCCGGCCGGCGTCAACAGTCCCAGCACGACCTCCACGAACGCGCGCACGGTGATGCCGCGAAAGGATTGCGGCTCGAAGAATATCCCGAAGTCGACTTCGCCGCTGAGAATGGCACTGCGTACCGCGTCGTTGTTCAGCACCTTGATACCGATCGTGATCCCCGGATACTTGCTCTGGATCGCGTGGATCGTGGCGGGAATATAGCCCTTGGCGAGCGCGTCGATGATCGCAATGTCGACATGGCCGCGTTTGAGCCCGCGCAGATCCTCTATCTGCGTACGGACATCGGCCAGTTCCTTTTGCCACTTCAACCCCGACGCCATCATGATCTCGCCGGCGGCCGTCAGCCTCAGCCCGGTCGGAAGCCGTTCGAACAACGGCAGCTCCATTTGCGCCTCGACGTTCAATATCTGCCGATCGATCGCCGATGCCGAAACATTCAGAACATCGGCGGCCTTCCTGATCGATCCCAACCGCCCAACCGCGATGAAGTAGCGCATGAAACGTGAAAAGGCCGGCATGGGGCTCTCAATTTATTGCATCGGGCTGCGGGTTCATTGCACCTGACGGCGGTGCGTCAAGCCCCACGACGATAAACCTTTCCCCGCCCCGAAGGCGCTCCCGCTGCTTCTCGGGCACCGAAGCGCGACCGCCGTCGTCGCGTTCGACTAAGGCGCCGACGACGGAGCAACGAAAAAGGGCAGCTTCTCGCGAAGCTGCCCCTGTCCTGGTCATGGAAGGTGATCAGAACTTGAAGTTTGCACCTGCACGGAACGTCCGCCCGATCAGACCGGCATAATGCCATGTGGTCAGGAAGTTGGGCGAGCTTGCGTAGGACGCCGGCGCGATCGGAGCGCGTGCACCGAGAATGTTCCCCACATTGCCGAAGAACGAGAAGTCGTCGCTCACCGCGACCGTCGCGTTCAGGTCGACGTTGATGAAGCTGTTGACGTAGCAGAAGCGATCGACCGGAACCCCTGCCTGCGACGACTTGTAGAGGCTGTTGGTGCACGACGTGTCGAGGCTGCCCTGGTCGGTCGCGACCGCCTTGATCTTGCCGACGTAATACGCGGTCGCGGTCAGCGAGAATTTGCCGGCCTCGATCGTGTTCTGCCAGTTACCGCGCCAGTTCGGCGTGCCGTTGCCCGACGACAGGTCATAAGGACCCATCGTGCCGGCGTATTTCTGCACGCCCTGTGCCGTGTGGCGATCATACTGAATGATGTAGGTCGCTTCGACCCGGCTGGTGAAGCGGAGCCCTTCGGCCAGCGGGATACGGGCCGTTCCCGAGAAATCGAGCCCGGAGGTCTTGTCGAAGTTCACGTTGACGAACGGTGCGTTGATGATGAGCAGCCGCGGCAACGCGTTCGGGAAGGCCGGATCGATGCCGTCGACCGTGTTGACCGAATAGCCCGGTCCGACCGCGGCTACGGCAGCGGTCGCGGCCGCCAACGTCGACTGCTTGTAATAAGCGACGATCGCGTCACCCGCGAGCGGACCGTTGGCGATCAGGTTCGACTTCTTCACGTTGTAATAGTCGACCGTCGCGCTGAACCACGACGTCGGCTCGACGATGATGCCGCCCGTGAAGCTGCGCGACGTTTCCGGCTTGAGGTCGGGATTGCCGACGAACCCACGGCCGACCGAATAGGAGAGGTTGTACGGATTGCCGCCGGTGACGCAGGTGTTGGTTGCCGTCGCCGAGCCGCCATGCGCCGCGCAGAAATTGCCCGGAGGCTGGGTCGTGACGAAGCCGGCATATTGCGACCGCGGACCGGACTCGGCGAACGTCGGCGCGCGGAACCCTTGCGAATACGTACCGCGAACCGCGAACTGGCGGATCGGCGTGAACTTCATGCCGATCTTCGGCGAGAAGCGACCAAAACCCTCCGAATAATGATCGTAGCGGCCCGAACCGTTGATCTCGAGGATATCGAGCACGGGCGCCTGGATTTCGAAATAGCCCGCCGAAACCGTGTGCTTGCCGAACGCCGACGAGGTCGTGAGGCCGTAGGTGTCGAGCAGCGCGTTCTGATTGTTGTTGACCAGCGATTCACGACGCACCTGGCCGCCAACGGCGACCATCAAGGGGCCACCCGGCAGCTGGAACAGCTGCTTGGTGATGGCCGCATCGAGCGAGTACATCTCGGAGTGCGATGGCGTGATCTTGTCCGGCGATACGAAGTCGCGCACCGTCTGCGAGTTCTGCGACGGATTGACGAAGTTGTACGCGCCAGTGTTGATCGCGGTGAGGATGTTGGCGATGTTCAGATAGCCACGCTGGACGATTTCCAGATTGTCGCGAGCGTAGACGCCATCGACTTTCCAGGTCCAGTCGTCGCCGACGCTGCCATGCAGGCCACCGGCGAAGCGATACACCTCGTTCGTCCGGTCGCTGCCGGCATCGATGTCGCCGAACGAATAATAGAGGCGCGCAGCGCCGTTGGCGGGGGCGTTGGCGAACGCCGCGGCGTAGGGATTATTCGGGTTGAGCTGACGGCCGGGCGCGCCGGGAACCGCGCAGTTGATGCCCGACGTGCAGATATAGACAGGCAGGACGATGCCGGGGTTGCTCGATGCCAGCGACGGGGCACCACCATAAGGCTGCGTGTTGCGCAGCGCGCGCGGCGCGTTGTTGATGCTCACATAGCTGTTCGAGTAGCTGCCGGTCAGGTAGCCCTCGACATTCTCCGCCAGCCGCACGCTGATGCGTCCGTTGATCGAATATTTACGCTGCAGCGGCGCAAGCTGGAAATACTCGTCTTCCAGATTGTGCTTGCAGCCGACGCCGTTGGCGCCGCCGGTCTGGGTGTAGGTGCCGCCGGTGCAATTGCCGAGGTTCAGCGTCGTGTAGTTGGTGTTGAACAACGCGGTGCCACCGCTCAACGGGTTGTTGAGGTTGGATTGCGTGGTGCGCACGACGACTGCATTCGGGGTCGCAGTGGTCAGCGAATTGTCCGCGCCGTTATTGTCGTTGCCACCAATCGAGGTGAGATCGCGGTTGTTATAGGGAAAACCGCGGCTGTGGTTGCTGACGCGACCATCCTGCTGGAATTCGCCGTTGAGATAGACGTTGAACCCCTTGTCCGCATAGTCGCCATAGCCGATCGTCAGGTTCGCACGCTGGCGGCCCGCGTCACCATGGCTGCTGGCGCCGGCTTCCACCGTGCCGGCGATACCGGTGAACTGCTTCTTCAGGATGAGGTTGACCACACCACCGATCGCGTCGGCACCATAGGTCGACGAGGCGCCGTCCTTGAGTACTTCGACGCGCTCGATCAGGCTGAACGGGATCGAATTGAGATCGACGTACGAGTTGTGCCCATCGTCGTTGATCGGGAAGTTGGCGGAGCGCAGGCCATCGACCAGCACCAGCGTCGACGATACGCCGAGACCACGCAGCGATACGGCGACGCCGCCCGCCGAGAAGCCGCTCTGGAAGCCGACGCCGATCGAGCCGCCACTGTCGGCCGAGACCGAGCGGATCGCTTCGGCTGCCGTCGTGATACCGGCTTTCGCCAGAGTATCCGCCGTCAGCACCGTGACGGGCGACGGCGTTTCGGTGTTGGCGCGACGAAACAGCGAGCCGGTGACGACGATGTCCTGAGCCTGCTCGGCCTCCTGGTCGGCTGGAGCATCGACGCTCCCGGCCGGTACGGTCTGCGCGAAGACGGGGCTGCTCAAGCTCAGCAGGATGGCGAGCGGCGCCGCACCGGCAGACAGACGTATGGCGTTGGCACGATTGAACGAGCGCATAATTAGTTTCCCCCGATTACACGAGGATCGTCGTTGTCGACGCCCCCGCGAGACACCCCCCGGTGCCCTACGGGTGTTCTCTTGTCGGACGCATGCAGCGGTGTAAATCCAGATTAAGACCGAAGTGGCACTTTGCGACAGACTGTTACCGATGCGCAACATTTGTCGCCGGTTCGATCGTTCCACCATTCGCCGCTTCGGCGTACGCTTCCGGGAAGTCGGGATGTTGGCGCACCGAGGCCATCGAACCCACCGGCTCAAGGGGGATAAGGTCGCCGAGCTCAAGCTCAGGCGGCGCCGTTCGGCTGGTTGGTCGACGCATTGCGGTACCGCGGATAGGCGCGCCCCTGTCCGGACACGATGCCTCGGACAGGCGATGAATTTGCCGTCTAATCGACGACGAAGGATTGCCGGAGCGAGGGTCTGCTGGTGTAGACGAACTGGTCCGTCTCTCCAGCCAGGCGCCCGCCCCTGTCCGCTCTCTCGTCCCTCAAATGGATCCGCCGCCGCGTTCGCGCGAGCGAGGCGGCGTTCATCGTCCTGGCAACGATCGTCGGTGCAGCCGCAGGGCTGTTCAGCGTGCTGCAGGGCGCCGTCGCCCGGACGATGCAGCACGTGCTGTTCGGCCTGGCGTCGACCGCACGTCTGAGTGCGATGCCAGCCTTACCCCTCGCCTCGCTGATCATGCTGCCGATTGGCGGCGTGGTACTTGCCGCATTCTCCTGGGCGACACGTGCCCGCAAACGACCGCTGGTCGATGCGGTGGAGGCCAATGCGCTGCACGGCGGCCGGATGTCGGTGCCCGACAGCCTCGTGATCTCAGGGCAGACGATGCTGTCGAACGGCTTCGGCGCGTCGGTAGGACTCGAGGCGGCCTATGCGCAACTCGGTGGCGCGATCGGCTCGGTTGCGGGTCGCGTGGTCAACCTGCGACGCGCCGATCTCCGCAACCTCGTCGGCGCAGGTACGGGTGCGGCAATCGCCGCCGCCTTCGGTGCCCCGCTTGCCGGCGCATTCTACGCGTTCGAGATCGTCATCGGCGCCTACACGCCGACTGCGCTGGCACCGGTGGTCGCGGCGGCGCTGGCCGGCACGCTCGCCGCGCAACTGCTCGGCACCCACCCTTACGTGATCGACGCGGTATCGACGACGCCGATCGAAACGCATCACTATCTGGTCTATGCGGGACTGGGCGCGCTGTGTGCCGGGATCGGCATCGTGCTCATGCGCGCCGTCGCCCCGGTCGAAGCCGGCACCCGTCGCACTAAGCTTCCGGACTGGGCGCGTCTCGCGGTCGGCGGCGTGTTGTTGATCCCGGTCGCGCTAATCTCTCCGCAGGTATTGTCGGCAGGCCACGGCGCGCTTCATGCCGATCTCGCGCTCGGCGCACCGCTGGCGTTCATCGCGATGATCTTTCTTGCCAAAAGCGCGGCTTCGATCGTGTCCCTCGGCTTTGGTTTCCGCGGCGGGCTGTTCTTCGCATCGCTCTTCCTCGGGACACTCGTGGGCCATCTGTTCGCCGGCAGCCTCGCAGCGGTCGTCGGTTACGATGTGGTCGATCCGCGCAACGCGGCGCTCGTCGGCATGGCGGCGCTTGCCGTCGCGGTGGTCGGTGGGCCGATGACGATGGCGATGCTCGTGCTGGAGGCGACGCATGATTTTGCGCTGACCGGGGCGGTGCTGGCGGCGGCTCTGGTATCGTCGACGATCGTCCGCGAGACGTTCGGCTACAGCTTCTCGACGTGGCGCCTTCATCTGCGCGGCGAGACGATCAAGAGCGCGCGCGACGTCGGCTGGGTCAAGACGCTGACGGCCGGACGGATGATGCGCCGCGAGACCAAGGTGCTGCCGGCGGCGACGACGATCGCGGAGTTTCGTCGTCGCGTGCCGCTGGGCGCCACGAGCAGGACCGTGCTCGCCGATGGCGAGGACCATTACGCTGGCATCGTCCAGACGCCGACCGCCTATGCCGAAGGTCTCGATCTTCAGTCACCCGTGAGTGCGGTCGCCGTCGCCATCGACGCGGCGCTGACGCAGATGATGGACATCGCCGAGGTGATGCGCCGTTTCGATGCGTCGGCCGCCGACGAACTCGCCGTACTTGACGACGACCGGGCAGTGCTGGGCATCCTCTCGGAAACC
The DNA here is from genome assembly GCF_042466285.1 of Sphingomonas sp. R86520. NCBI lineage: Bacteria > Pseudomonadati > Pseudomonadota > Alphaproteobacteria > Sphingomonadales > Sphingomonadaceae > Sphingomonas > Sphingomonas sp. R86520. The sequence goes on from NZ_JAXHBZ010000001.1 coordinate 1,305,829, forward strand.
TTTGTCAGGCGGCGCTATGCCGAAGAGCTCGAAAAGGCGCAGCGCGCGCTATTTGGAGAACGCTGACGTCCTGCGGTCCGATGTTGACCGTCTCCACCAAGCGTCAGATCCGCATTGATTCCACGACGCAGAAGAGCGAAAGCCGACAAGTATGATTGGTTTGTTCATCGCAGCATTGTCCGTAACGCCGAGCATCGTCGCGGAGCCAGCGAGCCACGACGCGGCGAAGTGCGCACCTGATGGTCAGCATCCGGCCATTCTCGTCGACGTCCGCGGGTTCAGGTCTCGTGCCGGCAACGTTCGCGTCCGCGTGTTCGGCGGGGCGACTTCGAGCTATTTCGACAAGAAACAGGCGTTGCTGCGGACCGAGATTGCGGTGCCGCGCCAGGGCCCGGTCGCGATCTGCATGCCGGTCGAGCGGCCTGGTATCTATGCCGTCGACGTGCGGCACGACATCAACGCCAACGGCAAGACCGATCGCGGCGACGGCGGTGGCGCGTCGGGCAACCCGCACGTCACGCTGTTCGACATGTTGTTCTCGCGCAAGCCCGATCCGAAGACCGTGCAGGTCCGTGTCGGCGCCGGCACGACCGTCGTTCCCGTCACGCTAAATTATCTTCAGGGCGGGTCGCTGAAACCGATCGAGTGACCCGAAGACAAGCCGACCGTTCGTTAATCCTGTTTCATCATTTCGTAGGCCGTCAACGCACCCGGGCACGTCGCCGCGCAGCTTCGTCACGCACGGCTATCCAACGCTGCCGTTCTTCTTCGGCGTCGGCAAGCGCGCGATGGGCGGGAACGCCGTGGCGGTCGCGCACACCTGTCAGCACGATGACGTCCTCGACCTCTGCGTCCAGCGCCTCGGCGCGGATCACGTCCATGAGCAGGCGTCTCGCAACGTCCCGTTGCGCGTCCTCGGTGTCGCGCAGACGTAACGTGTGACGCGGAATTCCGGCCGCGCGTAGGAGAGCACTCAGCCACTTGCCGTCCCAACTCGGCGCGGAGGCTAGGAGGTCGTGTTCCGCCAGGACCTCTACCATCCGGCGAGCGACGACATCATGCGGCGCCCCGTCGCGCTCCAGTTCCGCCCGCGATATACCATGTATCCGCTGTGCATCGTCGTTCCAGTCTTCCCATCCCGGCGCCGGGCGTATGAGATGGGTTTCGGAACCGCCGTCTTGAAACACCCAGGCGACTTCGATCGGGAAGCTGCGCTTGCCGAGCGAAGACGCTTCGAAGTCCATGAAGACCAACTTACGAACCGGGTTCGGATCAGCCTGGCGCGCGTCGATGTGCGGCGTGGTGCTGGCGACGGCGCTGCCGGCGGTGCTCGCGATCGACGACGCTTGGTCAGGCGAACGACGCTCCCGAGGACCTTCTGACATTATACGTCGAGATCGGCGGACGTCAGCAGGATCGGCGGTTCTCCGCCGAGACGCTTGACGAACTCTCGCAGAGCGACGCGGTGAATTTCGTCTTCGTGTTCCTCGAAGATCTCCATCGCGGTTTCTGGATCGATGCCGTCGAGATCCGGATCTTGCATTTCAGCCAGGGCATCCGCGGTAATCAGGAATTCGACGTCGCCGAGGCTCGTCGCGCCGATGAACCCGATGCTTTCCCGTTCCGCGATCCAAAGCCCGTCACCGCCTTGAAACCGAACGCTGGGGCCCGCCAACGACCTCAGCCCTTTGTCGCGGCTGGAAGCCGCTCGGCAAGTACCGCGATGCCTTCGCCAGCGAACGACGACGTCGAGACGCCTTCGATCTGAACCGGCCGTTCGGCCGTCAGCGTCGCCGCCGCCTTGTGTTCAGGATCTAGATCGACCCATGCACGGACGGCACTGGCAAGGCTCGTGACTTCGGCGATGTCGCTGTTGCCGCGCGGCACGTTCTCGAGCGCAGCACTCATACGCCAATCGATGGCGGGGGTCTTCGTCGCATCGCCCCAGGTTGCTTCGGTCATCGTGTTGCTCGCCCTTGATCGTTGCCGGCTGCGCCTCACCCTTGGGTAGACGCGCGCACTCAGGACAAGAAGCGCCGAACCGCGTTATTGTTCATCGGAATGCGTAATCCCGCATGACCATGTTCCGTCCAAGCGCGCGGTGCCGGCCGTTGCACATTCCGCTGCGCTCCAAAGGCGCTCTACGATCCGGCAAGCAGCGTCACGCCCCAGGCCGGCAGCGTCATCGTCTGGCCCGCTGCCACCGTCACCGCCTGTCCCGTCCGGAACGCGCGGTACCGCCCTGCCTGCAGCGTAGTAGGAAAGGTGACAGTGACCGGCGTTTTGGAGAAGTTGAACGCGGCGAACACCTTGTCCGCGCCCTGCTGCCGCACGAAGCTGAAGACCTGTTTGGGCTTGTCGTTCTCGACCTTGACCATCGTCGCGCCCCACTTGCCGTTGGCGAGCGCCGGGTGGCCCTTACGGAACGCGATCAGGTCGCGGTAAAGCGCGTCGAGTCGGCATGGCTTCGACCAGACGATCGGATCCTTCTCGAAGAATTCGAGGCGCTTGGGATTGCAGGCCTCCTGCCCGTCATAGATCATCGGGATGCCTTCGCCGACCATCTCGAGCGTGATGGCGGCGTCGAGCATCGGCCCGAACGCCTCGAATTGCGTCTTGTGCCAGGCATTGATGTCGTGGTTCTCGATCCACAGCATCCGCATGCCGGCCTTGGGCCACGCCTTCTCGTTCTCGCTGTAATAGCCATAGAGCGCGGTCGCGTCGGAGGTGCCAGCGGCGATGCCTTCCACGGTCTCGTACCACTGCCAGCTATAGGTCGCATCGAACGCGCGCGCGAGCAGGTCGGGCGTCTTCCATTCGGCGAGCATGAACACCGGCCGGATCGCCTCCAGATCGGCGCGCGCGCCCTCCCAGAAATCGAGCGGGACGTAGCCGGCGACGTCGGCGCGGTAGCCGTCGATCCCGAAATCGCGGACCCAATAGGCCATCGCCTCGGTCATCGCCTTGCGCAGGCCGGGCTTCGAATAATCGAGGTCGATGATATCGGTCCAGTCCCACCACGGGGTCGGGTGGAAATCGCCGTGCCAGTCGCGCTTGTACCAGTCGGGATGCTGCGTGACCCATTTGTTGTCCCATGCGGTGTGGTTCGCGACCCAGTCGAGGATCACGTGGAACCCTTGCGCGTGCGCCGCATCGACGAACGCCTTCAGGTCCGCCTTGTCGCCGAATTCGGGGTTCACCGCGGTGTAGTCCCGCACCGAATAAGGGCTGCCGAGGGTACCCTTGCGGTTCTTCACGCCGATCGGCTGGATCGGCATCAGCCAGAGGATGTCGACGCCGAGCTTCTTGAGACGCGGCAACTGCGCCTGAGCAGCGCGAAACGTGCCTTCCTTGGTGAACTGCCGCGTGTTGATCTGGTAGATCACGGCGTCCTTCACCCAGGGCGCGTTGGTCAGGCTGACATACGGCCGCGGGGTGTAATCCGCCTCCGTCCGCTGATTAAGCGGCGGACGCTGGGCCGCGATCGGCGCAGCGGCGGCGAGTAAAGCGAGGGCGGCGGTGAGGGCGCGGCGCATTAGGAGACTCCATCGGTGATTTCGGGGACGCGCAGCATCGCCAGCGCGGCCAGCGCAAGGACGACCGCGGCGAACGCCATCGTCCAGATCGGTTCGGTCGGGAAGAACGCCTTCAGCACCGACCCCATCAGAGTCGCGACCAGCAACTGCGGCAGGACGATGAAGATATTGAACAATCCCATATAGATACCGAGCTTGGCCTGGGGCAGGCTGGAGGCGAGGATCGCGTAGGGCATGGCGAGGATCGACGCCCAGGCGATGCCGACGCCCACTTCGCTGACGATCAGCAGCGTCGGATCCCGCACCACGAGGAAGCTGGCGAACCCGGCGGCGCCACACATCAGGCAGGCAATATGCGTCTTCACCCGACCGATCCGTCGCGCAAGCGCTGGCAAGACGAGCAGCGCGACCAGCGCCGCGACTGCGTTATAGACCGCGAACAACACGCCGACCCAGTCGCTGCCAGCGTTGTAGGCCGCACTCGTCGCATCGCTCGATCCGTACATGTACTGGGCGACCACGGGCGTGGTGAAGATCCACATGATGAACAGCGCCGACCAGCTGAAGAACTGGACGAGCGCGAGACGCTTCATCACGGACGGCATCGCCGCAAAGTCGCCGACGATCTGGCTCAGCGCGTTGTCGGTATTGCCGCCGCGCGCGAGGATGATCCCGGCGAGACTCGCGGCACCGTAGGCGACGAGCAGCCCGCCGAGCAGGTACACTTCCTTCTGCAGCGCCAGTTCGGGAACCGCGACGATCACTAAGATCCCGGCCACGATCCAGGCGATGCCGCTCGCCAAGCCGCGGCTGGCGAGCGCACGGACGGGCACGGCCAGCGCTTCGTCGGCGTCGCGTTCGCCGAACGCTGCCATTTCCGACGGGCTGTATTCACGCGTGCTGCCGACCGTCCACAGGACCGCAAGCAACAACGCCGCGCCGCCGACCCAGAAGCTGTAGCGTACCGTATCGGGCACGCCGGCCAGGGCATCGCCGGACACGCCCAGATGCGCCAGTACAAACGGGAAGATCGACCCGACCACCGCGCCCGTGCCGATGAACGCGGTCTGCAAGGCATAGCCGGCGGTGTGCTGATCCTTGCGCAGCATGTCGCCCACGAACGCGCGAAATGGCTCCATCGAGACGTTGACCGAGGCATCGAGCACCCACAATGTCAGCGCGGCGAGCCAGAGCATCCTGGCTTCCGGCATCACGAACAGCGCGAGGGCTGCGAGCACGGCGCCGGCGAAGAAATACGGGCGGCGACGACCGAAGCGAGTCCAGGTGCGATCGCTGTAGTGACCGATGATTGGCTGAACGAGCAAACCCGTCAGTGGTGCCGCGACCCAGAGATAGGAAAGGTCGTCGAGCGACCCGCCCAGCGTCTGGAAAATCCGGCTCATATTGGCGTTTTGCAGCGCGAAGCCGATCTGGATGCCGAAGAATCCAAAGCTGATATTCCAAAGACCGCCAAAGCCCTGGACTGGTTTTTCGGTCAAAATGCGCCTCTCCCGTCGGCCGCCGCTTGTCCGCGCGGCGATCCTGAGACGTCGGCTTGCCGCCAAGCGTGTGGCAAAACAACTATGCATACGAATACCTTGCCGCGTGGCACGTCACCGCGGCATGACGGCAGCGCAATGACCGACATAACGAAAACCACGATCTACCAGCAAGGCAACGAGCGACGACCGTTGATCGCGATCGATGATTTCTGGCCCGACCCGGATGCGCTGCGCGAGGATGCCGCCAGCCTGCGCATGGCGCCGATCGGCCCCCATTACCCGGGCGTCCGCGCGCTCGTACCACCTCGCCTGGCCGCGACGATGCGCCGACGGATCGCACCGTTGCTGGCCGGGCATTTCGGGCTCGATCCGGCGCCGGCGGTGTCGGAGGCCTATTATTCGCTGGTCACCACCGCCCCCGCCGACCTGGCCCCGATCCAGCGCCTGCCGCATTTCGATGGCGTCGAGCCGGGACGGATCGCCGTGCTCCTGTTCCTCGGGCATGACGAGCAAGGCGGCACCGCGTTCTATCGCCAGCGGTCGACCGGCTACGAAAGCGTTGATGCGTCGCGGCTCGACCGGTTCAAGGCGGAGCTGGAGCGCGGGGTTGGCACGCACGGGATGCCCGAAGCGGCGTATATCGCCGGGGACACGGCGCTGTACGACTGCGTCGCGGTTCGGCCGGCCCGTTTCAACCGTGCGCTCATCTACGCGGGCAACACCCTACATTGCGCGTATCTGCCGCCCGAAGTGGTGCTGAGCGCGGACCCGCTGGCAGGACGGTTGACGCTCAACCTGTTTCTCTTCGACGACTGAGCCGGCCGGCAGCGCACCGACCGAGCCCGCTCCCGTCGTCCGGACTTTCGTCAGCGTGACGGACTGCTCCGGACGACGCGGCCCTGCCCCGCACGGGCACGATTATCTTCGCGCTACGTCCCGCTGCTCGCCCGGATCACCAGATGCGTCGGGAGCGGTGAATCTTCGGTCACCTCGTCCCGAAGCCTCGCCAGCAGCGTCCGCACCAGCGCCTCGCCAGCCCGGCGCGCGTCCTGGGTGACCGTGGTCAGCGGCGGGGTGGTCAATTGCGCCGACGCGATGTCGTCGAACCCGACGATCGCCACGTCGTCCGGGACAGATCGTCCGGCCGCCGTCAGGGCGCGCATTGCACCGATCGCGATGCTGTCGCTCGCCGCAAAGATAGCATCGTACGTGACGCCACGCCGGGCGAGTTCGGCGACTGCGTCCTGACCAGCTTCCTCCGCCGTGATGGCATCGACCTGCAACCGCTCGTCCAGCTCCAGCCCGGCAGCCTCCAAGGCGTCCCGGTATCCCCGATAGCGGTCTTCGAGTTCGGGATACCGTCCATCAGCCGCCCCCAGAAACGCAATCCGGCGTCGTCCGCGCGCGATCAAATGCGCCGTGGCAGAATGGCCGCCGCCGCGATTGTCCGATCCGACGGTGATCCCCGCGGGTCCGGTCCCGACCGCGCCCCAGCGTACGACCTTGGTGCCCTGTTCGGTCAGGTGATCGAGGCGCGCGCGATATGCTTCGTAGTCGCCATAGCCGAGCAGGATGATGCCGTCGGCCTTGCGACTGTCCTGGTAATCGACGTGCCAGTCGCCCGACAGTTGCTGGAACGAGATCAGCAGGTCGTAGCCGGCGCGCGCGCAAGCATGGGTGATCGATCCGAGCATCGACAGGAAGAACGGGTTGATCGTCGAATCGTCCTCGGCCGGTTCCTCGAAAAACAATAGCGCGAGCGTGTTCGCCGCCTGGGTTCGCAACGACGATGCGTGCTTGTCGACCGCGTAATGCAGGCTCTGCGCGATTGCCTCGATCCGCTGGCGGGTCTGCGCATTGACCGATTTCGAGCCACGCAGCGCGCGCGACACGGTCGGCTGCGACACGCCAGCCAGCTGCGCGATGTCAAACGATGTCGGGCGACGGTTCATCGTCAGCGCCTTTGCCCGCGAGCGTGGTCCAGAAGAGACAGGGTCTGCATGAACCAGTGAATACGTATGCTCGTCTCTTTTGCAACGACCTCACCCGAAATATAGCGGCGTTGCGACACCCGACGCATCGTCATGACGTCGGGGATACCACGAGAAGCAATTGAGGATGCGCGGGATTTGTCTCGCCTGAAGGGGATTTCATGAGCCAGTCTACTCCGTTGCGCGCACGCGCGGCGTTCGGCATTTCCGCGCATGGCCGCCTTGCGCTCCGCGTCAGTGCAACCGCGCTCGCCGCCGCGCTGATCCTGCCCGGCCAGGCCGCGTTCGCGCAGGCGACGACCGGAACCGCACCGGGCACTGCAAACGCCAATCCGACCGCGCCGGTACAGGCTGACGCGATCACGACGACCGCGCAACCGACCCCCGAGCCAGCCGATACCGCCACCGCCGCGGCGCAGGCCGTGCCGACCGCCGACTCCGATATCGTCGTCACCGGCATCCGCGCCGGCCTCGACTCGTCCGCCAAGATCAAGCGCCAGTCGGTCCTGATCGTCGACTCGATCTCCGCCGAGGACGTCGGCAAGCTGCCCGACGTGTCGATCGCGGACTCGCTCGCACGCCTGCCGGGTGTAACGGCCCAGCGTCTCGAAGGTCGCGATCAGCGCCTGTCGATCCGCGGCCTAGGCCCCGATTTCTCGACCACGCTGCTCAACGGGCGCGAACAGGTGACGACCGGCGACAATCGCGGCGTCGAGTTCGACCAATATCCGTCGGAATTCTTCAAGAACGTCAACGTCTACAAGTCGGCCGACGCGTCGCTGATCGCTGCCGGTGTCGCCGGTACGGTCGATCTGCGCATGCTGCGCCCGCTCGATCAGGCCCACCGCATCATCGCGGTCAGCGCCCGTGCGCAGATGAACGGCATCGACAAGCTCAATCCCGACGGCGATCGCTACGGCTACCGCGCATCGGCGACCTATGTCGATAAGTTCGCCAACGACACGCTCGGCATCGCGATCGGCGTGTCGGCGACGCAGACCCCGTCGCAGGACGAGCGCTATAATGCGTGGGGCTATAACGGTACCGGCACCGCCACCGATCCATACGTCATCCAGGGCGCCAAGCCCTATGTCCAGTCGAACGAGCTGAAGCGCTATGGTGGCGTCGCGACGATCGAGTGGCAGCCCTCGGACAATTTTCACTCGACCTTCGACGCGCTGTATTCGCATTTCGAAGAGACGCAGCACCTTCGCGGCATCGAATTCCCGCTCGCGAGCAACGTCGGCGCAGCCAACACCAACATCACCGGTGTCTCGGACGGGTTCGCCGACGCGATCACGTTCAACAACGTTCACGCAATCCAGCGCAACGACTTCAACCAGCGCAAGGCCGAGAATTTCTCGCTCGGCTGGAACAACGACCTGAAGCTGACGGACAAGATCCACCTCAACGTCGACGCGAGCTGGAGCCGCGCGACGCGCACCGACTTCACGCTCGAGACCTACACCGGCACCGGCTATCAGGCGTCGGGTCCGGGCGACACGGTCAAGGTGTCGCAGAACGCCAACGGCACCTACAAGATCGTGCCGACGCTGGATTATACCGATACCAACGTCTTCAAACTGACCGATCCGCAAGGGTGGGGCTATAACGGCACGCAGGCCGTGGTGCAGGCAGGCTTCCTCGGCAATCCGGATTTCAAGGACGATCTGAAGTCGCTCCGCGCGAGCCTGAACGGCGAATTCGACAACAGCATCGTCAAGGGCTGGGAAGCCGGTGGCAACTATAGCCGCCGCGAGAAGACCAGCGCCTACAAATCATACTTCCTGTGCCCGAAGGGTACCGGCGTCGATTGCACCGTTGCCAGCGGCACGCCGACGTCGGCGGCCGTGCCGTCCGACGCCATCATCGGCACCGTTCCGCTCGACTATCTCGGCGTTCCAGCTGCCCTCGCGCTCGATCCGCTGTATCTCTACAACAACAGCTACAACAGCTTCTACGACAACCGCCCGGAGTCGCTGGTCCGCGACAATACGGTGACCGAGAACATCTACACCGGCTATGCCAAGATCACGCTCGACGGCGATCTCGGCGACAAGGCGTTGAAGGGTTCGATCGGCGCGCAGGTCGTGCATAGCGATCAGCGTTCGGACGGCCAGATCGCCAGCGTCGTCGGCGGCGTGGTGACCAATGCACCCGCCGCGCAGAAGGTGACCTACACGAACTTCCTGCCGTCGGCGACGATGTCGGTCGAGCTGATCCCGCTCGGCTTCGTGAAGCTGGGCGCTTCGCAGACGATGGTCCGCCCGCGCCTCGATCAGGAGCGCGTGACGCAGGCGGTCGGCATCAACGTCGCGAACATCCAGGCGAACAACACCAATCCCGGGCTGAACCCGGTGTTCACCTCGACCGGCGGCAACGTCAATCTCAAGCCGTACCAGTCGACCAACATCGATCTGTCGTTCGAGAAATATTTCGCCGGCGGCGGTTACGTCGCGCTGTCGGGGTATTTCAAGCACCTCACCGACTTCGTCGATCCGAACAACAGCTATGCCTATGACTTCTCCTCGCTGCTGAGCGCGCTGACCCCGGCGCAGCGTGCGATCGTCGTCGCGAACGGCCTGCAGGCCGGTGTCGTCAGTGCTCCGGCGAATACCGGACGCGGCTCGGTGCTGGGCGTCGAGGGCACCTTCTCGCTGCCGTTCAAGGCCGTGACGTCGGCGCTCGACGGGTTCGGCATTTTCGTCTCGGGCAATTATACCGAATCCGAGATCAAGTACGCCAACAACCCGGTCGATGCGATCACCCTGCCCGGCTTGTCGAAGCTGACCGGCAGCGGCACCTTCTACTTCGAGAAGAAGGGCTTCCAGGCGCGCGTCAACTATCGCTACCGCTCGTCCTTCCTCGCCGAAGTCGCCGGTATCTCGTCGACGCCGACCTATCGCACCGCGCGGTCCGAAGGCATCCTCGATGCGCAGGTCGGCTATGAATTCCAGAGCGGGCCCCTGGCGAACTTCGCGATCCTCGCGCAGGCCAAGAACCTGACCGATCGGCCGTTCGTGACGTACCAGAATGGCGACCAGCGCCAGGTGATCGACTATCAGCGCTATGGCCGCGATTACTATGTGGGCATCACGTACAAGTTCTGATCGGATCGAACGCGGCGCGGTCCTCCCGATCGCGCCGCGCCCGTGCCTGATATACTGGAAGCGGGAACGCGGACGATGGCCAACCAACCCTTGCGCATTGCGATCGCCGGCGGCGGCACTGCCGGGTGGATGGCGGCCGCGACCTTCGCTCGCTTCCTCGATGCCCGGTTCGAGATCGACCTGATCGAGTCCGACGCGATCGGCACGGTCGGGGTCGGCGAGGCGACTATCCCGCAGATCCGGTTGTTCAACGACGCGCTCGGGCTCGACGAGGACGCGTTCCTGCGCGCGACGGGTGGCACGTTCAAGCTCGGCATCGAGTTCGTCGACTGGTTCAAGCCGGGCCATCGCTACATGCACGCGTTCGGCGATGTCGGGCGCGACGTCGGTCTGTTGCCGTTCCACCAATATTGGTTGCGTGCGCGGTCGCTCGGGCTGGCCGGCGATCTGGGCGCCTATTCGCTCAATACGCACGCCGCGCTCGCCGAGCGGATGCAGCGCGGTCCTGCCCGCACGTCGCGTGTCCTGCCGGCGATGCCGTACGCGTATCATTTCGATGCCGGTCTCTACGCACGGTATTTGCGGCGCTATTCCGAAACGCGGGGCGTCAACCGGATCGAAGGCAAGATCGTCCGCGTCACGCGCGACGGCGAGAGCGGCGACGTCTCCGGCGTCGTGCTGGAGAACGGCACGACGGTCGTCGCCGACCTGTACATCGACTGCACCGGGTTTCGCGGGCTGCTGATCGAGCAAGCGCTCGGCACCGGGTACGAGGACTGGACGCACTGGCTGCCGTGCGACCGCGCGATCGCGGTACCCTCGGCGCGCAGCGAAGCGTTCACGCCGTACACGCGCTCGACCGCGCATGCCGCCGGTTGGCAGTGGCGCATTCCCTTGCAGCATCGCACCGGCAACGGCGTCGTCTTCTCCAGCGCGCACATGAGCGAGGACGAGGCGACGGCGACGCTACTCGCCGGGCTCGACACGCCGGCGATGGCCGATCCGCGGACGATCGCGTTCCGCACGGGTCGTCGCAAGCGGATGTGGAACCGCAACGTCGTCCCGCTCGGGCTCGCCGCCGGGTTCATGGAACCGCTCGAATCCACCAGCATCCACCTCATCCAATCGGCGATCTCGCGACTGCTAAAGCTGTTGCCGGGCCGCGTCATCGCCGAAGCCGACCGCACCGAGTTCAACCGCCAGAGCGACTTCGAATACGAACGCATCCGCGACTTCATCATCCTCCACTACAAGGCGACCGCGCGCGACGACACGCCGTTCTGGCGCCAATGCCGCGACATGGCCGTCCCCGACACGCTCGCCGCGAAGATCGACCTGTGGCGGGGCAACGGACACATCGTCCGCGAGCATGAGGAGCTGTTCACCGAAGTCGGCTGGCTTCAGGTACTGGCCGGACAAGGCATCATGCCGGCGGGCCACCACCCGCTGGCCGACGCGATATCGACGAGCGACCTGGGGGAGTTCATGGACACGATCGACAAGCTGAACGCGCGCGAGGCAGGCCAGATGCAGGACCACGCCGCGTTCGTCGCCCAGCATTGTGCAGCAGCGGCAGGGCTTGGCGCATGAGCATTGCCGCCGCCATCCTGCTCGCGCTGTCGGGCACCGCCGCCGTGCCGCCCGCCGACTACCGCGCGCGTGCGCCGCAGGACGAGGTGATCTATTTCGTCCTGCCCGACCGGTTCGAGAACGCCGACCCGAGCAACGATCGCGGCGGGATCGCCGGCGATCGGCTGAAGACCGGCTATGATCCGACCGCCAAGGGCTTCTATCACGGCGGCGACCTGAAGGGGCTGACCAAGCGGCTCGACTATATCCAGCATCTCGGCGCGACCGCGATCTGGCTCGGGCCGATCTTCAAGAACAAGGCGGTGCAAGGCGCGCCGGGCCACGAATCCGCCGGGTATCACGGCTATTGGATTACCGACTTCACCCAGGTCGACCCGCATCTCGGCACCAATGCCGACATGACGGCGTTCGTCGACGCCGCCCACAAGCGCGGGATGAAGGTGTACATGGACATCATCATCAACCACACCGCCGACGTGATCCAGTACCGCGAATGCTCGGTCGGCATGCCCTGCCCGTACCGCGACCGCGCGACCTATCCGTACCAGCGCAAGGGCGGGGTCGGTGGCAAGGCGATCAATCCCGGGTTCGTCGGTGACGGCGTCCAGACCGCGGCGAACTTCGCCAGGCTGACCGACACGACCTACGCCTACACGCCGTACGTGCCCGCCGCCGAGCGGACCGTGAAGGTGCCCGCGTGGCTCAACGACCCGATCTATTACCATAATCGCGGCGACACGACTTTCATGAACGAGAGCTCGACGATGGGCGATTTCTTGGGCCTCGACGACATCATGACGGAGAACCCGCGCGTCGTGAGCGGGATGATCGACATCTTCGGATCGTGGATCGACCGGTTCAAGGTCGACGGCTTCCGCATCGATACCGCGCGCCACGTGAACCCGGAATTCTGGGCGCAGTTCGTGCCGGCGATGCTGACGCGCGCGCAGGCGAACGGCATCCCGAACTTCCACATCTTCGGCGAAGTCTCCGACCACGAGATCCGCCCCGCGGTGCTCGCGCAGCATACGGTCGTCGACAAGCTGCCCGCGGTGCTCGACTTCGCGTTCCGCCAGGCGGTGGTCGAGACGGTCGCGGGCACGCGCGGCACCGATGCGTTCGAGGCGTTGTTCGACGGCGACGTGCTGTATGCGAAGGGCGTCGACACCGCGGCGATCCTGCCGACCTTCACCGGCAACCATGACGACGGGCGGTTCGCGACGTTCGTACGCAAGGCGTTCCCACAGGCGTCCGACGAGGAAGTGCTGAAGCGCGTGCTGCTGTCGAACGCGATGCTGTTGACCTTGCGCGGCGTCCCGACGATCTATTCGGGCGACGAACAGGGCTTCGTCAGCGACGGCAACGACCAGGATGCGCGCGAGGACATGTTCGCGTCGAAGGTCGCGATCTACAACGACAACCGGCTGCTCGGCACGACCAAGACGACCGCCACCGAAAGCTTTGGCGAGACCAATCCGCTGTTCCGCGAGATCGCCGCGCTGGCGAAACTCCGCGTGACGCATCCCGCACTGACCCGCGGCCGCACGCTGATGCGTAGCCGTAGCGAAACGCCCGGTCTGCTCGCCGTGTCGCGCTTCGATCCGACAACGGGTGCAGAAACCCTGCTTGCGTTCAATACCTCCGCGAAGCCGCTCAGGCAGGCGGTGCAGGTCGAGACCCGCTCAACGCAATTCGCTACGCTCGCCGGCACATGCGCAGCCCGCGCTGCTGCCCCCGGCAGTGTCACACTAACCCTGCCCGCGTTCGGCTATGCCGTCTGCGCCGCGGAGACTCGTTGATGCCTGTACGAATGCCTGACGCTGCCGCCGACCGCCCATGGTGGAAGGGTGCGACGATCTACCAGATCTATCCCCGTAGTTTCGCGGACTCGAACGACGACGGGATCGGCGACCTGCCGGGCATCACCGCGCATCTCGACTACGTCGCCAGCTTGGGCGTCGATGCGGTGTGGCTGTCGCCATTCTTCACCTCGCCGATGAAGGATTTCGGCTACGACGTGTCGGATTATCGCGACGTCGATCCGATCTTCGGTACGCTCGCCGATTTCGACGCCCTGATCGCGCGCGCGCATGCGCTCGGCCTCAAGATCATCATCGATCAGGTCTATTCGCACACCTCGGAGGAACATGACTGGTTCCGCCGGAGCCGCGCCTCGCGCAGCGGCGACAAGGCGGACTGGTATGTCTGGGCGGATGCGAAGCCCGATGGCACACCGCCGTCGAACTGGCAGTCGGTGTTCGGTGGCCCCGCCTGGACCTGGGATGCCAGGCGCGGGCAATATTACATGCACAATTTCCTGAAGGACCAGCCGCAGCTCAACGGGCATAACCCCGCGGTGCAGGACGAGCTGATCGCGACCGCGCGGTTCTGGCTGTGTCGCGGCGTCGACGGCTTCCGGCTCGATGCGATCAACTTCGCGATGCACGACCCGGCGCTCACCGACAATCCGCCTGCACCCGCGACCAATCGGCCGCGGACGCGGTCGTTCGACTTCCAGCAGAAGCTGTACAACCAGAGCCATCCGGACATCGTCGGCTTCATCGAGCGGATCCGTGCGCTGCTCGACGAATACGGCGCCGGGTTCACGGTCGCTGAAGTCGGCGGCGACGACAGCGACCGCGAGATGAAGCTGTTTACCGGCGGCAATGGCCGGCTCAACAGCGCGTACGGCTTCGACTTCCTGTACGCGGACCAACTCACGCCCGAACTGATCGTCGATGCGGTCGGCAACTGGCCCGATACGCCGGGTCTCGGCTGGCCGAGCTGGGCGTTCGAGAACCACGACGCGCCGCGCGCGGTATCGCGCTGGACCACGCCCGACCAGCGCGAGGCGTTCGCGCGGATGAAGATCCTGCTGCTCGTCGCGTTGCGCGGTAACATCTTCCTGTACCAGGGCGAGGAGCTGGGGCTGACGCAGGTCGACATCGCGTTCGACGACCTGCTGGACCCGGAAGCGATCGCGAACTGGCCGTTGACCCTGTCCCGAGACGGCGCGCGTACCCCGATGCCGTGGATCGGCGCCGCGCCCGATCTCGGGTTCGGCAGCACCGAGCCCTGGCTGCCGTTCGGGGAGGATCACCGCGCGATCGCGGTGGACGCACAGGAAACGGACGCGACGTCGCTGCTGCACTGGACGCGGACGCTGATCGCCGCGCGGAAGGCGCATCCGGCGCTGCGGCTCGGGAGCCTGCGGATCGTCCACAGTGACGATGCGGTGATTGCATTCGAGCGGGAGTCCGCGGACGAGACGCTGCTGTGCGTGTTCAATCTCGGCGACGACGCACGTGATTGGCCGTCGAGCATCTCCATCGACGGCGACATGCTGTTCGCGACCGACGGCGCCGACGCGACGACGCTGCCGCCGTTGTCCGGGCTGGTGCTGCAACGGTGATCGACGGACCCGGCCAGCATATCGTCATCCTCGGCGGGGGCACCGCCGGGTGGATGACCGCGTGCCTGATCGCGCATCGCTGGCGGAATCGCGGCGTCCGCGTGACCTTGGTCGAAAGCCCGGAGATCGGCATCGTCGGCGTCGGCGAAGGATCGACGCCGCAGTTGAAGCATTTCTTCGACACGCTCGGCATCGCCGAAGCCGAGTGGATGCCGGCGTGCGACGCGACCTACAAGCTGGGGATCGGCTTCGAAGGCTGGTCCGACCGCGCGGGGTACGAACGCTATTTCCACCCCTTCCCTACCGAACTCGACGGCCACACCGCGCCGCAGTTCTTCTACAACACGCGGGCACGGCGGACGGGGCGCGATGTTCAGGCGCATCCCGACCAGTTCCTGCTGCCCGATCGCCTAGCCGTCGGAAACTGCGCGCCGCAACCGGCCGCGAACTTCCCGTTCGAGGTCAGCTACGGCTATCACTTCGACGCGTACAAGGTCGGCGCCTTCCTTGCCACGCATGCGACCGAGAGACTGGACATCGTCCATCTGCAGCGCCGGATCGACAGCGTCGAGCGCGCCCAGACCGGGGATATCGCCGCGCTGATCGATACCGACGGCGAGCGCATCGCAGGCGATTTCTTCATCGATGCGAGCGGGTTCCGCGGCACGATCTTCAACGCGCTCGAAATGCCGTTCGTCAGCTATGCCGGCGCGCTGTTCAACGACCGCGCGGTGGTCATGCCCACCGCGCATACCCCCGGTGCGCCGATCCCCAGCCAAACGCGCGGGACCGCGCTGTCGGCCGGCTGGGCGTGGCACATCCCGCTTACCAGCCGAAACGGCAACGGCTATGTCTACTCCAGCCGCCACCTGACCGAAGCACAGGCGGAAGCGGAACTGCGCGCGCATATCGGCGCCGAGGTAGGCGAAGCGCGCCACCTCAAGATGCGCGTCGGCCGACTCCGCGACAGCTGGTCGCACAACGCGCTCGCAGTCGGGCTCGCACAGGGCTTCCTCGAGCCACTCGAGGCGACCGCGCTGCATCTCGTCATCGCGACCGTCGAGGCATTCCTCGCCGCAATCGACGAAGGCGGCGCGACCGACGCGGTCCGCACCGCGTTCAACACGCGCATCGCAGCGCGCTACGACGGCGTCCGCGACTACATCGTCGCGCATTACCGGCTGAATCAGCGCCACGACGATCCGACCGGCTATTGGGCGGAAGCGCGCGGTATCGAAGCCCTGTCCGACGACCTCAAGATGCTGATGTCGACCTGGTTCACCGGCGCGGACATGGTCGCGGCGATCGATCGCGCCGGGCTCGGCCGCTATTATTCGGCGATCAGCTGGCACTGCCTGTTCGCCGGCTACGGCACCTTTCCCGACGCCGCACGGCTCATTCAGCCCGGCGCCGATATCGATCCGATCGACCTGCCGAAGATCGACGATTTCCTGACCCGTTGCGTATCGAATTTCGGGTCGCACGCCTCTCGCCTCCGCCATCTGGCGGGCCACAAGGATCACGTATGAAACGCATCGCCCTCCTGCTCGCCGCTACCGCCGCCATCGGCAGCGCACCCGTCCATGCCCAGACGAGCGTCGTCGCAGCACCAAAGCTGGTCCCGAACCGCGACGGCGTAGAAGTCCAGGTCGGGACCAAGGCGACGCGGATCACAGCGATGACCGACGGTCTGATCCGCGTCCGCGTCGCCAAGAACGGCCTGTTCCCAGAGGACGCCAGCTGGGCCGTTCCCGCCGAGGTCCGCCGCCAGAAGATCGCCGTCACCGCGGCCCCCGATGGCTTCACCACCGCCAGCGTCCGCGTCCGCGTCGGTGCAGGCGGCGCGATCACCTTCGAGACGCTCGACGGCAAGATCATTTCCGCCGACGCCGCGCCGGTCTCGACCGACGGCAAGGCGTTCGCGATCGCGAAGACGCTGCCGATCGCCGAGCATTTCTACGGCCTTGGCGACAAGACGCAGGGGCTCGACCGGCGCGGCCACGGCTTCGTCGACTGGAACACCGACGCGTTCGGGTTCAGCAGCGCGGACGATCCGATCTACAAGTCGATCCCTTTCTTCATCGGCACCGGTGGCGCTGGCGGCAGCTACGGCATCCTGCTCGACAATACGTTCCGCACCTGGTTCGACTTCGGCCACCGCGATGCCGAGACGCTCTCGTTCGGCGGCCCCGACGGCCCGATCGACTATTACTTCATCGCCGGACCATCGATGGCGGAGGTCACGCGCCGTTATGCCGACCTGACCGGCCACGCGCCGCTCGCCCCGAAATGGGCGCTCGGCTATCAGCAGTCGCGCTACAGCTATGGCAGCGCCGACGAGGTCCGCCAGATCGCCGCCCGCCTGCGCAGCGACCGCGTGCCGACCGACGTGATCTGGCTCGACATCGGCTATCAGGATCGCAACCGGCCGTTCACCACCGACGCCAAGACCTTCCCCGACTTGCCGAAGCTTGCCACCGAGATGAAGGCGGACGGGATCAAGTTGGTCGCGATCACCGACCTCCACATCGCCGCGGTCGAGCAGGGCTACGCGCCCTACCAGAGCGGCATGAAGGCCGACGCGTTCATCAAGAACGCCGATGGCAGCCCCTATGTCGCGCCGGTCTGGCCCGGGCCGTCGGTGTTCCCCGACTTCACCAAGACCGCCGCGCGGACGTGGTGGGGCACGCAATATAAGGGCTTCCTGGACGCCGGGATCGCGGGGTTCTGGAACGACATGAACGAGCCGGCGATCTTCGAGACGCCGACCAAGACGATGCCGCTCGACACCCGCCACCGCATCGACAGCGACGATTTCGCCGCGCGGATCACCGATCACCGCGAGGCGCACAACGTCTACGGCATGCAGAATACGCGCGCCACGTACGACGGCCTGCTCAAGCTGCGTCCCGACGAGCGCCCGTTCGTGATGACCCGCGCGAGCTACGCCGGCGGACAGCGTTACGCGGTCACCTGGACCGGCGACAACAGCGCGACCTGGGATCACCTGAAGCTGTCGGTGCAGCAGATCATCAACCTCGGCCTGTCCGGCTTCGGCTACAGCGCCGCCGACGTCAGCGGCTTTGCGGGCGGCCCGAGCCCCGATCTGCTCACGCGTTGGACGGAGATCGGCGCGTTCACGCCGGTGTTCCGCAACCATTCGGCGACCGGCACGCCGCGCGTCGAGCCGTGGGTCGACGGCCCCGACCACCTTGAGATCCGCCGCCGGTTCATCGAGGAACGCTATCGCCTGATGCCGTATTTCTACACGCTGGCGGACCAGAACGCGCGGTTCGGCGATCCGATCATGCGCCCGGTATTCTACGATTATCCCGCCGCCGCGACGGCATCGTGCGACCAGTCGATGGCGTTCACGCTCGGCAAGTCGCTGCTGATCGCACCGCCACCCAAGCCGGAATCGCCGCAGACCTACGACGTCTGCCTGCCCGCTGGTGGTTGGTATGATTACTGGACCGGTCAACGCGTCGGCACGCCCGAGCCCGCCACCGCCGGCCCGATCCAGTCCGCGACGCAGGCAGTGCCGACCGCGCGCACGCTCGGCGACCGCGTGACGGAGACGCCGCGTCTCGATCGCCTGCCCGTGTTCGTCCGCGCCGGCACGATCCTGCCCCGGCAGCCCCTGGTCCAGAGCACGAGCGAAACCCCGAACGGCCCGCTGCGTCTGGACGTCTATCCCGGCGCCGATTGCCTCGGCACGCTGTACGAAGACGACGGCCGCACGCTGGCCTACACCCGCCGCAGCTTTTACCGCCAGACGATACGCTGCACGATCACGCCCGCGGGCCTCTCGCTCGACTTCGCCAAGCCCGAGGGGAACTTCAAGCCGTGGTGGAAGACCATCGCTGTCACCGTCCACGGGTGGACTGGCACCGGCGTAGCACGCGTCAGGGGCAAGCCGATCACCGTCGTTCAGGACGTGGCGGCTGGAACGTCGACCCTGGTCGTTCCGCCGCAGTCATCCGTCGGCACGTTCCTGCTCGAAGGTCGGCAACAGGGCGGCGGTTCGACGTCGAACGGTGCTCAAACGCAGTAGCTGGCGCTCAAGGGATGTCTCGGGACAGCGAATGAAAGCCCAGCATTCGTTCGCCAACTCTCGGCGCAACTCATGGCCGGTACTGATGCTAGGGATGGATCGGGCAACCGATCCGGCCAGCGCCGGCCCGACCAAGGATGGGTTCTCGAGAAGTGAGGCGCGGTAGCGGCCCGACGAACCAGCTAGTCGCCGACCCGCGCGGCGCGCTGGTTCAGCACGATCTTCATCGCCCCCTTTGGCGTGATACCCGTGACGATTGCCTCGCCAACGAAACCCGTTCGATCATAGGTGCCGACGCGGGCGATATGCATCGGGTCACCACGTTTTTGCGGGCAGCTCAGGGCCTGCGCATAGCGACCGCCCGCAACTTTCTGGCTGTCCACGCGGCATTGCGCTTTCGGGTCCGGGATAAGCAGCGCTTCGATACCCTGTCCCAACGTCAGATGCTTTCGCTCCGCCTTCGATTTGCCGCGCATCATCCGAACGAGGAAGCCCGGGACCCCCGGGACGGTGAGTTCGACGACCGTGGACGTGACGTCCCAACGACCCGGCGGCAGTGCGGGGGCGCTCGCGGTAGCGGCCGAGGACGCGAGGATCAGCGCTAAGACAGGGTATATCGACATACCGCCGCTTACCGTCGTCGCTTGCCCGCTACCAGCGCGACATCGAATTTCCGACACCGTAGCGTGAACCCGAACGCTGCCTATACGCTATAATCGGTCCTGAAGCTGCTGTCCAAGGTCGGCACGTGACACGTCAGCGAAGCAGGTCGCGATAGCGGATGCCGCCCTTCTGCGGTGTTCGGCTAGTGCCTCAGTCCGGTCGAAACGCCGCTTCGTCACGCGTCATGACAGTGCGCTACGATAGAATGCCAGCGTCAGCGCCAGCGCTTGAAGGAACAGCGCGGGGTCGTATCGCGGGCCCTCGTCTCGCAGGAACGCGTGCTGCGCGTTCAGCTCATGCCACTCATAGGACGCACCGACCTCTTCCAGTCGCGCCCGCACGATCTCACGCCCGGCAAAGGGGACATGCGGATCCTGCCGCCCCCAGACGAACATCGTTTCGGCCTTCAACTCCGTCATGCGCGCCATGCTGTCGTCCGAACGCCCCTCTCCCAGCGTTCCCGAATGAATATCGGTTGGATAGAAGCAGGCTGCGGCGGAAACGCGCGGGTCGAGTGCCGCCCGGTATGCGAGATGACCGCCGAGGCACACGCCGAACGTCCCCAACCGGCCATTGCACGCCGAATGCTCGAGAAGCGCAGTCAGGCCCGCCCGCGCATCGGCGTCGTAGGCGGCGACGGGCTTTGTGAACTTCAGCGTGTTCCCCCGGTCCGTGCCAGCCGGGTCGTAGGCCAGGACCGTGCCGGCTGGCTCATATTCGTGATAGACCTCGGGCACGGCTACGAGATAGCCGTTTCCGGCAATCATCGCGGCCAGCCGACGGATCGGCGCCGTCACCTGGTAGATCTCGGAAAACAGCAGCACGCCCGGAAAGCGTCCTTCGCCTGCCGGCCGGAAGAGGTGCATTCGCATCGGGCCGCTGTCGGGGACGTCGACATCCTGTATCTCGTCGGCGTGCAGGATCATCGGCTCATCCTCTTGGTGGTGTCGGGCGGAATGCGCTTCCACCATAAGGATTATCGGGCGATCGGGAACCGATACCGATCACCATCTCGTTCGCGCGCGTGCGGGACAGACCTCGTGCTCGCATGCGGCGCTTCGATCTCCGCGAGAAACTCGGCGTCCGCA
Organism: Sphingomonas sp. R86520; assembly: GCF_042466285.1. Lineage (NCBI taxonomy): Bacteria > Pseudomonadati > Pseudomonadota > Alphaproteobacteria > Sphingomonadales > Sphingomonadaceae > Sphingomonas > Sphingomonas sp. R86520. Next base: position 1,326,775 of record NZ_JAXHBZ010000001.1, read on the forward strand.
GTTCACTGCGGGTCTGGGCGATAGCAGCTGGCCCGACCCTTCGGAGGAAGCCCGCGTATAGCGCAACCTGTCGGTCGCCGAGCAGCCGCCGTTACCGAATGCGTAATCGCGCGTTCGTGACGCTATGATAGAGATCCCCGCATCGTTACGTGATCAGGCCAAGAGCGGTATCGTCGGACACGTCCGCGGGCTGTTCAACGATCGGGCACGCGGCGAAGAGCCCGTAAGCCGGAGCAGCAACGCGCTGTTTCCACCGGAATCAGAGATCTGGCGCGTGCATGGGGACGTGGCCAGCATGATGGTCGGCGGCGTTGCTGCCCTCCTGCTTCAGATGCTGCATCCCGCTGTCCTTGCCGGCGTGTGGGACCATTCGAACTTCCGCGCCGACATGCTGGGTCGGCTTCGTCGTACCGCACGGTTCATCGCCGTGACGACCTATGGCGACCGGGCCGATGCCGAAGCCGCCATCGCGCGTGTCCGTGCGATCCATGCGCGCATTGCCGGCACGCTTCCGGACGGCACGCCGTACCGCGCCGACGATCCCGCCCTCCTCGCATGGGTGCACGTCACCGAAGCATGGTGCTTTCTCGCGGCGTGGCAACGCTACGGCAGCCGCCGGCTCACCTCCGCGCAGCAGGACAGCTATTTTGCTGCATTCGCCGATATCGGACATTCTCTCGGCGCCAGTCCATTGCCGCGTGATCGGCGGACGACGCTGGACTATATGACGGCAATGCAACCGCAACTGGTTGCCGACACGCGGACGCGCGAAGTCGCCCAGCTCGTGCTGAACCAGGAGCCAGCAAATCCGCTCGCCATCCCGCTCCAGCGGTTCGTGATGCAAGCGGCGGTCGACCTTCTTCCGCCATGGGCGCGGCAGATGCATGGCTTGCAGGGGTCGCCCTCGCTGACGCGGCCGATCGTCACGTCCGGCACCCGGCAACTCGCCCGGACCTTGCGCTGGGCCTTCGCGGATCGATGACGGTCAGGCGAGTGCAGCGCCTTCTCGCACGCTACGCGACACGATCCTGCGTTCGAGGCAAGCAACCGCAGGCGATTTGCGGCCTCCGATCAAGACCGTGTCGCTACGGTGACGGGGTCCGCAAACTGCGGTAGCGATGGCGGGTGACCGGTTTCGCCATTTTTACCCCCGACATGCCCGCGCTGAAGCAGACGTTCCGCGTTGCCGTGGCCTGCGCCATAGCATTTGCCGCATACAAGTTGCTGGGCCTGCAACAGGGCTATTGGGCGGTGTTTACCGTGCTGATCGTCATGCAGGGCTCGCTTGGCGGGACGCTCGGCGCCGCGTTCGACCGCATGCTGGGTACGCTCGTCGGCGCAGGCCTGGGGGCACTCGGCGCGTTGATCCACGACGACGGTACGCTCGCGACCGGCGGCGCGCTGGTCGCCGCGACCGCGCTCGGCACCTATGTCGCGATGCTGCGGCCGCAACTGAAGGTCGCCCCCGTCACCGCGTCGATCATGATGCTGACGATGCCGCATGGCACGCCCATCGCCGACTTCGTCATCGATCGCGTCGTCGAGATCACGCTGGGCGGTGCCATCGGCGTCGCGGCGATGGCGCTCATCCTGCCGGCCTCGTCGCAGGCCATGGTTACACTTCGCGCCGCCGCGGCTCTCGACAAGATGCTGGACCTGATCGGTCGCATGGCGGACGCCGTCGCAACCGGCGAGACGACGTCGTTCGTCGTTCCCCTTGTCGAGTTGCGTCCCGCGCTCGCCGCAATCGAGCAGGCGCTTCGGGAAGCGGACCGCGAACATGCTGCACGGCTCTCGCGGCACGCCATTCCGGCTGCCGTTCCCCGCACCCTGTGGCGCATCCGCTCCGACATCGTGTTGGTCGCGCGCGCACTGGATCCGCCCTTCCCTCAACCGGTCCGCGTGTTGCTTGGCGAAGCGGCGGCCGACGTGCTGCGGCAGATCGGCAACGACATGGCCGCGTGCGGTACTGCATTGCGCACGCGCAGGGCAGTGGAACGCATCGATATCGCCGGATCACGTGGGGCCTTCTCCAGCGCCTTTGCATCGTTTCGGACGAGCGCAGAGGGAAACGCGCTTAGCCTCGACGTAGCAGGACGCGTCTTCGGTATCTCCTTTGCACTGGACGAACTGGTGCGTGACCTGCGCGACCTCGCGGTCCGCATCGACGAGATGAACAGCGCAGTTCTCCCGCCAAGTTCTTCCGCCAACGAGCGCTGAAGGTCGGGATGCCTTTAGAGGCACCGGCACGCCAATCGTCGAGGTCCGGGCTTTCGTCGTCGCTCTATCCATCATCGCCTAGCGCTCGATGCGAACGCATGCCAAACCGTGTCGGATACCAGAATAAGGGGTTACGAATGCGCGCCGGTGCCTGTCTGATCGCTCTCCTCCTAGCCACCACCGCGACGGCGCAAACGCCCGGCACCGCCTATCACCGTGCACCCGATGCCATCGCGAAAGCCCTGGAGACCCCGCCTACGCCTGGCGTCGCCGTCAGCCCCGACCATCGCACGCTGGCCATCTTCGGCCGCGAGAACCTGCCGTCGATCGCCAACCTGTCGAAGCCCATTCTCCGCCTGGGCGGGTATCGCATCGATCCCGCCACCAACGGTCAGGCCGAGGTTCGCGTACAGTGGCTGAACGCGCTCGGGTTCAAGGACGTGTCGAGCGGCAAGACGATTCAGGTCAAGCTACCCGCCGGTCTGCGCTTCGCTTCGCCCGATTGGTCGCCGGACGGCACCCGCCTCGCCTTCTACGCGCAGGAACCGCAGGGCCTGTCGCTGTGGATCGTCGATCGCGACGGCACTGCACGCTCGGTGTTGAAGGGGCTGAACGGTAGCTTCGGGACCCCATTCGCCTGGACGCCCGACAGCAAGTCGCTGATCGTCTATACCGTGCCCGACGATCGCGGCACCGCCCCGGAAGCGAGCGCAACCCCGGTGGGACCAGTCATACAGGAAAGCGCAGGACGCACGTCGGCGGCGCGCACCTACGAGGATCTGCTCGGCGATGCGCATGACGAAGCAGTGTTCGACTATTACTTCACCGGGCAACTCGTCCGGGTCGACCTTGCCGGTATGGCGCGCCCGATCGGGAAGCGCGGTCTGGTTACCGACTTCAGCGTGTCGCCCGACGGGCGCTACCTCCTGACGGAGCGGCTCAAGCGCCCCTATTCCTATCTGCTGCCGGCAAGCTTTTTCCCGACCGAAATCGCCGTTTCGACGATCGACGGCCAGCCGGTGAAGACACTGGTCGACCGGCCCCTCGCCGACGATCTTCCGGTAGACTTCGACGCCACCGTCAAGGGGCCGCGCGAGGCGGTGTGGCGGTCGGATGCGTCAGCGACGCTCGCATGGGCCGAGGCGCTCGACGGCGGTAACCCGCGCGCGAAGATCGCCTTCCACGACAAGGTGATGATGCAGGCTGCACCGTTCGATGCGCCGCCGGTCGAACTGGCGATGACGCCTGCCCGCTATGAGACCACGCTGTGGGGCGACGACGGCTTCGCGCTGGTCATCGATGGTGAATGGCGATCGCGTACCGAGCATCGCCTTGCCGTAGCGCCATCACGACCGGGCCAGGCGCGGACCGTGCTGACGCGCAACTATCAGGACCAGTACGGCGACCCCGGCCGTCCGATCGTCGAGGAGAATGCGGCCGGCAAGCCGGTAATGCGTTTCACGCCGAAGCACGACGGCGTCTACGTCACTGGCAACGGGGCGACAAAGGCGGGTGCATTCCCGTTCCTCGCCACGATGCCGTTGACGGGTAGCGAACAGACCCGGCTATGGACGGCCAAGCCACCCTATTACGAGACGGTCGTCGCGCTGCTCGACGCCAATGGCGGTCGTATCCTGACGCGGCGCGAAAGCGCGAAGCTCGCGCCGAATTATATGGTCCGCAGCGTCAAGGGCGGCAGCGCCAAGCCCGTTACCGCCTTCGCCGATCCCGCCCCGGTCTTCGCCGGCGTGACGCAGCGCACGATCACCTATGCCCGCGCCGATGGCCTGCCCCTGTCCGGCTCGCTCTATCTGCCCGCGGGCTATGATGCGAAGCGCGATGGCCCGTTGCCGACCTTGCTCTGGGCCTATCCCGGCGAGTTCACCGATGCGAAGGTCGCAGGCCAGACCGTCGACCAGGGCAACCGCTTCGTCCGTCCGCGCGGTATCAGCCACCTGTTCCTGCTGACGCAGGGCTACGCGATCCTCGACAACCCGGCGATGCCGATCATTGGCGAAGGTGGCGCGGAGGCCAACGACACCTACATCAAGCAGCTCCAGGAGGATGCGCAGGCCGCGGTCGATGCCGTGGTCAAGCTCGGCGTGGGCGATCGCTCGCGGATGGCGGTCGGCGGACACAGTTATGGCGCCTTCATGACCGCCAACCTGCTTGCGCATACCGACCTGTTCCGTGCCGGCATCGCCCGGTCAGGTGCGTATAATCGCACGCTGACGCCGTTCGGATTCCAGGCGGAGCAGCGCACCTACTGGCAGGCGACGCCGACCTACACGGAGATGAGCCCGTTCACCTACGCGGACCGGATCAAGGCGCCTATCCTGCTGATTCACGGCGGTGCGGACGACAATAGCGGGACCTTCCCGATCCAGTCCGAGCGGATGTACGCGGCGCTGAAGGGCAATGGTGCAACGGTACGCTACGTCGTCCTGCCCAACGAGCCGCACGGCTATCGCGCGCTGGAGTCGACCGAAGAGACGCTGTGGCAGATGACCGACTGGCTGGATCGCTACGTCAAGCCAAAGCAGCTGGCGGCAGCGACGGACGCCACTACGGCAGTAACGAAGTGATCGACCCTTATCGTCGCGCTCGAAGCGCGAGGATTTGAACATTGCCAGAGATCGCTGGTTCTCGTTGTGAACGATCCGAGCATTGTGGCCCCTTGGCCTGCCGGGTCATTCAAACTTGCGGCACACGCGCAGACATGATCGGAAGAGGCATATGACCACCGCCTACGATAAGCAGAAACGACTTCATCACGACGTCACGAACGTCGGACTCCGTGCTCAGGCGACCGCCGTGGGACTGATACAGCTTTGTATCGAACTGCGCGATGCCGGCATGGTGAGTGAGGATGCGATTACCCGGATCAAAGGTGCAATCGGCGATGAGCTGGCAATCGGCCCGTATCGACGGACCGCGTCACGCGAACAACGGAGCGAAATCGACGACAGACTGAACCGGCTGTTCGCTGGCGAGCAGAAAGTGGGGTCGGCGGAGTCGTTGTCGTTCGTTACCGAAACCGACGATTAGAAATCCATCGCCCGCCGCCCGGACGATCTGAGCTGGGTCGTTCTTGCGGAGATTAGATGCGCCCCGCATTGGCCCTTCCTCCGGGTTGCTGGACCGCCAACTATCGTTTGAGACCACCAGGCATCATGACCGTGATCACCTGGAGCCGCATCGTGCCCTTTATCCCGTGGTCGGCGTAATCGACCCCCATGCCCGACTGTTTGATCAACGGAAACGGCACGGCCGGGTCGAACGCGGCGTGACGGTTGACGGCCGCCGAACCGACGATCAGGCGGCCAGCCAAGGCTTCGCCTGCCTCCAGATCGGACATCCAGATCGAAGCGGTAAGGCCGTAAGCGCCGGCATTGATCCGATCGATGACGCCATCGATATCGTCATATCCGATCACGGGTATGATCGGCCCGAACTGCTCTTCGTCGACCAGCCGTGATCCGTCGGTCAGCCCCGTCACCACCGTCGGCGGGAAGAAATATCCGGGACGATCGAGCGGCGCACCACCGCTGACCATGACCCCACCGTCGCCGCGAGCATTCTCGGCGATCGCGCAGACCTTGTCGAACTGCGCCTTGTTCTGGATCGGACCCAGCGTCGCGCCGGGCTCGAAACCATTGCCGATGACATAGGCGTTGGCGGCCGCGGCGAGACGCTCGGCGACCACATCGACCTTGTCGAACGGCACGTAGATGCGCTTGATTGCCGCGCAATATTGCCCGCAATTGCTGAAGCCCGTCATCGCAGCCGCCGTAACCAGATCGTCGATCGAGCCGTCGGGCAACAGGATCGCCGCGTCGTTGCCGCCGAGTTCCAGCGTCACCGGGCGCAGGAATTCAGCCGACGTCCTGGCGATCGCGATTCCGGTCGGGGTCGAGCCGGTGAACGACACCTTGTCGAAGCCCGGGTGCCCGACCATCGCCGCGCCGGTCGCCCTGCCGCCGCTGATCACGTTCAGCACGCCCGGCGGCAGCATCCCGAGGCTGATGCGGCCAAGTTCCAGCGTGCTGAGCGGAGTCAGTTCGGACGGTTTGAGGACGATCGTGTTGCCGGCGATCAGCGCGGTCACGACCTTGACCATGCCGAGCAGCAGTGGCCCGTTCCACGGCGCGATCGCCGCGACCACGCCGAGCGGATGCCAGCGCTCGACCACTTTCCGCGCTGGCTCCTCGATCAGGGTCCGGTCGACGACCCGGAACCGCGACATGATCCGGATCCGCTCGGCGGTGGTCCGAACGAACAATCCGGACTGCGCGAACGGCATGCCCTGTTCCATCGTGTGCAACGTGGACAGCCACTCGCTCTCCCGGTCGATCGCGTCGGCGAACGCCTGGAGTTGCCGGGCACGCTCGTCCCAACCAAGCGCCGCCCAGCCAGGCTGGGCGCGCCGCGCCGCCGCGACCGCCGCGTCCAGGTCCGCGGCGGTCGCGACCGGCGCTCGCTGGAACGCGGCGCCGGTCGACGGATCGATGACATCCTCGAACAGCGTTGCGACGCGGGCGCCGTCGATGGTCTGCAGGAACGTCGCTTGCGCGGCGCGGTCGATCAGATGCTGCAAGGTCGGGCTCCGGTATCGAACGAGGTCAGGGTTTTGGTGGCGCGCGCAACGGAATGGCGCGCGGGTTCGGGTCCATCAGGATGTCCATCGCCACGCAGGTCGGCTTCACCTTCGACGGCGCACAGCCCGAGCGGTGGCCGCGACCGGTCCAGTCCTCGGCGAGGATCGCTTCGCCGGGCTTCAGGTTCAGCGTGCGGCCGTCGCCAAGGTCGAAGAACATCTCGCCCTGAAGCGGGATGATCAGATGCCGGTATTCGACCGCGCCGTGCCATTCGAAGATCGAACCCTGCACGCCGCGACCGATCGTGATCTGGTGCGGGTCCTTGATGTTGAAATAGGTCTGCAGCGACGAACCGGCCTTCGCTATCGTCTCCTGCGATGGAATCGAGATCTCCTCGAGATAGCTCTTGCCGTCGCTGGCCGCGTACGCGTGATAGATCTTCAGCGCGTGCAGATCGTCCCATGTCAGCAAGGAATCCGCGGCGTTCGCCGATGCGCTCGGCAGGAACGCTGCTGCCGCTGCGAGCAACCCGACGATCTTGGTCCTGAATCTTCTCGCCATCATGTCGATCCTTTTGGGTGGGGGAAGAGCGTCACGCGGCGACCGGCAGTTCGGCGGTCAGCGCGTCATAGGGTTTGCGGCTTTCGCGATCTTCGGCGGCAATCTCGGGTGCGCCACCGGGCCCGGCGTCGAACGTCTCGCCCTGCCGTCGCGATTCGAGGAGGATGGCGTTGGCGCGGTCGCGGCGCGCGCGCTCGTATAGCTTGAGCGCGGCCTGCGGTGCCGCGCCGGTCGCGAACGCCCGCCCGAGGACGATCGCGTCCTCGATCGCGAGCGCTGCGCCGAACCCTAAGAACGGCAGCACCGCATGCGCTGAATCCCCGAGCAACCCGACGCGGCCGTCGGTCCAGACGTCAAGCGGATCGCGGTCGTACAAGGCCCAGCGCGCGGTCCGCTCGAGCGGCGCGCACGACGCGAGCCCGACGACGTTGGCGTTCCAGCCCTCGAACAGCGCCAGCAATTCCCCGCGCGTGGCCTGCGCGGACCAGTCCTCGTCCTCGATCTCCGGGGCATGCGCGAAGGCGACGCAGTTCACGACGCTGCCCTTGCGGATCATGTACCGCGCCAACGCGACACGCGAGCCGACATAGATGCCGGCCGTCCATTCGCCCATGAACGGTGCGGCATCCTCGATCGGCACGAGGAACCGGTACGCGACGCGGCCGGTCTTGCGCGGCTCGCCGGCGCCGAGCATCTGCGTCCGCACGGTCGATCGCAGGCCATCGCAGCCGAGCAGCGCCTGCCCGGTGAAGCGACGCCCGTCGGCGAGCAGGATCGTCGCGTCGTCAGCGGTCTGTTCGAACCCGACGACCGCGGAGTCGAGCTGGATCGCGTCGCGGTCGTTGGCGTCGACCGCCGCCCTGAGCACCGCGAACAGATCGGCACGATGCAGCATGTTGACGTCGACCAGGTCGGCTGCGCTCCAGTTGCGCCGCGCGAACGCACCGCCGAGGACGTCGCCGGTCCGGTAGTCGAACGCGGCCGAGGCCTGCGGACGATCGGATACGGCGGTCAGCGCCTCCTCGAGCCCGAGCGAATACAGGCTGCGGCTCGCGGTCGCGCCAAGCGCTATGCCCGCGCCGACGTCACCGACGGTGGCGGTGCGTTCGAACAGCCGGACGCGAAATCCATGCCGCTGCAACGCCAGCGCCGCGGCGAGGCCGCCGATCCCGGCACCGGCAATGAGAATGGGAGAAGGCATCGAACGGCATCCCGATTGATCGCGTGGTGCCACGATGTGCAACGATCGTGCACGCGGTTGCATGAACGGTCTTCGGTCTATTCGTCAGGCGATCATGGCCTGTGCGCGCGTCAGCTGTGGTCTTTCGTCAGCGAGCTTTGTGCAATAGTGTGCAAGCGCCAGCCTGCTGCGATGCCACCAATTTCGGACTTCCGACCATGACCCATCCCCTGCCCCGCCGGATCACTTCCAGCGACGTCGCGCAATTGGCGCAGGTATCGCGGTCGGCCGTCTCGCGGACCTTCACCGCCGGTGCGAGCGTCGCGCCGCACACGCGCCAGCGCGTCCTCGCCGCCGCCGCCGAGCTTGGCTATCGCCCCGCCAGCGCCCGAGCCGATCGCCCCGTGGCGGTCGTCATGGCCAACGTCCTGAGCCCGTATTTCGCCGAACTGAGCGATCGGCTCGGCGCGGAGCTTGCCGGTAGAGGCCTGCGCACGCTGTTCTTCATCTCGTCCGATCCGGCCCGGATCGACGACCTGGTCCGGAATGCCATCGCGGCGGATGCGGGCGGCATCATCCTGTTCTCCGCCGTTCCCTCGCGCGTGGTGCTGGCGGAGGCGCGATCGAACGACCTTCCGATCGTGATCCTCGACCGCAACGAGCGGGTCGAGAATGCGAGCCTGGTCTGGATCGACAGTGCCGAGATCGGTCGCACGGTCGCAACGCGCATGCTCGCGGAGGGACGCCGACGCCCCGCCGTAATCGCCACCGCGTCGGATCGATCGCGCGAACTTAAAGCCTTCGCGGATACGATGAACGCCGCAGGCACGGGACCGTGCCGCTGGATCGATACGGGGTGGAGCTACGCCGACGGCGTGGAAGCCGCGGCACGCATGCTGGCAGGCGAGGACGTGCCGGACGCCGTATTCGCCGCGTCGGACGCAGTGGCGATCGGCGTGCTCGACGGTATTCGCCGTGACAGCCGCCTGACCGTCCCAGGCGACATGTCGATCATCGGCTTCGGCGACACCGCGCCGTCGAACTGGCTGTCGCACCAGTTGTCGACCGTCCATATTCCCGTCGTCGCCCTGATCCAGACCGCGGTGTCGACGCTAATGGCGCGCATGGCGTCGACGGGAACGCCTGCGCCACGGATCTGGCTGAGCTGCGATCTTGTCGAACGCGGCACCAGCCTGGGACTTGACGACGCTATATCTGGATGAACGGCGCGTCGCGTTCGTTGAGCGGTTCGCAACCGTCTGCGGTGATCAGCCAGAGGTCTTCGAGATGGACGTTGCCGGACGCGTCGGCCTGCAACGCGGGACAGTCGACGCTGATCACCATGTTCGCCTCCAGCACGTGATCCGCCTTGGCAAAGTTCAACGAGTTGTCGCGGAAGGCCTCGTCGGTGTGGAACAGGCCAACGCTATGCGCCGAACAGGCGATCAGGACGTCGAGCCCCGCCTTCGCGACCGCCTCCCGGCCGATGCGCGTGATCTCGGAATAGCGCAGACCCGGTTTTAGCGCCTTTGCGACCGCCTCGTTGGCGGTAATCGCCGCATCGAGTGCGCGGCGGACGGCGGGGTCGGGCGTGCCGACGAACACGGTGCGCCCGTAATCACCGTGATAGCCCGCATACTGGCTGACCGCGTCGATCTGGAACGAGCGGCCGGCGCGGATGATACCGTCGCGCTGGCGGACCGGCATGCTGTCGGTCGAGATGAACAGCGGTACGCCGCCCCGCGCACCGGTTTCGGCGAAGAACGCCCGGCGCAGATCGTCGAAGCTTCGGCCGACCGCCATCGATTCGACCGCGGTGCGCGCCGCCTGCGCGTTGTTCTGCGCGGCATGGCGCATCAGCAGGATCTCTGCCGGCGTCTTGACCATGCGGATCCGCCGCAGCAGCGGATCGGCGGGGCGATACGCGAAGTCGTCGCCGAAGAAGGATTGCGGAATGGAGGAATCGACCGCCACCAGCCCCTCGATCGCGGCATCGTGCAACGCCGCACGGAGCGCCCGTTTGACGTCCGGATGTGCCGGGTATGTCGCCAGCTGCCGCTCGGTGGATGCGCGCGTGATCAGATCGAACGGATCCGGCGTGCCCCCCTCGGCGCTCGCGAAAAAGATCGGCGGGGCGGCGGTATCGCCCTCCAGGCCGTCGGGCGCGGTATAAAGCGCGATGCGCAACGGGCATGTCGCCGGCGTATCCTCCAGATCATAGAGGTAATGCATGAACTGGCTGGTCACTAGGACGACCGGTGCAGAGCGATCGCGGGGGACGATGGCCAGCGATACGCCGAGCTGGCCCATCGCTACGGTCTGCGGCCAGAAGCCCGTCGCGTAATAGACGTTGGTCGGATCGGCGAGGATAATCGCCGAAACGCCGGAATTGTCCATCACGCGCTGGGCACGGTCGCGATCGATCAACGGAATAGGCATGGCCATGCGATACTTCCTTTCAGGCGGTCGTGCCGCGGACGTCCGGGGCGCCGCCCTCGACGCCGGTAAGATCTTGTTCTGCGGGATCGGTCTCGACCAGGTTGAGCAGCACGCCGTCGGGGTCACGCAGGCACACTTCGCGCTGGGCGCGGTGCGCCATCCGGAACATCTCGGGCTCGGGTGACCAGCTCGCGCCGGCAGCGCGCAGCGCGGCGAGGACCGGGTCGAGCGCGCGGACGTAGAAAACCAGCGCGACCTCGCCGATCCTCGCCGGACCTTCGGCCATCGGCACGACGTCGGGATGAAGCGCAGGATCGATCAGGAACAGTCCGATCATGCCGAAATTGGGACCGCCACTCTTCACGATTTGCACGCTCAGCGGCCCATGTTCGGCGAAACCAAGGATCGTCGACGCCGAGGAGTCCGAGATCACGCCTTCATAATAGATCCGGTCGAACCCGAGTGCTGCATAGAACGCCGCGGCGGGCTTCAGGTCGCGGACGAAGATCGTGCCGCGGATGAGCGACGAAACGGACGGTAGGATCATGCCGAAAGCTCCTGGAACGCGGTCAGTTCGTAGGTGGTCGGCACCAGAGCCCATCGCATGCGCAGGAACAGGTGGTCGCCGCCCCGCACCCACAGGTCTGCGGCCGGCCAGTCCTCACGCCAGCGCACCGCATAGCGACGCGCGTCGAAGCGGCCGGCGATCACGGAAATGGTTTCCTCGCCGATATAGGCCACCTCGATCCGCACCGGCACGGCGCGACATGCCTCGTCGCCATTGGGGGATACCGAGTTGGTGACCGCATCGATGCCGACGAACCGGCCCGGATCGTCGGTGCCGCGGACTGCCGTGATCAGTGCGTCGCCCTGCAGCGGATGGAGCCCGAGATAGGGCAACCGGCTTTGGGTGAAGAGATGCAGTTCGTTGCTCGACTGCTGACCGATGCGGGCCGTGACGCGAACCGATTCCGCGCCGACGTCGAACCACATCGCCGCCAGCGGCTGGCCGTTTTTGACAATGCGGCAAAAGCCGTCGTTCGGCCGCCAATCCGCATCCATCGCCAGCGTCACGTCGCGCAACAACGCCTCGTCATCGATCTCGCACAGCGCGCGAAGGACATGACCACCGGGATGGTGAAGTATCTCGAACCGCTCGCGCCCGGTCTCGCGGCCATCCGCGGCAAGATAGGCGATCCTGCCGCTGACGCCGCCGGTGCGAGGCCCGTCCATCACCAGATTTCCGGCTCTGCACGGAGCGACGGGTCGATCTCGTACTGATTGTCCGGACGCGACAGGCCGAGATTGCCTCGCAGCGTGTCCGACTCATAGTCGGTCCGGAACAGGCCTCGCTCCTGAAGGATCGGCACGACCTGGTCGACGAAATCCTCCAGCCCGCCCGGCAGGAAGGGGGCGGCGATGACGAAGCCGTCGGCCGCACCCTCGGCTTCCCATTTCTGCAGTTCGTCGGCGACATCTGACGCCGTGCCGACGATCGTCCGGCTGGTGCGCCCCGCCGCGACCCGACGCGCGAGTTCGGCGACCGGCAAGTTCTCGTTCCGGCTCAGTTCCAGCACGCGGTCGCGCGTCGAATTCTCGCCTTGCAGCGCGGCCTCCGGAAGCGGCGGCAATGGCGCGCCGGGATCGGCGTTCGACAGGTCGATATTGCCGAGGAGCGCGCCGAGTTTCGAAATCGCGATCTCGGCCGGGATCAGTCCGTCGAGCTCGCGCTGCAGCGCAGCAGCGTCCTCGCGCGTACGGCCGATCACCGGCGTCACCGCCGGCATGATCTTCAGCATGTCCGGCGTCCGGCCAAAGGCGCCGAGTTGCGCATGCATGTTCGCACGGAACGCGCGCGCCGTCTCGATGCTCGGATGCGAAGTGAAGATCACTTCGGCGCAACTGGCTGCGAAATTCTGGCCGGTGGCCGACGCGCCTGCCTGGACCAGCACGGGATGCCCCTGCGGCGAGCGCGGCACGGTCAGCGGACCGGCGACACGGAAATGGGCGCCGTCATGGTTTACGGCCGAAATACGCGCGGGATCGGTGTAGCGGCCGCTCGCCTTGTCCGCGGCGACTGCGCCGTCCTGCCAGCTGTCCCACAATTTGCGCGCGACATCGACGAACTCAGCGGCACGTTCGTAGCGCACGCCGTGCGCCAGATGCGCCTCGCGGCCATAATTATGCGCCTCGTTCTCCATCGTCGAGGTGACGATGTTCCAGCCTGCCCGACCGTGGCTGAGATGATCGAGCGTCGCGAACCGGCGAGCCAGATCGTACGGCTCGTTATAGGTCGTGGAGGCGGTGCCGATCAGCCCGAGCTTGCTCGTCGTTGCAGCGATCACCGACAACAACAGCAGAGGATCGAGTTTGGGAGTCTCCATCCCCGCGAACACCGATGCACCCTTCACCGGATGATAGCCGACGTAATCCGCGAGGAAGACCGCATCGAACAGGCCGCGCTCCGCGACCCGGCCAAGCGCGGTGAAATAGTCGATGTCGGTCAGCGCGTCGGTCGCTGCGCGAGGGTGCCGCCAGCCGGCGATATGGCCGCCGGTCTGCATCAGGAAAGCAAGCAACTTCATCGGAGTGTCCCTACGCCGGCCATGTCGTGCGCCGGTCTAACCGCCATGTCCGGCATCACGGTGCCCACGCCTCGACTATCCGACTGGCGACCAGATCGCGGGCGCGACGCGTCCGGGCACGCACCTGCGTCAAGATGGCGGCAACAGGAGTTCTGCATGGCGCATCCCTTCCCTTCCGTTCCGTCCGGCACCCAGGTCCCGCTGCCCACCACAGGTCATGATGGCAATGGCGGTGCCGCGGCGTGGTTCGCGGTCGTCATCCTGTGTATCGCGCAGATCGTGTCGACGATCGACCGCGGCATGCTGGCGCTGGTGATCGATCCAGTCCGTGCCGACCTGTCGATCAGCGAAATCCAGATCGCGCTGTTGCAGGGGTTCGCCTTCTCGGTGTTCTACGTGACGATCGGCCTGCCGCTCGGCGCGGTCGCCGACGTCGTCAATCGGCGCCGGTTGCTGATTGGCGGGATCATCGTCTGGAGCGCCGCGACGATCGGCGGCGGTCTCGCGCAGGATTTCGGCCACATGTTCGCCTCCCGCGTGTTCATCGGCGTCGGTGAAGCCGTGCTCGGCCCATGCGCGGTGACGATGATCGGCGACATGTTCGCGCCCAGCCGTCGCGGTCGACCGATCGCGGTGTACGTACTCGGATCGATGGTCGCCTACGGAGTCGGCTCGCTGGTGAGCGGCTATATCCTCCAGATCGCGCCGACCGGTGTGTTGAATGGCGTGCCGTTCCTCGCCGACCTCGCACCCTGGCGGATCGTCTTCGTGCTGGTCGGCAGTTTCGGCTTCGTCATCGCGTGCCTGCTGGCGCTGCTGCGCGAACCACCGCGCCGCGGCAGCGTGCCGGGCGTCAAGGGCAAGACCGCGTTCCGCGCGTCGCTGCGTCATTTCATCGACCAGCGCGGCGTGTTCCTGCCGCTGTACGGGATGCTCGCGTTGTTCGCGATGGGTGGATCGGCGGCGACCGGCTGGGGCGCAGTGTTGCTGACCCGCTCGTTCGGGTTCCAGATCGGCGCCGCCGGCAAGGGTCTCGGCGTCGGACAAATCACCTGGGCGATCGTCGGCGCGCTGGTCGCCAGTATTCTCGTCGACCGCGTTTCGCGGGAGGCGGGCGCCGCGGGCAAGGTCAAGCTTGCCGCCGCCCTGTGCCTGGCCGCGATCCCCGCGACGATCGCGGGACTCGTGAACAACGGCACGTTCGCGGTCATCCTGCTGTCCGAGATCATGTTCGCGAGCGCCGTGTTCGGCACCACCATGCTGTCCGTCATCTCGCAGATCACGCCTCCCGGCGCGCGCGGCCTCGCGGTCGCGCTCTATGCGTTCGTGATGACGATGATCGGCGGATCGCTCGGTCCGCTCGCAGTCGCCTATCTGACGCAGCACGTGTTCGGCGCGCCGGAAGCGGTCGGTCAGTCGATGGCGATCGTCGGTGTCGCATCGCTCGGCGCGGCGACGTTGCTCGGCGTGCTCACCCTGCGCCGGATGCGAACCGACGGCGTCGCCGCTGCCTGGCTCGCCGCCGAAACCCAGCCTTCCGTCGCCTGACCGCGGCACATTGAGAAAGACCAGACCCATGAACGGTATCAAGCGTGCCTACGCGGACTCGCGGTACGGCCAGGTGCATTACCGGATCGTGACGCCGGCCGCGCCGACCTCGGCAATCCCCTTGCTGTGCCTGCACCAGACGCCAGGCAACGGCGGTGACTGGGCGCCCGTATTGCCAGCGCTCGGCGAGACGCGGATCGTCATCGCCGCCGACACGCCGGGGTACGGTATGAGCTCGCCGCCGCCAGAACCGGCGCGGATCGAGGATTTCGCCGGCGTGATGACGCAGCTGATGGACGATCTGGCGGCACGCGGCACGGTTCCCGCTGGGCCGTTCGACGTCATCGGCTATCACACCGGATCGCTGATCGCGACCGAACTGGCAAAGACGCTGCCGGATCGCGTGCGGCGTGCGGTGCTGTTCGGGCTTGCCGCCTACCCCGCCGAGGCGCGCGCGGAAAAGCTCGCCCGGTTGCGCGACAACTTCCCCGTTCCCGAACGCAATCTCAACCACGTGCACAAGCTTTGGGACATCATGCAGTCGCTGATGGACCCGCGCATGAGTGCCGAGGAGATGCATGTCGGCATGGCGGAGTGCCTGCGCTTGGGCACGCGCATGCCGTGGGCCTATATCTCGGTGTACAAATACGACTTCCTCGCCGCGATGGAGGCGGTCGCGCAGCCGGTGCTGGTGATGAACCCGGAAGACGATCTTTGGGACGTCACCCGCGCCACCGCCGAACGGTTCCCGGCAGGACGTCGCTACGACATGCCCGGCGTTCGTCACGGCGTACTATCGATCGAGCATGATCGCGTGGTCGGCGAGATCACGAAATTCCTCGACTCATGACGGCTGCTTTCGCCACGGACTATCTGCGTGGCGGACACACCCGCGAACCGCGTGGCGAGTAGCGGGCAAAATCCGCATCCCGTCATCATGGCGCTGCAGTCAGCTTAAGCTGAGGGCGCTTGAAACGTCACAGTTCGCAGGAACCCCCGATCGCTGATGGCTCCTAATGGCTGCAGCATATGATCGATGGGCAGAACACCGAAAACTTATCTTGCGGTGAAGGCGAACAGGCGCCCGGCCGTGCTTTGTAAAAGGGATCGCGCGAATGCTTTGTTTCTCGAATACGTTCACCCGGACATGCCTCGCAGCGTCTGCGTCCGTGCTGGCGATCAGCGCTGTCACGGCACCCGCGTTCGCCCAGTCCGCGGCGGTCCCGGTTGCCGATGCAACACCGCAGGCTACGACCCCCGCGGCGCTGCCTGAGCCCGAAGTCGATTCCACGGAAATCCTGGTCACCGCTAGAAAGCGCGCTGAGGACATTCTGAAGACGCCGATCTCGATCACGGCTCTTACCAGCGCCGATATCCAGGCGCGTGGTATCCAGTCGATCACCGACCTGTCCGCGTTCACGCCGAGCATGAAGATCGTCAGCACGTCCTCGGGCCGCAACGATCGCTCGTTCCAGCAGGTCATCATTCGCGGCTTCACGCCGTCGAGCGCAGCCGCGCAGACCACCTCGCTGTTTATCGACGGTGTCCCCGTGTCGACCGCCACCGGTATCCAGACGATCACCGATCCCGAGCGGATCGAAGTCCTGAAGGGTCCGCAGAGCGCCTATTTCGGCCGCCAGACCTTCGCCGGCGCCGTCAACGTCGTGACCAAGGCGCCCCCCAAGAATTTCGAAGGGTCCGCGACCGGCATGATCGGGACGCGCAACAATCGTGACGTTCAGCTGGCGATCGGCGGCCCGATCTTCGGTGACGTACTCGGCTTCCGTGCGACCGTGCAGGAAACCGCCAAAGACGGCTCCTACAAGAACGCTGGCGTTCCGGGACAGACCCTGGGCGACCAACGCACCCGCGCGGGAACGCTGTCGCTGCAGTTCCAGCCGACGCACAACCTGACCTTCAAGGCATTCGGCCTGCTGTCCGAGAACAATGACGGGCCGAACGCGACCGGCTTCGTTTCGGCGTACGGCGTCACCAATCCGACGACCGGTGCAGTGGTCGTTCCGAACCAGTCCAACTGTTCGTTGAACGGCAGAACCTCGGCCGGCGTCGCGGTGGTAAACCGGTATTTCTGTGGCACCGTACCCAAGCTCGCATCGACCGCACCGTCGGTGAACTCGGCGAACGATGCGTTCATCACCAATTTCCTCGCAAACCCGCGCGGTCGTGTGGTCGATCCCAAGGACGGCGTGCAGGGCTATGGCCTCAAGAGCCGCTATTACCATCTGCACCTCAACGCGGATTGGGAAATTGGCGACACCGGCATCACGCTGTCGTCGCTGACCGGCTACAACAACGAGCGCCGCAGCCAGCTGTCCGATCTCGATCTCTACTATGACACGACGATCGCGAACCCCACCACCGCGGCCGGCGCCCCCGCCTATTTCAACTATCCATATCTGGTCGAGGCGATCAGCCGCGACGTCTCGCAGGAGGTTCGTGCCAGCTACGAGCCGGGCGGCCCGCTCCACGCCACGCTGGGCGCAAGCTATCTGAATGCCTTCTTCCAGGGCAGCGGTGGCGGTAACAACGGCGCACTCGGCGTCAGTGCGTTCAGCCTGGTCAGTGGGGCCACGCGCTCCAAGACCTACGGTGTCTTCTTCGGGCTGGGCTACGACATCACGTCGCGCCTGAAGATCAATTTCGACGGCCGGTATCAGCAGGATCACCTGATCGCCTATACCAAGCCCGATGGTCTTACCCTGACCACGAGCGAGTTCGCGCCTGCAGGCGTGTATGCGGGCGGGTCGGTGCTGACGCAGGACAAGTACAAGAACTTCATGCCACGCGTCATCGTCAACTACGACGTCACGCCGGAAACGATGGTCTACGCGTCGTATTCGAAGGGCATCAATCCGGGCGCGTTCAACACCGTGTTCTTGAGCAATCCTGCCGCAGTTCAGCGTGCCGCGGCGGCCGCTGGCCTGAAGATCGCGGTGGAACCCGAGAAGCTCGACAACTACGAGGTTGGCATCAAGGGGCGGCTGTTCGACAACATCCTCCGCTACAGCCTGAGCGCCTATTACGGCATCTGGAACAACCAGATCAACGGCATCACCGTCGCGACCACCGACCCAGCGACCGGCCTGCCCTATGTCATCCAGTCGACCGACAACACCGGCAAGGTCCGCGTTTCGGGTCTCGAGGCTGAACTCTCCGCCCGTGCGTCGTCACAGCTGAACTTCAATCTCAGCGGCTCGATCAACGACACGCACATCCTTAAGCTGAGCAGCCCGACGACGTCGCAGCTCACCGGGATCACCGATTTCCGTGGCAAGGAAAATCCGCTGACGTCGAAATATTCGGCCTCCGCATCGGCACAGTACACCGTGCCGATCGGCACCGAGGGCGTGAAGGCGTTCGGACGCGCAGACTTCACCTATAAGTCGGGTGTCTACACCAACGCTGCGAACATCCTGAAGACGCCCGACATGAAGCAGGTCAATTTGCGCCTCGGCGTCGGCGACGACCGGATCTCGATCGAGGCGTTCGTCAACAACGTCCTGAACGACAAGGCCTATGCCAGCGCGATCGACTTCTACACGTTCGATCGCAGTTTCTCGAAGCTGGCCATTCCGTCGGCAGTCGCCGTTGCGTTGCGCGACCTGCGGACGTTCGGCCTGCGCGGTCGCTACAACTTCTGACCGACCGAGGGCGCGAGGCTTGGGTCGCGCCCTTATCCGATACCGTCGGTCCGCCACCCGGCGGCCGACATGTTCGAGGAAGCGTTCATGAGCGCCTATGATCTCGTTGTGCGAGGCGGCACCGTAGCGGACGGCACTGGCGGCTCGCTGTGGGACGGCGACGTCGCGATCAAGGACGGCAAGATCGCTGCCGTCGGCATCGTCACGGGATCAGGCACCGAGGAGATCGACGCACGCGGCAAGCTCGTTACGCCGGGTTATGTCGATATCCACACGCACTACGACGCGCAGGTGACGTGGGATACGCAGTTCTCGCCCTCCACCAATCACGGCGTCACCACCGTCCTGATGGGCAATTGCGGCGTAGGCTTCGCGCCTTGCGCGCCCGATCGTCGCGAACAGATGATCGACGTGATGGAAGGCGTCGAGGACATTCCCGGCATCGTCATGGCCGAGGGGCTGCCGTGGAATTGGGAAAGCTTCCCGGACTATATGGACGCGATCGAGCGTCGTCGAATGGACGCCGATTTCGCCGTCGCCGTTCCGCACATTCCGATCCGCGTTCACGTCATGGGCCAGCGCGCGATCGACCGCGAGCCCGCCACCGCTGCCGACATGCGGGCGATGGCCGCGCTCGTCAGCGAAGGGTTAGACGTCGGCGCGTTCGGCTTCTCGACCACTCGCGTCGTCGGTCACCGCACCGCGAGCGGCGAACAGCTTCCCGTCACGACCGCCAGCGAAGAGGAGCTGATGGCGATCGCGATGGCGATGAAGCCGCATGGCCGCTCGCTGTTCATGTCGGCGTCCGAATTCGATACGAGCGACGGCTTCTCCAGCGAATTCCGCATGCTTGCACGTATCGCCGAAGCATCCGGGCTGACCACGACGTTTCCGCTTCTCCAGTATAACGAATTTCCCGATCGCTGGCACGAGATCGCCGAGGCATGTGCCGCCGAGCGCCGCCGCGGCGTCGACATCTACGGACAGGTCGTGGGCCGGCCGGTCGGCGTGCTGTACGGGCTGCAACTCACGCTCCACCCCTTCCGCGGCTGCCCCAGCTACGACCGGATCGATCATCTGCCGGTCGCCGTACGCGCAGCCGAAATGCGCAAGCCCGAAGTCCGTGCGGCGATCCTGGCCGAAATGGCACTGCCGCTGGATACCAATGTCTACCCGGCGTTCATGCGTGACATCGCGCTCTGTTACGCGATGGGCGACGATCCGGACTATTCGCCGGCCGAGGCCGATCGGTTCGACATCGTCGCCGCACGTCGCGGCTGTTCGGTCGAGACGGTGGCCTATGACGCGCTGCTCGAAGCGAACGGCGAAGGCATCCTCTATTTCCCGGCACGCAATTTCACCCGGTACAATCTCGACGTCGTCCACACGATGCTGGGGCGCGAGGATACCGTGCTCGGCCTCGGCGACGGTGGCGCGCATGTCGGGTCGATCTGCGACGGCAGCATGCAGACCTACATGCTCAGCTACTGGACGCGCGACCGCAAGGGCGACCGGCTGTCCGTCGCCGAGGCGGTACGCCTGATGACCGGACATACCGCGTCGGTCGGCGGCTTCGGCGATCGCGGCATCGTCGGCACCGGCTATAAGGGCGATCTCAACGTCATCGACTACGACGCTCTGGCGCTATCCCCGCCCCGCGCGAGCTTCGACCTGCCCGCCGGCGGGCGTCGACTGACTCAGGCAGCCAGGGGCTATGTCGCGACGATCGTGTCGGGTACGGTCACCAGCCGCGACGATCGATCGACCGGCGCGCTACCCGGCCGCCTCGTCCGCGGCCGACGCAACTGGCCCGCCCGAACGGCGGACCGAGCGGCCAATGCCGCTCTCCCCAGCAGAGGATCCGTTTTTTCCTGTTCCCCTTCGTAAAGGCGTTAAGATGCTTCTGAATCGAGACCGGGCCGATGCCCTGATGGACCGGGACGGCGTGACGGCGATCGTTGCCTCGACGCCGATCAACACTTTTTACCTGAGCAGCTGGGCGACCGATGCGAGCTGGGGCTTTGGCGATCTCGCGCTCGCGGTCCTGCCCCGCGATCATGCGCGCGACGCGGCGGTCCTGACGGTCGAGGTCGACATGGGCCAGCCGCAACAGGGCCAGGGTACATGGATGATCGTCCGCGGCTATGCGCGCAAAGCCGGCATCGGTGCAGGCGGTGTGCAGGCGACGATGAACGCGGAAGGCCTGCCGCAGAACCACCCGGAAGCGGTCGCCGCGCATTTGCGCGAACAGCGTCTCGACACGGGCCGGGTCGCTTTCGAGGATCGCGGCCTGGGCATCGACGTCGCGGCCCTGCTGGGCGGAACGATCGAAATCGTCGAGGCCCGCGACCTGCTCCGCGACATCCGCATGGTGAAGACCGCGCCGGAAATGGCCAATATGCGTGCCGCCTCGCGGAAAACCGAACTCGCGTTGCAGATCTCTGCCGAGGCGATCGCCGCCGGCGCGACCTGTGCGGAGGCGGAGCGCGTCTTCTGGTCCGCCGCTGCGCTCGCCGGTGGGCGCCCGGTGTTCCTGCTCATCACGCCGTATCGCGCCAATTTCGGTCGCTTGCCAAAGAACGCGGCGCTCGAACCCGGCGATACCGTCACCTTCGATGCGACCGCCGAGTTCGGTCACTACACCAGCGATATCGGCCGTACCGCGGTGATCGGCGAGCCCTCCCCCGACCAGCTCCGCCGCTACAACGCGACACGTCTCGGCTGGCGTGAAGCCCTGCCGCATTTCAAGGCCGGCGCGCTGTCGACCGACGTCGAGAAGGCGGTGGTCGCCTGCATCCAGGCCAATGGCAACCCCGAGTTCCGCGCCTGCGGACTGCACTCGGTCGGGCTCGAACATACCGACCACCCGCATCCCGGCGGCGGCATGCACAGCTTCACGCTGGTCGACGGCATGGTGCTGAGCTGCGACCTGCCCTGGATCGGGCCAGAGGTCGGCAAATTCCATTTCGAAGACATTATTTATCTGAAGGACGACGTCGTGGAGATCCTCAACGATGCCGATGGCCGCCTGATGGCGTGCATCGACGGCCGGACCGTTCGCGTTGACTGACCCCGTCATCGGAGGTGCGCCCTCGTATCCATCGCTGCGCAAGAGCTGGTGGCCGATGCTGCTGCTCTTCCTCGCCGCCAATCTCTACAGCATCGACAAGGCGATCGTCGGCGTGCTCGCCGAGCCGATCAAGGCCGATCTCGGCATCAGCGACATCCAGATGGGGCTGCTGCTCGGGCTCGCGTTCACGCTGCTGAGCGGCATCTGCGGGCTCTGGCTCGGCAGCCTCGCGGACCGCGGCATCCGCCGCAACATCCTGGCCGGCAGCATCATCCTGTGGAGCCTCGCCACCGCCGCCGGCGGTCTTGCGCCCAACTTCGCCAGCTTCTTCGTGTTCCGCGCGCTCGTCGGGCTCGGCGAGGGCGCGATCGCCCCAGCCGCGCTGTCGCTGCTCGCCGACATGTTCCCGCCCGCACGCCGCGGCCGGGCGATCAGCGGCTACATGATCGGCGCCTCGGTCGGCACCGCGCTGTCGTCGATCATCCCCGGCTGGATCCTCAGCGAGAACCTGCATCTGTCGATCCCCGGCTACGGTCAGGTCGTGCCATGGCGCACCACCTTCCTGCTGTGTGGCATGATCGGGCCGGTCGTCGGATTGCTGTTCTTCACGATCAAGGAGCCGGTCCGCCACGGTCTGAAGGCGATCGAGACGACGCCGTCGCACGTCAAGGACAAGCTCGCATATCTCTGGCGCCAGCGCAGCGTCGTGGCGCCGTTGTTCGGCGGGTTCACGCTCTATTACGTGGCGTTCATCGGCGTGCTGTCATGGACCGTACCGCTGCTGATGCGGACGTTCGGCGTCGGCCTGACGAGTTTTGCAGGCTTGCTCGGCGGGGTCGCGCTGGTGGCGGGACTGTCCGGCTATCTGTTCGGCGGGTTCATCGTCGACACCGCCTCGCACGGTAACCCCGGCAAGCGCCTCCGCCTGATGGCGCTGTTGCCGCTGATCGCGCTGCCCTGCGCGTTCGCCGGCTATGCGCCGAGCGTGCTGGTCGCGATCCTCGCGCTCGCCACGATCAGCTTTGCGACGCCGATCCTGAACGTCGCGACCAACGTGACCATCCAGGAAATCGTCTCGAACGACATGCGGGGATTCTCGTTCGCGTTCCTCGGCGTGGTCGTCGCGATCCCGGCGGGCGCCGGCGGACCGTTCGCGATCGCCTGGGTCACGCAGACCCTGCTCGGCGACCCGCTGCGCCTCGGCCAGGCGTTCCTGATCGTCGGCCTGCCCTGCTTCCTGCTCGCCGCCGCCTGCTTCCTGCTCGCCGCCCGCGCCTATGCCCGCACGACCGACGACGGCGAACTCGCCCGCGTCGTCCAGTCGAGCCGAACCTGAATCCCGGAGACAGACGATGACCGACCCCAACCGAAAGATGATCCTCGCCACCTTCATCCACAACAGCGGCGCGCATCCCGGCGGCTGGCGCTATCCGGGTGCGGAGGCGGTCGACCAGCACGACTTCCAGCATTACGCGCACATCGCCCAGACCGCCGAACGCGGCAAGATGCACTGCTATTTCTCGGGGGACTCGGTGGGTTTCCCGCAGATCTCGGGCAAGGACGCGTTCGCCGCGACGGACTATGCGGGCAAGCTCGAGCCAACCACGCTGCTCGCCGCGCTCGCCGTCGTCACCAAGCATATCGGCCTGATCGCGACCGCATCGACCACCTATAACGATCCCTATTCGATCGCCCGCCGGTTCGCCTCGATCGACCATATCTCGAAGGGTCGCGGCGGCTGGAACGTCGTCACCTCGGCCGGCGACAACGAGGCGCGCAACTTCGGGCGCGACGCCAACATGGACCATGACGACCGCTATGCGCGCGCCGAGGAATTCGTCGACGTCGTCAAGAACCTCTGGGACTCCTGGGAAGACGGCGCGATCCTGCGCGACCGTGCGGCGGGCCGCTATTTCGACACCGACCGCGTCCACCAGCTCGATCATGTCGGCAAGTTCTTCAAGGTCGCCGGACCGCTCAACGTCAACCGCCCGCCCCAGGGCCATCCGATCATCGTCCAGGCCGGCGGATCGGGCGTCGGCCGCGCCCTCGCCGCGCGCACCGCAGACCTGATCTTCACCGCGCAGAGCACGCTCGAAGGCGCCAAGACCTTCTACGACGACATGAAACAGCGCGCGGTCGGCTTCGGGCGCAATCCCGATCACCTGCTGGTGATCCCGTCGGTCCAGCTGATGGTGCGCTCGACCGAACGCGAGGCGAAGCTCGCCGAGGCGGAACTGCTCGACCTGATCCCCGACGCGCTCGCGCTCCGCACGCTTCAGCTGCAGCTCGGCGTCGACCTTTCGGGGTATGCGCCCGACGCGATGCTGCCCGACCTGCCGCTGACCAATGGCGGGCAATGGGTGCAGCAGCAGATCGTCAAGATGGCGCGCGACGAGAGCCTGACGATCGCCCAGCTCGCGCGCCGCGTCGTCGTGTCGCGGGCGAGCTTCTCGCTGTCGGGTACGCCCGAGCAGATCGCCGACATGTGCGAACGCTGGTTCCGCGAAGGCGGCGCCGACGGCTTCTCGCTGTCGCCGAACTACCTGCCCGGCGGGCTCGACGACTTTGTCGACCAGGTCATTCCGATCCTGCAGAAGCGTGGCCTGTTCCGCACCGAATATGAGGGCGCGACGTTGCGCGAGAATCTCGGCCTGCCCCGTCCGGAGAACGCGTTCGTCGCGAACCCGGCGCTCGGTTGCGAACCGACGATGTGGAACTGATGCGCGCTTCGTTCCGCACCGCGGTCGCGGCGCTGTCCCTCTGCCTTCCGTTCGCGTCCGCCGATGCCCAGACCCCGGTCGGCACGCCGGCTAGCACGGCACCGCCCGCGCCCGATTATGCGCTGGCGCAGAGCTGGGCCGCGCGACCCGGCAGCGAAGGCGCCGCCGACGCGGTCGCGGGCGGAGCGATCGCCGCGGCGCGCGCGGCCGGGGTCGACGTGTTCTACGTCCACCCGACGACCGACAAGAGCACGACGCAGTGGAACCAGGACGTGGCCGATGCGGCGGTCGATCGCTGGACCGACGACAGCGTCATTGCGCGCCAGGCGGGCGCCTTCAACGCGTGCTGCCGCGTGTTCGCGCCGCGCTATCGCCAGTCGACGGTCGCGGCATTCCGCGATCCCGTCATCCGCAAGGCGGCGTTCGCAGTCGCTTACGGCGACGTCGTCCGCGCGTTCGACGACTATCTCCGCCGCGACAATCACGGTCGTCCGTTCATCCTCGTCGGCCACAGCCAAGGCGCGTCGCATATCGCGGAGCTGCTCGAAGAACGGATCGACGGTACGCCCCTCGCCCGCCAGCTGGTCGCCGCCTATGTCATCGGCGGCGGCCTGACCGAAGGCGATTTCGGCCGCAGCCTCAAGTCGATCCCAGCGTGCGACACGCCTGCGCAGACCGGGTGCGTGGCCGCCTGGAACAGCGTGCTCGAGACGATGCCGAACCCGCAAAAGTTCGCGGCGCTCATCGAGTCCGGCTATGTCGAACGCTACGGCGACGTGCCCGGCAAGACGCTGTCTTGCATCAACCCGCTGACCTTCGACCGATCAAAGCCCGCCGCGCCTGCCACTGCCAGTCGCGGTGCGGTGCCCGGCACGCCGGGGGTCGGGCCGCTGAGGCCGCTCGTGCGCCACCAGGTCGCGGCACACTGCGATAACGGAATGTTGCGCGTCACGCCCGCAGCCTCGCTCGACCTGACGCCACTCCCCGGCGGCAGCATGCATTACCACGATATCGGGCTGTTCTATGAGGACGTCCGCGAGAACGCCGTGCTTAGAGCGCGTGCGTATCTGAAACAGCACCACGCCAGATAACCGATCGACCGGCGCCCCCGTTCGGGCGCCGGTCGATGATCTCAGGCCTCGTCGAGGAATGTCTTCAGCACGGCGGCGGTCGCAGGCGGATTGTCCTGCATGACGAACGCGCCGGAGTTCGGGACGATCGCGGTCCGCCCATGCTTCAGGGCTGCTTCGGCCGCGGGACGGAACTTCGGGTACGCCTTGTCGCGGTCCCCATAGACCAGCAGCGTCGGCGCCGCGACCCGCTTCAGCGTGCCTGCAATGTCGGTGATCGCCACGCCGCGCTCTGACGGCTGGATCCAGTGCCCTGCCGCCTTGCGGCTGGCGATGCCGTCGACGTTGATCGCCGCGGCATGGACCATGCCGAAGATCTGCTCCAGCAGCGCCGGCTCGGTCGGGATCGGGTTGCCGGCAGCATCGAACAGCGCCTTCTGCTTTTCGTCGACGTTGATCGCGATCTCGGCAAGCGACCGCCGCACGCCGAGCGCGCTCGATATGATCGCGAGCTTGTTGATGCGTTCGGGCCAGAACGCGGCAAGCGGGACCGCGACACAGCCGCCGAGCGACGTGCCGAGCAGGTCGATCCGGTCGATCCCCAACTCGTCGAGTGCGCCTACCAACAGCGCCGCGGTCTCGCCCAACGACTGGATATAGGGCGGCGTCCCCAGCCAGCGCGATCCGCCATGCCCGGGAAGGTCGAACGCGATGACGCGGCGGCCCTGCGCGAGTAGCGGCGCGACGAAGCGCCAGTCCGACAACCAGCCGCCAAGCTTGTGTAGCAGCACGATCGGCGGGCGGCTCACGTCGTTGCCGATCATGGCATAATGCAGCTTGCCGCCCGAGCGCTGCAGGTCGCCGAACTTCGTCCAGGGACCTTTCGGCGGCATGACTTGAGCCGGTGCGACGGTCTGCGCGCCGGCGGCAGTGCCGATCCAAGTGGCGGCAGCCGCGATGGCGGTACCGGTTGCGAGATCGCGACGGTTGATCATGACGAACGTCCTTTGATGACGGAATGCGTGCACGAACACTGCACGCAAAAATGGGGGTCTATAGCCAGACGGCGCATGCGGCCGTGTCTTGATGCGACACGTCGTTTCGCGCGTTTCGGATCACGCAGGCTTCGCGGCATCGAAAGTCCGAATTGCGACGCTGGTCGCGGTTTCGGCATGCGTGCGGTGCATCGATATCCTCCCTGCGTGGCTACGCAACAGTGCGCCGAGCGCGGCCACGATACAGGTCGCACGCAACACTGTCCGCCACGCGGAGAGTTTGGCAGGTTCGCTCCGGATACAAGCCGGAACGCATCCGTAGCATGACAAGCTACCCTATCGGCTCAGGTCCGGTCGAGGATCGCCGCGATATCGTCGAGGGTCTGATAGCGCCGACCCGTAATCAGCAACGCGCCGGTAAATACCGTCTCCACGAACCATTCCCCCGCCGCAGTCCCGTGATCGACGCCCAGGCGCGCGGCAATGGCAACCAGCTGCCCCTCACGGAGTATTAATACCGCGTCTTCGTCGCCGTGATTGAACTCGAGGCGTATCGGCTGGAACGTCAGCATCGGCTACGCCACGTTATGCAGGTACATCGGATCGAAACCGCCGATATCGCGCAGGCGTTTCCAGTCCGTGATACGCACGTCGCGCTTGTCGCGATCGATCACCCCGTCCTCGCCCAGTGCCCGCAGCATCCGGTTGACGTGGACGGAGGTCAGTCCCGTCGCATCGCCGATCTGTTCCTGGCTCATCGGCAGATCGAAGCGCTCCGGCGAGCCCAGGCCGGCCGCTTCACGCCGGATCGCAAACTCGCACAGCATGTGCGCGACGCGAGATTTCGCGTCTCGTTGTCCGATGTTGAGCACCCATTCGCGAAACACCGACGCATCCACCAACGTGTCGCGCCACAATGCTTCAGCGATAAGGGGATAATCCTTTGCGAGTCGTCTCAGCGCCAGGGAAGGTATCTGGGCGTATTTCACCTCGGTGATCGCCTGTACGCTATGATCTGCAGTCGCGAAGAACAGATGCTGGAGATCGACGATGTCACCGGCCATGTGGAACGACACGATCTGACGGCCGCCATTGCTGGCGACCTTGTGGCGACAGACATAGCCTGCAAGAAGCAGGTAACAGTCGCCCGACGGCATCCCTTCCCTGACCAGGAACGCGTGATTGGACGCCGTCTCGATCGTCGCGGGCAGGCGGCGGATAGCGTCCTGTTCGACCTTCCCCAATTCTCCCAGGCGACCAAGCTTCTGGATCACCGATCCGAATATGTCGTTATCGTTTGTCCGCATCCCTGACCCATTCGTTCCATGCATACTCGACATGCCGTCGCGTTGAGGATTGCAGGCAAAACGTAGGGGTTTCGATCTCGTTCCGATGGCCAGCCCATGCTCTTAAAAATCTGTCGGCCGCCGGCGAGCACCCGCAAGCACCATGACTACAGAGACCAAGCGTTCCTGTACCCTTAAGCTCCGGTTCAGCAGAACAGGCCTAGCAAAGACCATGCTCAAAACACTATTCATAGCGGCCCTGGCGGTCGCGGCGCCGGCCGTGGCCGCCCATCACGACACCCCGGACATGCAGCTACAAAAGGCGCTTGCCGGCCGTGTTGCCGGCAAGCCGGTGAACTGTATCCGCCTGTCAGGAACGGACTCGTCAGAGATCATCGCGGGCAAGGCGATACTCTACCGCGATGGCGGGCGACTATACGTCAACGTTCCTCGTGCCGGTGCGGACACGTTGCGCGACGACGACATTCTCGTGACTCGTACGTTCGGTTCGCAGCTGTGCAGCATCGACACGGTGAACTTGGTGGACCGCGCCTCGCGCTTCCCTCGCGGCTTCGTTTCGCTGGGCCAGTTCGTCCCCTACAGCCGGGTCACCAAGCCCCACTGAACCCGGACGGCGCTATCTTCGCGTCGTGCTGCCACGGTCGATCAGGCCCGAAGCGATCAGATCATTGTGGTCGCTAAACCTCATCCCCAGGCCAGATTGTAGACCGGGGGGTAGAACGAGCGCTACTCCTCGCTCCGGCCTCATCGTATATCACCGGTTGGGTGCTGCCCGTGGCGGGCGGCGATCTGGGCTGAGGAACACGACATGAAGACGGCAATCGTAACCGGCGCGACCTCCGGCATCGGTCAGGCGACCGTGCGGGCGCTCGTAGGCGCCGGCTGGCAGGTTATCGCGACCGGTCGTCGGGCCGAGCGCTTGGAGCGGCTTGTCGAAGAACTAGGGTCGCAGGTCTACGCTGCGGTGTTCGACATCCGCGATGCCGAGGCGACCCGGGGGGCGATCGATGCCCTGCCCGAGGCGTTTCGGGGGATCGACCTGCTCGTCAACAACGCCGGGCTCGCGCTCGGCACGGCGCCTGCGCAATCCGCCGATCTCGATCAGTGGCGGACGATGATCGACACCAACGTCACCGCGCTGGTCACGATTACCCGCACGCTGCTGCCGACGCTGGTCGAACGGCGCGGCGCGATCGTCAACATCGCATCGGTCGCGGGGACTTATCCCTATGCCGGCGGCAACGTCTATGGCGGCACGAAGGCGTTCGTGCAGCAGTTCACGCTGGGTTTGCGCTCCGACCTGCACGGTACCGGCGTCCGCGTCACCTCGATCGACCCCGGCATGGTCGAAACCGAATTCACCGTCATACGCACCGGCAACCAAACCGCCTCGGACACCCTCTACGAGGGCGCGCACCCGATGACCGCGGAGGACATCGCCGGAACGATCCTGTGGATCGCCACCTTGCCGCCCCACCTCAACGTCAACCGGCTGGAGATCATGCCGGTGAGCCAGTCGTTCGCCGGTTTCCAGGTCGCGCGCGAGGGGCCGGAATGACGACCACGATCACGTCAGCTGGCGCGGCGCTGGACTGGCTGCCGAATGTTCGGGCGACGTCTTTCGCCCGCCTAAATTAGACCGGAGACGTTCGCCGACGCGAACGGCCATGGCATCGATACGCTACCGCTTTCATCGACCGCACATTGGCTCCCTGCGATCGCTCCACCTCGAGCCCTTCATTGACATTCGAAGGATGACGTCATGACCACGAACAGCCTGAATACCAGCACCTCGTCCTGGGCGCCTCGCCTGCACGCCATCTTCCGGATCGTGTTGGCGCTCCTGTTCCTGTCGCACGGACTGGTGAAGCTGTTCGGCTTTCCGGCCGGGGCAGCACCGGGCCAGGTGCCGCTGCTGAGCCTGTTCGGGCTTGCTGCGGTCCTTGAACTCGTCGGCGGCCTTGCCGTGCTCGTCGGCCTGTTCACCCGCCCGATCGCCTTCGTGCTGGCCGGCGAGATGGCCGTCGCCTATTTCATGGTTCACGCGCCCCAGGGCTTCTTCCCCGTCCTCAACGGCGGCGAGTTGGCGATCCTCTACACGTTCGCCTTTCTCTTCCTGGCAGCCGCGGGTTCGGGACCCTGGAGCATCGACGCCAAGCACGGTGGAGGATCCTAAGACGTTCCCGGCACGGCACGCTATCCGCGGCCGCACGGGCGCTGAAGGTCAGCCAGACGACGGTGTGCTGCCGGCTCGCTGGCGCACCCGACTGCCCGGCACGGGTTCCTACGCTGCGTTACCGCTGCCGGATGACGTCGAGGGGCCGGGTCGCAGGGTCGTCAACTCGGGTTCGTTCGTTGTCATTCGCTGCCGGTCCCTGCTAAGCCGCAACGTCGAAGCATCGAAAAACGACGAATGGCGGCACTGCGTATCGCAGCGCGGAACCGTATTGATAGGTAGGGATAGCGTGAAGCCAGCCACCCCCTGTATCGGTGGGCGATCCAGCCTTGGGAGCCAAAGCCGGACATGGTCCGTGGGGCGCGCGGCGTGAGCGGCGCCCTGACCGGGATCACGGTGATCGATCTCAGCCGCGTCCTCGCAGGTCCCTGGTGCAGCCAGATCTTCGCCGATCTCGGTGCCGACGTGATCAAGGTCGAGCGCCCGGTCGCAGGTGACGACACGCGCAGCTGGGGCCCTCCCTTCATGCCGACGGACGCGGGCAGCTCCTCGGGCGAAGCCTCCTATTATCAATCGGCCAATCGCGGGAAGCGGTCGGTGGCGATCGACATCGCGCGGCCCGAGGGGCAGGACCTGGTGCGCCGGCTGGTCGCCAATGCCGATATCGTGATCGAGAACTACAAGAGCGGCTCGCTTGCCCGGTACGGTCTGGATTATGCGACGCTGTCGGCGATCAACCCGCGGCTGATCTATTGTTCGATCACCGGGTTCGGGCAGACCGGCCCGCGCGCCGCCGAGCCAGGCTATGATTTCATCGTCCAGGGTCTTGCCGGACTGATGAGCATCACCGGCGAGCGCGACGACCGTCCCGGCGGTGGTCCGCAAAAGGTCGGCGTCGCCGTCGCGGACCTGATGACGGGGCTGTACGCGACGATCGCGGTCCAGGCGGCGCTGATCGCGCGCATGACGACCGGGCGCGGCCAGCATTGCGACATGGCGCTGCTCGACGTGCAGGTGGCGACGCTCGCCAACCAGTCGATGAACTATCTCTCGACGGGCCGTTCGCCGGGTCGCTACGGCAACGCGCACGCCAATATCGTCCCGTACCAGCTGTTTCATGCAAGCGACCGCGCGTTCATCATCGCGTGCGGTAATGACAGCCAGTTCGTCGCGCTGTGCGGTGCCATCGGCCTGCCCGCCCTGCCGCGGGATCCACGGTTCGCGCGCAATACGGATCGGATCGCGCACCGCGACGTGTTGGAAGCCCTGCTCGAGGCGCGGTTCGTCACGGCCACCGCCGACGAATGGATCGCGATCATCCAGGCGGTCAAGGTGCCCGTCGGGCCGATCAACGACGTCGCCGCTGCGCTCGGCGAGCCACAGGTCGCCGCGCGCAAGATGCTCGTGGCTATCCCGCATCCGCTGAACGACGCGTTCCAGATGATCGGCAGCCCGATCAAGCTGTCCGACACGCCGGTCACCTACCGATCGCCGCCGCCGATGCTCGGCGAGCATACCGAGGCGGTGCTGGCGGACCGGCTCGGCCTGTCGGGCGAAGAGCTGGCAGCGCTCGCCGCGGCCGGGATCATCGATCAGCACGACTGATAACAAGGGCAGGATCGCCATGTCGCCATCGCCCTGCCACTGGACGGAAGGATCGCGGTGGCAGACGCAGGCGCTAGCGTGCTCGTTACTCCCGGCAGGCCTGGCGACCCCGGATTTTGCAGTGCTCAGGCGGACCGGGTCGTCTGCGTCGTGACGAAGGTCTTCGATAGACCATGATACAGCTTTTCGCGGCAAACCCACTGGCTGGCGGCGTCGGCGATGAACGCGGTCGCGAACATCGGTAGCATCAGGCCTCGGCTGGCAGTCGTCTCCGACAGGATGATCACGGCGGTCAGCGGTGCGCGGACGACGCCCGCGAAATAGGCGACCATCCCGAGGATTACGATCGCACTGGCTGGCTCTCCGGGGAATATCTCCCGCAGCAGATTGCCGACGCCAGCGCCCACGGCGAGCGATGGCGCGAAAATGCCGCCAGGCAGACCGGCGATCGCCGTTGCAGCCGTGGCTATCAGTTTGGCAGGTCCGAACCATAGCGGGGCGTCCACGCCGACAATCATAGCGCGGGCCGACGCGTAACCGGTGCCCCAGGTCAGTCCGGTCACCACACCCAGCACCGCGACGACGCTCCCACAGATGCCCGCGAATGCGACCGGATGCGCGCGAGCCCATCCGGTCAACCGATTTCGGCTGATCGCCATCGCCAGCAGGGTCCGCGAAAACAGCCCGCCCAACATGCCGCCGGCGATCCCGGCGACCGGGGCGACGAGAAGTGCCGACAGGAGCGGCATATGCGCGCCGATCGCGCCGAAATAGATATAGTCGCCCTGCACGGACTGGGCGACCATGCCCGCAATGACGATTGCGGCGAGCACCAGCAGCGTAACCCGCTGCTCATAGGCCGAGGCGAGCTCCTCGATCGCGAACAGCAGTCCGGCGAGCGGCGTGTTGAAGGCAGCGGCGACGCCCGCCGCGCCGCCGGCGATGACGACGCCGCCGCGCAACGGCACCCGGACGACGCGGTGGGTGAAACCCATGACGGCTGCCGCCAACTGCACGGTCGGCCCTTCCCGACCGACCGAGGCGCCACCCAGTACCGCACCGATCGTCAGCACCGCCTTGGCCGCCACCGTCCGGATCGAAATGAGCGTCCCGGTGGCGTCGTTCGGATTGGCCTGGGCTGCAATGACCTGGGGAATCCCGGATCCTCGCGCGAGCGGCGCGTAGCGACGGGTCAGCCAGACCAGTCCCATAAAGGTCAGCGGTGTGGTGATCAGCGGCATCCAGTGCCATGTATGGGCAAATCGCCCGAAAACTCCGCCCGCCCAGTCGGCGGCCTCCGCGAACAGCGTCGCGACGATCCCCACGAGGATCGCACCGGTCAGGATCGCTACCCGCGTCCGAAACTGCGTCGATCGGGGTCCGCGCGCGCGCAACAGCGCTCGATACCGCGACGGAGTCCAGCGCCTGGACGTTGCAAAGCGATTGAACGGGCCAGCCATCAGGTCTTTTAGGTCTTGGAGCGATTTAGGCCACCCCTTCGTGCGCGGTCGCGGTTGGTCCTTGGGCAACACTGGTGCTCATCGGCCGCTTCCTGAAGCCGGCTGCTAACGCGTATCAGCGAAACCTCGGCTCAGACGCTGCCAGGAAGGACCATCAACGGTCACCGCCTCACTTATCGACGCGGCTTCCGGTCGATCAGTACCGCCTGCTGCCATTTGCTCGGCGGCTTGTCGGTACGGTGAATACATCCTGCCCAGCAGCACGGGCGTTTCTTGCCCTCGAGCAGGTCATCGCGTGTCCGCCGAATGCGGCGCTCACGGGTGGTCTTCTGTTTGGCGTCCTCCACCCAACAGATGAACTCGTTGCGGCCCAAGGGTGTCAGGCTGCTCCACAAATCGAGGGTCATGGCGTCGCGCTGCAACGCGGCCTGCAGATCCGCAGCGGCCTCATGGACGGTGCCGTGCTGGAAAGCGTCCGTCATTGAGCTACCGCATCCGGCCGACAGCAGCCGGCCAAAGTGGCGCCAACCTGTCCGACGGCTATCGGCCGACCGTTGCCGAAAGCCGTCATTCTACAACCCCGAACCCTGGCCAACGCTGCCGGTAGCTCGGCGCTCTCTGTTGAAACAGCGCCGGCTCGGAATTGAGCGGGTTTTGACCCAGTCGCCCGGATGCCAGGTCGCCAAAGCCCGCCGGCCGCGAATAATTCGCCGGTCCGCACATCGATGCCAGCGCGGGTCCCGGTGAGCCCGGCATGACCGTCACCGAAGCGCCGAGAATACCGGAGGGGAATGCGAGTCTGGTTCTTCACCTCGACCTGGATGGGACGATCGCCGGCTTTTTCCGCGAGCTCTCGCAATGGCGTGGCAAAGCGATCCGCACGTGCCGATGCTGGAAGCTCGCCGGTCAATACCGGTAACGCAGTTCAGCGTGACTTCCCGCAGGCAGTTGGGGCGACCAGGTAACGATACCGTCGGTGCGGCTGACGTAGTGATCCTCAGCGGTGATCTTCTGTCCCGCCGCACCGATGGGTATGTCGAGATTCACGGCGAACGAGGTCGCGTTGACCGCTGTGAGTATCGCCTCGCGCGAACCTTCGGCGGGCGCTGCGACACCCGGTGGCGTGCCAGGCGCGGCGTTCGTCTGGGTCAGCGTCACCTGGTTGCTGGAACCGGCTGCCAGCCGGACCGTCTCGCCGACCGCGCGGTCGGTGATGGCCCCCAAGCCTAGTAGAAGTCGCCCACTCGGCCGCGCAGTGTAAAGCGCGGTGCCGCCAGCAGGCAACGGCACGCCCAGGCCGCCTTGCTGGTCGTTCTTCAGCATCAACACGATCGCGGTCGGTACTTCGCTGAGTAGTTGGCCGGGATACACCGATCGCCGATAACGACGTTCGACCGGCACATCGCGCTGAGCCAACAGAGCCACCTGTTTCTGGCCTCTGGCGGCGACTGTCGTTGGCGCCGGCACGCGGTAGAGCTTGAGGTCGCCGAGATCCTCAGGTGGGGGCGGCGGCGGCGGCGGTGCCACAGGTGCCGGTAATGGCGCAAACGCCATCATGCGCGACCCCGTGACCACTATCTCATCGGCTGGTTCGAATTGCGCCTCGCGCAGGTCGGATGTGGTGGTTCCAAGCGGGTAGCAGACCAGCCGCAGTGCGCCTGCCTCCGCCGGGATTGCCCGTATTGCTACGCGATTGAGCCGGCCCGCCACGGCCTGCACGTCGGCGTCGGCAAATATCTCGGGATTGCCGTTGGCAAGGGTAAGCCAGGCGAACAGGTCGATCGACTGCCTGTCAGTCGCGAGCGTCGCGACATAGCTTGCCCGCCAGTCGAACCCGGAGGCGAGATAGGACAGGCGCACCGTCGCCGTACGCGCCGTGCGGCTTCTCGTCGTCACGCTCAAGACCGGTTTGCTCGAAAGGTTCGCGGGCACCCCGGCGAAATTCAGTCGCTCCGCCAGCCCTGAACAGCGCAAAGCCTCGATCCCGGCCATCGTGCGCAGAATGACCCCCGGCGCTGGGCCTGCAACGATTGTCGCGGGTTCACTCAGCTGGCGTCCGGTCGCCTTGTCGGTGCGGGTAAGCGTCACCTCGCGCCCGAGTGTACCATCCACCAGCGAGGCTGGCGAAAGCAGACGCGCGTCGCGGTTCTTCTCGATCGTTCCGCCGGGTAATCCGTCGACGACGGCGCTGACCGGCACGATTCCTTTCGCCACACCCTCGAACCGTAGCACCGCGGTTCCGCGCGGCAGCCGAACCCGGCGGATTTCCGTCACCAGCGCGAAGCCGCCGAGGTACCGGAGATTCATCACCCCGCTGCCGTCAGGTGCCCGGTACACGGTCAGTGCAACATGATCGGGCGCGGACGAGGTGACGGTGGTCGTCTGCGCTTCTGCCCTGCCCGCCAGCAGCGCAGCGGCTAGCAGCAGGAGGCGCCGCATCAGTAGCGCGTGTCGAAGGTCGCGGTGACCGTTGCATTGCCGTTGGCCGGTACCGGAACCTGCCACGCCAATGTCCCCGCGTCGCGGCGCTCGCCCTTGGCGCTGTCCTCGACAACGCGCACGTCGCCCCAGTCCAGCCCGCCTTGTACCAGCTCGACCGTCACCGGCCGCGCGCGGGCGTTGGTCAGCTTGTAGCGCACCGCGGTCCGCCAGCGGCTGTCGCCCAACCGGGTGCGCGAGACGGTCGTGGGCTGGACCTTCACATCGAACGCATCGCCGGTGGGGAGCGCTATGGTCGATCCCTGCGGCGTATGCTCGATCCGGTTCTCGCCGGTAAATTGCGGCTGCCCGCGCGCATCGCGGACATAGACGCGGACCACCCCGGCCGGCAACGCATCGCCCAGCCCGGCCGCGCCCGCGTTGCTGAAGCGCAGCACCGACTGCGCGCTGCGTGGCTCGTCCGCGCTGCCGAGCCAGCTGTTCTCGAACCGATAGCCGGAACTCGCCGCGACGCCCTTGGCATCGAGGAAGCTGACCTGCTTGGTCTGCTTGTCGGCGATCGTGGTGCGCTCGGCCAACGGGTATAGATAGAAGTCGCCGAGTTGCTCGCGCGCTGCGCTCTCGGTGCCGGGTCGTGTCATCGTCACGCGGCGCGGTCGCGGCGTGTAGCCGCCATTGCCGTCGTCGTCGGTGCTGCCCACCTCCCCGGCGACCAATAGCGTCCGGGCGTTGCCGAACGTCGTGCCGCTGGTGTTCTTCAGCGTCACCCAGCCCTGAACGTCCACCGTCCCGCTCTTGTCGTCGAACAGCGCGACATAGTCGGCGCTCCAGCCGAGGCCGCGGCTCAGGTACGAGAGCGTGGCAGGGCGCGATCCCTTGCGCGTGCTGGCTAGCGTGACCGACAATGTCGGGCGTGCACGCAGCGCGTCCGGCACCTTGTCGAATATCGCCCGCACCGGCAGGCCGTCGTCGCGCAGCACCTCGACATGGCCGTTGACCGCGATCACCACGCCGCCGTTGACCGCCAGCACCTTCGCGCGATCGCGGGTCTCGACCCCGGTGGCGGGATTGGTGCGCACCAGCGTGATGGTCTCGCCTACCGCCTTTTCCATCAGGCTTGACGGGCTGAGCAGGTCATAGTCGAAGTTCTGCTCGACGATCGTGGCGTTGGGCACCGTCAGCGATACGGTCTCTGGCCGGATCGCCGCGCTCACGTCGGGAAAATTCTGCTGCGCGCGGCCGCTCGGCAGGGCCAGCGAGCGTATGTCCTGTATCAGCGCGACGTCGTTGTTGTAGATAGTGACCGACACGTCCCCCTGCGCACTGCCGGCGGTGGGCGCATCGGCCGGAGCCGGCAGTTGCTGTGCGGCGGTCGTTGTCGCTCCAAGCAGCATCGCCAACCCATACGCCCGCCCGATAGTCTTGCGCATGATGTTCCCCCCTGATTGTTGCAACAATGCCGCGCTTCGGCCGGGAGTGCAACGCGACCGTGTCGCTACAACCGGATCATCAGACCTGTGACCGCTAGCCCGCTGCGCGCCAGGCCGTAGAGGGACCCGACCTGATCGACGCAGTATCTCGGCGATGGTGCATGCCCCCTGTCGTGGAGAACAGCCGTTACTGCCCCCGGCGATATGGATGATCTCGCTTCCGCCGATCGCGCCCCAAGGCTGCGACGTCTCGCCCGCCAACGGATCGCCGCTGGCGACCACCAGCAACAATTCGTCCTCCACGACGAGATGCGTCTCCAGGCCTTCGAGATCGCCCAACGCCACGCCGACGACGACGTCCTCTTAACCGAACTCACCGTGGATGCAGGCGCGGATGCCATGTGCAATACCGTCGATCCCGTTAGCCACCCGGCTAGGCGGCAGTACCCATGACAGCGAAGAGATTGCAGGACTAGCAGTCCAGTCCGATGGATTGATTGCAGCGACGCCGCGCGGAATGCGGGCGTTGATCGGCTTAACTCTCGAATGGGTCGGCAAGGCCATGCCTTCCGATATCCCGAGGTCCGCATCTACATCGTTGATTATTTGGTCCGCGCCGGAACCAGTACGCGCTGCGAAGCGATATCGCGCGGCCCATCCAGCATGTGTCAAGTCATTGTAAATCCAACCTGAACGGCATCGTTCAGACGGCCGCCGACGAAGCACGCTACCAAACGCTCTACCTTTCCCCGCGCGAACTCCGGAGACCCGAAATGGCATTTGCGGCAGCCATGTCCGAGACGAAAGCCCCCTCGCAGCGCAGCACGCCTACCGGCACGCTGGACGCGCTCAACTTCTTCCTGGCCGATGTCCGCGACGGGCTCGGGCCCTATCTCGCCATCTACCTGCTGGTCGTTCGCGGCCCCTCGCACGGCTGGAACGAGGCGACCGTGGGACTCGTGCTCACCATCGCCGGGATCGTCGGCCTGCTGTCGCAGACACCGGCAGGCGGACTGATCGACCGCGCAAGGCTGTCCGCGACGCTGGCCGGCTCGATGATCGTCTGGGCGGGATACAGCGCCAGCTTTCTCACGCTCGCAGGGATCGCCGTCGCCGGCTTCGTGCTGTACCTCACCGCGATGCCGGAGACGCACGCGTGATCGTCGCAACCGGCGCAACCTGGGGTATCTGCGCCGCCGCCACGGCCGCGGTCATCGCGCAACCGTTTCGCTGGCCGGAGGCGATCTGGGCAGTCGCCGGCGCGGCGTTGCTGCTGCTGTTCGGCCTCATCCCGTTGCCCGCGGCGGTCGGCGCAGTCGCCAAGGGGATGGACGTCTACCTGTTCCTCATCGGCATGATGCTGCTTAGCGAGGTCGCCCGCGCGGAAGGGCTGTTCGACTGGGTCGCAGCCACCGCGGCGATCCACGCCAGGGGGTCGACCGCGCGGCTGTTCGCGCTCGTCTACGTCACTGGCATCGTCACGACGACGTTCCTGTCGAACGATGCGACCGCGGTGGTACTGACCCCGGCGGTCTACGCCGCGGCGAAGAAGGCGAAGGCGGATCCCTTGCCTCTGCTGTTTGCCTGCGCGCTGATCGCCAACGCGGCGAGCTTCGTGCTGCCGATCTCCAATCCCGCCAATCTCGTGCTTTACGGTGGCAAGATGCCGCCGCTCGGCCAGTGGTTCGCGTCGTTCGCGCTGCCGTCGGTGGCGTCGATCATCGTCACCTTCCTCGCGCTGCGCTGGCTCGAGCGCAAGCGACTGGCGGGCATCTGCATCAGCGAGGTCGAGCGCACCCCGCTGACCGCAGGCGGCAAGGCCGCGTTCGTCGGCATCGTCGCAACCGCGGTCGTGCTGCTGGTCGTCTCCGCGCTCGATAGCGAGCTCGGCCTGCCGACCGCGATCGCAGGCATCGTCACGACGCTTGTTGTCTGCGCGATCGCCCGGTCGTCGCCGGTCACGCTGCTGCGCGATATTGCGTGGAGCGTGCTGCCGCTTGTCGCAGGACTGTTCGTGCTGGTTGCGGCGCTCGACCGCACGGGGGTGATAGCGTGGGTCGCGCAGGCGATCCGCACCGCGTCGGCCGATCCGGTGCAGGCATCGGCGGTATCGGGGACGATCCTGGCGTTCGGATCGAACCTGATGAACAACCTGCCCGCGGGACTCGTCGCCAGCACCGCCGTTGCACAGGCACAGCCGCCGAAGTTGGTCGTGGACGGCTTGCTGATCGGCGTCGACCTCGGTCCCAATCTGTCGATCACCGGTAGCTTGGCGACAATCCTGTGGTTGCAGGCGATCCGCCGGGAGGGCGAGGATATCGGGTTCTGGCGCTTCCTGAAGGTCGGTGCGGTGGCGATGCCACTGACGCTGATCGCCGCGCTCGGCACCAGAATTGCGCTGGGGTGAAAGAGTGACGCCAGCGGAGACCGATGCGGACGAAGAGCAGGCTCGGGATCGTCGTAAGACGGTCGCTGATCGAGACAAACGCCTTGAGCGGGCCTACCGAATATCCCTGCAAACGGCCTTTCCTGCGCGATGTCGCGGGAGAACTCCTTCCAATTGGCCTTTTGCAACGGCTGGACAACAATAGCGCTTCGATGGCGAGTTTGCCGGTGCCGCACGCGCTACAATTCCGCGACCAGCGGGCCGAGTACGACCCCGCTGGTATAAGCGGCACCGGTTCGCGCCACAGGATCGAGCTCAATACCGACACTGCCGCGACCGAAGCGCCCGAGGCGGTGGAAGATGGCCGTTGTGACGACGAGTTCCGTCGCAAGGGGAGTTCGATCAGCGTCGCCAGAGTACCGCCAGCAGGCACGAGGTTCAGAATTTGCGCGTCTCGTGGCCAATCACGTCGCACGAACCGCGGAAGCCGTAGCTGGCGGTTCCCTGCACGGTGATCCGCCCGGTCCGCCGGTCGATCACGATGCGTGGCTTGTTTAGGCCGTTGAGCCGGTAGGTCGCGCGGATGACGTCGGGACCCGAGACGACGTCGTAAAGGTCCCACCAGCCATTGTTGCCGCGCGAGTTGATCGGCGGAATCAGCGAGCGCGGCAGGCGGATGCGGCCGCCACCGTCCCAGGTCTGCACCATCAGCGACGCATCGAAGACTTCGCGCGTGGTCTGGTTGTAGGTGCCGTATTCATAGCGATCGCGGTCGCGGTTCCACGTCCATGCCGTACCTCTGGCGATGCCGCTTTTCGATCCGTCACCGAAGCAGACCAGACCGAGGCCGACGGAACGGCCGTCGATCACCGGGCCGCCAAGGGGATAGCCAAGCTGCGTGCTGCCCGGGTGGTTCGGTGGACGCAAATAGCCTGGCTCGGGCTGATAGCCGGGTTGGGGTCGGTGCGTCGCATACCCAGGCGCCAACCTGAGGTTTGCAGGCTTGCGGCAATCGGGTGGAGTCGTCGCCTGGATCGAGTTGTAGCGCCCTTCCATCGTGGCGATGACGACGCACTGGCGGCGATCGGCGTTCCACCAATAGGCGTAGCTGCGGTCGTCACCCTTCTCGGCGCGGATGTTGGTGTAGCCGCGATGCCGCACCTCCGCCTCGGCCTGCCCGGCGCGCGCGCCGACCATGTCCTCCAGACCGATGGACTGCCCGGAGGATGGACCGGAGGATGGACCGGCGGATTGGCCTGCGGCAATGGCCGGCACGAAAGTCGACAGCAGAAGCGAGACGGCAAAGGCAGTTGCGCTTTTCATGATCGGCACGTGAGCCCCCCCGTTTGTCCCGCTTCTGTTTGCCCGACGAGACGCGGACATTTTACGGTCGCGGCACGACCGCGTCTATAACCGTGATCGGTTCGCCACCGTTCGCGCCGACGCGCGACTGGGTAATGATCGTGGACCGCGAGGTCTTGATCGCGACGGTATCCGGGTCGACGGCCCCGCTCGAGGTCCGCAATATCGCGCGACTGGTTTCCGGATATGCGTGAGGCTGAGCCACGACGCCAAGAACTGCGGCGCTAGTGAAACTATGTATCTAGCATATTGACCAAATCCAAACTGTACTGCGATAGTATATGGGTGAACGATAAACTTGCGAAAGCGCGCCTGGTGCTCCAAGATGAACACCGGAGACTATCATGAAGCTTGAAGAGTCGCAGACATCAGTCGATCGCCTCCCCGCCGAGCAACGTCGGATCAGTCAGGATTCGGGTACCGAACGGCCGTTTTCGGGAGCGTATAACGACGACGAGGAGCCGGGCATCTCTGTCGAGGTCGTGGCGGGAGAGCCGCTGTTCGCCTCGACGGACAAGTTCGATTCCGGTTCCGGCTGGCCAAGCTTCACCAAGCCGACCGCGCCCGCGAACGTGAACGAACTGCGCGACACCACGCACGGCATGGTCCGCACGAAGGTCAGGTTGGTGCATCCCGACGGTCATCTCGGCCACGTTTTTCCGGACGGCCCCTCCAACCAGGGTGGTCTGCGCTACTGCATCAACTCGGCGTCTCTGCGCTTGATCCCCCGCGATGATATGGAGTCCGAGGGACACGGTGCATATCTCGATCAGACAGAGGAAGCTTAATATGCATGAGCGCGCCATTCTCGCAGGCGGGTGCTTCTGGGGCATGCAGGATCTGATCCGCAAGCGGCCCGGCATTGTCTCGACCCGCGTGGGTTACACCGGCGGCGACCTGGCGAATGCCACCTATCGCAATCACGGCACGCATGCCGAGGGGATCGAGATCGTCTTCGATCCGGCCGTGACGAGCTACCGAGACATTCTGGAATTCTTCTTCCAGATCCACGATCCAACGACCAGGAACCGCCAGGGCAATGATCTGGGGCTCTCCTACCGGTCGGGAATCTACTACACGGACGAGGCGCAGAGGCGCGTCGCCGAAGAGACGATTGCCGATGTCGATGCCTCCGGACTGTGGGATGGCAAAGTGGTCACCGAGGTCGTGCCGGCCGGCGCATTCTGGGAGGGCGAACCGGACCATCAGGATTGTCTGGAGAAGCGGCCGAACGGCTACACCTGCCACTTCCCCCGCGCCGGATGGGTACTTCCGAAGCGCCAGAAGGATGACGCGCAACCTTCCGTCCTTACCACGGTTGAATGAACGTCGAGGCACGACTTGGACGCGGGCTTGCTCGACCATCCGCCCAGCGTGGCCTCGCCATCGCGGCGCGTCCGGCATGAGCGTCATCGCCGCGTATTATTACCACCAGGGCAAGCGGGTCCGGAAAATCGCGCTCGATGAGCATGTCCAGCTAAGCGACGATCGCTCGGGTTTCTGCTGGATCGCGCTTGGCGACCCCACCGACGACGAACTTGGCACGCTTCAGGCGACGTATAATCTTCATCCGTTGGCGGTCGGCAACGCGATGCACGCGCTGGGCCCGCCCAAGCTCGAAGTCTATAACGACGAGCTCTATATCGTCGCGCAGACCGCGGCGCTTGCGGGCGACCGGATCAGCTATGGCAAGATGGCGATCTTCACCGGTCACAATCAACTGATCAGCGTACGGCATGGCAGCGCTGGCGCATTGGGCAACCTCCGCGAGCAACTCGAGGGATCGCCGACGCTCTTCGGTAAGGGTGTCGACTATGTGCTGCACGCGATCCTGCACCGCATCGTCGACCAGTATTTGCCGATCTTCGAAATGATCGAGGACGACGTCCTGGCAATGGAAAGACGATCGCTCGACGACTTCCTCGGGCGAGAGGAGGTCGTCCGGATCTTCGAACTGAGATCCGAACTGACCCGCTTCCAGCGCACGCTCGGGGCGATGGCGGAGCTGGTGCGAAAACTCGTTCGCGGCCATTTTCCGTGCATCAGCGCTGAAATGACACCCTATTTCAGCGACGTCGCGGATCA
Source organism: Sphingomonas sp. R86520 (assembly GCF_042466285.1). NCBI lineage: Bacteria > Pseudomonadati > Pseudomonadota > Alphaproteobacteria > Sphingomonadales > Sphingomonadaceae > Sphingomonas > Sphingomonas sp. R86520. The sequence continues at coordinate 1,369,676 of NZ_JAXHBZ010000001.1, forward strand.
TGTCCACCGCGTGCAGTCGATGGTCGATGGTCTTCTTCACGTCCTGTCCACGGTCTTCGAAGCCAGTAGCCTCCTGGAAGCGCAGCGGATGGGTGTAATTACCCGTCAGCTCGCAGCGTGGGCAGCGATACTGGCGGTCCCGACCGCGATCGCGGGAATATACGGGATGAATTTCCGGAACATGCCGGAACTGGACACGACCTACGGATACTTCGTCGTGCTTGGCGTGATAGTCCTGTTCTGTCTGCTGCTGTTCGTGCGCTTCAAGAAGGCCAAGTGGCTATGACTACCGAACTGACCGATGTCGTTGAAGCCGTGCAGGCGTTCGTCGCCAAAGCTACGACCACGAGTACCGCGTCGAGCGCGGCGATGACGGCAAGGACGCGTTCCACCGCGATCCCTGCGAGGGCGAGGACGTCATCAGCGACCAATAGCGTCGCCGTATTACGAGTCCCCTGAACGACCAAAGCACCGTAACGAAAAGAGGGTATCATGGACTGGAACAAGGCCCACATACGAGACACGATGCTCTCGCTGGAGACCGCAGCCCTGCAAAGCGCGCGAGAAAACTATCTGGACTATGTCTTCACCGCGCGGGTCGATCAAAGCGAACCGGTCGAGAACGACGAACTCGCCCAGGCCGAAATCGCCAGCGACCTCGCCGAAGCGCTCGACGACACGCTGCATGATTACGCCGACAAGATCGACAAGCTCAGGATGATCGATTTCGGCGCCAAGTCGACTGTCGAGGAAGGCGCCGTCGTCAAGCTGTCCGGCCGCTACTTCGCGATCGCCGTTTCGACGAGCAGGTTCACCTGCCAGGGTCGTGAACTGATGGGGATTTCCACGATGGCGCCGATCTTCGCGGCGATCGAAGGCGCCCGAGCCGGGGAGACCGTGCAGTTCAACGGCCGCGATCTCGTCGTGGAGGACGTGGAATAGGGTCCGGCCACCAGCCACGGCGCCTGTCACGAGCGCCCCTCATCTCATCAAAGGCAAGCTCATGACGACACCGTTGTTCTTCATCACCCCCGGCTACGGCACCCGCCTGCATGACGCACTGCATTATTCACAGGCAATGCGGATTGGCGACCGGGTGGAGATCTCCGGGCAAGGTGGATGGAACGACGATCTCGTCATTCCGGAGTCGATCGAGGAAGAGATTGTGCAAGCGTTCGAGAACGTGGAACGGACACTCGCGACAGCCGGGGCGAGCTGGCGGGATGTTGTCCACGTCAACTCCTATCACGTCGGTGGCTTCCCTCCCGTGATCAACGAGACGATGGCCAGACTGTACCGGCTCTACATGCCCGACCGCGCGCCGATCTGGACGCAATTGGGGATCGAAGCACTGGGGCTTCCGACCATGCGTATCGAAATTAGAGTAACGGCGATCGCCGTCTGACCCCGCCTCCGGTTCGTGTCAGCGGCTTACCGCTCATGAGCACGGTCAACCCGGCCGCTCGACAGAGAATAACTGGAAGGACTCTGATCTCGCTCGATTACATGATTTCTCAATCAAGCATCAATTCCACGGAAGGTCATTATGTTCGAAGCCGAAGCACGGATCGCCACGATCGAAAGCAGCCGCTATTTGACCGAGATCGCCGAGGCGTGGGTCCATGCCTATCCGGTTCGCTATGACGCGCTGACCGCGGAAGTCGAGCTTCCCGGCGGCCAACTTATCATGACCGCCGATGGCGACAGCTTGTCGCTCCGGCTTGTAGGCACGGATCATCGACGTTTCGAAGCGGCGAAAGAGTCCGTGGCCCAGCACGTAGATCGCGTAGCTGAACACGATGCCGGAGTACGCTGCGTCTGGCATGAGATTTCCTGACCGCAAGCGACATGGTCAGTCCACACATCGGTTGCAGCGGACAATTTCCCCGGGCCCGACGCGATAAGGTGTGGCCATCTGCTCACGTTCAAGGCCGCCGTTGGAGCTGATGCTCCGCGGCGCCGATGAAGTGGTGCAATGCTGCAACGAGATGATCATTCTTCAAGCCGGACCCTGATAGTCGTCAGGCTGGTAGCTCGAACCCGATTTGCTGGAGAGCCTCGACACACGCATCCTGATCCTGCTGATAGGTGCCGCCGGAGATGCCGATCCCGCCGATCAACTTCCCGTCCTCCAGGATCGGATAGCCGCCACCGACCGCGACCATGCGCGGGCGATAGGCCAGCGGTGCCACCTTCGGATCGTTGGTCACATAGTCGTTCCAGACATGCGTCGGAAACCCGAACGAGGCGGAACTCCATGCCTTGTCGATGGCAACATCGACCGTGAGGAACGGCGCGTCGTCGGTGCGCTCGAACGCGCGCAGATATCCCGTAGCGTCGACGACCGCGACGGCCGCAGGGGTGCCGATTGCACGCGCGGCGGCGATCGCCGCATCGATAAGGGCGACCGCGGTTTCGCGGTTGATCGAGGCGGTAGCGATGGATTTGCTCATGGGATGTTCCTCTGCTGGGGATGACCCGTCCGGGATTGCTTAGGTTAGAAACGTGTTTGGCAGTGGCGATCGTCGGAAGCTTTCGAAAGTGATCTTTGGTCGCATCGCTTCCGAACGCATCGACCGGTGCCGGAACCGGGTAGCCAACAGCTTTTCATAAGTTTCTGCCTGCTGCACATCAATTCGTTAATCATAAGCTCGAAGAGCCTAATTCTATTCGGCGTTCAATAAGTTATCGAAGCCAGACTATGAAGGTATATTCACAGTTTTTCCAATAGCGAATAGGCGTAGTTTTTATATGGCCCAGCTGCTTCGATCGCGAATCTCGCTGGTTTTGTACAGCAATAGTCAAACGATGTAAGAGGCGCGTTCTACTATATACTGTTCTGCATCTGCGCGGCCATGTGCCTGACCGACGATCGTACTGACGACAACACGGTACCAGGCATAAAACAATTGCGTGCGATCTGCGCGAGATGCGGCGCGGTCCCTTCTTTCGTCAGCGCACGTCGCGGCGCTGCGCGCCGTAGGCACGGTCCGTCGCTATCGTGCTGGCACGTCCGTCGCACGGGCCGGGAAACTCGCCGACCGCGTCGTGTATCTCGAAGAGATCGTGCATCCCTTCACGGACGAACGCCATATCGCATCACGTTCGGTTCAACCCGGGGCATGTCGGAAATTCCCTTCCTGAACGGCGGAAAGCGAGCAAGATGTAGCTGGAGCGCTGCTGCCCTGCTATGATAACTATAGCGACAGGGGATTAAGGGATCAGACTGACCCGCCGCTATGGTCCAAGGTGCATTGGTCACGTTACCAACGAACGAGATCACAATAATTCCAATTCACCGCGCCGGATTTTTACAGTGCCGATCGATCTCGATGGGTGCGTTCGGGAACGAAGATGTCGCAATAGATCGCAAACGGAAGCTGGTTCCAACCTATCGTGGCAAGCAAGGGGATGTGTGATGGTCACCAGAGGATTCACCGGCCGAGGTTCGAGCGGCGACCCGCCGAACCGGATACCGCCAGGCCAGCATCTCGTGGAGGATTTCCCCGTCCTGTCTGCCGGCCCCACGCCGCACGTGGAGCCATCTGACTGGAAATTCACGGTCAAGATCGGTCCCAAGCCCGTCAAGGTCTGGAATTGGAGCGAATTCAACGCGCTACCGAAGACGAAGATCACCAGGGACATTCATTGCGTCACCTCATGGTCCAAGCTGGATACTGCCTGGGAGGGCGTACTCGTCGAAGACATACTCGCCGATGCAGGGCTCGATCGACCCACCGACTTCGTGTTGGCCCACTGCTACGACAAATATTCGACGAACGTGCCGCTGGCGGACCTTCTCTCCGGCAAGGCGATGGTCGCTCTTACCTATGCGGGCAAGCCGCTTCCGCGCGATCATGGGGGGCCGGCGCGCCTTCTGGTTCCGCACCTCTACTTCTGGAAATCTGCCAAGTGGGTGAATGCGCTACAATTCACGACGCGCGACGAGGCGGGTTTCTGGGAGGGACATGGCTACCATATCTACGGGGATCCGTGGCGCGAGCAGCGATACACCAATGACTGAGGGCGGCGCACAAACCGTGCCGTGGCAGTCGTGCGTGGTCGAGGACATCGTCCAGCAGACACCGAGCATCAAAAGCGTCTTCCTGCGATTGAGGAAATCGTTCGCGCACATCGCTGGGCAGCATGTCGATGTCCGGCTGACCGCGCCCGACGGCTACAGTGCGATGCGTAGCTACTCGATCGCGTCGGCGGCGACCTCATCCCCAATCATCGAGCTCGCGATCGAGCGCCTGGAGGATGGCGAAGTCTCGTCGTTCTTTCACGACGTCGCGGCGATCGGCGACGAAATCGAGCTTCGAGGCCCGCTCGGCGGCTATTTCCTGTGGCCTGCCCCTCCGGTGGATGCGGTGTTGTTGATCGGGGCGGGCTCCGGCCTGGCGCCGTTGATGGCGATGATCCGGCAACGCCGTACGCTGTCCCCAGCCGTGCCGACGGCCCTGCTCCTGTCCGCTCGGACCGCGGAGGACGTTCTCTTTGCCGATGAACTTCATTCCATCGAGGTCAGCGACCCGGCATTCGTCCTCGCGTTGGCGATCACGCGCGAAGAACCGGCCCGCCCGTCGGACTTCGGCCGACGGATCGACGGCGCGATGGTCCAGGACATCGTCGGTCGGCTTCACGAAAAACCCAGTCATGTGTTCGTTTGCGGGTCCAACGGTTTCGTCAATATTGCAACCGAGGGCGCGTTGCTGGCCGGCTTGGACGCCTCCAGTATCAAGACCGAGCGCTACGGTGGCTAGCGATGCATGCAACTGGCGTAACCCCGATCGCGAACGTCCGGCTCAGACAGAGCTTGCAGATCGGTACGACCGGCTTCGCTATGGAGCTAGCCGGGGAGGACATGACGAAAGCCCGTGCTCCGAACAAGCCGACACCGTCCGATCTCGACGGATATGCGACGCTAACCACCGTGAACATTCGAGATCGCAAACAGCCCGCCAACCCCAATAGCGTACAGGACCAGAACGGCGAGGGAATCGACGCCCATCCGCAGGATCTGCCGCTTCGGACGGAAGATCAGTCCCGCAGCGTAGACACAGGTCAGCAGCACACCGAGGCCGGCAAGGTAAATGTCGCTGGCCTGAGCTTCAGGCAACACGGCCTTGCCCGATATGACGACGGCAAGCAGGAAGAGCACCGACAGGAAAGCGTTGCCGCCGAAGATATCGCTGACCGCCAGCTGATAGTCCTTCATCCGCACTGACGTGATGCCGGTCGAGAGCTCGGGCAGCGACGTGGCGGCGGCCAACACCGTAGCGCCGAAGAGAACGCCGCTGAGCCCAATATTCTGGGCAATAGCGTCGCCGCTCCGCTCCAGAAGAACGCCGGCTGCCAAAGTGGCGAGTGCAGCCGCACCGAAGACAAGTGCGATGCGAACCGTGCTTTCGCCGCGTTTGTCGGACGCCCCGTCCTTCTTTGCCTGGGAGTGTCCCTTCGGCTCTTCCTGCCCATCGGGCGCCGTACCGCGCGCGTCCTGCCACGGCAGCCCCTTGCTGGCCCTGCTCGAGAGCCACACGCCGATCACCCACAGAACGGCAATCAAGACGGCTCCGGGAGTAAGTCGGGCAGCGATCAGCGTGCCGGGAAGCTGCGTCGCCATGATCGACACGACAAGGACAGCAACGACCAGCACCGCCTCAACGACCAGGGTCAGGCTGGCGGCGCGGTACGTCAGCGGCACCTTCTCCGTCATGGCGATGTCCATCGCCACCAGCACGAGCGTCTGGATAGCGATGCCGCCCAGAATGTTGCCGACCGCTACCCCAAGATTGCCCGACAGCGCCGCGCTGACGGTGATGGCGAGCTCGGGGAGATTGGTTGCTACTGCGAGCACGATGATGCCACCGAGCGCCTTACCGAGATGCAGGCGCGAGGAGAGGATGTCCGTGGTATCGGCAAGCTTGACGCCTGCGACCCAGATTACCCCGGCGCAGGCGGCAAAGATCCCGAGCAGGATCGGCAGGCTAAGTCCGTCAAACATGCATGACTTTCGAATGGCTTGTGGGCAGCAGATGATTGCTTCCAGCGAACGAGCCAGTCAGGTGTTCCCGTAGTGATCAGGCGACACGAGGCGCTCCTGCGAGCGCGCAGCGTTCAGCTCTGTAGCATCTCGCCACCCTGCAGGCTTCAACGGATGACGTAATTCAGGAAACGATCCCGACGGCTCGGTCGTTGACCGGGTCGAAATGATCGCGGCATTTGAGGGAATATCTATGCAGACGACCGGCAACACGATCCTGGTTACGGGTGGCGGCAGCGGCATCGGACGCGCGCTGGCCGAACGCTTCCACGACCGCGGCAACCAGGTCATCATAGCAGGGCGACGGCTTGATGTGTTGAACCGGGTCGCCGCCGGCCGGGACGGCATGGCAACTCTGGAACTCGATGTGGCCGACGCGGGCAGCGTCAACGCCGCGGTTGCCGAGCTAGGCCAGCGCTTTCCCGCCATGAACGTGCTGATCAACAACGCTGGTATCTCGCGCCCTGAGGACCTTACGGCCGCTGCGTGGGACTTCGACCTTGCCGAGGCGACGATAGCGACCAACGTGACCGGCGTACTACGTCTTACCGGCGCGCTTCTAGCCATGCTGCGGCAAAAGTCGAACGCGGTGGTGATCACCACGACATCCGGGCTCGCATACGTTCCGCTCGCGAGCCATCCGACATACAGTGCCACCAAGGCATTTCTGCACTCCTGGCTGCAGTCGCTGCGGCATCAGCTGCGCGATACCGGCATCGAGATACTCGAGATGTCACCGCCCTATGTGCAAACCGAACTTGGCGGCCCGCAACAGTTGACCGACCCATATGCCATGCCGCTCGACGCATATGCCGACGAGATCATGACGCTGTTGGAAACCGGCGATACGCCCGATAGCGAGGTGCTGGTGCAACGGGTAATGGGCTATCGCATGGCCGAACGCGAGGGCCGGTACGCGGAAACATTCGCGCAGGGCAATCCTTGACCGACCTTTAGCGTGTCTTCGCTGGTGAGTGCGTACGGATCGTTCCTGCGCGCACTCGCGTGCCTGTCAGCCTCAGCAGATATCCGCGCACGAGCGGACAGGCGATGTAGATTGCCAAGCGAGTAACGCTGATCGGCTCGACCACTAGGTAGCGCAACATAAACAGCACGAATACGCCGCCCCGTCCGGGTCACACCGCGCGGCCGACCCGTCGCAGGCTGGCCTGGAAGATATCGAGACAGTCTCGCGACGAAGCTGTACAGAGATGCCACCCGACCGGCAGTCCAAAACCAGATTCCAGGGAAACGACCATGAGCATGCCACTGGCTGCGTCGCCCCTGTCGATCGTCATCGATCGCGAACGCCCCGTGCCGATCGCCGAACAGATAGCGGTCAATCTGCGCGACGCTATCGTCGAGGGACGGCTGGAGCCTGGCGCCCGGCTGCCGTCGTGGCTCGACATGGCGACCCAGCTCGGCGTCGCCCGCGGTACGGTCAAGACGGCGTACGAACGGCTGATCGACGAATCGCTCGTGATATCCTCCGGTGCCGCGGGAACGCGCGTCGCGGAGAAGCCGATCACGCTGCCGGCCGCAGTCCATGTCGACATTCCCCGCCCGATGCAGGGGATCGAGCGCGGCTTCTATCTCAAGCCCCTGCCCTTCCAGATGGGCGTACCGGCGCAGGACGCCTTTCCGGCTAAACTCTGGTCGCGGATGCGGACCAAGGCGGTGCGCGACGACGCGATGGCACCGGTCGGCCCGCCCGACCCGCGCGGCCATCCCGATCTGCGCGCGCAGATCGCAAGCTATCTGGCGATCGCGCGTGGTATCCGGTGCCTGCCCGACCAGATCATCCTGACGAGCGGCTACAAGAATGGCCTGAGCCTCGCCATTTTGACGCTGCAGGCACAGGGACGCATCGCCTGGATGGAAGATCCCGGGTTCCCAATGGCGCGGCGGGCGCTGGAGCTTGCCGGCATGTCGATCGCCTATGTGCCAGTCGACGCGGAGGGTATCCAGGTCGCCCGCGGTGTCGAGATCGCGCCCGACGCCGCGATCGTGGTGGTGACCGCGGGGCAGCAGGCGCCGACCGGGGTCACCCTGTCGCCACGGCGCCGACGGGAACTGGTGGCGTGGGCGGTGCGGGAAGACGGCTGGATCATCGAGGACGATTATCTGAGCGAACTCCAGTTGTCTGGCCGCGCGGCGCCGGCCTTCGCGGGCACCGATCCGACCGGCCGGGTGATCCATGTCGGCAGCTTCGGCAAGACGCTCAGCCCGGCGCTCGGCCTCGGGTTCGTCGTCGCGCCGCTGTCGCTCGCCGAGCGGTTCGGCGAGGTCGCAGCCTTTCTCAATCCCGCGCCGAACGCCACGACCCAACTCGCACTGGCGGCCTTCCTCGCCGAGGGTCATTATTTGCGCCACCTGCGCCACATGAAGGCACTGTACCGCGAGCGGCGCGACGCGCTCAACGCCTGCCTCGGCATGAATTTCGGCGTGGACGCTTTCGCCGGGCTCGCCGTTCGCGTGACGCTTCCCGACGGAAGCGACGATTCGGCGATGGCCGAACGCGCGCTCGAGATCGGCATTGCGCCGGCGCCGCTTTCGGGCTGGCGAGGTGGCGATGGTCCTGCGACACCGGGCTTCCTGCTCGGCGTGACCAACCTGCGACCCGGGCATCTCGAAATTGCTTGCGCGTCGCTCAAGCAACTGCTGGCTGAAGCCGGCTAAGCCGAATGGACTGATGACAAGGACTGACGGATGAAACTGCTGCACGTCGATACCAGTCCCAAGAGCGAACGATCGAACTCGCGCGCTCTGGGGCGATATTTCATCGAAAAGCTCGCACTCCGCATGCCGTCGCTGACGGTCGATCACCTCGATCTCGTCACCGACCCCGCGCCGGCGATGACCGAAGCGTTCACGATCGCGAGCTATACGCCGGCGGCGGACCGCACGGTCGAGATGCAACATGCGTTGGTGGCCTCGGATGCATTGTGCGCTCGAATGCTCGACGCCGATGCGTTGCTGTTCGCCATGCCGATGTACAATTGGTCGATGCCGGCGGCGTTCAAGGCATTCATCGACGCGGTGGTCCGCGCCGGGATCACCTATGTCGCGACCGCCGATGGCCGGTATGTGGGCGCGCTGGGAACGAAGAAGATCCTGTTCCTGACGACGCGCGGCGGCGATCTTCGGCCCGGTTCGCCGTTGGCGGGCATGGATGCGCTGACCCCTGCCCTGCGCGCCGCGTTCGAATTCATGGGCGCGGTCGAGCCGTGCTTCATCGATGCGCAACCCGTGCAATTCGCCCAGCCCGACGATCGCGCCGCCGCACTGGGTCGTGCCCGCGCCGAGCTCAACCGGGTTGCCGACGCCTGGAGCGGGCACTTCGGATCGGCCACCGCATGAGCCGCACGACCAGACCCGTCGTCGACAATTCGGCGCAGCACCGGTTCGAGATGCCGATCGACGGCGACGCCATTGCCGCCGCCTATTACCGGATCGACGAGAATGATCGCGTGACCCTGATCCATACCGAGGTTCCGAGCGAATATGGCGGCCAAGGCCTCGCCACCGCGCTGGCGACCGGCGTGTTCGACCTCATCCGAAAGGCGAAGCGCAAAGCCGTGCTCAGTTGCCCGTTCATGGCCGACTTTTACCAGAAGCATCCGGAATATGCGGACGTCGTCGATGGTTGAACGGACGCCCCGGTTCGAACCGGGCGCGCTGGCGAGCGGTTAGACGAGCCGTCCCAAGGACACCCATGCCGAACTCGGGCACGACAAGCTCCTGGGGCTCGACTAGGCGCCGCTATCGCTGCGCTGATACCTAAGCCGTCTCATCTAGTCGAGCGGAAGGGGGCGTGCTGGAAAACGCCATCTCCACCGGTCGCCGCGCGAAATCGGCGGTGCTGGATACCTCGAGAGACTTCCGCAGCCAGTCGTCGAATCTAATCGACGATGTTGATGAACCCGAACCCACGACCAGAGCTTCGCCCTGCATGTGCGCGCCGAAATACGGCGTCTCGTCGCTGACCACGATGTCGCGCGGGTCCTCGTTGGCACCGAGGATATCCTCGGCGAACCGGTCGAGGCGGCGCACGTCGGGTCCGGCGATCTCGATCACCGCATTCGCCGGATGCTTCAGCGCGATCCGTCGCAGTGCCGCGACCACGTCGCTCACCGCGATCGGTTGCATCAGCACGGGCGGTAGATGGAGAAGCCCGCCGTCCCCACCGACGTCGACGATCCCGTACAGATATTCGTAGAACGGCGTCGATCGCAGGATCGTGAACGGAATGGCCGATGCCGCGACAAGGCGCTCCTGCAGCAGTTTCGCCCGAAAATAGCCGGTGGTGCCCAGCTGGTCGGCGCCGACCGCCGACAGGGCGATGTGGTGCGCGACCCCGGCAGTCCGTTCGGCTTCCAGCAGGTTGCAGCACGACGCGTCGAAGAACGCGTGCATGTCGTCCGCCGCTGCGTAGCCGGGGTTGGAGACATCAATGACAATATCCACGCCGCCGAGCGCCTCTGCGAGGCCCATGCCGGTAACCGTATCGATCCCGCAGGAGCGCGCCAAGACGACGACGTCGTGACCATCGAGGCGCAGCCCCGCGACGAGCCTGCGACCAACCATTCCCGTGCCGCCAACCACCGCAATTGTCATCGGACCCAATCCCTGTCGCTGATGCCTTGTCACGGGACGGCTGTATCGATGCGCGGCAGGGTCGCCAGACCCGAGACCTGGCTAACCGCCTGTACCAACGGCACCCGCGATCTGCCGCAACGCCTGTTCGAAGGCCGCGACGGGTTGGCCGCCCGAGATCAGATGCTTGCCGTCGATCACAATCGCCGGCACCGCGTTGATCCCGCGGCTCCGCCAATAGTCCTCAGCCTGCCGGACCTCGTCGGCGTAGCGCCCGGAGCCAAGCACATCGCCAGCGGCAACCGGGTCGAGCCCGGCCTTCACCGCCGCATCGATCAGGACCTGGCGGTCGCCTGGGTCGGTGTTGGCGGTGAAGTTGGCATCGAACAACGCGTGCTTCAGTTCGGACTGCCGCCCTTCGATGCCGGCCCAGTGCAGCAGCCGGTGCGCGTCGAACGTGTTGTAGATCCGGCTGTCGTCGGTCATCGCCATCGTGAAGCCGAGTTCGGCCGCGCGGCCGACGATCATCGCCCGGTTCGCGGCCGACTGCTCGCGCGTCGATCCGTATTTCTGCGCCACATGCTCGACCATATTCTGACCGCCGGCCGGCATCGTCGGGTTCAACTCGAACGGCTGGAACGCGATCTTCGCATCGAGCGCGTCGGCGGATTGCGCCAGCGCCTCTTCCAGGGCGCGCAGGCCGATGACGCACCACGGGCAGGCGATGTCCGACACGAAGTCGATCTTGAGGTGGGCAGTCATGCTGGTCTCCAAGGAACACGTCGCAAACGCGATACGCTGCGGTGCTGCAGGATCGCCACCCCTGTCGGCATTTACCGCAAACCTTCTGCCGCCAGCGTAGCCTGCACCGCCGGACGAGCGCGGAGATTATCGTACACCGGCACCAGCGCGGACGGGATCGCGACGCCGAACCGGGTCGCCCACAGCAGCGTGACGAACAGATAGAAGTCGGCAACGCTCGGCTGGTCGCCCAGCAAGTACGCACCCGTCACCCGGTCGGCGAGATACTGGAGCCGCCTGGTGATGTAGGCACTCGCGATCGCCTTCTGGGCGTCCGGGCCATTGTGCCAGAACGGCTTGTAGCTCTTGTGGATCTCGGTCGAGATATAGGCCAGCGCCTCGAGCAGGCGGGTCCGTCCTATCGGGCCTTCCAGCGCAAGCTGCGGGTAGATACCGGCCAGATAATCGAGGATCGCGATGTTCTCGGTCACCAGGTCGCCGTCGTCCAGCACCAACGCCGGCACGTAGCCCTTGATCGTGACGGCATCGAAATCGGCACCCGAAATCGTCGTCTTGGTCTTCAGGTCGACGCTCTCGCTGTCGAACGGCGTCCCGACTTCGTGGAGGGCGATATGCGCGGCGAGGCTGCACGCACCGGGGGAATAATAGAGTTTCATCGGATGTGTCCTAGGTCGATCGGGTCAGGCGGCGATGGCGGTCGGGACGGCGAGCGGATGCACCGCGTGCAGGCCGATCTGCACCCTGTTCCACAGGTTGATCGCGCCGATCAGCACCGTCAGATTGGCGATCTCGACCGCGTTGAACTGGCTTTGCAACACCGCATAGTCGGCATTCGGAGCACCCGCGCTGGACACATGCGTCAGCGTTTCGGTCCAGTTGAGCGCTGCCCGCTCGCGGTCGGTGAACACAGACGAGTCGCGCCAGGCGGCAAGCAGGTGCATGCGCATGTCCGTCTCACCGTGCTTCAACGCATCGGTGACATGCATGTGGATGCAATAGGCGCAGCCGTTGATCTGCGACGCGCGCAGTCGCACCAGTTCGAGCAGGCCATGCTCGATGCCCGATTTGGCGATGCTCGCTTCGACCGCCATCATGCCTTTCAGGGCGTCCGGCGCTAGCGCGGCGATGTTCAAACGTGATGTCATGATAATGTCCTCGCGTTGAGATTAGGTGCGGTGCGGCGTTCGCCGATTGCCCAGACTGCGATCAGCGTGCCGAGCAGCGCGGGCAACGTCACGGCGGGGAAGTCACGCGCCAGCGCGGCGGCGCCACAGATGCCGACCGCGACTTCCCAAAAATGGAACAGCGCATGGCCCCATAGCCACAATGTCGGCGCCGCCCAGGCGATGATCCGGTATTGTGGCCGGGCGGCGCCGAACAGGAACGCGCCTCCGAGAAAGAGGAAGATCAGCCCGATGTCGCGGATAAAATGCTGGTTGAACGGCCCGGTCGTGGTCACGCCGGGTACCGCGAAATACCAGCCCGTAGGCGAGTAGAGCATGTAGCAACCGTTCGCGATCGCGCCGATGCCGAGCACGACCGCTAAGCCGAGGCAGAATGTCTTCACCGTCGATCTCCTGTAAGGGAAGCGCAAAGCCGGTCAGCGCTTGGGGGGCGGCGCGACGTGCTCGATCCACCAGTCGAAGCGCGTCTTGCCGAGCTTCGCGTCCGGCCCAGGAATCAGCGAGTTCGCCTCGAGCTTCACGCCGAAATACGGCGCGTCCGGATCGGCAACGACGGTCCGGGGATCCTTGTCATAAGCGAGCACGCGCGCGACGATCTCGTCGATCGGGAATTTTTCGGGCCCTCCGACCTCGATCGTGCCGTTTGCAGCCGGCGCGAGCGCAGCCTCGACGACTGCATCGGCGACGTCTTCGGCCGCCATCGGCTGGATGAAGGCATGCGATAGCCGCACGGTACCGCCTTGGGTCGCGGACTGGGCGATCCCGCGCAGGAACTCCATGAACTGCGTCGCATGGAGCAACGTGTACGGTATCGGCCCCGCCTTGATCAGCGTCTCCTGAGCCAGCTTCGCACGGAAATACCCGCTGCCCTGCAGATGCTCGGTGCCGACGACCGACAGCGCGACGTGCAGTTTCACCCCTGCGACGCGCTCGGCCTCGATCAGGTTCCTGCCCGCCGTGGTGAAGAAGTCCATCGCGGCCTGATCCTCGAACGAGGGCGAATTCGCCATGTCGATGACGATATCCGCACCGTCGAGCGCCGCGGCCAGACCCTTGCCGGTGATCGTGTCGACGCCCGTGCTGGGCGCTGCGGCGAGCGCGTCATGGCCAAGCGCGGCGAGCTTGCCGACGACCTTCGAACCGATCAGTCCGGTCCCGCCGATCACTACGATCTTCATAACTTTGCCTTCCGCTGGGATGGGTACACGGCGCGACGCCGAGGCCGCCCTGTTGATCTGTGTTAGCCCTCCGGCCGCGCGTGTTGCAGACCCGAGATATGGCAAAGCCAGTGTACCAAGTGGGCGATCGGCGTTTGGTACAGTCGCTGCGTCATCTCTTGGGCCTTACGTCGGGATCGTCCTACTGATGGTATCGCGGCGTGAACGACGAACCGCCCCCGCCAGATGACAAGCCCGCGTCGGATGGATTGCGGCGCGCGGGGGCCGGCAGCCGGATTGCGCTGCTGGCCCTGTCCGGGACTGCACACAGCGGATCACGCAACGCACTGCTGCTGAACCTGGCGATCGACGCGGCCATCGCGATCGAGGCCGATGTCTCGGTGCTGGACCTGCGTGACTTGGACTTACCCGTCTATGTCCCGGGGCTCGAGGGGGCCGTGGTTCCGCAAGGCGTTCTGGTCATCCGGCAGATCCTGTGCGCGCACGACGGCCTGCTCATCTGTTCGCCGGGGTATAATGGCTCGGTCTCGGTCCTGCTCAAGAATGCCCTCGACTGGGGATCCCAGCCGACCTTCGGCACCAGCGGCCTCACCCCCTTCCGCGCCAAGATCGCCGCGATCATGTCGGTCTCCGAAGATGTCGCGAGCGGCGCCACCGCCCGGCAGCACCTCCGCGCAATTCTCGAGCATATGGGGGTGGCCGTGATGCCCGACGATCTTGCGTTCGGCGATGAGGCGTTCGGCAATCACACGCTTCGCGATGCGTCGGTCGTACCCCGCGTTCAGCGACACGTGCGATTGTTGATCGATGCGTTACGCGCCCAGCAGCACGGGAGCGTGCCGAGACGCCCCGATCGATGAACGCGCGAAGCCCCCGTCGCCGCTTATCCCGTCGCAGCTTATAGCGTGTCGGTCTTGCTCGGTCCAAGGCCGTCGCCCTGATGCACGATCGCCGCGGCGAGCAGACTGTTCGCGATGTTCCGGGCGCGATCGATCACGTGAGCCCGCGCCGCCTCCGTCCCGATTTCGCTCAGCGTCTCCTCCAATAGGCGGAGCCAGCGGGCGAAGTCGGCACGCCCGAGATCCGGAATGACGAGATGCTTCAGCATCGGACTTCCAACGAATTCGCCCGAGCTGAACAGCACCGAACGCCAAAACCGGTTCATCTGTACGAGGTGCGGCGTCCACTCGATGACATGCGCCGCAAAGATCGGCCCCAGGACGTCGTCTCGCCGAACCTTCTCGTAGAACCGCTCGATCATCCGCGCGATGAAGGCATCGTCGATACCGAGCGCCTCCGCATGTCGCCGCTTGGCGTCCCGTGCGGCAACTGAATGCTGAGTGGCGGTCATACCGGGGTCCCATAGGTACGTGCGGCAAACGAAACGACAACCGCGCACCGAGTGGTTTGAACATCAGCCCGTTACATCAACGGGCCAGCGGCTTCGAATTACTGGCGTTCGCGGAACGACACCGGATACGCCTCGGTGCGCACCGCGAGCATCGGGTCGGCAGCGGCGATCCCGTCGGGCATCCGTCCCGGCAGGAACGTCAGCGCACGATCGGTTTCGGCCGTGTTCGCGGCCAGCGTATCAATCATGATCGTGCCGAGCTTTACGCGTTTGCGGCTCGATGGCCACGCGATCGACGGATCGTCGAGCAGGTCCTCGGGCTCGCCGAGTTGCGCGTACCAGTCGAAGCGGATCGGCCCGTCCTTCACACGTTTCGCGATTTCCGGCTGGAGATAGTCCGGCGTCGGGCCTGAGCCGACGCCGAAATAATGCTCGCCGGCTGCGGGGACGAACCGATAGCGCACCGGTCGCGCATGGCCCTTGCGGTCGGTAAAGGTGACCGCATTGACCCCGAAATATGCCGTCGTCGCATAGCTCAACGGCGCCGGGTGCTGGGTCGTCAGGAACGTCTTGGCATCCGGATGCGTGGCGAGAAACCGGTCGAGCGGCGTCGGTGCAGCAACGCCGGGACCGCTCGTGCCGATCGCCCGCAGCAGCGCGCCGAACTCCGTCGCGGTCCGCGTCGGGAACCCGTCGAAATTGTGGGTAACGATATCGAGCGAGGGATCGGTCGGCGAACCGAACTTGATCGCCATGCCGCGCGGGTTGGCACCGGGATCGTTGTCCGCGATGTTCGGAAAGCCGGTGAAGTTCGAGAAGCGCACGATGACCGGCGTCGCATGCTCGAACATTGTAGCACGGCTCAGCGTTCGGGCGGTGCTCGTCGGTTCGAACCGACCTTCGAGGATGATACCCTTGGCGTGAACGGCGCGCGCGTGATGCTCGCCAAACGCAGTGTGGAGGTCCTCGACCAGATCGCGCCCCGATTCGACGCGCCTATCCTGTGCGGTCGCGGTCGCCGTGATCAAAAGCGCCGCTGAAGTCGCTGAAAGAAAGGTATTATTGCGAGCTTGTTGATAAAAGGATCGTGATGTCGACGTCGCCAGGGTTTGGCCGTTGATCTTGAACATGAGCAAATTCCCCCTCGCCCTAGATCGGCGACCAACCCTGAGTAGGCTATGCCTTCAAAACCGACAGACCCAAGAACTTGCAAAACGACCATACCATTGACATCGTCGGCTTGGTTCGGCTGGCGACACGCACAGCTTACTTCTTGCTCCCGATTTCGACCGCTAGTTTACCGAACGATATCTTCTATTCGCAAAGACGTGTCCGGCGGCAGTCGATGACCACGGTGTGCCGGATGACGAGCGAGGCCGCTATGTCCGATCGAGTGAGCTGATCACCACGTGATCGCCCCGCCGATCCTCAGCGTACGTGGTCGCAACGGGGTATATTCGTTGCGTGCTGCGAGCGCGAAAGGGTTGCCTCCGGCGAAGCGATCGCCTTTGACGTCGAACACGTTCTCGATCGTGGCGGTCGCGCGCAAGCGTCCACGCGTCCATGTGCCGCCAAGGTGCGCGGTGCCGTATTCGCCCTGCGACACGTCCAGCGGCGCCTGCGTCCCGATCGTCGAGCGGCCGACGTAACGCCAGCCGGCGTCGATGCTCGCGCTGGCGTCGTCACCCATCGACCAATCGTAGCCGATACTGCCCGACACCGCGAACGGCGGGGTGTTCGGCAACCGCGTGCCGACCTGGCGACGCAGCGCAGGATCGGGATCGGTCACGCGCGTGCCGTTCAGGAACATCGCCGCGTCGACCCGCACGCCGACCAGCGGCACCCAGTCGATGCTCCCCTCAAGTCCGCGGATGTGGCTGTTGCCGAGGTTGGTGGTGAACGGAAATCCCGTCCGATCGACGAGATCCGCCTGGATGTGGCGCCAATCCGTGAGCGATGCGCCCAGCGATCCGGCGAGCCCGGTCGGTCCGCCGCGTTCCTTGCGGATGCCGATCTCGGCGACGTGAATCGTGTCGGGCACCAGGTCTGCGATCCGCCCGATACCCGGTGCGACGGTAATGCCGCCCGTCCGGAAGCCCGATTGATAGCGTGCATAGGCCGAGACCGCGGGCGTCAGCAGCCACGATGCGCCGAGCGTCGGATCCAACCGGGTCGCGCTGCGCCCGCGGATATAGGTCGTGGTGCGCAGGCTGGCGATCGGATCGCCGTCAGTACGCTGATGCGTCAGCCTGGCGCCCGCGGTGATCGTCAGTGCCGGCGTCAGTGCGACGCCGGCCTCGCCGAACACCGCCGCGTCGAGTGTCCGGTTGGTGACGCCGACGATATCGCGCAGGCGGTCGGGCGGGCCGTACATGCGCGCATAGGCGTCGCGCGCGTGGATCAGCGCGACCCCGACCAACCAGCCCGCCCCATTCGGCTTGGTCCGCGACAGGCGAGTCTCGTGGGAGAACAGCCGGCTGCGCTCGTCGGTGTCATAGGCAATCGGGGCGTTGGGTCGGTTGGGGCGGGTAGCATCGAACCGGCTGTCGGCATCGCGTCGGACGAGACCGGTCGCGGAGACGAGATGCAGGCCGTCTTCCCAGCGTCGATCGACCACGACGCGACCAAGAAGATATTGCTGTTCAAACGGCTGGGCGAGCAGCGACGCGCGCGACATCGGCGCCATGCCGCGCTCGGCATATTGGAGGTCGGGCGCCGATACGCGCTGCGCGACGAGCCCCGCATCGATCGTCCAGCCGCTTGCGGGAACCACGCGGACGTCGAAGCGCCCGCCGGTCGTCGTCACGCGGTTGATGTCGGTCAGGCCGCGCCGCACGTCGTCGATATAGCCGCCCTCGACGATGCGGTAACCGACCGCGCGCAGACCAATCGTGCCGCTCCGGATCGGCAGGTTGATCATACCGGCGATGTCGCCGCCGGGATCGCCCGATCTGGTCGCGCTGACGCCGCCGGAGACGTTGGCCGACACGCGCGTCAGGTCGACGGCATGCGGCACCAGCCGGACGATACCGCCGATCGCGCCCGCGCCGTACAGCGTGCCCTGGGGCCCCTCGAGCACCTCGACCTGATCCATGTCATACAGGTTCAGGCCGGGGTCGGGACCGTTATAGGCTACCGGGACTTCGCCGAAATAGACGTTGGCGGTCGACTGGGTCGGGCCGGTGAAGCTGCTGTCCGCGACGCCGCGGATGAACAGCTTGTTGCGGCCGGCGCCAAGCGCGGTGCCCTGCAGGATCGGCGTGGCGGCGATCGCGGCGTCGAGGCCGTTGCTCGCAGCATCGCCGAAGACCAGGGCTCCGCCCGGCCGGAGGATCGTCACGGCGCCGGGAAAGCGAAGTCGCGAGGTCGTACGCTTGGTCGCGGTAACGACGATGTCGAGTGATGTTTCGACGCCGGGTGCGATCGGCGCAGGTTTGGGCGCACGGCGAACGGCTGGCGGGGCGATCCGGCGACGGACGATCCGGTAGCTGCCGGCATCCAGTCGCTGTGTCGTGAAAGGCGTACCCACGAGCAGCCGGTCGAGTGCCGCCGCCGCCGTCAGGCGCCCCTGCACGCCCCTGACCATCATCCGCGCGAGGCCCGGTTCCGCGCTGCCAATGTCGACGCCCGCCTGTTCCGCCAGCACCGATATCGCGCGATCGAGCGGTCCCGCTGGCACGGCGATCGCGCGCCGCTCCGCCGCGTGGACGGGAGCGGGCAACGATAGGGTGAACAGCGATGCGGCCAGCAGCGGGACGGCGAAGCGGGCGTTACGGACCGGCATGCCCCCCAACCAGCCGCCAGCGTCCACCGACATGTTCCGCACGAGCGCCAATCAGTGCGGCGGCTCTCGGGATCAGGCGGTCGGCACCGCCTGTCATTCCGATCGACCCCGTGAACGGTGTTTCCGCGAGTCCGGGCGTGACGGTCACGACCGATCCGGTGCTGCGCTCCAGCGCCGCCGCGACGAGCCGTACCGGCGTCTGCTGGAATACGAGCCGTCCGCTGCGCCAACTGCCGACGTCGGCAACCGCGACTCCCGACATCCGCGGTGCCTCGCCATCGACGTGCGACAGCGCGGCGCCCGCCGTCAGCATGATCCGGTCATGCTCGGGCTGGAACATCACCGCGCCCTCGGCGACCTGCACGCCGAGATGCGGGCCGACCCGCGTTACGTTGAAAACCGTGCCGACGTCCTGCAACCGCATCGAGCCCGACTGGACCAGAAACGGATGCGCGGCATCATGCGTGACGCGGAAGATCGCCTCGCCGCGCTCCAGCGTGACCAGACGCGATGCGCTGTCGTCGATCGCGATACGCGTGCCGCCGTTCAGTTCGATCCGGCTGCCATCCGCCAGCACCACGGCACGGCGAACGCCCGCGGGAGTCTCGACGATACGGACGGCGGGATCGCTCTCCAAAGGCAGCATCACGCCGACGATGCCAGCCGCGGCGAGCCCGCCGAACGCGGCCAGCGCCCAACGCCGGCGCGGCGCTGCCCGATCGTCGTTTGCCGGCGTCAACGGAACTACCTCGGACCAGTCCGGCGGAGTCAGCGCCTCGTCGAGTTCGGCATCGGCGCAGGTCAGCGCATCATACGCGTCCGCATGCGCGGGGTCGGCCTCGAGCCAGAGCGTGAACGCCTGCCAGTCGGCTGCGCCGGCGCCGGGCAGACGGAGATGCCATGCGACCGCCTGCGCCGCCGCGCCATCCTCCTGCTCGTCCCACTCATCGACCATCGCGCTGGTCCTCCTCGATAGTGAGACGTCCTGCCTGTGCATCATCCGCACCAGATTTCGGGCGTTGCAAGTGAATTCGCAGGTACGCGCGGTGCAACAGCTTCTCCACACCACTGACGGTGATGTTCATCCGCTCTGCTATCACCTTCTGTGGCAGGTCCTCGAACCGGTACAGGCGGAATGCGGTGGCGACCCGCTCGGGCAGGTTGGCAAGCGTCCGCTCGACCCGCGCAAGCCGTTCGCGGGCGATCAGCGCGCGCTCGGCATCGGGTTGCTCGTCCGCACCCGCCTGCGTCTCCATCCAGCCGGTGTCTCGGTCGGCGCGACGGACCGCGCGGCGGCGGCGATCGACCGCGATGTTGTTCGCCATCCGGCAGATATAACCGACCGGTTCGGCAATCGGGCCGCCGGTGACCGTCTCCAGCTTCAGCCACAAATCCTGCAGCGCGTCCTCCGCCTCCTCGACGCTGCCGAGCCGCGCGACGAGCAGCCGCAGGACCATCGCCCGTTCGGCCAGGAAGACCGCCCTGAGCCCCCCGGTCATGCCGGCGTCCCGCGCGCGTCGAGGCGGAACATCGCTGCCAGCGCGACGATCGCAACGCCGTTCTGCAACAGTGCATGCCACCCTGCCCCATCGGTCCCGAACTCCCACAGCATCAGCGGCAGCAGCGGATACAGCGCGAGGCTGGTCACCAGCCCGATCGTCATCGATCGCCCCGGCAAACCAAGCGCAGTCAGCCCAGAGGCGAGCGGCGCGCTTGCCAGCCCCGCCGTGCGTGCACCGGCGATCAGGATCAACAACACCGTCCCGCCACCGAAGCTTGCGCCACCCAACAGCACGAGCAGCCGATCGCCGGCGAGCGCAAGGACGACGACGATCGGGATTGCGACCGCCAGCGCGATACCGGCGCTCCGCCAGACGGTATGGCGCAGCCCTGCCAGATCGCCGCGCGCGACCTGTGCCGCGAGCACCGCATAGCTTGCCTGGCTGAGCAGCACGGTCGGCTGCGCGAGCAGCGAGGTCGCCCGCTGAGTAAGCGCGAGCAGACCCGCCGCCGCCGGCCCGAGCAGCCAGCCGACGGTCAGCGGCGCGAGATTGGGCGCGAGTTCGCGCACGGTGATGTCGAAATTGGTGATCAGGATGAACCGCTTGAGCCCTTGGGTATCACGCGCCGCGCCGCGCCAAGGCCCGCGCAGCGGCTCGCCTGCCGCCAGCTTGCGCCACGCCACCAGGCCGAGGCCCCACATCGCGATCCCTTCCGCAACCGCGGCGACGAGCCAGACCGTGATGAACCCGATCAGCCCGCCGCCGGTGAACCAGACACCCAACGCGCCGATCAGCCGGATCAGCGGCGATACCGCCTGATGCAGTCCGATCAGGTCGAACCGTCCGGCGATCTGGAGTAGCCCCTGCGGAGTCGCGCGGACGGTGGCTATCACCGCAAGGCTGTACGGTATGGCGATGCGGATGGTGTCCGGCGACCAGCCGAGCCGCGGCCCGATCAACGGCACCAGCAGCGCTGCGACGATCACCGCGACCACGCCGCAGCCAAGCTCGATCGCCGCCAGGAACCGGACGATCCGTGCGAACCCTGCACGGTCGCCCGCTTCCAACGCGATCCCGCCATAGCGAACGACTCCGTGGAACCCCGAAAACGCGAATATGCTGCCGATCAGGACCGCATAGGCGTTGACCAGTACCAGCACGCCATAGTCCGCAGCGCCCAGTCGGTGAGTGACGAGCACGAGGTAGACGAGGCTCATGACGCCCGCCGCCGCCTTGCCGCCGAGCAGATGCCCGAGATTGGCCAGCACCAGCCACACGCCCGACCGCGCGGGGGCGGCGTGCCCTTCAGGGGACGGAAGACGGCGAGAGGGCGATCGCATCGCCGCTCCCATAAACACGCTCCTGGGGACCGACGACCACAAAGTTCCCACGCTCAGGGTCGATGACAAAATATTTAGTGAGGATCGCTGCGAGCGCCAACGTCTACCAGCCATGAAGATCGGTTTTCTGTTCAACCACGACCAGGTTCATCAGGTCGCGCACGCCCTCCCGACCGCGCTCGCGATGGCCGAAGGCTATCCGCACGCCGAGATCGTGGTGGCGACCACTAACGACAGGCTGACCGCCGAAGTCCGGCGGTTGTGCGATCGCCTGGGCGCGAGCGTCACGCTGATCCAGCTCGGGTTGCAGCGGCCATCGACGCGTGCGCTGGCTGGCGCGCTCGAATGGGCGCTGCCCGTGACCAAGATCGGCGTATACCGCGACAATCTCGATTTCTTCCGCTCGCTCGACGCGTTGGTCGTCGCGGAGAAGACCTCGCTGCTGCTGAAGACGCGTTACGGTCTCGACGATCTCAAGATCATCCACACGCGCCACGGTGCCGGTGACCGCGCAATCGGCTTCAACAAGCACAGCGCCACCTTCGATCACGTCCTCGTCTCGGGCAGTAAGATTCGCCAGCGCCTCCACCGCGAAGCGGGTGTTCCGTTCAACAAGATGAGCCTGATCGGCTATCCCAAGTTCGACCTGATGCCGACCCCCGCCCCGCGCCTGCCGTTCCAGGCCAACGGCAAGCCTACCGTGCTCTACAACCCGCATCCCTCGCCGCATCTGTCATCGTGGTACGAGCAGGGCCGTGCGGTGCTCGAACATTTCCTGCACGACGATCGGTACAACCTGATCTTCGCGCCGCACGTGATGCTGTTCCACCGCAAGTTCGTGGTGACGATCGACAAGTTCCGGATCGACCGGGCCGGCGTGATCGATCAGCGGTTCCTCGATGCGCCGAACATCCATGTCGATCTCGGCAGCGCTGCGTCGACCGACATGACCTACACCGCCGCGGCCGACATCTATCTCGGCGACGTCAGCAGCCAGGTGTATGAATTCCTCCACAACCCGCGTCCGTGCGTGTTCCTAGACGCACACGCGACCAAATGGGAGGGCGACACGAACTACGCGCACTGGCAGGCCGGCGAAGTCGTAACCGGTACCGAGCGTCTCGCCGATGCGCTGGACCGCGCCGTCGCGCACCACGACCGCTTTCGCCCGGTCCAGCGCGCATTGTTCCAGCGCAGCTTCGAACTGACCGCCGAGCGATCCGCGGTTCGCGCCGCTCGTGCGGTGATGAGCGTGCTCGGCGATACGACCCCGAGCGTGCTGCCGGAACGCGAACTGGAGACGATCACGGGAACGCAGGGGTTGCGCGTAGCCTGAACCGACGCGAGAAGGCCGGTCATTCAGGCGCCACCGTCCGGCGCCGCCCGAGGATCGACTGAACGCCGTGGCTCTACGCAAGGATATCTGGCGCCCCGCCATCGTGCTGGCGACCGCCGAGGCGATCGTCGCCAACGGCTCGATCGCGGGTTTTCCGATGATGTGGCTGCCGCCGATGAGCAGCTTCCAGTTCCTCGCGGATCCCTTCGGGCTGTGGCGTGACGGGCGGCTGTATGTGTTCGTCGAGACCTACGACTACCGTATCCGGATCGGCGCGATCGAGGTGCTGGTCTATGATGCCGAATTGCGCCTGATCGACCGCCAGCCGGTGCTGAACGAGCCCTGGCACCTGTCCTACCCGCTGGTGTTCGAAGCAGAGGGCGAGACGTGGATGCTGCCCGAGGCGCACCGCTCGAACCGGCTGACGTTGTACCGCGCGGTCGACTTCCCGACCCGGTGGGAGCCGGCGCACGTGATCGAGCTCGATCACGTCGCGGTCGATGCGACGCCGGTGTTCCATGCCGGCCTCTGGTGGCTGTTCTACACGTCGGCGGACCGCGAGCCCGACAAGATGAGCGCGCTGCACGTCGCCTGTGCCGATCGGCTGGCGGGACCCTGGACGCCGCACCCGGCCAACCCGGTACGCGTCGACCTCGCCAGCGCACGACCGGGGGGCATGCCACTGGTAGTCGATGGCCGGATCGTGCTGCCGGTACAGGACTGCAGCCGGACCTATGGTGGCGCGATCCGGCCGCTGACGATCACGACGCTGACGCCCGACCGGTTCGAAGCCGAAGCGGGCGACCCACTGGTCGCGCCTGCGTCGTGCGCGCCGTTCGTCGAGGGGTTCCACACGCTGTCCGCTGCCGGCCCGGTCACGCTGGTCGACATGAAGCGCACCGAATTGTCGCTGCATGGCCTGTCGATCGAAGCGGTGCGGGAACTCAGGAAGCTTGGCCGCGCCGCGCGAACGCGCGCATCCGCGCTAGGATAGCGAGCCCGGTCGCGGCGAACCGCTCCGGGCCGAACGTCGCTAGAACGCGCGCGCGTCCGGCCTGCCCCATCCCCGCCAGCCGCGCTGGGTCTGCCAGCAGCGCCGACAACGCCGCGGCGAGCGCGACCGGGTCGCCAGGCGGTACGGTCGCCCCGGTTTCGCCCTCGACGATGCTGCTCGGCAATTCACCGACCGCTGACGCCACCACCGGCAACCCTGCCTGCATCGCTTCATGCGCCGCGACGCATAGCCCCTCGGATCGCGACGGTTGTACGTAGAGATGGCAGCCGGCGACGAACGCCGCGGGGTCCGCGGCGTAACCGGCGAACCGCACCGTCGTGACGCCCAACGCCGCCGCCCGCGCCTGCAGCGCCGCACGCTCCGCACCGTCACCCGCGATCGCCATCTCGTACGGCGTGCTCGTAGCGACCAGCGCCAGTGCGTCGATCAGGACGTCATAGCCCTTCACGCGGTGAAGTCGGCCGAGGCTGCCGATCCGGACCGTGTCTCCCACCCGCCAGGGCACAGCCTGAAGCGCGTCGGGATCCGCACGAAAGATCGACCATTGAACGAGACGCTCGGGCGGTACCCCGAGCCGCTCCGCCGTCAGCCGCGTTACCGCCGTCGAATCCCCGACCCACAGCCGCGACAGGCGCTGCATCGCGCGCAGCAGGACGCGGTTGGCAGGCTTCAGAAATGCCGCATGTTGCCAACTGACCACCGGCCAACCACAACGCAGCCCGACGATCTGTCCGAGCAAAGTCGCGCGCGTCAGCGAGGTCCACACATGCGTCGGCGCCCAGTCGCGCAACGTCGCGTCGAGCCACCGTAGCGCCGCGCCGTGATCCGTCTCGCCACCGTCGCGTACGTGCACGTCGAACCCGGCCACGCGCATTGCCGCCTCGCCCCGCCGATCGCGTGCGGTGAGAGCAAACACCGCGATCTCTGCACCGCCACCGCGCAACACGCCCAGCACGGCCGGCACCGGGGACGCCGCCCCGCCGCCCTCGACCGAGTTGATCACATAGGCGATCCGCACCGGCCGACCGCTCACGCGCGCACCTCTGCAAACAGGTCGAGATACGCATCGGCGACATCACCGATCCGGTGATGCGCGACCAGCGCCGCCAGCTTCACAGGATCCGGCGGTGCCCGGTCGAGCATTGCGGCGATCGCTCGTGCCAGCGCCGCGCTATCGCCGAGCGGTACGACCATCCCGGCCCCCGGCGCCTCCAGCAACCGCGTCGCCGGCGTGCAGTCGGTCGCCACCACGGGTCGCCCCGCCGCCAGTGCCTCCACGACGACGGCAGGATACCCCTCGAAATCCGACGCCAGCACGAACACCCGCGCAGTATCGAGCGATGGCCGGATATCGGCGACGTACCCGGCAAGCTCGACGCGATCGGCGATCCCCAACGCCTCGCTCTGCCGGCGCAGCGTATCCGCTTCCGGGCCATCGCCAACGATCACGAGCCGCGCCATTGCTGCGGGCAGCATGGCAAACGCCTCGATCAACTGTGCAAAGCCTTTTTCAGGCACCAGCCGCCCCGCAGCCAGGACGACGGCAGGTTGAGTGCCGGGAACCGGGGTTGGCGGGGCCACGTCGTCGCCAAGTGCAGGCAGCGCGATAGTGGTCGCGACGGCGCGGCGTAAGATCCGGTTCGCCTGATCGCGCGCGACGTCCGATAGTGCGACGACCGCCTCCACCTTGCGCAACAGCCGTCGCATCCGCAGTTCGAACGCCCATTGCTGCACCCGCCCCCGCTGCGGCTTGTCCAGCGCCGCACTCACCTGTGCGACGACCGGGATACCGCGCCCGCTTAGCGCCGCGGCAACCGGCCAGTGATAATTGCCCGGCACGAACACGCCGTCGAACCGCCGCGCCGCAACGAACGCGCGTGCTGCCCGGGCGAGGCGTGCACGCGAACCACGCGATCGAGGGATCGGCGGATCGGCAATCACGACCTCGACGTCATCACCCGCCAGGACGCGTAGAGGACCGTCGTTGGATCCCGCAAACACGGTTACGTGCACCCCCTTTGCGGCCCAGACCGCGGCCAGACGGGTCGCGACGCGTTCGGTCCCACCCAGCGAAAAATCGTGGAGTACGATCAGGATCGAGGCAGGGAACTGGGACATTCGCGACCGACTAACCCGCCTTTTCGCTACACGCTAACCTTATCGATTTTTGCGCTGGCGCCGATAGAGGAGCTTCCGGCGATCAAGGCCGAAATCGCTACTTGGGACGCGCTCTCCCGCTCGATCAGCTTCACATCGTAGCTGCGACACCCGTTAAAGGCGTGCTGACCCGGCTCCCGCGGTACGACGCGATCGTGCTGGATCGCCGGGACGGACGCGAGCGGAAAGAGCATTGTCACCGCCCTGGCGACGATATCGGCCAAGCCGCGCGCCCGCGGGATCAGCGAGGCTTGCCCGTGGCCATCCGCGCCAGAAAGGCATCCACGATAAAGTTGAACTTGCGAGCGTCGCCGTAAGCGCGGGCCATTACCATCGCGCCGTACACCGCGGTCTGGAAGAACTGAGACGAGGTTCTGGGCTCGAGGTCCAACTGGATCGTACCCTGTTCGAGTCCCAGTTCCATGACACGTTCGATCCATCTGCCAAGGTCGTCGAAATGGCCGCGCACGGCGGTACCAACCCGCGGCGGTAGCCCGGGCAGTTCCGTCGCCAGCACGCCAGCGAGGCAGAAGGTGTTCGTCTCGTCCTCGATGCACCGTTTCCAGTAATTCACGTAAGCAAGCAGCTGCACCATGGCATCGGGAGAACCGACCTCGAGCGCACCAAGCTGGGCCTGAATAGCGGCACGCTGTTCCTCGACGACGGCCACGACCAGATCGACCTTCGACGGGAAATGATGGTGGATGCTCGGCTTGCTGATACTCAACCGCTTGGACAGATCCGCGTAGCTGAAGCCGTTGTAGCCAACGTTCGCGATCATCTGGCGTGCTTCGCCGATAAGCTTGCTCGCAGTCGTATTCATCGCCCACCTCTACCTTCTAGTAGGTTGATATAGCGTGCATAAGGTAGCGCGCAAGCGAGGCGAGAGCGGCACAGGTCTACCCGTCAGCACCGACCGGCGTGGCTACAAGCGAAAGCAACCGTTTGACTATAATTGACCTACCTACTAGTAGGTCAACAACTTGTTAGGAGATTCCACGTGGCTACTCAGACACTCGATCGCGCGCAGTCATTCTCGGCCCCGGTGGGCTCGGGATGGCTGAAACACTATTATTTCGCTCGGTTTGCCTTCTCGGCGCTCTGGGTTCTGCTCGCCATTTCGATCGCGAAAGATGCGCCTGTGCTCGCCGCGATCATGCTCGTCGGTTACCCCGCGTGGGACGCGATCGCGAACCTCGCCGATGCCACACTCAGTGGCGGACCTAAGCCCAAGCTCGCGCAGAGGCTGAACTTCGGTTTCAGTGCCCTCACCGCCATCGCGGTTGCCGTGGCACTCGGTACCAGCATGAACAGCGTGCTGATCGTGTTCGGCGTCTGGGCAGGCGTTTCCGGGGTACTGCAACTCGCCACTGCCGTCGGGCGCTGGAAGGCCAGTGGTGCCCAATGGGCGATGATCCTGAGTGGCGCGCAGTCGGCGCTGGCGAGCGTCTTCGTGATCAGGATGGCGCAAGGGCCAGCGCCGGTGAGCATCGCCAACATCGCACCCTATGCTGCTTTCGGTGCTTTCTATTTCGCCGTCTCGGCGATCTCCCTCGCCGTCGGCGATGCCCGCAAGGGCAAGGCACGCCGCACGCTCTGATCCGTCATCGTGCCTTCGAAGCGATCCTCGACCTGGGCGACGCGGTAATAGCAAGCTCGGGCGTGATGCGGCTAGGCGGAGGCGGGCCCTGGACGGGAACGCTGGCAGGCTCGACATTCTCGCTCGGGTGCGCGACGGGGCTGATCTGGTCTGGACGCTGGAGCGGCGCCGATGAAAAAAATTGCCCGACTGTCTTTTGCGCTTTCCCTTGCGATGGCGTTGCCAGTCGCGACCGTTGCTGGGGCGTCCGCACGCCCGGCCTTTCCGCCAGGCATCCAGCCGGTTTACCGGGAAATCGGAGACTGGCTGGTCGCCTGTGACAATACCCGCCAGTGCGTCGCCAAATACGTTCTCGACGATCGCGATGGCGATACCAGTCCGTATGACGAGGATGCCGGGATCGTGATTGCGCGCGCGGCAGGTCCGGCCGGAGAGCTGACTGTCGACGTCACGTCGGGTTCGACGTTCGACCCGAACACCATCCGGATCGACGATGCCATGCCGCTGCGTCGACCAAAATGGGCAAGGTCCGATCAGAACCGTGGTGCAAGTATCGATGGCGACGATGCGCTGTCGTTCGTGCGCGCAATACGCGACGCCAAGGCAGTATCGTGGTCGGGAAGCAGCCACGGCTCGCGCGTACCGCTGCGTGGTCTGGCCGCGGTCCTGATCGTGGTGGACGAGGCGCAAGGCCGCATCGGCAACGTGACCGCCTTAGGACGCCCCGGCCCCCGCTCCGCTACGACCACGTCCGGAGCCGTCCTGCCACCAATCGTGGCCCAGGGGCCGACGCCAGGCCCTCTGGCGAAACCCGCCGCGTTTGCCGCAAGCGTACGTCGACTGCAGGGCCGTGCATTGGCCGCACATGATTGCGACCGTGAGCCGGGCATAGGCGACAGTGCCGACCCGCTCGACGCGTCTCGGGCCATCGTGCTGCTCGCGTGCGGCCGTTTTGCGTACCAGACTTCGGTGCTTGCCTTCATCGTGGCGCGCGGGGACCCGGGCGACGCACGGTTGTTGATACTGCCGGATCCCCTGCCTTCTGCGCCGACAGACCAAGAGAGTCGCGGCGAATATGTCGAGGGCCGTTACGATCCCACAAGTCGCGTCTTCGGCCAATATGCAAAGGGTCGCGGCATGGCGGACTGCGGATCGGCGCAGGAATGGACCTATGACGGCACCGGTTTCCGTCTGTCGTCATACACCCTGCAGCAGCGGTGTGGCGGCGGCCCTGGCGATTGGCCGACACTGTTTCGCACGCGTGTAAAGCCTATGTCGGAGGACAAATCCGGCACGATGTCGTCGCCCAGATAACGTTCAAACCATCCGCCGGCGATCGGGGCTGCAGACTCGTGTTCCTGCCACTCGTCACGCCGGGCGCGCATCGGCGTTAGCGACGATCGTTCGCCGCCAGACCGGCGAAACCGGGACATCCCACCGCCGCCGGACCGTTTGCCAGCGGCCGTTCTTCTTCGTCTGAAGGGTAACCAAAAAGGGCGAAGTGGCGTGCAACGCCTGCAGGATCACGATGCGCCCCGTTCCGTAAACCAGCGCATCGAGTGCCGCCTCGAGTTGGGGCGGGAGACCCTGCTCTGGACCAAGAAGGTCGATAGAGTTCAGATCCCATCCAGCGCCCCAGCAATGGATCATGCCCTTCTCCAAGGCGAGTGACAGCTCGAACGAAAGGCCCGGTTGAACGCGAAACGTACAGGCCACCTCGAACGGCACGTCGCTGCGCCACGATGGATGGAGCGCATGCCTCAGGGCAAACGTCTCGAGCGAGGCACGTGTCGCGGGTTGATAGAGTGCCCAGGTCCGTCTGCCCTCCACGCATGCTCGCTGCGAGGCGGGGGCAGGCAGGATCGGCGACGATACCGGCCAGGCGATAATCTGTACCTTGCCCTGCGCGAACTCGTCGTCGTTGATGGTCCCGCGCGCGCGCATCCCCTCCAGACCATCGATGTCATCGGCGATCGAACGCATGGCAACGGGTGGCGGCGAAATGGGCTGCTTCGAGGGTTTCCCGTCTTTCCGGCGGGAAAGAAGCAAGATCAACGTCACGGCGACAGGACCCGTACACAGGCCAAGGCTCATCCAAAGCGCAGGCGAGCGGCCCTTGAGGGATGCGATCACGCCGCCAACACCTGCGCTGATCAGCATCGAAAAGACGAGCACGTTCACGCTGACCTGATCTCCTCGACAGTCGCAGACTGTTTTCGGCTCGCCGACTCAAGCCACTGGTTCACGCTCGATGCGAGGCTGATGCCGGACGCACTCCCTTTGCCCGACGGCACGGCTGCCCGAAAGGCATGACGTCTCGGGAAACCTGCGCCGTCATCACGCGTCAACAGTCTTGCGCCACGTGCAGCCGACGTTCCCCCTCACCGGCTTGAGCTAACGTGCGCTACGCCATGCGTCCACGTTCCGAGACTTCACGCGAGGGCATAGCGCCTGCAATGGTCGAGATATCCCGCCTCGTGACTGCCCGCCAGGGATACGATGCTTTCCCACAGCCATGTAGGCGCGTCGATGGCGTGACGGCGGTCGGCATCGAGAATCTCAGCCCATTCAAGCCGCGTCCTGTCGTCCATTTGGCGGGCGTGGGCCTTGCCTACGACAAAGGCCAGATAATGTGAGGCCGTGACCGCTTGGCCGTTGCTGAATTGATCGACCTCGAGCTTTAAATCCTGCGGCGACAACTCACGGATAAACAGCGAACGGCCGAACGCCCTGGTCGCGACCATGCGTTCGCCGAGATGCGGCGACAAGGCGCGCGCTGCGGCCACCACCCGTTCGGCCGGGTCGCTCGGCATCACCGCTCCTCGCGCCGCCGGGGCTATCGGATCGACGGCTTCCTTGAGGTCGAGCAACGCATAGTCCGATCGCCCTTTTGCGTTCTTCAGACCGACCAGCGCGGCAAAGCGCAGCAGGCCAAGCGAGCTGCATCCCTTCATCCAATAGGCGGCATCGACCATCCTCACGCTGCGGTTCCGGTCCTTGCGATCAAGCGACAGGATCAGGTTCGAGACGTCGGAGGCGCCGAGCATTTCGCCAAGGGTGGCGCGCTCATCGTCCTCCAAGGCCCAGAACTTGTCGCCGAGCGGAATGACAGGGTCGGGGCTGTCCAGACGCTCTTTGGCGAGATGCTTCCATTTGCGGCCGAGCGCGCGGCGTTTGACGCTGCGGACGACATTGGGTTCGGGGACGGCGTCTCCGCTGGTGGGATCCGCCATCGCCCTGGCATAACCATCCACCATTGCTTCCATCATACGCGCCGTCGTGACACCGGGCAGGTCCGAGCCTCGCGCCGCCGTCGCCAGCGACAGGCCGAGCCGGATGAGGTCGTGTGCCGGATTGCCGATCACCGCCTGGTCGAGATCGCGGATCTGTACCTCGATACGACCGTTGCCGTCATCGATCGGGCCCAGATTGCCGAGGTGACAATCGCCGCAGATCCAGATTGCCGGCCCGCGTGGAACGCGTTTTGCCGCAGATGACTCCTCCAGCCATTCGTAGAATTTGGCGGTGTTGCCGCGTACATAGGCATGCGTTGACCGAGCCATTTTCAAAGCGCGTTTGGATTGAAGCAGCGCATGACGTTCATCGCGGGTCGGGCTGGCCATGAATATCCTTGTAATGTTCCGAGCCAACAGCGTTCGGACACGTGCTCCGTTCCCGCGCGATGGCTCTGGATCAACACGATTGCCGGAAGAACAGATGTCCGCCGACCACGCGCCTTCGACTCAACCGTATCCGGGCATAGCCAAACGGCGTGACGAGCCTCACGATCTACTTGAAACCTAACGTCGCGATCAACCTGCCGGCCGACCCGATATAATCGGTCGAACCGGCGAATCGTCCTGAAACGCGCCGCTTCACCAACTGGCGACCAAATCCCCCGGTTCTTTCGAATCCCTGCGCAAATCGCGAACGCGGAAGTCAGGCCAAGTGCCACGATCGCGGTGTCGAACCGGGCCGCCGCGACAAGAACGCACGGCCGATCCGTCTAAGTATTTCACGTCGGTTCTCGGTCGCCATGGAAAGTAGCAGGCTGCCTCATCGGGAGCGTCGGTGCATCCGTGATATTGGGGACTGACGGTGAACCGACGACAAGTCCTGATTGGTGCGGGGGCGACCGCCCTGGTTGGCGGCGAGGCGACCTATCTTATGGATCGAGCCGCGAATGCCTCGTCGAACTACGCTGATCGCGCGACCGCCATGCGCGCGCCACTGGCTGATGCGCCGTCTGCGCATGATCTCATTCGTTATGCGACGCTCGCGCCGAACGGCCACAACACGCAACCGTGGCGCTTTCGTATCGGCGACCGGCAGATCGATATCATGCCCGACTTTTCGAGACGGACCGCGGTCGTCGATCCGGACGATCACCACCTGTTCGTCAGCCTCGGTGCGGCGGCGGAGACGCTGTCGCTGGCATCGGCGGCGCGCGGCATGCCCGGCACCGTCGCCTTCGATCCGCGGAACCCAGGCTCGGTCGCGGTCCGTTTCGAAAGGGCACGGCCGGCCCCTTCCCCGCTGTTCGACGCCATAACCAGGCGTCAATCGACCCGCGCCGCGTATGACGGTCGCGCTATTCCCACCAGAGACCTCGACACGCTGGTAAAGGCCGCGGCCGTCCCCGGTGTCGGTCTCGTCCTGCTCACCGATCGGCGGCGCATCGATCGCCTGAGCGACCTCGTCCTCGCCGGCAATACCTTGCAGAGGACCAACCCCGCCTTCGTCCGCGAGCTGAAATCATGGCTCCGGTTCAATCCGGAAGCGGCGCTGCGGACCGGCGACGGGCTCTATAGCGCCGCGAGCGGCAATCCCGCGCTACCGGACTGGCTCGGGCCTCATGCGTTCGACTGGATCTCGACGGCGCGATCGGAAAACCAGGCCTATGCCGCCCAGCTACGATCGTCGGCAGGTATAGCCGTATTTATCGGGGCGGGAGAAACCGCGGCGGACTGGGTTGCGGTAGGGCGTGCGTGCCAGCGTTTCGCGCTTGAGGCGACCGCGCTGGGATTGAAGCACGCCTTCATCAACCAGCCGGTCGAGGTCCCCACACTCCGCGCGGATCTGGCGGCGCTGGTCGGCACCTCAGGCAGGCGCCCGGATATCGTGATGCGGTTCGGCTATGGACCGGAGCTGCCTTGGTCGTTGCGGCGACCGGTAAATGCGGTGATCGTATCATGACGACACCGATCGCAGCAACGAAGGTGCGCGGATGAGCAGGGCTGGAACCTTGCCGACCGCCGTCGTCGATCTCGCGATGCGCCTGGGTGTGCGGCCCGCGGCGCATTCCCCATGCGTCAGCCTGACCCAGACCGGACACATGAGGCGGTCGCTCCAGTCCGACTCCTGGATGGCGCTCAAGGCCTTCCAAACCATCGCGACGGACCGTTGCGCGTTCGACTGGCGCGCCAAGGTCGGGCCGTTCGGCCTGATCTCCGGACGCGACGCGCTGCAGGATGGCGCCGGGCGGTTCGACATTACTGCGCTCGGGGTCATTCCGCTCGCTCGGGCGCAGCACACGCCAGCGCTCGTGCGCGGCGAGTTGATGCGCTACCTCGCCGAGATCGCATGGGCGCCGCAGGCCATCCTCGACAATCCCGAACTGCGCTGGCGGGTCGACGGCCCCGACACCCTGTCGGTCAGCGCGGGTATCGGGGCGACGGCGTCGGAAGTCATCCTCGGGCTGGATAGCGACGGACGGATAACGACGGCTTTCGCGCCGGATCGCCCCCGCTCGGCAACCCCGCCGATCCTCCCGACCCCGTGGCATGGCCGGTTCTCCGACTATCGGCTGGTCGATACGATCTGGCTGCCGATGGCGGCCGAGGTCGCGTGGAGTCTCGGAGCGAAGGAAATCGTCTACTGGCGATGCCAGGTGAAAAGCTGGCACGCGGACGTCCGAAAAGCCGACCGCGATCGATCGAAGCGCAACGAGATGACAGGAACCCCATGAGCCGAATTGCCAACCACAGCCTGCGCGACAGGATCATGAGCGCCGCCGACGCCGCATCGCTGATCGCATCGGGATCGACGGTCGGCCTGAGCGGTTTTACCGGCTCGGGTTATCCCAAGGCGGTGCCGATGGCGCTCGCCGCACGGATCGAGGCCGAGCACGCCGCGGGCGATGCGTTCCAGATTCGCGTCTGGACCGGCGCGTCGACCGGGCCCGAACTCGACGGCGCGCTGGCCAAGGCGGACGGCATCGAATTTCGCCTGCCGTATAATTCCGATCCGATCGCGCGCGAGAAGATCAATCGCGGCGAGATGGAGTATTTCGACATGCACCTGAGCCAGGTCGCGCCGATGGCGTGGCAGGGCTTCTTGGGACCGCTCGATACCGCCGTGGTCGAGGTGTCGGGCATCCGCGCCGACGGATCGCTGATCCCCTCTTCGTCGGTCGGCAACAACAAGACCTGGCTCGATCGCGCCGACCAGATCATCCTCGAGGTTAATCGCTGGCAGAACCCCGCGCTGGAGGGGATGCACGATATCTATTACGGTACCGCGCTGCCGCCGCACCGCGTGCCGATCCCGCTGGTGCGGCCCGACGACCGGATCGGCGACGCCTATTTTCGGGTCGATCCCGCCAAGGTCGTCGCGATCGTCGAGACCGAAGCCCCCGACCGCAACCTGCCGTTCGCCGCGCCCGATGCGTCGGCACACGCGATCGCTGGCCACCTGATCGAGTTCTTCCGTCACGAGGTCGCACGCGGACGCCTTCCTGCCTCGCTGCTGCCGTTACAGTCGGGCGTCGGCAACATCGCGAACGCGGTACTGACAGGCCTCGTCAACGGACCGTTCGACGCCATGACCTCCTATACCGAGGTCATTCAGGACGGGATGCTCGACCTGCTCGATTCCGGCAAGCTGCGGATGGCGTCGGCAACCGCCTTCTCGCTGAGCCCCGAGGCGGCGGCGCGGTTGAACGCGGACATGGGTGCGTATCGCGACCGCATGATCCTGCGCCCGCAGGAGATCAGCAACCATCCCGAACTGATCCGCAGGCTCGGCTGCCTGGCGATGAACGGGCTGATCGAGGCGGATATCTACGGCAACGTCAATTCGACGCACATCATGGGATCGCGGATCCAGAACGGCATCGGCGGCTCGGGCGATTTCGCGCGAAACGCCTATGTCTCGATCTTCATGACGCCGTCGACCGCAAGGAACGGCGACATCTCCGCGATCGTGCCGCAGGCGAGCCATGTCGACCATATCAGCCAGGACGTCCAGGTGCTGGTGACCGAACAGGGCCTGGCCGACCTGCGCGGCCTGAGCCCCAAGCAGCGTGCCGCGGTTATTATCGAAAATTGCGCGCATCCCGATTACCGCCTTGCACTCGCGGACTATTACCGGCGCGCGCGAGAAGGCTCGTACGGGCAGCAAACGCCGACTTTACCGGGCGAGGCGCTGTCGTGGCATCAGCGGTTCCTCGATACGGGTACGATGCGGATGTGACGGGCGTCGCGGCTACAACCGCACCGCGTCACGCCTCAGCGCGTCGGGCAGAACCGTGAACGACGACGGGGCCAGCGCCGCGGCCGCGAGCCTCTGCGACAACAGCATGCCCGTCGCAACGCCAAGCGCGGGCCGCCGCCGCTCGCGTTCGATTTCTCCCTCGCGCCGGACGATCAGGTGCGCCAGATCCTGCGTGCGCCGCATGTCGATAGTCATGCGGCCATTCGGGCGGAGATCGCCCTTCCAAGCCAGCCAGGCGTCCGCCGGTAGCGTTGGCAACTACGTGTTTCCCGACGCTGCGGGGGCAACGGCTTTGCGACTAGCACCGGGTGCAACGCCATCGACGGCGCACACTCGCAAAGGGACATCAAGATGGTCGAACGCGTCAGCGAGCGGGCACAGGTCACGCAAACACCCTCGGTCGTGTCCTGGGATACCGACCTGACGACGCGCGACGGCTATGTCTTCCACGTCCGCGCTGCGTCGCCCGCCGATGAACCGGCGCTCGGCGAATTCTTCGAGCATGTCGACAGGGAAGACCTTCGGTTCCGGTTCCTCAGCGCGATCCACAAGGTCGGCCACGACCAGCTTCTCGCGCTGGTTACGGTCGATCACGAGCATACCGAGAACTTCCTCGCCTTCGATCCCGCCACGAACCGGATCGTCGCGACGGCAATGCTCGCCGCCGACGAGGGCCTGACCCGCGCCGAAGTCGCAATCGCGATCCGCACCGACTTCAAACGCCGCGGGATCAGCTGGACCCTGCTCGATCACGTCGCGGCGTTCGCCCGCGCTAAAGGCATCATGACGCTGGAATCGATCGAGAGCCGCGACAATCACCAGGCAATCGACCTCGAACGCGAACGCGGCTGGATCGCGTCCGCTTGCCCGGGCGATCCCGCGTCGATGATGCTGCGGATGACGATATCAGCCTGACGGCGCCTACAGCTCAGCGCCTCGGAATAGGTCCCGGTCCTGACGGCCGGCCCGACCCATGTCGAGACGAGCGTTGCGGCCGGTTGTTTCGCCATGCCGCACAGGATCACGCGCGCCGGACTCAGCGCGCTGCGGCAGTTTCGGCCTTCGACGACCGGCGGTCTCCGTGCTGAAGCCGTCGGGCGAACGTCAGTGCGAGCGAGAAGCGGTACGGCAGCGGCGCATCGTCATAATAATATCCGATCGAAAGGTGTCGCCGACAACGGCTGTCGGCCAGGCGCGGTCGATCGCGTCGCCTCACCGATCAGGCGTCCGATTGCACGGCCTTCTTCGCATTGGGGCGCCGAGCGGTCCGAAGAACAGCAAGGCTGCGCTGCAACCAAGCATACGAGCTTTGACGGCGAAGCGACGAGCACCGTCAGCAACGGCAGCGCCGCTCCCGCCGCGACGCTTGCCGCCAACGCGAAGGGCGTCCGGAGAGGCCGCGCCCTCGAGTCCGACGGGGCGTTCAGTTCGTCGCTCGCGAATTGGGCGGTCTCGGTGTCCGCATGCGCGCTGATCGAGACATGTTCGGCCACCGCCATCGACATCGCGCCTGCGACCACTCCGACCGTTGCAGGGATGACGATGGCGCTAGTCTCGCCAGCGGTATGCGCAAACGCCGCCGCAACGCCGATGACCAGGCTCGCGGTCGAGACGGACTCGTCGTTTGCGCCGAGCAGCGCCGCGCGCAGCCAACCGGACCGTCGGCAACGTGGCGGATGCGATACGACGTCGGCGCGCGCAACTCAGGCGATCTCGAGCATGTTCTCGACGTTCACCGCGCCCGGCGCCGCCCACGCGGTGCGCTCAGCGACCATCCGGTCGTGCGGCGAGTCGACCGATCCGGTAAGTCGCACGGTGCCCCCGTCGACGGACACCTTGATCGTGTCGCCGTCGAAGAACCATGAGCGGTGCAGCGCCGTCCGGATGTCGTTGCTGACGTCG
The DNA here is from genome assembly GCF_042466285.1 of Sphingomonas sp. R86520. Taxonomy (NCBI): domain Bacteria; kingdom Pseudomonadati; phylum Pseudomonadota; class Alphaproteobacteria; order Sphingomonadales; family Sphingomonadaceae; genus Sphingomonas; species Sphingomonas sp. R86520. Next base: position 1,406,920 of record NZ_JAXHBZ010000001.1, read on the forward strand.
GTCACGTCGACGCGCGGCTTGAGCGTGACGTGATTGATCACGCCGACGACGCCCGCGAGCGGCCGCACCGCCGCCTCGGCCGCGTCCTTCTGGAAATGCCAGCACACTTCGCCGCGCAGGCTGACCCAGCCGTCCTCGACCTGTGCCCTGATGCTGTCGTGCGGCACGGTCGTATCCCACGAGAGCCGCTCGACGATCGCGCTGGCGATGGCCTCGTCCCCGCGCTTGAAGCGATCTTCCAGCTGGACTTCGATCTCCTCGGCCACCGCCTTGACGCCGTCTACCCGCGCCGCGGCACGTTCGGCGGCGTATTTCGCGGCGTAGCTGCCGGCGTGGCCACTCAACGTGACGACACCGTTGGTCGCGGTGACACCGATATGCCCGGCGGGGACGCTCGGGTCCCAGTTGAGTTCGGCGAGCACGGCTTTCTGCAATCGGGCGTCGTGGGACATCACACTCTCCTCAGGCGACGCGGGGAAACCCGGCCGATGACCCCAAACCTACCGACCGGCCCGGTCGCGGACAGCGTCGGGAACTACGCATCTGCGGCGCTTATGCGTAGTTCCCGATCCTTACCCAGGTCCGCCCGAACGCCGAAAGCTCGGCGAAAGAGGGAGACCGCGCATGACCTATTCGACCCTGATGGTGCATCTCGACGGCGGCCGCGCCAACGCCGCGTTGCTCGACGTCGCCGCGACGCTCGCCGACCAGTACGGCGCCGCGGTGATCGGCATCGCTGCTTGCCAGCCGGTGCCGATCGGGTCGTGCGACGGCTATCTCGGCGGTGAATATGCGGTGATCGAACGCGATATCGTTGCCGACGAACTCGCCCGCGCCAAGACCGAATTCCACGCGCACGAACGGCTCGCGCACCACGTGCTTGAATGGCGGTCGATCCCGACGATCGTCAACATCGCGCACGTCGTTGCGGAGAATGCGCGGGCCGCGGACCTCGTCATCACCAGCGCCGGGCCCGGGTTCGCCGACCTCGCGACGCATGCCGACACCGGTGACCTCATCCTCCGTGCGGGCCGCCCGGTGCTGGTCGTCCCCGACGGCGCCACCACCGCGACCTTCGCGACCGTCATGGTCGCGTGGACCGATACACGCGAGTGCCGCCGGGCGATCAGCGATGCGCTGCCCATGCTCCAGGCCGCCGACCGCGTCGTGATCGTCGAGGTCGCGATCGACGCGACCCACGCGCGAGGACCGGTCGACGACGTCACCGCATGGCTCGCACGCCACGGCGTCGATGCGGACAAAATGGTCGCTCGGATGAAGGGGACCAGCATCGACACGCTTGCCGGGATCGCGAACGAGGTCGATGCCGACCTCGTCGTCGCGGGCGCCTATGGCCATAGCCGGATCCGCGAATGGGCGTTCGGCGGGGTCACCCGCGACCTGCTGCTGCGCGACCGGCGCTGCACGTTGCTGTCGCACTGAGCCATGACCGTTTCCACGATCGGCAAGTATCTCGTCCCGGTTGCCAAGGCGAACCCAAGACTAATCGTTGGCGCCACGATCCTGGCGGCGATCGTGATCATAGAAGGACTATTAGCATATAGCGGGTCTTTGGCTTAACATGCGTCATGTTCCGAACGAGGGTATCATAGTATTGCCCCCTGCCGGATCGGACCAGTGTGTCGAACAAGGCCCGCGTCTCAATGACTTGCCTCTGCGTTCCCCGAGCAACCGCACCGCCCGCATGATCGCGTCGCAGTCTCCGCACGATACCGGGTCCCAGGCGGTGGCGCGCGGCGATGCAGCGCTCGCCGAGGAACTGGGGCTGCTGATCGACGGCGCGACGACCTACGCGATCTACATGCTTGATCCCCGCGGCCGCGTGACGATCTGGAACCGCGGCGCCGAGCGGATCAAGGGCTGGGCCGAGGCGGAAATCATCGGCCGCGATTTCGCGATCTTCTACCCTGCCGACGATATCGTCGCGGGAAAACCAAAGGCCGACCTCGCCCGCGCGCATGACTGCGGCCGGATCGAGGAGGAAAGCTGGCGGGTCCGCAAGGACGGCTCGGAATTCCTCGCGCACGTGACGATCACCGCACTGCATGACGACGCGGGCGCACTGCGCGGGTTCGGCAAGGTGATCCGCGACATCACGCACGACAAGGCCGCCGAAGCCGCGATCGTCCGCCGCGAACATCACCTCCGCTCGATCCTCAACACCGTCCCCGACGCGATGATCGTGATGAACGAGAACGGCATCGTCGCCTCGTTCAGCGCGGCGGCCGAACTCGTCTTCGGCTATGCGGCGAGCGAGGTGATCGGCCAGAACGTCGCGATGCTGATGCCGCAGACCGAAGCGCGCGACCATGACGCGCACCTGCGCAAATACCGCCACACCGGCGAGCGCCACGTCATCGGCAACGTCAGGCTCGAACGTGCGATGCGCAAAGGGGGGGAGACGTTTCCGATCGAACTCGCGGTTGGTGAGGCGTCGATCGCGGGCGAACGCATCTTTACCGGCTTCATCCGCGACCTCACCAACCGCCAGGCGACCGAACGCCGCCTCCACGAACTTCAGTCCGAACTCGTCCATGTTTCCCGTGTCAGCGCCATGGGCACCATGGCCTCGACGCTCGCGCACGAGATCAACCAGCCGCTGACCGCGATCGCCAACTACCTCGAGGCGACGCGGGCGATGATCGACGGCAGCGATGACCCGTTGCTGGCCGACATCGCCGAAGCGGTGGAACTGGCCGCGGCGCAATCGTTGAGGGCGGGCACGATCGTCCGCCGGCTGCGCGCATTCGTCGATGGCGGCGATACCGGGTTCCGGGACGAACGCCTCGACCTGCTCGTCGAGGAGGCGACCAGCCTTGGCCTGCTCGGCGCGCACGAAGCGGGCGTGACCGTCGTCAACACCGCGCCGCCAAGCCCGGTCCTCGTCCGCGTCGATCGCATTCAGATCCAGCAGGTGCTGGTCAACCTCATCCGCAACGCGATCCAGTCGATGGCCGTCTCGCCGATCCGCACGCTTTCGATCGCCACCGCGTCCGAGCGTGAGGGTTGGGTGCAGATCACCGTCGCGGATACCGGCTCCGGCATCGACAGCCAAGTTCGCGCGCGGCTGTTCGAAGCGTTCGCGACCACCAAGGAAGACGGCATGGGCCTCGGCCTGTCGATCTGCCGGACGATCGTCGAGGCGCATGGCGGCCGAATCTGGGCGGAGGGTGTCGCTACGGGCGGCACCGCGTTCCACTTCACCGTGCCGCTCGCCGCCCTACAGGAAGGCGACACCGATGACTGACCTACTCCGCACAGTCCACATCGTCGACGACGACGAGGCGATCCGCCAGTCGGTCGGCTTCCTGCTGCGCAAGGCGGGGTATGCGGTCGAAACCTATCCGGCGGGCACGCACTTCCTGAAGTCCGTGACGCGCGAAACACGCGGTTGCGTGTTGCTGGACGTCCGCATGCCCGATCTCGACGGGCTGGAGGTACAGGCGCGCCTGGCACAGACCGGTATCGCGCTGCCCGTCATCATGCTGACCGGCCACGGCGACGTCACGCTCGCGGTCCGAGCGATCAAGGCGGGTGCGATCGAGTTCCTCGAAAAACCGTTCGAGCGCAGCGTCTTGCTCGCCGCGATCGAGACAGCACTGGCGCACGCGGCACGGTCCGACCGCGATCACCTCGCCGCCGCGGACGCACTCGTTCGGCTTGCCGCCCTCACCCCGCGCGAACGCGACGTGCTCGATGGCATGGTGCTGGGCCGCCCCAACAAGCTGATCGCCTACGACCTCGACATCGCCACCCGCACCGTCGAAGTGCACCGCGCCAATCTGATGGAAAAGCTGGCCGCACGCAGCCTGTCGGACGTCCTGCGCATCGCGTTTTCGGCAGGACTTGGCGAGACCGCAGAACCGGCCTGAGCTCCTGCACGCCCTCGTCTTCTACGTAGAGACGTGGCGCGGGGCGCGTGCCATCGAAGGTCGCAACGAGGACCGCCCGATGACCGACCAATCTACGCAATCCCATGACGGCATCGGCGTTTCGCTGGTCGATGGCGATCCCGCGATCCGCCGCGCGCGCCAGATCATGCTGTTGTCGGAACGCTACGACGTGCGCTCGTACGCGACCAGTGCGGCGCTGCTCGCCGATCCGCGCTCGCGTGATTTCCCGTGTATAATCGTGGACGTCGAAAGCGCAGACGGCAGCGGGTTGGAAACCTTGCACGCGATGCGCGCCTCCGGCTGGCACGGTAAAGCGATCCTGCTCGACGGCTCCGTTCCACCGGCTGCGCTGATCCATGCCGCCGAGCGACACGGCGATCGCATCCTCGACCGCACCACCGGCGACGCCCCCCTGCCTCACCGCGATCGCTGCCTCGATCGACCGCGGCTGGTCCGGTTGGAACGCCGAAAGGTAAGCCGCGCGCACTGCCCCTTCTTTACCAAGGACGTTCCCATGCCCACCACTGACCCATTCCACGAAGACCCCGACACCGCGCCCGTCCCGCGCGACGAGGGACGGGCCTTCCTGGTCGGCGGCGGGATCGCGTCGCTCGCGGCGGCTGCGTTCCTGATCCGCGACGGCGACATGCGTGGCGCGGATATCACGATCATCGACGAGGGTGCGCTGCTCGGCGGCAGCCTCGACGGCGGTGGATCGGCGGAGAACGGCTATTCGTTGCGCGGGGGGCGGATGCTGGAATCAAAATACCTCTGTACCTTCGATCTGTTCGCCTCGATCCCGACGGTGGCGGGCGACAAGACCGTCACCGAGGATATCTTCGACTGGAACGCGGTGATGAAGACGTCGTCGCACTCCCGGTTGTTCTCGGGTGGCAAGCGCCACGTCGCTCCCGAATTTGGCCTGACGAGCCATCAAATCCACGGACTCGAACGGCTCGCGATCACGCCCGAAGCGATCCTCGACCGTTCGAGCATCGCCGACCAGTTCGACTCAGGCTTCTTCAAGACCAATTTCTGGCTGATGTGGTGCACGACGTTCGCGTTCCAGCCGTGGCACAGCGCGGTCGAGTTCAAGCGCTATCTGCTCCGCTTCGCGCACATGGTTGGCGGCTTCAACCGGCTCGAGGGGATCATGCGGACGCGGCTCAACCAGTATGACTCGCTGGTTCGCCCGCTCCACGCCTGGCTCGTCGCGCGCGGCGTGCGCTTCCGGATGAACACGGTCGTCACCGATCTGCGCCTCGCCGACGAAGACGGAATGACCGTCGTCCGCGGCATCCGCATCGCCGAGGGTGCGAAGACGAGCGAGATCCGGGTCGATACCGACGACTACGTGCTGCTCACGCTCGGCTCGATGACCGAGGGCTCAAGCCTCGGATCGATGGACGCCGCCCCAGACCTGCTCGGCGCGAACGCCGGCGGCGGATGGGCGTTGTGGAAGAAACTCGCGGACGGGCGGCCGCAATTCGGCAGGCCGGCGGTCTTCACCGAAGACGTCGACCGATCGAAATGGGTGTCGTTCACGGCCACGTTGCAAGACGCGACCCTGCTCGCGCTGATCCAGGACGCGACGGGCAATGTCCCCGGCGAGGGCGGGCTGATCACCTTCCCCGAGTCGAGCTGGCTCGCCTCGATCGTCATTCCGTACCAGCCGCATTTCCTCGGCCAGCCCAACGACGTCGCAGTGTTCTGGGGATACGGGCTGACGGTCGATGCGCCCGGCGATTTCGTAAGAAAACCGATGGCGGACTGCACCGGTCGCGAAATCATGATCGAGATCCTGGGCCATCTCGGCATCGTCGCGGAGGCCGACACGATCCTTTCCAACGCGATCTGCATCCCCTGCATGATGCCGTTCATCACGAGCCAGTTCATGCCGAGACGGCACGGCGACCGGCCGGACGTCATACCGGCCGACACCGCCAACCTCGCGGTCATCGGCCAATATTGCGAACTCCCCGACGACTGCGTCTTCACCGTCGAATATTCGGTGCGGTCCGCACAGACCGCGGTGTACGCGCTGCTCGGCCTGCGTCGATCACCGCCCGCGGTCTACAGGGGGGCGTTCGATCCGCGCGTGCTTTTGAAGGGGTTCGTCGCGCTCCACGATCTCACACCCGCCAGCACGCACGGTAGGTAGTTCCCGACGCTGGTGCCGCCGCATCCCGATCGTACGGTTTGGCAACGTTCCTTGACCGAGGATCACGCCATGAAGTTCAGCCATTCGATCGTCGCCGTGTTCGACGACCACGCCCAGGCCGATGCCGCGGTGAAGGCGCTTGCCGCGTCGGGGTTCGGGCTGCGGCGGTTGAGCATCGTCGGCAAAGGCTATCACAGCGACCAGACCGCGACGGGGTTCTACAACAGCGGCGACCGGATCCGCTTCTGGGGGTCGCGCGGCGCGCTCTGGGGCGGCCTGTGGGGGCTGTTCATGGGCGGACTCTACGCGACCGTTCCTGTCGTCGGCGGGGTCGTTCTGCTCGGACATCTGGCGGCAACGGTGATCGCGGCGATCGAGGGCGGGGTCGTACTTGGCGGCACTGGCGCGCTGGTCGCGGCGCTCGCCAGCCTCGGCATCCCCGAGGACTCGATCCTAACCTACGAGACCGATATCGTCGCAGACGGGTTCTTGGTGATGGCACACGGCAGCGAAGCGGAAATGGAGCGGGCCAAACTGGTGCTGGAACCGCTCGGCCCGCGCCGGATCACGGTCCACCATGACCACGGCAATACGTCGCCGCATACGCAACTGACCGGCGAACTGCCTATCGCCGAGCCGGTCGCCTGACGCAGGGCGAGCCGCCCTTCTGGACCAAGGCGACCAACGCGCTGCTGGCCGAGCTCGAAACGTCGCGTGACGGACTTGCCGAGAGTGAAGCAACGCGGCGCCTTGCGCGCTATGGCCCGAACAGCGACAGCGCAGAGAGGCATACCGGCCCTGTACGGGCGATCGCGCGGCGGTTGCTAGAGCCGCTGTCGTTGATTCTGCTCGCCGCCGGGCTCGTCTCTGCGGCGACCGGCGATGCGGTCGGCGGGTCGATCATCGTCGTGATCCTCGGCTTTTCGGTACTGCTCGACACCTATCAGGAGGGACAGGCCACCCACGCCGCGACGGTCCTGCGCCAGTCGGTCGCTGTGTCCGCGCGCGTCCGCCGCGACGGCGCGTTCCGCACAGTGGCCGTCGAAGCGGTCGTGCCCGGCGACATCGTCGAAGTGCGCGCCGGCGACATCATTCCCGCCGACGCGCTGATCCTGAACAGCACCGCGTTCACCGCGAACGAGGCCGCGCTGACCGGCGAACCCTATCCGGTCGACAAGCGCGTCGGCATCGTCCCGGCAACCACCGCCGCCGAAGCCTCAAGAATCGCGTCTAAATTCGACGGTCTTGAACGGCGGCAGCCAGTGTACTAGGTAGTACACATCGAGTGAGACGGCGACTCCGGTTTGGCAAGAGAGTTGGCGTGCCACCATCGCAGGCGGTCCGTCCTGGACGCATGCCAGGACCGAAGGAATTGCCGCATGTCGGGCACGAACGTGAAGAATGGCTGGATTACCAAGGCTTGGCTCGCCGTCTTGGGGACCGTCATCGTGCTGGCCGGACTCGTCTTCACGATCGGCGGCGCCAAGCTCGCGACGCTCGGCGGCAGTCTGTATTTCGTCGTCGCAGGCATCGCCCTGCTCACGTCCGGCATCCTGATCGCGCGCCGTCGCCCGGCCGGTGCGCTCGTCTTCGGCGCCACGTTCCTGGTCACGATCGCCTGGGCGCTGTGGGAAGTCGGCTTCACCTATTGGCCGCTGATCTCGCGCCTGCTGGCGATGAGCGTCGGCGCGACCGTGGTCGCCGCATCCTATCCTTTGCTCCGCCTCGCCAGCGGACGTCTGCCCGCATGGCGCCGCGCCTTGGGGGTCACCGCCGTGCTCGCGCTCGCATCGGCCGGCGGTGCCGCGGCGATGTTCGTGCCGCATGCCACGGTCGCCTTCGCCGGCGCCGAAAACCCGTTGATCCCGGTCGACGCGGCGCATGAGCAGAAGAACTGGGAAGCATACGGCAACACGACCGGCGGCAGCCGCTTCGTCGCGCTCGACCAGATCAACCGCGACACCGTGAAGAATTTGAAGGTCGCCTGGACCTACCACACCGGCGACATCGCGGTCAGCGACGGCAACGGCGCCGAGGACCAGGATACGCCGCTGCAAGTCGGCGATACCGTGTTCATCTGCACGCCGCACAACAACGTCATCGCGCTCGACGCCGATACCGGCCGCGAGAAGTGGAAGACGATCATCAACGCCCGCGCCTCGGTGTGGATGCGGTGCCGCGGGCTCGCCTATTTCGACGTCCATGCGCCGCTCCAGCAGCCCAGCGTCCCCGGCGCCACGCCGGTCACCGCCGTCACCGTGCCGACCGGCGCCGTGTGCCAGCGCCGCATCCTGATGAACACGATCAATGCCGAGCTGGTCGCGCTCGATGCCGACACCGGCAAGTTCTGCCCAGGCTTCGGCACCAACGGCAAGACCGACCTCAAGGCCGGACTCGGCGATGCGCCTGATCCGAAATATCAGCTGACCTCCGCGCCGACGCTCGCCGGCACGACGGTCATCGTCGGCGGCCGCGTTGCCGACAACGTCCAGACCGACATGCCGGGCGGCGTGATGCGCGGCTTCGACGTCATCACCGGCAAGCTGCGCTGGGCATTCGATCCGGGCAACCCCGCGATCACCGGCATGCCTGCCGCCGGCAAGACCTACACGCGCTCGACGCCCAACGTCTGGGCGGCGATGTCGTACGACCCCGCCTCCAACACCGTGTTTATGCCGGTCGGCAGCGCCTCGGTCGATCTCTACGGCGTCACCCGCAGCGCGCTCGACCACACCTATGGCGCGTCGATGCTCGCGCTCGATGCGACCACCGGCCGTGAGAAGTGGCATTTTCAAACCGTCCACAACGATCTGTGGGACTTCGACCTGCCGATGCAGCCGTCGTTCGTCGATTTCCCGGTCAACGGCCGCAAGGTACCGGCGCTGGTGTTCGGCACGAAGGCCGGGCAGCTCTACGTGCTCGACCGCGTCACCGGCCGGCCGCTGACCAAGGTCGCCAACGTCCCCGTCAAGGCCGCCAATATCCCGAACGAACCCTATGCGCTTAGCCAGCCACGCTCGGTCGGCATGCCGCAGATCGGCGCGGGCACGCTGACCGAGGCGGACATGTGGGGCGCCACGCCGTTCGATCAGCTGCTGTGCCGCATCGCCTTCAAGGGGATGCGTTACGAAGGGCTCTACACCGCGCCCGGCACCGACAAGTCGCTCAGCTTCCCGGGCTCGCTTGGTGGCATGAACTGGGGCGGGCTCTCGACCGATCCGACCACCAACACGATCTTCGCCAACGACATGCGGCTTGGCCTGTGGGTACGCATGATCCAGCAGCCCACCGCCAACCAGGCCGGCCCGGACAAGACCCACAACAAGCACGCGCTCGCGGCGACCGGCGGCGAGGCGACCAACACAGGCATGGGCAGCGTACCGCTCAAGGGCACGCCCTATTCGGTGATCAAGGACCGCTTCCTGTCGGCGCTCGGTGTCCCCTGTCAGGCGCCGCCCTACGGCACGCTGACCGCGATCGACATGACGACCCGCCAGATCAAATGGCAGGTTCCGGTCGGCACGGTCCGCGATACCGGCCCGATGGGCATCCGCATGGGCCTGCCGATCCCGATCGGCCTGCCGACGCTGGGTGGCACGCTGGCAACGCAGGGCGGTCTCGTCTTCATCGCTGGCACGCAGGATTATTATCTGCGCGCGTTCAACTCGGCGAACGGCCATGAAGCGTGGAAGGCCCGCCTCCCGGTCGGCAGCCAGGGCGGACCGATGAGCTACAAATCGCCGAGGACCGGCAAGCAGTATGTCGTGATCACCGCCGGTGGCGCGCGTCAGTCGCCCGACCGCGGCGACTATGTGATCGCCTACGCGCTGTAATTATTGGGGGCGAGACACCCTCGCCCCCTTTCTGCCGCGCTCGTTTCAGTAATTCCCCCACCGACCGATCGGGTTGCGGGACGGAGGGCTCGTGACCCAGCATATCCAGAATATCGCGCGGGCCGCCGGTTGCGGTCTGCTCATCGCCGTAGCGACCGTCGTCTCGATCCCCGGTGCGGATGCGCAGGCGATCGATCCGAGCCCCGCGCAGACGACGGCCGCATCGTCCGGTCCGGCCCGGGCCCACGACGCCGCCGCCCCCAAGGGCGCCGCGGTCGCCAAGCCGCTCGCCGCGCCGCACCCGCGCGATACGCTGACCGGCGATTGGGGCGGCTTGCGCACCGACCTGAAGGAAGCAGGCATCAGCGTCCGCGCCGATTACGTCTCCGAAACCTTCGGCGTGGTCCGCAGCGGCCTCAAGCGCGGCACCGCCTACACGCAGCAGATCCGCGCCGGGATGGACTTCGACCTCGATACTCTGGTCGGCTGGTCGAGCGCGCAAGTCCATGTCACGCTCAACGATCGGCGCGGAATCGGCATATCGTCCGACTATGTGGGCAACCGCCTGCCGATCCAGGAAGCCTATGGCGGCCAATATACCCGGCTCAGTGAGCTCAGCTACGAACAGGACTTCGCGGACGGAAAGCTCAATCTGCGGCTCGGCTATTTCGCGATGGGCAACGATCTCGGCGGCATGGCGCTCGGCTGCAACTTCGTGAACGCGGCGTTCTGTGCGCATCCCCTCTCGCTGTCGGGCGATAGCGGCTGGTACAACTACCCGAACGCCCGCTGGGGTGGCGCGGTCCGTTACCGGGTGCGGCCGGACATCGCGCTACGCACCGGCGTGTACCAGGTGAACACCCGGCTCGGCGACGAGCACAACGCCTTCCGCCCGTTCGCCGGGGGCACCAGCGGCGTCATTCTCCCGATCGAGGTCGAATATGATCCGGGCATCATCGCCGGCAGCCACGTCCTGCCGGGGCATTACAAACTCGGCGCCTATTACGACACGTCGCGCGTCGCCCGCCAGGGCGAGACCGGTAGGATCCGCGGCCGCCGCGGCGTCTATGTCCTCGCCGACCAGATGGTCTTGCGCGACGGCAACGGCCCTCGCGGCCTGTCGATCTTCGGCCAGTTCACCGCCAATCCGCAAAGCTCTGCCCAGATCACTCGCTGGTACGCCGCCGGCCTCGTCAAGGCCGGCACCTTCGCCGGACGCGACCTGGACACGCTGTCGCTTGGCGTCACGCACGCTATCGTGAACCCACGCCTGCGCTACGCCGCCGTCGAAGCGACGGCTATCGGGGACAGCTATGCCTCGCTCCCCGCCGGCGAGACCGCGATCGAACTCAGCTACGGCATCCAGGCACGCCGCTGGTTCAGCATCCGCCCCGACGTCCAGTACATCGTCAGCCCCGGCGCGTTCGGCTTCCGCACCACCCGCAACGCGCTGGCGGTAGGGTCGCAGGTCAAGGTGCAGTTTTGATCGCCCCGCGCCTAGTCCGCATTGGCACGGCAATAGCGCGTGACCGTCTCGACCACCTGCACGCGGCGCCGTGCGGCCGCCTCCGCACTCTGCATGTCGGCCTTGAACAGCGTCCCGAACGTATAGCGGTTGGCCACGTAATAGAATGCGAGCGCACTGATCGTCATGTGCAGGTCGACCGCGTCGAGCCCCGGCCGGAAACTGCCGTCCGCGACACCGCGATCGAGCAGCCCCTGCGTCTTGGGCAAGATGAGTTCGTTGTGCGCCTCCGCGACCGAGCCGACATGCGGGCCGTGTCGCATGTTCTCGTCCATCACCAGCCGCACCAGTTCGGGATGCGCGAAATGATAATCGAACGTCAGCGCGACCAGATGATCGAGCGCCGCGATCGGCGCCATCGCGTCCAACCCGGCATCGAGCTCGGCCGATCGGATGCCGCGATACGCCTCGGTCAGGACCGCGCGGTACAGCCCGTCCTTGCTGCCGAAATGATAATAGAGCATCCGTTTCGAGGTAGCGGTCGCGGCCGCGATCTCGTCGACCCGCGCACCGGCAAAGCCCTTGTCGGCGAAATGCGCCGTCGCGACCGCGATGATGTCGAGGCGGTTTCGTTCGGTAAAACTGTCCTGCACGCTCTGCCTTTGGCCGCCCCGACCATGGTTGGCAATCGCGCCCGTACCACGTCGGTTCGATCCGCCCGCCCCCTTGAACGAGGTACCGCATCATGACCGCCAAGATCCAGATCGTCATCGTCGGCGGCGGCGCCGCGGGGCTCGAACTCGCGACCCGGCTCGGCGCGCGCTATGGCCGCAAGCGGCACGACATCATCGTCGTCGACCGCAACCGCACGCATATCTGGAAGCCGCTGCTGCATGAGGTCGCGACCGGCTCGCTCGACGCCAACATGGACGAGGTCGGCTATCGCAGCCATTGCCACCGCTGGGGCTACCGGTTCTTCTACGGCGCGCTCGCCGCGATCGACCGCACCGCGCGACAGGTCCATCTCGCGCCGGTCAACGACGAGGATGGCCGCGAGGTGATCGCTGCGCACAGCATCCGCTATGATTACCTGGTGCTGGCATACGGCTCGGTGACCAACGATTTCGGCACGCCCGGCGTGGCCGAGAACTGCACCTTCCTCGACAGCCGCGCGCAGGCCGACCGGTTCCGCGATCGTCTGCTCGACCAGTGCCTCCGCGTGTCGCGCACCATGACCACCGATCCCGCCAGCGACGCGCGCGTCCGCGTGGCGATCGTCGGCGGCGGCGCGACCGGCGTCGAACTCTCCGCTGAACTCTTCAACGCCGCCGCCGCCCTCGGCTATTACGGCCTCGAAGTATTCGATGGCAGCCGCCTCGACGTCACGCTGATCGAAGCCGGCACGCGGATCCTGCCCGCTCTTCCCGAGCGGCTGGCAGCGGCGGCACAGCGCGAACTGGAAGTGCTCGGCGTCCGCGTCCTCACCAACACGCCCGTCACCGCGTCCGATCGCGACGGCATGACCACCGGCAATGGCGACCGGATCGACGCCGATCTTCAAGTCTGGGCGGCAGGCGTGAAGGCAGCGGCGATCCCCGGCGGGCTCGATGGTCTCGAACTCTCGCGCAGCGGCCAGATCGTCGTCACGCCGACGCTCCAGACCGCGATCGACGACCGCGTCTTCGCAATGGGGGATTGCGCGTCGTGCCTGCTTCCCGGCCGCGACCGCCCGGTGCCGCCGCGCGCGCAGGCCGCGCACCAGATGGCGTCGGCGGTGTTCGACAATCTCAACCGCCTGATGACCGGCAAGCCGCCGCGGCCATTCGTCTACAACGATCATGGCTCGCTGGTGTCGCTCAGCCGCTTCTCGACGGTCGGCACGCTGATGGGCAATTTGGTCGGCGGCAAGCTCGCGATCGAAGGCCGCCTCGCCCGCTTCGTGTATCTATCGCTGTACCGAATGCACTTGATCGCGATTCACGGCTGGCTGAAGGGCACCGCGCTGATCGTCGTCGGCCACGTTAACAAGATCGTCCGGCCAAGGCTGAAGTTACACTGATTGCCAAGGCCAACCTTAGTCGACTCGTATCGCTGCCAGATAATCGCGTTGTATCGCCCTTGAGCCACTGTTTCTCCACGTCTGAAGCCGATGGCAACCTGCTTCTGGTGCTAAACAATTGGGCAACGACGGAACGAGACTTCTACCTTTATTACTCTAGACGGGGGCCGGTGCCCGCGGGTTTGCGCACATCGCAGGCTCGTCGAAGCTTCGCGGTTAGCAATGGCAGGTCGGTGTCCCGGGAAAGATCGAAAGGGACGGGGTATTGGGCGGCGAGCAAACTTGCCCGCCAACCGCTTTCGAAGCCAGCGGGCTTCCTTGCCCGCTGGCCCAATCCTTTAAATCTGAGCTAGGCCTCCATCCGTGAACAGTTCGCTGCCGGTCATGAAGCTGCTATCCGACGATGCGAGGAACGCGGCCGCTGCCGCGACTTCGGACGGATCGCCGACATGCCCGATCGGCGTGGTAGCCCCCATCTCGATCATCGCGTCGCGACCGACGACTTCAGCCGCCAGTTCGGTCAGCGTTGGTCCGGGCGATAGAACGTTGACGCGAATACCCGTACCACGCAGATCCTGGGCCCAACTGCGCGCGAGATTGCGAACAGCAGCTTTCGACGCGCTGTAGATACTGAAGGCAGGCGTCCCCATCACGCCGGTGGTCGACCCAGTGAGGATGACCGAACCTCCCTCGCCCATCAGCTTCAAGCCTTTCTGCACGGTGAAAATCGTCCCCTTCACGTTGATGTCGAAGGTCTCGTCATAATGCTCGGCCGTGATCTCGGTAAGCGTCACCAGCGCGCCGGTTCCGGCATTGGCGAACAGGATATCGAGCGTGCCGCGCTCCTGTTTCGCCGTTTCGAACAGCCGGTCTAGATCGTCGGCATCGGTAACGGATCCCACCACCGCACGCGCATTCGCGCCGAGTGTGGCCACTGCTGCGTCCAGCTTCTCCTGCCTTCGACCGAAGATGTAGACGAACGCCCCTTCCTCGATGAAACGCCTCGCCGAAGCCAGGCCGATGCCCGTGCCGCCGCCGGTGATGATCGCAGTTTTGCCTTCAAGTCGGTTCATACATGCCTCCAGTTCTCGGTTGCATGCAGCTGGCTCTCAACCTACCTATCAGCAAGTATGCACCTTTTGGTAAGTGTCAAAAATGTTGGATAAGCTTCGGTCCACTGTCGCAGAGTCCGCTCCCGTCGCGCCGGCCTTCACCTGCGGCCTGGATGCGACGCTCAAGATCATCTCCGGCAAATGGAAGCCGCTCATCCTGTATTTCCTGTTGCGCGGGCCGACGCGCTACGGCGAACTCAAGCGCGCCGTGCGTGACGTGAGCGACAAGGTGCTGATCCAGCATTTGAAGGAGCTGGAAGCGGACGGCGTATTGCGCAGGAACGACTATAAGGAAGTGCCGCCGCGCGTCGATTACACGCTGACGCAGCTCGGCCAAAGTCTCGCCTTGGCGCTCGAGCCGTTATGCATCTGGGGTACCAAGAACATGGCAGAGATGCAGGCGATCTTTGTCGAACGCGACGGCTGGATGCGCAAGAAGCCCGGTTAGCCGCCTACCGTCGGTTTTGCATTCGAGGCGGGCAGACTTGGACGTCGGCACAGACTAGGCGGCTTCCGGATATCGGCCGCCCGTTCGGGTTCTACTTCAGCTCACGCCGTTTCAGGCTGACAGTACGTATCTGCCGGACTTTGCTCAGGATCGAGTGGGTACTGGACGACAGCGGTCATATTAGGCGGCTTGGCTGCTTCTGGTCGCGAGTAGTCCGGCAATACGGGAACTCTCAACCGGGCGGCTGAACAGATAGCCCTGGATATTACCGCAGCCTTCGCCGCGCAGCAGGTCGAGCTGGCCGGTATCCTCGACGCCCTCGGCGGTCGTTTCCATGTCGAGCGCGGTCGCCAGGTCGACGATCGCACGGACGATCGCCGCGGCGCTTGGATCGCTAGCGATGCTGGTGATGAACGAACGGTCGATCTTGATCTTGTCGAACGGGAAGCTGCGCAGGTAGCTGAGCGACGAATAGCCAGTGCCGAAATCGTCGAGCGCAACGCGGATCCCCATCGCGCGCAGTTGGTGCAGCAACGCGATTACCGGCCCCTCGCCGTCGAGGAAGACCGATTCCGTGATCTCGATCTCGAGCCGGTCGGGTGCCAAGCCACTATGCGCGAGCGCCTGAAGAATGATCGCCTGGAACCCGGTGTTGCGGAACTGCAGCGGCGAAACGTTGACCGCGACGCGGACATGCTCGGGCCAGTGCATCGCCTGACGACAAGCCTCCTGCATGACCCACTCGCCGATCGCGATGATCAGCCCGGTATCTTCGGCAATCGGGATGAATTCGACCGGAGGGACGATGCCGCGCTCTGGATGATGCCAGCGCACCAGCGCTTCGAACCCGCCGATCCGGTCCGCCTTCAGGTCGAACACCGGCTGGTAATTGAGGACGAACTGGCCCGCCTGGATCGCCTCGCGAAGATCGAGTTCGACCTGCCGACGCCAGCGCGCCGCAGCGTCGAGTGCGGGTTCGAAAAACCGGAAGACGCCGCGACCATCTTCCTTTGCGAGATACAGCGCGAGATCAGCATTCTTGAGCAATTCGTCGGCGTCCTCGCCATCGACCGGTCCGATCGCGATGCCGATGCTGACCGCTGTCGCGATCTGATGTCCATTGGCCGCGACCGGCTGGCGCATCATGTCGAGAATGCTCTGCGCGAGGGCGCGCGGACGGTCGGCATCGAACTGGCCCGACAATATTATCGCATATTCGTCGCCGCCCAGCCGTGAGACCAGCCCGTCGGGCGCCTCCTCACCCAACATTGCGCCGATCGCTTTCAGCAACGCATCGCCGACCGGATGGCCGAGCGTGTCATTCACGCCCTTGAAGCGATCGAGATCGAGACACAGCACCGCGATCGCCCCGCCGGTGCGTCCGACCTGGAGGATCGCCTGGTCGAGCGACTGACGAAAGTACGTCCGGTTCGGCAGGCCGGTCAGGACATCGTGGAATGCGAGATGCGTGATCCGGTTCTCGCGTTCTAAAATACCGACCGACATCCGATTGAAGCTGGCCGCAAGTCTGCCGATCTCGTCGCGGCCCTTCACAACGATTTCGGCGCGACTACCCTCCTCCAACGCGCGCGCCGCGGCGTCCAACGCGGCGATCGGTCCGGCAATTCCCAACGCCAGCCGCCGACTGCCGAACACTACGAGGATCAGTCCGGCCAGCCCGGCCAGGGCGATGCCCGCCTGTAGCGGCAAATACGGGATCAAGGCGGCGTTGAGCGGATAGCGGATCAGGATTGCCGCCTGCGGTCGATTTGTCAGGCCAGCCAGCGGCTTGACGATGGCGAAAGCGCGGCCGGTGGGCAAATTGAGCGTGGCCAGTGTCCGCGTCGATTGCGACGCCTTGACCAAACCATCGACAGCGGCGTCCGATCCGATCGACCTGTCCGCTGCATGCCAGCGCCCTGTGCCATCGTTGCGCATGATCGTCGCGATAAGCGGGATCGCGGAGAGCCGTTCGAGCGCGTGCATCTCGGTAACGTCGAGTCGTACGGCGAAGACCACCCAGCCGACCTGCGTCGGTGCCATCACCGGTGACAGGATCAGTCGATACACCTGCCCTGCCACCACAACCACCGCGTCGCGCCGGCCGTCCGGAACCGCGAAGGGGAACCGAGCGACGGTCGACGCCAGCGCGCCTGTAGGGCCGGTAACCTGACCGTCCTGATCGACCACGAATGCGGCGGTCACCTCGGCCCGGCGGCTGATATTGGCGAGCGCGGACGCGATCGTGGGTCGATCGCCGCTGGCGACTGCTGCGCGAAATCCGTAATCTCGCGACAGAAGATCGGCCGATGCGATCAGTGATTGCGACCTGAGCAACCAGATCCGGTCGTAGACGCTGCCGCTGGTGATCAGTTCCTGGCGCACGGATTCGCGCGCATGCGTCCAGATCATCGCCTGCGCGACGACCGCGAGCAGCACCAGCGTCACCGCGAACAGGCTCGCATACAGCACCGACAGCTTGGTCCGGAGATGGCGGAACCTCGGCGGGTGCAGACGCATCACCGGTGCAGCACGAAGGTCGTGGCAAGGCCGGTGGCGGCGACGTCGATCAGCTGGGACGCCATGCTGCCGGGCGCGCGGATCGAGGGGTGCCAGACGCGGACCGTACCCGTCCCCGCCGGCACGCCGGTAAAGCTGACATGCCCCGCCTCATCGGTCAGCGCGGCAAACGGAGTGGCGGTCACGAACACGAACCCGCTCATCGAGTCGTGAATGTTGCAGCCGAGTGGGACAACGCCCGGACGATCGAACAGGACGGTCCGCGCATCCTCCTGCCCGTACAGTTTAAGGTCGAACTTCTTGGTCTTCGAAAACGAATAGACGTGGTGACGCACCCGGTCGCGGTTGGGGAAGCCGACGGTCGCACCGACGGGGACGATCAGCACATGCGGCTGAAATGCGATGTCGCGCTGTTCGATCATGTATGGCCCGCGCACCGTCAGCCCCGGCGCCTTGGGTGTCTCGATCGTGACTACCGCGTTGACCAGCGGCTTGCCATCGAAGCCACGCACATCGATCGCTACCGTGGCGGCATGCGCCGCGATAGGGAGCGCAAGCGCTACGATCGTCGAGGTCAGGCGGAGAACAAATGCGTACATGGACTTGGCAGTAACGGTCGGAGGATTGCGAACCCGTAAACGTCACCGGTGCTCGTCCCTAACTTTTTTGACCAAGCTACGTGACGCTGGCCCAGCCTGGGAGACCGGGAATTAACCAATGGTCTCCATGAGATGCGGGATGATTCGCATTTCGCCTTCGACTGTCGCCAGATGTATCGCCAAGGTCCTAGTGGCGATCGCCGTCGTGACAGCGGCACCCGCCGAAGCCCGCGAGGGTCGTGCCGGCGGCAAGCTAATGCTAACCAACGGCGTCACCACGATCGAGGGCAGTTCGGGCGGCGGCATCTCTACCTGGGCGCTGATCGCGGGCAATGAAACCGTCGATGGGATCGGCGGGTCCGCGCATGTCTCTATCATCCTCCTCCCGGACTATCGGTGGGAAAGCCACGGCGCAGCCATCGGGGTCCACGACCGGTTGGAACTGAGCTACGCTCGACAGAATCTCGACACGCGAGACGTTGGCCAAAAGCTTGGTATCGGCCGCGGCTATACGCTAAATCAGGACGTGTTCGGTGCCAAGCTGCGTATCGCCGGCGATGCCGTCTATGGCAGCCCCTACCTGCCGCAGATCGCGATCGGCGCGCAGTACAAGCACAATCTCGATGCGCCGATCATCGCCGCGGTCGGCGGACACCACGCAAGTGGTACGGATATCTATGTGGCTGCTACCAAGCTCTTGTTACGACAGAGCATCCTGCTCGGTACCACGCTCCGCTACACTAAGGCCAATCAGAACGGCTTGCTCGGGTTCGGTGGCGATCGCGGCGCGAACCGTACCGTCCAGGTCGAGGGCACGCTCGGCTACCAGATCTCGCGCCAGCTGGTCGTCGGCGGTGAATACCGGTCCAAACCCGATAATCTCGGGTTCGCCAAGGAGAATGACTGGAAGACCGCCTATGCCGCTTATGCGATCAACAAAAACCTGACTGCGACCGCGGCCTATGTCGATCTCGGATCGATCGCGACGGCCGAGCGCCAACGCGGCGGCTTCCTGTCGCTCCAGACCGCCTTCTAGGAAACGATTTCGATGCTCTTTCTTGCCCTGTTCGTCCTCCTTCAGACAGCGCCCACACCACGCGGCGAGGACCCGGTCGCGCCCTATCCGATGAGCGATGCCAATGCCGGCGGCGATCCGTTCAAAGGCGTTGCCATGCTCAAGGCGTTTCACGGCATGGCCGGCATCGACCGGATCGTCGACGATCTGGTAGCGACGAGCCAGGCCGATCCGCGGATCGGCAACATCTTTAAGGGGCAGGACATGATCCGCTTGCGCCGCACGCTGAAGGAGCAGTTCTGCGTCCTGTTGAACGGCAGCTGCCGCTACACCGGTCGCGACATGGCGACTGCGCACAAAAACCTTGGCATCCAGACCATGGACATGAACGCGCTGGTTGAAAACCTTCAGGCCGCCATGCGTCGCGAGGGTGTGCCGTTCCCAACCCAAAACGCTTTTCTCGCCAAGCTTGCCGTCATGAAGCCGGAAGTGGTCACTCGTTAACGTCGCTGCCGGCGTTGAGCTCGAGCAACGCCATATCGCGGGTTGCGACACCGCAGCCAGCATAGCCTGCCCGCCGCAGTCTCCCCGCCTGCCGCATCGCGCTGCTGCCGGGAACACCAGATTGGCCGCACAACGTGCTGCTCCGGAGCCTGCTCGCCTCGACCGTCGCCGCTGCGATTGCGTGGCTATGTCACGCAGCGTTCATTCCGCTGACTGGAGCAACGTGGTCGTTCCTGACTGCCTTGCTTTTCAAGACCGCATACGGTGCCATTCTGGGCGCAGCGGAAGCGCGTTTTGCGGTAAGCATAGCTTTAATGGACTGAGCACCCGTTACGGTGAGGCTCTGGTCAACTTACCATTGATCATGCGGATTGCATCCGGTCGAGATGTGCGGAGTCGATCGACTTGTGAATGCTATTTCTCTCGACAGGGGCATCCAGCGCCCGCGCCGTGACGGGAGCAAAGAACCGCTTAAGCACTGCGCGACTATTGTTCATTCATTGCTGCACGACTGTCGTGACTTCGGGATGGCGTGTCGAGCAGGCGTAGCTCAGCAACAGCGTGCGCTGAACCGCTTAGACCGAGCCGGCAGTGATGTAGATGACCCCCTCGATTGCCTCACCGCGCGTGGTTGCTCCGTCTAATTTCTTCTAGAACGCTTCGGACGAGGCCGTCGCCAGTTGTAGTAACGCGATGGTCACCATCGACTCCGACGGGAGCCGCGGCACCAAATTGCTTGGCATCGCGGCGATCTCCAGGCGGGCCAGTTCACCATGAAACGTGCAGCGTGCGACGCCCAGCAGGCTGGCGTTCCCGCCGAGCGCGGTGCTGATCTAAGCGCCTAGCGTGAAGGGCAGGCCTGCGCCGGCAGCCAGACCGCAACCAAGGAGACGACGTCCGTCGTCGCCCAGATGGCCTTTGTCAGTCGACATGCATCCAGCGCTTGTCGCGCAAGGCACGTCAGCATTGCCCATACCTCTCTTTGCGTGAAGGGGCAGCGTTAGCCTCACGCCCGCTTGGCTTTACGCATGGCTTGTGGCGAACGACCGAACGCGCGCCGGAACGCGCGACGCATCCGTTCCTGATCGCCAAAGCCTGTCTCGATAGCAATCATTTCGATGCTATGCCGGCTTTGCTCGATCATCTGGCGAGCGGCCTCAACCCGCAGACCTTCCACGGCCTTGGCGGGCGACGTTCCCGTCTCGGTACCGAACGCCCGGCTGAACTGACGCGGGCTAAGGCCGGCGACACGCGCTAGGTCATCAACCGACAACGACTTGCCTAGGTTGCTCCTGACAAACAGCAACACGTCCTGGATCCGATCGGAGCGCGGCGCGAAGGTTTGGTGGACGGATGACTGCGGTCTTCCCCCGGTGCGCTGATAGTCGATGACCAGTGTCTTCCCGACCGCACGCGCCATTTCGAAGCCGAGATCGTTTTCGAGCATGCACAACGTCAGGTCGATCCCGGCGCTGTTGCCCGCGGCGGTCCACACCGAGCCGTCGATGACGAACAGCCGGTCCTCCAGCAAGTCGAGATCGGGAAAACGCGCTCTGAAGGTTTCCGTGAACGCCCAGTGCGTCGTCACCTGGCGCCCCTTCAGCAGACCGGCATCGGCCAGCGCGAACGCGCCGGTACAGATTGCCGCAAGCCTGCGGGAGGCAACCCCCGTTTCGATCAGGAATGCCGCCAGTCGCGGTGACGTCGGGACGACCTGGGTATTGCCGCCGATGATCAGCGTATCGCACGGCAATTCCGAGAAAGGCGAAGTCATCAGGGTCACGCCGGACGATGTCGCGATCGGCCCGCCAAATTCGGACAAGATCTTAACGTCATAGATTGGCTCTGGAGCGCTGAGGTTGGCGAATTCAAATACGGATAGCGCCGCCAAACTCATGACAGGAAAACCCGGGGTCACGACGAATTCGACGGTTATCATGATTTCCTCACGACCTGAAAGGAGGGGTATACGACGTTTCTGCAAATACTGGACAGTGCTATTACTGAACCGACCGCCACTGTCCGGGATCTGAACAACGATCTTGCTGAAACTGGATGCCAACGCCGTTGAGGGAGGGGCTCTGCGAAACGTTCGGGAGTGCGCGCGTCGCTACGAAGCGTCATGATGTCGTTGCCATCTTTCGCAGAGCATCGCATCCCCAGCGGACAAGGCGTGGCGCGGATCTACGCGCGCGACCATGCGGGGCACGGTCCTGCTTTGGTCATGATGCACGGGTTTCCCGACAATCTTGGAATATACGACGCGTTGATTCCGCATCTGCTGACAGCCGGTCGTCGCGTCGTCGTCTTCGATTTCCTCGGCTTCGGCGCCTCGGACAAACCGGCCGACGCGATTCACGACTTTGCGCAGCAACGCGACGATCTCGAGCGTGTCGTGGCGTATCTCGACCTCGGTGCCGTCGAACTGGTAGCGCATGATTCCTCAGGCATCGTCGCTATTGATTTCGCGCTCGCCCACCGAGACGCGGTCTCGCGCCTCCACATGCTCAATTCGGCGTTCGATGCGTCGCCATTGGCAGGCTGGCCGGAGATGATTGTCGTGTTCGGCGATCCCGCACTGTCCGCGCTGGCAAGGCAGTTTGCGGTGAGCCCTGCACAGTTCGCGTGGCTGCTCGAATGGCAGCGGGGGCAGTTCGCCGCCGCCTTGGCGCCGAAACATAGGGCCCGGTTCAATGCCACGATCGGGCCGTTGATCGCCGCCAATTTTATGACGCAGCCAAGTGCAGCGCCGGCATTTATGCAGATGGCAGCCCATTTCTACGCCGAGCTCGCGCGCAACAGCGGCCGACTGGACGAAGTCGCCACGCTCGACATGCCGGTGACCGTCATCTGGGGCATAGGCGACACGTATCTGACCGCGGCGATGGGCGAGGAACGCGCACGCCGGTTTCGTCACGGTACGTTTCATCCGGTGGACGCCGGCCATTGGCTGCAATCAGACGAACCGGCGCTGGTCGCCAAGGAGATGCTAGGATGAACACGAATGCCCCCACCCCCGCCGAGGTGAAGGTCCTCGCGAACGTGCCCGTTACGCGCGTGCTCGCACTGGGTCGCTGGACCGATACGGCGCTTCCGGAGAAGCGGGCTGCGGTGATGCCGTTCGAGGCGCGCGAGACGATGGCGCTGATGCTGGCGGGCAAGATCGACCAGTGGTTCGCGCGGTCCGACGGCGAGGGTGCGGTATTCCTTATGAATGTCACCGATGCGGACGAGGCACACGCGCTGCTCGAGGCACTGCCACTGGGGCAGGCGGGAATGATGACATTCGAGCTGATTCCGATCGGGCCGCTATGGCCGCTCGGTCTGCTCGCACGCGACGGCTGATACAAGTCTTCACACGCGCCGCGACGTGCTCTCCCTGCCTACCTCCGCTCTCGGGCGCGGATCGAAGACGCACCTCACGGCATGTGGGGCAAACACACACCGAGCGGATCCGCGCCGAACCGCTCACAAATTCGTCACTGCCTGATCCGCATCGGCAAGAGTGAATGCCATCGACACACGCACGCGGAGCGACCATCGTCGCGGCCAGCATGCAAAACAACGGCAAGATCGGGCACTGCGCGACATGACGCGAACCGAGCTATCCCGCTGCCGGTGGGCGCAGAGCGATGCGTTGCTCGCCGCATATCACGACGCCGAATGGGGCGTGGCCGAACGCGACCCGCGCGCGCTGTGGGAAAAGTTGATGCTCGACGGATTTCAGGCCGGGCTGGCCTGGATCACGATCCTGCGAAAGCGCGATGCATTCCGGACGGCCTTCGCAGGCTTCGATCCGGAGATAATCGCGCGGTTCGGCGAGCAGGACATCGCGACGCTGCTCGGCAATGCAGGTATCGTCCGCTCGCGCGCCAAGATCGAAGCCACGATCGGTAACGCCCGCGCCTATCTCGCGATGCGTGATGCCGGCGAAGACTTCTCCGATTTCGTCTGGCGTTTCGTCGATGGTATGCCGGTGATCAGCGACGGCGGAAAGGCGCCGACCCGCTCGCTCGCATCCGAAGCCCTGTCCGCAGCGCTCAAGCAGCGTGGCTTCAAGTTCGTAGGCCCCGTCATCGTCTATGCGTGGATGCAGGCCTGCGGCCTCGTCGACGATCACGAGGCGCGCTGTTTCCGTCGAGTTACATCATGAGTGAGCCGCCGCCACGGTCGGTCGATCCGCTTAATGCACAGGACGGAACGAACCGAACGGTCCAGTATCCCGCTTGGACGATTGCTGCGACGATGCTGGCATCGAGCCTCGCCTTCATCGACGGCTCGGTGACCAACGTAGCGCTTCCCGCGATCGGCAACGACCTCGGCGGCGGTGCAGCGAACCTGCCCTGGATCATCAACGCGTATCTGCTCCCGCTTTCGGCGCTGCTCCTGCTTGGTGGTGCAGCAGGCGATCATTATGGCCGGAGACGGATGCTGGTGATCGGTACGGTCCTGTTCGCGCTTGCGTCGATTGGCTGCGCGCTGGCGCCGACGCTGTGGATCCTGTTGGCCGCGCGCGCGGTGCAGGGTATCGGCGCGGCGATCCTGATGCCCAACAGCCTGGGAATACTCGGCAGTTCGTTCGAGGGGGAAGCAAGGGGGCGAGCAGTCGGGACATGGGCCGCGGCCGGCGCGATCGCCAGCGCCGTCGGCCCGCCACTCGGCGGCTGGTTGGTCGACACGCTGGGTTGGCGGACGATCTTTTACCTCAATCTGCCTGTCGCAGCCGCCGCGATCGTTGTCGCCTTACGCTATGTCGAGGAAAGCGATCCCGGCGAGCAACCACTCGACTGGCTCGGCGCCATCCTGGCGACCGCCGCTCTCGGGACGCTGACATGGGCGCTAACCCTGTGGTCGAGCGGTCACATGCTGTCTCCTAAGATTGTGATGGGCCTGGGAATCGGTATCGTACTGCTGATCGCGTTCGTCCGGCAGGAGCATCGTTTGGGTGACCGGGCGATGATGCCGCTGACCTTGTTCGCGTCACGCCCGTTCGTAGGACTGACCCTTTTGACGCTGCTGCTCTACGGCGCGCTGGGCGGACTGCTGGTATTGCTGCCATATCTGTTGATCGTCGGCGGTGGATACAGCCCGACGCAGGCCGGCTTTGCCTTGCTACCCTTCTCGATCGTGATCGGCACGGCGTCGCGCTTCGCCGGACGTATCAGCGAGCGGATCGGCCCGCGCTGGCCGCTGACGGTCGGGCCGATCGTTACCGGGGTCGGTTTCGCGCTGATGGCGACAGCCGATCCCGCGGGACGCTATTGGAACACCGTGCTACCCGGTCTGGTGGTGATCGCGCTCGGGATGGCCGGCGCAGTCGCGCCGCTCACCACTGCGGTTCTTTCGTCCGTCGACGATCGGCACACCGGTACCGCATCGGGGTTCAACAGCGCAATTGCGAGAACCGGCGGCCTGATCGCGACGGCATTGGCTGGCGCCGTCGTCGCTGCATCGGTCGCTCAGTTGACCAGCGTGTTTCATACCGCGGCCTTGCTGGCGGCAGCGTCGGCGGTGATGGCAGGCATCATTGCTTTTGCGACGCTTACTCGGGAGCATGGCAGACGATAGCGTCACGTTCGGACCCGGAAATGGACCTCGGCGTGCCTGACGCCTCTCCAGACTCGATCCTTCGTTTGTCGAACGATGATGCCTTCGCTTAGGGAAAACGGTGCCGTCTGCTAACTTAGCTTGCGAGGTCCTGCCACTGCGCTTGAAGCGCAGCCATTCCCGATCGAGCCAATCTGAGACTGGATTAAGTTGCTAACCAGTTTGGACTGCTCATCCCGCTGTCTTTATGATGACAAGAAGCCAACTGCAAAAATGGCGTTCGGGAGAGAGTTGACGTGGCAGATTTCGAGCACGACGCGAAGCCGCTCGGTGGCAAGCCGACCAGGGTTCGGTATGGCATCATTGCTCTGATCTTCATCATCACGTCGCTGAACTATGCGGATCGTTCGACCTTTTCGATCGCCGGGAGCGCGGCGTCGCAGGATCTCGGCATCTCGACCGTGCAGACCGGGTTCATCCTCTCCGCCTTCGCTTGGGCCTATGTGCTCGCGCAGATTCCCGGTGGCTTGCTGCTCGACCGGTTCGGCACGCGACGGGTGTATGCAGGAGCGATCGCGATCTGGTCGGTGCTGACCGCTATGCAGGGGTTGGCAGGATTGGTGGCGCTGCCCGTGCTGGCGATGCTGTTCGCGTTGCGCTTCATGGTCGGTGTTGCTGAGGCGCCGTCGTTTCCCGGCAATGCGCGGCTCGTCGCGGCGTGGTTTCCCGGCAGCGAACGCGGCACTGCGTCGGCCGTGTTCAACTCTGCGCAGTATTTTTCGTTGGTGGTGTTCGCGCCGCTGATGGGATGGCTCGTCCACGAGCATGGCTGGCGCAGCGTGTTCTGGGTGATGGGTGCGCTCGGCCTGGTCGCAACCGCGGTGTTCTGGCTGTTCATCCGTAGCCCGGTCCGCCACCCGCGCATCAACGCCGCCGAACTCGCACTGATTGAAGCGGGCGGCGGGCTGATCCACATGGAGGAAGCGGCAGGCGCAAAGCAGGTGTTCAGCTGGCACAATGTCCGCCAGCTGCTTGCCAACCGGATGCTGCTTGGCATCTATCTCGGCCAATATTGCATCAACGTGCTGACCTATTTCTTCGTGACGTGGTTCCCGATCTATCTCGTCAAGGAACGCGGCTTGAACATCATGGAAGCGGGCATCGCCGCCGCGGCACCGGCGTTGTGCGGGTTCGTCGGAGGCCTCGTTGGCGGCTATCTGTCGGATACGCTGCTGCGCCGGACCGGTTCACTCGACATCGCGCGGAAGACGCCGCTGGTGATCGGCATGCTGCTCGCGACGCTGATCATCGCGTGCGTGTTCGTCGAGGCGGAATGGCTGGTCATCACGCTGATGGCGGTCGCGTTCTTCGGCAAGGGTGTCGCGTCGCTCGGCTGGGCGGTGATGTCCGACGTCGCGCCGCGCGAATTGTCGGGGGTCGCCAGCGGGATCTTCAACATGTTCGGCAACGTTGCGGGGATCGTCACGCCGATCGTGATCGGCTTCATCGTCGCGGGCACAGGATCGTTCGACGGCGCGCTGGTATTCGTCGGCCTGCACTGCCTGCTGACTATCTTCTCGTTCCTGGTGGTGGTGGGGCCGATCAAGCGGGTCGAACTGAAGGCGTAAGACGCTCTTTAACCGTTCGCCCTGAGCGAAGTCGAAGGGCATGCTCCGCACGACGGTGCTTCGACTTCGCTCAGCCCGAACGGTAGGAAAGGCGCGTCAGCCAAGCGTATCGAGGCAGAGCTGGCGCATAGGGGCCAGCGCCGGGTTCGAGTTGTCGCGGCGCCATGCCATCACCAGCTCGACCGGGTTTTCCGGTTCGGTCTGTATCGTGCGGAACTGGACGTCGGTCATGTGCAGGCTGGTCGCCGCTTGCGGCACGATCGCCGCGGCGAGCCCGGCGCGGACCAGACCCAGCATCGAATGGATCTGCGTGACGTGCTGGACGTAGTCGGGCTCGGCGCCGGCGTCCGCGAACAGCTTGAGCAGCATCTCGTGGAAATAGCCGGCGCCCTGCCGCGCGTACATGATCAGCGGCAGCCCGTCGAAATCGGCGGGGACGAGCACGCCCCTCGCCTGCCGCGGATCGCCCGCGGGTAGCGCTGCGATCAAAGGTTCGCGCAGGACGCAGACCGACTCGAATTCGTGGCGATCGATCGGCGGGCGCACGAACGCGACATCGATCAGCCCCGTCACCAGCGCGTCGACCTGTTCGGAGGTGACCATCTCGCGCAGTTCGAGTGCGATGTTGGGAAGGCGCGCGATCGCCTGCGCGACGATCCGCGGCATCAGGTCATAGCCCGATACCGCGGTGAAGCCGATCACGACGCGGCCGGCATCGCCGCGCGCCACGCGCCTTGCGGACAAGGCGGCGCTTTCCGCGAGGCGGAGGATACGGCGCGCCTCGATCAGGAACGCGCTGCCCGCGGGTGTCAGCCGCACCTGGCGGCTGGTCCGTTCGAGCAGCATTACATCCAGGATGCGTTCGAGCAGCTGGATCTGTCGACTAAGCGGCGACTGCGTCATGTTGAGGCGCTGTGCCGCGCGGCCAAAATGCAGTTCCTCGGCCGCCGCGACGAAACAGCGGAGCTGGCTGAGGTCGAACATGGCCGACATCTATAGAGTGCCGGCCACTAGATTGTCACTCGCCGACGATCACGCCGCGCGCTTGACGGCTGCCGGCGTCGCCTTCGCGATCAGCGCGGCGAGATCGCGTTCCTCCTCGGCGGTCAGATCGGTCAGCGGCGTGCGCACCGGTCCCGCATCGCGGCCGACGACGCGCATGCCCGCCTTGACGATCGACACCGCATAGCCGCGGCTGCGGTTGCGGATCGCGATATAGGGCAGCACGAAATCGCGCAGCTCGGCCTGGACCTTGGCGTGATCGCCCGCGCGCACCGCCTTGTAGAAGTCGAGCGCCCATTCCGGCATGAAGTTGAAGATCGCCGACGAATAGGTGGTGACGCCCATCGTCAGATACGGGGTGGCGAACGTCTCGGCGGTCGGCAGGCCACCGATATAGGTGAGCCGGTCGCCCATCCGCGAATAGATCCTCGCCATCAGCTCGATATCGCCGACACCGTCCTTGTAGCCGACCAGATTGGCGTTGCGCTCGCAGGCCCGTGCCAGCGTCTCGTCGTCGACGATCGCGTTGTCGCGGTTGTAGACGATCACCGCGAGCCCGGTCGACTGGCACACCGCGTCGATATGCGCGCCGAGGCCTTCCTGGTTGGATGTCGTCAGATACGGCGGCAGGAGCAGCAGCCCGTCCGCGCCGACACGCTCGGCACCGCGTGCGATCTCGCAGGCGATCGCGGTACCATAGCCGCAGCCGGAGATGACGGGGAGCTTGCCCTTGGCTTCCGCGACCGCAGCCGCGACGACGTCGACGACTTCGGTCGGGGTCAGCGAGAAGAACTCACCGGTGCCGCCCGCTGCGAACAGCCCGGCGAGCTCATGCTCGAGCATCCACGCGCAATGCGCGCGGTAGGGATCTTCGAGGAACGCGCCCGCTGCGTCAAAATGCGTGACCGGGAACGACAGCAAGCCGCCGCCGATCGTCTTCGCTACGTCTGTAGGACCAAATGCCATTCTATGCTGCCTCCCCTGCCGCGCCGAACCTTGTCCGCCGGCGCTGGATCATTGGTCGCAGGGTCTATGGCAGCGTTATCATGCGGTCCATTCCAAAGGCGCAATCGATCGATGCTGTGGTTAGCATGATCCCGCTCGCGCTAACCGCGACCATGTCCAAACATCTTGAAGCAATAGCAGAGTCGGTGGGATCGATTTTCGTCTGGTCCCGAATTGCATCGAACGATCCAGGATTGGCAATGGAATTCGGTCCAGACCGGATGCAATAGGCATCGTCCGGGCCAGAGATGCCCGGACCGGACGGACGGAAACATCTGCCGCCGACATCGAGGGGAGGACTGGATGCATCGTCGCACGTTCATGCTGGGTACCGGTGCCGCCGCTTCGCTGTCGGTGATCGGCGAGGCCGCAGAGGCGCAGACCCGCGAGACGCAGTCGCGCCGCCGCGCCACGCCGCCCGCCGCGAGCCAGTACCGCATGAAACTGGGCTGCCAGAGCATGCCTTCCACAGACGAGCATTTTCAGGTTTTTGCGCGCTATAGCGTGCGCAACATCTCGGGGCGCGCCAAGGTTGCGGATGGCCGGATGTACCCGACCGTCGCCGAACTCACGACGCTCAAGCAGATGGCGGAGCGCCACGGGCTGAGCCTCGACATGCTCGAACCCGAGATCCTCAACTCAACGCATATCGACCGCGAGAAGCACCCCGGCATCATGCTCGGGCAGGACCCGGACCGCGAGCGCGAGATCGAGGCGTTCGCGACCACGCTGCGCAACTGCGCCGCGGTCGGCATCCCGTGCGTCAAATATAATATGAGCCTGCTCGGAGTGCTGCGTACCGCGCCCGTCGAGGGGCGGGGCGGATCGAAGTATTTCGGCTGGGACCTGGCAAAGGCCAAGCCGTCGACGCCGCTCACCCGCGCCGGGCGGGTCGATGCGACCGAGTTCTGGAAGCGCATCACCTATTTCCTCGACCGGATCGTGCCGATCGCCAACGAGACCAAGGTGCGGATCGCCTGCCACCCGCAGGACCCCGGCACGCCGCCGGGCGGATACCAGGGGATCGATAACGTGCTCGGCACGATCGAGGGCCTAAAGCGCTTCGTGCTGATCAACGAGAGCCCGTATCACGGCCTGAATTTCTGCCAGGGCTCGGTGTGCGAGAACCTGACCGATCCCGCCAACCAGATCTTCGACGTGATCCGCTGGTTCGGCGAGCGCAAGAAGATCTTCAACGTCCATTTCCGCAACATCCACGGCGCGCGCAACAAGTTCAACGAGACGTTCCCCGACGAGGGCGACATCGACATGGTGCGCGCGCTGCGGACCTATGCCGAGGTCGGCTATGACGGGATGATCATGCCCGATCACGTACCAGGCATGGACGATCCGCTGGTCGTCGACGGCAAGCCGGTCTGGACGCCGCGGGCCGAGAATTTCGCCTTTTGTTACGGATATATCCGCGGACTTCTGCAGTCCGCGCAACGATCGGCCTGACGGCCTTCAACGACATAACGGCAGGCTGAAGCCCGCCACCAGGGGAGGAAAGACATGATCAACCGCACGACCGCATTCGGCGGCGCCTCGGCGCTTGCCATGATGATCGCCGGCACCGCAGCCGCGCAGGTCCAGCCGCAGCCGCAGCCCGACGTGCCTGCCGCGTCGCCTTCGGCGAGCGTCGCCGCCGATGGCACCTCGCCCGCTGCCGATACCGGCACGGCGCAGATCAGCTCGGCGGGCCCCGCCCCCAGCGAGACCGCGGACGCGGACATCGTCGTCACCGGCAGCCGCATTCCCGCCAACGGCTTCGGTGCGCCAACGCCCGTGACGGTCGCCAGCGCGACGCAGCTCAACGCCGCCGTCCCGACCACGCTCGGCGAAGCGCTGAAGCAGCTCCCCGCGCTCTCCTCGTCTGTGGGTCCGCGCGGTGCGCAGACGTCGAGCGGCCAGGGCGGCGCGTATCTCAATTTGCGCAACCTCGGCCCGACCCGCACGCTGACCTTGTTCGACGGTCGTCGCTTCATCCCCAACGACGGCAGCGGCCAGGTCGATACCAATTTGTTCCCGCAGGCGCTGGTCGAGCGCGTCGAGGTCGTCACCGGCGGCGCCTCAGCGGCCTATGGCTCGGACGCCGTGGGCGGCGTCGTCAACTTCATCATCAACAAGAAGTTCACCGGGCTGACCGGCACGATCCAGGGCGGCGTCACCACATACGGCGACAATGCCGAGCAGAAATATGAGCTCGCCTACGGCACGCCGTTCGCCGGCGGTCGCGGTCATTTCCTGGTCAGCGGCGAATTCTTCCGCAACGAAGGCGTCGAGGATCGCCTGAGCCGCAGCTATTCGCGGAAAAGCTGCCAGCCGATCGCGCTGCCCGCCGGCTCCGCCACCTCGCGCGAATTCGCCTGCGACGTGCGCGTTGCCAACGCGACCTTCGGCGGGCTGATCACCGGCCCGACGGCCTTCCGCGGCACGACCTTCGACGCCAACGGCCAGCCGATCCCGTTCATCTACGGCACCAGCCTGACCAATTCGACGATGATCGGCGGCAGCGGCCCGCGCCCGCAGTTCGCCCCGCTGATCTCCGAGCTCGAAAAGCACATCGCCTACACGCGGGCGAGCTATGACCTGACCGACAGCGTGACGATCTTTGGCGAAGGCAATTACGGGAAGACGCACAACGACTATCAGGTCGGATCGTACAGCAACCAGATTGGCACCACCGCGCTCGTGATCCGTCGCGACAACGCCTATCTGCCGACGACCGTCCGCGACCGGATGATCGCGCTTGGCACGCAGACGCTGACGATGGGACGTTATGACGACGACCTGCCGCGCACGCAGGTGAACGCCGACAACGAGACGATCCGCGGCGTGCTGGGCCTTGAGGGCACGGTGTTCGGCGGGCTGAAGTGGAATACCTATGTCGAGGCGGCGCGCAACGATCGCCATCTCGCGTTGAAAAACGACCTCATCCAGCAGAACTACGTCAATGCCGCCGATGCGGTGGTGAACCCTGCGAACGGCCAGATCGTCTGTCGCTCGACGCTGACCACGCCTGGCAATGGCTGCGTCCCCGTCAACGTCTTCGGCTTCCACGTGCCGACCGACGCCGCCACCAACTACGTCACCGGCACCAATACCGCCGACCAGCGCTTCAAGGAATTCGTCGCGGCGGGCTCGATCGCCGGCTCGGCGTTCCGCAACTGGGCGGGCGACGTCGGCTTCGCGGCCGGTCTCGAATATCGCAAGCAGAGCTTCACCCAGACCGTCGACGCGCTGTCGGAGGCGTTCAACCCGGTCACCAATGCCGAGGGCGCCTACCGCGTCGGCAACGCCAAGGCCCAAAGCGGCGAATATGAGGTGACCGAAGGCTTCCTAGAGGTCGACGTGCCGCTGCTGCGCGACGTCAATTTGTTCAAGGCACTCGATTTCAACGGTGCGGTACGACGTACGCATTACACCACCAGCGGGTCGGTGACGACGTGGAAGGCCGGCCTCACCTGGGCGATCAGCGACGAGTTCCGCCTGCGCGGTACGCGGTCGCGCGATATCCGGGCGCCCAGCCTGTACGAATTGTTCCAGCGCGGCACCACGAGCTTCCAGCCGCAGGTGTTCGACCGCGCGACCAACAGCACCGCGACCAACGTGCGCTCGGTCGTGCTCGGCAACCTCAACCTCGTGCCCGAAATTGCGAAGACGACCACTTTCGGTGCGGTCTATTCGCCGTCTTTCCTGCGCGGGTTCAACGCATCGATCGATTTCTACGACATCCGGATCAAGGACGCGATCGCCTCGCTGTCGTTCCAGCAGACGCTCGACGACTGCTTCAACGGTAGTTCGGCAAGCTGCGCGTTCGTCCGTCGCAATACCGCGGGCCAGCTGATCCAGATCGATCTGGTGACGCAGAACCTCGCGGCGTTCGACACCCGCGGCATCGATTTCGAGATGAGCTACAAGTCGCGCATCGCGACCGATGCGAACCTGTCGCTGCGGCTGCTCGGCAATTATGTCGATCGCTATATCCAGCGCACGCCGAACGTCGTCGCGGTCGATCGTGCGGGCCAGATCGGCACCGCGCCGCACTGGCGGATGACGGGCCAGGTCCAGCTCGACGCCAAGCCGTTCAGCGTCTTCACGCAAGGCCGCTTCATCGGCGGCGGCGCCTACGACAAGGGCACCGTGCCGACCGATCTGGCGCAGCGCCACTTCAACGGCCAGCTGCTGGTCGACACGCGGATCGGCTACAAGCTGCCGATCGGCGGCGACGTCGAGACGTATCTGAGCGTCACCAACGTCTTCAACCAGCTGATCAACCCGTATGTCTCGAACGGCCCGTCGGGCGTGCAGGACTTCGACTCGATCGGCCGCACCTTCCGCGCCGGTGTGCGCTTCACGTTCTGAACTTACGATCCTCCCCCGCAAGGGGGAGGTGGCGGGCGCAGCCTGACGGAGGGGGAGGACAGCGAAACGTCTGTTCCGTGTCCTCCCCCTCCGACGCCTTCGGCGCCACCTCCCCCTTGCGGGGGAGGATTGCAGGGGCGAATACCGGGCGGCGTGACCTTGAATACTGGAGCGAAGACGAATGAATGCAACCCTGTTCCGCGGCGTGCTGGTGGGTGCGCTCGCCGGCCTGTTGTTCGGGTTCGACACCGCGGTAATCGCCGGTACGACCGAAGGCATCCGCACCGCGTTCGGCCTCGATGCGGCGGGGGTTGGCATCACCGTCTCCAGCGCACTCTGGGGCACGCTCGCGGGCGCACTGCTCGCGGGGGTACCGGGTGATCGCTACGGTGCGCGGACCTCGCTCAAGGCGATCGCGCTGATCTATCTCGTGTCTGGCATCGGCTGTTTTGCGGCGTGGAACTGGGGTGCGCTGCTCGCCTTCCGCGTGCTTGCCGGGTTCGCGGTCGGCGCATCGTCCGTGCTGGCCCCGGTCTATATCGCCGAGATCGCGCCCGCCGAGAAGCGCGGCATGATGGTCGGTGCGTTCCAGCTCAACATCGTGCTCGGCATCCTGGTTGCCTATCTCAGCAACGCGATCGTCACCGGCATGGATCTGGGCGCGCTCGACTGGCATGTGAAGTTCGGCGTGACCGCGCTGCCCGCGCTGCTGCTGCTGGTGATGATGTTCACGATCCCCGACAGCCCGCGCTGGCTCGCTGCCCGCGGTCGTGAAGCCGAAGCCGAAGTCGTACTCCGTTCGCTGGGGGTCGCCGATCCCGTCGCCGACATCGCCAGCTATCGCCAGTCGAACGTCGCCGCCGCCGCGCGGAAGCCCCGCCTCAGCTGGGCGCGGCACCGTCGCCCGATCCTGCTCGCGTTCGGGATCGCCTCGTTCAACCAGCTCTCCGGCATCAACGCGATCCTGTATTACCTCAACGACATCTTCGCCGCCGCCGGCTTCGACAGCGTCTCGGCGGACCGCCAGGCGATCGTGATCGGTGCGTGCAACCTGTTCTTCACCGCGCTCGCACTGACCGTGATCGACAGGATCGGCCGCAAGACATTGCTCCTGATCGGTGCGGCGGGGCTGACCGTCATGCTGTCGGGCGTCGCCTATGTCTTCCTCAGCGGACAGCATCAGGACATGCTGTTGTGGCTGCTGATCGGCTTTATCGCCTTCTTCGCCTTCTCGCAGGGCGCGGTGATCTGGGTGTATATCAGCGAGATCTTCCCGACCGACGTGCGCTCGCGCGGGCAAAGTCTGGGCTCGTCGACGCACTGGTTCATGGACGCGATCATCGCGATGGCGTTCCCGCTGGTGGCCGCCTACTCGCGCGGCGCGCCGTTCATCCTGTTCGCGGCGATGATGGCGCTGCAGTTCGCGGTGGTCCTCGCGTTCTTCCCCGAGACCAAGCGCCGCTCGCTCGAAGCGATCGAAACCGCGCTGTGAGGCGCGTGCGGGCGCTGATCGCCGGCCTGCTGGCACTGACGGCGGCGCCCGTATTCGGCCGCGACGAGGCGCTCGCACCCGGCATGCGCAACCCGCTGTTGCCGGGCTATTTCGCCGATCCGTCGATCGTCCGCGATGGCGGCGAATGGCTCGTCTTCGCGACGATCGATCCGTGGGGTGCGGACACGCTCGGCCTGTGGCGCTCGCGCAACTTCCGCGACTGGACCTTCGAGACGCCGAACTGGCCGACCAAGGCGGCCGCCACCAGCTCTACGTCGAGCAAGAGCAAGGTCTGGGCGCCTTCCGTCGTGAAAGGTCGCGACGGCAAGTTCTGGATGTACGTGTCGGTCGGCAGCGAAATTTGGGTCGGCAGCGCGGACCACCCCGCCGGGCCGTGGCGCGATGCCAATGGCGGCAAGCCGCTGATCCCGCGCAACTTCCGCCCCGGCCTGCACATGATCGACGCCGAGGCGTTCGTCGACGACGACGGCCAGGCCTATCTCTACTGGGGCTCTGGCCTGAACTGGGTCAACGGGCATTGCTTCGTCGTGAAGCTCAAGCCCGACATGGTGACGTTCGACGGCGAACCCCGCGACGTCACGCCGCCGCATTATTTCGAAGCGCCGTTCATGCTGAAGCGCGGCGGGCGGTATTTCCTGACATACTCCTTCGGCAACACGACCAAGGACACGTACCAGTTGCGCTATGCGGTCGGCGCGTCGCCGATGGGGCCGTTCCGCGAGGTGTCCGACACGCCGCTGCTGGCGACCGATGCGACGCGGCAGATCATCAGCCCCGGCCATCACGCGATCTTCCGTGCAGGTGGTAAGGATTTCGTGCTGTATCACCGGCAGGCGCTCCCGTTCACGCCCGCCGGCGACATGGTGCTGCGCCAGGTCGCGGTCGACCGCCTTACCGTCTCGGGCGACAAGCTCTCGATCGTCCCCACGCATCGCGGCGCGGATGTTCCCGGCACCGCCGCCCGGCGATCTGGCGCAAGGCCCGGCCGGTTGACCGCGTCGGGCTCCGCTGACCCTGTCCATTCCGCAGCCGCGGCCGGCGACGACAACTACGCCACCAGCTGGCGCTCGAACCCCGGCGCAGCGTGGTTGCAGGCTGATCTCGGCGCGGTGAAGGCCATCGGCGCGACCACGCTCCGCCCGGCTTACCCAACCGCGACGGTCAGGTTCAGCATCGAGGCCTCGCTCGATGGCAAGGTCTGGCGACAGATCGCAGCGGAACGCGTCGCCAGCGGCTCACCGATCGCGCTGGCTGCCATCCCGAAGGCCCGCTTCGTCCGGCTCGTCTTTCCGCAGGGCGCCGACATCCTCGAATGGAACTGGCCGACACGATGACCTGCCGCCCCCTCCTTGCCGCGCTGTTGCTGACCGCCGCGCCGGTCGCTGCACAGCGCGCACCGGTCGCCGTGCCGATCCAGCCGCAGGTCTCCGCCGACCGGCCCGACTGGGAAAACCCGGCGGTCTTCGCGATCGGCAAGAAGCGTGCGCGCGCGACCGGCTTCCCGTTCGAAACGCGAGAGACCGCACTCGACGGCGCGATGGAGCGCTCGACGCGGTTCGTGACGCTCGACGGCCAGTGGAAGTTCGCGTTCTCGCCCGATGCCGACAAGGCGCCGAAGGATTTTGCAAATCCCGCCTACGACGTGTCGCAGTGGAAGGAGATCAAGGTCCCTGCCGACTGGCAGGCCGAGGGCTATGACCAGGCGCGGTTCAACAACGTCACCTACCCCTTCCCCGCCAACCGACCGCTGATCCCGCACGCGACCAACCCGGTCGGCTCGTACCGCCGCGACGTCGAGGTGCCGCGCGACTGGACGCACAGCGACGTCATCCTCCACATCGGCGCTGCGGGCTCGGCCTATTATGTCTGGGTCAACGGTCACAAGGTTGGGTATTCGGAGGACAGCAAGCTGCCGTCCGAGTTCGACGTCACCCGCTGGATCAAGCCCGGCCGCAACAGCATTGCGATCCAGGTCTATCGCTGGTCGGACGGGAGCTATCTGGAAGACCAGGATTTCTGGCGCGTGTCGGGGATCGAGCGTTCGGTCTACCTGATGGCCGCCCCCAAAGCCCGGATCGCCGACACGTTCGTCAAGGCGGGTCTCAGCGACGACTATACCGACGGCACGCTCGACGTGGCGCTCGACCTGACCAGAGCGGCGCGTGGCCACACCGTCCGCGCGACCGTGATCGACGGCGACCGCACGCTGTTGACGCAGACCGCGCGCGCCACCGGCGCAAGGCTGTCGTTCATCGGCACGCTGCCCGGCATCCGCAGCTGGACCGCGGAAACGCCGAACCTCTACACGTTGCTCGTCGAGCTGCTCGACCGGCAGGGTCGCACCGTGCAGGCGACCGCGCGGCGCATCGGCTTCCGCACCGTCGCGATCCGGAACGGCCTCGTCACGGTCAACGGCAAGCCGATCACGATCCGCGGCGTCAACCGCCACGAGCATGATCCCGAGACGTTCCACGTCATCTCGCTCGCCTCGATGCGGCGCGATATCGAGCTGATGAAATTCAACAACGTCAACGCGTTGCGCACATCGCATTACCCGAACGACGAACGGCTTTACGACCTCGCCGACGAATACGGCCTGTACGTGATGGACGAGGCCAATATCGAGAGCCACGCCTACATGTCCGCGGCGAACCGCGGTGGACGCACGCCGGAGAGCATCCAGATCGGCTACGACCCCGCCTGGGAGGCTGCGCATGTCAGCCGCGTCACCAACATGGTCGAGCGCGACAAGAACCATCCGTCGATCATCTTCTGGTCGCTCGGCAACGAGGCGGGCACCGGCCCTAGCTTCGAGAAAGCCGCGGCGGACGCGCGCGCGATCGATCCGACCCGGTTGATCTCGTATCTCGGCTACAGCCAGATCAACGACTTCAAGCCGAACGCGTACGCAGACATCTACGCGCCGATGTACGACAGCCCGGCCAGGATGCTCGACTATGCGCAGCATCCCGAGTTCAAGCAGCCGATGATCCAGTCCGAATACGCCCATATGCAGGGCAATTCCGGCGGCAATTTCAAGGAATATTGGGACGCGATCTATGCGCGGCCCGACCGGTTGCAGGGCGGCTTCATCTGGGACTGGGTCGACCAGTCGATGTATCGCTACACCAAGGATGGCCGGCGATACTGGGGCGATGGCGGCGAATACGGCCCCAACCCCGGCGGCGAGATCGAGTTCGGCGACGGGCTGCTCAACCCCGATCGCACGCCGCATCCGCAGCTGTTCGAGGTGCAGAAGGTCTATGCGCCGGTCATCTTCGCTGCCGTCGACGCGGTCGCCGGGCGGTTCACCGTCACCAACCGCCACGACTTCCGCGATCTGTCAGGCTTCGACTTCGACTGGACGGTGAACGAGAACGGCGTCCCCGTCGCGCACGGCGCGGTGCCGGCGCTGCACACCGCCGCCCATGCGACCGAGCCGTTCACGCTTTCCCTGCCGAAACTGCCCGCCAAGCCGGGTGCCGAATATCTCGTCACGATCAGCGCCCGCGCCAAGGCTGGCACGATCCCGCTGGTGCCGGCCGGTCACGTCGTCGGCTGGGACCAGTTCGCGCTGGGTACGCCGGTCCCTGCGCCGGTCACGATACCGCGCGGTCGCACCACCTTGCAGGAAACCGGCGGCATGATCGCGTTGACGGCCGGCGACGCCAGCCTGACGATCGACCGCACGACCGGACTGATCGCGAGCTACCGCGTCGGCGGAGACGAACTGTTGAGCGGTGGCGCGCCCAATTTCGCACGGGCGCTGACCGACAACGATATCGGCACGCGGGGCGAGGCGGCGAATGCGCCGTGGCTCGCGATGTCGGCCACGCGCACGGTCGAGTTGGTCAAGGCCGAGCGCATCGGTTCGGGCGCAGCGGCGGTCACCGTCCGCTATGTCATGGGTAACGCGGCTGTCCGCTTCACCAGCCGCTACACGATGCGCGGCGACGGCAGCGTCGACATTGCCGGTGAATTCACACCGCTGAAGGCGGACCTGTCGGACCCGCTCCGCATCGGCCTCCAGTTCGCCGCACCCAGCCGGTTCAAGACCGTCGAATGGTACGGCCGCGGCCCGCACGAGAACTACGCCGATCGCAAGACCAGCGCGGCGATCGGCCTGTGGCGCGGCGCCATCGCCGACCAGAACCACAATTTCATGCGTCCGCAGGAAACGGGTACCAAGAGCGACGTCCGCTCGATGACACTCGACGGCGACGGCGAGACCGCTCTGAGGCTGGCCGGCGACCATCCGCTGTCGATGAATGCGCTCGCGTTCCCCTATGAGGATCTGTCCCGACGCGCGCCCGGTACGCGCAAGAGCACGGATATCGTGCCGCATGGCCATGTTTCGGTGCTGGTAGACGCGCTGCAATCGGGATTGGGCGGCGACACGACCTGGAATGCACAAGGCCGTCCATTGCCCAAATACCGTGTCCCGATAGCGCCCGTTCGATTCAATCTACGACTGACCCCCGTACCGAAAGTTCGGTGACTGACCCCCGTACCGAAAGTTCGGTCCTAATCGGTGCAATCCCTGCGCCTTTGATCGAGCGCGAGATCCCGTATTGTCCGCTTACCGGTACATGCGGGTCCGGCCTCTCGTACATGGTGGTTGCCGACCGCCTTTTCGATCAGTCAGCCGGATCTGCCCGCCTGTTCGGCGCGCTCTCGCGCCGCGACATCGAACGGCTTATACTTGGCGGCAATCTACTCCCGCCAGTATAGACCGCGCGCCGGCGGATGACCGCGTTGCTGACGTTCGGCGTCCTTCCGCCGTGTCCTGATACTGGCCCTCATTCACGCCCGCAGAGGTACGATTGCGCTCTTGCCCCGCGACCCCTTCCCGTCGAGAATAGAAGTTGGTGAGACGTCCATCGAAAGGATTTGATCCATGCGCAAGTTGACCGGTGCGGCGTTCGTATCGCTCGATGGCGTGATGCAAGCGCCCGGGGGGCCAACCGAAGATCCAACCGGAGACTTCGACCAGGGCGGCTGGGTGTTCGGCATAGGCGACGATGTCATCGATCCGGTTTTGGGCGCGCTCTTCACCCCGCCTTACGCGCTACTCCTAGGGCGGCGGACCTACGATATCTTCGCAGCCTATTGGCCGTTCGTCGACGGCGAGATGGCGGGCATGGGTGCAGCGCTGACGGCGGCAGAAAAATATGTCGTGACCGGTGGCGATCAGCCGCTCGGTTGGGCGAACAGCCACCGGATCGACGGCATTGCCGCCATCAGAGCGCTGAAAGAGAGCGACGGTCCCGACTTGCTGATCCAGGGTTCATCGACGCTCTACCCGCCGTTGCTCGCTGCCGGACTGATCGACGAACTGGTGCTGATGACCTTTCCCGTCATGCTCGGGACCGGCAAGCGCTTGTTCGGCGACGGCACGCCGTCAGGTGCGCTGCGACTGATCGACCATCAAGTTGGCACGAAAGGCGTGATCGTCACCCGCTGGTTACCGACCGGGCCGGTTCCGCGGATCAACCATCCTCACCCCAGCACCAGCGCGGCGGAGACCGAACGGCAGCGGCGGATGAACGAAGGGACCTGGTAAGCCCGAATCCGTGCTCCCAGACCCCAGACGCGCTCAACCAGAAGCGGATGCTCGGTGCTGGGTTACAACCGCGCGAACACGGTCGTTCGGGTGGATATGCTATACCGCCGATGTGGCGCCCGAGACTGATGGTCTCTCCTGCCATATCTGTGAGCGGAAGGATGCAGAAGGACTGATCACTGTGGGAAGCGACTGAAGATAGAGGACATTCTGCGCCCTGCCGCATGGCTTGAAAAGATGTTGTTTTGAGAACTTCCGAATTCAGGTGTTAGCGGAGGCGACGCTTCACGCGTCGCAGCTTTTGGCAGAAGTCGAACACATATAAGGAAATCTTTATATGTGTTCGCGGCAATCTTGCGGATCGGCATCATCACAGGTACGCAGCACAGGTCAGGCTGGGATCACCAGTCTGACATTGATCACGCTGGTGTCCCGAAAGGGACTTAAAAGGGAACACGGTATGGGAGACGCTCTCCCGAAGCCGAGGCTGTCCCTGCAACTGTAAGCGGCGAGCGAGATGTACATCGCGCCCTCTCAGGAGGGCGCAGCCACTGGACCAACGCCCTATCGGCCGGAATCCGGGAAGGCCGTATATCGAGCGACGACCCGTGAGCCAGGAGACCTGCCAGCGTCTGGTCGCTCTTGCTTTGGTCCAGGGGATGGTCGGGGCACGGTTCTTCCGTCTGAGCGACGAACGAGCGACGGGGGTCGCATCGGTTCGTGTCGCGGGCGCTTGCGTCCGCCTGCCGACGCGCGCCGACCGTTCGTAGCGGACGCCCCCGTCCGAAGTTGCTTGGCGCACGGGGGACGGACATGAAAGAATCGAAATCACGCACTGGATGGCTCGGATGCGCGGCGCTGGCCGCGATGTGCATCACGACGCCTGGATGGGCTCAGGCAAACGAGGCCGAGGGCGCATCGACACAGTCACCGATCGACATCGTCGTGTTCGGTCGCGGCGAAGCGAAGATCGGCGTCGCACACGCAGCAAGCGAGGGCACGGTTGCCGGGGCGGACCTTCTCGTTCGACCGCTGCTGCGCGTCGCCGAACTGCTGGAAGCGATCCCCGGCATGGTCGCCGCGCAGCATTCGGGCAGCGGCAAGGCCAACCAGTATTTTCTGCGCGGCTTCAATCTCGATCACGGGTCGGACTTCACGACCTATATCGACGGCGTGCAGATGAATTTGCGGACGCATGGCCACGGTCAGGGCTATCTCGACCTCAACGGGCTGATTCCCGAGATCGTCGCGCGTGAGGATTTCCGCAAAGGGCCCTACCGCGCCGATGGCGGTGACTTCGCACTGGCAGGCGCGGCTTACATGACGACGACCGACGGTCTCGCTCGACCCTTTCTATCGGTAGAGGGCGGCTCCTACGGCTATGGCCGGATCGCCGCCGGTGGCACGATCGACGGTGTCGGCGCCGGTAAACTCACACTTGTCGCGCAGACGAAGATCTATGACGGGCCATGGCAAGAACCCGAGCACCTGCGACACGTGTCAGGCTTCGCAAAATATATCGCTCCAGCCGGCGCAGGCCAGATCGAGGCCTCGTTCAACGCCTATCGCGCGACCTGGCGCCCGACCGAACAGATACCCGAGCGGATCATTGGCACCACGCTCTGCGAGGACGTGTTCTGCTCGCCCGATCCGACTGCACGCGGCGAGACCACCCGGCTCGTAGGCAACATCGCGGTCCGCCAACCCGATTGGCATGCCAATTTCTATGGCCAGTTCTACGACTGGTCGATGTATTCGAATCCAACCTACACCGAACCGGATGGGACCAGCGCGCAGATCCGTCAGTTCGACAAACGCTGGATCGTCGGGGCGCGCGGCGAAAAGCGTTGGACGCTTGCACCCACCCTCGCCGTCTCGCTCGGCACTGAGGAACGCTATGACCATATCGGCAGCGTCGGTGTTTATCGCACCAGCGCGCGATCGTTCCTCTCGTCAATCGGCCGCTACCATGTCGAGGAAGCGTCGGCAGCACTGTATGGCGAAGCGACCTGGACACCGGTTGCGGGGCTTCGCCTAATCGGTGGAGTCCGCGGCGACTATTATCATTATGTCGTCCGGGCGCGGGATCCGGCGGCGGTCGTAGCGGGCGAGGGCAGCGGCGACGACACGATCCTGTCGCCGAAGGCATCGATTGCCTATTCACCGACTGCCTGGCTGGAACTCTACGGCAATTGGGGTCGCGGCTTTCACTCCAACGACGTGCGCGGCGCGGTCAACGTCGAAACACCGGTGCCGGTGCTGGTCCGCGGCAGCGGCCGTGAAGTCGGCGCACGGTGGCAGTTGTCGGGTGTCACGCTGACTGCGACCTATTGGTGGCTCGACGTGGACAGCGAACTGCGGTTCATCGGCGATTCCAACGCGGTCGAACCGACCGGCGCGAGCAGGCGTCGCGGCTATGAACTGGTAGCGTTCTGGCGTCCCAGGCCGTGGCTCGCGATCGATGGCAACTACACGGCGAGCCGGTCGCGCTACGATACCGGCGACCGCATTCCCAACGCCTTCGAGAACGCCGCATCCGCCGGGATCGCGTTGGTGCTCGATCCGTGGGAGGCCAGCGTGCGTGTCCGTCATCTCGGGCCCTACCCGCTGCTCGATGACAACAGCGTCCGGGACTCTGGAAGTACCGTCGTCAACGTCCGGGCCGCCCGCAAGATTGGACGGTTCGACGTTTATGGCGAGGTACTCAACATCCTGGACAGCCATGACAAGGACATTGCCTATTTCTACGAATCCTACATTCCCTCGGTCGATATTTCGGGACCGACCGAGGGCCGGCTGAGCCGCGTAGTAGAGCCGCGCACCTTGCGCCTAGGTGCCCGAGTGAACTTCTAGAAGATGCAAGATGATCGCCAGCTTAGGGGGAGCTGGCGATCGCCTTCACTATGAGATCCACGAGCAACTACGGGTCACTTCGCCGACTTGATGGCGGCCTACAATTTCGCCCATCGGCTCAAAACGCTCAGTGGCCTTACGCCTTACGAATACATCGCCAAAAGCTGGACGTCAGAGCCAGACAGTTTCATCGGTTG
Organism: Sphingomonas sp. R86520; assembly: GCF_042466285.1. Lineage (NCBI taxonomy): Bacteria > Pseudomonadati > Pseudomonadota > Alphaproteobacteria > Sphingomonadales > Sphingomonadaceae > Sphingomonas > Sphingomonas sp. R86520. Next base: position 1,450,223 of record NZ_JAXHBZ010000001.1, read on the forward strand.
GACGGCACGCTTAGCGGTCGAAGTGCTGTCTGAGCGGTTAATGGGTGGATTTATGGCCGATCCGCGCTCGTTCTTCGAGGTGGCAGGGCTCCGTCAGTTTATTACTCGGTGCTCTTGTTGGTTTCCCTGCGAGGAATCAGCTACGCGGCTAGTACCGACGTACATGGCGACTATTTCTACCCAAGCTTCGGGCTGCTGATCAACAATATCAACGCCGCCGCCCTGCAGTTCCGCGAACGCGAAGTCGGGGCGGATCTTGTGCGCGCGATGTGCCATCGGATAAATCATATCGCCCGTGTTGGTGAGGATCATTGCGGGCTGCGTTATCTTCGCCAAACTCTCCTCATGACGATACTGGAAGGCAGCATGATGACCCCACCAGAATGCACCTCGCCCTGAAAACGCTTGAACGACGTAATCACTCAAGCGCTCGGGAGAGACCGTGCCCGCTGCAAAACCGTCACGGATTGCAAACAGTTCGGTCAGATGCGTGCCACCGGGACGCGGACCAAAGCCTAGCTCCCATTGATGGCCCGATGCCAGATAGTCGGCTCGCTCCTCTTCGGTGAGCGGCAACGGGCCGTTGAGGATGAGTTTATCCACACGGTTGGCAAATTGAATGGCAACCTCGGTTGCGACCAGGGCACCCGTGTGGTGACCGACGATCGACGCGCGATCGATCCCCAGGGCGTCAAGCACGGGCGTGATGCCCTGCGCATAATCTTCGACCTTCGGTATGAACGGTGTCGGATCCGACAACCCGAAGCCCGGCATGTCGATGCCGATCACCCATAGGCCACGCCGCGCAAGCGGTTCGTACACCAGGTCGAACTGGCCCGACGTCATCGGCACCTGATGCAGCAGAACAACCGCCGCGCCTTCGCCGAGGTGTTGAAAATGGATCTGCCCGAACGGACCGTCAACATAACCACGCCTCGGCATATCAGTTTTCTTCCGTCGCTAGGGTGCCGGGATATACGCGAGGGGTATGGATACGGTCGGGTTGCCGAATATGACCGGCTGGCGACAATCCGGCAGCGTTGAGGGCCGCCTCTTCCTCGTGTCAGACCTTACCCGGTGTCGTGGTGCAACGCCCGCCGGCAGCCGATCAGCAGTGCGAGCAGCCGACAAACCCGCAGTTCGCGGACGATCTCGACGACGAGGTGCCGTGCTGAGAAATGACTAATTCTGGCGGAAGCCGTCGTTCAACCGCTTCGCACGTTCCGAAGGGTGCTTCACCGCGCAACTGTTGGGCTTGTCGGCTCGCCAGTCAGATACGGATCGACGGGCACCTCTGCCGGAACTGATACTAGCGGCACCGGCCTGGACGCTGCAGCAGCAAGCCATTCGTCGCCGCCTTCCCGGTGCCGGGTAGAGCCGTCGCCGCGGGTCGAGACGCGTCCGTAGATCGGCCGCTCACGGTCCGAGGGGGAGCCTGCGAACATGGCGGCGATGTTGCCGTAAGTCGACGGGTCGCGACCATCGAGGCTCAGCCGGTCGTTGAGGTAGCAGGCGGTCGCCCATGCCGCCTCCGGGCTGGGCGTCATCGCGATGATGCGCTTGGCCCAGTACATCCGCAGGTTGTTGTGCATCCAGCCATCGAGGAGAAACTGCTTCTGGCAGGCGTTCCAGGTCTCGTCGCGAGTCTCGCCGCGCAGGAGCGCGTGCACCGTCTCCAGCTCGGGTCGGGGGTCGCCTGCATGGTGCGCGAGCGTGTCGACCGCCCAGCCGGCGACGCGGTCGTAGCGTTCCGGTGCGACGAGCACTCGCGCCTGGTAGTGAAACCACTCGCGCCAGCCGAGCAGCTCGTCGGCGAACTTGGCTTTATGCTTGCTCGCTGCATCGGCCGCGGCGACCGCAGCCATCACCTCGCGAGGGCCCAGCACGCCGAAATGCAGATAGGGCGATAGTCCGCTCGCGCCCTCCGCCCTCGTGGCGTCGTTCCGCGCCGACGCGTAGCCCGGCAGCACATCGGTCACCAGCCGCCGCAGCCGACCCTCCGCTGCGGAGCGGCCGGCCGGGTGCCGGTCGCTGATCGGCAAGCTGTGATCGATCGCAAGACCGGCCACCAGCGCGTCCAGATCGCACGTTTGTACCATGTCCGGCGAAAAGGGCAGTGGTCCGGCGTAGGCAGGCACCTCTGCCACGACCTCCTCTGTCTGCATCCAGCCCGCACGTTCGGGTTCGTGCCGCCGAAGGAAGCCCGATCGCCCACGAATGCCGTCGCCCAGCACGGCTGGTGGCACCATGCAGGCCGCATTGACTGCGTAGACCGGCACGGCTGCGCGCGTGGCAACCCGGTCGGACTGCCAACGGGCGACGAAGGTCGGTTGGTCCTCCAGCACGATCGCCGCCGCGTTCGCGCCGAGCCGGTGCACGAGACCCTTTTCCCTGTGTCCGTCGCGGTCGACGTGCTGGACGCAGGCGATACCGCGCTCGCGGCAGCCGGTACCGAGGTCGCGGCTTGCACCCAAGATGAAGTGGTGAAGCCGGTCGGAGGCGTAGGGATAATCCTCGCGCACGCCGTGGTAGACGAGCACCGGTAGCGCCAGCGCGTTGCCGAGCCGCACGCTTGCATCGATCACCGGGTTGTCGCGGGCCCGCAGCGCCTGTTGCAGCCAGCACAGAACGTAGCCCCTACCGGCAATCACCACGCGATCGTTCAACGCACGCACGCGCGGCGCTTCCAGCCAATCGTCGAGGCCGGGAGGTAGAGCGGGCGTCACCATCCCATGCTTCCCGGCACGCCCTTGAACGGCCCCGCGAGGTCGGACGTGATCCAGCCGCCGTAAAAGCCGCCGGGCTGCGGGACCACTTGCTCGCCATCCACCGTGCATCGGTCGAGCGGCCCCGCATAGAAGGCGACGTGGTCGCGCAATGCCGCAAAGGCCGGCGTCGGCTTGGGGTAGCTCCACGCCACGTCACGCAGCACCTCTTCGCCGATCGCCAGATGCCAGTAGACCGCGTGGCCCTTCCACTCGCAGAACGAGCGTCGCTCCGAGCGGCGAAGCAGGCCGGGCGTCAGATCGGCGGGCGGCAGATACCAGCTGGCCGGATGGCTGGTCTCCAGGGTGCGGACGGCCCGGCATGTATCCGCGACGAGGACGCCGCGATGCTCGATGCGGACCCGCCGATCGCTGGCTTCGGCAACGGCCGGACGGGGAAAGCGCCACACGCTTTCCTGACCTGGCGCGACAGGGTCGGGCTTCGGCCTCACGCCCGCGCCTCCCGCCGGGACAAATATCGTTGCAGGCGCGGCCGGATGCGAAGGAAGCGGAGGTACAGGCGTTCCAGCACCGACAAGACCAGCCGGTTGCGTGCCGCCTCACCCAGCGGTCGCAACATCGGAATGGCGCGCCACATCGCGGCGAATGCGGCCGCCCCCGACAACAATGGTCCATCCGCTTCGCGCGCGTGGAGGCGCGCCAGCATGTCGGTCCGATCAAGCGGGCACGTGCCCGATCCGTTTGCGTCGACAAACGCGATGGCGCCGCGGGTGTCGAGACGGCGCATCAGCGCGATCTCGCGCCGGCAGAGCGGGCACGCACCGTCGTGCCAAACCGTCACCTGCGTCATCGCCCCTCCGCCGGATTGTCGCGCCAGATACGCTCGGCGAGCAGTGTCGCGAAGCCGAGCCACACGACGAACGGCACCGCCGCGGCGGCGGCCGGCCGGTCCACCTTGGCGGCGGCAGCGACGTAGGCGGCGCCGGTGGCGACCATCGCACCCGACGCGACCGTGCTCGCGCCCAATCGCTTCTCGCGGAAAAACAGCTGCGTCCACCCGCCCACCATGGCGGTGTTCAGCAGCCATAATCCGACCGCCGCATTGCGCGCCGGACCCGACGGTTGTCGCAGCAGGCGATATCCTCCGACCGCGAGGCCGGTCTCCAACACCGGCCAAACCGCGCCGAACGCCGCGTCGGGTGGCGTGTATCCAGGCTTGTCCAGACGGCGATACCAGCGGCGAATGCCGGGATGCGATGGGTCGGGCGCGTTGCGCCGCCCGACGAGAGCGCTCGCGCCAAGTACGACATCGACCGCGCTCAGCGCCAGAACCGGCGACACGCCGCCGGGGCTGGAGCGCGCCGCGATCTGCGTTTCACCTGAACGCGGCGCGTCGTAGCGCGCGAGATCGACATCCTTCGAACGACCGCCGAACAGCTTGCCCGTGACGCCGCGCACCGCTGGGCGGCTTGCCACGCTCAGGGCGCCGTGAAGAAGGCGGATGCCGAGCCGGCTGTGCGGATTGGCTAGTCGCGGCGCGATCCTGGGCACGCCTTGCGCATCCTCGACCATCGGTCGCATTGCCTGCTCGTAAGCCGTCAGTGCCGTTTCGACATCGGCGGAGCGGATCAGTTCCTGCGCCAGGACGTAGGCGCCGGTGACCGCCAGCGTCGTGCCGTAGCCCGCGATCGGTGTCGCGCACCATGCCGCGTCACCGGTCAATACGACGCGGCCGCTCGACCAGCGCGGCATCCGCACCTGCCGCAAGACGTCGAAGTAGAAATCGTCGGTCGTCTCCATCCCGGCAATTACGCGATCACTCTGCCAGCCCGCATCGGCGAAGCGCTCGCGCAGCCACGCCGTCTGATGCACGACGTCCCAGTCCTGCTCGCCGCCGGGCGGCTGCTGCACCGACAGCATGGCGCGGGTGGTGCCGTGATGGTCGGGGCGCAGCGAAATGCTGCGGCCACCACGCGCATTGTACCAGCGCCACAGACGATCGTCGTCGGCTCGGCGCGGGATCGTGAAATAGGCTATCGTCAGGTCCATCCACCGCGGCACGTTCTCGCCGGGAAAGACCAGCTCGCGCGTCCTGGACCCCACGCCCTCTGCGAGGATGACCACGTCGTATCGCTCGGCAATACCGCTGGCGAAAGTAACAGTGGCGGCGTCCGGATCCTGCTCGACCCGCGCGATGCTGTCGCCGAACCGGTAGGTCGCATGCTCGCGGGCCGGCTCGTAGAGTAGACGGGCCAGATCCCCGCGCAGGATTTCCATTTCGGCGGTAGGTCCGTCGGTGCCCGTGTCCACGGTGAGGAACTGCGCGGCAATCCTGCCGTCCTCCTTTACCCAGGCAGTCCCCTCTTCGCCCGTCCCCTGCTCCAAGGCGGCCTGCTCTAGGCCCATCCGGCGCAGTATTTCCCGACCGGGACCGCGCACGTCGATGTTCTGGCCACCATCGCGAAATTCGGGCGCCCGTTCGACCACGGTGACGGTGAAACCCGCGCGCCCCAGCCACCAGGCGACGATGTTGCCGGCGACGCTCGCGCCGGTGATCAGGATGCGACGGGACATGGAAATACTACTCCTCGCCTGCTCAACGCACAGAGACGGATTAGTCGCACGACGAGGGCACGTTCCTGATCGCGATCCGTTCTGGCCGCAGCCCCATGGACAGGAACCGACATGACCGACGATCCGCGCACCAGCCAGCCGACACGCTTTCCGGACGAGCCGCAGCAGCCGAAACCCGGCCTGACAGCGAACATGCGTACCAAGCCAGATCACGGTGAGGAGAGCTATGTCGGCAAGGGTCTCCTTCGGGACAAGGTAGCGCTCATCACCGGCGGGGACTCGGGGATCGGCCGCGCGGTCGCGATCGCCTACGCACGCGAGGGTGCGAACGTCGCGATCTCGTATCTTGCCGACGAACAGACCGACGCCGAGGAGACGCGCGCCTGGATCGAGAAGGCCAACCGTCGCTGCCTGCTGCTGCCCGGCGACATTCACGACCGGGATCACTGCATCGCGCTGGTCGAGCGCACCGTCGCGGAGTTCGGCGGCCTCGACATTCTCGTCAACAACGCCGCCGCGCAGACGATGAACGAGGGCCTGGACAGCATCGACGACGACGAAATGCAGGGTGCTTTCGCCGTTAACGTCTTCGCGATGATCCGCCTCGCCAAGGCCGCCGCAAAGCACATGAAGCCCGGCTCGGCCATCGTGAACACGACCAGCGAACAGGCCAAGGTCGCGGGCAAAACCATGATCGTCTACGCCGCGACCAAGGGCGCGATCTCCAGCCTGACGGTCGGCCTCTCCAACCTGCTTGCCCCCGACGGCATCCGCGTCAATGCGGTCGCGCCGGGCCCGATTTGGACGCCGATCCAGCCGATCGCCAAGTCACCGCAAGAGCTCGACGCGCTCGGGCAGGACACGCCGCTCGGCCGCGCAGGCCAGCCCTCCGAACTCGCGCCCGCCTACGTGCTGCTTGCCTCGTCAGAAGGGAGTTACATATCCGGCAATGTCGTCGCCGTGACCGGCGGCGTGCCCGTCTCCTGAGACCCGGTTGCGGACATTCAGAGCGCCCTACCCGCGACGGCCGATAGATCGTTAACCTTGCGGTCTTATGGCAGCATCATGCGCATCGGACGCCTAACATCGCCGGGCGCGATCAGATCGGCACTGACCGGGTGCGGCTATTTCGCTGCGAGCGCCATGGCCGTTGCGCTTACGCGTTTTGGCGGTGGTGCCGCATTCATCTGGGTGGCGAACGCGGTGCTCCTGGCATCTCTGGGGACCTGCCGGTCCGCCCGGTGGCCGGGGCTGATCATCCTGTCCTGGATTGCAGGCGTTGTTGCGGCTGGGTTGTGGGGACTTGGCTGGGCAGCATCGCCGTTCATTGCTACCGCCAACGTTCTCGAACCCGTGATCGCGGCCGCATTGATAGGGCGTTGGCGCATCCATCGTACGGGGCTCGATTCGCCACGCAACCTGGGCGGTTTCCTACTTGCCGCCGGACTGATCGCGCCTTGCACCACAGGCGTCCTCGGCGCGATCATCATCGACCGGACCTCGGGCACCGGTGTCGGCCAGAACTATCTCCACTTGGTCGTCGGCCATGCGCTGGGCGCAGTGACGTTCACGCCGATTTTCGTGCAGATCGCCGGCGGGGAGGTACAGCGGTGGTGGGGCAAAACGCAGCGGCGCGACCTGGTCGAAGCGATCCTGCTGCTGCTATTCGTCGCGATCACCGCAATCAGCGTCTTTGCACAGACCAGCCTGCCGCTACTCTTCCTACCGGCGTTGCCGCTGATGTTGATCACCTTCCGGGTCGGCAAGATCGGCGCGTCGATGGCGATAGTCGTGCTGACCGCGATCGGTGTGATACTCACGCTGCACGGCGCTGGGCCAGTCAACATGATCCACGCCGGGCTCGGCGAACGGCTGCAGTTCCTGCAATTGTACCTGGCCGTTACGGTGCTGACCGTTCTGCCCGTCGCCGCGGACCTGACGCGCCGCAAGAAGCTGTTCGATCAGTTGCGCGACAGCGAGGCGCGGTTCCGACTCATCACCGAAAATTCAACCGACATCGTGCTCAGCCTCGATGTGAACGGGGTGATCCGGTACGCATCGCCATCGATCCGTTTGTTGGTTGGGCACGATCCGGATAAGTTGATCGGCCAACAGAGCAGTGCGCTCGTATCCGAGCCCGATCGTGACGCAGTACGCGCCGTGCATATCAAGGCGCTGCGGAGTCCCGATCGGACCTTTACGGTCGAATTCCGCGGCGTCGTGCCGGGTGGCGAGGTTCGGTGGTTCGAGACACACACGCGCGCGGTGACGGACGAGCGCGGCGCGGTGCAGGGCGCAGTCAGCGCGGTGCGCGAAACTTCGCGCCGCCGCCAACACGAGGCGGAACTGACGGAAGCGGCGCTCACCGATCCGCTGACAGGCGTGTGCAACCGGCGCGCGTTCGATCGCGCGCTCTCCGAGCTATCGGTGTCATCTGAGCGCGAAAAAGCAGGCTGCATCGCGATCTTCGACCTGGATCACTTCAAGCGCGTGAATGATATGTTCGGGCATGCGATCGGCGACGAAGTGCTGCGCGCGTTCGCCCGGACGGCGCGGTTGCAGATCCGGGATGGCGACATGCTCGCGCGGATCGGCGGAGAGGAATTCGGTATCGTCTTCCGCGAAGTCCCGCTCGACCGCGTCCACTCGGTCTGCGAACGCATCCGCCAAGCCGTCGCGGCGGACGTCGTGCGTGCTGGCGACTGGCCGGTGCACGTCACGGTGAGTATAGGCATTGCGACAATGAAGGTTGGCGACGATCCGCTCGACGTGCTGAAACGCGCCGATCGCGCGCTTTACCAGTCAAAGGATGAGGGCCGAAACCGCTCTTCGCTTGCCGGGTGAGCGGTACTTATCGTGTCACTGCGTCGATCGCGTGTCGGACGCTTTCGGAGGGAGCGTTGTAGTCGACGGATCTTGGCAAGAGTAGCCCCGTCCAGACTGGTATGCGGCCGGGCCAGCACTCGCGCCTTCAGACGGTAACTGCTTGTTTGGTAAACAAGATCAATGTTCGTAATGGGGCTTTCCGGGCTTCGCGCGTTTGACCCACTCGATCATGAGAGGGTTTGGCATGGATCAGAAGAGTGCGCCGTTGGCCGATGCGCTGGCGGCAATCGAAAAGCGGCCGGTTGTCGGCTTCGGCGCGCCCGGCCACAACCAGGGATCGGCCATTCCCGGAGGAATGAAGGCGCTGCTAGGCAAGCGGGTTTTCGAAGCCGACGTGCTGACGCCAAAAGGGCTCGACGATCGTACCGAGGGCAAGCTGGCTCTGCAACGTGCGCACGAGATCGCGGCGGAGGCCTGGAATGCCGACTTCTGCAGGTTTGTGACAGGCGGCTCCACCCAGAGCCTTCACACGGTCATGGCGTCCGTCGCGGGGCCCGGCGACACTATTCTGATCGCTGCGAACGCCCACAAAGCCGAGCGTAGCTACGCGCTGGCGACAGGGATCGATGCCGTCATCGTGCCCGTACAGATCGACGTGGAATGGGATATCGAGCACGGCGTCGAGCCGCAGGCGCTGAGCGCAGCCTTGGCGGCTCATCGAACCGCCAAGGCATTCATCGTCATCAGCCCGACCTACTACGGCGTCACGAGTGACATCGCGGCACTCGCTTCTGTTTGTCACGATTACGGCATTCCGCTCATCGTCGATGCCGCCTGGGGTGGCGCCTTCGCATTCTGTGAAGGCCTGCCAGACGATCCGCTTACCAAGGGGGCGGATGTCGCTGTCTACAGTGCGCACAAGACCATGGGCGCGCTTGCGCAAGGGTCGGTGATCGTTGCCAAGGGCGACCTGATCGATCGGCAGCGACTTTGGATGGCCTATGAGCTGTTCGAAACGACCAGCCCATCGGTGCCTATTCTAGCCACGCTCGACGCGACCCGGCGAGACCATGCGCTCAACGGCGAGCAGTTATGGACCGGGGTCATCAAGCTCGCGGAACGGTTGCGGAAGCAGATTGCCGGTATCGCACCTTTGCGCGTGTTCGGTCACGACCAATTGCCGCGTGATGCCGATCTGGATGTCACGAAAGTGCTGATCGACGTTTCGGCGCTGGGCGTATCGGGGTACGCCGTCGACGACTGGCTTTACAAGCATCACCGGATCAGCATGGGATTGTCCGACGCCCGCCATATCCTGGCGGTTCTGTCGCTGGGCACGACCAGATCCGATCTTCGCAAGCTCGTCCGCGGCTTGCAGGATCTGGTGGCTCAGCTCGCTTCCGATCCCTCGCTCCTCCCGGCGATCTCGCCTGTGCCTGGGATCGGCACCCTGTCCGTCGACATGGCGATGCCCGGGCTTGCGGCACTCTACGGCCCTGCCGAGATGGTGGCCTACGAGGCGTCTGCGGGGCGGATCGCGGCCGAGATGATCGCCCCCGCGCCGCCTGGCGTTCCTCGACTGGTGCCGGGCCAGCGCATCACCGTTGCGCATGTCGCATGGCTCGTGGCGAACCGTGATGCCGGGGCTTTCGTCATGGATCCCGTCGATCCCACTGAAGTGACCGTCAGGGTCGTACATGGCTGAAATGGCAACCGGACCGGTACTCCAAAGCTAACATCCGTCGCAAATAGGTGGATCGCGCCCCACCACGGCTTCCGGTATCGGAGGCGCTATTGCCGTACCACCTTGATACAGGTTTGGCTGAAGCCAGGCATCTAAGCTGTTCGAAAGGCCGACTGTATCCACTAGGAGGCGCTCGAGCTTCATGATGAGCAGCTTTAGCGCTTTCATGCAGCCCGTGATTAAAACGGGGACGAATGATGGCGAACGCGACACCGGTAATTCTTGATGGAAACCTGAATGACTGGACCGCCGCTGATCGGATCGATCGCGGTCTGGGCACCGGCTACGCGATCTATGCCCGCAGCGACGGCGCCGATTTCGCGTTCGCGATGACCGCCCCGACCACGATCGGCGCGAACACCACCGCGTGGCTCAACACCGATCGTAACGCGACGACTGGCTATCAAGTTTTCGGCTTTGCCGGTGGCGCCGAGTATAACGTGAACTTCGCCGCTGATGGCACGGTGTCGCTCTACAGCGGGGCTGCCGGGCAGACGTTGATCGCCAGCGGCCTGCAGGCGGCGTGGTCGGCGGATCGTACGACCGTCGAGTTCAAGGTGCCCAAGGCGGCAATCGGCAACCCGAACGCGATCGACACGATCTACGACGTCAACGACACCGCGTTCCTGCCGGGCAATTATTCGAGCCCCGCGTTCACCGTCTTCAACGATACCGGCATCGTCGCCGATCCGTCGCACCGGATTGCGATCGTCTGGTCCGATTCGACCGCCAACGCCTATTTCAGCAAGACCGCCTATTCGCAGCTGTTCATGGCGGCGCAGAGCCAGGCGATGCAGGCCGGCGTACCGTTCGACATCCTGACCGAAGGCGACCTGACCAGCCTGGCGACGCTCGCCAAGTACGACACGATCGTCTTCCCGTCGTTCCGCAACGTCGACGCGAGCAAGGCGGACCTGATCGCGCAGACGCTCGAACAGGCGACCAAGCAGTTCGGCATCGGCCTGGTCGCAGCGGGCGAGTTCATGACCAACGGCGCGGACAACATCGCGCTCGCTGGCGATTCCTACTCGCGGATGAAACTGTTGTTCGACGCCACGCGCGTGACCGGTGGATTCCCCGCCGACGTGACGGTGAAGGCGAGCGATGCGTCGCACCTCGTGCTCGACGGCTACAGCGACGGCCAGGTCATCCGCCAATATACCGGTGTCGGCTGGAACGCATTCACCAGCGTCAGCGGAACCGGCACGACGATCGCCACGGAGACGATCAACGGCCAGACCTATTCGGCGGCGATCGCGACGCAGACCGGCGGGCGCAACGTGCTGTTCTCGAGCGAAGCGGTGATGGCCGACGACAATCTGCTGCAGAAGGCGATCGACTATTCCGTGCACGGCGATGGCCTGTCGGTCGGGTTGCAGATGACCCGCCAGGCCGGGCTGTTCGCATCGCGCGTCGACATGGACCAGAGCAAGCAGATCGAGGAGGTCAATCCGGCCGGCACCGCGCCCGGCATTTACGACAAGCTGCTGCCGATCCTGACCGAGTGGAAGACCAACTATAATTTCGTCGGCAGCTATTACGTCAACATCGGCAACGATGCGGCCAATGGCGAGGCGACCGACTGGGCGGTGTCGCTGCCGGTCTACAAGGCGCTGCTCGATGCGGGCAACGAGATCGGCACGCACAGCTATACGCACCCGATGGACACCAACCTGCTCACCGACGCGCAGATCGCGTTCGAGTTCGGCCAGTCGCGGACCGAACTCGAAAAGCAGCTGAGCGCGTATCTCGGCAAGACCGTCACGGTCGGCGGGGCCGCGGTGCCGGGCGCGCCCGAGCAGATCGCGACCAGCCAGGAGATCCTGAAATACGTGACGTATCTCAGCGGCGGCTATTCGGGCGTCGGTGCGGGCTATCCGAACGCGATCGGCTACATGACGCCGCAGAACGCCGCCGACGACAAGGTCTATCTGGCGCCGAACACGTCGTTCGACTTCTCGCTGATCGAATTCCAGAAGAAGACCGTCGCCGAGGCCAGCGCAGCCTGGGCGAAGGAATTCGGCGCGCTGACAGCCAATGCGGACGCGCCCGTGATCGTGTGGCCTTGGCACGATTACGGCCCGACGATGTGGGCCAGCGAGGGCGAGACGAGCCTGTATACCAAGCAGATGTTCACGACCTTCATCGCGCAGGCCGCCGCTGCTGGCGTCGAGTTCGTGACGCTTGCCGATCTCGCGGGGCGCGTCAGCGCATTCCAGAATGCGACGATCACCTCGACCGTGGTCGGCAACACGATCACTGCGACGGTCGGCGCGACCACCGGCACCTTCTCGCTCGACGTCGATGGCCAGAGCAGCGGCCAGGTGATCAAGGGCGTCGCCAACTGGTATGCCTATGACGCCGACACGGTGTTCCTGCCCAAGGCGGGCGGCACTTATGCGATCACGATGGGCGCGGTCGCGGACGACGTGACGCACATCACCGCGCTGCCGATGCGCGCGACGCTGACGACGCTGAGCGGCGACGGCCGCGACCTGGCGTTCACGGTCGAGGGCGAAGGCAAGGTCACGGTCGACCTGAAGGCCCCCGGCACCGACTGGACGACGATCAGCGGTGGCAAGATCGCGAGCCAGATCGGCGAGATCCTGACGATCGATCTCGGCGCGATCGGCGTCCACGACGTCAAGATCGGCCATCAGGCGAACGTCGATCCCGTGCTGACCTCGTTCGGCGGCGGCACGACGGGATCGCTGTCGATTGCCGAGAACGGCACCGCGCTGACCACCATCACCGCGACCGACGCGAACATGGTCTGGGGCAATTCGATCAAATATTCGATCGGTGCTGGCGGCGACGGCGCCAATTTCTCGATCGACGCGACGACCGGCGTGCTGAAGTTCGTCACGGCGCCCGATTACGAAGCACCGACCGACGCCAACCGCGACAATATCTACGGCGTGACCGTGGTCGCGACCGATGCGCGCGGTGCGATCGACACGCAGACGCTGACTATCGGCGTGACCGACGTGGTCGGCATCACCAAGACCGGCACGATCTTCGCCGACACGATCAACGGCACCAGCGAGCAGGACGTGCTCGATGGCGGATGGGGCAACGACGTGCTGAACGGGCTTGGCGGCAACGATCGCCTGACCGGTGGCCTCGGCAACGACACGCTCAACGGCGGTGCGGGCAACGACACGCTGATCGGCGGCGATGGCAAGGACATCCTCAACGGTGGCGACGGCAACGACATCCTGATCGGTGGCGGCGACATGGACACGATGACCGGCGGCGCAGGCGCGGACATCTTCCGTTTCGAGGTGAAGGGCGACAGCCCGGCATCGTCTTCGCGCGACGTGATCACCGACTTTACCGTCGGGCAGGACAAGATCGATCTCTCGATGATCGACGCCAACACGTCGCTGTTCGCACGCGGCGACCAGGCGTTCAGCTTCATCGGCACGACCGGCAAGTTCACCGCACCGGGGCAGCTCCGCTACAGCTACCAGATGATCGGCGGCAAGGAATTCACCGTCGTCGAAGGCAACACCGACAGCGGTTCGGCTGCCGATTTCTCCATCGCGCTGACCGGCCACCATGTCCTGTCTGCGAACGATTTCTTCATGTAGCCCACGGCATAGGCCGGCGGTGTTATGGCGGGCATAGGCTTCCAATTAGCGAAAACCGCGCGTGAGGGCGGCGTCGGCGGGATCGTCGGCGCCGCCGCGTTTGGTGCTGTGATCAGCGCCGGGCCGTGGCTGATCACCGCGGTCGCGATGGCGATGCTCAACCACTGGTCGGGCGCGCATCTCGGCGCGGGCGGCGCGCGGACCGTCCAGACGATCCTGGTCTATGCGTTCAGCCTGTCCGCACTCGCTGCTGCACCGGTCGGCATTCTCGCAACCCGGATGGTGGCGGATCGGATCTTCGCGCGCGATGCGGGCGGCGTGTCGGGGATCATGCTGGTGGCCCTCGCTGCGGGCGGCGCGATCGCGCTTGCCGTCGGCGCCACCGTGTTCGGATACCTGGCCGGGCTGCCGCTTGGCGAAGCCGCGCTCGCGACCTTGATCCTCGCTTGGCTCACCCAGGTCTGGATCGCCGCGCCCCTGCTCACCGCGCTGCGCCGCTACCGCGCGATCCCCCTCGCCTACCTGCTCGGCATCGGCTTTTCGACGCTGATATTGTGGCTCCTGCCAACGCCGAACGTCGTCGTCGTGCTCGCGGTCATCGCCGGCGGTATCGGCCTGACGCTGGCCGCGATCATGGTGGTGATCCGCCGGCATTTCTCTGCGCTGCCCGTCTTGCCCGAGAGGGATGCGATGGCGCTGCGGCTCGCGTGGATCGTCGCGGCGGCAGGCGTCGCCGGGGTCGTCGCGATCTGGATCGACAAATGGCTGTTGTGGGCGGGGCCCGACAGCATCCGCGCGATCGGACTGTTGCGGCTCAATCCGATCAACGACCAAGGCAGCTTTCTCGGGCTTCTGACGATGGTCCCCGGGCTGACGCTGTTGCTGATCGTGACGGAGACCCGCTTCGATCGCGCGTTCGGCGACATGATCGTCCGGTGTACCGGCACGTCGACGCTGCAACGGATCGAGGAGGCGCGCAGCGAACTCGCGCGGACGATGTTCGACGGCCTGCGGATCATGCTGCTGGTGCAGGTGCTGGTCGCCGCGCTCGCCTGGGTGTTCGCGGTGCCGCTGTTCGAGCTGATCGGCGCAGACGCGCGCGCGATCTTCGCGTTCCGCCAGACTTCGCTTGGCACCGTCTTCCACCTCGTGGTGATCGCAACGACCGTCGTGCTGGCCTATTACGACCTGTTCGGTCGGATCCTGCTGACGTGGACGGCCTTCGCGGTCGGCAGCGGCGTCGCGACACTGTTGCAATGGGATGCAGGGTTTGCCGCATTCGGCTGGGGCTATATGGCCGGCGCCGTGGTCGGTGCGTCGGTCGGCATCGCGCTGGTCGCGGAGGCCACGGTCAACCTCACCTACCTGCTGTTCGTCGGCAACAATCCCTCGGTCGTGGGGCATGGAGGGCGTCTGCTATGACGGGAAGTACGGATATGCCGCGCCGGAAGATCATGCGGCGGATGCTGGCGCTGGGTGCAACGGCCTTGACGCTCGGCTTCCGATCACGGTCGGACGCCACCGCCAAGCCGCGCGCCAGCACGGCACGCCGTTGGGGCGTCGATTACGGCGCAACGACCGATCCCGCGCTGGCAAAGGCGTGCGCCTTGCTGGTGCTGGAGCCGCACCATGCCCGCCCGATCGCACCGCTTCGTGGACCCGGCAGCATCCTGCTCGGCTATGTCAGCTTCGGCGAAGTCGAGCGAAGCCGGCCCTATTTCACCGCGCTCGAAAAGGCCGGTGCGCTGAGGGCCGCCAATCCCAACTGGCCCGACGCGCGGCTCGCCGACCTGCGTCATCCGGCGTGGCGCGCGGCGGTGCTCGACCGCCTCGTCCCCGCGATCCTGGCGCTGGGTTATGACGGAATCTTCATCGATACGATGGATAACGCCGAAGCGATGGAACGGCAGGATCCGGCGGCCAACAAGGGCATGGTAGCGGCAGGCGTGTCGCTGATCGCCGCCGTGCGCGCGCGCTTCCCCAGGATCCGCATCATGCTCAACCGCGGCTATGCACTGCTGCCCGACGTCGCGCCGAAGATCGATTATTTGCTAGGCGAGGCGATGGCGTCGCGGTGGAACTTCACCGCCAAGCATTATGAGTTGCTCAGCGATTCGGACTGGGCGTGGCAGGCCGGTCGCCTGCGCGCAGCTCAGGTCCGGAACCCGGCCTTGAGCCTGATGACGCTCGATTACTGGGATCCGGCAGACACCAAACAGGTCGCGGCACTGTATGCGCGCGAACGGGCGGCGGGGTTCAGCCCCTATGTCGCGACGCTCGCGCTCGACCGACTGGTCCCGGAGCCGGCCGGATGAGGATCGACCGCCGACGCGGACGGCTCGCGATCGTCCTGCCCGCAATCGCCGGGCTTGGCCTGCTTGCGGGCGGGCTGATGCTATTGCCGAACGACCGCGAGATCCTTCACGCCGAGCGTCGCGCACGGCCGGTGCCGACGGCGAGCAGTTCGCTGCCCGTCGCGCCGGTATCGCCCCCGGCGGTGGCGCCTGCGCATCCGGCGATCGCGGCGCAGATCGCGACGGCCGATGCAGCGGCGCTGGCCGCGCTGACCACGCAGTTGATCGCGGCGGGTCAGCCGGTGTCGACGATGCAGGTCGCCTATGATCTGGTCGCGGCAAAGCGGCCGGCGGTGGCGCTCGACTATCTTGCGGCACGGCCCGATGGCGAGGCGGCGGCGACGTGGCGGTTGCGTGTCGATCTTCTTCGCCAGGCCGGGCGAACCGCGGATGCGTCGACGCTCGTCACGCAGGCGGCGCAGAAGCGCGGATCGGTGCCGGCTGCGGACATCGTTGCGGCGGCCTATGCCATCGATCGGCCCGACCTCGTGATCGTGGCAGCGGCGAACCACGTCGTACCGTCACCCGATGCCGCGCTGTCGCTCGATCTGGCCCGGCGCGCCGACAAGGCCGGGCGCAACGACCTGATCGCACTGCTCGACACGGCGACGACGGCGAACTGGCGTGCAGCGGATCCGTGGCTGGCGATCCGGGTCGCGGCGCGCGCGAAGGATACCGCGGCGGGCTTGAAGGCTGCCGACTATCTGCCGGTCGAGCAGCGTCCGGCGGCGCGCGAGGCGATCCTGACCACAGCGGGCGACCGTGAAAGCTTGCGTACCGAGTTGCTGGCGCGTGCCGCGGCGCCGGATGCGCAACCCGAGCGGGAGGCGGAACGACTGCTTGCGTCGGGCTACCGTGCCGATGCGGCGGCAGTGCTGCGGCGGGCAGCGACCGGGCAGCCACCGACCGCCCCTGCCGCTCAGCGCGCGCTGTACCTGATGGGTCCGCGGCCGGAGTCCGACGATCTCGCCTGGCTGAAGCAGCAGAGCCTGCAGGGCAATGGGGCCCAGCAACGCGCGTGGCTGGCACGCTATGTCGAGCGCGACCGGCCGGGCGAGGCGCTGGCGTTCGTGTCGCGGCATCCGCTCGCGAGCCAGACCGACGTGATGCTGATGCGGCTGTCGCTGGCCCGCACGGCTGGCAATGATGCCGCCGGTCGTGCGGTGCTGGCATCGTTGCTGGACGGCCGCGCGCTCGATCCTGCGCAGGTCGCGGCGCTGTCCGCTGCGGCCCCCGCGAGGATCGAACCGGCCCAAGCGGCAGCGATCGCGAAACGCCGCGTCGCGGCCGGGGTCGCGGCGCCACGCGACCAGCTCGATCTTGCCTGGACGGCGTGGAACGCGGGCGATGCGAAGGGCGCGGCCAAATGGCTCGACGCGCATCTGGAGACGGCCCCGACCGACCTGCCGGCGCTGCGGTTGATGGCCGATGTGCAGGCACGCGTTGGTGGAGATCGGGCTGCGCGTCCCTGGCTGGACCGTGCGCTCGCGCAGACACCTGCGGAGAGCAAGGCTCGCGTGGAAATACTCGAGAAGCTCGGTCGTCGGGCCGACGCCTTGTCGCTGGTCGAAACATTGCGTGCCGATACCCCGCACGACCGATCGCTCGCCGCGCTGCACGCGCGCCTGCTGATCGCGCAGGGACAGGCCGGGCGGGCGCGAACAGTGCTGGCGCAATGATCGCACTGCTGCTCTGCCTGACGGACGCGCCGGCGCTGACCGTTCCCCGCACCGTCTTCGCGGACAGTCGGGTCGTGGTGCCCGAGGCCGTGCTCGCCTGGCCCGACGACGCGGTCGTCCGCATCGAAGACCGCGACGGGGAGCTGGTCGCGCGGTTCGATCACCCGGTGACGCCGGACCGGATCGTGGCGTTCCGTGACGCCGCCGGGGATGCGATCGGCGATCTGCGCTGGAACGACGACAGCCTCGTCCTGCGTCCCGCCGCCGGCTGGACGATGACGTGGCGACAGGCGGGCCCGGTGGTCGCGCTCGCCTTCTCGCCGCCGGCTTCGAACGATGGTGTCCCCGAGAGCGTGGACGACAGCGCTTCCGAGGCCGCGCTGACCGCAATCGAGGCGGATGCCGCGGCCGGGTATTCGGGGCAGGCACGGCGCGCCGCAACGGCGTTGGCGAAACGCTATCCAACCGACCGGCGCGCCGCCCGCATGCGCGCCGACACGCGGCTTGCCGATGGCGACGTGCGCGGGGCGGCGCGCGATTACCGTGCGCTCGCAGCGGACGACCTGACCGCCCGCCGTGCGATCGCCGCCGCGCCGGGAACCGCGAGCGTTGGCGTCACCGCGCGCGACGGCAGCGACTTGTCGCAGGCAGAGTTCGCGGCGCGGGTCGACGCCGCGGTCGGCTACACCCTCGTCGCCGGTGGCGGCCTCCGACATATTGCCAGTCGGGTCAGCGAAGACGCACGGACCGTGCGAACGGGCGATACCGTGGTCGACGCCTCGCTGGCCGCCGCGTTCGACGGCGCGGTCCGGGTGCAGTTGCTCGCTTCGGCCGCGCTCGACGACGGCGTTACCGGAGGCGGTGCGAAGGCCGTCGCGGGATCGGCCGACGCGCAGTTCCGCGTGACGCTGACCCGTCACATGCCCGATTACTCGACGCCGGCGCAGGTCCTGGCGGGCGGGTATCTGTCGCGTGCACTGCTCGGCGTCACCTATCGCCTGACCCCGGGGCTGGTCGCGCAAGGCGATTTCGGTGCGAACCGCTACGGGCTCGCCGGCAGCAGCGGTGCGAGCGACACCATCGTCGCGAACGGCGGGCTGGACTACCTGATCCGACGGCAGTTTCCGGCGCTCGGCCTGACCTATCGATTCGAGGCGGAATATGTCCAGCGCATGCAGAGAGGAGTCGGCGACCTCGCCCTCATCCCGCTCGCCACGCGCGAGAACCATACTGTCCAGGGGCTGGTCAGCGGTGCGCTCGGCGCGGTGCAGATGACCGCGCTGGCCGGGTGGACCGTCGACCGGTTCGGAGGCGACGGGCCTACTGCCAGCCTTGGTATCGCCGCACCGATCGGAGTCGCGTGGCGGGTCGAGGGCAGCGGCGGCATCACGTCGATCGCCCGCCCCGGCTTTTCGGGCCGGCAACTTTACGCGCGGGCGCTGCTGACGCGCAGCCTTGGGGATACGCAGTGACGCACGACGAACAGGCCCCGAAGTGGCGGACCCGGTGGCGCCGCCCCGCGCGCGTTGCCGCCGAGATGGCGATCGCCTTTGCCACGCTGATCGTGCTCGACTGGTGGCTGACCGGCGGAACCGGATTCACGCGCGTCCAGCCCAACCCGTATTGGTTGCCGGTCCTGATGATGGCGCTAGCCTACGGCACCGGCCCCGGTGTGCTGGCTGCCGCCATCGCAACGGCACTATGGCTCGCGCATGTTCACGACGACCCGGGCGAGCGCGACTATCTCGACCATCTGTTCCATCTGTCGCTGCAGCCGCTGATGTGGTTCGTCCTGGCCGGCGTGATCGGCGAAGTGACGATCACGCGGACCGGGCGGCACGATCGGCTGGAAAAGCGTGGCCGTGTCGCGACGCGCAACCTGGCACGGCTGACCGAGGCGTTCGCGACGCTGTCACAGACCAATCGCCAGTTGCAGGTCCAGATCGCGACCGAGGCGCATACCGTCGGCCATGCGATCGATACGGCAACGCGGCTGAGTTCGCAGGACCCGGCCGCCCGACGCGCCGCGATCGGCGAGCTGATCGCCCTCGCTGCGCGGACTCCGGATTTCACCTGCTACCGGGTCACCGGCGGTGAGGCGCGCGCCTGGATCCGCGGGCCGGTCACTGCAGGGCGACGCGACACGTTGCCGGCGGCGTTGCTGGAACGGGCACAGCGCCACCACGCGATACTGCACGTCGCCAAGCGTAGCGACCGGCACGTACTCGACGGTATCGGTGTCGCTGCGATCGCCTTGCCTGACCGGAAGACCGGCGAGGTCGTCGGTTGCCTGGTGCTCCATGCGCTGCCGTTCGAGACGCTGAACGCCAGCCGTACCGCCGAACTCGCTGAGATCGCCGCGTGGTTGACGCCGCTGCTCACGGATACGGCGCATGCGACGCAGCGACCGGTGAGATCCGCCGGGCTGGTCGCGTGACGCTGCGTCTTGTTGCACTCTCGGTTCTTGAAGTAATCGTCCTCGCGGCCTGCTGGATGTCCGGAGCCGCGGCCGGCTGGGGGCTTGCCGCGCATGCTGTGTTCAGCGCGCTCGGGTTTGCCCTGTGGCTCCGTCGCGGTGCCGCAGCCAATTTTGCGGCGGCGATGCTCGGCGTGCTGGGGCCTCTCGGGTTGCTCGTCGCGCTGCCGATCGGCCGCCTGTCTCGGCTTACCAGTCAGCGCAGCGACGACGAAATGTTCGGCCCGGTCGCCGGGCGTTCCGCGCAACGCGGCGCGCGTCTGGCGGTGGCGCGGATGCTCGACGGGCGCGTGCATCATGCGGCCCCCGATACGCTGAACTCACTGGTCACGATCATGCGCCACGGCTCGGTTGCCGAGCGGCGGCGTGCGCTGGAGACCGTGGTGCGATCGTTCGAGCCGGCGCTGTCGCCGCTGATCGCGCTGGCGCTGACCGATGGCGATCAGACCATCCGGGCGCTGGCGGCGGCGGCGTCGGCCCGGGTCGCGGAGAACCTGGTGCTGGCGCGCGCGCGGTTGTCGGCGCGCGTTGCCGATGGCACCGATCCGGATGCAGCGATGACCCTGGCCAAGCTGCTCGGAGACCATGCCCGCTCGGACGTGCTGTTGTCCGATTCGCAGCGGCTCCACCTTCGCGAGGATGCGGTCGCGACCATGGTTGCAGCAGTGCCGTCCCGGACGGACGAACCGCGATCCGGAACGCGCGATGCGTTGATGATGGAAACATTGTGGGCCGCAGGCGATTACGCGGCGATAGACCAGATCGCGACGGCGATCGAGGCCGCGTCGCGGCGGAACGATGCGCCAATGGCACAGCGGATCGATGCGCCGATGGACCCGGCACACCGCGGTGCGACGAGCCTGGCCACCTGGTGGCTGACGGGGGCGGCGGCATGATCCCGCTCTCCGCGCTGGCCGAACGCTCGCAGCCGGTGTCGCCGGACATCCCCGACGCCGACATCTGCCTGATCGTCGAGGGCGCCTACCCCTATGTGATCGGTGGCGTGTCCGGATGGTTGCAGGACCTGATCACGCATCTGCCCGATGTCCGGTTCGTGATCGCCGCGATCAAGCCGGGCGCCGGACTCCTCCCGTTCCAGTTGACGCCGCCGCCCAACGTCGTCGCGGTGGTCGAGATCGGCCTCGCACCCGCGCCAGCGGTGCCGCGCGCGATCCCCGACCGGATCGCAGTGCCGATCGCCGATGCGCTGGTCGCGTTCGTCGCGACCGGTGGCGCGGATCGGCTCGCGACGCTGATCGACGTGATCGGCGGCAGCACCCGGCCGCTTGCGCCTGGCGACATCCTGTCGCACCCGGCGATCTTCGCGCGGCTTAGGCGCCATTACCAGGCGATGCTGCCCAAGGCGTCGTTCCACCATTATTTCTGGGCGATGCGCGTGCTGCTGGGCGGATTGCTCGCAGTCCTGACCACGCCCTTGCCCCGCGCAAAGGCGTACCACACGATCTCGACCGGGTTCGCAGGCCTGCTCGCCGCCCGCGCCGCGCGCCAGACCGGGCGCCCGGCGTTCATCACCGAGCACGGCATCTACCTGCTCGAACGCCAGATCGAGGTGATGATGGCGGACTGGATCGGCGACCAGGTCGATACCGGGCTCGAGCTGGAGCGCAGCGTCCGCGATCTGCGCGACCTGTGGGTCCGTGCGTTCACAAGCTATGCCACTGCCTGTTATGACAGTTGTGATCCGATCGTCGCGCTGTACGGCGAGAATACTGCGGTGCAGCGCCGACTGGGAGCAGCGGCCGAGCGTGTCCGCGTCATTCCCAACGGCATCGATTCGAAGCGGTTCTCGGCACTCCCGGACCAGCGCGAGCCGGCGCATCCGCTGGTCGCGTTGCTGGGCCGCGTTGTGCCGATCAAGGACGTGAAGACGTTCATCCGCGCGGCCGCGATCGCGCATGCCGAACGCCCCGACATCCGCTTCGTCGTGCTCGGCCCCGAGGACGAAGATCCGGAATATGCCGCCGAATGCACGCGGCTGGTCGAGGATCTGGCACTGACGCCGGTCTTCCGCTTTGCCGGGCGCGTGCGGATCGAGGACTGGATGGCGAAGATCGACCTGCTCGTGCTCACCAGCCTGTCCGAAGCGCAGCCGCTGGTGATCCTGGAAGGCGGCGCGTGCGGGATCCCGGTGGTGGCACCGGACGTCGGCAGCTGCCGCGAGATGATCGAGGGGCGCGGTGGGGCGGATTCGGGGCATGGCGGGATCGTCACGCCGCTGGTCAACCCGGCAGCGACCGCGGCGGGGATACTGGCAATCGCGGGCGATCCCGCGATGCGACTGACGATGGGCGAGACGATGCGCGAACGCGTACGTCGCGACTATGACCACAACACGATCATCGGTGCCTATGCGGAACTCTACCAGACCCTGATCGAACGATAACGCGCGTGCCATCCTGCGCGCGTCCGGATCGGCTCACGTCCCGCCGGTAACCACCGCGTCGCTCAGGTCTGCAGCAATAGGCGCAGCAAGCACGGGAATGGTCGCGATCGGCAGTGCGGAGCCGACCGGTCCCGCCAACACCTGGACGATTGCCGGCCTGATCCGCGCGTCGATGGCGGGTGCGAGCACAGGCGCGACCCGCGCGGTGCCAGATGGCATTTGCGCGCGGTCGATCGGTGCAAGAACCGGATCGAACGGGCCGAACGTCTTCGCCCGCACGCGCCGGGTGTTCTGCGCCGGATCGTAGGTCGGTACGGCCTGATCGATCGCCGCCGCCTGCAATCGCCCGAGCGTCGCCAGCAAGCGCGCTTCCGCGGCATAGGCGCCGTAGGTAGCGTTGACGGAGACGAGTTGCGCGGTCAGCAGGCGCTGTTCCGAATCCAGCACCTCGAAATTCGAGCGAAACCCCTCCGAGAAGCCGCGCTGGACGCCGGTAAGCGCGGACTCCGCGGCCTCGGTCGCGAGCTTCCCCGCCGCCATCTGCTCGCCGCCCGCCACCGCCTGGTTCCAGGCGTTCTGCGCGTTGGCCAGCGCGGCACGCCGCGCGGTCTCGACCTCGAAGCCGAGTTGCTGGCGTTCGGCGACTGCGGCCCGGACGCGCGATCCGATCACGCCGCCGGTCAGCAGCGGCATCGTCACGGTGACCCCACCGGTCGCCTGCGCACCGGCATCACGCAGGCGATAGGAATACGGACTCGCATAGCCATAACTGCCCGACAGCGCGACGATCGGCGCGCGTTCGGCGCGTTGCGCGGCGATCCGCGCGTCGCCCGCCTTGGTGGCAAGGATCGCCTGCCACAGGCTCGGGCTCTCCTTCTCGACCACCGCAAACGCCGCATCAAGCGAGCCAGGCAGGCCGGGCAACGTCGGCGGGACGAGCAAACTACCGGGATTGCGCCCGACCACCGCTGCGAACCGCCCTCGGCTCGCCTGGAGGTTGACCGTCGCCTGCGCCAGTTGCGCGCGGATGATCTCGCGCTGCGCCTGCGCCTGCGCGATGTCGGTGCGGGTCAGGTCACCGCCGCGTTCGCGCGCGATCGCCTGCGTGACCTGACGTCCGTAGGAATCGAGCGACCGTTGCTGGATCGCCACCAGTGCCTGGTCGCGCCGCACCGACACGAACGCATCCACGACTTCGAGCAGGATCGCGTTCTCCGCCTCGCGCAGCCGTTCACGGCCCGCCAGCACGGTCGCTTCGGCCGCGGAGACCTGTGCCGCGGTGCGCCCGCCGTTGAGCAGGATCTGCGATGCGCTCAACGAGGCGCCGACCGTCCGCCCCCGTGCCGTATCGAAATCGCCGAGCAGGCCGCGCTGGTCCTGCGACTGGTATTGCAGCGTCATGTTGACGCCCGCGTTGAGCCGGTACGCCGCCCCCGCCTGGACGATCTGCTCGTCCAGCGCGCGGAGTTGCGCGCGCTGCCCCTCCAGCGAGGGATTGCTGCGATAGGCGTCGGCGATCGCCTGCCCCAGTGTTTCGGAGGCGGCAGGCTGCGCGTCCGGTGTCGTCTGGGCGACGGCGGATGCCGCGGGCAGCACCAGCATGGCAGCGGCGAGACGAAGGATATCAGCGTTCATGGAGCGACCGTGAAAAAGCCTCGGTCAACGGATCGAGGAGATAGTCGAGTGCGGTGCGTGACCGCAGCTTGACGAGGACGGTGACCGGTACGCCCGCGCGGATACCGGTATCGCGACCGCGCACCGCTTCGATCTTGGCGATCTGGTCGCGCGGCACGTCGATCTCGGCGCTGAAGTAACTATGGCCGGTCTGCTCGTCGCGGAGCGAATCGGCGGAGACGGTGCGGACCTTGCCGAGCAGGATCGGCAGGTCGCGTTCGTGCAGCGACAGGAACTTCACCTCGGCTTCGCGACCGGCAAACACGCCATCGATGTCGCCGGGCGAAAAGTTCGCGCGGACCACCAGTGGCGCGGCATCGGGAACGATGTCGAGGATCGCCTGCCCCGGCTGGATCACGCCACCGACCGAGAACACGCGCAAGCCGACCACGCGACCAGCCAACGGTGCGCGAATGATCGTGCGCGCCAACTGCTCACGCGCGGCGGCGAATTTGGGCATCACCTCGTTCAACTGGAACTGCGTGTCGCGCAGCAACGTGGCGCTGTCCTCGACATATTTGCGCTGGGTCTGCACGCCCTCCGCGCGCGTCTGACCGATCTGCTCGCGCGCCGCCGCCGAGCGCGAGACATAGTCGGCGTCGGTCCCCTCGAGCTGCTGGATCGAGCGTTCGATCGCCCGCACGGTGTTCCGCGAGACATAGCCCTGGTCGGCCAGCGCCCGGGTGCTTTCCAGCTGTTGCCGAAGCGACGCGCGCTGCCGAGCGGTCGCCTGTGCCTGTGCGTTGAAACCGGTCGTCTGCTGCGCGACGGTCGCCGCCTGCTGGCGGAGCACCGCGCCGTTTGCCGCCAGTGCCGCCGAGCGCGCCGTGCGTTGCGCGATCTGGAGCGACTTCGCCCGCTCGACGAGGCGCAGATCGTCCCCTCGTGCCGAGGCGAACTCTGCCGGCCAGACGATCGCACTACCGCGGACGTCAGCTTCCAGACGCGCGCGTTGTGCTTGGAGGTCGATGACGCTCGCGGCCAGCGCGCGTTCGCTTGCGGTCACTTCCGCGCCTTCGAGGCGGAACAGGATCTCGCCAGCGCGGACGTGCTGGCCGTCGCGCACCGCCATTGCCGCGACGATCCCGCCCTCGCGGTGCTGGACGGTCTGGCGGTTGCCGGCGACGACCACCTGACCGTCGCCCGCCGCCGCCGCATCGAGCCGCGCGAACGCTGCCCAGCCGAGCCCGACGATAAAGAACAGGATCGCAATCACGGCGCCGACCAGGATCGCATGTCGCGGAGAATCATCGAGGCGGAGACGATCCGCCAGGCTCGCGCCACCGGCGGCGGGGACCGGGCTAGCCAGTTCGGCGGGGATCATCGTGCGCCCCCTGCTGCGGCGACATGCGGCCGCACGACTTTCGCGCGTTCGTCGAACAGCTGGATCGTGCCGTTTCGCAGCACCATGATCTTGTCGACCGCCTGGAGCAGCCCGGTGCGATGTGTCGAGACGATCACCGTCGCGCCACGCGCGCGCAGTGCCGCCAGCGTCGTCACCAGCCGTGCTTCGCCGTCGCTGTCGAGGTGTGCGTTGGGTTCGTCGAGGAACAGGATCGTCGGCGTGCCGAACAGCGCGCGCGCCAGTGCGACCGACTGGTTCTGCCCCGCCGACAGCCCCGATCCGTCCGCCATGCTCAGCATCGTCGCATAACCCTGCGGCAGGCCAAGGACCACCTCATGCGCGCCCGCCGCCTGCGCCGCTTCGACCACCGCGGCGTCGAGTTGCTCGCTCTCGCCCGCCAGCACCGACTGGAACCGCGAGATGTTGGTGTGGACCGAAGTCGGAAACAGCGACGGCGATTGCGGCATATACCCGACATGGCGGCCGAGCTGCTCGCGGTTCCAGTCAGCCAGGCTCGCACCGTCGATCCGCACCTCGCCCGTATCGGGCGACAAGGCGCCTGACAGCACGCGCAGCAAGGTCGATTTGCCTGCCCCGCTCGGACCGACCAGCGCGACGATCTCGCCGGGCTCGACCGCGAAACTGATATCGGACAGCAGCGCCCGATCGCTGCCTTCGGCGCGGACGGTGACGCCGCGAACGTCGATCCGGCCGACCGGCGTCGGCAGGACGGTCGCATCGATCGCCGGCCCCGGCATCGCGCAAAACGCATCGAGATCGCGATAGGCGTTGCGCGCGGCGGCGAGCGGCTTCATCGCGCCCAGGATCTGCTCGACCGGTTGCAACGCACGCCCCAGCAGCAGCGACGCCGCAAAGATCGCACCGCCCGAAATATCCTGCCGGATCGCCAGCAACGCCCCGAGCGCCAGCGCGAGCGACTGCAGCAACAGCCGCAGGAACTTGGTGATCGCAAGGAACTGTCCCGCAGTGCCGGCAAGCGCCGACTGACGGCGGACGAGTTCGGCGCGCTCCAGCAGGTGCCGGGTGATCAGCGCGTTGCGCATCCCCATCACCCGGGCGACCTCCGACCCGTGGATCGACACGTCCTGTTCGCGCGTCGCCAACACTGCCCGCGCATGCGTGTCGCGCGCAGCCCCCGCCGTCACCCGGTCGCTGAGGATCGCGATCCCGCCGAGCAGCAGCGCGCTGACCAGCGCCAGTACGCCGATCCACGGATGGAGCAGGAACGCGATGCCGATATAGATCGGTGCCCAGGGCGCATCGAACAGCGCGATGATCGTCGGCCCGGTCAGCGTGCCGCGTACCGTGTCGAAGTCGCGCATCGCCTGGCTACGCTGGCCGATCGTCGCAACGTCGGTGCCAAGGATCCGCAGCAATATGCCCGGCGCCGCCCGGCGCTCGAGCCGCATGCTCGCGCGCAACAGCAACCGCATACGCACCGCATCGAGGATCGCGAACACGATGAGCGACAGCACGAGGATCAGCGTCAGCAGCAACAATGTCGCACCGCCCCGCGTCGGCACCACGCGGTCGTACACCTGCAGCATGAAGATCGACGGCACGAGGTACAGGACGTTCACCAGCCCCGAGAACAGCGCCGCAAACACCAGATGGCGTCGACAGCCACGGACGGCGTCGGCCAAGGCATTCTGGCGGTGTCCGGATGGTGCCGTCGCAGGCGCGGAGGATAACGTCGGCATGACGACCGCTTAGCCACGAAAGGTTAAACGAACGGTTTCTCCGACGCCTGCGACCTTCAGGCACGCCAGACATGCCGGTTGTCCGATAGCGGCAGTTCGAGAAGATCCGAACGAACTTTCACCACACCGTCATGCCGCAGGCGATTACGGTCTTACAATCGGCAATATCGTCACCCTAACGAACATGTCTAAGGCCATGTCTCGCTGATCGCCCCGATGTTCGGCTACCTCGCGGACATCAACCACTGCGTGGCAAAATGGCGAAGGCACCTCAGGCGCAAGGATTACTTAGTTATAACGATCCAAAACCTGGCCGACCGTTATCGAACGAAGAGTTTAGTTTCGAATGCCTTGCTGGTCCAGCTGTCCCAAAGGCGATCTTGCACAGCACCGCGGACACCGACGTCTCCATCAGGCTCAACCGTTCGAGGGCCAAGCGCCCTACGAGCGTCGATCTGGTTGAGGTCGCCCCTGCCCGACCGCATGAACGAAGCGCCGGTCCGGTGAGCGACGCCCAAAGACAGCCGGGCCGCTTCGACTTCCACCAGAACAACTCGTGAACGAAGACTACCTTCCCCTGCCGTCCTGCCAGCGTATCGAAGAGCTGTAGGTATGTCCGCGGGTGCAACGCCGCGCCCACTCTGGACAACGGTGCCATAGCCACGCCTCGTGCATAAGTTCAACGTGCGCGTGCTTGTTCGGCGGCGGGTGTCGACTAGGATCGGGACATGTCGATTGAACGTCGCCTGCGTCAGCCGCTGAGACTCGCCGCGCTGTGTTGCCTTGCGCTGTTGGTATCGCTGGCGGCGCTAGCGACGGCGTTCATCCTGAGCCTTGCGAATGCGGGACGGAACTTCGACCGCGCCGGCATCGCGCAGGCGCAGCTTGCGGCCGTGTCGCGGATCGAAACGCTGGCAAACACTGGGGACGCCGCGGCGCTGCGCCCGGATCTCCACGCCTATGCACGGTTGATCCGCAACGAGACGGCGCTGTTACCTACCGCATCCGCCGAACACGCAGCGCAGGTGCGCGAGGCGGTGGATGCGGACCATCTCGCGGTGCTGGCCGCCGATCCGCAGCGGCGCGGCGAACTCGCGGACCTGGTTTCCCGCATCGTCGCACGGGAACGCAGCGAAGCCGCGCGGATCGGCGCGGACATGATCCGGCTGCGGGCGCGAACGACGATCCTGGCCGTGCTCCTCGTGCTGGCGGCAGGCGGATCAGCGTTGCTCGGAGCGCTGGGGCTGATCGCAGCCAATCGCCGGCTCGCCAATGAAGTTGCAGAGAAGACGGCGGAACTCGCCATGATTGATCAATCGCGCCGGCTGTTCTTTGCAAAGGCCAGCCACGAGATGCGGACTCCGATCACCGTGATGCGGGGAGAAGCGGAAGTGGCGCTGGCCGATCTCGCTGCCGAGCCGCGTGCACTGCGCGAGGCGCTCGGGCACGTCGTCGCCAATGCCGAGTTTCTCGAACACCGGATCGCGGAATTGCTAGGCTTGGCGCGCGCGGATGACGGTCAGCTTCAACTCGCGCGCGAGCTGGTCGATCTGGCGACGCTGGTGGAGGGGGCGGGCGACGCCGCCAGTGGTTATGCGCGCTCGGCCGAGGTCGCGCTGGCGGTCGAGACTATGGTGCCGCCGCTGACTGTACGGGGCGACGCGCGGTGGCTGCAACAGGCGGTGCTTGCCATCGTCGATAACGCGGTAAAGTTTTCGCCACTCGGGGGAACCGTCACCGTACGGCTCACGACCAAGGATGATGCGGCGCGGATCGATGTGGTGGATCAGGGATCGGGCGTCGCGGACGAGGCTTTGCCGCGGATCTTCGACGCCTATTACCAGGGGGATGCGGGACGATCACGGGGCGGCACCGGGCTCGGCCTGTCACTCGCACGGTGGGTCGTCGAGCAGCATGACGGATCGATCCATGCCGCCAACGCGCTCGCGGATGGCCTGAGCGTCGGCTGTACCGTGACGATCGACCTTCCCTTGGTACAAGTATGAAGATCCTGTTGGTCGAGGACGATGCCGGCATCGGCCGCTTCGTCAGCCGCGGACTGACCGCGCGCGGGTATGAGGTCGCCTGGGAACGCGCGGCTCGGGAGGTGCCGACGATGCTGCGAACCGGCGGATATGCCGCCGCACTGCTCGACGTGGGCCTGCCCGACCGTGACGGGATGGACCTGTGCCGGGCCCTGCGTGACGACGGGATCCGGGTGCCGATCCTGATGTTGACGGCGCGAGGGACGTTACAGGATCGGCTCGACGGGTTCGACAGCGGCGCGGACGATTATCTCCCCAAGCCGTTCGCATTCGAAGAACTCGTCGCGCGACTGGCGGCGATCGTCCGTCGGGGAGCCGACGCCGCACCGCCGCCGATGCGCTACGCCAATCTCGCGCTCGACCCGATTTCGCGGCATGCGCTGGTCGACGACCGCCCGCTCGCGCTGAGCCGGCGTGAGTTCGACCTGCTACAGCGGCTCGTCGCGGCCAATGGCGGCATTGCGCCACGAGTGGCGCTGGCCGCCGCGGTCTGGGGCACAGATGCCGGGATCAGCGATAACGCGCTCGACGTCTATATCGGCTATCTTCGCCGCCGACTGGGCGAACTTCGCGGCGCGCCGGCGATCGAGACGCTGCGCGGTCGTGGCTTCCGAATAGTGCCACCAACCAAGGTATGACGTAACCTGAGACCGATCTCAGGCAAGTGTCGATCAGCCAAGTTATCGTTTCCTCGGCGACGCAGATCGCAGGCGTTGGGGGGATGCAGCATGAAGACCCGTTTCCGTTGGCTGGCCGGTGTCGCCCTGATCGCCGTACCGGCCGCTGGCCACGCGCATCCGCAAACGCAGACAGGCCTCTCCCCCGAAATCATCGTGACGGCGACCCCGCTGTCCGACGTTGGCGAAGGGACGCTGCCCTTCCCCGCGCAGACCACCAGCGACGAGGAGATCGAGGCCGCGCACGCGACCGATATCACCGACTATCTGAAGCGCATGGCGGGCGGCGTGTTCGTCAACGACATCCAGAACAACCCGTTGCAGCCCGATATAAACTATCGCGGCTTCACCGCATCGCCGTTGCTCGGCACGCCGCAGGGGCTGTCGGTCTATGTCGACGGCGTCCGCGTCAACCAACCGTTCGGCGACGTCGTCAGCTGGGACCTGATCCCCAAATCCGCAATCCGTTCGATGACTTTGGTGCCCGGATCGAACCCGCTGTTCGGGCGTAATTCGCTGGGTGGCGCGATCTCCGTTCGGACCAAGGATGGCAAATCCGACCCCGGTGTCGAGATCGAGGCGAACTACGGATCATTCGATCGCCGCACCGTCGAGGCGCAGGCCGGCGGCAATGCCGACAACGGTTTCAACTGGTTCTTCAGCGGCGATTATTTCGCCGAGGACGGCTGGCGCGATGTCTCGCGGTCGGAGGCGGGGCAGGCATTCGGCAAGCTCGGCTGGTCTGATACGAAAACCAACGTCGCGCTGTCGGGGAGCTATGCGAATACCGACCTCAACGGCAACGGCCTACAGGACCAGCGCCTGCTCGAACGTGATCGGTCCAGCGTCTACACCTATCCCGACACTACCCGGAACACGGCGTACCTGATCAACCTCACGGGCGACCACCGGTTGTCCGACGCTCTGTCCTTTGCCGGCAACGCATTTTACCGCAACATCAGGACGCGCACGTTCAACGGCGACATCAACGACGATGCACTCGGCGAGAACCTGTATCAACCCAGCGCCGCCGAGCGCGCCGCACTGACCGCGGCCGGATATAGCGGCTTCCCGGTCGCGGGCGAGACGCAGGCCAACACCCCCTTCCCCAGATGGCGCTGCATCGCCAACGTGCTGCTGAACAGCGAGCCGAACGAGAAGTGCAACGGGCTTGCCAACCGTTCGGGCACGCGACAGCGCGAGTTCGGCGCGACCGGTGAGCTGACGCTGAAGACGCCGGTCGGGGGCGGTTTCAACGCGCTGACGGTCGGCGCTAGCTACGTCAACGGTCGCTCGGTGTTCGTCCAATCGTCGCAATTCGGCTATCTCTCGCCCGACCGCGGCATCGTCCCGGTCAGCGGTGCAGGCGCGTTCGCCGACGGGACGCAGGATTCCGAAAACGCGTTCGATGCGCGCGTCGACCTGACCGGCCGCACGACCACGCTCAGCGCCTATGGGCTCGATGCGTTCGACGTCAGCCGGACGCTGCATGTCGACCTGTCCGCGCGCTACGATCGCACCGTCGTCCACAACCGCGATGGGCTGCAACCCGGTGGCGGTACCGGATCGCTCGACGGCGACCACAAGTTCGACCGCGTGAACCCGGCGATCGCGCTGCGCTGGAGCCCGACCAAGACCTTCGCGATCGATGCGGCGCTCGCCCAGACCAGCCGTGCGCCATCGGCGATCGAGCTTGGCTGCGCGGACCCCGAGAGCCCCTGCCGCCTGCCCAACGCCCTGGCGGGCGATCCGCCGCTCGACCAGGTCGTTGCGCGCACCGTCGAGACGGGCATCAACGCCGACCTCCACGGTATCGCGCTGCGTCTCGGCGCATTCCGCACCGTCAGTCGGAACGACATCCTGTTCGTTGCCGACGATACCGCGGGCTTCGGCTATTTTCGCAATTTCGGGAAGACTCGCCGCCAGGGTATCGACGTCGATCTCGCCGGCGATGTCGGCCCGGTCCACCTGACCGGCCACTACACGCTGCTCGACGCGACCTATCGCAATGGCGAGACCGTCGACGGCTCGGGCAACAGTTCGAGCGAACACGTCGCGCCCGGATTCGAAGGTGAGATCGCCATCGAGAAGGGCGATCGCATCCCACTGATCCCGCGACACATCTTGAAAGCCGGCGCACGCTGGAAACCGGTAGAGATGCTCTCGCTCAGCGCCGACATGATTGCGATCTCGGGCGTGTATGCGCGCGGCAACGAGAACAACGAGCATGAGCCCGACGGGGTGTATTACCTCGGCGAGGGCAAGACCGATGCGTATGCGGTCGTCAATTTCGGCGCGGAGATCCGCCCGGCACGCCGGTTCACGATCTTCGCACAGCTCAACAACGCGTTCGACAAGCGCTATGCGACCGCCGCGCAACTGGGCGCGACCGGGTTCGACGCGAGCGGCAACTTCGTCGCGCGACCGTTTGCCGGGCCGGTAATCGACGGCGAACGGCCATTGGTGTCGTCGACCTTCTATGCACCGGGTGCCCCACGCTCGATCCAGGTCGGCGCCAAAGTGCGGTTCTGACGTCTTGGTGGGCGCTCGTCTTTGCGGAAGTACCAAGCCGGGTAGCCGAACCTCGATGGGGCGGGCGAAGGGTCCTAGCCCCGCTTGCCTACCAGTGGCAGCGATCGTTCCTCCAGACCCGGATATAAGTGCGACACCGACCGCTGTAGCTCATAGCGCGCGGCCTTCATCGCGGCGAAGCGTGGCGGGATCGCGATCTCGCCGGCTTCGACTGGATCCAATCCAGCCTGGATCGCGTCGGTCAATGCCATATCGATCCAGTCTATCCAGTCGCGGGTCTGGTCGATCGCGGCGTGCGGCGTGGAGTCGATCGGCCCATGGCCGGGAATTACCCGGAGCTGTCCCAACCCCTTCAGCGTATCGAGCGACGTACGCCAGTGCGGCAGGTTGGCATGCGGCGTCGATGGCGCACGATCGTGGAACACCAGATCGCCGGCAATCAGCGTCTTCGTCGCTTCGTCATAGATCGCAAGGTCTGCGCCGCTGTGCCCGGCCAACGCCAGGAGCCGGAGCGTGCGGCCGCCGATCGTCTCGCTGGGCGCAGCGATCACATGACCGGGGATGTGCAGCTCGGTCCCACGCATCCAGTCGCCCAGCAGGCGGTACATGCCGTCCGAAAAGCCTGGCCCTTCGCTTTTGAGCTCGGCGATCAGCGCGGGTGTCGCGGCGATCTGCGCAGGCTGGAACGCGGCATCACCGTAGGTGTGATCGGGGTGGAGATGGGTCAGATAGACGCGTGCGACAGGCTTGCCGGTCAGCTTTTTTGCAAGCGCGGTCAGCTCGGTACCATAGCGCAGCGACGGACCCGCATCGACCAGCACTGCGCCGTCCGCGGTATCAAGGATCGTGACGTTGGCGATCGCGCCGCCATTGCCCATGAGGATCGCATCGTCGGCGCCGCGGACCACCCAGATGCCATCGGCGACGACCTCGGGTTTCAGGCCATATTGAAACGCGGCTGCCAGGACCGGCATTGCCGCAACGCTCGCCAAGCAGCCGCCGACGAATGCGCGTCGGTGAATCAGCGACCTGCTCCCTGCACTGCGGCACTCACCGTTGCTGCGGTCAAGATGCCGGCATATTCGATACCGTTGGTGTCGCGGCCGTCGAACGAGACCGACTCGCCTGGCTTGATCTTGGGCATGAGCGTCAGGACCGGATCCTCGGCAACCGACGCCTGCATGTGCACCGTACCGATCGCGCTGCCGCCCGAGGAGGTAAC
This sequence comes from Sphingomonas sp. R86520, assembly GCF_042466285.1. Taxonomy (NCBI): domain Bacteria; kingdom Pseudomonadati; phylum Pseudomonadota; class Alphaproteobacteria; order Sphingomonadales; family Sphingomonadaceae; genus Sphingomonas; species Sphingomonas sp. R86520. The sequence continues at coordinate 1,483,815 of NZ_JAXHBZ010000001.1, forward strand.
CGTCATCTGTTCGAGATAATAGGCCGGGATATTATCGACGAAACCGGTATCCATCGGATGCCGGAACGACAGCATGACGCGCGCAGTACCGGCACTTTCCCAAAGCCGCCCGCGGGACTCGCCGAGATGCTGCGCCCAGTCGCCCTTCACGCGGCTGACCGGTGGCGCCGAACAGCCGCCCCCCGCCGCATCGATCCAACCGCCCGAAACCAGCCAGCTGCCGTCCTTCAACTGCACCGCGCCGCGTACCGGCGTCCGCTGGTCGAGTTTGATCCGCGTGGCGATGAACGGCTCGGCATTCGCCAGGCTGAAATCGATGGATTGCTGGATCGGGTTCATGTCCGCGAAGATCACGATCCGCACGACGTTCGGTATGGCGCGCGCATCGACCTGAACCGGGAAGGAGCGCTGATTTTCCGCGATCTTCGGAAAGTCGACCTTTACCCGCGGATCGAACCGGACGACCGCGTTTTCGCCGAACACCTGCTTGCCGACATAGCCCCACATCGGCGAGCCGAGCTGGTCCTTCGGCAGCGCCGCACCGGCGGTGGCGGGGATGGCCAAGAGGCCTGCGAGCAAGATGCCAAGCGTCTTCATACCTTGGTAGAAAGGTACGCACGAGGGACTTGCGCTACAATCCGACTTTGGGAGGAGAGCCGCCGTGATTCGGATGATGATGTTCGCTGCCGCAGTCGCTGCGCAATCGGCCGTGCCTGCTCCCGACATCGATCCCGGGACCGGATACCGGACCGCCCATTACCGCGCGGTCGTGCCGGCTGCGCCAGAGGGCGTACCGAAAATCGATACCGCGGCCGTCGCACGGCTGCTGGCGAAAAAGCACGCCATCCTGATCGATGTCATGCCAGCCGAGGGTGGCGTACGCGATCCGGCAACGGGCGTCTGGCGACTTGCCAAGCCGCGTCCCAGCATCGCCGGCGCACACTGGTTCCCCGAAGCGGGGCGCGGGGTGGTGGATCCGAGTATCGCAGCCTGGTTCGAGACGGGCGTCGCGTCGCTTCGCGGCAGGCGCGATCCGCGTCCGCTGATCGTGTTCTGCCTCGCCGACTGCTGGATGAGCTGGAATGCCTCGCGTCGGTTGGCGAAGGCCGGGTATGGGCATGTCTATTGGTATGCGGACGGTACCGATGGCTGGAGCGAAAGCGGGCGGACGCTGGTCGATGCCGTGCCGTTTCAAACTCGCCCGTACTAGAGAATGTTCATCTGCAAAGGCGGGTGCCCGGTCCGGGTCCCCGCCTTCGCGGGGACCCAAACTCAGCTGTTCGATCAACCGGTCAGGCGCTGTGCCGCGGGGCTGATCGTCGTGAAGTTGGCAACGTCGCCGAACACCGTCGCCGCAGTCGATCCCGAGATCGCCGCATCTCGCGCGGCGCCGTCGGTGAAGGTCAGTACCGCCACCGCAACGGCAGTCGGCGCATCGTCGTCGGGGAACAGCGCCACCGCGTCGGTCAGGCCGAGCGGTCCCCATTTCTCCTTCACGAGCGGCATGTGCGTGCCCGTATAATAGTCATGATCGAAGCTTGCGCCTTCGGTGGCTGGATAGCTGACGAGCAGGATACCGGCCATCTTACTTCGCCTGTGCCAGAGCGGCGGCCATGCGCTTGCCGGCCAATCCCGGGACCTTCACCGCCTTGGCCGCGGCGAGGTTCGCGGACGGGCCGTTGCCGACCTGGACGACCGCGACCATGCCCATCGCGTAATGCGGCTTGCACTTGATGCCGTAGATGCCCGGCTTGGTGACCGGCAGGACGAACTCCTTGTTCATCAGGCCGGAGCTCGGCGCAACGCCGTCGGGTAGCATCGTCGGGATCGTCTCGGCGTTGTGGCTCGGGTTGGTCGGAATGAAGTGGATCACGTCGCCTGGCTGCGCCTTGATGAAGGATGGCTCGAACACCATCATGCCGCCCTGCCCGCTGGTCTTCATGTGCACGGTGAGGTCCTTGGCGGCGGCCGGAGCCGCGGCGAACAGGGCGCCGATCATCAGCGAAGGGGCGGCCAGCGATGCGATGGTAAGCTTCATGCGATACTCTCCTGAAACGCGCGCGGCACGACCCCGCGGTTGACGTCCCCCTCACGCACGCTGCGGCGCGATCCCGCAATTGCCCTTTGGTGCAATGGCGCCCGCGCTGCGACGGGTCGATGGTCGCTGCAAGCCATAGATACGTCCGCAATCACCAAGGCGCGGACAATTGTACCGAGGAGGGATTACCATGCTGCAGCAGGCACTAGACCAGTTGAAGGGCCAGATCGCGATCCGGTCGAAATATGACAATTACATCGGCGGCGAATGGGTCGCGCCGACCAAGGGTCAGTATTTCGACAATCCTTCCCCCGTCACCGGCAAGACGGTGTGCCAGGTCGCGCGCGGCACCGCCGAGGACATCGAGCTGGCGCTTGACGCCGCGCACGCCGCTAAAGACGCCTGGGGCAAGAGCAGCCCGGCCGAGAGGGCCAACATCCTGAACAAGATCGCCGACCGGATGGAGGAAAAGCTCGATCTGCTCGCGATGGTCGAGACGATCGACAACGGCAAGCCGATCCGCGAGACGACCAACGCCGATATCCCGCTCGCGATCGACCATTTCCGCTATTTCGCCGGCTGCGTCCGTGCACAGGAAGGCGGCATTTCCGAGATCGACCACGATACGATCGCCTATCATTTCCATGAGCCGCTGGGCGTCGTCGGCCAGATCATCCCGTGGAACTTCCCGATCCTGATGGCGGTGTGGAAGCTCGCTCCCGCGCTCGGTGCCGGCAACTGCGTCGTGCTGAAGCCCGCCGAGCAGACGCCGATGTCGATCATGGTGCTGATGGACGTGATCGGCGACCTGCTGCCGCCGGGCGTGCTGAACGTCGTCAACGGCTTCGGCGTCGAGGCAGGCAAGCCGCTCGCGCAGAACAAGCGCATCGCAAAGATCGCGTTCACCGGCGAGACGACCACCGGCCGCCTGATCATGCAATATGCGACCGAGAACCTGATCCCCGTCACGCTCGAACTCGGCGGCAAGTCGCCCAACATCTTCTTTGCCGACGTGATGGACGCCGACGACGATTATTTCGACAAGTGTCTCGAAGGCTTCGCGATGTTCGCGCTCAACCAGGGCGAGGTCTGCACCTGCCCGAGCCGCGTGCTGATCCAGGAATCGATCTACGAGAAGTTCATCGCGCGCGCGATCGAGCGCGTGAAGGCGATCAAGATGGGCTCGCCGCTCGATCCCTCGACGATGATCGGCGCGCAGGCGTCGAACGACCAGCTCGAGAAGATCCTGTCGTACATCGATATCGGCAAGGCGGAAGGCGCCAAGATCCTGACCGGCGGCGAACGCGCGCAGCATGACGGCGAGTTCTCCGACGGGTATTACATGGAGCCCACGATCATCGAGGGTAACAACAGGATGCGCGTCTTCCAGGAGGAAATCTTCGGCCCGGTCGTCGCAGTGACGACCTTCAAGGACGAAGCCGACGCGCTCGCGATCGCCAACGACACGCTCTACGGCCTCGGTGCCGGCGTCTGGTCGCGCAACGGCACGACCGCCTACCGGATGGGCCGCGGTATCCAGGCCGGCCGCGTATGGACCAACTGCTACCACCTCTACCCTGCGCATGCCGCATTCGGTGGCTACAAGCAGTCGGGGATCGGCCGCGAGAACCACAAGATGATGCTCGATCACTATCAGCAGACCAAGTGCCTGCTGGTCAGCTATTCGGCCAAGGCGCTCGGCTTCTTCTGATACAGCTTCTGGTACGCACGTGAGATCGGAACCCCTTTCTCCCATGATCTCGCGACCGCGCTGCGGCGGGCCCCAGGGTCCGCCGCATTTTTCCGTTTTCAAGGCTGGCTCCATGACCCTTGCTACGCTCGCCCCGCCCCGGATCCTGTCGACCGCCGCCGCCGATGCGCTGATCGCGAAGCTTGCCGCGCAACACGGCCCGCTGATGTTCCACCAGTCCGGCGGCTGCTGCGATGGGTCTGCGCCGATGTGCTATCCGGCGGGCGAATTCCGCGTCGGCACGCAGGACATCCTGCTCGGGCGTATCGCACCCGGCGCGACGGAAGGGGGCGTCCCCGTCTGGATCGGCGCCGCACAGTTCGATTATTGGCGGCATACCCAGGTGACGATCGACGTCGTGCCGGGGCGCGGCGCGGGGTTCTCTCTCGAGGGACCCGAGGGACTGCGCTTCATGATCCGCAGCCGCGTCTTCACCGACGCGGAGGCCGATGCGCTCGACGCAGCCGGCCCGCCGGAGCGTGGCGCTTGACCCGGTCGATCGGCGGATGACGAGACTGCCCGAGCGTGACATGATCGCGGCGATGTCCGTTCCGCCTCATCCGTCGCGTGCGCCGTCCTCACCGATCCGTGTCGCCGCGACCCGCGTCACCGATCCCGAGATGGCGATCCGCGATCTGTTCGGTCGGCTCGATCTGCCCGAGCTCGCCGGCATCGTCCTGTTCTGTTCGAGCCGATATCCGCTCGACGCATTGGCCGAGGCAATCGGCAGCCGTGCCGAGGGCCTGACGATCGTCGGTTGCACGTCGTCGGGGGAGATCACGCCGGACGGACTGGACGAGGGCACGATCACCGCGATCGGCTTTCCCGCGAGCGATTTCCGGTTGAGCGCGACCTGTTTCGAGAATCTCGACACGTTCGATTCCCGCGTCGCGCAACAGACGGTTCGATCGATGGTCGCCACCGCCGCGCTGCCCGGACCACAACTGGGCGACACGCCGAGCCACGCCGCAATCTTCCTGGTCGACGGGCTTTCGCATCGTGAAGAGATGCTGACGCTGACGTTGCAGGACGCGTTGGGCGAGGTGCCGCTGATCGGCGGCTCCTCGGGCGACGGCCTCGATTTCCGCGAGACGTTCGTGTTCTACGAAGGACGGTTTCGCCGCGACGCCGCGATCGTCGCGATCCTGTCGTCGTCGCGCCGGATGAAGGTGTTTCGTGCGCAGCATTATGGCCCGGGCGACGTCAAGATGGTCATCACCGTCGCCGACCCGGTGACGCGGATCGTCCACGAGATCAATGCCGAGCCCGCCGTCGAGGAATATGCGCGACTGATCGGTACGACCGTGGCAGAACTCAGCCCCAACCACTTCGCGGCACACCCGCCGATGGTCCGCGCAGGCGGCGAATATTTCGTGCGATCGATCCAGACCGCGAACCTCGATGGCAGTCTCACTTTCTACTGTGCGATCGACGAAGGTATCGTCCTGACGCTGGGCGAAGCGACCGACATCATGCAGAACCTGCACGAGCTGTTCGAGGATCTCGATCGTTCGGTCGGCGGGATCGACCGTATTCTCGGCTTCGACTGCGTCCTGAACAACGTCGAAGTCGAGCAGCGCCAGTTGCGCAGCGCGGTATCGGCGCTGTTCGCCGACCGCGGCGTCGTTGGATTCAACACGTACGGCGAGCAATATCATGCGCTGCACGTGAACCAGACGTTCAGTGGGCTGGCGATCGGGCGATGATCGCGGATCCCGATGAGCACAGCGACGACCGGGTCGCCGCGCTGGAGATCCAGCTGGGAAAACTGGCGCGGATCAATGCATCGCTGATGGGCCGGGTCGAGCGATCGACCGATCTGCGCGGCAACGCCTTTTCGGTGTTCGAAACCGCGATCTCGCTGGAGGGCAAAGTCCGCGAACGCACCGCCGACCTCGAGCGCGCGCTCGGCGAACTGGCCTCGACGAATGCCGAACTCGCGCAGGCCAAGGAAGCAGCCGACAGCGCGCGCCGCCGGCTGGGCGACGCGATCGAGACGATCAACGAGGGGTTCGCGATCTTCGACGCGGACGATCGACTGGTGCTGTGCAACCAGACCTATCTGTCGCTTTGGCCCAAGGTCGCCGACCAGATCGTGCCCGGCGTGCGGTTCGACGAGATCCTCGGCAAGATCGGCGAGACCCGCGGGATGCTCGGGGCGATGGTTGCACCGGATCGCTGGATATCGGAGCGCGGCGCGGCGCACGAGATCGCCGAGGGTGGCCAGGTCATCGCGCTTGCCGATGGCCGCTGGATCCAGGTCAACGAGCGGAGGACGACCGAAGGCGGCGTCGTCGGCGTCTATACCGACATCACCGACATCAAAGCCGAGGATGCCCGATTGCGCGCGCGCGAGCTCGCCGAGCGTGCGGTCGTGTTGCAGGCGACACTCGATGCGATGCCGCAGGGCGTGTGCGTGTTCGATCGTGAGCGCGCGCTGCTGGCGTGGAACGATCCGCTGCTCGCGTTCCTCAAGCTGCAGCCGACGCGAGCGAGGCTTAAGATCGCGGATCACGCCGCATTGATCCAGTGGTGCCGCACCGCGTTGCCGCGTGCGAATGCTGCCGACACGCTCGGCTGGCTCGGCGAAGGCGAACCGGAAACCGTCGCGATCCGCGCGCTGGAGGATGGCCGCAGCGTCGAGGTGCGGCGGCTGCCGATGCCGGGCGGCGGCATGGTGATGAGTTTCGATGACGTCACCGACCGGCTCCGTGCCGCGGCGGCGTTGCGCGAGACAAACGAGACGCTCGAACGCCGGGTGCAGGAACGCACCGCTGCGGTCGTCGCCGTCAATATCGAGCTCCAGCAGCAGGTGGCCGAACGCGTCGCCGCCGAGGCCGCGATGCGCGAGGCGAAGACCGCCGCGGAACAGGCAAACCTGTCGAAGACGCGGTTTCTCGCCGCCGCGAGCCACGATCTGTTACAGCCCTTGAACGCCGCGCGACTGTTCGTCTCGGCGCTGGCGACGCGGCGAATGGCGGCGGCAAACCGGACGCTGGTCGAGCAGACCGGCTCCGCGCTCGATTCGATCGAGGACCTGCTCGAGGCGCTGCTGGAGATATCGAAGCTCGACGCGGGCGCGGTAAAGCCCGAGATCGTCGACGTGCCGCTCGGCGAATTGCTGCACGCGCTGCAGGCCGAGTTCGCGCTGGCTGCGGGCACGCGCGGTCTGACGCTGACCGTCGAGCCGAGCACCGCCTGGGTCCGCTCCGACGCGCGCCTGCTGCGGCGGATCCTCCAGAACTTCCTGTCGAACGCGCTGCGCTACACACGGCAGGGCGGCGTCGTGATGGCCGCGCGGCACGAAGGAGCAAACGTCCGGATCGCGGTCACCGATACTGGTCCCGGGATCGATCCCGCACACCATGTCGAGATCTTCGAAGAGTTTCGCCGGCTGAACGCCGGGCATGAGCGCGGCATGGGGCTGGGCCTTGCGATCGTGCAGCGTGCCGGGCGGATGCTGGACCACCCGATCGGCGTACGATCGGCGATCGGTACAGGGTCGACCTTCTGCGTGACGGTGCCGCTGGCGGTCGAGGGTACGCGTCAGATCCGCGCGGTTAGCGCCGTTGTCCGCCGGGGAATTGCGGCACGCACGGTGCTGGTGATCGACAACGAGGAGACCATCCTCGAAGGCATGCGCGCCGTACTGGAGGGCTGGGGCTGCGACGTCCTGACCGCGGTCGGTGCGTCCGAGGCGAGAGCAGCGATCGCCTCGTCGGGCGCGCCGGTCGACGTGATCCTGGCGGACTATCATTTGGGTGACGGCATGACCGGGGAAGTCGTAGTGGCGCAGTTGCGGACGTCGCTCGACCGACCGACACCGGCGGTGATCATCACCGCAGACCGCGAACCGGACCTGCGCGACCGGTTGCTGGGTGCCGGTCTGCATGTATTGCAGAAGCCGGTGAAGCCGGCGCAGTTGCGGGCGTTGCTGGCGCGGCTGACTGGCTAGGCTTTGGGCAGGTGCTGTTGCCCCCTCCTCCTTGTTCTCCCGCGAAGGCAGGAGCCCAGCCCGGGTCCCCGCCTTTGCGGGGAAACACGGTACCGAGATCGATCGTTCGTTGAACTCTTCAGTGCCGCGCCGCCAACGGTGCCGGGACGAAATTGATCTTGTTTGCCAGGATCACGGCCTGGGTCCGGCTATAGACGTTGAGTTTCGCCAGGATCGCCGAGACGTGCGCCTTCACCGTCGTCATCGAGACGTCGAGTTCATACGCGATCTGCTTGTTGAGCTTGCCGCCGACGACCAGCCCCAGCACGACGCGCTGTTGTGGGGTCAGCGTGTCGACGCGGCGGCGAATGTCGTCGAGTTCGACATTGTCCGCGCCGATCGTCCGGAATTCCTCCGGCATGAAGATATCGCCCGCCAGGATCGACTGGATCGCCGCGACGATCGCGCTGCGCTTGAGCGACTTCGGGATGAACCCGGCCGCGCCGTTGGCAATCGACGCGCTGATCAAACCGCCCTCGCACGCACCCGATACGATCACGACGGGTACCGACGGGAACCGGTCGCGCATCTGGGCAAGTCCCGAAAACCCTTCGGCATCGGGCATGTTGAGATCGAGCAGGACGAGGTCGAAATCGCCTTCACGCTCGACGATCGCGATGGCCTCCGCGATCGACGAGGCCTCGAACAATTCGCACTGATCGAACGCGACCGAGATGACGGTGCGGAGTCCGTCCCGTACGAGCGGATGATCGTCCGCGATTAGCACCCGTTCCACGTCATGCCCCCCTGCCCGCGGCTGGTGTACCGGCTCGGCGCGCGACAGGGAATGGGATGCCGCCTGCGACATCCCATTCTCGATCATCACGATTTCGGCAGCTTGAACACCCAGAGCGCACCGCCCTGGTTGATATGCTGCACCGCCTTGGCGACCTCACCACCCCATAGCGGCACCGCGCCGCCCCAGCCTGACATGACCGCGACGAACTGCTCGCCGTCCTGCGTCCAGGTGACCGGCGAACCGACCACGCCCGATCCGGTGTTGAACTTCCAGAGTTCCTTGCCCGTCTTCGCGTCGAACGCCTTCAGATAGCCCTCGGGCGTGCCGGTGAAGACCAGGTTCCCCGCGGTCGCGAGCACCCCGCCCCACAGTGGCGCCTTGTTGTTGTATTCCCACGCGATCTTGCCGGTGGCGGGATCGATCGCGCGCAGCACGCCGATATGATCGGGGTACAACGGCTTGATCGTGAAGCCCGCGCCGAGATACGCCGCGCCCTTCTTGTACGCGATCGGCTCGTTCCAGATATCCATGCCCCATTCGTTGGAAGGCACGTAGAACATCCCGGTCTGGCCGCTATACGCCATCGGCATCCAGTTCTTGGCGCCGAGGAACGCCGGTGCCGAGAACACAGTCGTACCCTTTTCGGTCGAAGGCGGGCCCGGCCGGTTGGTGTCATCGAAGATCGGCCGTCCGGCCTTGGTATAGCCCTTCGCCCAGGTCGTCTTCGACACGAACGGATTGGCCGAGATGAACTTGCCGGTGGTCCGATCGAGCACGAAGAAATAACCGTTGCGATTGGCCTGCGCGCCGAGCTTCATCATCTTGCCGCCGATCTTGGCGTCGAACGGGATGAACTCGTTCACTCCGTCGAAGTCCCAGCCGTCGTGCGGGGTGTATTGGTAATGCCATTTGATCTCGCCAGTGTCGGCATCGATCGCCAGCGTAGACGAGGTGTAGAGATTGTCGCCGGGCCGCAGATGGCTGTTCCACGGTGCTGGGTTGCCGGTGCCGAAGAAGAGCAAATTGGTGTCGGGATCGTAGGTACCGCCGAGCCACGGTGCGCCGCCGCCGGTCTTGTACTGATCGCCCTGCCAGGACGCGTTGGTCTTGCCCGTGACGGTCGAATCCTTGCCGTTCAGCGTCCCCATATTGCCTTCGATCGTCGGCCGCGACCACACCAGCTCACCCGTGTTGACGTCGCGCGCCTCGACCTTGCCGATCACGCCAAATTCGCCGCCCGAATTGCCGTAGATCACCTTGCCCTTGACGATGATCGGCGCCGCGGTGTTCGAATAGCCCGCCGAATAATCCTGAAGCGTCTTGTTCCAGATCACCTTGCCAGTGTTGCGGTTCAGCGCGACCATGTGCGCGTCAAGCGTGGCGAAGATGATCTTGTCGCCGTAGATCGCCGCACCGCGGTTCACCACGTCGCAGCACGGCATGATGCCGTCGGGCAGGCGTGCGTCATACTGCCACTTCTCTTCGCCGGTCTTCGCATCGAACGCGAACAGACGCGAATAGGAGCCAGTGACGTAGATCGTGCCGTCATAGACGATCGGCTGCAATTCCTGGCCGCGCTGCTTTTCGCCGCCGAGCGAGGCGGAGAACGCCGGGACCATCTTGGCGACGTTGGTATCATTGATCTGGGTGATCGTGCTGTAGCGCTGCGCCTTGGGGCCCATGCCATAGGTCAGAATGTCGCCAGGAGTGCTCGCGTCGCTCATCAGGTCTGCGTCGGTCGGGCCGGCGCCCGCGGCCGCCATCGGTACGGGCGATGCCGGGTTCCCCGCGACCGGCGCTGTCGCCGTACCAGCCGCCGGAGTAACCGGAGCAGCATCTTTGATTGCCGCAGCGAGCGGCGTCGTCGCCATAATGGCGGCCCCCGCAAGCAGTGCTGCCACACGCGTCATGCGAAAAATCATTGTCTTATCCCCTCCTGTTCGTCGATTCATTGGATCGACCGTTCTTTGTATTGTCTCGGAATTTTCTCAGGATAATCTCAGATTTGCGTTCGCCCCATTGGACCTTGGGTCGCCGCGAGCAGCCCGTGGTCGTCAGATCGAAAGCGGAGTCCTGGGCGACACTCCGTAGCGCGCGAAGATGGCGTCGAGCGTACCGTCGGTACGGAAACCGGCGATCATCGAATCAAGCATGTCCGCCAGATCACGGCTGTCGTCCTTGACCGCCACGCCGACATCCCAGCCGGGACTGGGCAGCGCCGGCAGCGGCCCTTTGCGGACCTTTACGGTTTTACTGCCATCGTGCAGCGCGTGCTCGATCTGCGCCCGGCTCGCCATCGCGACGTCGGCGTTGCCGGTCTTGACCGCATCGATCGCCGCCTGCCCGCTGGTCAGATGCTTGACGTCGGGACGCAGCACGCCGCCGAACGATCCCGAAAGATAGAAATCGGGGATGCTGTCGAGCTCGGCGACCAGCCGCATGCCCTTGAACGCGGCCGGTGCGACTTCGCAATCGGTGTCGATCCCGCACGCCATCTGGAAGCCTTCGCGGTAGTACGGCGCACCGATCACCGCGCGGTCGTTAGCGAGCGCGAAGGCCCGGTCGACCGGCACGTGCATCATGACGTCGCATACCGTCCCGCCGACCAGCGATCCGCGCCATACCATGTTGCGCAGATCGTCCGACACGCCTTCGTCCGCGAGGAAATCGATCGGCTCGGCGCGCACGCCGATCTTCTTCGCGATGGCTTCGGCGATCTCGACGTCGATGCCGACGATCTTGCCGTCCCGCTTCCACGACCACGGCTCGAAATCGCGGTACACCGCGACGCGCAGCACGCCGTTCGCCTTGATCTTGTCGATCGGTGCCGCCGACACAGGCCCGAACGGCACCAACGCGGCGCTGGCCAGTGCGCCGCCGAGAAACGCCCGCCTCGATGATCTCACGATCATTCTTCCGAATGCTTCGTGTCGAGCCAGGAGCGGATCGCCCAGCCCGCCTTCTGTCCCAGCACGTCGCCCATCGGCGGCATGTACACCTTGCCGTCGCGGACCGAGCCATGCTGGAACCGCTGGATGAACCATTCGTCGCCCGCCTCGCCGACGTCGAGATAGCGCAGGTCCGGCGCGATCCCGCCCGAGATCGCCTCAAGGCCGTGGCAGCGTGCGCAGTTCTGCCCGTATGCGCTCTCGCCGATCTTGATGGCGGTGGCGTCGCCGCGATACGGGTTCACCTTCAGCCATTCGGTGCCGATGTCCTTCAGCGCGGTGGTGTCGACCGGCTGCGGCGTCACGTTCCCATGCGCGTATACATTGACGCCGATCGATCCGGCCGCGACCATTGCCGACGCCGCGAAGACGAAACGCGATACTCTTCCAGCCATTCCAAACACCTCACCATTGCCGTCGGCCGATCTGACGCGGCATGGCAGACCCTATGGACAGCCCGCACGCTGGTCCTATTGCACTTTGGTATCAGGGAGTTGCGCGCGCATCGGGGATAGGGTCGGCCGATGCGAACCCTGACCCTGCTGCCCCTGCTGGCACTCACCGCCGCTGCTCCTGCGCTTGCGGAGACGATCTACGTCTCCAACGAGAAGGGCAATTCGATCACCGTCATAGATGGCGCGACGCTGAAGCCGATCGCGACGTGGCCGGTTGGCCGCCGCCCACGCGGCATCATCGTGTCGCGCGACGGCAATCAGCTCTACGTCTGCGCCAGCGACGAGAATGCGGTGCAGGTGCTCGACCGCAGGACCGGCAAGGTCATCGCCGACCTGCCTTCGGGCGAGGATCCGGAAACGTTCGCGCTCTCGCCCGATGGCACGTTGCTGTTCGCCTCCAACGAGCGTGATGCCGCGGTCACCGCGATCGACGTGCCGGGGCGCAAGGTCGCGTTCCAGGTGGTGGTCGGCGTCGAGCCCGAGGGGATGGCGGTCAGCCCCGACGGCAAGACCGCGGTATCGACCGCCGAGACCGACAATTCGCTCCACTGGATCGACATCGCCAGCCACCAGCCGACCGGCGTCACGGAAGTCGAGCAGCGCCCGCGTCACGCCGAATATACGCGCGACGGCAAACAGTTATGGGTTTCAGCCGAGATCGGCGGCACCGTCCAGATCGTCGACACCGCGGCTCGAAAGGTGACCGACACGATCCGCTTCGCAATCCCCGGCACCAACCCCGAGAAGATCATGCCGGTCGGCATCCGGTTTACCCCCGATAACAAGACCGCGTTGGTTGCGTTGGGCCGCGGCAACGCCGTCGCGTTCATCGACGTCGCCAGCCACAAGGTGACGCAGATCGTTCCCGTCGGCCTCCGCGTCTGGCATCTCGCGATCAGCCCCGACGGCAGCCGCGCCTTCGCCGCCAACGGCCTCAGCGACACCGTGTCGGTGATCGACATCGCCACCGCCAAGGTGACCGCGACGATCCCCGCCGGCCGCGCACCCTGGGGAGTCGCGATCGCGCCCTGACGGCATTCGCCACCCGGACCCAAAGTCTAATTTTCGCAACCGCCCGTATCCGCCAGCCTTTGCAACAAGACGCAGATCACATCGCGTCGCAAAAGGGAGGTTTGGATGATCGGACTAGGCAAGCTGCTGGCAACGGCCGCAGGCGGGACTTTACTGTGCTGTGCGGCAACCCCCGCTTTCGCGCAGGCCGACGACACGACCAGTCAGCTGCTCTTGCGATTGAAGGAAAAGGGTATCCTCACCGACGACGAATACAATGCGCTCGTCGCCCGCAAGACCGCCGAAGTCGCACCGTCCCAGCCAGCTGCGGTCGCCACTAGCGCTCCCCAGGCACCGCAACAGGCCGCGCAGGCGCAGCTCGACGACAAGCGCTCCGTCCGCATGACGGACGCCGGGATCGGCATGGAGTTCGGCGGCGTGACCGTCAAATTCTCCGGTTCGGTCAACGGCTTCTACGTCCACGACAATGGCGACCGCGCGATTGCCAGCAACACCGTCGTCGGCGGCCTCGCCGCGGTCGGCAAGAGCAGCTCGTCGATCCGCAACGGCCTGTTGCCCGGCATTTTCGGCATCGACGTATCGACCAACCAGGGCGGCTGGGACGTCGCCGCGCATATCGGCCTGTATCCCGGCATCAACAGCGTCTCGAACGTCGGCGGGGCCAATTCCGCCGGTACGCCGCAGGCGCTCGCCACCTCGGGCATCGACGCCCGCCAGACCTACCTCACCTTCGGAAAGCCCAGTTTCGGCACGATCAAGGTCGGTCGCGACATCGGCCTGTTCGGATCCGACGCGATCCTCAATGACATCACGCTGCTCGGCGTCGGCTCGACCGGCGGCAACGTCGCGCCGTCCAACACCTCGCTCGGGCGGATCGGCATCGGTTATATCTACACCGATTTCCAGCCGCAGATAACCTATTCCAGCCCCAAGTTCGGCGGTCTCCAGATCAGCGCCGGCATCTTCCAGCCGCTCCAGACCATCGGCAATTCGGAGGTCAACGGTTCGCCCGGGTTCCAGGGCAAGGTCACCTACGACTTCAAGTCGGATAAGTTCGGCGGACACCTGTGGGCCGGCGGAATCACCCAGAAGCATGACGGGGTCGACGGATCGCCGAGCTACACCGGCAGCGGCTTCGATGTCGGCGCGAAGCTCACTTATGCGGGCTTCGGGCTGCTCGGCTATTATTACGACGGCTCTGGCATCGGTACGACCGGCCTGTTCATCCTCTCCACCGATGCCGCCGGGCGCAAGCGCGACAGCAACGGCTATTATGCGCAAGGCACCTATACGATCGGCAAGTTCACGCTCAGCGGCAGCTACGGCGCAAGCTTCCTCGATCTCGCCCGCAACGAGGTCAACCCGACGTTGCTCGACAAGAACAGCAGCTGGGTCGGCCAGGCGCGTTACGGCCTGACCAGCTGGGTCACGCTGATCGGCGAATACACGCGGACCAAGGCCGAGGCTCATAACGGCAACGATGCCAAGTCAGATACACTGGCTGCAGGTGCGATCCTGTTCTTCTAATGCGACGCCCGGCCGCGGGACATCATCGCCCCGCGGCCTCTTCTTTCCGGGACACCTATGACCGAACAAATCATCTTCCCCGTGACCAGTGGCTGGGCCGACCACGCCCGCATCGACAGCGACGGCTACGACACGCTGTATGAAGCGGCGTCGAGCAATCCGTGCGCGTTCTGGCTGGAACAGGCGAAGCGGCTGAACTGGACGACGGTGCCCGCGATTGCAGGCGACTGGTCGTTCGCGAAAGACGATTTCCACATCAAATGGTTCGAGGACGGCGAACTGAACGTCGCCGCGAACTGCATCGATCGGCATCTGAAGGAGCGCGGCGATCAGGTCGCGATCATCTGGGAGCCGGACTGCCCCGCCGACGCGCCGCGTCACATCACCTACCGCGAACTCCATGCCGAAGTGTGCCGCTTCGCCAACGTGCTGACCGCGCAGGGCGTTGCGAAGGGCGATCGCGTCACGATCTACCTGCCGATGATTCCCGAAGCGGCATTCGCGGTCCTCGCCTGCGCGCGGCTCGGTGCGGTGCATTCGGTGGTGTTCGGCGGCTTCTCCCCCGAGGCGATCGCCGGGCGGATCGAGGATTGTGGATCGACTATCGTCGTCACCGCCGACGAAGGCTGTCGTGGCGGCAAGCGCATTCCATTGAAGGCCAATGTCGATGCCGCCGCCGAAAAGGCTCCAGGCCTGAAGCGCGTCATCGTCGTCAAGGCGACCGGCGCCGACGTCACGATGCACCCCCGCGACGTCTGGTATCACGAAGCAGCCGAGGGAGTCGGTACCGACTGCCCCGCGGTGCCGGTCGCCGCCGAAGATCCGCTGTTCGTGCTCTACACCAGCGGGTCGACCGGCAAGCCCAAGGGCGTGCTGCACACCAGTGGCGGCTATCTCCTCTGGGCGGCCTACACCCATGAGATGGCGTTCGATTACCGGCCCGGCGACATCTACTGGTGTGCCGCCGATATCGGCTGGGTCACCGGCCACACGTACATCCTCTACGGCCCGCTAGCCAATGGTGCGACGACCTTGATGTACGAGGGGCTTCCGAACTGGCCGAATGCCAGCCGGATCTGGGAGATCGTCGATCGCCACAAGGTCCACACACTGTTCACCGCACCGACCGTGCTGCGCGCGCTGATGAAGGAAGGCGACGATTTCGTCACGCGCACCGATCGCTCATCGCTGAAGCTGCTCGGCAGCGTCGGCGAACCGATCAATCCCGAGGCATGGCGCTGGTATCGCGACGTCGGCGGCGGCGGACGTGCGCCCATCATCGACGCGTGGTGGCAGACCGAGACCGGCGGCATCATGATCTGCCCCCTGCCCGGCGCGACCGCATTGAAGCCGGGTTCGGCGACCAAGCCCCTGCCCGGCGTCACGCTGGAACTGGTCGATGAGAAGGGCAGCGTGCTGGTCGGTCCGGCGGAAGGCAACCTCGTCATCACGCAGAGCTGGCCAGGCCAGATGCGGACCGTCTGGGGCGATCACGAACGCTTCTTTCAGACCTATTTCTCGACCTACCCGGGCAAGTATTTCACCGGCGACGGATGTCGTCGCGATGAGGACGGTTATTACTGGATCACCGGCCGCGTCGACGACGTGATCAACGTCAGCGGGCACCGGATGGGCACGGCAGAAGTCGAAAGCGCGCTGGTGCTGCACAAGCACGTCGCCGAGGCCGCAGTGGTCGGCATGCCACACGAGGTTAAGGGCCAGGGCATCTACGCCTATGTCACGCTCAACGACGGCGTCGACCACAGCCACGACCTGCGCGACGAGCTGTGCCGCTGGGTACGCACCGAGATCGGCCCGATCGCAACCCCCGACAAACTCCAATTCGCGCCGGCTTTGCCCAAGACGCGCTCGGGAAAGATCATGCGCCGCATCCTGCGCAAGATCGCGGAAGGCGACACTTCGAGCCTCGGCGACACCAGCACGCTGGCCGATCCAAGCGTCGTCGATCACCTGATCGCCAACCGGGTCGCATGATCCAGCAGCCGGTCCGGCGCGATTTGGCTAAGTCGTACTTAAGGCCAATTCCCTCGCATCGACCGATCGCTAGGATCCAGAAGGCGCATATCCGCGCACAGGAGACAGTGAATGGCCTGGAAGAAGCCCCGGATCGTCGAGATCGCCCTCGGTGCCGAAATCAACTGCTATGCGTGCGCCGAACTCGTCTGATAGCAGATGGACGTCATCGTCCTGGGGGCGGCGGCCGGCGGCGGCTTCCCCCAATGGAACTGCCATTCGCCCGCCTCCCGCCGCGCACGCGCCGGTGACACTGCAGCACGTCCGCGGACGCAAGCCAGCATCGCGGTCAGCGGCGACGGCCAGCGCTGGCACCTTTTCAACGCCTCGCCCGACTTACGTCGCCAGCTTGAACTCACGTCGGCGCTGCATCCCACCCATGGCCAACGCTCGACCCCGATTGCTAGCGTCGTGCTCACCGGCGGCGACGTCGACGTGATTGCCGGACTGTTGACCTTGCGCGAACGCGAGCCCTTCGCGCTGCATGCGACCGCAGCCGTGCACGCCATCCTCACCGCCAATCCGATCTTCGACGTGCTGGCGGACGGCATCGTCGACCGTCGCACGGTCATGCTCGGCCAGCCCATAGCGCTCGACGACACGCTAACCGCGACGCTCTTCGCGGTGCCGGGCAAGGTCCCGCTCTACATGGAGGATGGCGACCGCATGCAGCCGATCCTGGTCGACGACACCACGGTCGGCGCAGAGATTTCCGACGGCACGCACCGCGTCCTCTTCATTCCCGGCTGCGCGGCGATGACGGACGACCTGCGTGCGCGGATCGACGGCGCCGACCTGCTCTTCTTCGATGCAACTTTGTGGGACGACGACGAGATGATCGATGCCGGGCTCGGCACCAAGACCGGTCGCCGTATGGGCCATATGAGCATGGCCGGTGCGGGAGGCTCGATAGCATCGCTGGCCGACCTGACGATCGGACGACGCATCGCGCTCCACATCAACAATTCCAACCCCGTGCTGCTAGACGACAGCCCCGAGCGCGCCGCGGCCGAAGCCGCGAATTGGAACATCGCCGAGGACGGTTTGCGGTTCACATTATGACCGAATTGATGGACGACGACGGCCTCGAAGCCGCGCTCCGCGCGATCGGCGCCGAGCGTTATCACATCCTCCACCCGTTCCACCGCCTCCTCCACGACGGTAAGCTTACCCGCGGCCAGGTTCAGGCGTGGGCACTGAACCGCTATTACTACCAGAACCAGATCCCGGTGAAGGACGCGCATCTGCTCGCGCGCCTGCCGACCTCGGAGCTGCGCCGCGAGTGGCGCCGAAGGATCGAGGATCACGACGGCGATGGCAGCAAGCCCGGCGGTATCGAACGCTGGATCAAGCTGGCCGAGGGCGTCGGCCTGGACCGTGCGCTGGTCGAGAGTACCGACGCGATCCTGCCGACCACCCGTTTCGCGGTCGACGCCTATGTCCATTTCGTCCGCGACCGCACGTTGCTGGAGGCGGTGGCATCGTCGCTGACCGAACTCTTCTCGCCGACGATCATCGCCGAGCGCGTGTCCGGCATGCTCGCGCATTACGACTTCATAACGCCCGATACGCTGTCCTACTTCACCCCGCGCCTCATCCAGGCGCCGCAGGACAGCGACTTCGCGCTCGCCTATGTGAAGGCGCATGCCGATACGGCGGAGAAGCAGCAGGCGGTGCTGTCGGCGTTGCGCTTCAAGTGCGACGTGCTCTGGTCGCAGCTCGATGGGCTGTACCTCGCCTATGTCGCGCCCGGATTGATCCCTCCCGGCGCGTTCGTGCCGCAGGACGTACGATGACTGCGGTGCCTCGTTTCAAGCGCGGCGTGAAGTTCCGCTTCGATACCGTCCGCAACGTCTGGATCATCCTCGCGCCCGAAAAGCTGTTCATGCCCGACGACATTGCGGTGGAAATCCTGAAGCTCGTCGACGGCGCGCGCACGACCGACCACATCGTCGACGACCTCGCCCGCCGCTTCGATGCCCCGCGTGAGACGATCGCGGACGACGTCGTGGCGGCCCTTGACGACCTTTCCCTCCGCGGAGCGATCCAGCTATGACCCCACCCCCGATGGGACTCATCATTGAACTCACCCACCGCTGCCCCCTCCAATGCGCCTATTGCTCGAATCCTTTGAAGCTCGATCCGCCGTCTAGCGAACTGGCGACCGACGAATGGCTCCGTGTGTTGGACGAGGCCGCCGCTCTCGGCGTCCTTCAGGTGCATTTCTCGGGTGGCGAACCGATGGCGCGGCGCGATCTGGAACAGCTCGTTGCCCATGCGAACGCCGCTGGGCTATATACCAACATCATCACCTCCGGGGTGCTGCTCGACGCCGAGCGGATGCACGCGCTGATCGCGGCGGGGGTGGATCATGTTCAGCTGAGCTTCCAGGACAGCGAGGCGCTGCGCGCGGACGTCGCCGGCGGTTATCGTGGCGGCCATGCGAAGAAACTGCTCGCCGCTGCGCTGATCCGCGACTCCGGCCTGCCGCTGACGAGCAATTTCGTCGTTCACCGCCAGAATATCGATCGGGTCGAAGAGATGATCGCGCTGGGCGAAGCGCTCGGTTCCGAACGGATGGAGATCGCCCACGTCCAATATTATGGGTGGGCGCTGCGCAATCGCAACGCGCTGCTGCCGACGATCGGCCAGCTTGAGAGCACCTCCGCGATCGTCGAGGCTGCGCGCGCTCGACTGCACGGCCGGATCGCGATCGATTACGTCGTCCCCGATTATTATGCGGCGCGGCCCAAGGCCTGTATGGGCGGCTGGGGCCAGCGTTTCATCAACATCTCGCCCTCCGGCAAGGCACTGCCCTGCCACGCCGCCGAGACGATCCCCGACATGGAATTCCCCTCGGTCCGCGAATGGTCGCTCTTCGATCTTTGGCATGGCGCCGAAGCATTTGCGCGGTTCCGCGGCACCGACTGGATGCCGGCACCATGCCAAGGCTGCGACCGCCGCGAGATCGATTGGGGCGGATGTCGCTGCCAGGCGCTGGCACTCGCCGGCAACGCCGCCGCGACCGACCCCGCCTGCACGCGCGCGCCGATGCATCACGTGATGGCAACCGCGATCTCAGAGGCTGGCGAAACCGACGTCACCATTCCTCGCCGACTGGCCCGCGCGCCCGCCTAATCGGCGGCGTAGCGGTCCGTCGCGCGGATCAATTGGTCGAGGATACCCGGCTCGTTCCAGGCATGGCCGGCGCCCTCCACCAAATAAAAGTCCGCTTCGGGCCAGGCCTGATGCAGATCGTAGGCGGTGCGTGCCGGGCAGACGATGTCGTAACGGCCCTGGACGATCGTGCCGGGAATGCCCGCGAGCATGCCCGCATTGCGGATCAGCTGTCCCTCCTCGAGCCAGCCGTTGTTGACGAAATAATGGTTCTCGATCCGTGCGAACGCCAGCGCGAAATGCGCGTCCTCGAACCCCGCGCTGGTCGCCGGATCGGGCAGCAAGGTGATCGTCTCGCCCTCCCACAATGCCCAGGCCTTGGCCGCCTCGATCTGTGCCGCGGTATCGGCGCCGGTCAGACGCTTGCGGTACGCGCCGCGCATGTCGCCGCGCTCAGCAATCGGGATCGGCGCCTCGAATGCCGCCCATTTGTCGGGAAACACCTCCGACGCTCCAAACTGATAGTACCAGTCGAGCTCCGACGTCCGCAAGGTGAAGATGCCGCGCAGGACCAGCTCACTGACCCGTTCGGGATGCGTCTGTGCATAAGCTAGCGCCAGCGTCGATCCCCAGGACCCACCGAACACTAGCCAGCGTTCGACACCGATCATCGTGCGCAGTTGTTCCATGTCAGCGACCAGATCCCAGGTGGTGTTCGCGTCGAGCCCGGCATGCGGCGTCGACCGCCCACATCCGCGCTGATCGAACAGCAGCACGTCGTATCTCGCCGGATCGAACAGCTGGCGATGCTTTGCCGAGGTGCCCCCGCCTGGCCCGCCATGGAGGAACACGGCGGGCTTGCCCCCAGGCGTACCGCAGCGCTCGAAATACACCGAATGCCCGTCACCGACGTCGAGCATGCCGGAATGATAGGGCTCGATCGGTTCGTATACCGTGCGCAAATCCAAGTCCTCTTTAACAGTTCACTGACGGTATCAGCTTGGGTTTAGGTCTGGTTGCTCGGCAAACCAAGGCGTACACATCGGTATCGCTACCCACGGGGATTTGAGCCCCTTGCACCGATGCATTAACGATAGTCTGGTTACGGCACATCGTCACCTGTGTGAGACCGCGCTGCTAAACCAGCGAACCAGTCACTTACGCTCATCCCCTATCACGTGAACCAACGACCGCTTAGGGATCAGGACCCATTGATGCGAGAGGCGCGACTGATTCAGGCTCCGTGAGGAGACTGAGGATAAGCGACCCGTACTGGTTGACGGAGGAGCAGATGGCGCGCCTGCGGCCATATTTCCCAAAGAGCCATGGCAAGCCGCGAGTTGACGACCGGCGGGTATTGAGCGGCATCGTTCTTGTGAACCGCAATGGGCTGCGCTGGCGTGATGCGCCCAACGACTACGGCCCGCACAAAGCTTGTCCTGAGCCTTTCGAAGGGACGCTCTACAACCGCTTGAAGCGATGGGGTGAGATGGGTGTGTTCCTCCGTATGATGGAGGGCTTGGCTGCCGCTGATGCCGACCCGAAGACCGTCATGATCGACGCGACGTACCTGAAGGCGCACCGCACGGCATCGAGCCCGCGGGTTAAAAAGGGGATCTCGGGCGCCTGATCGGTCGCACCAAAGGCGGCATGAACACGAAGGCTCTCCTGAGCTTGTCGAAGGGTTCCACGCCGTGACCGACGCAAACGGCCGTCCGCTCAGCTTCTTCATGACCGCCGGACAGGTCAGCGACTACACCGGCGCGGCCGCTTTGCTCGACGATCTGGCCAAGGCACAGTGGCTGCTCGGCGACCGCGGCTACGACGCTGACTGGTTCAGGAATGCCTTGCAGGCCGAGGGCATCCAGCCGTGCATCCCAGGTCGGAGGTCTCGGCCTGAGCCCATCAGATATGACAAGCGCCGCTACAGGCGCCGTAGCCGTATCGAGATCATGTTCGGACGGCTCAAGGACTGGCGCCGCGTTGCGACCCGCTACGATAGGTGTCCGACGGTCTTCTCGTCCGCCATCGCCCTCGCTGCCACCGTCATCTTCTGGCTTTGATCAACGAGTCCTGACCTTAGCCGCGTATATCGCTGAAGCAGAAGGTTGATTATTTTTCGCCGGGTCAGACGAACCGATGGGTCGACCTTCTGTCAATATCACCGATCGCTGGATCAAGGCATTAGTGCATGAGGGTATTTTCGAGGGCGAGACACGTAACCCTGCTCCTGACACCGCGAAGTCGTCTCGATTAACAACCGCGACGCAGGGTAAGCTTGAAACTTATCTGAACGATATGCCTAAACGAAACGGAGTAGTCGCCGATTTCAACCCCGCTCGGACGGCGCAAGCCGAGAACGGCTACGAAGCGAAGAATGGTCCGTTGCCGCCCATCGTTGACACGGAAGATTGACCATCGGAGCTGTCAGTTCCATGCGCTTGAGCGCGAACCGCGCGTGCTAACAGACGGTCAATCGACTAAAAGGCCTTGAGCTTCCAATAGAGGATATGCAGCCAGTTTTGTTATCTTGTTCGACAATCCTTGACCGACAACGTCTGCGTATCGCTGCGCCGGCCACAAATCGTCTGGCCGTACTCGAGCAGCTATGACCGGATCGGGCCCGCGGAGCTTTTTGAATGGTGGGGGCGAGCTCGGCGCCTTGATCCGCGCGCATGCCTGGTCAGGCACGTCGCTAGGTCCAGTCGAACGTTGGCCGCACGCACTATGCGCTGCTGTGCATTTGATGCTCAACACCGCCCAGCCGACAGCGATCGTCTGGGGGGAACACGCGATTTGCCTGTACAATGACGCCTATAGCCGGTCTCTCGGTATTGAACGTAACCGCGAGTCGCTCGGGGAGTCCGCGCACGAAGCCTGGGCGGAGATCTGGCCACTTCTAGGTCCGCCAATCGACTACGTCCTGCGCAGCGGGGAAGAAACCCAACGCGATGACCAGCCGGTAGATATCGTTAAAGACGGACGGCAACAGGAAACCTTCTGGACGTATAATTTCAGACCGATCTACGATCTCGAGCAGGACCGTGTTTCCGGCGTCCTGATCGCCTGTACCGATACGACGGACCGCGTGCTGGCCTCTCGTACGCCCGATGCGCAGCAATCCTATTCCTTCTTCGACCGTTTGCCCGGCTTTGTCGGCGTCCTGCGCGGGCCTGATCATGTATACAACTATGTGAACGCATCCTACGAAGCCTTTGTCGGCCGGTACGACCTCATCGGACACTCGGTTCGCGACCGATTTCCGGAGTTGGATGGCCAGGGCTTTTTCGAGATGCTCGACGGTGTTTACGCGACGGGGAAACCTGTTGTGCTGCATGCCGTACCGATCAGGTTCACTGGCGAAAACCCCGATCAGTTCATGGATCTTCGCTATGATCCAACCTTTGACAAGACGGGCGCGATCAACGGTATTTTCGTCAGCGGCCACGACCTGACCGAACGTGTTCTCGCTGAGACCCGTCGCCAAGTCCTGGCCGAACTCAGCGAGCAACTCCGTAATCTGGCAACGCCGTCGGATATCGCCTTCGCTGCCGCTCAACTGCTTGGTCGAGCGATGCAAGTCAGTCGAGCCGGCTATGGTACAATCGACGTTGCCACGGACATGCTTCACGTCGATCGAGACTGGTGCGCGCCGGGGTTTGCGCCGCTGCCTGCGAAAGTCCCGCTCCGCGAGTACGGATCGTTTATTGACGATCTGAAACGAGGGACTCCGGTTGCCATACCCGACGTCGAACGGGACGATCGGACGAGGTTCACCGTTGCGAGCTTCACCGCTCAGCGCGTGCGAGCGTTCGCGAACATACCCGTGATCGAAATGGGGGCGCTGGTCGCCATCCTGTACCTGAGCCATGCCGACATACGCGCGTGGTCAGACGAAGACATGGCGTTCATTCGCGAATTTGCCGATCGGACCCGAACCGCGGTGGAGCGCAGCCGCAGTGATCTGGCGCTGCGTGCACTGACGGCCTCTCTTGAAAAGCAGGTCGAGCAACGTACTCGGGAGCGCGACCGTCTCTGGGAAACGAGCGAGGACCTGCTTGCTGTCGCCTCCTATGACGACCGGCTGTTGCGCGTCAGCCCGTCCTGGATGCGAAGCCTTGGCTTTGACGAGCAAACGATCCTGGCCGGCTCGATCCGGCGCTTCGTACATCCCGGCGATATTGCAAGCTTGGTCGATCATGTCCGCAAATTGCAGAGTACCGGTCGGTCGGTACGGTTCGAAAGCCGCCTGAAGACCCGCGACGGCGTTTGGCGATGGATTGCCTGGTCGCTCGTTCCCGAGCCCGACGTCAGGCGGTTCAACGCGGTCGGACGCGACGTCACTACCGACCGCGAGGCAACCCAGGCCCGCGGGCTTTTGGAGGATCAGCTCAGGCAGTCGCAGAAGATGGAGGCAGTCGGCCAGCTGACCGGCGGCATTGCGCATGACTTCAACAATATGATCCTGGGCATCACCGGCAGCCTGCAGATCGCCACACGACGCCTGGCGCAAGGTCGCGCCGACGAAATCGCTCCGTTCATGGCCCGCGCGAAAACCGCGGCCGATCGTGCGGCCGCGCTGACCCACCGCCTGCTCGCGTTTTCGCGTCGCCAGCCGCTCGACCCGCGCCCCATCGACGCTAACGCGTTGATCACCTCGCTCGAAGATCTGTTCCGCGGCACGATCGGCGAGCATATCACGCTAGACTTCGTCCAGACCAAGGGGCTCTGGACGCTAACGTGCGATCCCAACCAACTCGAGAATTCGCTGCTCAATCTGGTTCTCAACGCACGCGATGCGATGCCAGACGGAGGCAAGTTGACGATTGCGACCGGCAATACCGAGTGCGAAGTGCCTGATATGAGCGAACAACTCGGTATCGCGACGGGCCAATATGTCTGCATCTGCGTTCGCGACACCGGGATAGGCATGGACGCCGCGACCGTATCGAAGGCATTCGATCCTTTCTTCACTACCAAGTCGGTCGGGCGCGGCACGGGGCTGGGCCTGTCGATGATTTACGGCTTCGCGCGGCAATCCGGTGGGGCCGCCCGTATCGACAGCGAGCTTGGCGGTGGAACGTCGGTGACCCTCTATCTCCCCCGCGCTAGCAGCAACGCTATCGCCGCACCCTCACGGACCGAGGTTCTGCACCCCATCACGACTGCCAAGAGCGAGACGATATTGCTCGTGGAGGACGACGCCATCGTTCGCAGCGTCGTGGTCGAGGAGTTGACGGAAGCGGGCTACCGCGTTCTTCAAGCGGATGATGGGCACAGTGGACTGGCGTTGCTGCAATCCACGATCCCGATCGATCTGCTGGTGACGGATATCGGACTTCCCGGCTTCGATGGACGCCATCTCGCCAACGAAGCGCGCAAGACAAGGCCGGCTTTGAAAATTCTGTTCATGACCGGATATGCTGAAGTAGCGGCCGGCGCATCAGGGTTCCTGGCGGACGGCATGGCACTGATTACAAAACCCTTCGTGACCGACGATCTTTTGGCTCGGATCAAGATCATGGTCGACATTTGATCGGGTGATAGTCGATTATCCTGTCTCGATCGTGTCGAGCATCCTGTCCATTGCGTTGATGCCCTTGGCAGTGAGGTCGAGGTTTGCGCGGCGCATGTCGACATTGCCGTCCAAGCGGTGGACGAAGCCAGCATCGATCAAAACGTCGATCCAGCGCAGAGCAGTGCTCTTTACTACCTTGGAGCAAGCACACACTGCATCAACGCTCATCTCGCGTGCTTCGAGCTTTGCGCTATACAGGCCAAGAAACAATGGCCATGCGGCACCCGAAAATATCACCGGCGGAAAGTATTGATCTTTTGCATCCTGTCGTCGGCCACATTCCTTGGCTTGCATCAACCTGACTTGCGGCGACGCAGATACGGAAGGTTTTTCCATTGTCATGGCGCCACTCCTTCAAACAACGACCAGCCCGCCGCCACATTCGCCTACTGCGTAAGGGTAGGTTTTATCGCACCAAGCGAGCCCATAGTTCACAGCTGCGCGCTGTCACTTTCAAGAACGTCAATGGCGGTTTGAAGATGAACGGCCGCGAGCCGTTCGCCTCCAGCGTCGAGCAATCCTAACGCGGACACCATCATGCTGAGTGCCGAGCCCGCCGGTGCCGCATGCGCGCGCGTCGACTTGACCAAGTGCAGCACGTTGTTCATCACAAATTCTGGATCCGCTGGCTTCATAACTACGCGCGGCTCGAGATACATCGCTGCCAAGTCATCGGGTAGAGCGTAGCCGGAATGAATGACGAAGGGCACGCCCTTTTCAATTAATCGTAGCGCGACCGGCGTTATGTCACGATCCTGGAGCCGTACGTCGATAACGGCGCCATCTATCCCGCCCGCATCTAACCGGACAAGCGCCTCCGCAACGGAACCGACCGGTCCTACGACGGCAGCACCAACATCTTCAGCAGCAGCGGCAAGATTGAGCCCGACCGCCTCATCGTCCTCGACTATAAGCAGTGACAATTTTGGCATTAATGTCCAATCAAAGCACGAGGAAATAACCTTCTGGTGCAAAGACATATTGCAAGATCGTCGGTGTGAACAGTCCTTCCTTGTCGGCGTCGGTACATAGAACGGACCGAGATATACGCTAAGCGCCGGCAGCCATTCAGGCGCGCAAAACACCCGGTTGTCGGGCACCGGAGAAAGCAACAGGCTTTACCGCCCCCTCGGCCGCCAAGCGACTCCGTTTGGGACGAAGCGGTTGTTCCTGTCACGCCGCAGAAATGGCGGCTTCTGCCGGAAGCGGTCGTAGCTACGTCGTCGCGCAGTGCTGGTTGCAGATGAGCAACTGTACGGGCGATAGTTGCCGGCGGTTTGGCCCTCATCCAAACCAGTGAATCATTCACATCGGAAGCGGCCGTTTGCGAAGCAGGCCGATCTTAAATGCCTTCGATCGACTGGAGTCCCTTTGCCGTCAGGTGGTTTCTATGCGGCTGCCTTGATCAAGCTGCGGACGGTATCGTGAGTAACTCTCAGAGGAACCTTTGGTGACGCTTCTGTCGACCATCAGGCCGCTCGCGATCGCCTAACGTCTTGCGCGGCCGGTCGGTGAAAAGCCGGATTGGGCCGTATAGCAAGCGCTTGCGCACCAGGGGGCGGCATTAGATAATCAAAGGGCCACAACCGTGGGATCACATGCCAAGCGCACTGGGGGCCATTTGAACGACAGCTGCGAACGCTCTGACGAGCCTACTTCGGAGGACGACCTCACTCCTTACGCTAAGCAGAACATGACAAGCGCTTTTGGCTGGCTAGCTGGTCGACGGGCTTCTCTCCGATCGTGTCAGCAACGACGCCAGCGTAAGGCTGATGGAGCACGCCGCGACCCTGGATCTCGCGGACTTCGAGGACGCGGCCTTCCAGGACCGCATGGATCGCGCGCGTATGCAGGCGAGCGGGCGCATGTCGCTGATGGGGCAGCTGTTCGGCCAGGCCCAGGACATCGTCACGGTCGTGACCTTCGCCGCGGGCCTGGTCGTTTACGCCCCGTGGCTGATCGTGCTGCTCGCCGTCGCCCTGGTGCCCTCGTTCCTTGGCGAAGCGCACTTCAACGCGCTGAGCTACGCGCTCAACTACATGCGCACACCCCAGCGGCGCGAGCTCGATTACGTCCGTCAGGTCGCCGCCAGCGCGGACACGGCCAAAGAAGTTAAGATCTTCGGCCTCAGCCCTTTCCTGATCGACCGCTATCGTACCATCTCACGCGACACCTACAGCGCAAGCCGACGGTTGGCGCTGCGCCGGGCGGTTTGGGGCTCGGGCTTCGCCGCTCTTGGCACGATCGCCTATTACGCGGCCTACGCCTATATCGCCTGGCGCGCGGTCACCGGATCGATCTCGATCGGCGACCTTACCTTCCTCGCGGCCTCGTTCCTGCGGCTCCGCGGACTGCTGGAAGGATTGCTCACCGGCTTCTCGTCGACCGCCGGGCAGGCCTTGTACATCGACGACCTGTTTTCCTTCTTTCGGACCGAGCCCGGCATTCGCTCACCCGAGGGAGCGTTGTCGTTCCCGGATCCCGTTCGGCAGGGCTTTGTCTTCGAGGATGTGGGCTTTCGCTATCCCGGCGCCGAACGATGGGCGGTGCGGCATTTGTCCTTCACGTTGGGACCCGGCGAGGTGGTGGCGCTGGTCGGCGAGAACGGCGCAGGCAAGACCACGCTCGTGAAGCTGCTGGCGCGACTGTACGATCCGGTCGAGGGCCGTGTCCTGCTCGATGGACGCGACCTGCGCGAATACGATCTCGACGGCCTGCGCGCCGCGATAGGCGTGATCTTCCAGGATTTCGTGCGTTACAACCTACCTGCCGCGACAACATCGCGGTCGGTCGCATCGAGGCGCGCGGCGATCGCGAGCGGATCGAGGCGGCAGCGTCCGCCGCGCTCGCCGACGGCGTTGTTGCCAAACTGCCCGACGGTTACGACCAGATGATCAGCAAACGGTTCAGGAACGGCGTCGACCTGTCCGGCGGCGAATGGCAGAAGATGGCGATCGCTCGCGCCTACATGCGCGATGCCCAGGTGTTGATCCTCGACGAACCCACCGCAGCGCTGGACGCGCGCGCCGAGTACGAGGTGTTCCAGCGCTTCCGGGAACTCAGCGCAGGACGCTCCGCGGTGCTGATCTCGCACCGATTTTCGAGCGTGCGCATGGCGGACCGCATCCTGGTGCTCAGCGACGGAAGGGTGGAGGCGTCGGGTACGCATGACGACCTGCTTGCTGCCGGGGGCCGCTATGCCGAACTGTTCGAGCTTCAGGCCGCGGGCTATCGATGATCCGCGGACGCCAAGCGTCGTGCCCACGAGAGAGAGACGCATAGGATTGTCGGGCCGATCGACGTGCGGCAACGCCTACATGTCCATCTCACCCGCCAAGAGCTTGCGATCGCGCTCCGCAAGCTCGGTCTCATCGGCAGGAAACATCATCGCCAAGCCATTGGTAGCGGCGCGCTCCTGGACCTCTTCGACGAACGGCCGCAATTCGTTTTCGTAATGGCGAAAGGCTGCAGCGTGATCGTCGGGATATCGCTCGAGCGCGTCCGCCAGCCGGCCCGCGCCGATGATCGCCATCGAGCCGCCGAACCCTGCAAGCGGCGAGACGCAGTAGCCCGCGTCGCCGACCAGGGTCACTCGACCGCGCGACCAGCAGGGCATCCTGATCTGATTGATCCTGTCGAAGTAGAAGTCGTCGTCCCCGTCCACGCTGGCGAGCATCGCCGGCACCTTCCATCCCAGGCCGTCAAATCGATCGTGGATCAGTCGGCGCTGCTGGCTTCGATCGCGATGATCATAGTCGATCTCGCCGACCGTCCGAAAACCGAAGCCGATATCGGTTCGGTCGTCATAACCGTTGAGCATCGCCATGCGACCGGGCAAGCTGAAAACTTGCGACATGTTGGCGGGAAGCAACCCGATGTGCGGCACCACCTTCAGGAAGACATAGCCGCCCATGAAGTAGGTGAACTGCTCGCCATCACCAAACACGAGCTTGCGCGTGTTGGACCGGTTGCCGTCGCACCCGAAGACCAGAGCATAGTCGCGCCGGTCGCCGTTGCTGAAGGTTACCGACACGTCGTCAGTGCCCTCGTCAAGCCGAACGATCGATTGGCCGAACAGGATATCGACCTTGCCGTCCACCTCCGCAGACAGGATATCCAGCAGATCGTCACGATGAATCTCGTAGCGTTCGTGCGCCGAGGGTTCGGTGCCGATGCCGATCGACCCCAAAGTGACGTCCTCCGCGTTCTTGAACTCGAAGCCGCGCGAGGGCAGCGCCTTGGCGCGCACCGCCTCTGCAAGTCCCATGCGGCCTAGGATTTCGATCGTCTCTCCTTCGATATCGACGGGCGTACCGCCCCGCCGCAGTTCAGATGCCGTTTCGACGATCGTGACGGCGTGCCCCAACCGCTTCAGCCAGTAGGCGGTAGCGAGGCCGGCAAAGCTCGCGCCGCTGACGAGCACCGACGTCTCGCTCGCTTTGATCGCCGCTGGCATGACGGTTGACGAAGGCATAGGAACGTCCTCAAATTGGATACGCTACATAACTATACTGAGTATATATTGATGTGCAAGCCATGACGAAACCGGCTCCAGACCGTCGAACGCGCAAGAGGCTCGCGACACGACAGGCGATATCGGATGCCGCTACTTGCCTGTTCATGGAGCGCGGCTTTGACCGGGTAACGATCGACGAGATCGCAGAGGCGGCCGATGTTGGGCGCATGACGGTCTTCAACCACTTCCCGCGAAAGGAAGATATGTTCTTCGACCGCGAGCAGGAGGCGCATGATGTCGCGTTCGAGGCCATCAGATCGCGCCCACCGGGCACGTCGCCAATCGCGGCGCTTGGCGAGCTCGCCCATCGCATGGCCGACCAGCGCGAACCGGCCTTCCCGCTGTTTGCGGATACCCAGGCCTTCATCGAAACGGCACAGGCTAGCGAGGCGCTGAAGGCGCGCGCGCGGCAAATGCGGGACGACTTTATCCGCGCTCTGGCCCTTGTATTAGCGGAAGCTGTAGATCGCCCCAGCAATGATGCCGATGCCTACCTCGCTGCCGGGCTGATTACATCGGCGTGGAGCACCGCATTCGTACAGTCACATGCCGAAATGAGCGAAACGGGCGACCTTGATGCAGCGAAGGGCACTTTCCTTGCCTTAGTCGACAGAGGAGTGCGCGGTACACATGCTGCCCTGTCTGGTACACCTTACGCCGCAGGTTCTTGACCCAATTCCAGACGTCCAAACCGCCGTACCCGCTTCCCAAAAGCAGCCGTCCGTTCATCCCGCTTCGAAGCGCCTTTCGGCGGCTTTCGCGCGTTCGAAGTTAGGCTTTTAATCGGGGAAGCAGGATTTACCCCCTTCGGCAGGATCGACACATGGCACAACCCTTCACCATAGCGGTACCCGACGACCGGCTCGCCGCCATTCGCGCCAAGGTCGAGGCGTTCGACTGGAGCCTTATGCCAGACGCGGGAGGCTGGCAGTCAGGCGTCGGCCTCGCTGATCTCAGGCGGCTCGTCGACTATTGGCTGGCGGACTACGACTGGCGCGCGCAGGAGCGTCGGCTCAATATGCTGCCGCAGTTTACGGCCGACGTGCAGGGGCAGAGCCTCCACTTCATTCATGCGCGCGGCGATGGCTCGCGTCCCCCGCTGCTTCTGCTGCACGGCTGGCCGGGGTCGTTCCTCGAATTCGAGGCGCTGATCGCGCCGCTCGTCGCCGACGGTCACGACGTCGTCGCTCCGTCCCTGCCCGGCTACGCGTTTTCGGGCCGCCCCGTGTCTCCGATCGGACCGAAGCAGACCGCAGAACTCATGCACGGTCTGATGGTCGAGCTGTTCGGCAAGCGACGCTATCTCGTGCAGGGCGGGGACTGGGGTTCCGCGATCGGTGGCTGGATGGCGCACGCGCATCCCGATGCGATCGCCGGACTCCATCTGAACATGGTGCTGCTCCAGGCCAATGATGCGGTGCCGAAAAAGCCTGACGAGGTCGCCTAGGCTGCGAAACGCGCCAAGCTTGCCAAGGAAGAAACTGGCTATTCGCAGGAACAGGGCACGCGCCCGCAGACGCTAGGCGTAGCGATGTCGGACAGCCCGGTCGGCGTCGCGGCGTGGATCCTGGAGAAGTTCGGCGCATGGGCCGACGTGCCACGTGACGCACACGGCCGCCCCGACCTGTGGCAGGCGTTCGACGAGGACCTGCTCCTTACCAACATCATGCTGTATCTGGTCGAGGGATCGTTCGTGACGTCGACCTGGATGTACCGTGGCCGCGTGCTGGAGGATTCGGGCACTTTTCCCGCGGGAACGCGGATTACCGTACCGACCGGAGTCGCGGTGTTCCCCGACCCGGTCTTCCCGCCGCCGCCGCGCTCGCAGGCGCAGAAGACCTATGACATCGCCCAGTGGACCGAGATGCCCGCGGGCGGCCACTTCGCCGCGCTGGAGCAACCCGAGTTGCTGCTCGCCGACATGCGCCGCTTTTTCGCTTCCAGATCGGTTTCCGACGACGCCCCGAAACGCTCGATCGCACTTCGCTCGGCTGGGATCATCGCTGCGACACTGGCAGCAGCCGCGGTCTACACTCGCGCGACGACCAAGCGGATCGAGCAGGACGTGCCCGCCGACGGCCGTTTCCTCGACGTCGCGGGTGCACGGATCCACTATGTCGATCGCGGTGCGGGACCGTCGATCGTCCTGATCCACGGGCTGGGCGCGCAACTCCGCAACTTCTCCTACGGCATCGCCGATGCGCTGGCCGACAAATATCGCGTCATTCTCGTCGATCGACCCGGCTCGGGCTATTCGGTGGCAACCGGCGAACAGCCCGGTATCCTTGGCCAGTCGGCGATCATTGCAGGGTTCATCGACAACCTCGCACTCGATCGTCCGCCGCTGCTCGTCGGTCATTCGCTGGGCGCTGCGGTCGCCCTCGGCGTGGCGACGCACCACCCTGGTTCGGTCGCCGGCCTCGCGTTGCTGGCGCCGATGACGCAGCCGCCTGGATCGATGCCCGCCTCGGTGGCAAACGCGATCGAAAGCAACCCGCGCGCGCTCACGCTATTCGCCAATCTGCTCGGTACGCCGATCAGCCGTGCGGCGTACGGTTTGCGCTGGGGCAAGATCTTCGCGCCCGATCCGGTCCCGGCCGATTTCGGCACGCGCGGTGGCGGGGGGCTCGGCGATCGCCCGGTTTCGGTGAACGCCGCGTTGGTCGAACTGGCTAGCGCAGACGTTGACCTTGCCGCGATCGTCAGCCGTTATGCCGAGCTGACGATCCCGGTTGCGTTGCTCTATGGTCGTGACGATCAGGTGATCGCCCCCTTGATCGACGGCGACCGGGCAGTAGCCGCAATTCCAGGCGCGACGCTGGACATGACCGACGGAGGCCATATGCTCCCGGTCGCGCACCCGCAGGCCAGCGCCGCGTTCGTCCGCCGATGCGCCGAACACGTCTTGCAGTAGCGCCAAGGTGGCCAGGGGGCTCGGCGCCTGCCGACCCCCTCGGAGAGATAACGACGCGTACCTGTCTTGCGCGTCAGTGACCGGCGACCTGCCCACCGTCGACGTGGAGTATCTCGCCGGTCACGAACGCGGCATCCTCGAGGTACAGCACCGCGCCGACTACGTCCGCGACCGTGCCCATGCGGTCGAGCGGATGAAACCGTCCGAGTCCGGCGCGCGTCTCGGGGGGATGCATCGGCGTTTCGGTGATGCCGGGCGACACCGCGTTCGCGCGGACGCCGCGGGCGGCATATTCGATCGCCAAGCTGCGCGTCGCCGCGGCAAGACCGCCCTTGGTCAGCGACGCCAGCACCGAGGGGAATTCGACATTGGCGTGCTCCGCCAGCGTCGTGACGATCTGCAAGATATGGCCACTGCCCTGCGCGACCATCAGCGGCAGCGCCGCCTGCGTCATGTGGAAGAAGCCGTCGAGATTGGTCTGCGTGATCTGGCGATACTGCTCCGCCGTATAGTCGGTAAAGTGCTCACCGATGAAGACGCCAGCGTTGTTGACGAGCGTGTCGACACGCCCGAACCGATCGCGCGCGGCCATCACGGCGCACCTCGCGGTTTCAGGATCGGCGACGTCACCCGCAACGGTAATCCAGTCGTCCGATTGCGACGCAGCGATCGATCGCGACACGCCGACGACGCGCCAGCCGCGCGCGCGATACGCGCCTGCAATCCCCTCGCCCAAGCCTTGCGAGGCACCGGTGACGATAGCGACCTTGGGCGCGTCAGACATCGACGGCGCCCAAATGCGCACGGAAAGTAACGGGATTCGTCATTGCCGAATGGACTCCGAAAAGGACCGAAAGCGCATTCCTGCGCTCTCGCGATGTCAGGACAGCGGGGGTTGGCCGTTGGACGCGGTCAGCCCGCCATCGACCGGCAGGTTGACGCCCGTCACGAAGCGCGCGTCGTCGCTCGCCAGGAACGCGATCGCACCGGCGATGTCGGAGGGTTCCGCACCCCGTCCGAGAGGGATCCGCTCCTCGAACTTGGCGATCAGGTCGGGCTGTTCCTTCATTCCCGCAGTCAGCCCGGTATAGGTCAGCGACGTGTTGACCGCGTTGACGCGTACGCCGTTCCTCGCCTCGTCCATCGCCAGCGCGCGCGTGAAGTTGCTGACCGCACCCTTGGCCGCGCAGTAGAAGCTGTGGTTCCAGTCGCCGCCGAGCCCCGACACCGACGACACGTTGATGATGCAGCCCTTCGACGCGCGCAGATGTGCGATCGCCGCGCGGCTCATATGGACGACGCCGTACAGGTCCGTCTCGATCACCTTGGTGAATTCCGAAAAGTCGCCCTCGTCCAGCTTGCCCAAATGGTCGACGCCGGCGTCGTTGACCAGCACGTCGATCCGACCGAAGCGATCGATTGCCGCCTTGACCAGCGCCTCGCACGCGGCGCGGTCGGTGACGTTGGTTTCCCGCGTCTCGACGGTGCCGCCCAGTTCGCTCGCCAGCTTGTCAAGCGCGCCGGTGTCGATGTCACCCAGCACCAGTGTCGCGCCTTCCTCGGCAAAACGGCGAGCAGCCCCCTCGCCGATGCCCGAGGCGGCACCGGTAATCACGACGACCTTGTCGGCAAAGCGCGCCATCATGCGTTCTCCGCCTGCGCCTCGTGCTTGCCCTCGCAGAACTCCTCGACGAGCTTTGCACAGAACGCAGGCAAGTCATCCGGGGTGCGGCTGGTGACGAGACCCTGGTCGACGACCACTTCCTGATCGACCCACGTACCGCCCGCGTTGCGGATGTCGGTGGCGAGCGTCGGGTACGACGTGAGCTTGCGGCCGCGCACCTGATCGGCCTCGATCAACGTCCACGGCGCGTGGCAGATCGCGGCGACAGGCTTACCGGCAGCGAAGAAATCGCGCACGAACGCCACGACCTCAACCGACGACCGCAGCGTGTCTGCGCCGACGCACCCGCCCGGGATCACCAGGCCATCGAAGTCGGACGCCGACACGTCGCCGATCGCCTTGTCAATGGCGAACGTCTTGCCGGGGTCGAGATCGTTGTTGACCGTCTCCGCTTCGCCCGTCTCGAGGCTGATGACGGTCACAGCACCGCCCGCCTGCTCGACCGCCGCCTTGGGCTGCGCGAACTCGGGTTCCTCGGTGCCGCGGGGTGCGATCAGGATCGCGATTTTCTTGCCTTGGAGCTTCATGGGTATCCTTTCGAAATTTGAATAAGCGTGAGCGGCATCAGGCCGGAATATCGGTGATGGCCGCGGTGTTCGCGGCAGCGATGCCGGTCTCGCGGTGGCGGAAATCGCTTAGCGCGCGGTAAACCTGCATGCGTGCGCGCATCACGCCGCCGAGCGGTCGATGCGCCTCCAGGGCGTGCGCCGGCCGGAACGTCATGACCTCGTCGAAATAGCGGACGCGATCCGGGCCAAAGGCGGCCTGCCGCGGCAGACGGATCGTCGCGATCGTACGGTATTCGCTGACCCGCGTCGGCCAGTCGACCGACGTGTCTTCGATCGGCTGCGTCTCGGCATCGACCCAGAGTTGCGCGCGCAGTTCGAAGGCCGCGTCGTTGCCGTCGAAATACGCGATCGCGGCGTGACGGAAGCCATCCTCATCCTGATGCGGATCGAGCCGCCAATCGTCGAGCGCGCGCTGCTCAAGCGCGACCGGAAACACGCCGAGTTTCGCGACATAATCGCCGTACCGGATGGGGCACTGGCTGAAATACGTCTCGACGAGCGGGTGGCTGAACGGATGGCCGTAAAAGTCCAGCGTCGGGCTCGGTTCGGCACCGACGGCGTTCAGGACCTTGTTGAGGTTGCGCGCGATCGATGCGGCCGCGCTTTTGACGCCTTCGGGCATCGGCACGGTCATGCCGATCTTCTTCGCCTGCGCTAGGAACCCGGCGGCGGTGCCGGCCGGGAACGTCGTGCCGCTCGCCAGTACGAAATCCTGCGTCGGCGCGTCGTGACCGGGCAGCTTGGCGCCTTCGACCCCGAAGACCTTGATAGCCATGCCACGGTGCGTCGAGACCCGGTCTCCCAGCTTCTCGCCCGGCCCTTGCGCGAAGCGGACCGCAACGTCGAACGTCCCCGGTTTCGCGAACAGCCCCTGCGCCAGTTCGGGCGGCAGATCCTCGGCGACGACCATCGTGCCGATGACGCAGGCCGTGCTCTTGGCATGGCTGGCGCGCACCGCGTGGCCGTCGCGCTTCTCGACCGCCTGGCTCTCCTGCGTCATCCCTTTGATGATGCCGTCGATACTCTCCTGCTCGCCGGGCTCAGGCGTCTCGATGTCGTCGCGATAGGGTAGATAGGGCATGGGAAGCTCCTGTTGGATCAGGATGTTAACACTCGAATGCCCTGCGACGTTTCGGTACGGTTCCGTGCAGACCCGATCAGTCGAGCGTAGGCAGCGACCGCGGCTCGTGCATCGGGCAGCCGTTCAACTGGCTGCGCAGATCCTGGATCACCGGATACACCGCACGGCGCGCGCGCATGACCGACCCGAGCGGTCGATGCGCCTCGACGCCGTGCCAGGGGCGGAACGCGGTCTGTTCGTTGAGCACGGTGACGCGCTCCTCGGACCAGCTCTTCTGTGGCTTCACCGTGATCGTCGCGACCGGGATGTAGGGATTGCCCTGCTCCGGCCACGGCGTCGCGGCGTCCTCGATCGGGTTCTCCTCGAGGTCACGGCAGAGCTGCGCGCGCAGCGTCCAGGCACCACCCTCGTTCGCAAAGATCGCCATCAATTCTTCGCGGATCGAGTCGGGGCTCTTGCTCTCGTCGAGCTTCTGGTCGGTCAACGCGCGAAAGTTGGGCGATTCCGGCACGATGTCGAACTTGGCGATATAGTCGCCAAACCGGAGCGGCGCCTGCGTCCCGTAGCGGTCGCCGATCGGATTGGTGTCGGGATAGCCGCCAAAGCCCTTCAGCAACGCACTCTCGCCGCCGACCGCTTCGAGCGCCTGTTCGATCGGGCGCAGCGCCTTCGACAGCGCCGCCTTCGCCCATTCCGCGCGATTGGTCGTGGTGGCGAGCAACTTGGTGTTGCGCAGGAACCCGACCGGCGTCGGGTTCGAGAAGGCGACCCCGGAGGCCATCAGGAAGTCCTGCGTCACTTCGTCCTCGGCGCCGGGCAGCCGCTCGCCATCGACGCCGATGATCTTGATCGAGAAGCCGCGCGGCAGGGAGACGCTGTCGCGGATCGGATCGCCGGGGATCGCCGACATCCGGATGATGACCGGGTAGCGACGCCCGCGCTCGAAAATGCCCTGCGCCTGCTCGTCCGCAAGGTCGTCGTGGACCACCATCTCGCCTTCGAGCAGCGCGTGGCTCTTGGCATGGACGCCGCGCTGCGCGTGGCCGAGATCCTCGTGCGTCTTCTCGACGATGTAGCTGAACGTCTTGTTGAGGCCGTCGATCGTTTCCTGCTCGTCGGGACCGATCGTCTCGACGTCGGGGCTGTAGCGGATCGGGTTCTTCAACATGGGAAATCCTTGTGGTTCAGCGCAGTAACGCGCGGTTCGCGCTTTGGGGGCGTCGGTATTCCGGAACGGTCAGGCGTTGGCCGCTGCCTTCGCGCCGGCCGCGGTCGCGACGCCGAAGACGAAGTGGACCATCGTGTGCGTCCCGATCGTCGCCGCGTCCGCCTGCCATTCGGGCTTCTTGAGCCCCAGCAATGGCCCGGTGATCCAGTGCATCGTCGCATAGAACGCCAGGCCGAACACAATCCCCGACGGCAGCACGCCCGCATCTTCGTCGACGGTCGCCGCATAGACCGCGCCGGCCGCCGCGGAGAGCAGGAGGTGGCTGCCCTGCACGACGACCTGTTCGGTCGCATCCGGCAGGTCGCTTAACGGTACGGAGCGGACGCCGAGTTGCCGTGCACCGGCCCGTTCGAGATCGGTGAGCTCGGACGGCGTCCCGCTCTTCTTCTCGCCCGCCATCATCATCGCGGTGATGCCTAGCCCGGCCACCAGTCCGCCGGCGATCGCGCCGGCCATCCGCTTGCCGTTCATGCGCGCTCTCCCTCTTCCTGGGGATCGTCGGGCAGCCCTTCCTCACGGCCGGGGACCGACATGTCGTAGGCGTTGAGCAGCAGCGACACGAGGCAATAGCCACCGACCAGATAGACCAGCTCGGCCGTCCGGTCCTCGCCGAACGCGCGCACGGCACGGTTATAGGTCGAGGCCGGCAGCTGACGCCCGCCCGCCAACGTGACCGCGACGTCATAGGCGGAAGCCTCCTCTTCGGTCAGGTCGGCGGGACGCTGGCCGGCGGCGATCGTCGCGACCTTTTCGGCCGACAGACCCGCCGCCTCGCCGACCCGCTCGTGCGCGTAAAGTTCGTAGCGCGAGTTCAAGACCGCGCCGGTCGCGAGGATAGCGACCTCGTGCGCCGCTTTCGGCAGCGTCGCGTTGTCGATCAGCGCCTTGGTATACGTCCAGGCAGCGCGCCCAAACGCGGGAAAGCGCAACATCGGCGCGAACGGCCCGACCAGCGCACCGTCTGCACGGTGCGAGACGAAGCCCTTCAGATGCTCGGTGATGTAAGCGTCCATCTCGTCGTGAAGCGGACGCAAATCCGCGGGCATGTCCGCAGGCGGATAAGGTGGGGTACGCATCGCTGGCTCTCCGTTGTCAGGCCGCGCCGGCCGGATACCGGTCACGCATTGATCGACGGGGCGGCACCAGCCACCCCGTCGAACCGATCAGCGGCGGGGCGCCCCTGCGAACGCTGCCTTGAGGCGCGCAACCGCCAGTTCGTTGGCGTCCTTGGCACCGCGAACGACCTTCGCCATGCCGAAGAACTCATGCGTCACGCCTGGGAAGGTCTTCTGCTCGACCTTCACGCCCGCGGTGCGCATCGCCGCGGCCAGCGTCTCGCCGTCCGAGCGCAGCGGATCGATCTGCGCGTTGATGATCGTCGTCGGCGGCAGGCCGCGCAGGTTGGCGGCAACAAGGTTCAGCCGCGGATCCTGCGCATCGGCGGCGCTGGTCTGGTAATAATAGCCGAACCACTTCAGCATCGCTGCATTCAGCGGCTTGGCGTTCGCCGAATCCTTGCGCGACGGCAGCGTCATGCTGCTGTTGGCGATCGGATAGACCGAGACGATGTACCGCGGCAGCGTCAGGCGATTGTCGCGTGCGTAGATCGCCGTCGCCACCGCCAGATTACCACCCGCGCTCTCGCCCGCGACCGCGATCTTCGCAGGATCGCCGCCCCAGCTCGCCGCGTTCTGCAACGTCCAGCGATAGGCCGCTGCGGCGTCGTCATGTTGCGCCGGGAACTTGAACTCGGGCGCATGGCGGTATTCGACCGACACGACGATCGCGTTCAGCGCCTTGGCCATTGCACGCGGTGCCGAATCATACGTGTTGACGTCCGCGATCACCCAGCCACCGCCGTGATAATAGACGACGACCGGCATCGGCTTGCCATTCGCGGCCGCTGCCGCGGGCTTGTAGATACGCGCGAACTGCTGCGCGTCCGAGCCATACGGCACGTCCTGCGTCGTTACCGAAGCGTCGGGTGCGGTCGACATGCCCTGCTGGGCCATCGCCGCCTTGGCACCGTCGGCGGCCGAAGGCTGCATCCGCGCCTGCGCCGGGGTCAGCGTCTCGATCGGCTTGCCGCCGAGACCCGCTAGCGCGTCGAGCACCTTCTGCATGTCGGGCGCCGCCTTGGGGGGCTGCGTCGCGCTTGCCGGCGGGGCGGCGGGCGGCGGTGCGCTCGGCGAACGCGCCGATTGGGCGAGAACGCCGGCCGATGCCGTCAGCAGCGCCGCCGCGAAAAGGCTGCGCGCGACCGGGCGCTTCGAGATGGAAATCATGTAGTCCTCCTGTTTGATCGCTCATGAACAAAGCAGGATGGCCAACGTTGCTGTACGGAACCGTGCAAAGTCCTGATGTTAGAAGGAGAATTGGGTGTCGACGATCGTTTCCATCACCGGCGCAACGCCTCGCGCGGCGATCGATCGCGATGACGCCCCTTTCGAAAGAATGGTCGGCAATCGGCTGCTAGCCAGCCTCTCCCCGGAGGATTTCGGCTTGCTGGCGCCGCATCTCGAGCCGGTATCGTTCGCGGTCGGCGATTTCATTGCGCGAGCCGGCGATC
The DNA here is from genome assembly GCF_042466285.1 of Sphingomonas sp. R86520. Lineage (NCBI taxonomy): Bacteria > Pseudomonadati > Pseudomonadota > Alphaproteobacteria > Sphingomonadales > Sphingomonadaceae > Sphingomonas > Sphingomonas sp. R86520. The sequence goes on from NZ_JAXHBZ010000001.1 coordinate 1,523,588, forward strand.
CGATCGAAAGCATCTGCTTTCTGGAACAGGGTATTGCCGGAGTGCTGGATTCGCTCGACGACGATCGTCGCTATGCGGTCGGTCTGGTCGGCGCAGAGGGGTTCATCGGCTGGCCGCTGGTGATGGGCGACGATCGCTCGCCCTACGACGTGACGATGCGCGCCGAGCGTGGCCAAGCGCTGCGCATGCCCGCCGAGGCATTGCTGGCCGCGATCGAACGAAGCCCTGCCCTGCACCTGACACTGCTGCGGTTCGCCCACGTGTTCATGCTGCAGATGGGCCGGACCGTCGTGTCATCGCTGGCGCATTCGATCGAACGCCGCATGGCCCGGTGGATCCTACTATACCACGACCGTGTCCAGGCCGACGAGATCTGCATGACGCATGATGAGTTCCGGCTGATGCTCGGCGTTCGCCGCAGCAGCGTTACGGATGCACTCCACCGGCTGGAGGAGGAGCATGCGATCCGGGCCGTCCGGGCCAAGGTTCTGGTCCACGATCGGACAAAGCTCATGGCCCTGGCGGGCGATACATATGGCCAACCAGAGCAGGACTATGTCCGCCTCCTACAGATGGACCGGAACCGCTAAGGCCTCGCGCTAGGTGACCCATAGTCGGCCATTCGAGCGTCCTTCCGCGTTTCCTAACTTCAGACACTCATTCATGTTCGAGGTGGGAGTAATGCCGCAGGCCGTCCCCCCTGCCGACGGCGCGCCGATCCAGCTTCGATGACTTGACGCGTCGTAGCCGGCCCCGCGTTTCAAATGTTCAGTGATATTGTCGAGCGTAGTTTTACTTACGGTCGTGGTCTTGAGACTAGTAGCAGCTCACACAATGCGCCCTTCGATAGGATGGCCCGGATCATTGTAGCCATGGGTCGATGCATGGCCTGCCACGACCAAACTATCGATCAACGCCTCGTCGTCAGAAGACAGACGAACGTCGATCGCACCGATATAGCTATCCCAATGCGCCTCCGTGCGAGGCCCCGTGATCGTGCTGGTGACAAGCTTGTTGTTCAACACCCAGGCTATCGCGAAGGCCGTCGGCTCGATCCCACGCTCACGCGCATGCGTTGCAATACGGGCGGCCAGTTCGATCGATTCGGGGCGCCATTCGGTCTCGAGAATGCGCTTATCGCCCCGTCCGGCGCGCGTATCCGCAGGCGGTGCCCGGCTTGAATCATATTTGCCGGTAAGAACGCCCCGCGCCAGCGGACTGTAGGATACGGTGCCTAGCCCGTAGAAACTGGCCGCCGGCAGCTGCTCGACTTCGGCCACGCGGTTGAAGATGTTGTAGAGCGGTTGGCTAGCGATCGGCCGGTCGATGCCGAACTGATCGGCTAGGTGTGATACCTCGGCGATCCGCCAGGCCCGGAAGTTGGACACCCCGAAATAGCGCAACTTGCCCTGCGCAATCAGATCGCCGATCGCGCGTACTGCTTCACCGAGCGGCGCGTCGAACACCGCACGGTGAAAGTAGATCAAATCGATATAGTCCGTCCCCAGCCGGCGCAAACTGTCCTCCACGCTTTTGATGATCCATTTGCGGGATTGCCCGCCGCCGTTCGGGCCCGGCGCCATGGGGTTCGAGAATTTCGTAGCCAGAACCCAATCGTCGCGGCGCGCCTTGATGCCTTTGCCCACGACGATTTCGGATTCACCGCCATTGTAGACGTCGGCGGTGTCGATGAAGTTGATGCCCTGCTCGTGCGCCTTGTCGATGATCCGGTGCGAGGTAGCCTCGTCGGTCTGGCCGCCGAACATCATGGTGCCAAGCGAAAGTGGCGAGACCTTGATTCCGGACCTGCCAAGGTAGCGATACTGTAATGTCATGCGATGTTCCGTTCTGGAATGCGGCTGCGCGGGCTCAGGTCGTGGGCGTGCGGGCGACCTGAAAGCCGGCGAAGGATTGGTTGACCGGCATGAGTTCCAACCGGTTGATATTCAGATGCGAGGAAAGCGTTGCGATCCACAGAATGGTGGCGGCGATATCCCCAGCAGTCATCGGATCGGCGCCGCTATAAAGCGTATCCGACGCGCTCTGGTCGCCGCCCGTGCGAACCAGCGTGAACTCGGTTTCGACCATGCCGGGATCGATCGCGCTGACGCGAACGCCCGTGCCGTGAAGATCGGATCGGAGACCCAGCGTGAACTGCTGCACGAAGGCCTTGGTCCCCCCGTACACGTTCCCGCCGGTATACGGGTAGGTGCCCGCGACGGAGGCGATGTTGATGATCCCACCGCGCCGTTCGACGAGGCCCGGCAGCAGGCGGTGCGTGACGGAGACCAGAGCCGTGACGTTGGTGTCGATCATCGTGCGCCATTGATCCAGGTCCGCGCGCTGCGCCGTCGCCGTGCCGAGGGCGAGGCCAGCGTTGTTGACCAGCAGATCGATGCCCCGGAACCGCTCCGGCAAGTTATCGAGCGCAGCGGCCATCGCGGCTTCGTCGCGAATGTCGAAGACGGCCGGGTGGATGCGGTCGCCAAACGCCTCGACCAGCGGCGCAAGCCGATCGGCGCGACGCCCGGTCACGATCACCTGCCATCCCGCGCCTGCAAGCGCGCTCGCCGCTGCCTTGCCGATGCCCGACGTTGCGCCAGTGATGAATGCGGTCTTCAATTCTTTTCTCCTTGCGATCGGCTCGATGCGCCGCGCGGGGGCGCCTTGCGGTCGCTGCCTATATTGCCGTCGAAGTCATGCGTTTCGAGGCTGATGAATCCGTTACGATTGGGCATGGCTATCTTTGACAGGCTGGCCGCGTCGAGCCTTGCGTCGGGCCGAACGATTCGGTCGACGGATAACAGATAGGCGACCAGCCCATAGACCTCCACGTCGGTGAGCGACTGCGGCGCGGTAAGCGGCATGGCGCGGCGTACATAATCGAAGATCGTGGTCGCATACGGCCAATAGCTGGCGACCGTCCTGACCGGTTTTGCCGAGGCAAGCGAACCGACCCCGCCGGTCAGGCGATCCGCAATCCCGCCGGTCCCCTCGGAGCCGTGGCAGGCGGCGCATTTGGCGGCAAAGGTCGCCCGTCCCTCCTCGACCGAACCGGACCCAGGAGGAAGCCCGACTCCGTCTGCCGCGATGGTCAGATCCATGCGGCCGATCACGGCCGGAGAGGCTGGTCGACCATGATGCGGCCCGTCATTGGTGGCGTCGCGGGCCTTGCCGGAGCAGGCGAGAACCAGCAGGCCGCAACACGCCGCGATCGCACGCTTATGCATAGACATGGCTTACATGTCCCGACTCATCGATGCGCCAGCTCTGGATGGCGTTGCTGTGATAGCCTTGCCCGATACCGTATTTCGCGACCCATTCCTTGCGCCGCGGCTGCACGGCGCCGGTATCGTCTACGGCGCGGCTCAACAGCGTGGCGGGGCCGCCGTCCCATCGCCAAGGTATGCGAAATCGCGTCAGCGCCTTTGGCAGGACGGACTCACCAAGGGCGGCTTCCGCCCAGGTGGTCCCGCCGTCGGCCGACACTTCCACTTTGCGGATGCGACCATGCCCCGACCAGGCAAGCCCGCTTATCTCGCGTCGACCCGGACCGGGCAGGTCGAGCCCGAACGACGGAAACAGGATGATCGACTTCACGCCCATGCGCAGCGAGAAGAGTTCCGCCCGCCCGTCCGCCAGCAGATCGGAGTATTTCGAGGTTTCCTCCCGCGAGAAGGCCGGCGTCGCTATCACCTTCAGGCGGCGTAGCCATTTCACGGATGCGTTGCCCTCGATCCCCGGCAGCAACAGCCGCATGGGAAAGCCCTGCTCGGGCCGCAGCGGCTCGCCATTCTGGAACAGGGCGATCATCGCATCATCGAGACAGATCGACAGCGGAATGCTGCGCGTCATGCCGGCGGCATCCGCACCCTCCGCCTGCACCCAACGCGCGTCGAGATCGACGCCAACTTCATCGAGAAGCGTGCCAAGACGCACGCCCGTCCATTCCGCGCAGGAGACCAGCCCATTGAGCTGACCCGCACTCGCCTGGACCGGCGCGGCGGCAGCGATCGTGCCGCTGTTGCCCGAGCACTCGATGAACAGGATCCGATTTTCGCGGGGATAGCGAAGCAGGTCGTCGTAGCGGAACAGCAGGGGCTGGCGGACCAGGCCATGTATCAGCAGTTCGTGCGTCGCCGGGTCGATCGCTGGAACGCCGTTATGATGTCGCTCGAAATGCAGGCCGTTCGGTGTGATCGTCCCCTCCAACAGCTGAAGCGGCGTGCGGGATGACCCTGTGCCGGGAAAGGGAAGCTCCGGGACGATCCGCTGGATGATTTCGGCGGAAGGCGCCCGCGTGCCATATCCCGACAGCGCGCCGCCCGGCTCGCGCATCGACACCGGCGATCGCGGGTCGGTTGCGGCACCCAGCCCGCTTGCCAAGCCGCCTGCCGCGACCGCGCTCATCCCCAGAAACGCGCGCCGGTGGAGCAACCCGCCGCCCGCGACATGCTCTTCACGCTCCCTGTTCACAGTCACTGTTTCATTTTCCATACCGGAGCGCTCGCTTGTGCCTACGCAACCCGTTCCGGGACAAGCAGCTGGTCGGCCGCGAGGGCGGGCTGATCGCGCAGGAGAGGAAGCAGTTGATCGCCCTGTCGCCGAATTTCGGAGAGATAGGGCGTATCGGACAGGACGAAGTGCGTGATGCCCAGGTCGCGATACCTGCGCAGCGAGCTTGCGACGTCGGCGGCCGATCCGACCAGCCACGTCGTTCCCGCACCGCCGCCGCCATAGCGGCCAGGCGCGGTATACAGGTTGTCGTCCAGCACGTCGCCGCGCGCGTGGAGATTGAGCAGGCGTTGCTGGCCAACCGCTGGCGCGCGGCGATGCTGATCCAGCTGACCATGCTGCTTCGCCATCTCTTCGACCTTTGCCTCGGCATCGGCCCAGGCCTGTTCGGTCGTGTCGCGAACGAGTGTGGTGATGCGCAGCCCGAATTGGAGCGGCGGCAGATCGCGGTCGAGGTCGCGGCTCAGGCGCTTCAATCGCGCGATCCGCTCGCCCACGCCATCAAGCGGTTCGCCCCAGAAGAGCTGCACGTCGGCCTCGGTCGCCGCCACGCGTTCGGCCGCCTCAGACGCGCCGCCGAAATAAAGGCGCGGATGCAGCCGGTCACCGCGCGGCGTGATCCGCGGTTCCACGGTCGATCCCGCCACCTGGAAATGCTCGCCGTCGAACGTCACGTTCTCTTCGGTCCAGAGCCGCCGTACCAGGCGCATGAACTCCTTGGTCCGGTTGTAGCGGTGCGTCTGATCGCCCTCGTTGTCGCCATAAGCCGCCAGATTGTCCTGGCCCGAGACGATGTTGACGCGCACCCGTCCTCCGGACAGTTCGTCCAAAGTGGCGGCGGCGGAGGCGAAATTGGCCGGTCGCCAGTAACCGGGCCGGATCGCGATGAGCGGCTCGAACGTCTTCGTGCGCGCCACCAGGGCGGCCGCCACTGTGAACGTGTCGGGCCGTCCCCAACCCGCGCCGATCAGCGCCCCGCCCCAGCCATGCTGTTCCAGCGCCTCCGCGTGGCTCGTCAGCGTTTCAAGGCTTGAGGGTCCGACTTGACTGATGTCGCCGCGATGGCCGCCCTCGACCTGATTAGGGATGTACCAGAGAAATTCGGACGAATTTGACATGAGAACTCCGTATCGCTGTTTCGTAAGAACCGGGTCGGACTGCGCTATTTCAACTGGAAGCCGAGGCCGTGCAGGACGTCCCGCAGCACATCGCGTCCGGCGAGAGACTCCGCGCCCCGCACGCGCTGCGAGGCCTGATCCGTCCAGTCGCGCTCGGTCATGGCCTGCTCGCGCTGGAAATCGCGCAGGCGACGATCATAGGCCGCGAGCGCACTCGGCGCGGCCGCCTGGCCGTAGGTTTCGCGGAACAGCACGGCGTCCTGCGGGAGGCGCGGCTTTACCGACGCCGGGGCGGCGGGATCGGGAACGCCAATCGTAAGCCCGAACAGCGCAAAGGACTGCGGCGGCAGGCCGAGCTCGGCCGCCACCTCGGCGGGCTGGTTGCGGATCCCACCGATATAGCAGGTGCCCAGCCCGATCGACTCCAGCGCGACGACCGCGCTTTGCGCCGCGAGCGACGTATCCAACGCACCCAGCAGGAAGCTCTCGAGATAGTGGAGCGCGTCCGCCGGCGTACCGGCCCGCTCGCCGATCCGTGAAAGGCGATGATGGTCGACGATCCACAACAGGAAGAGCGGAGCCTGGAGGATCTGCTTCTGGTTGCCGGCAAGCGCGGCGAGCCGCGCCTTGCGCGCCGGGTCCTCGACCGCGACGACGCTCCACGGCTGGAGATTTGAGGAGCTCGCCGCCGATTGCGCCGCCGCGACAGCAAGTTCGATCGTGCCTTCCGGTACCGGATCGGACGTGTAGGCGCGCACGGAGCGATGAGCGAGGAGCGTGTCGAGCGTCTCGTTCCACGCGGTGTTCAGGTCGAGATCCTGCCGATAGCGGTCGAACAAACGGCTACCGCGCCGATCTGTCTCGTCCACGCGTGGATAGGCCAGGCCCGCTTCGCTCATGCTGTTGTCCCGCTTTCGAGGTTGGTCGTGCCGATCCGCGTTACGAGCGAATGCCGGTCTTCGTGATAATCGGCCGGCGCTTCCTCGACGCCGAGCAGGCGGTGGAGCCGCGCGCGCAGCTCGGCGATGCGCTCGCGTCGGGCGATGCCACTGTCGGGCAGATCGACCGGCAGATCGGCAACCAGGCGGCCGTCATCCAGGATCAGGATCCGGTCGGCCAGCAGGATCGCCTCGTCGATATCGTGCGTGACGAGCAGGACGGCCGGGTCGTGTACGTCGGACAGGCGGCGGAGCAGCGCGTGCATCTGGATTCGGGTCAGCGCGTCGAGCGCGCCGAACGGCTCGTCCGCCAGCAGCAGCTTGGGCTGGCGAACCAGCGCGCGGGCCAGCGCCACACGCTGTTGCTCACCGCCCGACAGTTCGTGCGGCCAGGCGCGCTCGCGACCGGCGAGGCCGACTTCGGCCAGCGCATCGCGACCTCGTTGACGTTGCTCGCGGCCCGTGACGCCAAGCAGGACGTTGTCCAGCACCCGCATCCACGGCAGGAGGCGCGCATCCTGAAAGATGACGGAGAGCCGCTCCGGCAGCTGTATCGCGCCCGTGCCTTCCGCCTCGTGATCGATCTCGGCCAGCGCGCGGAGGAATGTGCTTTTGCCCGAGCCGCTGCGACCGAGCAACGCGACGAACTCACCAGGCGCGATGTCGAGATCGATCCCGTTGAGCACGCCTTTCAGCGTGAACGTCCGGAAAAGTCCCCGAACCCGAACGGCCGGGGCGTGAAGGACGGCACTCATCGGCCGAGCGTCCGGCGCCAGGTGAGCAAGCGACGCTCCACCTGTCGGACGAGTGCGTCGGATCCGAAGCCGAGCAGCGCATAGACAACCAGCCCGACCAGCATCACGTCGGTCTGCGCGTAGTTGCGCGCCAGCGTGACCATGTAGCCGATGCCGCTCGTCGCGTTGAGCTGCTCCACCACCACCAGCGCCAGCCACGAGGACGTCACGCCGAAGCGCAGGCCGGTCAGGAAACCCGGCAGCGATCCCGGCACGACGACATAGCGCACGAACTGCCAACGGCTCAGCCGCACAGTCTCCGCCAGTTCCACATGCCGGATGTCGATGGCCCGCAGCGCGTTGTGTGTGTTGATGTAGACGGGGAAGAACACGGCGGTGGCGATCAGCGTGATCTTCATCGCTTCGCCGATCCCCAGCCACAGGATCATGAACGGGATCAACGCCAGGATCGGGATCCCGCGCTTGATCTGGACCAGTCCGTCGATCACGTAGCCACCAAGCAGCGACAGGCCGGACAGGAAGGCGAGCGTCACGCCGACCGCCACGCCGAAACCAAGCCCGGTCATCGCCCGCCAGGTCGAGATTGCGAGATTGTCCTGGAGGCGGCCTTCACGGATCAGGTCGATCGTCGTCGTGATCGCGGTCCATGGTGCTGGAAGGACACGGGGATCGAGCCAGCCCGTGACTGACAGTACTGACCAGTAGAGTAACAGCAGCGCAGGCCCGAGCAGAGTGCCATAGCGAGCCGGCTTGCCGGGACTGAGACGCTGCTTGGGCTGCAGGCGCAATTTATAGTGAGGCACGACCGCAACCTTCATCGTCGGAGATGGCACGCGAAGTCCTTGCGGATAGGCGTTCATGACGGTTTCCCCTGCACCGAGGCCGCGGCGTCGCCTGCGATCCTCTCGAAACGGCGATCGAAAAGCGTTGCCGCATCGAGGCGGGGGTGCTTCGTTTCGGGGCCGAGTGTGTCGATCGCAGCCTGCTGATAGGCGATCGCCCCGGCCCAGCTTCGCGGCACGGAGACATTGCCAGTATAGGCCGCCATCACACGGGCATCGGCGATGGGAAGGCCCCGATTTCCGACGTAGTAGCCGCGTGCCACGTCCTCGGGATGCGCGTTGACCCATGCCTGGGCGAGGCCCCAGTAATGAATGAAGATCCGAAGCGCAGCCGCCTTGCCCGGATCGGCCAGCGAGGTCTCCGGCACGTACACGTTGCCGCCGTCGTCGCGGAACGGAGGGTGTTTCAGAATATGTGCGCCCCTTGCACCGAAGTCCCGGACGTAGCGCTGCGCAACAAGATCAGCTCGGATAGGGGCGGCATCGATAGCGCCGGAGGCGAGCGCGTTGCTGTACACATCGCCGCCGATGCTCGAGGGCAGTTCGACGAGCGTAACGTCCTGTCGTCGGATACCGACAGCTTTCAGCGTCTCGATAACGATCTGCGCTTGAACTTGACTGGGACTGAAGGCGATCCGCTTGCCTCGAAGATCAGACAGCGTCTTGATGTTCGCCTTGGGCGCAATGCCAAAAACATAGGCCTGACGGGTCGCGCGGTCGGCATATTCGCGAAAGGCGACGATGCGGACCGGTATACCCATCCAGACGGCATGGATGGGCGGCACGCTGGCGCCGAAGCCTACATCAAGCACGCCGGCATGAAACGCCTCGGTAACATCCGGTCCGCCTGTGATCTCCGCCCACTCGACGCGGAACGGCAACCGTTTTTCCCAGCCGTTATGCTCGAAGACCCAGCGTGTGACCGGATCGCCGACGCGCAGCACCACCCCTGGCGGCACGCGGTCGGGTAGAGGGGCGGTGAGCGGAAGCCCGGTCTTCGCTTCGGCCGTCCTGTACGCGGGTGCGAAGGCGAACAGCAGCGCGATCGACCCGGCGACGAACGCCGCCAACGCGACGGACCCTTTCGGCCAGCGATAAACGGCCTGCGACATCAGACCAGCGCTGGCTCGGCTGGGACCGACTTCATCTGCTCGGCAGGATAGCGGTCGCCGATGGTCGCGCCGCGCGGGAACGCGGCCTCGAGCTCTTCGATCGTCCCCTCGTTCAATCGGATGTCGCCTGCGGCCCAATTGTCCTCGAGATGGCGAATATGCCGCGTACCGGGGATCGGGACGACACCCTTGGACAACACCCAGGCAAGGCTGACCTGCGCCGGCGTCAGGTGCAATCGCTCCGCCACGTCCTCGATCGAGCGTCGCGAGCGGCTGTTGGCGGCGACCGCATCGGCCTGGAACCGCGGGTGAATGCGGCGGCGATCATTATCCTCGACCGGTTCGGCGCCGGCCAGAAATCCTCGACCGAGCGGGCTGTAGGCAACGAAGCCGATACCCAGTTCGAGCGTGGTGGGAAGGATTCCCACCTCCACGTCGCGGGTCCACAACGAATACTCGCTCTGCAGCGCGGTCAGCGGCGCCACGGCGTGCGCCACGCGGAGCTGAACAGCGCTCGCTTCCGAAACGCCGATCCCGCCGATCTTGCCCTCTTCGCGTAGCCGCCCGAGCTCGCCGACCGACTCCTCGACGGGTGTCTCCGCATCGACGCGGTGGAGATAATAGAGGTCGATCTGTTCCACGCTCAGCCGGCGCAGGCTCGCCTCCACCGCCTCGCGCGCCGAGACCCACCGACCGTCGCCCTGACGATGCGTGAACTTGCTGGCGATGACGAGGCCGTCTCTCCGGCCTGCGATCGCCCGGCCCAGCAGTTCCTCGTTATGCCCATTGCCGTACCCGGTGGCAGTATCGAAAAAGGTGACGCCGAGGTCGATCGCGCGGCGCAGCGTACGGATCGAGTCCGCTTCATCCGCCTGCCCGTAGACATGGGAGAGGCCCATCGCGCCGAAACCTTGCGCGCTTACTTCCAGCGTCCCGATCGTTGCCACATGTCTTCTCCCAGCCCGATTGCCGATGTCTGAAGGGGCGCTCGATCGGACGCGATGCAGAAAAACTTCCCGACCGCGGACATTTCCTACCTGTTCGATGGGGATTCAATTTCTAGAACTCCCACTTGATGAGTAGGAATTAAGACGGGGGTCTACCGAATGAATCGTTCTGTTATCGTGCGGGCGCTTTTCGCGACTGCGGCTACGCTGACGATACCCTCTGTTACCTCGGCGCAAGAAGCGCCAGCGGTTAGGCTCGATAGCAGCGACGAGGTCGTGGTGACCGCCCGCCGCAGGGCCGAAAACATTCGGGACGTTCCGATTTCGGTGCAGGCGATCAGCGGCGAGACGCTCGAGCGCAAGGGCACCATCGATCTGCAGAGCCTGGTCGAACAAACGCCGGGTTTGAACTCGACGGGCGGCAACCCGCGCAACTTCTCGGTGACGATCCGCGGCATCGGCTATGCCCCGACTGCGGCGGACGGCCTCGACAACGCGATCGGGGTCTATTTCGACGGCGTCTATCAAGCCCGGCCGGGCCAGGTCCTGCAAGATCTGGTCGACGTCAAAAGTTTCGAGGTCCTGCGCGGCCCGCAGGGGACCTTGTTCGGTCGCAACGCAGCCGCAGGCGCTCTGAACGTCACGTTCAACAAGCCGAGCTTCACCCCAAGCCAGACGTTCGAGGCGTCCTATGGACGGTATGACTTCGCCCAGGGCAAAGCCATCATCACCGGCCCGATCACCGAAAACATCGCCTTTCGCACGGCAGTGTATGGAACCCGCTCCGACGGCTGGATCGCTACGCCGTTCAGACCCGACTTCAAGAGTGCGGCGGCGCAGAAAGGCATCTACGCTCCGACCGCGACGGACGACGATACCACCGCGGGTACGAAGCGTTGGGGCATACGCCAGCAGTTCCTCATCAACGCAGGCAAATTGAGCGTCAACCTCTCGGGCGACCTGAATATCGAGAGCGACAGTTCATCCGGCTTCAGTTCCGGCGGCGGCATCCAGGAACTATTCGGCCCCGGCAACTGGGGCATCAATACGACCGCGGCGCAGCAGGCCCGAGTTACGACCGCCCTCAAGGCACTGAGCCAGCTTACGAATTTCGGCGGCGTCCAGAACTGGGTCCCGACGGTCGATCCGAGAACCAACATCACCAACAACTACAACCACATGCTCACGAGAAACGCGGGAATTTCCCTGACAGCGGATTATGACTTTGGTGGCGCGACTCTTACCTCGATCAGCGCATGGCGTCTTTGGACGTTCGATCCGCCACAGGACAGCGACAGCTCACCGCTCGACATCTATCAGAATGCGGCGTTCAGCCACAGCGACCAGTTCAGTCAGGAGTTCAGGCTGGCCTCCAAACGACAGAGTCCCATCGAATGGCAGGTCGGGGCGTTCCTGTATTATTCCAAGCTGAAGGATCACTATGTCGTTCATCAGTTCGGCGCAGATGTGATCCCGTGGTACAATGCGTATAACAGCTTGGCAGGCACGGCGTTCACGCCGATTCCGCTGTCGTTTCGGTCCCAGCTGACCGGCGCGCAGATTATCGAAGACACGAGCGTCGAGAACCGGAACGCGGCCGTCTACGGCCAGGCGACCTGGCATATCACCAGCGCTTTGGACCTGACGGGCGGCCTGCGCTACACCTATGATCGCAAGAATGGCAGCAGCCCGGTCGATACGAGCCTGCTTCCAACCTCGCTCCCTGTTGGGGTGACGAACGCACAACTAAACGCGTTTTATAACGCGATCGATGCCGTTCAGCGAAATTCGGGGGTCGCCTACACGGTGCCCGGCTATCCGACCGCGGTCGCTGCGACTGGATATCCGCTCGATATCAAGACGTCGAACGACAACGTGTCCGGTACGGCCAGCCTTTCCTACAAGATCACGCCCAATCTGACGACCTACGTTACCTATGCGACGGGCTTTCAGGCCGGCGGTCTCGATCTGAACAATCGCTCGCTCGATCCGTCGGCCCCTGCCGTCCAGCCAACGAAGACGAAAAACCTCGAAGCCGGCGTCAAGGCCTCGCTGCTGGATCGTCGCTTGACCCTGGCCGTCGCGGCCTACCAGGAGAAGCTGGAGGGGTTCCAGACCTCCATCTCCTTCACACTGCCCAACGGCACCATCCAGCGAGGCGCGACGAATGTCGGCGATATTCGCGCGCGTGGTGTCGAGTGGAGCATCACAGCCAATCTCGGGGCGGGGCTCCACCTCACGTTCGACGGCAATTACAACGACGCGATCTATACGAAGGCGCCTTCGCTCCCGGCGCCCGCGGAGTTGAGCTACAACGGTGTCGCAAGTATCAACGCCAAGGGTCAACGCGCTCCGTACGCGCCCAAATGGGCGCTGTCCGCCACGCCGTCCTGGGACTTCGAGATCGGGCCTCGCACCGAATTCTACAGTTATGCGCAATATTCGTACACCACGTCGTACGGCACGGGCGTGACTCAATCGATTTACACGCAGGTGCCAAACCAGTTCAACCTCAACTTGCGGGCAGGCCTACGGCTCAATAGCGACAAGTATGATATTTCGATCTACGCGAACAACGCGACCAACGAACGTAACATCATCTCGCAAGCGCTGTTGGCAGCACCCTCAGGCGCGGGTGTGACGGCGTATCTTGGGCGTACCGTCAACTATAACCAGCCCGCACGGTATGGCCTCACCTTCAGGGCGAAGTACTGAAGTCGGCATCGCCATCGAACATGTAGGTCGATGGCCACGCCGGCGCTTTGGCGTGTCGGCGGCGGCAGTCGCTAACTGACGACTGGGCCGGCCGAGACAGGGCCAAAAGGTACGTCGCCACGTATCGTGACCCGTTCCATTCGCCGGCGGGCAGGCCAGTAATCCGCGACCGGATAATGCTGGGTCGCGCGGTTGTCCCAGACCACGACGGCATTCGGCGTCCAGCGGAAGCGAACCTGGTATTCCGGGACTTTGAATCGGTCGAACAGATACATGAGCAGCTCTGCGCTCTCGGTCTCGCCCAGTCCGTCGATGCAGCTGGTGAAGCTCGCGTTGACGAATAGAACCCGCTCACCGGTTTCGGGATGCGTGCGGACGATCGGGTGGTGCTGCGGCGGAAACTCAGTGGCGATCACGGCGCGCCGCTCGGGTGCGACGCGGTCGCCGAAGTCGAACAACAGGTCGTGGGTAGCGGTCAGGCCCTCGATCCGCGTTTTCACCGCGTCGGGCAGCCCGGCGTAGACCGCAGCGGCATCGGCCCACAGCGTGTCGCCACCGATCTCCGGGATTTCCCGCGCACGCAACACCGCCCCCATCGACGGCGAAGCGCGGAACGTCACGTCAGCGTGCCATTTGTCCAGCGTCTGGAAGCGATGGTTGCCGGCATTGTCCTCGACGCGTCCCTCCGATCCGCGAATGTCGAGGATCTCGGGGTATCCGGGCACATGCTTGATGACCGGATGTCCTTCGAGGTCGCCCCACACTCGGGCCAGTGCCAGATGCTGCTCGTAATCGAGATCGAGGTCCCGAAAGAACAGGACCTTGTGGCGCAGCAGCAGAGCTCGGAGCGCTGAGGCCAGGTTGGCGTCGATCGATCCGTCGATGCGCAAGCCGGCGACTTGCGCGCCGAGGACCGGACCACATGGCGCGACTGACAGCCTTGGGGCGTCTATCACGCCCGTCGAAACCAGCGTTTCCCGTTCGACATCAGCCAAAGCAATCCTCCAAAGACAATCAGAACACCCAGCCGTGCAAGCTCGGCCGAGGCGGCGACCAGCAATGCCCCGCATACGACGATCACGCAGGTGGCGACTACGGTGCCGAGCGGCAAGCGGAAGCACGCGTCCGGCGCATCGCTTTGACCACGAAGCCGTAGCAACGCCGCGGCGCAGACCATGAAGATCAGCAATCGCGACGCGCTCGACGCTGCGATGCTGGTGACGAAATCGCCTCTAAACGCCAGCATCACGGCCACGACACCGGTCGTGAGGATGGCGACGTCCGGCGTTCGCCTGCCCGACGCGAGCCGCCCGAGGGCCGCAGGCAATTGCCCGCGCTCGGACAGCGCAAGCATGAGACGCGGCGCCGTGATCCATTGGCTGACGAGCGTACCGAGCACGATCACCGCAGCAGCGATCTCGGCAGCACGCGCAAACTCGTTCCCGAACAGGCGGGCCAGGAGGTCGCCAACGGGACGCTGACTAAGCGCGAGATCGGGCACGCCGCGCCAGCATGCGGCGATGACGCCTGCATACAGCGCGGTGACCACGGCCATCCCGGCGATCAGCGCAAACGGAACGGCGCGGCGAGCGTCCACGACTTCGCCCGCTACTGCCGTCGGTCGCTCGAAGCCGACGAATGCGAAGAACATCAGGATGAGCGCTGATACAGGCTGGGCCGCCGCGGTCGGTGCGACTGCCGGTGCCGCCGGTGCGGCAAGCCCTGCGATCGCCACGCCGGCCAGCAGGCCAAGTTTCAGCACGGTCAGCGCACCGCTCGCGATCGCCGAGCGTCCCATGCCCGCACAGGCCAACGCGGTCAGTCCCAGCCCCGTCCCCACCACCGTCAACCGGTGCGCTTCGGGTGCCACCATCGTCGCGAACAAATTGAGCAACGACGCCGCGGCAAGAACCGTTGCCGCCCAGGACAGCCAGCCTGCCGCGAATCCCGCGACCGGTCCAAAGGCGGCGGTACAATATTCGACAGGTCCCCCGCTCCCCTCCATGCGGCTGCCGAGTTCGGCGAGGCAGAGCGCGGCTGCGAGCGCGAGGACGGCAGCCCCGGCAACGACCCAGCCGGTCGAGGCGCCTGCGAGCGCGTAGACCTTGCCCGGCAGTCCCAGGATCCCTGCGCCGACGACGCAGTTGATCGTGAGTGCCGTCAGTCCCCACTTGCCCAGCGCACGCACGAGGCCGCTCGGATTGGTGCGGTCCGAGGCCAAGCTCACCGTCGACGCGCTTCGAGAGCGGCCAAGCCGCTATCCGGGAACAAGGCGTCGATAAAACCGAACTTCGTCATATCGGCGATCCGCTGCGGGTACAGGACACCGTTCAGATGATCGAGCTCGTGCTGCACGACCCGCGCGTGGAAACCACGCGCCTTACGGATGAGCTCGCAACCGTCCTCGCCGATACCGCGATAGCGGATATGCGTCGGACGCGGCACTGATCCTCGCATGGCCGGGATCGACAAACATCCCTCCCACCCCTCTTCGGTCTCGTCGGTCAGGATGTCGACGTGCGGATTGATCAGCGTCGTCATCGGCACCGGTGGTTCGTTCGGATAGCGCGGGTTCTTGTCAAAGCCGAAGACCATGACGCGCAGTTCGACGCCGATTTGTGGCGCTGCCAGGCCCACGCCGTTCGCAGCGGTCATGGTCTCGTACATATCCGCTATGATCGTCCTCAGCGCGGGATCGTCGAGGTCGCACACCGGCTGCGCGACGCGAAGCAGGAGAGGATCTCCCATTTTCAGGATCGAACGGATCATGGCTTGTCAGTCCGGAGAGAAGCGGTTGGCGGGTCGCGGCAAGCCCAGATGATCACGCAGTGTCGTGCCCGCATACTCGGTACGGAACAGGCCACGGCGCTGCAACTCCGGCACGACGCCATCGACGAACGCATCGAGCCCGCCGGGCAGCCACGGGAACATGATGTTGAATCCATCCGATCCCACACCCAGCCACTGCTCCATCTCGTCTGCAATCGAGGCAGGTGTCCCGACAAACGCGAGCCCCGCGTAGCTCCCCGCCTTCTGTGCAAGCTGGCGGATCGTCAGCTTCTCGTCGCGTGCCAGACGGACCATCCGCTCGCGCGCGCTCTTGCTGGCATTGGTCTCGGGAATGTCGGGCAAGGGGCCGTCGGGATCGAAGCCCGATACGTCATAGCCGAGCATGCCGTTCAGCGAACCGATGCCGCTATCGTAATGGACCAGGCTATCGAGATGCGCGCGCTGGGCCTGGGCCTCCGCAATGGTGTCCGCGACCACGACGAAAGCGGCAGGCAGGATCTTCAGATGATTGGGGTTACGCCCGATCGCCTTGGCGCGCGCCTTCACATCGGCGTAGAACCTCCTGGCCGAGTCCAGCGTCGGTTCGGCGGCGAACACGACCTCCGCGGTTTCGGCCGCGAGCTGGCGGCCTGGCTCCGAGGATCCCGCCTGTACGATCACCGGCCAGCCCTGCACCGGCCGGGCGATGTTGAGCGGCCCGCGGACCGACAGGCTCGGCCCCTTGTGGTCGAGCACATGCAGGCGCTCGGGATTGAAATAGATTCCCTGGTCGACGTCACGGACGAAGGCGTCGTCGGCGAAGCTGTCCCAGAGGCCGGTCACGACGTCGTAGAACTCGCGCGCCCGGACATAGCGTGCGTCGTGATCCATCTGACCCTCATAACCGAAATTGAGTGCCGCGTCGGGGTTGGCGGTGGTCACGATGTTCCACCCGGCACGCCCCTCGCTGATATGGTCCAGGGAGGCGAACCGGCGAGCGATGTGATAGGGTTCGTCGAACGTCGTCGAGGCGGTTGCGACTAAGCCGATCCGCGTCGTCGCACCGGCCAGCGCGGCAAGCAGCGTGAAGGGCTCGAACGACGTCACCGTATGGCTGCGCTTCAGCGCGTTCACGGGCATGTCGAGCACCGCCAGGTGGTCCGCCATGAAGAACGCGTCGAACTTCGCCGCCTCCAGCCGCTGCGCAAAATGCTTCAGATGGCGGAAGTTGAAGTTCGCATCGGGATAGGCACCGGGATAACGCCACGCGCCGGTATGGATGCTGACGGGCCGCATGAACGCGCCCAGGTGCAGTTGGGGTCGATCGGTCACACGATGTCCTTCAAAATCAGGATTGGGCCGGGGCGATGATGGCCTCGGGAACCTCGACCACATGGTCGGGCGGTACGTCGCGACGCAGCCAGACGTTGCCGCCGATCCGGGTACGGGCACCGATCGTGATCGGCCCGAGAAGAACGGCGCCGGCAAAAATGACGACATCGTCGCCGATCTCGGGATGGCGGCGGACGAACGCTTCGCCCGCCGCACGCGCGGCCCCCGTCACCGAAGGCTCTCCGCCCAGCGTTACGCCCTGATACAACCGCACGCGGTCGCCGACGATGGCCGTCTCGCCGATCACGACGCCGGTACCATGGTCGAGGAAGAAACCGTGTCCTATCCGTGCGCCCGGATGAATGTCGATTCCGGTTTCGGCATGCGCAACCTCGGCGATAACGCGTGCGACAAGTTCTGCACCGAGTTTGTGCAGCCGGTGCGCCAGGCGGTGATGAATGACTGCTGCCACCGACGGATAAGACAGCAGGACTTCGTCCACGCTGCGCGCCGCGGGATCGTTCGCGTATCCGGCCTGGATGTCCTCATCCAGCAACCGGCGGATGGCAGGCAGGCTCGCCGCGAAGTCGCCGACGATGCGGTCGGCGCGCTCGCCTTCTTCAACGCTGTCGATCGCCGGACGCACGATCCGTAGCTCGAGCGCGATCTGCGCGGCGAGTTGCGAAAGAGTCGATTCCAGCGTCGCCTCGACCCAGCGGTTCTCGTTTTCCGCGGTCAGTTCGGGCGGACCAAGCCGTAACGGAAACAGCGCTGTGCCCAGTTCGCGCAAAATTCGGCCTAGAGCTTGGCGCGATGGAAAGCGGATCCCACGCTCGGCATGACGAGCATGACCCCCACGCCACTCGCGCCGTGCGCCCTCCAGGCCATCGACGACATGGCCGAGTTCGCGCGGAAACGCGATCGTCGAGGCATAACTGTTAAGGTCGGTCATAAGGTATTCCGTTCGCTATAGGCGGGTTCCGCAAGTCGGGTGGTCTGCGCAACGGGTCGACCGTGGTGACTACCGATCAGCATCGAAAGTATGTCTTGTCCGTCCGGCCAATTGCCGAGGTTCGATGCCGTATTGATATGTCCGCATTCGCCTACATCGATGAGATGCGCCCCCCACGCCCGCGCCATCGCCTTTGATCGGACCATCCTCGCATAGGGGTCGTCCTGGCTGGCAACGACAACGCTCGGGAACGGCAGGGTCACGATCGGTGTCGGCCCGAACCGCAGGATCCGCGGATCGGCATCGGTTCGATCGACATCGGGCGGTGCGACCAGCAAGGCCCCCCTCACCTGCGCCGTTCCGCTCGGCCCCAATTGCTTTGCCCACCACGCGACCGCGTGACAGCCCAGGCTATGTGCGACGAGCACGATGTCGCCGCGCGCCTCGTAGATCGCCTGATCGATACGGCTCATCCATACGGTGCGGATCGGATCGTCCCAACAGCCAAGCTCGATGCGCGCGCAGTCGTCGCGTTCCCGCTCCAACCGCGTCTGCCAGTGGTCGATCCCGGAATTCCATAGACCGGGAATGGTCAAAATCCGCGGCGGGGCCGCTGGTGTTGCCTCGTTCGCCTTCATCGACGACCTCTCGAAAGGAGCAGCTCGTATCATCCACTAACCTGATCGGAATTCACCACAAGAAAACATAGCGCATGCGAAAAGGAGGCTTGTCTCCTGCACCTGCCGGCACCGCCTTCCGCTTTCGTCGTCGAAACGTTTTCTTCTTTTGATATCCCAGCGAGCGAGAGGACATTAACCTTTGACTCAGGAGGCCATCATGTCGCTCAAGCTGCTCGATACCGTTCCCGATTTCACGCAAGACTCTACCACCGGCCCGCTTTCCTTTTACGACTGGGCAGGCACGGATTGGGTCGTTCTCTTCTCCCACCCGCGCGATTTCACGCCGGTGTGCACGACCGAACTGGGTGCCGTGGCGAAGCTGAGACCGGACTTTGAAAAACGTGGCGTGAAGGTCGTCGGCCTTTCGGTAGACTCGCTGGCGCGGCATCACGAATGGGCGAACGACATCCTGCTGACGCAAGGGGCCGAACTCAACTTCCCGCTGATCGCCGACGAGGATCGCCGCGTTTCGCAGCTGTTGGGCCTGATCCACCCGAACGCCTCTGACACGACCACGGTACGCACCGTGTATGTGATCGATCCCGCGCACCGCATCCGCCTCACGCTGACCTATCCAGCCTCGACGGGACGCAATTTCTCGGAGATTTTGCGGACGATCGACAGCCTGCAGCTGACGGACACGCACAAGGTGGCGACGCCGGCGGACTGGGTGCATGGCGACGACGTCATCATCCTGCCCTCGCTGGACGATGGCGCGGCGCGTGCGCTGTTCCCGAACGGCTGGACGACGCACGCACCCTATCTGCGCACCGTCGCGCAGCCGGGAGCGCAGTCCGCAGCGTCATAATCGTACGGCGGCTTCGGCCGAGAACCACAGCCTTAGCGGCGTGCGCGCCGCCCGCTGGTTCGACCATCAAGGATTCCATGATGCGATATTCCGCGATCCTGCTCATCGCCTTGATCGGTGCCACGCCGCTCGGCGCACAGACGCTCACGCTCGACCCCCATCTGGACCTGCCGAAATCTGCAGGTGTGCCGGGATGGACGGGGTTTGAGGATCCCACGTCTCAATTCGACCTGGAACGCGCCAAGACCGGTGGCCTGAACGCCGCGGCAATCGCATTGTTCGTGCCGCAGGGCGCGCGCGATGCCGCTTCGTTCGCCAAGGCACAGGCCGAACTCGTACGACGCGACGCTGCGATCCACGCGATCGTGGACCGCAATCCCGGCCGCGCGGCGCTAGCCCTGTCGCCGACGGACGTCCGCCGGATCGCCGCAAGCGGCAAGTTCGCGGTGATCGAGAGCCTGCTCAACACCTGGCCGCTCGGTGACGATCTTGCCCAGTTCGATCGATGGTATGCTCGCGGCGTCCGGATCGTCGGCTTCGTTCATGCCGGCCACAACCAATATGCCGATTCCTCGCGTCCCGCACTTCCGCTCGGCGACAAGCCGGCCGAACATGGCGGGCTCTCACCGCTCGGCAAGGCGGCGGTGACACGGCTCAACGATCTCGGCATCCTGATTGACGTGTCGCAGCTATCCGATGCCGCCTTCGATCAGGTGCTTGCGCTATCGCGCGCGCCGGTGATTGCGAGCCACTCCGATGTCCGCGGGATGGTCGACACGTCCCGCAACCTGAGCGATCCGCAACTAGATGCGCTGCGGGCCAAGGGCGGCGTCATCGCGATCAATGCGTTCAGCGCGTACCTGCGGCCCCGTTCGCCCACGACCTCGAAGGCCGTCAACGATCTCCAGCGCAGCTTCGGTCTGTCGGCGGGCGCTGGGGTGACGCTGAGTGCCGAGCGGCAGGTGGACTATGACCGACGCTATCACGACATCGTCGGCAAGGAGCCCAGGGCGAGCGTTGCCGATCTGATTGACGCGGTCGATTACGCCGTAAGGCGGATCGGCATCGATCACGTCGCGCTGTCGTCCGATTTCAATCACGGCGGTGGTGTGACCGGATGGAACGATGTCGGGGAGCTTGGCGGCGTGACCGCGGAACTTGTCCGGCGTGGATACACGCCCGGCCAGATCGACAAGCTCTGGAGTGGCAACGTCCTTCGCGTCTGGCAGGCTGCAATCGACGGGCGAAAGGGTGCGACATGACACTTGATACGGACCAGATCGTCACGGTCGTGACCACCGGCGATCGCGCCAGCTCGACGTCGGGCACGGTGCTAGAACTCGACCTTTCGCGATTTCAGACTGGTCGCTGGGCGCTACAGCTCGATGGTGTGTTCGCGAAGCGGACCCAACCGGTCTGCGTCATTGCGCGCGGCGTCGCCGCGCTCGCGGTAGCCTGGTGGGCCCAATTGTCGCCACGAAGCTATATGAAATCCATACGCGGCGCGATATTCGTGGCTCCGCTGAGCATTGGGCTCGGCCAGGATGGTATCGCTGCGGCTGCACGAGGTGGTCCGATCACGCAGTTACCCTTCCCATCCATAGTGGCAGCATCGTCCGATTTCGGTATCGATCAGATGCGAAAGTTTGCTGACGGTTGGGGAAGCTATCTCATCGACTTTTCCTCTGGTGGCTCAGAACGGCCTGCCAGCCCCATCGAGGCAGAACTTGTCGATATTCTTGGGTCTACGAACGCTGTACCACCGCTCGACCAACTTTCTCCATTGGGCACGGTTGGAATTACACAGATGGATTTAAACGTCGGCTGATTTGCCAACTACCAGATCGTACTTACCCAAAGATATGCCCGCCCTCTGAGCCAAGATCGGAGGCATAGAGTGCGTCGTCCCAAACGCACCTTAACAAGTTCGTTTTCACTTCGACGACGGCATCTCAGGGCGCAAGCAACCCGCCCGTTGCCCTGCCAGTACCGGTAAGTTTAGATTGCATGTACCTTGAGGGCACCAAACTATCTTCAACCTGCGACGTTTTGCTCCATTAGTCCTAGGACGATACGTCGTTTTGCAGCTAGTTTGCGCCTGAAGCGCAAGCGGTTATTCCCCTGACCTGCTACCAGCTCATTTTTTCGACCAAGCTCGCAGTGATTAACGCCCAGACCCACATTCGGTCATTCGCGCGCCGTTCCCCACTCCCCAACTTCGGCCCCTCATTCATCTCCGCGTTACAGCCACTTTTGGTACGCGTTTTCCGCTGCGGATGTCGCGATGTGGCGTTTCCTCAAAGAGTGGATGCGGAGGTAGTCCTCCGTCCGTCGCCAAGTACCTTTACAGCCCGCCGGGCAAATCGCGGCCTCGACTCCGGGGCAGGACGGCCCGATGATGTCGAAACGACGAAGGGAGATCCCGGATGGACAAGTTCACGCTGCACAAGGACGCAAAGACGGAAAAATGGCGGCTGGAGAAGGAAGGCTCGGACCGCGCAGTCAAGCTCTTCGACAAGAAGGCCGACGCGACCAAGGGCGGCGCCCTCGCGGACGCAATCGGCAAGGGCGGCGGCTCGGTTAGGATACGCAAGGTCGACAATACGATACAGGAGGAGCGGACCATCAGGCCCGCGAAGGATCCGCGAAAGTCTAAGGGCTAAGGGCGTTCGCTCTCCTGCCGGGAACCGATAGGACGGGCGGAACTATACGGTGATCGCGCCGATCACAGAACGCATCGGCGTCATCGAGCCCTGAGCGGGTAACGCGTGCGTGGGAGCTTGCCGCAAGCGCGAACGGATGGTCTTGAATACCGCATGGCAAATTTCCCGCGCTCGCTTCCCGAAAGGGCGTCCCTCTACGCGAACGCGATCCACGAAATACGCATGCGGCTGCGTATGGTAGAAGATCTCCGCCGGACGGAGTTGCCTCAACTGTTCGTCTATGAGTCGTGCCGGCTTCAGTTGCGGATGGCCTGCGAGTGCCTCGCGATGGCCTGCCTTGCTGCGCAGGGGGACTACGAGACGCACAGGGCTTTGCGCGAGGGATACGCCGTTCCGGCGATCTTCAAGGTCCTCGCTGAGGCGCACCCCAATTTCTTTCCTCGCCCTGCCGATCTGCGCGAGACGCTGGACGGGTGGCTCTTTAACGCGAATGCCTCACGTCCTCTCGCGATCACCCGCGATCAGGTCGAGGCGCTCTGGAACCGCAGCGGGTCCGACCTCCACCGGGCATCGGCGAAGCGCTACGTCGCGCGGACGAACGCGGTCGACTTCGACGCGGTCAGGAGGGCCACCGATAGCTTCTGGTGGCTGCTCGCGAACCATGCGGTCGAACTGACCGCGTCACCGGGCGACAGCGTAGTCACCGTACTGCACGTCCTCATTGACACGGCGACCGACGCGATGGCGCTCCACTTCATCCACGCAAACTGTGATAGCAAGACCGTCACGATCGAGGAGTTCTTCGTGGACGCGCCCCCCAGCGTCTTGACCGCGGTCAATCACCACCCGGGAATTAAACGTGTAATGCCGGCTGTCTCGGTACGGTGCGCAGAGCTGCAGCAACTTGTTGAATTAACGATGAACAATCGAACTTCGTCGAGGCCTGAAGCGGACTAGCGGGTTCCTCCCGGAAGGCTTCTGCTATCGAGGAGGACCGACCCACATCCGGTCATTCAGAGTGTCCTGTCCGCCTCCCAGCATCTGCCATTCGTTAATCTCGAAAATGGCGATTCAACCCCGCCCAGACTGCGGCAGATAATCGGCGAGGGGCGGAGTACGGGTGAGCGGCAGCGTTCGTGAAGGCGGGTGGCTGCCGATCGAGATCATCCTGACCGCGGCGTATTTCACGCGCGAGAGCGTTCATCTCGCCGAACCTGCCGAATTTTACTCAAACCCGATGTACCACGGCGAAATTGTAGAGGCCATGCAGCGGCTGATAGAGCGCCAAGACGCTGGATTGACCTTAAGGCTTGCCTCTCCCAATCGAACTGAAAAGCGATACGAAATGCGGATGTGCGCTAAGCGCTCAACCTCGTGTGGCTGCCGCTGTCATGCGCCTTTGAAAAGCGGTAGAAAGTTGTGTCGCTGAGTAGGGCTTGCGGATCAGCTCCAGACCTTCGACGCCCTGCTCTGCGAGGACATGGCTATAGCCGCTTGCCAACACCACCGGGAGAGCCGGCAGGTCACGCGCAAGCCGCTTAGCCAGCTCGATTCCACCCATTCCTGGCATGACCACGTCCGAGAACACGATGTCGTAGCCGTCTCCGTCGTCCCCCAGTTGCTCCAGCGCCTCTTCGGCACTCGTCACCCACCGGGTACGATAGCCAAGATCTTCGAGGAGTTGGGTGGCGAATTGTCCGACACTGATATTGTCCTCGACCACCAGAACGCACCGGCCTGCGCCATCAACTGGTTCCGCCTCTGTCGTAGGCCGGGGCTCGCCCGTCCAAACCGCATGGGCTTGAGGCAGGTAGAGCGTAAACGTCGCCCCCTCGCCGGGAACGCTATGGACATCCACGTCGCCGCCCGACTGCTTGGCGAAGCCGAACACCTGGCTCAGGCCGAGCCCCGTGCCCTTACCCACCTCCTTGGTCGTGAAGAAGGGTTCGAAGATTCGCTCCAAAACGTCTGCTGGAATGCCGATGCCGGTGTCGGATAGCGACACCGCAACGAATTCACCGGCGCCGGGGCCATGCCCCCGGATCGCCGGCATCCTGGAGCCGCAACGCAGCCTTATCGTCAGCGTTCCTTTGCCATCCATCGCGTCACGGGCGTTGACCGCCAAGTTGACTAGTGCCGTCTCGAACTGACTGACATCGGCCCGGATCCGGCATTCTTCTTCAGGCATCTCATACTGGATAGCGACCTGCGCGCCGGTGATGCTGTCGAGCATGTCGCTGATCGCGTCGAGGCGCTGTTCCACCTCGATCACTTCCGGCTCCAGCGTTTGCCGGCGTGCAAAGGCCAGAAGCTGACCGGTAAGCTTAGACGCCCGATCGGCGGTGTCGCCGATCGCATCGAGATAGCGCTGCCGCTTGTCGGGCGCGATATTGTCGCGCCGAAGCAGGTCGACGGAGCCGCGGATCACGGTCAGGAGATTGTTAAAGTCGTGCGCCACACCGCCGGTCAGCTGGCCTATGGCTTCAAGCTTCTGGCTCTGACGCAGCGCGTCTTCCACCGCATATTGCTCCGTCATGTCACGGCCGACAATGTGAAACAGGTCAGATCCAATTTCGGGAACGGCCGTCCACATGATCGTTCGCTTGCTGCCGTCCTTGGCGAGAACGCGATCAACGAAGTCCGTAACCAGACCGCCTGCTGCCAGTCGTGCAACGACGTTGGCCGTCTCCGCGTGATCGGCTGAATCAACGATAGTGATGAAAGGCCGCGTCAGCAGTTCTTCCTCGCTCCATCCGAGTAGCCGCGTCCAGGCAGGGTTGACGTGGGTGAGATATCCGTCGAGCCGCGCCGTCGCCATCAGGTCATTCGTAAGTTGCCACACCCGATCACGCTCGGCGGTGCGCGCTTGGACGCGCTGTTCCAACGTTTCATTCAGGGCGCCCAGTTCAGCTTGGCTACGTTTGAGTGCAGCATCGGCCTGAACGCGGGCGGTCGTCTCGTTCGTAAAGATAAACAGACCGGCAATCTCTCCCTCCGCGTCGAGAATGCGGGAATAGGAGAAAGTGAACCATGTGTCCGCCTGACCGCGATCCGTGCTCAGCTTCCACGGGAGATCCGTAAAGCGCTGACTTCGACCGGCGAATGCTTCTTGGATGATCGGCTCGGCCTGCTCCCAGGCGTCGGCCCACACCTCGCGGAACGGTGCCCCCATGGCCCAAACCAGCCGAGGCCCGAGCAAGGGAAAATAGGTCTCGTTGAAGAAGAAGGTCAGCTCGTCGCGGCCCCACGCGAGGATCATCGACTCGGGCGAGTTCAGGACTGTGCTGAGCGTCGCCTTAAGCGCTTCCGACCAACCCGCAGGCTCCCCTAAAGGATGATCCGACCAATCCCGCTTAAGGATCAACCGCGTCGCCTGCCCGCCGCCCGCAAGAAAGCGAAGGTGGCGCGGCAGGGCGGACTGTTCGGTAAAAGGATCATCGGTCATATCGCGGGCGCTACTACCCTCCCGAGCGACGCTTTCCAAATCACCAAATTCCTTGGCAAAACCGATTGTTAAAGACACCTAGCCTCTTCCGCGCAACCTTCGCGTTCACGCCAGCGCCGCCCATCGGGCGAGCGAATTAGATGGCGTACGAGACGCAGCTTCTGGCGTTAGTTCAGATCGTCGCCGGGGCGACTAAACGTCCACCCGGCCATAGCGGTGCACCGCTGCCTGCCGCTCACTTTGTAAGCTCTGGTAAATCAAGGATGCCGTACTTTTAGAAGGTCGTCCTTTTCCACTATGCGGACTTCGCTCGTTACGTAGGTAAAGATGAGACGGACGACGTCCGCGGAATCAACGCTGCTTCAGACCCACAGCGCCGGATCTGAGGTACGCGCTTTGGGCTCGATCGGCGGGATGACTCGGTTTGGATGGACGTCAGTACCTGCGTCGCGAAACGGCGCCATCGGAGAAACCGTTGGAACGCTCTTCGTTCAATCTCAAGCATTTACCCGGTGGAACGCTGGTAGCGAACCGGGGTTTAGTCGGGCGTGGGTGCGACACTTGGGCCCATGAACTCGATACCAATCTCGCAAGGAGCCATACCTTGAGCATTCACGCCGTCCGCGTTCACCGTTTTACCGATCCCGAGACGCTGGTCGTCGACCGGATCGACGCCCCCGCGCCTGCCGACATGACTGCGGTCGTCCGCGTGCAGGTCGCCAGCGTCAATCCGGTCGACTGGAAGACCGCCGAAGGCCAATACCCGCCGGTAGGTGAAGACAAACTGCCGATCGTGCTCGGTCGCGATCTGGCGGGTGTGATCGCGTCCATCGGATCTGGTCTGGACGGATGGGCAGCCGGCGACCGGGTCTGCGCCTTCATCGGTCAGGATCGCGGCGCGCAGACCGAGCAGGTGCTGGTCGCCGCCGAGGAACTGGTGCGCATTCCCGATGGCATCTCGACCGACGTCGCAGGCGCGCTGCCGCTAGCCGCGATGACCGCGTGGCAGGGGCTGTTCGACCATGGCGGGTTGCAGGAAGGGCAGCGCGTGCTGATCCACGGTGCGGCGGGCGGAGTCGGGCATCTCGCCGTGCAATTCGCACGCTGGAAGAACTGCACAATCTTCGCAACCGCATCTGCGGACGATCTGGCGTTCGTCCGTGGCCTCGGCGCCGATACCGTCATCGATTACGAGAACGAACGCTTCGACGATATCGCCACCGACCTCGATCTGGTTTTCGATACGCAGGGCGGCGAGACGCAGGCGCGATCATTCGCGACATTGAAGCGCGGCGGCATGCTGGTATCGACACTGGAACCGGACGAAGCGCGCGCCGCCGAGTTGGGCATCCGCACCGTCCCGCGCTGGCATGCCGAGGCCGACGCGGCGGCGCTTGGTCGCGTGCTCGACCTAATCGTCTCGGGGGACGTGAGGGTCGAGATCGCGCGATGCTTCACGCTCGACCAGATTGCCGACGCGCACCGCTTCGCTCGCAACGACCACCCACGTGGGAAAGTGATCCTCACCGTCTAGGCAGCATGACGTTCCTCTCGCCACCTTTTGCTGGCGAGAGGGACGCTCGAGATGACATATTTTTCAGCAAAGGCGCCTGACTATTCTTAGGGTATGGGCTTGAAACACCGTCACTAATCGTCGAACGGTCATGTCTCAGAGGACGTCATGCAGCTGTTTCGACCGGGGCTAGATACGATCGCACGACAGACTTTGTCCGGTCTTGTTTTCGTATCCGCGCTGCTGCCGTTCCATGGCGCAAGGGTCGCACGGTCGAGCACGACGGTGGGCGACGGCCGCATCGGCGAACAGGATGTCCCCCACGAGTACCGCATGACCACAGGCCGCGCTGCCGGCAATGGGCTCACGGTCTGGATCTTGGGTAGCGGACGTAATTCGACGGATTGCTGCCAAGGGCTGGCTATGGGCTCCCCTGCCCCATGAACAACCTGACCCGCTGAGATGGAGCTACGCCCCGCCATCGGCCTGTTCGGCATCGTCCTTGCCGCGATCGCAGCGCAGCTCAACGATGCGGTGTTGAACGCCGCGCTGTCCGATGTCGCGGGCAATATCGGCCTGTCGAGCGACACCGCAACTTGGCTGCAGACGCTGTTCATCACCGGACAGGTGATCGGCATGTGCACGTCGCCGTCACTCGGCATCGGTTTCGGCTTCCGCCGGTTCGCGCTGTTCGCGATCTTCCTGAACTGTTTCCCCCCGCTGTTGATGACGCTTGGTGGTCATCACGGTGCGTCGGTGCTGATCCTGCGATTCATCGAAGGGCTCGGCTCCGGCTTTACCATTCCGCTGATCCTGACCATCGCGCTACGCTCGGTCCCGCCCGCGATCCGGCTCTACGCGCTGTCGGTCTATGCGATGACCGCCACCCTGACGCCGTTTCTCGCGACCAGCTTCGCCGGGCTCTGGATCGACGTGGTGCAGGACTGGCGTTTCGTATTCCTCCAGCCGTTTCCCTGGTGCGCGATGGCCGCAGCCTGCGTCTGGTGGGGCCTGCCGGCCGACAAGCCCGACTGGAAGCGGCTGAAACAGTTCGACTGGCTTGGCCTGACGTTCGTCGCGACCGGCTGGGGCAGCCTGACAATCGTGTTCGAACAGGGCGACCGGCTCGACTGGTACAATTCCGCGTTGATCGTCATCCTGACCGCCCTCGCGCTGGTCTCGCTGCCCGCATTGGTCATTTCGGAACGGTTCGCGCGCGTGCCGCTGATGAAGTTCAGCCTGCTCGCCGAGCGCAACCTGCTCTATCCGGTGATGACGCTGCTGCTGTTCCTGGTGCTGTCGCTCACCGCGAGCCAGGTGCCGCTCAACTTCCTGATGCAGGTGCAGGGCTACAAGCCATTGCAGGCGCATCTCGTGACGCTCGCGGTGGCCGTGCCACAGATCGTACTGCTGCCGCTGACCGCGTGGATCCTCGACCATCGGCATGTCGATGCGCGCTGGATCAACGCGCTTGGCTATGGGCTCATCCTGATCGCGTGTTACGGCGGGGCGCACGTGACGCCGAGCTGGAACCGGGACCAATTCTTCGGGTGGCAGCTGATCCAGTCGGTTGGCTTCGCGTTCGTGGTCATGCCGCTGCTGCTGATCGCGACCAATTCGATCAAGCCCGACGAAGGGCCGTACGGCTCGGCACTGGTCAACACGCCGCGCGCGGTGGCGGAGGGCGTCGGGGTGTGGGCGCTCGAGCTGATCACGCGGCTGCGCGGCGGGCTTCACCGCGAGCGGATCGTCGACCTGATCGGCCAGAACCGGCTCCAGCTCGAGCAGTTCGGCATCCTGCCGCAGGGTAGCCCACGAGTGTCCGACCCCGCGCTCGCCGCAGCGAACACCGAGGTGATGCGAGCGACGGCGACGCTCACGACAATCGACAGCTACGTGATCCTGGGATCGATAGCGGTAGTGCTGATGATCGCGCTCGCGTTCATCCCGAAGCGCACTTATCCGCCGCGCATCGCGCTTGCCGGGCAATAAAGGGAGAACGACCGGTGACGGCCGAAACGGACGACGACAAACCTCAGGACGAGGCGGGAACCGGCGATGGCCAGTCCGGCGGCCAGTCCGGCGGCCGGTCCGGTGGAGGGGCCGCCGGAGGGTCCGATGATGGCCAGTCCGACAAGCAGGACAGGGACGGCGACAACAAGAAGGACGGCGACGACGACGATAGAGACGAGGACAAGCCCAAGTCGAAATGGCCATGGATCGTCGCCGGGCTCGTCGTCACCGTGTTCGTTGTGGTCATCCTGATCATCATACTCGTGCCGCACGAGAACGTGACGACCGAGGATGCCTATGTCACCGTCCACTATACGATGGTCGCGCCGCGTGTGTCGGGCCAAATCGCCGAACTGCCGGTACAGGACAACCAGCCGGTCCGCGCCGGTCAGCTGCTCGCGGCGCTCGATCCGCGCGACTATCGCACCCAGCTGCAACAGGCGGAGGCCAACCGCCAGGCGAGCCGCGCACGCGTGCTTCAGGCGGATGCGCAGATCGCCCGCCAACCCTCGATGATCCGTCAGGCCGAGGCGCAGGTGATGACCGCGCAGGCCCGCCTCGCGCTCGCCGTTGCCGACCAGCGCCGCTACGCCGCACTCGCGCAGACGGGCGCCGGCACCTTTCAACAGCATCAACAGGCCGACGCGCAGCTGCGCGAGGCGCAGGCAACGCTCGCTCAGGGCCAGGCCGAAGTGTCGAGCCAGCGCCACCAGCTCGACAGCCTGATCGCCGACCGGGCGGCGGCGGTCGCGCAGGTCAGTCGCGACGATGCCGCGATCGCGCAGGCGAAGCTCAACCTCGGCTACACGCGGATCTATGCGCCGATCTCGGGCACGGTCGCGCAGAAGACGGTGCAGATCGGCAACCAGGTGGCGACGGGTGCGCCCATTCTGATGCTCGTCCCGCTCGCAACCGCATTCGTGACCGCCAATTACCGCGAACTGGAGCTGCGCCACATGCGGCCGGGTCAGGCGGCGACCGTCCATATCGACGCATACGACATCGATCTCGCGGGCTATGTCGAAAGCCTGCCGCCGGCGTCGGGGGCGACCTTCTCGCCGATCCCGCCGAACAACGCGACGGGCAACTTCACCAAGATCGTCCAGCGCCTGCCGGTGAAGATCGCGGTGCGCCCGAACCAGCCCCTCGCCCGCCTGCTGCGCGCCGGCCTGTCGGTGGTGGTGACGGTCGACACCAATCTTGACGACGTGGTCGGACAAGCCCGCTGCGACCGTGTGCGCGACGCGAACTGCGACCGCCGGATCGACCAGCCGTGAAGCGCGCCGCGGTCCTCTCTTTGCTGCTCGCCGGTTGCACGGTCGGCCCGAACTTCGAGCGTCCCCGTGCCGACGTCGCGCCGGCGTTCGGGCCGACCCGGACCGACGTCGCGAGCCGGACCACCACGGGCACCGTCGATACGCGCTGGTGGGAGAGCTTCGGCGATCCCGAACTGACCAGTCTGATCGGTCGTCTCGCCAGCCGGAACCTTGACCTTCAACAGGCGGCCGAGCGGATCGAACAGGCCCGCGCGGTGCGCAGCATCGTATCGGCGCAAGGGCTGCCCTCGGTCCAGGGCGATGCGAATGCGGTCCGCCAGCGCCAGAGCATGAACGGCATCAGCTCGCTGACCGAGCCGGCGCCGGGTGCCAAGCCCGAATTCAACCTGTTTTCGACGATGCTCAGCGCCGCCTGGGAGCTGGACCTGTTCGGTCGCGTCCGACGCATGGCCGAGGCCGCCGACGCGTCGGCCGACGCGCAGGTCGAGGCGCGCAATGGCTTGGCTCTATCCGCCACGGCCGATCTCGCGCAGAGTTATTTCCAGCTGCGGCTCGTTCAGGCACAGTTCGCAGTTCTCCGCCGTAATCTGGCGATCGCCGAACGCCGCCGCGCATTGGTCCGCAATCGCTTCGCCAACGGCATCGCGACGACCCTGGAGGTGGCGCAGTCGGATGCGCTGGCGCTGGCGATCGCGCAGGACCTGCCGACCCTGACCACGCAACAGACCCGGCTGATCAACGCGATCGGGCTGCTGCTCGCCGAGCCACCGCGCGCGCTGGCCTCCGAATTGGTCAAGGACGCGGTGCAGCCGCCGGTGCCGCCGACCGTGCCCGTCGGCCTGCCCGCCGACCTCGCCCGGCGCCGACCCGATGTCCGCGAGGCAGAGGCGCGGCTCCACGCCGCTACCGCGCAGACAGGGGTAGCGGTCGCCGATTTCTATCCGCGCGTTACCCTCAGCGGTGATTTCGGTTTCGAGAGCCTGCAACTCGGCAGCCTGTTCGACTGGAGTTCGCGCCAGTTCATGGCCGGCCCCGGGATCAGCCTGCCGTTCTTCCAGGGCGGCCGCCTGTCGGGCACGCTGAAACTGCGCGAGTCACAGCAGCGCGAGGCCGCGCTGCAGTTCCGCAAGGTCGTGCTTCAGGCGTGGCACGACGTCGACAATGCGCTGGTCGCCTACACCGAAAGCCAGAAACGCCGGGTCGACGCCGCCGCCACCCGTGCGGCCAATACGCGCGCCCTCGCGGCCGCCGACGAACAATATCGGCAGGGCGTCACAACGCTTCTCGACGTGATTGTCGCACAGGAGAGCGTGTTACGTGCCGAAAGTACAGTTGCTCAAGCACAAGCCGATCTCGAACAGCGCCTGGTCGATCTCTACCGTGCGCTTGGCGGCGGTTGGGAGGCCATGACGACAAATCCTGTGGGAGAACCGGGCAAGGCTGCGACGCGATGACGCTTGGCTTCCCTAACGCAAACAGGGCTATCGGTCTTTCGTATCAGGCAGGCTTGCCATGCGGTTCGGGCGGCCCGTCGTCCAACGAACGGATCTGAGCCTCTCGCGCCGGATCGCCGTCGCCCGCGCCCTGCGGCACCGGAACGTCGATCGGGCTGTTCGGCGTTGCACCGCCGCTGGTCCGTCCGGAGCCGCCCAGCGGGTCCGCGGCGTCCGCACCGCCAAGACCGCCGCCGCCCGGCGTCCGGTCCATCTGCGCATCGTCCAGCACGGTCGAAGCCGTGTCTGCGTCATTCGACGCAGGTTTGATGTCGTCGGGTACAAGGTTCGGCTGTTCGGTCGCCATGTCGATCTCCTTATGCTCGTCCTAGAACCCTTCACGCGGAGATAGTCTCCCCCAAAAAGGTCCGGCTCCGTGACCGACATGAGGCGATGGCTATTGATACGGAAAGGTCGGATTTTGGTGTCGAGTCAGTAGGTTGCTCTAAGGATCGGTGGTAAAACGGGCTCCGTTCCGAATGTCGGCGACTCCAACCGGCCACGCCGCATGTCGGTGTCGCCCACGCGGCGAAGTCCTATGTCGCCAAGCTGAAGGAACCGCTCACCACGTTCTGCTCGTTGCGACCGGTCGAATTTCACGCCTGCTGGTCGGTCGCAAGAGCGCGCTGCAACAACTGGATCTGCCCGGTTAGCGCGCTTATCTCGGGCATGTTGAACCCTGTGCGGGCGAACACCTCTTCTGCACGCACTCGCTTTTCACCTGCAGCGCACGGCCTTCGGCGGTCGGCCGGACACGCACATAGCGTTCATCGTCAGGGTCCCGCTCACGAACGACCAGACCCGTCGCTGCCAGAGGCACTTTAAAGCGAGTAGTTGCTTGTCCAAAGAAAGGTACGGGATGCTGAAGTCAATCTTCCATCGACCCACCCTAGCCTCTGCGCTTCCGATCACCAAAGACGCGTCATCCGGAGCTCAGCCCCGCGGCTCGAACTCGCTTCGCCGAGCAGGCACAGTTGCGATCGCAATATCGATTATCGCGTGAAACCCTCCGCCATCCCGTCCGTTAAACCCCGCAAGTCGATGAAACTGGACCGAAATATTTCCCAATCAGCGAGCGTACGACGGCAGGTCGTCGGCATCCGAGATCAAATTCAAAGGAGCAGGCAATGAAGCTGGACGGTAAGAAGATCGCGATCCTGATTGCTCCCCGTGGTACGGAAGAGCCGGAATTCTCGCAGCCCAAGGCGGCAGTCGAACAAGCAGGTGGCACAGTTACCGTCATCAGCCTGGAAGCCGGCGAAGCGCAGTCGGTCAACAACGATCTTGATCCCGGCAAGACCTTCAAGGTCGACAAGGCGATCGACGCGGTGTCGGCGTCGGAGTTTGACGGCCTCATCATTCCGGGAGGCAGCGTCGGCGCGGACAAACTGCGTGGGTCGAAGGCGGTCGTTGCCTTCGTCCGCGACTTCTTCGCAGCGGGCAAGCCGGTCGCGGCGATCTGTCACGCACCTTGGACGCTCGTCGAGGCGGATGTCGTGAAGGGCCGCACGCTCACCTCCTTTCCGACCCTGCAGACCGATATCCGCAACGCCGGTGGGACCTGGGTCGACCAAGAGGTCGTCGTCGATCAGGGCCTCGTCACCAGCCGTGATCCCGGTGATCTGCCCGCTTTCTGTGCGAAGCTGATCGAGGAATTCTGCGAAGGCAAGCACGCCGAGCAGGCCGCAAGCGTTTGAAACCGTCCGCGTGATCGTGAGTGCGACCGGTAGGTCGCCATCAGCTCGAAAACTTGTCCACTGCGCAGTTTGTACGCTCGGATCGGAGCCCTTCATGTTGAAATCACCCATTCGCTTCACCCCCGACGTCGAGACGATTGGTCCGGACGAACAGGACACGATCGACGGTCTCAATGAGACGTTTCGCTACATCGTCGAGAAGACACATGAAGACCTCGGCCACGCCCAGCGCGGCGTCCATGCCAAGAGCCATGCGCTGCTCGAAGGCGAGATGGTGGTTCATAACGACCTCGCCGACGAACAGGCGCAGGGCATTTTCGAGCGCGGGCGGCGCTATCCGGCTGTGATCCGGATGTCGGCGATCCCCGGCGATCCGATCCGCGACAGCGTTTCGTTGCCGCGCGGTTTCTCGATCAAAGTGATCGGCGTCGATGGCGAGCGGCTGCCGGGCGCCGAGGACGAAGTGACGCAGGATTTCCTCATGGCCTCCGGAGTCGCCTTCTCGAACCCGACGCCTGAGGGGTTCCTGCGTAACACCAAGCTGCTCGCGGCGACGACCAACCGCGCCGAATGGGCGAAAGAGGCATTATCCAAGGTGCTGCGCCCGATCGAGAAGGCGCTGGAAGCGATCGGCGGCGAGAGTGCACTGCTGAAGGGCTTCGGGGGTTATCCCGATACCAACCCGATTGGCGATCGCTATGGCACGCAGGCGCCGCTCCGTTTCGGCGACTACATCGCCAAGTTCGACGTCGTGCCGGAATCGCCAAACTTCCGTGCGCTGACCGACCAGAAGCTCGATGAGAGCAAGAGCCCCGACGCGATCCGTGAGGAGCTGACGGCGATCTTTGCCAACGAGGGTGGCGCCTGGACGCTGCGCGCGCAGCTTTGCCGCGACCTCGAAGAAAACCCCATAGAGGACGCCGCGACGCCGTGGCCGGAGCAGGGTAATCCGTACATCCCGGTCGCGACCATCACGGTTAAGCCGCAGAAGAGCTGGTCGCAGGAGCGCGTCACCGTGCTCAACGAACAGACCGCGTTCCGCCCCTGGCACGGCGTCGAGGCGCATCGCCCGCTCGGCTCGGTCATGCGCGCGCGTCGTGCGGTGTATCCTGTCATCCAGGATCTGCGCAGTGAGCTGAACGGTTGCCCGATGCACGAGCCTCGTTCGCTTCCCGCCCTCGATTGATTGGAAAGGCTTCACGCATGACCGCGCACCGGTATCGCCCACCCCACGACTTCGGCCTAGGCGGCGTCGCCATCGGCAACGAGTTCGAATTCGCCACCGACGAACAGGCGGAGGCGACGCTCGCTGCCGCCTGGGATGCGGGCGTGCGCTATTTCGACGTATCTCCCTGGTACGGCCTCGGCCTCGCCGAACGGCGCTTCGGCCGGTTCCTTGCACGCAAACCCCGGAGCGAGTTCGTCATCTCGTCCAAGGTAGGCAAGCTGTTGCGCGCCAGCCGCGATAATGATGCGAAGACCTATTACCCCTTCACCACCTCGCCCAACACGCCGCATTTCGACTATACCGCCGACGGCGTACTGCGTTCGATCGAGGACAGCCTTCAACGGCTCGGGCTGGACCGACTCGACATCGTGTTCGTCCACGATCTCTCGCCCGACAACCACTATCTGCCGGATGACTGGAACGCCCTGTGGCCGATAGCGGAAAAGGGCGCGTTCCCGGCCCTTACCCGCCTGCGGGACGAGGGCGTGATCGACGGCTGGGGCATGGGCGTGAACTGCCCACAGCCGATCCTGCGTTGCCTGGAGACTGCAAACAGCGACGTGCATCTGCTCGCCAGCCAATATTCGCTGATCGACCATGCCAACGCGGTCGAGCAGGTGTTTCCGAAGGCTCGCGAGAAAGGGGTCAGCTTCGTCGTCGGCTCCTCCCTCAATGCCGGGTTCCTCGGTGGCGAGCCACGCTACAATTATGGTCCAGAGAACAGCATCATCCCGCCTGACAAGCGCGATAAGCTAAAGCAACTTCGCGAGATCGCAGGCCATCACGGCGTCGATCTGGTTGCCGCTGCACTCCAGTTCAGCCTTGCGCCGGATGTGTCTGCGGCGATCGTCGTCGGCACCGCCAAGCCGCTCCATATGCTCGCCGATCATGCCGCCCTTCAGGCAAAGATACCGGGCGCATTTTGGGAGGAACTGCGATCGCAGGGCATCCTCCATCCCGACGCCGCTGCACCGCCCGGCGCCGCGTGACCTGCCAAGCGGAAAAGTGAAAATACGCATCCGAGATGTACTGAATTTCGAACGATAGAGAGAGGAAACGACGATGATCAAGTCACTGGGCTATGCAGCGAAGCACTCGTTCAGCCGGATGAAGCCCCTCGAATTCGAACGCGCCGAGGCCGGCCCCGACGAAGTCCAGATCGACGTTCTGTACTGCGGCGTCTGCCACTCCGACATCCATCAGGTGGAGAACGACTGGAGCAACACGGTCTATCCGTGCATGCCCGGCCATGAGGTCGTCGGCCGGGTCGTGGCGGTCGGCAACGGCGTGACCCGGCACGCGGTCGGCGATCTGGTCGGCGTCGGTTGCATGATCGACAGCTGCCGTGCCTGCGAGCCATGCCACGAAGGCGACGAGCATCACTGCGAAGGCCATAACAGCTGGCTCGCCACGTATAACGGGCCGATGAAGCCCGCGGCGATGACCGACGACGGCGTCAACACCTATGGCGCGGACAATACCTATGGCGGTTATTCGAACAGCCTGGTGGTGAACGAGGATTTCGTCCTCAAGATCCCGTCGAACATTCCGATCGAAGCCGCCGCACCGATCCTGTGTGCAGGAGTCACCACCTTCTCGCCGTTGCGCCACTGGGGCGTGAAGAGCGGCGACAAAGTCGGTATCGTCGGTCTGGGCGGTCTTGGCCACATGGCGGTCAAGCTCGCCGTTGCGATGGGCGCGGACGTCACCGTGTTCACGACCGACAAGGACAAGATCGAACCCGCCAAAGCGCTTGGCGCGAGCGAGGTCGTGATCGAAGGTGACAAGGATGCCTTCAGGAAACTCGAGCTCAGCTTCGACTTCATCCTCTCGACGATCCCCGAGAAGCACAAGGTCGATCCGTTCATCACGCTGCTCAAGCGCAACGCGACCTATTGCGCGTGCGGCGCGCTCGATCAGATCCCGGGCTACAATAACCAGGAACTCATCATGCACCGCCGCAGCCTCGCGGGGTCGCTGATCGGCTCGATCAAGGAGACGCAGGACGTCCTCGATTTCTGCGCCGAGCACCACGTCGCGCCCGACGTGCAGGTGATCGACATTCAGGACATCAACGACGCGTACAAGAAGGTGAAGAACGAGGATGTCCGTTTTCGCTACGTCATCGACATGGCGTCGCTGAAGCGCGAGATGGAGGACGCCTGATGCGCGCAGCCCCCTTCCCGCCTGCGGACATGCCCGCCGATCTGCGCCCACTCCATGAGGAGATGGACGGCTATATCGCCGAACATCTGAAGGGCTTCGTCTCGCACCGCGAGGACGGGGCGCTGGTCGGCCCGTTCGCGCCGATGCTGCGCTTCCCGGCCTTCGGTCGTGCTGCCTGGACCTATACCAAGGCGCTGATCGACAATGCCAAGTTGCCCAAGCCCGCGCACGAGGTGGCGATCCTTGCCACCGGCGCGGTGTTCAATTCGCGCTATGAACTTTACGCGCATGAGCGGGTCGCAGACGGCGTCGGCCTCTCGGACGAGAAGATCGCGACGATCGCTGCGGGCCAGCGTCCGGCTGACCTGACCGAAGAAGAACAGGCCGCCTACGACGTGGCGGTAGCACTCGCTGGCGGGCGGCAGTTGCCCGCCTCGACCTACGACCGCGCGGTCCGTGCGTTCGGTGAGGATCTGACCGCTGAGCTGATCTACCTCGTCGGCGGCTATGCGCTCGTCTCGATGCTGCTCAATGCCTACGACATGTCGGTCCCGGGCCGCGAAGAAGGCCTGCCGCGTGGATGATCTCGATACGCAGCCCGCGAGCAATGCCGGTGTCGAACACCGTTCGGCCGAGCCGGCCGGCAATGACGACCTGACCCCGACGACCGGTGGTGGTGCAGACCCAAAGCACCAGCATCTGTTCCACCTCGCCGGGACTGCTGCCAGCGAATATGATGGCGGTAATTTACGCGGTGCATCGGCAGACAACTGGAAGGCGCTGGCGGGGCAGCAAGGCTCGGTCTATCTCGCCCGCCTGAAGCCCGGTGGCGTGCGCGAGCCGCACTGGCACCCGAGCGGTTGGGAGATGAACTTCGTCGTGTCCGGCCGGGTCCGCTGGAGCGTGGTCGGGCCGGGCGGCACGAGCGATGCGTTCGAAGGCCAGGCAGGCGACCTGGTCTTCGCACCGCAAGGTCATTTCCATTATTTCGAGAATGCCAGCGAGCACGACGATCTGGTCGTACTGATCGTGTTCAATACCAGCGCGGGCGAACCGGACGACGATATCGGCTTGGTCGAATCGCTGTCGGCAATCCCGCCCGACGCGCTGGCGGCAGTGTTCGGCGTTCCCGCGGATGTGTTCAAGGCGATGCCTGTTAAACGGGACCGCGTCGTGATCGCGTCCAAACGGGAGAAAACCGGTGGCTGATCTTACGGGAAAGGTCGCCGTCGTGACCGGTGCGGCGCGCGGTATAGGCCGGGCAGCGGCAGTTGCGCTGGCCCGTGCCGGCGCGGATGTCGTCGGCATTGATATCGCCGGCCCGGTCAGTGCGATCCTCGACTTCGCACCGGCGACCATGGATGATCTGGCGACGACGGGCCGGGAGGTCGAGGCGACCGGGCAGTGCTGGCACGCGATCACGCTCGACCAACGCGACCTGCCGGCGCTCCGCGACGCCGCCAAGGAAATCGTCGAGACGATGGGCGGCGTCGACATCCTGTTCGCCAACGCCGGTATCCAGGCGTTTAAGCCGATCCTGGAGATGGAAGATGCCGGCTGGCACGACCAGATCGACGTCAATCTCTCCGGTACGATGAACGCGGTGCGTGCCTTCGCCCCGGCGATCAGATCGCGCGCGGCGGAGACGGGACAAGGCCGGATCATCGTCACAAGCTCGACTCAAGGTCAGCACGGCACCAAGCACGGTGCCGCCTATTCCGCGTCCAAATGGGGCATCATCGGGTTGATGAAGTCGGCTGCGCTGGAATTTGGCGACTATGGCATCACCGTCAACGCGCTGATCCCGGGGCTGATCGATACCGTGCTTACCCGGCATGAAGATCGCTACGCGCAGGCGATCGAGGACGGCGGCAAGCAGCCGACCGGTGACGAGGCAAAAGACGAGGCGATGGCCGCCAAGGCCATGCTCGCCAAGACGCCGCTCGGTGTGCCGTGGCTCGATCCAGACGACGTCGCGCCGATGGTCGTGTTCCTGGCTTCGGACGCGGCGCGGATGGCGAGCGGCGGCACCTACGCGATCACCGGCGGCGACAGCGCGCACGGTGCCGCATGACGGCTCATTCGAGGAGACACGATATGGACGAGAAACGCATGGCCGGCGCGATCGCGGGCGGATTGGTGGCCGGGCTCGGCATCACGGCGATGCTGATGGTGAGCGAGAAGAAGAGCGGGAAACCTTCCGAACTCACGCTGCTGGAACGGACGAGCGCGCACAAACTCGGCGTCCATGTGCCGCCCGACAGCCGCCTCCCCGACGCTACCGAACAGGCCGTGATCCAGGGCGGTCATCTATTATTGTCCGCAGCAGCCGGCGCGGTGTTTGCGGCAACCGTCGACGAGGAGGCAGGCGTGATACCAGCGGGCGTCGGGTTCGGTCTCGCTTTCTATGCAGCGATGCACTGGATCACCGGTCCGTTGCTCGGCGTGAAGAAGCCCGAATGGCAATCGGACAAGGCTTCGATCGGGATGCATACGTTCAACCACGTCGCGTTCGGGCTGGTGACAGCACTCGGTGCGACGGCCGCGACGCGTATGTGACTTGGCCGACGTCGCGCAAGGATCGGACCGGTTGATCCGATTTGGCCGTTCAATGGCGACCGCGACGCGATCGTTGCGACAAAACACTTGAAGGAAGTTCCATGCGCTTTGCCCTGCCCTTGATCGCCGCCACGTTGGTCGCGATGACTCCCGCCGGCCTTTCTGCCCAGACCTCTGTCGCGACCGCCGCGGATCTTAAGAAATTCAACGTCACGATCGTCCGTTTCGATCCGGCGCGCGGTCCGCAGACGGGCGTGACGTTCGTCCTTCCCGTCGACAGCCCGGATGAGGAGCATGCGATCGCATCGACGCTCGCGAACGCCGCTTCGTTCAGCCACAAGGCAGACGCAGGCCGCGCGCTCCCGGTCGCATTCATGGCCGTCCGCGTGGCCCGCCGATAAGTGCGGCGATTCCATTTCCGGGGACTGGCCAGCGTCCTGCTAGCCGCCTCCTTACCAGCCTGCGCGACGATTGATCGGGCCCCGTTTACCGCGCATGATAGTCAGGCAGCAGTTATCGCCGGTGGGCCCGAAGTTCGTTTCTGGGCAGACGCACCCGATGCCGCGCGCCGAATGGCACCTGGACCGACCTCGGATGGTCGCGTGACGATGCTCGCCTTGTCTGGCGGCGCCGACGAGGGCGCTTACGGTGCCGGCCTGCTCACCGGCTGGTCGCAATCTGGCAAGCGGCCCGATTTCACCATCGTCACTGGAGTGAGCACCGGCGCGTTGATTGCGCCGTTCGCATTTCTCGGCACGTCCGAGGACGCGACGATCTCTCACCTGTATACCAGCATCTCCGCGAAGGACGTGTATCACGCGCGGTTTCCGCTCGCCATTCCCGGCTCGACCAGTGCTGCCAGCACCAAGCCGCTTGCGCGCTTGATCGCAAATGCGGTGACCCCGGCGATAGTTGATCGGATCGCCGCAGAGCATC
This sequence comes from Sphingomonas sp. R86520, assembly GCF_042466285.1. NCBI lineage: Bacteria > Pseudomonadati > Pseudomonadota > Alphaproteobacteria > Sphingomonadales > Sphingomonadaceae > Sphingomonas > Sphingomonas sp. R86520. The sequence continues at coordinate 1,564,061 of NZ_JAXHBZ010000001.1, forward strand.
GGCGCGGGCGTCGCCTGTTCGTCGGCACCGCCAATCTCGATGCGCAACGCATGGTGATCTGGGACATGGGCGCGATCGCCGCGGGCATGCTGCCGAACCGTGTAGCGCTGTTCCGCCAGATCCTGCTTGCGTCGTCGTCGATCCCTGCGATCTTCCCGCCGGTGGTGATCGATGCGGTCGCCGACGGTCGGCCGGTGCGCGAGTTGCACGTTGATGGCGGAACGAGCGCGCAGTTCCTTAGCGTCCCGCGCCAGCTTGTCATCGACGATGCGCCCGCACCCGACAGCACTCGCCTGACGCTGTACCTGCTCGTCAACAACCGGCTCGGTGGCGATTTCAAGCTAGTGAAGCCCAAGACGATTCCGATCCTGCGCCGCGCGTTTGCGCTCAATCAGCAGAGCGCGCTGCTGAGCCTGGTCGGAACCAGCTATCTTTACGCACACGAGCACAGCATCGGCTGGAACCTGTCGTTCATTGGCAACGAAGTCGAGGCAAGCGATACGCTGTTCGACACCGCCTATATGCGTCGGCTCTACGCCTACGGACTTGCGCGCGGACAGGCGGGCGGCAAATGGCGTAGCCGCCCGCCCGGTGGGCCCGAACAGGCGACGGACGCTACCGATACGTCCCGATGAAGGTCAAACGGCGTCGACCCGGGTGCGCAGGATTGCATAGGGCGGCTCCTGCCGATCCAGCCCGCGATTATACTCAGCACGCCGATTGACCTGCGAGGAAGAAATATAGACCCAGCCATCGTGGATCCACAGCGTGTCTGCCCAAATCAGTCGCGGATCAGTGGCGAGGATTTCGATGCCTCCATCCGCATTGCGCCGACCGATCGCATTGAATTCCTGCATCGCTAGATACACGCGATCGCGCCCGTCCGGCCCGGTCTCGGCAAGCAGCCCGCCCGTCAGTCCCTTCTCGCCGAGATCCTTGACCGTGGCCGCGACCGCCGCGTCCTCCGCCTGCGGATCGAGCAATGCGGCCGTCTCGACCGAATGGAGATGCCGCCCCATCAGCGGCGCGTAATACACCAGTTTACCGTCGGGTCCGAGCGCAATACCATTGGCGCCGCCCTGCACTTCGCTGGTCGAACCGTCGGCACCGCGCTTTAGCAACTGGCGGCCTTCGACGATCTTGACGACGCCCTTGTTAGACGCTGTACTGGAATGGCGTGCAAGCCGACGAACCGCACGGCCGGTGGCGAGATCGACCGCGATGATCGCCCCCTTCCCGTCCTGCCCCTGGTCGGTGATGTATGCCGCCTCGCGCCGCCCGTTGCCCGCATCGACGCGCAGGTCGTTCAGCGACGAAGTTGGTTCGACCGCCGCGCCGAGCGGGATGGTGCGCATCACGGTGTTCGTGGTCAGGTCGATGCAGAGCAGTTTTGCCGCGCCCGGCACCGGTACGCCCGAAGCGGCCATCAGTCCGGCATCGAGCATCCACAGCCGATCCTGACCGTCGATGACGCCGTTGGGAATGTGGAACAGCGTGTCCTGCGGATGCGTCGGATCGGGGCGGTTGATCGCTGCGTCGGGATAGGGCGTGACACCGCCATCCGCCGCCACCTCGCCGACGCTGTAGAGGGTCTTGTCGTCGAAACGCGGCATGAACACGAAGATCCGGCCCTTGGCCGACACCGTCATACCGGTCGGCGACGTCGGGCAGCGTGCCGCGACGACCAGTTCCATGTGGCCGACCTGCGAGGTAGAAGGCACCGCATCGGTACGGCCCGAGCGTTTCGCCGCCTGCGTACCTGACGCCATCATACCCGCGATCCCTACTGCGCCAGCCAGCACGCTGCGCCGGCCGAACCCATTCTGCTCCATGATCGTCTCCTCACGCCCGCCATCCCGCGCCCCGAACCTTCAGATCGACTGCGTGGATGCTTGAGCCGTTGCATAGAAACAACCGACGCCCATCCGTGCCGCCAAACGCCAGATTGCCGCAGGTCCCGGGCGTTGCGATCACGCCGAGCCGGTCGCCTGCCACGGTCCAGACCGTCGCGCCGCCATCGGTCGCGGCATAGACGCACCCTCCGGAATCGACCTTGAGACCGTCGGCAATACCGCTTGGCACGGTCGCGAAGACACGTTCGCCGGTCAGGCTTCGGCCGTCCCGCACGTCGAATGTACGAATCTCGCGCTTGCCTTCGGGGTGATCCGGTCCGCCGCTCGCGTCGCTGACGTAGAGGATGCGCTCGTCGGGCGAGAAGGCGAGGCCGTTCGGCTGCTCGAAGGTGTCGGCAACCTTGGCGATTCCGCCGGCCGGATCGATCCGGAAAACGAACCGTCCCCTCTGCTCGGACGCGGCCTGCCGCCCTTCCTCGGGCTGTTCGATGCCGAAGGTCGGATCTGTGAACCAGATCGCGCCGTCGCGCGCGACGATCAGGTCATTAGGCGAATTAAGGCGCCTGCCCTCGAAGCGATCGGCCAGCACGGTGAGACGCCCGTCTGCCTCCTGCCGAACGACCCGACGGTCGAGATGCTCGCACGTCAGGAGCCGCCCCGACGCGTCGAACGCGTTGCCGTTCGCGAAATTTGACGGATCGCGCACCGCCGCCGCAACGCCGCCGTCGCCCAGCCGCATGATCCGGTTTTTGCGAACGTCGCTGAATACCAGCGTTCCGCCCTGCCGATCCCATACCGGCCCCTCGCACCACCGCCCGTCGTCATACACCCGCTGCACGCGCGCACCGCGCATCAGCACGGCATCCAGAGTCTCGCGCGCTTCTGACCAGGCGGGCGCGAAGGTCAGTGGCGAAATCGCTGCACCGACGAGCACCGCGCGGCGATCGATCACGACGGGGTAACCACCGCGATCACCTCCTTCATCTTGGCGATCCCGAACTTCCACGCCTGACCGACGTCGACATGCGGCATCGCCGGGATTTCGTCGGGATCCACGACCGCATGCAGGATCGCTGGTCCTGGCACGGCCAGGAACGCCTGAACGGTCGCCACCAGCGCAGCTGGATCGCGTGCGGTGAACCCTTGCGCTCCGCACGCGCGCGCGAATGCCGCGAAATCCATATTGGGGAAGTTCGCGCCAGACGCCGGCGGATTTCCCGCGCCTTCCATCTCGAGATGGACCAGACCCCAGGCGGCGTTGTCGTACACCACCACCTTGATCGGCAACTTGTGCTCGACCGCCGTCATGAACTCACTGATCAGCATCGTGAATCCGCCGTCGCCGCTCTGCAGGATGACTTGCCGGCTGCGATCGAGCGCCTGCGCGCCGTTGGCGATGCCGAGCCCGGTGCCGACAGCGCCGTTGTTGAACGACCCGGTGATCCGCTGTCGACCGGTCTGCCGCAACCAGTTCGCCGCCCACAACGTCGCCTCGCCGGTATCGGTGACAAGGATCGCGTCGTCCTCGGCATGATCGCTGATCGCGCGCGCGACCGCCTGCGGATGGATTCTGTCCTCGCTACGCTGCGGATCGGCCTTCGCATCGAGCATTTCGTCCCATTCGGCACGCGTCTTGGTCGCGGTTGCGAAGAATGCTTCGTCCTCGCGGACCACCAGCCGGTCCAGCAGCATCTGCAGCGCCGGCTTCACCGACCCTACGACGCCCAGCGCGATCGGCGCGCGTCGGCCGAGCGCAAACGCGCGCTCGTCGATCTGGACGATGTTGCCGTGCTTGGGCAGGAAATCGACATAGGGATAGTCGGTCCCCAGCATCAGCAGCAGGTCCGCCTTCTGGATCGCATCGACACCGGCCCTGCTGCCGATCAACCCTACCCCGCCGATCCAGTGCGGATCGCGGTATGGCAGCAGTTCCTGCGCGCGATACGTATGCGTTAGCGGCGCCTTCAACCGGTCTGACAGTGCCTTCAGTTCGGCTTCCGCCCCGCGGCACCCCGCGCCGCAGAACACCGCGATCGTCTTTGCCTGATCGATCAGCGCAACCACCGCAGCGATATCGTCCGGCGCGGGCGCAACCTCGGGCCGGGGCCGCAATGTCGGGATGCTCGGCACGACCTTCGATATGGTCGCCGCGAACACGTCCTGCGGGATGCTGATATGCGCTACGCCGCGGGCGCCATAGGCTTCTGCGATCGCCTGATGGAACACCGCCGGCGCCTGCACCGCCGCACCCAGCGTCTGCGTGTAGACCGCAACGTCGCGGAACAGCAGGTCGGGCGCATCCTCTTGCAGATAATCGGTCCCGCGCAACGCCGACGGCACGCCACCCGAGATAGCCAGCACCGGCGCATGATCCTTGCGCGCCTCGTACAGCCCCGCGACCAGATGATTGCCGCCCGGTCCCGTCGTGCCGCAGCACACGCCGAGCCGGCCCGTCAGCTTGGCCTGCCCCGCCGCCGCCAGCGCCGCACCTTCCTCGTGCCGCACGCCGATCCACTCGACTCGGTCCTGCCGCCGGATCGCATCGGTGAAAGGGTTGAGCGCATCACCTACCACGCCGAAGACTTGGCGGACGCCGATCTCGGCGAGCGTTTCGACGAGCAGTTCGGCGACGGTCGAGGACATGGAAAGCTCCGAAGTAGTGAGATCGGCCTACCGACGCGCGAGTCCGTTTTTGGTTGCGGCGACGATTTGGTCGAAGGCATTGAAATTGAAGCCAACCCTGACGAATTCTGCTTCGACAAGACGGTGCGGTGGCCCATCGGCCCGAGCCGCGAACTTCGCTGGTCCTGGGCTCGCCCATTCACCTCGGTGACAAGACTAGCTTTCACGCCCGGCATTTGCCCGCGACGGTCGCGGCGAGGACGAGCTGGCTAACCTCCGTGAGCGCTGGATATCGCGAAGAGGCCACCCACGCCGAGAGCATACAGGATGAGCACGGTGAGGGAGTCGATCCCCATCCGCCAGACCTGCCGTTTGGGCCGGAAAATGAGGCCTGCGGCGTAAACACTCGTCAGCAGCACGCCAAGGCCTGCAAGGTAGATGTCGCTTGCCTGAGCATCAGGTAACACCGCCTTTCCAGAGATGACGACGGCAAGAAGGAAGAGCACCGGAAGGAAGGCGTTTCCCCCAAAGATGTCGCTGACGGCGAGCTGATAGTCCTTCATGCGTACCGAGGTGATGCCGGTCGAGAGTTCGGGGAGCGACGTGGCGGCTGCAAGCACCGTGGCCCCGAACAGGACCCCACTGAGCCCGATGTGCTGGGCAATTGCATCGCCACTCCGTTCCAGCAGCACACCGGCTGCCAGGGTCGCGAGTGCAGCCGCGCCGAAGACCAGTGCCAAACGGACCGTGCTCTCCCCTCGCTGCGCAGACGCGTCATTCTTCTTCGCTTGCGAATGACCCTTGGGTTCCTCCTGCCCACCCGGAGCGGTGCCACTCGTATCGTGCCATGGCAGCCCTTTGCTGGCCTGGCTGGAAAGCCACACGCCAACCACCCATAGAACCGCGATCAACATCGCCCCGGGGGTCAGGCGTGCAGCAATCAACGTGCCGGGCAGCTGCGTAGCCATGATCGCCACGGTCAGGACCGCCACGACGAGCACTGCCTCTACAACCAGCGTGAGGCTGGCGGCGCGGTAGGTCAGGGGCACCTTCTCTTTCATGGCGATGTCCATGGCCACGAGGACGACCGTCTGGATGGCGATACCGCCCAGGATATTGCCAACAGCCACTCCCAGGTTGCCCGCCAGTGCGGCGCTGACGGTGATCGCGACCTCAGGCAGGTTGGTGGCGACCGCAAGCACGATGATACCGCCAAGCGCCTTGCCCAGGTGAAGGCGCGAGGACAGGATATCCGTCGTGTCAGCGAGCTTGACCCCGGCGATCCAGATTACTCCCGCGCAGGCGGCAAAGATCGCGAGCAAGATCGGTAGGGCGAGTCCATTGAACATGCGGAGCTTTCAGTTTGTCGCTGAGCGACCAAGAGTCGATCTTAGCGAACCAGCTGACCAGGCGTTCCACAGCAGATCACGCTACAATATCGGCAATGCCAAACCCAAGCAGCGTAGTGTGCCCTCGCGGGGGCGCCCAATTCCAATTTCGGCGAATTTGAAGAGTGGAGCAGGTATCGGTCGGATCAATGGCTTCGTCGTGACGTTGAGCGATGTATATTGAGCAGCGGTACAGATTGGACACACGCCTATGTCGATCGAGAAGATGATCCGGCTTCACCCCGATGTCGGCAACGATTTCAGCGAAGCGATCGCCACTGCGGCGCGGCATGCCATGCTGTGCTCATTGTTCTGCACTTCTTGCGCCGATGCCTGCACTGCAGAACCGATGGATATGCGCCTGTGCATACGCATGTGTCATGACTGCGCGGACATCTGTACGGCCACAGCGCATGTTGCGGTCCGTCGAACCGGGCAGAATGTTGTCGTCCTGCGCGCACAGCTCGAAACCTGCATCCAGGCCTGTGAAGCCTGTGCGGCGGAGTGCGAGAAGCATGATCATGAGCATTGTCGTCTATGTGCGACGATGTGTCGCGAATGTGCGGATGATTGCCGCACAGCACTCGTGACAGTCGGCTGACGCGGAGACGCGCATGATGAGGTTTAGGGCGCAGGGGCATTTAACAACTTCGGTAGAACGTCCAAGTGGACGTTCAGCCCGCCCTTGTCGCTATACACCCTCCGACGCTTGTTCATCCTCACAAGTAGTGAACACATGAACCGTGTGAGATGGGCACCCCCCCCGGCGGTATGAACGGGACGTGCCCCAATGCGTTGACCCAGCACGAGAGGCGGCAGTGCCCCTCGGGCTGAGAGGATACAAGATGGCCAAGCCCTTTACGATTGCAGTGCCCGACGCACGGCTCGCCGCCATCAACGCCAAAGTCGCGTCGTTCGACTGGAACACTCTCCCAGACGCCGGGGGCTGGCAATCAGGTGTTGGCATCGCCGACCTCAAGCGGCTCGTGGATTATTGGCGCACTCGGTTCGACTGGCGTGCACAGGAACGCCGTCTTAATGCCCTGCCACAGTTCATGACGGAAGTGCTCGGCCAGAAGCTGCATTTCCTACACGCGCGAGGCGATGGTTCGCGCCGACCGCTCCTCCTGCTGCACGGATGGCCCGGCTCGTTCATCGAGTTCGAAGCTTTGATCGCGCCGTTGGTCGCCGATGGTCACGACGTCGTCGTGCCCTCGCTGCCAGGCTACGCCTTCTCCGGCCGCCCCGCTGCTCCGATCGGCCCACGCCGAACCGGCGAACTAATGCATGGCCTGATGACCGAACTCTTCGATGATGCCCGGTATTTGGTGCAAGGCGGCGACTGGGGAGCAGCGATCGGGAGCTGGATGGCGCATGATCACCCCGAAGCGGTCGCGGCGCTGCACCTCAACATGGTTTTGATCCAGGCTGCAGACGCAATTCCGAAGACGCCTCACGAACTTGCCTGGGCAACGCGACGGGCAAGGCTCGCCAAGGAGGAGACTGGGTACTCGCAAGAACAGGGCACCCGTCCGCAGACACTTGGCGTCGCCATGGCAGATAGCCCGGTCGGTGTCGCTGCCTGGATCCTGGAGAAGTTCGGCGCTTGGTCCGACGTGCCCCGCGACGAGCAGGGACGCCCCGATCTGTGGCAGGTCTTCGATGAGGACCTGCTCCTCACCAACATCATGCTGTACCTCGTCGAACATTCGTTCATCACCTCGACCTGGATGTACCGAGGTCGGGTGCTGGAGGGATCCGGCGAGTTTCCGGCTGGCACCCGCATCAAGGTGCCCACCGGTGTCGCCGCCTTCCCCGATCCCATCTTCCCACCACCGCCGCGTTCGCAGGTACAGAAGACCTACAGGATCGCCCACTGGACCGAGATGAATGCGGGCGGCCATTTCCCGGCACTGGAACAACCCCAACTTCTGTTGGCTGACATGCGACGGTTGTTTGCGGATCAGGCACCAACAAGGGGTAGCCGACGAGCTTGGGCCGTTGGTGCTGCCGGCGTCGCCGCAATTAGCCTGTGGGTATTGACCCAGCACAGGCGGCATTCGGACGATTCGGCTGCCCGCGCTCGGGCTACCTATCCGCCACTGGATGTCCCCAAGCCGTTTGCTGAGGACATCTGGATCGTCGATAGCGGGCCGATCAACGCGATGGGGCTGAAGCTGCCGCTTCGGATGACGGTCTTTCGCCTAAAGAACGGCGATCTACTGCTGCACTCGCCAACCCCCTTCTCCCCCGAGGTTGCCAAGGCAGTCGACGAGCTCGGCAAGGTCCGGCATCTCGTCGCTCCCAACATCGCCCACTGGACCTTTCTTGCCCACTGGCAGCGTGCCTATCCCGATGCGACGACCTGGGCTGCGCCGGGACTGCGGGACCGAGCGCAGGTTCGCGAATCGTCAGTGCGGTTCGATGCCGAACTTGGTGAGACACCCCCTTCGGAATGGGCCGACACGCTGGACCAAGGCATCGTGTCGGGGGGCGCGGGCTTCAATGAAGTCTGGTTCTTCCATCGGCCGACCCGTACCCTGATCTTGGTCGACCTCATCGAAAATCTCGAACCGGACAAATTGCCGCCAATCTCCCGCCTGTTGATGCAGGCTTCCGCCGCCACGGATGGCACGACGGCGCGCTACCTGCGTCTTCCGGTACGAATGGGCGGCGCGGCCGCGAAAGAAGCAGTGCGAGCGGTCGTTGCGCTTGCGCCGGAGCGGGTGATCTTCACGCATGGCCGCCCATTCGAGAGCGATGGCGCGGCCCGATTGAAGCGGGGCTTTGACTGGCTGGTATAGATGGGTTCGGTATACCCTCCACCCGCTCGCTTGTGACCCACAAGCAGACACTCGCGGGCTCACCCGGTCTTCCCAACTTCGGCCGTTTGTTCATGTACGGATATCGTCGCCGGCGGGACCGCTTTTCATTCTCCTTACATGAGTGGGGACGGCTGGATCGCTGACTATCGCGCGCAATTATCGACGGCTCGTGACCACAAGACCGGTTTTTCAAAACGCGCGGTCGCGACCCTTAGCGAGACCATGTAAGCCGATAGGTAACTTCAAAGCCGTCATGATCAGACAGCCGAGGACTACCCGGCGAGCCATCGAACATCGCGCGGACGCCAACGGGCGCGATTTTCACACGGGCTCCAGATGAGAAGAATTGTAGATCCTGCGTGTCCATCCACGGGGCGTCTCCGTCCCATGACATCTTCACAGCGCAGGTCGGCCTATCACGACAATATTCGTGAACGAGCTGCATCGGGTGGTGCGCGCGAAAAGAGGAGAAGCGATCCGCGGACCTGGCCATGTTGAAATCACCGGCAAGTATCAGGGCATTGCTAGGATTGTGATGATTTTGGAGGAATTGGGCTAGTTCCTGTGTCTGCGCCAAGTGCGAAGCCAGATGGCGTTCAGGCGATACCTTCGACGCGCCACGCGCGTTCATATGCGTATTGGCGATATCAATCGGCTCAGGGGCGCCGAGTATCTTTATACGCGCCAGTACGGCTCCCTTATTCGCAAGGCAGTCGAAGCCTGCGCAGCTTCGCCGGGAGTATGCATCCGAGATGATCTCGACGACGGGTAGACGGCTGGCGATGATGAGCCCGGCAGACATCAGTTTGACGCCCAACTCGCCTTTGGCCGGGCGGGCGCGATCGGGCAGTTTGGTGCCGATCGAGTAGACACTTCTCGCCTTTCGCGATGGACCGCGGACGATGACCGGATAGCCGGTGCGCGCTACGGCCCGTTTGGCAGCTGGTGAAAACGCTTCCTGGAACAGGACGATGTCAGGTGCCTCGCCCCGTTCCCGCAAGTTCCGCAAGATCTCACCAATTTCCCGAAGGTGTTTCGCCCGGCCTTTCCGTGCAGGCCACTGCAATCCCTCGATATTGTAGATTAGGACTTTGAGGTCGGTCCCATCCGGCGACGCATGGGCCGGGCTCGACGGCACCGGACCTGCTGCGATCTGTCGCAAGGCCCGACCTGGCGCATGATCGATGAGCACTAGCAGTCCGAGCGCACATGCCATTAACCGGGATGTCATCGCAGGGTCCGCCTAGAAAAAATCGACCTGGCCGGTACCCAGGCGATACAGACCACCCCGAACTGCTACCCTGCCCTGCGCGACTATGTCTGCGATGATCTGGCTGGATCGGGCGATCTTTTCAACGGTCAGTCGCACGTTCGCCTGCGTTGTTTGCGCCAGTATGTCCGGCGTGCTTTTCGATTCATCGACTGCAGGCCGCAGGGCTTCGACGATGCTCGGAAGATGGCCCGGCAGGACATCTCCCTGGGTAATGGATTTGATCGCGGCGCTGACGGCGCCGCACGCTTCATGACCCAGCACCAGTATCAGCGGGGTCGCGAGCACGGTCACGGCATATTCCAGGCTCGCAAGGCCATCCTCGGAGAGGAAGTTGCCGGCGACCCGGACGACGAACAGATCGCCTCGCGCGCTGTCGAACGCGTATTCGGGCGCAATACGCGAGTCCGCACAGCTCAGGATTGCGGCGAACGGGTTCTGACCCGATTGAAGCGCAGCCCGCTCATGCGCAAAGGCATGGCGCTTCGTCGTACCCTCGACGTATCGCCGGTTGCCGGCGCGAAGGATCTCGAGCGCCCCTGTCGGACTGACCACGTTCTGGGGCTTGGGTACGATCGATTGGGCCATGACAGACGTAGAAGCGGCAGCGCCGAGACCGGCTAGCGACGCGGCTAGAATGGACCGCCGAGAAACGGGTGATGCACCCCCGTGCGATGTCATGATCAACTCCATTGCCCTACGACTAGATACGCCCGAACGATTTCGGGTGATAGCCTTCCGTACGGTTAAGGGGCCTGCTTAATTCGAGCGAGCCCGGACGCTATTGTCTCGTCCGTCGCACGTATCCACAGCTCAACCTGCTCGGGCGAAACCGCATATCGATCAGCCAACTGTTCAATCGTCATCTCGAGGGCGTCGTTTTCGAACCCAATCGGTGGCTGGTCGCTGCCGCCTGGGTCGGGTGGCGCGGGATGGCTATCGGGAGCAGGCACCTCATGAGGCGTCGCGAAGGTATCTCTGAACCATTTCTGCGTCGCTGGCGGCGCAGTTGCCAGACCCGGCTCCGCAAGCGCTATCAGCGTGTCGAAGGCAATACGGGCGTCCCGCAGTTCATGCAGGATCGCCAGCAGCTCCTGCGACGTGATCAGGTAGCCGTGCTCGCTGCTGGAATGTTGCGCCGCTATCAGTCGGTGAAGTGCCGCCACGATGTCGAGCACCGGATCGATATCGGGCAGTCTGTCGGCCAGTGGCGCTGCGCGAGACCCGCCCAGCGCAAGGAACGGGTCCAGGGTGCCCGGCCCGAACCGGTGCTCCATACTGGCCAGCGTCACGGCATCCAGATTGGCGTGCTCATGCTTGGCGTTTCTCACCGTGCTGGCAGAGCAACCCAGACGATCCGCGAGTTCGACATCGTTGAGGTCGTGGCGCCGCTGTACCGCCGAGACGATCGCCTTGACCGCGGCCCGGTATGACCGTGTCGAGGGAGGGTGGCGTCGGCGGTTCATGGCGTGACCTTTCGCAACAGATCGCAGTACTTTGCGTCGGGCACCCGTTGGATGACAAGACGTTGGCGTTGAGGCTCTCGATATGACTGCCAGGCCACGGCGGGTGGCGCAGTAGATGGATGATTGTGATGCGCATCGATCGCAAGATGTTGGGTGATCAGCATGGTGCACTGGAGGAAAGCGCTCGCGCGCTCGGCGTTGTCGTTGATGCTTCAGCCCCGGACCTAGAGGCGCTCGCCAAAGCCAAATGGCAGCTGGGCTATCGCCTCGCCATTCATCTGGCGCATGAGGACCAGCATGTTTACCCTGCGCTGAAAGCCCATGCCAATGGCAGGGTTGTGCATCTGGCCAGCCTTTTCGAGCGCGAGATGGGCGATCTCGATCAGCGGTTTCGGGACTATCTCGCAATATGGTCCAGCAACCGCGTCGTCGCCGAATGGCCGGCGTTCGTGAAGGAAACCCGTCTGCTGCTGGCAGCGCTCGCCCAGCGCATCAAGCTCGAAGAGCAGGAACTATATCCACTCATCGGGCAGGACACCGGCCGCTAGGCTAGCGGTGTCGCACGCGCTGCAATTCCCCGACCAGGAAGGCAACGGACCAGCCCAGCAAGAGCACGCCGTTGATGCCCTCGATCGCGCCGACCAGGCGCCACGGTGCAGCCAGTGACGCGTCCGAAAAGCCGATCGCCGCGTAGGTGATGGTGGAGAAGTACACAGAGGCGGCCAACGTCGCCGTCGCGCCGATGGCGAGATAGACGATGGCGTAGAACCAGATCTCGATGCCGGCCAGCGCCAGCAGCCCGAGAACGACGAAACTGGTATAGGCGGCCCCGGTCTTCGACAGGGGATTGAGCTCCACGTCGACGGCACCACGATCGAGCGCACGCAGCGAGCGCCCGATCGTCAGCAGGCCAAGACCGTGGAACACGGCCGTCGTCACGACGAGTGCCGTCGACAGAACGAGTTCGATCAGCATCGTCTTGGTACCAGCCAGTCTGCCGCCTAGAACCTGCGGGGCTCATGACCGATCATGTCGCAGGTGCCGCGGAAACCATAGCTCGCAGTTCCCTGGACCGTGATCCTGCCGCTCCGCCGGTCGATCACGATGCGGGGTTTGTTGAGGCCGTTCAGGCGATAGGTCGCACGGATGACGTCAGGGCTTACGGACATGTCGTACAGGTCCCACCAACCGCTGTTACCACGCGAGTTGATCGGCGGGATCAGCGACCGCGGAAGGCGGATGCGACCGCCGCCATCCCACGTCTGGACCATTAGCGAAGCATCGAACACCTCGGTTCTCGTGGTGTTGTAGGTGCCATACTCATAGCGATCACGGTCACGGTTCCATGTCCATGTCGTCCCACTTGCGATGCCCGTCTTGGACCCATCGCCGAAGCAGACGAGGCCGAGATCGACGTTCCGGCCGTCGACCACTAGCCCGCCGCCCGGATACCCCGGTTGATTGCCCCCTGGACGGTAAGGCGGCTGGCCGTAGCCAGGATCGGGTTCATAGCCCGGGCGGGGACGGCTGGCGGGCTGCCCCTGATAGTTCGGGTTCGGACGCGTGCTGGCCGACTGACGACAATCGGGTGCCGTGGTCGGCTGGATCGAATTGTAGCGACCGTTCATGGTCGCGATCGTCACGCACTGGCGGCGAGCAGCGTTCCACCAGTTCGTGTAGCTGCGATCGTCACCTTGCTGCCCCCCTGTGTTGACGTAGCCGCGCCGCTGCAACTCAGCCTCCGCCTGACCTGCGCGTGCGCCGACCATGTCTTCGAGACCCGTCGACTGAGCGTTAGCGATCGTCGGGACAGAGGTTGCCGCCAACAGTAGGGCGGTAAGTGCAGTCGAGCTCTTCATGATTGGCATGATAGTCTCCCTGTTCGTGCTCCGCCGCTTTTTCGGCAGGATGCAGGATATTTACGGCTGCGGAATGATGGCGTCCATGATCGTTGTTGGTTCACCGCCACTGGTCCCAACGGGCGATTGCGTGATCAGGATGGTCGTTCCTGGACGCAGTGCAGCGCGGACGGGCTCATAGAATGCCCGCGGCAATCGGAGGCGGTTGATGACGGCCTCGTCGAGCGCACGGCCGGCTTCCTCTTCGTGACCCGGCAAGCCGATATACACCCAGCGCGCCGCGCCATCGGGTGCCGTCGTCAGGTTGATGACGTGGCTGCCCGGGTCCTTGTCGTTTACCTCGGCGACGCTACGACCGATTTCGACACCACCGCGCATCACAACGACCTGCGCATCGGACTTGGACACGATGATTGTCATCGGTCCGGACGGCGACCGTTCTGGCCGCCACGTGAACTGCTGCCCGCTCAACAGTGTCTTCTCGATCGGCCTTCCTTTGCCGTCGAAGGGGGCCAGCAAACTCGTACCCGACGTACGGACATGATCAGCTGCATTGCCGTCGATGACGACGGTCGCGCCGAGTGACGTGATGCCGAACAGGTCGCGTGAAAAGCCGTACGGTAGGTGCACGCAGCCATGGCTTTCAGGATAGCCCGGCAGGCCGCCTGCATGGAGCGCAACGCCGTCCCACGTCAGTCGCTGCTGGAACGGCATGGGCGCATCGTTATACTTGCTCGAGCGGTGCTTCGCGTCCTTCTGCAGGATCGTGAACACGCCGGTCGGCGTCTCATGACCGGCCTTGCCGGAGGACGCCGACGTCACCCCGATGCGCACGCCGTTACGGTAGACGGTCGCCAGTTGCCGCGAGAGATCGACATAGACCAGCACCTGACCTGCTGGAGCGATCCCTGGCGCCCACACCCACTCGCCCGGCTTGAGGCGTTCGGCCATGCGGACGAACTCGGTCGGTGAGCTCGCGGTCGCACCCTGCGCTTCCGCCGGAGACGTGGCCAGGGCCGCCAGTACGGAGATACCAAGCCCGACTATGAAACGTCGCATCCAAAGCTCCCCCCGGTTCGACCGCAATCAAATAGCCTCTTGCCGAGAATGGCAAGCCACCGTTGCGGCCACTACGCGGATCGCACATGATACCGCATGGACTTCATGAAGTGGCTCAATTCGCTGGACGAACTCCTCTATGAGGTGATGAGTTGGCTGCTCTTCTTTCCGATCACGCTCTGGCGCGCGGTGTTCCGGCCGATCGGTATCATGACGGAGATCGATAGCGAGGCGGCGTTACCCGAAGACGAGCAATATGCGTCGGTCGTAAGCCCGCCCCTGTTCCTCGCTCTGGCGTTGCTGCTGTCACACACGGTATCGACTGCGCTTGGCCAAACCGACGCGATCATTGCCAGCCACCATGGTCTGGCGGACCTCGTCAACGACAATGCCAGCGCGCTGGTCCTCCGGGTTGTGGTGTTCGCGGCCTTTCCCCTTTTCTTGGCCGCTCGGCTGGTGCGCCGCAGCAAGACCAAGCTCGACCGAGGCTCGTTACGACAGCCCTTCTACGAGCAGTGCTATCCCGCAGCAGTCTTTGCACTAGGCGTCAGCGTTGGCGTCAGCGTAGGCCTCGACCATCATCAAACCGCGTCCACCGTCGGTCATACGCTTGCCGTGCTGAGCATCGTGAACTTTTGGTTCGTCGAGACACGCTGGTTCGCAAAGACGTTGGGAGTCAGCTACTTGCGGGCCGCGGGCGACGTGATCGTCGGCCTATTGGAGGGGGCACTATTCCTGTTCTGCGTCGGATATTTCTTCACGCGGTAAAGGTGAATGGTGGCTTGGTACGGCGCCGGTCACCGGGTCAGTAGGACCTTTGGATCTGCCGGCATTCCTTTCCAGACCATCGGCGTATCCAACAACTCGATTTTCCTGATGGCCTGACCTGCCGGCACATTGATCGCCCAGTTCCGGAAACTATCGCCCAAATTAGGATCGGTCGCGGTCCCCGGTTCGGCCTGATCGCTTTTGAACCATGTTCTGAACGCGCTCTTCAGCACCTGATGAGCGACCGAGCCATCAGCATAGGTTACGCGCACCGTGTAGTCGCAACCGTTAGACTGGCAGTACCATTTGTACTTGCCGGATCCGATGTTGATGTCCGCCAAGTCCTGCGAATTGGTCGGGTCGAAGGTGCGGATCAGATTGCCGGTGAAGCGCAGCGGCGCGTAGATGTACGAGGCTCCCACTGTGCCTGCCCGGCTGAAACCGACGATGATCGCATAGACCGGCACATCGCGTTGCGTGGGCAGGTTATAGTTGATCCCGTACAGTCCGCTGCTGACGGTATTGTCACCATCCGGCAACGGCACGCGGGTCTGTGTGATGCTGTTCCAGCGCGAATAGCCGTTCGGTTCGACGAAGATGCGCCCGCCACTGTAGGTAAAGGCGCCATTCGCGTCCGTCGCGGTCACGCCCTCGAGCCAGAGCTGGATGCGCGCAGCGTTATAATCCGACAGATCGGCGAACAGGTAGGAAGGGTCCTGATCACCCGACCCGCTCTGCATCGGATCCTGCTTGTAGCACCGCCCAGACCCATCGAGCTGATGGTTCGTCGCACAATTCTTGTAACTCGATGCCGTCGTCGGGATCAGAGGGCTCAGAAACTGACGTGTTCCAAAGTCGTACCCCCAGGCGGATCCCTTCAGACTGCCGGCAACATAAGGATAAGCCCCATCGGCATAGCCGTCAGCGGCATGCGGCAGCCCAAAAGCATGGCCCTGCTCGTGGAAGAAGATGCCGGTATAAGTGTAGGTCCCCGTTCCGGTCCCTCCGCCAATCGTGCCAAGTCCACCGCCCGGGGACTTGTACTTGCCCGCCGCATCGAGCGGCAGCAGCGCAGCATAATACTGGTTGTCGGTGTTATCCTCACCATTCGCCGCACGCAGCTTGCCGATGATGCCCAGAACCGCACCCAGTTCCTCGAACCCCGCCTTCTCCTGGTCTGCATTCGTCATCAGATATGCAGGGCGGCTTCCATTGGGCGCGACGATCAACCGATCCCAGCTGACATACCCCACCCCGTGTGTCGCCACGTTGAGGCTCGCCAGCGGCCACTTCGCAAGCAGTTCGCGTTTCACCGCATCGCTTGGTCGCTGCGTAACCGATAGCGGCTGTGTATTGGTTTCGTTCGCGCCGAACAGATAGAAGGGGAGCACGCGTAGTGCCATCGAGCTGTTCGCGCCGATCACCGGCACGACCGGCTGGCTCGGACTGTAGTTCGCCGCAGTGATCCGGAAGCTCGTCCCTGGAGTGATCCAGCCGGAAGGTAGGTCGGCAGTCCAGGCATCGGAGGCATAGGTCGCACCGCCGCCCTCGCTTGTCGGCAGGGATGCTGGAGCGGCCAGTGCGACGGTGCCTATCGGCGCACCACCGCGGATCGCCTCGATCGTTGGCGATGTAACGGTTCCCGTGCCGAACCGCACGATCGCCAACGCAGTTCGACCACCGATCAAATGGAGATTCGTCGTACCGTTCTTCAGCGACCACGTCGTGCCTGCTGCAGGAATGACATGCGTCTGCGCAAAGTCGAGCGAGGCCGATATGGCGGCTGTGGGAGCTGGCGTGAGTGACGGCGTAGGCGTTGGCGCCGGAGCCGGAGCCGGAGCAGGGGTCGGCGTAGGGCTTGGCGCTGGGGTGGGTGTCGGCGCTGGCGTCGGAGATGGTGCAGGTACGACTACGATTGGTGCGCTCTCGGTAGAAGAACCACTACCATCACTTCCTCCGCAGGCGGACAGAAGACATGCACTGGCCACGCTGGCCGAAAGAAACCGCTTACTTACCAATGACCTGACTCCCCCGCCGCTCTTCGGCAACGCAGGAGTTTCGTCAAATCGATGAACAGCAGATTACCGTCGCCATAGTTACGTGCGCTGTTTGCGGTGAGCCGTACCAAAGATGGCACAGACCGCATCGTTGCGCCTGTTCCCCACTCGAGGCCAAGGCAACACCTCCCTACCAAAGCCTAACATCGATTTTACGCTGCTGCAGACAACATCAATATGTCCGCGTGGCTCACCGCCCAAGGTGCCCGGCAGGGTTCACCTCGTGTCTCTGTGGCTTGGCCGTGTTAGCCTTGCGACGCTGTAACCTGACAGCCACGCATAGACCTCCTCATGAAGCTCACGAGGCCATGGGCAATCTAACGGTGTATTGTCGACTTTTCGCCCTGCTTTGATGCCCTGCTTATGGGCTAGTTCGAGAATATGCCGTGGCGGTTGCATAATCGCAAAACGCCAATGTCGGAATGCCGTTCCATCACAGCTAGTTACCCAACTTTCTATCATCCCACGGGATCGCTAGCTGGCTCGGTGAGAGTCCAAGAACGAGCAACATCGGTACATCGAACGATATGCGATTACCGCATTTCCAGACCGGATCCGTGTGCCAACCTCAAATCCATATTCCCAACCGATCTGAGATTGCCAGCAACCAATCAAATACCTAGATGCGCCTCGAGAAATGGAGCCCGTACATGTCTGACACTACCCTCGATCTGAACCCCGTTGAGCTCGCCACGGAATTGACAATCGCGTGGTTAGCCAACCCCAACACGCGGACCAATGCTGACGACGTTCCGGCCTTCCTGAACAAAATGTACGAAACTGTTTCGGTGCTGGTCGGCGGAAACGCTGCGACTGCTGAGCCCGAGGCACCTGCTCAAGAATATACTCCGGCCGTGACGGCGCGTAAGTCGCTCGCCAGCCCCGTCCACATCATTAGCATGATCGATGGCAAGCCGTACAAGACGCTGCGTCGTCACCTTGCGACTAACGGCATGACGCCAGTGGAGTATCGCGAGCGTTATGGCCTGAAGGCTGATTACCCTATGGTCGCTCCTACTTATTCAGAAGCGCGCCGCACAATGGCCAAAAGCATTGGCTTGGGTCGTAAGCCTGGCCAGACTAATGCAGTCAAGGCGGACGCCAAGCCCACTCCGCCTCCGCGCAAGCGCAAGACCGAAGATACAGCGGCGGACTAACTCAGAGGCCTGGCTTCCCGGAAAGCGGGAAGCCAGGCTACTGCCAAGCGTTACTGATTTCGGTCTGTGTCGACCCACACCCGGACGTTCCTGGCAGTTTCTCCGATCTCCAACTACGGTCGTTCGTTCATCTCGCTGCCACAGCCAAATTCCGACTTTGATGGCAAATTGAAGACGGACGACGGGAAGGGATTGTGTTCGATCCTATGCTTGAAAGCGCTCTCTGCCGCCGACTATGGTACGCACGACCTTAGCCGTCTTAATTCGTTCAACGGGCGTTCTCAGAAGGTCGGAGTCAAGTACCGTCAGGTCCGCTAGATAACCGGGCGCGATGCGGCCGAGCTTGCCGTCCTGGAACCCGGCATAGGCATTGTTGACCGTGTAAGCCGTCAGCGCTTGGTCGACGGTCGTCTTCTGATCGGGAAGCCAGCCCGCAGGGTTCTTGCCGTCGATCGTCTCGCGCGTGACGGCAGCATAGATGCCCTCGACCGCGTCGAGTGGCCCCACGGGCCAGTCCGATCCGAAGGTCACTGTCGCGCCGCTGTCGATCAGCGAACGGAACGCGTACGTGCCCCGCAGTCGCGCCTGGCCGATCCGCTCGACTGCCCAGCGTCCATCGTCGATCGCATGGAAAGGCTGGACCGAGGCGATCACCTTCTGTTTGGCAAAGCGCGGGATCGCGGCCTGCGACAGGTGCTGCGCGTGTTCGATCCGGAAGCGGCGATCGCGCGCGCCGTTCTCGCGGACCACGTCTGCATACAGGTCGAGCACGTCGTCGTTGGCGAGGTCGCCGATCGCCTGCGTGGTCACGTGCAATCCGGCTTTGTCCGCCCCGCCGACATACGCCTTCAGGTCGGCCAGGCTCGTGACGCGGACGCCGTGCTGGTCGTGCGCGTCGGTATAGGCATCGCGGAACACCGCGGTACGCGAGCCTAGCGATCCATCCGCCAGCGCCTTGACCGCACCCCAGCGGACCCAGTCGTCCCCTCGCCCCTCGGCCTTGACGATCGCCGCCATCTTCTCCCAGTCGCGGATCGGCACGAAACAGTAGAAGCGCAGATCCGTCTCGCCCTTGGTGCG
This sequence comes from Sphingomonas sp. R86520, assembly GCF_042466285.1. Taxonomy (NCBI): domain Bacteria; kingdom Pseudomonadati; phylum Pseudomonadota; class Alphaproteobacteria; order Sphingomonadales; family Sphingomonadaceae; genus Sphingomonas; species Sphingomonas sp. R86520. Next base: position 1,583,465 of record NZ_JAXHBZ010000001.1, read on the forward strand.
AAGCTGGCGGGCGGTCTCGTACGTGGTCCAGTCGAACGGTTCGGGCGTATGGACCTGGGTGAATCCGTGGCTGAGCGCGTGGGCGATACCGCCGCGCATGATCGCCTGCCGCTCGGCCGGGGTCGGTGCCGGGAACACGCGCTCGGCGAGCGTCTTCGCGTTGTCCTTGAGGATGCCGGTCGGCTCGCCCTTCGCATCGCGGACGATCACCCCACCCGCGATGTCCGGCGTATCGCGCGTGATGCCCGCCACCTTCAGTGCCGCCGTGTTGAGCAGGTACATGTGGAGGTCGGTCCGCGGGATCGCGACCGGCGTATCCCCGGTCGCCGAGTCGATCCACGCGCGCGTCGGCAATTGACCGCCCAGCCGCTGCTCGTCCCAACTTCCGCCGAGGATCCACTTGCCCGGCCGTGCCTTCGCTGCCGCTCCGAGCCTCCCCGCGAAGTCGGCGATCGACGTGGCGGACAGCAGGTCCGGCTGCGCCAACGTCGCCGAACCGATCAGGAAATGCGTGTGGTTGTCGATGAAGCCCGGCGTCACGAACGCGCCCTTCAGGTCGACGACCTTGGTGGTGCGACCGATCGCCGCCTTCACCGCCCCCGCCCCTATCGCGACGATCCGGTCGCCGACGAGGCCGATCGCATCGGTATGCGGATGTCGCGGGTCGCCGGTCCAAGCGTTCGCGTTGATATAGGCGACCTCCAGCACGCGCTCGATCGCGAGTGCCCGCCCCACGGACGCCCATGCAAGTCCCCCTGCCAACACCATCCGCCGGTCAATCATCGTCGTGCCCCCACCCATCGGACGATCGTGTCAGACGCTGGCCCAGCGCGGACCCGCCAATTTTCGGAACCCGGCGGAGCCAACACTGGCCCTCCCGGATTTTGCGTGTTGGCGCTTGCGGCGGCGACGGCGGTCGCGACAGTGGCGGCATAAGGGGAGATCATGACGAACCACCGCCCTGCTACCGCGTCGGCCATCGCATGAGCGCGGCGTTCGCGACGTTCGAACCCGGCGACGTGCGCGATCTGATCGCGGACTATCCCCTCGCGTGGGTCACGACACCGGAACATGCTCCGCCGAGCCTGCTCCCGCTGCTAGGCGAGTATGATGCGGACGGACGGCTCACGCATCTGCTCGGCCACATGGGACGGCGCAACCCCCTCCACGCGCGGCTAGTCCAGGCGCCGAGCGCGACGATCCTCGTCAACGGACCGCAAGGCTATGTTTCACCCGCGCATGCCGACCGCCGCGACTGGGGACCGACCTGGAATTACACGCAACTCGTCATCGATGCACAAATCGTCTTCCTGCCCGACGAGACCGATCACGCGCTGGATGCCCTGACGTTCGCGATGGAGGGAGATCGCTGGACGGCGCGCGAGCTCGGATCCCGCTATGACGGAATGGCATCGGCGATCATCGCCTTCCGCGCCACGGTCACCAGTCTTACCGGCCGCTTCAAGCTCGGCCAGGACGAAGCGCCCGAGACGTTCGCGGCCATAGTGGAACGGCACCCCAACCCCGCGCTCGTCTCCTGGATGCGTCGGTTCGCGCGGGATCGCGGATAGAACGCCGCTTGCCGGCACTGCTTGGCCCCGTATGATACCCGTTTGTCGATCGGGATGGCGGGCCAATGCTGAGACCCTGGAAAATCACGCTGGGTCGGATCGATCCGGCATTGCGCACCCCGCTCTACCTCCAGATCGTCCACGCGATCATCCACGAGATCGAGCGCGGTCGGTTGCCACCCGGCGCCTTCCTGCCGAGCAGCCGCGAACTTGCGACAATACTCGGCGTCAACCGCAAGACCGTCGTCCTCGCCTATGAAGACCTGATATCGCAGGGCTGGCTGATGTCGGAGGGCACGCGCGGCACCATCGTCGCGGCGCTATCGACGACCGTGCGGAAGCCGTCGCCGCAGCCGTCCATGCCGAGCGCGACCACCGCCCCCGAATACCGGTTTCGCGCACCACCCGAACGTTCGCTCGCGCTATCGCCCGGCAAGGGCATCAAGCTCGATGAGGGTACGCCGGACGGCCGCTTGTTTCCTGCCGATATCCTCTCGCGCGCCTACCGGACCGCGGTGCAGCGCGCGAGCCGCGACAACCGCATGCAATATCGCGACCCGCGCGGATCGCCCCGGCTGCGCGAAGCCGTTGCGGCGATGCTGCGCGGCGAACGCGGGCTGGCGGTGACGGCCGACGATATCTGCATCACGCGCGGCAGCCAGAACGGCATCTACCTCGCCGCGCGCACGCTGTTGCTGCCGGGCGACACGGTGCTGGTCGAGGTCCTCACCTACGAACCCGCGGTCGCCGCGTTCACCGATCTCGGCGCGAACATCGTCTCGGTCGGGCTCGACGAGAATGGTGCGGACGTAGACGCGATCGAGCGCGCCTGCCGCAAGCACCGTGTCCGGGCGATCTTCCTCACCCCGCATCACCAGTTCCCGACCACGGTCGCGCTACGCCCCGAACGTCGCCTGCGCGTGCTCGAACTCGCCCGGCAATTCGGCTTCGCGGTGATCGAGGACGATTACGATCACGAATTCCATTTCGAATCGCAGCCGCTGCTACCGATGGCGAGCTATGCCCCCGGCCGAGTCATCTATGTCGGTTCGCTGTCGAAGCTGCTGCTCCCGGCGTTGCGGGTCGGCTATATCGCTGCCCCCAGCACCTTCATCGAGGCGGTGGCGCACGGTGTCTCGCTGACCGACGGCATGGGCAACACGCTGACCGAGGACGCGGCCGCAGACCTGATCGTCGAAGGCGAACTACGCCGCCATGCCCGCCGCGCGACGCAGATCTATGCCAAACGTCGCCTCGCGTTCGACGAGGCGCTCACCACGACGTTCGGGACCGCGATCGACTACCGCGTTCCCGATGGGGGCCTCGCCTTCTGGCTGCGGTTCGCCGACCCCGCGCTGCTCGCCCGGATCGAGGCGGGAGCGCCCGCGCACGGCTTCAGCCTCGCCGCGTCCGCGTCGTTCGCGACTACCGACGACGCGCCACGCGGCCTCCGTCTCGGCTTTGCCAGCCTGACCGAAGGCGAAGCCGTTCGCGCACTGACCTCGCTGGCCGCAGCAGGCGGCATCTGTCCCTTGGTCCCGTCGGCATCATAGGACTGGATGTTTGTACGGTTCCAGTTTGGCCTGACCCTGTCCGCTCGAAATAAGAGCCGTGACGGTCGAAAAGACTGCAGATGGCCGCAGGACGGTTCGGGCAATTTGATGCGAGCGGTGCGGGACGTGCCGGTCGCCGAGCATTGGGGGCGAGCTAATGACATATCGGTTTCTGACTACGACGGCGTTGGTGAGCGCGGCAGCGCTAGGGCTGATCGCGACACCGGCCTTCGCACAGGTCGCGGGCGTCACGGCGCCCGGTAACGCATCGCCGGACGCCCCCGTCGCGTCCGAGCCGCTCACGAACAGTTCCGACGACATCATCGTGACCGCGACCAAGCGCAAAGAGTCCCTGCGCGACGTCGCGATGCCGATCAGCGCAGTGACCGGCGACCAGCTCGCCAAGGCCAACGCCAACAGCCTGTCGGATTACATCGCGCGGCTGCCGGGCGTCGTCTTCAACGATTACCAACCCGGCATCTCGGAAGTCGTGATCCGCGGGATCGCCGCGACCACCTATCATGAGCAGGGCCAGACCACGGTCGGCTATTATCTCAACGAAATCCCGCTGGTCGAGCCCGGCTTTCCGATCGGCATCCCCGACGTCGATACCTTCGATCTCGACCGGGTCGAAGTGTTGCGCGGACCGCAGGGTACGCTGTTCGGCTCGTCGACGCTCGGCGGCCTCGTCAACTACGTCGTCAAGACCGCCGATCCGAGCAAGATCGACGCCGCCGCGCAAGGCCTGATCGGCTCGACCAAGAATGCGAGCGGCGACCTGAACTATGCCGCCAAGGCGATGTTCAACCTGCCGATCATCAAGGACAAACTGGCGGTCCGCGTGATGGCACTGCAACGCTATGATGCGGGCTATCTCGACAACACCGGCACCAGCAACCAGGGCAGCAACGATTTTCGCACCCGCGGCGCACGCGGATCGATCGTCTTCACGCCTGCCGAGGGGACCAAGATCACGTATCTGGCGACCTATCAGCAGAGTAAGCTGTCCGATCAGACCTATCTGACCTCGCTGGATTCGCTGACGCGGGTGTCGGCGCGCGAGGAGCCGCAGAAGACCAGCTTCTTCCTCAATTCGCTGCGGCTCGACCAGGATCTCGGATTTGCGAACTTTACGGTGTTCGGCTCGGTCGACAAAAAGAAGAACAAGACCGTCTTCTCCTACCCCTATGCCTATGTCACTGGGGTCACGACCGGCGACGCGGCGGCCTATTCGCTGGGCGACGCGAACGCGAACATCAAACAGGTCGAGGCACGCCTCGCATCCGCGGGCAATGGCCCGGTCCGCTGGCTCATCGGTGCAAGCTATCTGCGCGCGAAGAAGTTCAGCTATGACCAGATCTACCAGCAGGGCGCGGGCGCCTTCATCAACGCCAACCCGGCCCTGTTCGGCGGCTTTGGCGGGACGCAACTGACGCCCAACGATCGCCTCTATGGCTATGTCTCGGATACGCTCAATACCGATCTGGGCGTCTTCGGCGAGCTGGCATGGCGCCCGGTCGAGCAGTTCGAGATCTCGGTCGGCGGCCGTTACTACGACACGCGGGCCAAGGCGACCGTCACCAACCAGGCTGGCGCGCTCGGTGGCTATCCCGGCGGATATACGCCGGTCGGTTCGACCGGCAGCGTCGACCAGAAGGAGGATGGCTTCACGCCAAAGGCGACGATCTCGTTCCGCCCGGTACCCGGCTTCCTGGCTTACGCGACCTATTCGAAGGGCTTCCGCGTCGGTGGGATCAATCCGAACGCAGGGCTGCTCGCGACGATACCCACGGCATATGACAGCGACAAGGTCGACAATTACGAGGCGGGCGTGAAGTTCGGCCTGTTCGACAACCGCATCCTGCTCGACGCGACGGTCTTCACGATCGACTGGAAGAATATTCAGGCGCGGCTGTTCGGCCCCGGGCCTACCTATTATTCCTACGTCACCAATGCCGGTAGCGCGAACATCGGCGGCGTCGAGTTCTCGGGCACGGTCAAGCTGACCAGGGCGCTAACGTTCAGCTCCAACGTCACCTATCAGGACGCGCAACTCACCAGCCTGTTGCCGGACAGCTTTGCGGTCGGTGGCGGCTATGCCTCGGGAACGACGTTGCCGGGTTCGTCGAAATGGGCGGTCGCGAACAACCTCGTCCTCGACCTGCCGGACGTCAAATTGGCGCCGACGTTCGAGGTCGCGCATCGCTACGTCTCGTCCGCCCCAGTGGCGTTCGGCAACACCAACACGCGCGGGAACTTCAACCAGTTCGATGCGCGCGCCTCGGTCACGGTCATGGAGCGCGTCCGGCTGCTCGGGTTCGTCAACAACGTGCTCGACAAGCGCGGCGTTCTCAACGCGCCGTTCACCGACCAGGTCGCCCCGGCCTATTCGATCATCCGGCCGCGTACCTACGGCCTGCGCGTCGACATCGGGTTTTGACGATGCGCCGTCGCTTGAACTGGATGCTTCCGCTGCTTGCACTGTCGCTGGCCGCCACGGCACCACTTCCCCTAACGACGGCGCCCGTTGCCGCGGACAAGGGCGGGCCGATCGCGCCCGACGACATCATGCGGCTCCACGACATGCGCGATGTCGAGATGTCGCCCGACGGCAGGACGATCCTGTTCACCGTCCAGCCGCAGATGGCGACCTTTGGCCCGGAGCAGCGGACGATCTGGTCTGTGCCCAGCGACGGCAGCACGCCTGCCCGGCGGTTCATCACCAGTGCGGGCGCGGACGATACGCCGCGCTGGTCGCCGGACGGCCGGTCGATCGCGTTCCTGTCTAACCGGAAAAACCCGTTGTCGGGTGGCGCTGACACCGGGTTCGAGTTCAAACCGGATATCTCCGCGGGTCCTGGTGCACCGGTCGACGCGACCCCGCCGACCGCGCCTGCGGCATCCGGCGAACCGTCCCGCCAGCTTTGGATGATCGCGCGCGACGGCGGCGAAGCGATCCCGCTCACCGCACTGCCGGGCGACATCGCCGATTTCGTCTGGTCGCCGGACGGCACCAGGATCGCCTTCTTCAGCGCGGATCCCGATACCCCTGCGGAAAAGGCCGATCGCGCGGCCAAGCGCGACTGGGTCGAGATGGACACGACGCGCCACGTGACGCGGCTCTGGATCCTCGACCTAGCCAGTCACGCAGCGCGCCGGATCTCGCCGGCAGACGTCAGCATCAGCAACATGGCCTGGTCGCCGGACGGCAAGCGGATGGCCGTGCGGGTGACCGACACGACCGCGATCAACGAGTATTTCTACCATTCCCGCATCGCGCTCTTCGATCCGATCAGCGGCACAGTCGGCAAGACGCTGATCGAGCACGCCGCGGAAGGTCCGCTCTGGTCACCCGACGGCACCGCGGTCCTCGGCTCGGAAATCTGCACGCCGGGTTTCATCGGCGTCGGCGCGCGCGTGTACGACCTCGCGACCGGCATGCTATCGGCGCTGGCGGACGATCACCCCGGGCTGCTGACGCAGGTCCGCTGGGCGGCGGACAGCCGCTCGATCGTCGCGCTGTCGTTCGAACAAACCCGGTCTAAGCTTGTCAGGATCGCGCGGGCGAATGGAAGCGTCACGCCAATGGCGCAGTTGGACGGCGAGGCCTCCGACGTCACTGCCAGCCGCGACGGGCGCCATCTCGCGGTCTCGCTGTCGAGCCCCGACCGACCCGCCGACGTCTGGACCATTGATGGCCCCCGCGTCCGTCCGATCACGACGATCAACCCGCAGGTCGCGAACTGGAAGCTAGGCCAGGTCCGTCAGATATCCTGGACCAACACTCGCGACGGAAAGGCGATCTACGGCGTCCTCGTGACGCCGCCCGGCTACGTCCCGGGCATGCCGATCAAGACCGTCGTCCAGGCTCATGGCGGCCCCGAATGGGCGTGGTGGTCGGGCTGGCTGGGCAGCTGGCATGAATGGGCACAGATGCTGGCGACCCACGGCTATGCAGTCCTGCTGCCCAACCCGCGCGGCTCGGACGGTCAGGGTACCGCGTTCGCGCGCGCGGTCGGAAACGATTGGGGCGGCATGGATTACCAAGACGTGCTCGACGGCGTCGATATGCTCGTTGCCCGGAAGATCGCCGACCCCGCGCGTCTCGGCATCGGCGGCTGGAGCTATGGCGGGTTCCTGTCGGCATGGGCAGTCACCCACGGCGACCGCTTCAAGGCGGCGGTCGTCGGCGCCGGTCCCACGGACATGACCGCGATGGCGCGGATCACCGACACGCCAGACTTCACCACCGGCTATTTCGGCGAACCGTCCGCGCACCTTGCCGATCTCGATCGGGTGTCGTCGATCCGCTTGCTCGACAAGGTCCACACGCCCGTGCTCGTCCTTCACGGCGAACAGGACACACGCGTCCCCGTCACGCTCGGGCTCGAATTCTACCGCGGCCTGAAGCTGTTGGGGAAGCCCGCCGAGATGGTCCGCTATCCGCGCGAACCGCATTGGTTCCATGAACCCGAACATCAGGCCGACATCCAGCGCCGCGTCATGGCCTGGTTCGACGCGCACCTGTAGGACACGCTCATGGACACCCGGCTCGATCCCGATATCCGCATCTTTACGGACATCCTGCGCGGTGACTGGCGCCAGCATCCGCCGCTCGACGATCTGACGACCGTAGAGGCACGTCTGGTTGCCGAACGCATGCGCGAGCGCTGGACGGCGGGTGGTCCCACGATGAGCCAGACCCGCAATGTCGAGATCGAAACCGGCGTGGGCGCGCTTCGCCTGCGGATCCACCGTCCGGTCGGGGTTACCGCGGAGGGTGCGCCCGCCTTGATCTACATCCACGGGGGCGGTTTCGTGTTCTTCAGCCTGGATACGCACGACCGGCTGATGCGCGAATATGCGGATGCCGGTCAGTTCGTCGTGGTAGGCGTCGATTACCCCCTGTCGCCGGAAGCAAAATATCCCGTCGCGCTCGACCACATCGTCGCACTGGTCGGCTGGCTGGGCGAGCACGGCACCCAGTTCGGTATCGACGCAACGCGACTGGTGATCGGCGGTGACTCGGTAGGCGCGAACCTCGCTCTGGCAACCTGTCTGAGACTTCGGGACACTGGCAGCGCAATCACGCTGCGCGGGATACTATCGAATTACGGTGCATTTTCCGGGCATGTGTCCGATGCGGCCGAGGCGGCGTACGGCGGACCACAAGCGATCCTGACCCAGGCCGACATGATCTACTTCTTCGATCAGTATCTCGTATCGGCAGACCAATGCGATGACCCCTACGCCTGCCCGCTCTCAGCAAGGGACGTGTCGGGATTGCCACCGGTGTTGCTCCTTATCCCGGAACTCGACGTGCTGGCCGAACAAAGCTTCAAGCTCGAAGATCGACTCAAGGCTGCCGGTTGTGCCGTCATGCACGAGTTCTATCCCGGCGCGACCCACAGCTTTCTCGAAGCGATGTCTATCGCCCCTCTCGCCTTGAAGGCAATCCGCGACGGCGCGTTATGGATACGCACTCGTTTGATCTAACGGCTACCAAGAAGCGGTGACCCATAAGTCGCCATCCATCGCCCTCCCCGGCTTTCCCAACTTCAGACGCTCGTTAATCTTACCCACACCGTCGCTCGATCGGCCCACCAAAGCTGGCCTCGGAGGGCAATAAGTGGGACGAAGCCGTCATCTAGGCATGCGCCGCTGAAGGACAGCTACCGCCAGATCCGGCCGGTCGCGGGTATATCTCGAGCCTCACCGCCTACGCGCAAGTCCAGTGATTTGGCGCTCCGACGGCTATAGCGGAATTGAGGCGGGATAGCGTCGTCAGCTACGTTATGCGGGTACTGCTCGTCGCGCGACCCTATCGATCTCTCCTGCAATCTGCTGCCACACACCAACCGGGAGGTCATGTCCCATGCCATTGATCAGCAGGAGTTCGGCCTCCTGAATATAAGTGGCTGTGTCCCGCCCGCAGTCCGGCAAGAATAACGGATCGTCATTTCCATGAATGACCAGCGTGGGTGCAGTAATGGCCGACAGCCGGGCGCGCCGATCTCCGGTCACGCCAATGGCTGCGATCTGGCGGACCGTTCCGGCGGGATCATAGGCGCGGCTGAGCTCTTCCGAAACCAGCGCACGGTGGGCTTCCTCATCGAAAGGGTATCCCGTGCCCGCGATGCGTCTGGCGAAGGCTGAACTTCGAGACAGGAAGCCGGCTCGATCGGAGGAGGGGTCGGGCATCGGCTGCATCATCATCGCCATGGCATCCGGCGCAGCCTGAGGGAGCGCTGGATTGCCCGTGCTCGACATGATCGAGGTGAGCGATAGGACGCGACTACCGTGCTCGCTGGCCATGATCTGAGCGATCATGCCTCCCATAGACCGGCCAACGATGTGAGCTTGCCCGATCCCCAGCGCGTTCATCAGCCCGATCGCGTCCGCCGCCATGTCGTAGAGTGTGTACAGCACCTCCAGTCGTTCTCCCGCTTGAAGCGCTGCCGCTAGCGCGCCGAAATCCACGACCGGGTACGCGTCGAGGTGCGTCGAATAGCCAGCGTCCCGGTTGTCGAAGCGCACCACGCGATAGCCCAAGGCTACGAGGTCAGCGCAGAATGGGGTGGTCCAGCGGATCATCTGGGTGCCGAGTCCGGCGATCAGGAGGACCACCTCACCGTTTGTATTCCCGAAGCTCTCCCAAGCCAGTTCGATCCCGTTTGCTTTGGCAATGTCCATGGCGGGACGTTCTCTTTCGTTCGGTGGTTCGCCGAGAACTTTCGCGACGGGCTGCGCTTACTAGAGGGAATTGCCTGCAGATGCGAAGGTCCGGTATCAGGAACGACATCGGCCGGCCTATGTCCATTATTGGGCGTCTGCCGACCGTCCGCTACACCAATCACGGATGACCGCTCTTTCTAGCTTGAGACGTTCGCGCCGGAACCAGCGAAGGTCTTGTTCTGGTTGATACCCGCCGCTGCAGCGAGGACCCACTTTCAGACATTCAGGCGCCCTTTTTCGCTTCCCAACTTCGGACGCTCGTTCATTTTCGGAAGATGACCGCTTCGACATCCAGCTACCCGCTCGCGGATTGGGAAACTCAGTTGCGCTGCTCCTTCCCCGGTGCTCGCGACGTCGCGAAGACACCTCAGGCTTCAAGAAACGCGATCGCGCGGTCGGCGAAGAGTTCGTGATACTGGAAGATGCCGCCATGGCCGGCGTCGGGGTAAAGGACGAGTTCGGCACCCGGAATGCGGCGCGCGAGATCTCGTGAGTTCTCGCTGAGCACCATGATATCGTGGTCGCCATTGGCGATGAGTACCGGCTGGCGGATGACGCCCAGATCCTGCGGGGGCTGCGTTCCCCAAGCCGTGATCGCCTTCAGTTGGCGCAGGAAGACTTTCGGCGTGACTGCAGCATCACGGTCGGCCTTGCGGGCTTTGAGGCGTGCGAGAAATCCCTTTGCCGCATGACGGCTGGGCTTGCTCGCTGTGAAGAACAGGAACATCTTCGGATCGCGAAACGTCAGCATGCCCTTGACGATCAGCGGCCAGGATACCGAGCCGACTTTCTCGATGCCAGTACCACCCGCCGGCCCGGTACCGGTTAGGATCAGCCGGCGAACAAGCTCTGGACGCTTTAGGATCATGTCCTGCGCGACAAAACCGCCCAGCGAAAAGCCCATCAGGTCGATCGTATCGAGCCCGAGCGCGTGGATCGCCGCAAGCATGTCGTCCGCCATGGTCGAGACCGTAAGCGGCGCATCGCCGCCTGATAAGCCGACACCGCGGTAGTCGAACGTGAATACCGGTCGCCCTTCGGCCAGCCCCTCGACGATCGACGGATCGAAATTGTCGAGATTGGCGCCCCAATGGTTGAGCAGCACGAGGGGTACGCCGCGTCCCCTCCCGAGCTGTCGATAGGCGAAGCGGGTACCCGCAGCCGCCACCGTGCGGGTGGCGACGGTCGCCCACGCCCCCCGGGCCGATTGCGTCGTGGTCATCATAAAGTCCTCGGTTTCCGGATCGAAAGCATAGGCTGGATGCAGGTCAACGTCCCGTTACGGACGCAACGCCACGGCCGTCCCGTCACGGGCGGACCGTCACGACGACCTTGCCCTTGGCGCGGCCGGAATCGACATAGTCCATCGCCTCATTCAGGCCTTCGAACGGGAAAGTCCGATCGACGACGGCCTGGATCGAACCCTGGTCGATCAGCGCGCCGATCTTGCCCAGTTGCCCGCCATCGGCGTGCATGAACAGGAACGAATAGACGACGCCCTCGCGCTTCGCCTTGCGCCGGATGCCCGCACTCATCAGGCGCAGGACAAGCCGTATGACCGGGTTCAGGCCCTGCGCCTTGGCAAATGCCGGGTCGGGCGGTCCCGATATCGAGATCAGCTTGCCGCCCGGCTTCAAGACCTTAAGCGACTGTTCGAGTGTCTTCCCGTCGAGGCTGTTGAGGACGACATCGTACCCGGACAGCAGTTCGGAGAAATCCTGCGTTTTGTAGTCGATGACGACGTCTGCGCCGAGGCGCCTGACCATATCAGTATTGGCGGCGCTTGCTGTGGTCGCGACGGTTGCGCCGAGATCCTTGGCGAGCTGGATCGCAATCGTGCCAACGCCGCCCGAGCCCGCATGAATCAGGATCTTCTGGCCGCGCTTCAGATCCGCGCGCTCGACCAGTACCTGCCATGCGGTCAGACCGACGAGCGGGATGGATGCGGCTTCCGCCATCGACAGGCTGGCAGGCTTCGCAGCGAGATCGGCTTCGCTGACCACGATGCGCTCGGCAAAGGTCCCGATGCGCCCGTCGCGCGGGCGGCCATAGACCGCATCGCCGACCTTGAAGCGGCGCACGTCTGCACCGACCGCAGTGACGATGCCGGCAAGATCATGCCCCAGGACGAAGGGCGGCTTGTAGGGCAGGATCGGCTTGAAGGCGCCGTCGCGAATTTTGCCATCGAGCTGGTTGATCGCGGTCGCACGGATTTCGACCAGCACCTCGCCGGACCCGGCCACTGGATCGGGCTGTTCGGCGAGCGCCAGCCGTTGCCCCTTGCCATACCGCTCAAGCTGATATGCCTTCACGATGCGGTCTCCTGGGTGACCGTTGCGACGGGATAATCGGTATAGCCCTTGGCGCCGCCACCGTAGAGCGTCTGCGGATCGACCTGCGCGAGCGGCACACCCGCCTTCATCCGTTCGACCAGATCGGGATTGGCGATGAAGGGACGGCCGAACGCGATCAGGTCGGCCTTGCCGTCCGCCAGATGCGTCTCTGCAAGCTTTTGGTCGAAGCCATTATTGGCAATGTACGCACCGCGGAAACGGGTGCGTAGCGCGTCATAGTCGAACGGCGCTGCGTCGCGCGGCCCGCCGGTCGCGCCCTCGACGACGTGAATATAGGCGATGCCCAGTGCGTCGAGCTTGTCGACGACATGCTCGAACAGCGGCTGCGGGTCGCTGGTCGCGATACCGTTCGCCGGGGACACCGGCGACAGGCGGATACCGGTACGCTCCGGCCCGACCTCGTTGGCGACCGCTTCAGTCACCTCGATCATCAGGCGCGCGCGGTTCTCGATTGTGCCGCCATAGGCGTCGGTGCGGTGGTTCGCGCCATCCTTGGCGAACTGGTCGAGCAAATAGCCATTAGCGCCGTGCACCTCGACCCCGTCGAAGCCCGCCGCAATCGCGTTGGCCGCGCCCCGACGGAAGTCGTTGAAGATGCCCGGAAGCTCGTGGAGATCGAGCGCGCGTGGCTCCGACACGTCGACGAAGCCGTTATTGACCACGGTTTTCGTTTCGGCACGAATGGCCGACGGCGCGACTGGCGCGGCGCCGTTCTCCTGCAGGTCGACGTGACTGACGCGGCCGACATGCCAGAGCTGCAAATAGATCTTGCCGCCCTTGGCGTGGACCGCATCAGTCACCTTGCGCCAGCCCGCGACCTGCGCGTCGGTGTAGATTCCCGGCGTATCCTGATACCCCTGGCCCTGCCGCGAGACCTGCGACGCCTCGGTGATGATCAAGCCGGCGGACGCGCGCTGACCATAATACTCCGCCATCAGGTCGGTTGGTACCAGGCCGGCACCGGCGCGATTGCGCGTCAGCGGGGCCATGACAAGACGATTGGCGAGCGTCACGGGTCCCAGATCATAGGACGAGAAGAGGCTGGATGCGGACATGGCGTGGATCTTTCGTTTCGAGATTAGGATTGATTCAGGCGGCGTAACGCGGCGCGGGATGGATCTCGCCGAAGCCCGGCAGCATCGACCGCCGCGCAGTCTGGAACGTGTCCCACAGTTCGCCATCGTGCAGCGGTGGGATCGTCACGCCTTCGCGGGAGTCGTAGCCGGCAAGGGCTGCGTCCACCATTTCACCCACCTCCATCATCGGGGGCAGCGATGCCTCGTCGGCACCGGCGCGGCCCCAGAGTTCGGTGCGGGTCGCCGCTGGCAACACAGCCTGCACGTAAACGCCCTTGGGCCCCAGTTCGAGCGCCAGACCCTGCGACAGGAACAAGACGAACGCCTTGGTCGCTCCATAGACGGTCATGCCATATTCGGGCACCAGCCCCACCGCCGAACTGATATTGATGATCGCGCCGTCCCCGCGTGCGGCAAGGCGTGGTGCCACCGCACTGGCGAGCCGCGCAACAGAGGTGATGTTGAGCGCGATCAGGCGATCGACGGCTTCGGTCGGCTGATCGACGAAGCTGCCCCCGAGCCCTGCGCCTGCGTTGTTAATGAGGATGCCGATGCGGTCGTCATCGCGCAGCCGTGCCTCGACGACGGTCATCTGGTCGAGGTTCGTCAGGTCGGCCGGTAGTACGTCCACCGCTACGCCGGTCTCTCCTCTGAGCTTCGACGCCAGCGCATCGAGACGCGCAGCATCGCGGGCCACCAGAACGAGGTCATGGCCGCGGCGGGCGAAGCGGTCCGCATAGGTGGCACCGATGCCGGTGGAAGCGCCGGTAATAAGAACTGCAGGTTTGGTCATCGGATTGCCCTTTCGAAACGCATCGCTATATTGATGACGTGCATCATGAATGGCTAAATGTGATAGTCGTCATGAAACGTCAACGGGCAGACGGAGATTATTTCGATGAAGGTCAGTCGCGAGCAGATGGTCGAGAACCGTCGTCGCATTCTGCAGGAGGCAAGCCGGCTTTTCCGGGATCGCGGATTCGCGGCGGTAACGGTTGCCGATGTGATGAAGGCGTCCGGGCAGACGCACGGCGGCTTCTATGGCCACTTTGCTTCAAAGGACGACCTGATAGCCGCGACGATTGCCGATACGTTGGCTGGCGAGAGCGCCGCCATGACCGACATCGATGCGTGGACGACCGCCTATCTGTCGCCACTGCACCGTGAGAATCCGGACCAGGGATGTCCGATGGCCAGTCTCGCCGGCTTGATGCGTCACCAGACGCCTGAAGCGCGCGGAGCCATGACGCAGGGCTTGAACGCGCATATCGACCGCTTTGCGAGAGGTTTGCCGGGTGATGACGATGCCGAGCGGCGCCAGGCCGCGATCGGCCGGTGGGCGGCAATGGTCGGTGCCGTCGTGCTGTCCCGCGCCGTCGATGACACCGCATTATCAGACGAGTTGTTGCTGGAAACCCGGGCATGGATCGCGGCGACGCAACCTGCTGTCCATGCCGATCAGGACGAGGATGCCCGGATATGAACGTCTTGACCGATCATGCGGACCTCGATGGCCATGACCAGTTGGCGGCATTGATGGCGACCAACCGCAATCCGCCGATTGGCGATACGCTGGAGTTCGCGCTCGTCGAACTGGAGCGCGGCCGCGTGGTCTTCGAAGGTTCGCCATCCCGCAAGGTCTTCAATCCGATCGGATCGGTGCATGGCGGCTATGCGGCAACCCTGCTCGACAGCGCCTGCGGGTGTGCTGTCCACTCAAGTTTGCCCGCAGGGCAGGGCTATACGACGCTGGAACTCAAGGTTTCGTATCACCGGGCATTGACCGACACGAGTGGCCCCGTACGTGCCGAGGGCAAGATCATTTCTATCGGACGGCGTGTCGGCTTCTCGGAAGGTCGGCTGATCGATGCACAGGGGCGGCTTTGCGCCTCGGCGACGTCGACGTTGCTGATCTTTCCGCTTAACGCCACCGCTAGCTGACGCTGGCGGATGGAAGGGACGACCGCACTTCAAAACAGAGCGGCTCCAAAGACCCAGTTTTGGACGTTCACGGGATGAATTCCGCTCCCCAACTTCGGCCCTTCGTTCATCTAAAGACGGGCCCATGCCGCATGCATTTCCCACTGCCTGACGACACACCAGATTTGTCGAAAAGGATGGTCGACCGGGAATACAGCCGGCTTCCCAAAACTCGTCGCAAACGAGGAGACGGAAGTGATCGATGGTGATCTTGAACGGATATCGCGCACGTATGGCCGAAGCACTTATCTTGCAGACCAACGAATACTACCGGCCATAAGAGGGCGATGCCCAAGCTTATGCCATACCCCCACAATAGCCACGCAGCACCCAGGCGGACGATAGTCTCGCTTTGCCCAAAAATGGCAGGCCACCAATGCAGGACTGCCCCGTCGACCATAGTCGCCAGCGCTCCTACAGCGCTGACCCCGGCAACCAGTTGGTCGGTGTTCAGCACGGCGACTGACCGGATGATGACGATACCGGCGGCGACACAGCTCGGAACCAGTGATCGTATGCTTCTGTACTATTTCGGCACCAAGACGGCGCTGACCGCCGATACGCTGGCGGGCATATCGCAGCGATTGGTGTTCAGCCTGTCATCTATATCATCATCAAAATCGACCCCTCCGAAATGATCGGCATCGACATCGATCTTCTTGCCGGGCCCGAGGCAAAACCCTTCATAGCGCTATGGGCGGAGATTGTCGCTCGCGCCGTGCGCGGCGATGCCGTTTCTCAAGATGTAGTCGATCGCACGATGGGGGCATGGTCGGAATGGATTGTAGCTCGGACGGAATTTCCGATCGGAGTCGACCCGGCGCGCTCGGCACTGGCGATCCTTGCCGTCGATGAGAGCATGTCCCACGTTCAGCTTGCTGGGCGTGAATGTCGGCGAAGTAAGATCCGCCTTGCTGGATGTGCTGGCTCTCTCAGGAAGGTCTGCTCGCAGCGGTAACAACGACCTCTCCAGCAGTTAAGTGCGGGCGCTCCCTGCTTGTGTGGCTTCCCGAAAAGGAAGGTTGAATGGGAAAGCCGTATCGGAGGAAATTACTATCGTTGACGGCTCGCTCACGCGTTCCAACCGCGATCGAAATTGTAAGTTGCGCAAGTCATAAACCCTGCTTCGGAGGACGTGAGGTAAGCCACGAGGCTTGCAACTTCGTCAGGTGTGCCGTGCCTGGGAATAGCAAGCGGGCTTCGATTAGCGGCAGCGTTCGGTCCATCCGCTGGATTACGCTCGGTATCAATTGGCCCCGGCTGCACCAAGTTTGCCGTAATTTCTCGCTTCCCTAAATTGCGTGCGAGCATTGCGGTCATCATCACAAGCCAATGCCCCGTGTCCTCTGCTCAGGTCACGCATAACTCCATATCAGGGTGAACGGTCCGCGGGACCGCTTGCTGGCGTTAAGCGGCGCTGCGTAACTGCCCCGGTGTCATCCCATGCGCGGTACGCACCCGGCGCGCGAAATGCGAGCGTGAAGCATAGCCCGCGGCCTGGGCCGCCTGGGTCACCGAATAGCCCGGCGCGCTGAGCATTGCCCCCGCCGTGGCCATGCGCGCGGACAAGCAGATCTCGCGAAACGACGTGCCTGCCTGTTTCAGCTGACGGCGCAGCGTAGAGTCGCCAACGCCGAGGATGCGCGCGACGTCTTCCACCCGCCAGGTGTAGGATGGGTCGGCGTAGACGATGGCCTCAACCTCTTCGGTGCGATCTACAGCGACGAGCATCCGCCCGACATCCGTACCGCTGAGTAACAATAGAATTTCCACGATACGATGCCGCGCCACGGCTTGGGCGGTGGCCGCGTCTGAGTCCGCCAGCGCGCTCGCGGCATGGCCATAGGCCTCCACGAGATCGGCGGACAGCGCAACGCTAAAGCTGCCAGGGATGCTTGGCCCATCGGGCAGGCGGTTCAGAGTGGCGCGCAGCGACTGACGCAGCGGCGCATCGACCGTGATGCAGATCGATTCGTACCGCCCGCTCTGCGGATCGGGAATGTTGACCAGATCAATTTCCAGACCCGCGGGGATCGCGAAAGGCACACCGCACGGAAAACGCTGTGCGACATCTCCGCGCCATACCTCCTTAGTTCCGCTCAGCACCACGACCACCCTCGGATGCGGAAACCGCGACCGCGCGAACTGTTCGCGCGCGTTCACACAATAGCCGAATACGTTTAGCCCACTGTCGATGCCATGTGGCACGGTGCCGCTCGAACTCGACGGCGCGCTGAGGGTGGCCAACCGCTGCAGCAACTCGCCGCGCAGCGCTTCCTGGGTCCTATCGTACATCATCATGGCAGGATCATTCACCTCCGCCGCGACGCGAACAAGGGCCGGTAGAGCGTTTCGGGCCCATCGGCGAGCGGTTCCGGTCCACGCCCGGTGTCGGCGGCGTCATTCCGGACACCTATCAATCGAGGATCACGAAATGAAATTTACCTTGTGGCGGCATGTAGTCAGCTGCGTCTCGCTCTTGGCGAGCGGTCCCATTCAAGCCGCTCCGGCCGTGCCTGATGTCGCGCTTTGGCGGCTCGACTGCGGGGAACTTCAGATGAACGATGCATCGCCGCTATCCGACGCCGGCAGCTATTCGGGAAAATCGCGGCGGCTTAGCGACGGTTGCTATCTGATCCGCCACGGTAAAGAGCTGTTATTATGGGACGCGGGTTTGCCTGCGACGCTGCTCGGCACGCCGATCGATGCACAACCGATCAGCCCAACGCTCGCAGTCGATTTGCCGACCCAACTCGCGCGGATCGGCATTCGCCCGAACGACATCGGACGGCTGGCGATCAGCCATTATCATTTCGACCACGTCGGGCAGGCGGCGACTTTTCCGCACGCGATGCTGCTGATCGGCGCAAAGGATTGGGCTGCACTGCATTCCGGAACGATCCCGTTCGCCGACCCACATCTGCTCGCGCCCTGGTTTTCCGGTGGGGGCAAGGTCGATCTGATCGAAGGCGACCGGGACGTGTTTGGGGACGGCTCGGTGGTAATGCTTGCCACTCCTGGTCACACCCCCGGTGAATCCTCGCTTTTGGTGCGCCTGCCCAAGACAGGCGCAGTGATCCTCACTGGCGACGTGGTTCACCTCGCGGCGCAATGGCCGCTCTCGGCGGTACCGATCTGGAACACCGAGCGCGCCGATAGCTTGGCGTCGATGGACCGATTGCAAAAACTGGCCGCGAATTTCGGCGCGACGATCATCGTCCAACACGATCCGGCGGACATTGGGAAACTTGCGCGCTTTCCCGCGGCGTCGCGCTGACATGTCGCCCGAATAGATATGCGAACACGCAGGCCGGCGGCTTGTTAAGATTCGTCTGTTTCCGTGTGAAACACGCCAGTTTGCTTCGCCAATGATCTGTTGCGAACGGCACGATCGGCCGCTTCCGTCAGAGCCGGACGTTAATCGGAGCAGATTTGTATGACTGACTTTTGTCGACGCCCGCTGCGCCGTGCCTGACGTGAGGCACACGATAGTCGCCAATCAAGGTTGGCGACGGCGTTTTGCAACGATCAATAAGCTGGCGTCCTAAAAACACCTGTTTGTCCGACAATGGTAATTACGACCGGGTCTTCCACACGTCGGGCCGCTGAATGCCGACAATGGACAGGAAAGCTGCCCGTCTGCTTATTGGAAAGGTACATGGCGTAAGCAAATGTCGCTTGATGCTGCGGCTTTCTCAAACGGGATCGACTTTCGGGAATCGCTGGCAACGGAGCTCGTATGCTATCGAGGTGGTAAGCTGCGCCGGTCCCATGGACGCTAGGTTAGGCTACATGAGCTTGCTTCTCGAAAGCTATGGGGTGCGCGAAGCATCCCCAAGGTACAATGGCGGCAATGATTGAACATCGAATCTGAAATTCATTTTAAGTAGATCGTCTATATACCCCTTGAGGGGGCCGCAAATCAGCGATGACGCCCGAGAAGATCGACACCGCACGCAAGTTGCTCGCAGCAGGAGACAAACCGGCTAAGATCACTAGATTGCTGCAAGTAGGGTCGTCGACCTTCTACCGCCATTGTCGGCGAGCGAGCCATCCGACGACTGATTTAGCTAGAGGCCATTGATCGCGATCTTTGCCGTTTGGGATGGTGAAAAGATAAATTTCCGCGTGAGCCGGAAAATTGCCCCGGTCTGGCAATTTTCATTCGACGAACTATGCCGGCCGTGGGGCATAAGCGACGGATACGACCGTAAGTGCTCGTCCACACAGGGGAACGATAGATGAAGCACCTCGGCGTTTGGATTGCATGCCGTCTCATGATCGCGTCGATGACGGTTGCGGCAATTCCTGCCCGCGCGGAGCCGGCCCCTGCCTGCGCAGTATCGGGGCATTCCGTCGATGAAGCCGGCTTGGTTCGGATCGGCGGAATCGGGCAATGGGTTACGGCTGAGGGACGGAATTGCAGTAATCCGGTCGTCCTGATCGTCCATGGCGGTCCGGAAAATCCGAATACCCCCTTCGCACGCAATTTGTTCGGTTCGTGGACGAAGAACTTCACCGTGGTCCAGTGGGACCAGCGAGGTTCGGGCAAAACCTATGCGGCCAGTAAGCCGGGAGAAGACGAAGCCCTCACCCTGGAAGGCCTGACGCGCGATGGTATCGAGGTGGCCCGCTACGCCGCCGCCCGCTTCGGCAAGCGCCGGGTGATCATTATGGGTGGGTCATGGGGATCGGCGCTGGCGACGAGCATGGCCCTTGCCGCGCCCGACCTGTTCGACGCCTATGTCGGCACGGCTCAACTCGTCA
The DNA here is from genome assembly GCF_042466285.1 of Sphingomonas sp. R86520. NCBI lineage: Bacteria > Pseudomonadati > Pseudomonadota > Alphaproteobacteria > Sphingomonadales > Sphingomonadaceae > Sphingomonas > Sphingomonas sp. R86520. The sequence continues at coordinate 1,603,501 of NZ_JAXHBZ010000001.1, forward strand.
ACTATCAGGCCGACCTAAGTGCCAGCTACCGGCATGCGCTTGCGTTGGCTCGAAGGGATGCCGACACGAATATCCTCGCCGGATTGGAAAAAATAGGGCCACCGCCCTGGACCGACCCGCGTGCCTTTGGAGTATTAAGACGTATCACGCGCAAGTTTGAGGCGAAGATGACCGAGCCGGCCCCGGAGGGCTGGTTTTCCTTCGCACCCGGCTACGACACACCCGCTTATCGTCAGGCTAACGAGGCAGGCGAGGATTATTCGTTCCTGCAGTTCGTCGGCATGAAGGGCGACGGCATGGGGCCGAAGATCGATCTGCCCAAGCTCGGCACGCGCTTCGCAATGCCGGTCTATATGCTCCAGGGCGAACAGGATCTGGTTACGCCGATCGCCGTGAGCCGCGCCTATTTCGACACGATCTCGGCACCACGGAAGCAATTCATCCGACTTCCCCGTACAGGGCACGACCCCAATCCGACCATGATTACGGCACAGCTCGAAGTGCTGAACTGGATCAGAGTCAACACGCTGAAGGCCGACAGGCGGTAGCACTGTTCAGGCAACGTCGGCGTGTGCAGGCCGAGGGGTGCCATGAATGTCGCTCCTTTCCCGAAAACGAACCCGTATTGCGAATGCGTCCGCGGCAATTACATCGATGGAGACCTTGAGACCTGCTTTCTCAAAATCCGTTCCCGATTGCGCTTTCCGAAATTACGTGAAGAGGACGGAGTTATGGGAATGTTCAGCGTTCCCAAGAAGCGTGGTTTGGGGGGGGGGCGCACGGGACCCAGAACCGGACGTTCACGCCCCTTCCCTCGCTTCCCAACTTCGGACGCGGGTTCATCTTTGCGAGTCAACGATTTTCAAGCCCGGCTATCCGCTCGTGAATGTCGTCATGGAGAGAGTTAGCGGCACGGTGGCTTTCTAGCGTTGACCCGACGATCAAGCCATTCCTACACAAGTCGCGCAACCCCGGCCTGACGCCTTGCGCTTCCGGTCAAGCACCGTAAGGCGCCCGTCCGGACGCAAGTGCCTGCAACGCGGCGACATGGCCCTTGAAGGCCTTTCGCCCCGCTGCGGTGGCGACGATCCAGGTTCGTTGCCGGGTGTTCACCGTCGCCTTTCGCAACTCGATGTACCCGGCATCGCCGAGTTGGGCGAGGTGCTTGGACAGCACCGAGTCGCTGACACCAAGGACGTCGCGGGCAATTCCGAACTCCATCTCGGTCACATCGGCCAACAGCGCCATGAGTTGCAGCCGCGCCGGGGGGTGGATCAGCGGATCAAGCAGCTCAACGCCCATGCGGCGCTCCATCCAGCTCCTGCCGGTACACCCGCTCCCACACGATGCTACTGATTGTAGCGAATACCACTATGCCGCTCCCGATCGCGACCGGCGCCCACGTTAGGCCATAGCGTTTCTTCAGGACGATTGCGCCCACCAGCGCAGCCATCCCGACCAGCAGCATCGCAAACGTCACCCACCGCGTGCGCCCGGACCGATACCCGCTGACGAAGAATCCGTCCCGCCGCCGATCGCGAGCGACGACCATCGTGGTGGCTGCCATGCAAGCGGTCGCCACGATCACCGGCAATGGACCGGGCAGTGCATAGCCGGCAATCAGCCCGCCCAGCAGCAGCCCGACTGCGGCGTGACGGGCAAAGGACCATTTCGCCCGCTCGGCCAACGCCTCGCGCGCCGTCCGCATCATCTCTAGCGATCGCGCGGCCTCCACTTGGTCCATGTACCATTCTCCTGCGAGTCGTCCGGTCGTTTTCTTCATCAGCAACTTACGATTTGACAATCTGGAAAGCAACAGTCATTTTCCAATATGGAAACTGACATGGCAGGAACGAACATGGTGCTTACATCGGCTTGGATCGCGGTCACGCTCGTCGGGGGGACGTGGTGGGTGTGGCGCGATATTACGGCGTACGCACGGTTCCAGACGCAATCCGACACGATGGTGCGACAGAGTCTATATCGCCGATGGCTGATCGAGAGCTTCGTGGTTCTCGTAGGTGCAAGCTTAGTCAGCCTTTGGCTGGCGCACGCGCTATGGCCCTTTGACGGATTCCCCTCGGCGTTCGCACCGGCGAGCCGGTTGCTAGCTTCCGGTAAGAAGATCTCCAGCGATAAATGGCTGTCGATCGCGATCGGCCTTTTCTTCGGTATCGTCCTATCGGTCGCCATCCAGTGGCGGCGGCTTAAGAGAAGCCTTTCGCCGCAAGCGGGCCCGGACCAGGCACTCATTCCTCGCAACCGTCGCGAAGCCATGCTAGCGCTGTTGCTCAGCCTCAATGCCGGTTTCAGCGAGGAGCTGTTCTTCCGGCTGGCGCTTCCGCTGCTGCTCTTTCAAGTCACGGGCTCGCTCGCTGTCTCGTTTGCGTTCTCGATTTTGGCCTTCGGACTGGCGCATGCGCATTATGGCTGGAAGGGAGTGCTCGCCACCACGGCCGCAGGCGCACTGTTGACGGTTTACTACCTCCATCACGGATCGCTGCTGCGAGTCATGATCGCGCACGCGGTTATCGATATAGTTGCCTTCTTCATTCGCCCTGCGATCGCGGACTGGTTAATTTCGCGTAAGGCGCCGCGTTGGGCCGTCGCAGCCACGTGAGAAGATCGGCGTCTCCTTAACCCCGCAAGCAGGGCGAATTGTACCTCCCCTTCTTCAGGTCAGGCTGCCTGAACGAATGACAAGTTTTGGGCTTTACCCCAGCGTTCTCACGTCCGAAAGTTGGCGGAACTGCCCGGCAGCGCGGGGCTGGCAAAGACCCAGTCTCGGCCGTTCAACAGCCCTAAGCCCTCTCCCGGTTTCAGCCGTCCGTTCATCTGACCTCCCGAGACGAAAACATGGCCCGGGTACGAACGTGGCAATGTAATGTAGCCAGCCTTCAAAAAACACAGCAAATAGCGGCACAACAGCCAACATTGGCGTAAATTATCGAAATTTCAGACGAAGATCGGCTCGATCGTCACTTCAACAACATGGTCGCCAGAGCGACTCTTCCGTCTGGTTATAGAGAGGATCGCCAGCGGCGAGGGAGACATGGTGGCAGAGTCGCGGTCGGCGCCGGAGCGTTCCTGAAACTGGAGCGCGGGGTACATCGCGCGAAGCCAGCCGTGAAAGCGCCGATAAGCGGCCACTGACTCCGCCACTGAACTTCCTCGATAGATTGTCAACTCGACACGGGAGGAGCCGTTGCCTTCAACGATCACATCCCCTGACGTCACTCCAACCGGCAACTCGCGAAGCTTGCACCAGCGATCATGCTCAAGCGTTTCGCAATCTTGCGACACTAGGCCAAAGCGACCGCGAGCAGCATTGTAGATCGTCTGTAGTTGCCCTTTCAGCCGCGCCGGCTCGCTCGTCAACGCCATCGCGGACTGGTCGTTGGCGGCGGCGCGCGGCGCCCGAGTGAGCCGGACTGCATTGTAGAGGCTGTCTAGCTTGGTGGGATAGACGAGCTTCGGATAAAGGGTGTCCGTTGCCACCCATCGCAGCGTTCCGGTGAGATCGTATTGGCCCCGAGGCGCAAGGGTGACCGTATAGTTTCGAACGTCCGCGAGCGCCCAGGTACTCCTGTCGTCCGGGCTGATCCGCGGGACGGATACGCTGCGGACCTGAAGCGTCGCATGGATCGGCACGTCGGCGGTGTTGCGAAACGGTATCCTGAACGTCACGATCGCCGGGTTGCCGTCCCTGTTCCAGTTTATGGTCGGGCGATCGCTTGCCAAGTCGCTCACGCCGTCGCCGTCATGCAGTAGGAGAGAGCAGGTGCGATCCGCCCAAGTGGCGACCGGCTCGTCGGTTCGGATGTCGTGCAAGCTCGCGAGCTGATCCCGGATGACTCTACCCTCGGAGTCGGGGGAAAGCGTCGCTATCTTACCTTGGAGGGCACGGGCGAACCCGATCCGAAGTGCAGCCCGCCGCTCGGCGGGAGCCGGATGATCATTGGCGCCGGTCTGCCCGGCCTCGATTTCGGCCGACAGGTCTGCGACCCTGGCAAGAGTAGTGCCGAGCGCTCGGGTCGCCTCCGGCGTAGGTGCGGACGTCACGTCCGCGAGATCATCGTCCAGCACGGCATAGGCGCCCATGGTGTCGGCGACACATTCCTTTCTACGTCGCTCGACTGGCTGTGCGGTGGCAGGGTTCCAGCCATCGCGGAACTGCAGCTGATGCCAGACCTCATGCGCGAGGAGCCAGCCGACGATGGCCCGCGCTTGCCCCTCAGATGCCGTACGCAGTAGCCGCCGAACCGAACCCAGCGGCACGGTGATGCTGCCATCCGGCCGTGAGGCCACGTCCCCGCCACCAGCTGGAGCTCTGATGATCGGGGCTAAACCCCAGCGCGCAGCGGCGGCGCGAGCGCGTTCGCCCACCAGCGCGATCAGCTGGTCGTCGGTCTGCTGCTGAGGTTGCGACGCCGCTCCCAACAGCAGCATTGCGCCTAGCGTAACCGCCGTCCGCCTCACAGCTCCCTGGCCCGCCTCAGCGTCTCGCCCGCGAATACGGCCGAAAGTGCGAACAATACCACGGTCGCTATGAAAGCGCCCACCAGCAGCAGGTGATTGGCGACCAGCTCGGATCGTGGCCAGATGGCGTCCGTCCTGCCGGCCGCGTCCTGGATCAACGTTTTACAGTCGCTGCCGGGGACGGCCGCGGCGTAGCGCGCAGCTTCCGTGGTGAACGTTTGTCCGATCACCACCGGACCGCGTCCATCATAACCGCAGGTGCGCTCGCCCAGGAGCCAGAGATAGGCGAACAGCGTGGCCGTGCCGGCGACGAGGCAGGAGGCCGCGGCCGACCATATCGTGCGCAGCCGCGGTCGCCCCCGCCGGACCGCGACGATCGCCAGCGCCAGGAGCACCGCCACCAAAAACTGTGCGGTCCGCACGGATTGGATTGCGTCATCAGCGGGCATGAGCCGAGGAGGCGCTGCCACGAACAGGACGATCACCGCGACCAGCCACGCGCCAGCCTGCAAGAGTGCGTCTATCGAAGCCTTGACGCTCCCCGTCTCGGATACCGGCTCCGTCATGGCACTGGCAGATCAATGTCGACGCGATCGTCACCGAACAGACCGATCGGAACCACGTCGCGCGCAACACAAGCACCGGCAAGGAGTGCGAGGACTTCGTACCTCCCGGGTGGGACCAACGCGTCCGCCGGGCTGAGCCGCGGCAAACGATACATCGGCGTCGCTCCGCTCCAGCGGACGGGGTTTAAAGCAATCACATAACCGGGCACCGCGATAGTACCCCGCCGCGTCACTACACGGACCGCGATGCGCCCCTTGAAAGTGGTACCAGACCCCATGCCAGCGCCGGCTTGGCGCTTAATTGAAAGATCTTGCGCCACGTCGGCGACAATCGCCGCTCGCTCGCGAGCGGGCGCCCGCGCGGCCGTTTCTAACAGCTCTGCATCGTAGTCGAGAGCACGGCCATAGGCTGGGACATCGGCCGGCGTGATGCGGCTCGCCGCCTCTCGCAGGGCCGACGTGTCGATCTGGACGGCGTTGAGACTCTCGTCGTCTTCGGGCAAAGTCGCGATCACCTGCCCGATTGCCTCGCCCAATTTATCGAACGACGGCTCCAGCGATTGCGCCCTCGCGGGCACCGCGACGATGCAGAGCACGACGGCTGCCAGAGGCGCAACCCGCCGGCGGGTCACTGCTGCGGTGCCGCAACAGTGTTGAAGCCCATGACTTTCCAGTTTCCGTCCACCTTTTGAACGGTGACGTCCTCGTACACGAGCCCGTTGGGATGTCGCGTGCGGTACCGCACCCAGTAGAACGATCCCGTCTGTCCGGTCGGCGTTTGCGTGAAATGCTGCGCGCCGACAAACTCACGCCCCACGGCTTTTCCACCGCTCTGCAATCGCAGGCTATTCCCCTGCTGGACGAAGTAATCTCGCGCCATGAGGGCCTTGAAGACGGGAGCCAGTTCCTCGTCGTAGAGCCCGCCAAGATCACTCTCATCGAAACGGCCCACGAAGCCTAGCGCCGCGTCCTTCGCGGCGGTCTCGGCTTCGGCATCTGAAGCCGTTTGAGTGGCTCTGGCGGAAGGAGGCGCCGCCATCGGCAGCAGCAGCGCTGTAGTAAAAAGGACAATTGCATGCCCTCGAAAAAACGTTTTACGTTCCCACGTCATCATGAAAGCTCCTCAAGACTAGAGGTTCTCGGAATATGCTCGGCCAGGCCGCCCAACATGTCAACGACTGATCAATCAAAGAACTTTGCGCGTTTATGCCTCTTCAAAATCACCGGCCTCTAAATGCTAGCGACGGTGGCCCGCACGAACTTGTGCGAGGTTGTCTCAAGGTGCGATACGCGGACTCCGACACCATCCGAATCGCGCCTGACGTCGTCACTGCGTTACGTACCGCAAAGCCATCCCGTTGCTCTAAGGTCGCCGAACCTCGATATACTACTTGGTTCGAAATACCAGGAGCGGTTCGGCTGGATGCCGGCGACACAAAACAGCCGACCGGCGTTCCGAACGTCAGATCAATCCTGCCCAGTTCTTGGTCTTAATCATGCAATCGCAAACGGCATGACCTCCAAAGCCCCCCGAGACGGTAGGGACCCAAAAGTGGACGCTCAGTCCGCCCTGCCCGCTTCCCAGCTTCGGTCGTTCATTCATGTATACTGATCCGCACGCCGTAAGCGACGTGTCGGGGACGCGGAACGGCGAAAAGTGGGAAATTTCTGCCATTCACCAGTGACGTGTCGAATGGCAGGTGTTGCCAAGAGCCGACATCCGGCGTCTGCCCGACCGGCACCGCAACACGATAGAGATCGGCCGCCAACGGCCAGTCCGCTTTTGGGACGTCGGCACGCAGTAGCTGCCGTTCTTGCCAGGGGTACTAGAAAGTTGGCTCGCCCCATAAACCCAGCATGCGCATACCTAGTCGGTGCGCGCTACTAATTGGGTATGCCGTACTTGGCTTGTCGTGGAGAGTTTTTTTCCAGGCCAAGTTTCAGTATTGAGTACGACTTACTGTAGACAAGCCGATGTAGAGTAATTTTTCGAGACCTGTCGCCTAACCGAACGAGATCAGCCTCTATCCGCTCGAACCGTTCTGGCCCTTTCGAGTCCGTTCACGCTGACGGACCCCCTTGACGAAATCGGCGCCGACGCCGTCGTCGGGACCAAGATCGAGCGAACAATTGATCAGGGTACCGAAGCTCGCGTCGCTCAGCGTGAAATCGAGTGGGATCAGGATCGGAAGACCTTCGCGCCGGGTTTCGATGCCAGCGAAGATCGCCTTGGCATAATCGGCAAGGCCCCTGCGCGTTGCGCTCGTCGCCGCCTCGGTGATCTCGTCACTTGCCTCGATCTCAGCCTCCTCGGCGTCGCGCGCCAGGACGGCGATGCAGTCGGCGATCCCGGGCCAATATTTGAGGTCGTAGGTGCGCGTGGCTCTCAAGGGCTCTCGAACATAGGATTTGTAGAGATAGATGTCCTCTCCGGCGCGGTCGATCAGGTTCAGCGGGTGATGTTCTGTGTTCGACCAAAACCCGGACTCATTGTGCAGTGCCTCGCGCTCCCGGATGAGTGAGACCAATGCCCCGGCCTTCTCGGCTATCTCCGCATTGACCGCCTCCAGGCGCGCGCGCCCGGCGCGCGCCTCGGCAATCGCCTCGGGATCCCAGAATGTCGCCGAGAGGATCACGCCGAGGAACACGCGGATAGCGCGTTCGTCGGGTGCGAGCTTCTTCTGCAATTCGGAATAGACGGGCTTCATCTCCAGGCGGCGGGCGAGCAGCCGTTCGGCGACCGCGTTCTCGCTCGGCAGGATATTGTTCTCGGTATTGTATGCGATCTCGCTGCGGAGGAAGGCCTCGCAGAACTGGACGGGGTCGGGTGTCGTCATCGTGGCGCCTTCTTGGCAGTCGGGGTTGCGAAACCTGTCCTAGAGATTCTCCACCAATCTGTAGGGCTCTGACGAACGAATATCTGGCCGCCTAAAACTACCTGCCGATCCGGATCGGCAGGCGCCTATCGCTTGGATCGTTTCGCGATGCGGATGTTCTTCGAAATGCACCCGCAGGTGAGCGGGCGCGCAGACTCGATGTGGAAGTAGGCGACGTTGAAAGCCGACCGCTTGAAGTTGCCGCGCCCGAGCGAGGGGTAGTCCCGAAACCGTTCGATGTCGGTCTCCTCGAACGGGTGCAGGGAGAAGTCGAATAGGACCAGCAGGGCCGGCCCCTCATACATCAGGAGCTTGATCATCTCGGTCTGATTGACCTTGGCCGACAACGGGCCCTTGCGGTCGCCCGGCCGGCGCACGGCGAACTCAACGGCCACATCGCCAAGCTGAAAGTCGATCCGTCCCCATTCGCTCGGCGCGCTCGGCAGGCGCACCCATTCCTCTGGATAGCAATGGCCGAAGTAGCCCAGCAGAAAGGTCCGAACGAGCGGCAACAGCTCGCTCTCGCTCCACTTGTTGAGGTCGAGCGTCTTGCGGAAGTTCCGATCCAGGATCGACTCGTACAAGAGCCCGAAGGCCTTCCGGACGGCCTTGACTGTCACCGCCATGACAGCGCCTCCATCATAGCATCGGGGCTCCTTGGTGGAGCAGCTGACCCATGACGACCTCGCGCGGCTGCGCGGGCTGCGCCGCGACATCGATCAGGGCCCGCGCGATCCGCCGCGCGAGGCTGCGCGCGCGGACCCGGTCGGTCGTCCCGACCTTGGCTAGCACCCGGCGGCCGTGGACATAGGCGCTGCGCATCTCGAACAGGTCTTTGTAGTCCGCCGCAGACTGTACGTCGCCAAGCAGTGCGGCGATCCGCGCCATGATGCGCTTGGTCGCCCCCAGGTTCTTATAAGGGTCCGTCTTGGGCTTGTTGCGATGATCGGCCTCGAGTCCCAGAGCCGCCTCGATCGCGGTCATATGCGCCATCACCTCGTCCATGCCGTCCGCAAGGTAGGCGCGGACGAGGAAGTGGACGATCGGCGTTTCGAACAGCGCCGAGGCGCGGCCGCGTTCGAATTGCTGCCAGGCGGCGGCGTCGAACTTGAGAAGCTCGGGCGTCGCCTCGTCTTCGAGCGGGATCGTCGTTGGCCGCTCTAGCTCGACATCCTCGCCCCAATGGTCGGTCACGATATGCGGTTCGAGCGATAACGTGTCGGGGCTCGGCGGCGGGCTCGGCCGGATGAAGAGATCGTCGCTAACCGTGTGGATCCAGGGGACGCGGAATCCTCGCCAACTGACCTCCTGCATGGTCGACCATTGCTCCCATGGCGCCAGCAGCAGGAAAGCCAGCGCCCCTTCGACGGCGGGCGGAAGCTTTCCAAGGTGAGGATCGATCTCGCCAAAGTCCCGGTCGAGTGTCTCATAGAGCAAGGGAAAGGCGCGCCGCTCGGGCGGATGATCGAGCTGGACTAGCTCTTCGACGACGAGCCATTGGAACTGCGCGAGCCGATCCGCCTCCAGCGGCCGGGTCGGGAAGTTGCGGGCAAGGCGTGTCGCGTCGAACAGACCGGCCAGCTCCTCGGTCGAATACTGACGCACCTGCGCGCTGCCGAAGGCGAGCGCCGGCAGCTCGTCGGCGATATCGAGCGGACAAAGATGCAGCTGCCGCGCTGTCTTGCGCTGATAGGCGTCGGCGAGCGCTTCCGCGGCTTGAGCGGGGGGCAAGGCGAGATGCGACTGCGCCGTCGGCAGATCGCACGGCAGGCCAAGCGAACGCAGCGCGGCGGAGAGTGCGAACGCCGGCTTGTCCCCGCCATATTCAGCGTTGCAGATCTCGGCCAACGCGGTGAAGCGCGGCGCCGACAGGAGATTGTCGGGGCCGGGACGCGGAATGTGCCATAGGGTCTCGACCGCCTCGATCAGGGCCTGACTCGCCGACATCAATCGGGCGCCTGCGGGAGCCAACTCCGCTCCGCGCGATCGCGGATCAGCTTGGCCTCCAGGTGCGGGTCTTTGCGCTCGATGCTCTCATTGTAGATATACTCGGCGTCGCTCCAGAAAGCGGCGATCGCTTTGGCGAAGTCCCGCAGCCAATCCATTGAGACCTCCATGCGGCTGACCGATGGCGGCAACGGCGGGGAGACGCCGAAGCCCTCCGGCAAAGGCGGAATCACCGGCCAAAGCTCAGGATGGCGAAGGGCCAGTTCGTTCGCGGACTTGCCGTCGCCATGCCGGCAGGCGTTACCGAGAAGCTGAAGTGTGTCGAGCATCGGAAAGCTGGGAAAGACTTCCAGATCAATACCGCGCAGCTTGCAGAACCATTTGCACAACTCCGGCCAGTCGGCCTTTTCAAGTTTGGCGGCGACCGGCTCGCCGGGACGCAACTCGCTCGCGCAGCCGATCAGGTAGGTGCGAAGCTGGCGCTCCCAGATCGATTGAATCGACAGGCCGAACGCCAGCATCGTCTCGCGCAGCATGTTCTTCAGGTCGGCTTTGGCGAAGGGCGCCGGCCCCCAATCGCTCAGTCCAAGCTCCTCGATCTTGGCTTCAAGCGTCGCGGCGGCGGGAGCGACCACGCCCTTGAAATAGGCCTGGACGGTATAGTCGTGGCGATAGGCCTGGACGTCGGCCATGCAATTGCGCCACCGAAACGGAGTCACGACGCGATGCCCTGGGCCTGCGCCTCGGAGATGTAGCCGCGATAGGCATAGTTGATCAGGTCGCGGACGAGTTCGAGCAAGCCACCGGCCGGGAGACCGTCGAAGGGATCGCCGTGGGCGAGCAGGTTCCGACGCTCCGCCAGCGTCGGCCGGGTCTCACCGGTAAGTTGGCCGACAGCGGCGCCGTTGCACCGCACGACCATCGGGATATCGGCGTCGGTCAGGTCGTCGGCCGTGACCACATGCTGCAGCAGGGCGGCGAAGCTGCGCTTCGGCTTCGGAATGGCGCCGCCATAGCGGTCCATTAGCGCCAGCTCAAGCGCGATCAAGGCCATCAACTCGCCAGCCTTGATCAGGCCGAAGTCGAGCCAGCCAAGCAGGTACAGCGTTTGCGCGCGCGCGAACTTGGCGGTCACGTTCCGTGGGATCGCCGGATGAATAGCCAGGCCATCGACAAAGGACCGCCATGCTGTGGGATCGTCGAAGTATAAGGACCCGTCGGCTCTGCCGTCCTGCGGCCAGGCCAGCACCAGCGGTTCGCCGCGCCGCGGCAGTTGAAACTTTTCCAGCGACATTGACGAATCCCGACCCCGACCCGCCGGACGACCGGCTGGCTTTTCCCTGTTCTCGGCATCGGCTCGCCTTGATGCAAGCTGGACTTGCTCGGCGGCACCTGTTCGCGCACGGTCGTCGTCTATTATAGGAGGAGACCGCCCCATCGAGTCGATGCGCGGGGCTCGGGGGTGGAATGGCGACGACGAAGGGCAAGAAGCCGATCATCATGGTGTCCTCGACCGTCTACGGGATCGAGGAGCTGCTAGATCGCATCTACGCGGTGTTGACCCAGTTCGGCTATGAGGTGTGGAGTTCGCACGCCGGCACAATGCCGACCAACTCGGCGATCAGCGCCTTCGACAACTGCATCCAAGCGGTGAAGGACTGCGATCTCTTCCTCGGCTTGATTACGCCCTATTACGGTTCGGGCGTCGTCGGCACCGACATCTCCATCACCCAAAAGGAGCTCAACACCGCGATCGAGCTCAACAAGCCGCGCTGGCTCCTCGCGCACGACCATGTCGTGTTCGCGCGTAAACTGCTGGAGAAGCTCGGCCACGATGATGCCGAGAAGCGCGCGGCCGTGCCGTTCGAGTCTTCGGTGGTCCTTGACGACCTGCGCGTGATCGACATGTACGACACGGCCATTCGGAACGAGGTGCGGTTTCGCGATCGCACGGGCAACTGGGTCCAGAAGTTTGTGAGCGGCGAAGATGCGTTGCGCTATGCTACGGCCCAATTCTATCGGTTCCAGGAGGTCGAGCGCTTCCTTGAAGAGCAACTTGCCAATCCCCGGCAGGTCATGGAGCGCGTCGAAGAGGATAAATCATGATCTCCGAAGAGATCCGCGCACAGATCAAAGGGGGTGAGAGCAACTCGACCGCGTTCGTCCGCTCGGCCGGGCATCCCGGCGTCGTCGCCGCCACGGTCTGCGCCTTCCTAAACACACGCGGCGGGGTGGTGTTCGTTGGCGTCGATCCTTCGGGCGAGATCGTCGGCGTCGGCGCCGACCCAGAAGCCACCCGGCGCAGGCTGGAATCCCATTTGCAGGGCGCGATCACACCCAAGGCGCTGTTCACCGTCAGCGTCGACAGCGAAGATGATCGTCCGATCATTTCGATCGAGGCGCCGGAAGGCCGCGATGTGCCCTATGTCATTGACGGCCAGATCTTCACGCGCCGCGGCAAGCGGACGGCGGCGGCCGATCCGGAAACCATTCGCGACATCGTCCAGGGCCGATCGGTCGAGGCCAACCGCTGGGAACGGCGGCCGTCGGTCACGCTGTCCGAGGATGACCTCGTGCGGCACGATATTGCCGAGATGGTCTCGTCGGCGACCGAAACCGGCCGCTTCGTGTTCGAGGACGGCAATGACGTCCGGCGCGTGCTGCGAGAGCTGGGCCTCATCGCATCGAATGGCCTGACCAACGCCTGCGATATCCTCTTCGCCAAGCGGCCCGCGCAGAGGCATCCGCAGGCGCGGGTGCGCTTCATCCAGTTCGAGAGCGACAAGACCGCCGCCGCCTATCTCGACGACCGTTGGGTCGAGGGTCCGCTGCACCAGGTCTATACGCAGCTCATGGAGAAGATCGGCGCGTACGTTCGCGTCCAGTCCTTCTTCGTTCCCGGCGATCGCGGCCGCGAGGACCGTCCCAACTACTCGCTTGAAGCGCTGCGCGAAGGGCTCGTTAATGCGCTGGCTCATCGCGACTATGCCGGTTTCTCCGGTGGCGTGACCGTATCGGTGTATCCGGACCGGATTGAAATTTGGAACTCTGGCCGCCTCCCCCGCGGCATCAGGGTCATCGATCTGAAGCGCCTCCATCCTTCCATTCCGCCCAACCCCGACATCACCCATGTCCTATATCTGCGGCGGCTGATGGAGCGCGTCGGCCGCGGCACGCAGAAGATCATAGCCGCATGCGACGAACTCGGCGCGCGACCGCCGGTCTGGAAGGACGCGCCGAGCGGCGTCACCCTGACCATCTATGCGGCGGATGGCGTCGTCGACTTCGCGCTGTCGCCCCGCCAGGCCCAACTCATGGAGCAATTGCGGCCGGGTGACTCGATCCGCCTTTCAGACTATATGCAGCAAACCGGGATGTCGGAGCGGCAGGCTCGCCGGGATCTCAGCGAGCTGGAAAGCGCTGGCTTCCTGACACGGTTCGGCCAGGCGCGCGCGACGGCGTATCAGCGGACCGAACGCACCGTTTGAGTATCCGGCCAAATCCGGCCATGGAAGCGGGCGGTCCGGCGACATCATCGCCGCCCCCGGTTTTCGCGATTTCCCAGCATTTCTCAGGCTTTCGCGCGAGGCCCGGAACGCGGCAGCTTGAGTATCCGGCCAAATCCGGCCAAATCCGGCCACGCCATCATCGCGCCAGGAAGACGATGCACCTGCTAAAAACCATGTCGTACTGTCCGGCCGCTCGGGCGGCGGGAAATCCTCGCTGCTCGCCGAACTGGCAAGGCGGGACACGCGGTCGTACCGGAGCCAGGGCGCCGGATCGTCGAGGAGGAGCTTTGCGGAACGGGCAGACGTTGCCTTGGTCAATCTGGCTCGCTTTGCGGGGAGCGCGATCGTGCTGGCTTGTTCCGACCGGACCGCGGCGCCGGTGGCTGGTTGGGTATCCTTCGATCGCGGCCTGGTCGATGTGGCTGCGGCGCTCCAGCACGCCACCAGCGAAGCCGCGCTCGTCGCGCTGGGGAGCCGGACCGCTACCACCGCCGTGTCTTCCTCACCCCGCCTTGGCCGAAAAATCTACGGCGTCGATAACGAACGTCGCCACGCTTTCGCGGACGCGATTGCGGAATATGAGCGCCTTTGCCCTGCCTACACGGAGCTCGACTATGACGTGGTGACGCTGCCAAGGCCTCGGTCGCGGAGCGCGCTGATTTCGCCCTGGAGACGCTGCAGCAGACGAGCGCCCGCGTTCGCTTCGAATGTCCCCGATGGCTGTCGTTCTCACGGCCGTCTCGACCATTATGAACGAACGGCAGGTTCTCGGCACAGACGAAGGCAGTCTCTGCGTTCGATTTTGGGCGCATTGCTGCCGAACGGCTTCGCGCTGAGCGATGGCCGGTTTTGGCGGAAGCTGCCGTTCAATACTTGATCGGCGAATGACGCATTTTGGTCGCCGACGGTCGCTGGGATAAGGCGTGCAGTACGCGAGGCGCAAACTGCATTCATGATTGACCGGGTCGCAGGCTTTCGCAAAATCGAATGATGGCTTCACCGAAGACGCTGAACGCGACGAACCTCTCGGCACTGGGAGCCGCCAGACTGGCCGAGTTGCTTCTGGAACTGGCGCAGGGCGATGCCGCCATGAAGCGGCGCCTGCGGCTCGAACTGGCGAGCTAGGCGGGCGGCGACGGTGTTGCCGCGGAAATCCGCAAGCGCCTCGTGTCCATGCCCCGGTCGAAATCCTTCCTCGACTGGAACAAGGTTCGTCCGTTGGCGCAGGATCTCGATACACAGCGATCGGCGATCATTACCCATGTCGCACCAGCGCATCCGGGAGAGGCGTTCGAACTTCTCTGGCGCCTGATCGACAAGGCGGCCGCCATCTACGACCGATGCGACGACAGCAATGGAACGGTCGGTAGCGTCTTCAGCCAGGCCCTGGAGGATATCAGCGACATCGCCCCACAGGCCCGGCTCGACCCGGTTCGCTTGGCCGACCGCATTCACGAAGCGCTCTGCGCCAATGATTATGGCCAGTTCGATGGTCTGATCCCGCTGATGGCGGAGGCCCTCGGGACCGATGGCCTGACCATGCTGAAGGCGAAATTCGAAGAGCTTGCGGCAAGACCGCGAGCCATTTCCGACAACGATAGTCGCAAGGTCGTTGCCATCGGCACGCGCGGCGCGATGTTCAAGGACGACTATGCTGCGCGGCATCAGGCTCGCCTTGTCCAGAGCGCGCTTGCGGACATTGCCGACGCCATGGGAGACGTCGATTGCTATGCCGCTCTCCACTCGGACGAGGACCAAGCCAATCCAGCGATCGCGGCAAGAATTGCCGAACGGCTTCTGGCGTCCGGCCGACCTGAGGATGCGCTGGCAGCGTTGACGCGCGCCGAGGTCGGGATAGGTGTGGGTGGTCACTGGCCCGAATGGCAGAGGGTGAGGATCGATGCACTGGAAGCGTCGGGCAGGATCGGCGATGCGCAGCACGAACGGTGGCAGACGTTCGAGCGGAACCTCAACAAGGAATATCTGAAAGCCTTCATCAAGCGGCTGCCGGACTTCGACGACATCGAGGCGGAGTCGAAAGCCCTTGCCTATGCATCCCGGTTTCCCGATTTCCATCAGGCGCTGTCGTTCCTGGTGGAATGGCCCGCGATCGATGACGCGGCCCGGATGATCCTAGCCCGCCGCGCCGAACTGAACGGCAACCATTACTGGCTTCTTGGCCCGGCCGCAGAAGCGCTGGAACAACGCCATCCGCTGGCCGCGACGCTGCTTCTACGCGCGATGGTCGATTTCTCGCTCGATAAGGCCCGATACAAGCGATACCCCCACGCCGCCCGCCATTTGCAGACGTGCGGCCATCTTGATGGCAAGATCGATGCCTATGGCGAGCACGCCGACCATCAAACCTATATGGTCGGTCTCAAGGCTCGCCACGGACGGAAGATCGGCTTCTGGAATGCATAAAGAGTCTATTGGGACAAACCCGTCATTCCCACTACACAGGTCGAACGTCTGCTCTTTTCACAAGCCGACATTCGGCAGCTGTCCGCGCGGCGTGGCGTTGCGACTGACGCTGGGCCGGTTGCGGTCTGGAAGGTTTTGGGCAGCCGGCGCAGGATAGCTGCCATTCCCAAACGCCTTTTGGCGGTGACAGTTCGGTTGCGATTCGCATTCACGCCCCAACCTTTCAGATCAAAGCGCGAACATCTATGGAGTGGGAATGTCCGATGTCCTGTCGCGTGCCCTCCCCGCCCCGAAACGATGGCAAGAACTCGAGAGCCTGGCCTTCGACGTCTATCGTCGGCTTTGGCAGACGACGGATGCGGACCTCCACGGACGGACCGGCCAACCGCAGGCTGGGGTCGATGTCTTTGGTACGAACCGGCTCGAGAAGCAGTTCACCGGCGTCCAGTGCAAGGGCAAGGACGCCGATTACGGCGGTGCCCTGACCGAGGCAGAGCTACGTGACGAGGTCGCAAAAGCGCTCATGTTCCAGCCGCCTCTGGACGTCTATATCGTTCTGACGACGGCACCCAATGACGTCGCAATCCAAAGGATCGCTAGAGAGGTTACCGCCGAGCATACCAGAAAAGGCTTGTTCGAGGTTCGGGTTACGGGCTGGGATACGTTTCGTCATTACGTCGCCGACCATCAGGATCTGCTGCTCAAATATTTCCGGGATTTCGCGCCGGTTGATGTGGTGGGAGCGTTTGAGTCCTCGAAGGTCGAGCAGCGCCAGGACATCGCGCAATTGACCCGGATGCTTCAGTCGACCCAGCGGATGGTGACCGGCCTGCGGGACGACAAGGCGGGGACCGACGAGCTCGCCACGCGCGTCAACGAGGTCAGCAAGCTGATCGCCGATGGCTCGCCCAAGGCGGCGCTGAAACGGCTCGACGCCCTGGTAGCGGAAGAAGGCGATTCGGCGAGCCCGCTCGCCCGGTATCGGCTGCGCGCAAGCAAGGGCAACGCCTATTACGCGCTGGGCGACGAGACCACCGCGATCTCGTTTTTTCGCGAAGCCTATGACGCCTATCCCGAGTTCCCCAACGCGCGCGCGACGATGGCGGTGGTTCATTTGTTCGAGGGCGATCGCGAGAAGGCGTTCGGGTTGGCCAGTGCCGCGCTCGCGGAGGATCCGACATCGGCCCGGACCGCCGGCATCGTGCTCGATACCGCGCCAAAGGACATGTCGCTCGGCGCGCTGACTGCGCTTCTTCAGCCGGATCTGCTCGACGATCTCGAGATCAAATTGCACCTTGCGATCAGGGCGCACGAGCTCGGTGACGAAATGTCTCACCGCCGATTCGCGGAAGAGGCGCTCGCGCTTGCACCGGAAGACTGGCGGGCCTTGTCCGCGGTCGCGGAGGCTCTCTCGCAACCCCTTGTCGCGATGGATGGGCTCGCGCTCACGCACGTCATACCGGTCGATATTCGGGCAGATGTCGAGAAGGCGGCGGAGCTGAACGGCAAGGCCTGGGAGATCCTCGCGCAGCGGGATTCCAGCTTCCAGGGCCGGCACGTTGCCGCGAACCTCGTCAGCCTGCTCTCCCTGTTGGGGCGAGACGAGGAGGCGATGGTCGTTCTTGATCAGGCACTCGCGACCAACGCGACTTACGACCCGCTGGTGTTCCGCGCGGCGCAGCGCTTCGCCTCGAACGGGGATTGGAAGAGCGCGGCGCATGCGCTCGACCAGATCCCAGAGACGGAGATGTCGTTCGATGCCTTGCTCATGCGGACGCAGGCGGCCCTGATCCTGAAAGACGCGGTATCCGCTGCGGCGTTTTGCGAACGGTTGGCGGCAAAGGCCGTCACAGAGCCGCTGATTCCGGAACGCGACCAGTTGATCGAGGCGCTACGCGTCAGAGCGGCGATCCTCGCCGGCGCCGACCAAAGCACGGCCTTTGAGGCAGCGATCAAGGCCAGTCCCAACGCGATCGTGCTGCGATCGGTGTTGTTCGACGATCTGGGCGAAGAGGATCCCCTGCGGCTCCGGATGGTCGATGAGATCCGCGCGCTCGCCGTCGCCGATCTGTCGCTTCGCGAGCGCGTCCACGCGGCGGAAACCCTGTACGAGGCCGGCCATTTCTCGCTGGCGGCGGACCTGTTCGAACCACTGCACGACACGTCCGACAGTCATGCGCTGCGCCGGCGGCTCAACGCGCTCCTCCACGCGGACCGGCGCGCGGATGCGCGTCGGCTCTTCGAATCGCTCGCGCCCGCGCTGCGGTCGGCACCGGGCTACGTCGCTGCCGGTGTGAATATTTACGAGCGTGTCGGGCTTCTCAAGCCCGCGATCGAGCTTCTCGAGCGCGCCCTGAAGCGCGACGACAATCTCACGAACCGCCTGGGCTGGATGCAGCTGCTGGCCCGTTCGGGGCGCCACGACGCCTTCCACACCTGGCTCAAGGCGGTGCCGGAAGACATCGCGGGCGAGCCGCGTGAGCTGATGAGCCTCGCCAGGGTCATCGATCGGTATCTCGGTAATGATCCCAAGGCGCTCGCGATCGGCTACCGGGCGCTTCGTGCCGGCTACAAGGATCCGCAGATCCATCTGGGGTATGCGCTCGGACTGATCATCAACGGCACGCCGAATCAGGCTGCGCTGGCGGCACCTGCCGAGATCGGACCCGGCGCGGGTGTTACGCTGCGCAACGAGGCGACCGGCGAGCTCATCTATCGGGTCATCGAGACGGCGCCGGACCCGGTCGTCGAGCGGGGCGAACTGGCGCCTTCGGATACTTTTGCCAAGCGGCTCCTCGGGCTCAAGCTGGGCGACACGATCGAGATCGCCAAAGTCGGCATCGGTCCCCAGCCGCATAAGGTGACAGAGCTGCAGAGCCGATATCTGTTCGCGCATCACCGCACGCTTCGCGATTTTCCCGGGCTTTTTCCCGGGCATCCGGCATTCGGATCGTTCGAGATCGACGAGAGCAAGGGCGACGAGAAATTCGAACAGATGTTCGCGCTCGCCAGGGACCGGGCGGCACAGGGCAACGAGATCGAGACCCTCTATCGGGAGAACATCCTGCCGTTGCCGATGGCGGCTAAATTCGGCGGCGCAACGGTGTTCGATGTCTGGGAAGCGTTTTCGGCGAACCCGTCGCTCGGCCTCAAATGCGCACTCGGGGTAGCCGGCGAGTTCGATGCGGGACGCACCGCGTCGATGGCAGGCATAACGCTGGTCGATCCCCTGACGCTCTATGGCTGGACCCGCATGGGGGTCACAGCGATCCTCGCCAAATCGCCCTATCGCCTTGCTGTGGTTCAGGCGACGATCGACATGCTTCGCGAGCTCGTCGAGGAGCGTGAAGCGCAGCGTGGCAAGAGGCTGGGTACGTTCGGCTGGGACGGCGAGCGCTATCACCTCATCGAACTGTCCGAGGAGGCGATTCAGCAGCAGATCGCAGATGCCACCGCTGCCCTGCACTTTGCAGAGTCGCTGATGCTTGTGCCGGCGGAATCCGACCAGACCCTGTCCGACGAGATCCTCGACATGCTCAAGGGCATGGACCCGGCCTATCACGACACTTTGCTCGCGTCGCTCCAGCCCAAGCGTGCGTTTCTCACCGACGATCTCGGCATCCGGGCCATCGCGCAAGAGGCGGGCGCGGCAGGCACCTGGACGCAGGCGTTCGTGCAGGCCGGGCATCGTCCGGGCGGGATCTCCCATCCGGAATACCGGCAGGTCTTGGCAGCGCTGCTGGAACGGCATCACCGCTTCACCCAGATCGGAAATGTGGAGGTGCTCGCCGAGCTTCTCGAGTCCGGCTGGGTCATCAACGATCGCCTGAAGAGCTTTGCGCGCGTGATGGCCGGCCCCGAGATCGATCGTGCCAGCGTAGGGAACCTTCTCGCCCGCCTGCTGGTCAACTGCAGCCGGCACGCCCCGAACGATTCCGCCTTTGCAGCGTTTCACCGCGAGTATGTCGCTGCCTGCCACGCGGCGGGGCGCCCCGACGATGTGGAAGAGGTTTACGGTCTGGTCGCCGCCGCGGCACAGGAGCTCCTCGCCGGCAGCATCAATCGCGTGACCTTGCCGCTGCAGCTTATGGCGACCACCAATATGCACTCGCCTGTCAGTCTTACGCTGGCCGCCAGGAAAATTGCGCGGGGTGAGGCAGGGCAGCTGTTCAAGCGGTTGGGAAACGGTGGTCTGACCCTGGACGCATGAAATACCATCCGCGCCCGGCAGGGCGCAAAGACCCTGGAGACGATGAATGGCGAAAGCCGTCCCCCTGCCCGTCCTCACGCTCAACGAGCAGGAGCTGATGGGCACCTATTCCGAGTTCATGCCGATCGTGATGGACATGCTGCAAAGCTTCCACCCCGAGACGCCGATCACGGGCGATGATCTCAACAGCTTTTTCGGCCTGTGCGTCGGCGCGCTCATCGACAATGACAGCCACCTGACCACGCCGCGCGACATCCGGCTCGGCGGCGAGACCTCGGCGGTCCATGCGATCGGATGGGCCAAGCGCTTCCGCGAGATGCGCGGCGACGATCGTCCGTCCTTTTTCGCGTATGTCATGGAGGATCGGAAGAAGGGCGCGCCGCACGTGCATGGACCCGAGTGCAAGCACGATCATTGAGGCGGCCCCGGTGAGCGATTGGCAGAACGCCATCGACGATGCGTGGGAGTATCTCGACTTCGGCAATCAGGATGCCGCTTCAAGGCTGGTCCGGCAGGTTCTGAAGGAACAGCCCGACGCCATCGACGCCTACGTCGTCCTCGCGCGGACATGTCCCGTACCGGCAGAAGAGATTGCACTCCTGTCTCAGGCGGTTCGGGTCGGTGACAGGACCAGCAAGCGGCTCGACGACGGAACGATCGACCCTGATGGCGTCTACGACCGCGACGCTCACGTCCCTGCCTTGAACAATCTCGCGCGTTCGCTCTGGGCCGATGGCCGCACTCATCAGCGCGCCGATGCGCTTCGTCATGCCCGTCGTGCGCTGCGCCTTGATCCCTATGACCGGGCGGGGACGCGCCTGCTGCTGATGGCGTGGGAAGCTGCTTCCGGAAACTGGCTGGCGGCGCGGTGCCTGACGCTACGATACCGCCGCGAACCTCGCACCGAGATACGCTATTGGCTTGCGCTGCATGCGTTTCGCGATGGCTCGAGCGATGCCGATGCGCTCCTGGCCACCGCAATCGTCACAAATCCGCATGTCGTGCCGGCACTGCAAGGACGACTGCGTGCGCTTCACCAGGCGGAGCGCTCCTACGCTTTCGGCTCCCCGGAAGAGGCGACACATTATGCCGCCGACGCAAGGGATGGATGGAAGGCGGCGCGCGGTGCCCTTGCCTGGCTCGCCAAGGCCAAGCGCTGATCATCGCTCTCGTAGCACGCCCCTCTGCCGTTCGAACATCTCGACCAGTTGTTCGACCAGACGCAGGCTGTCGCCATCCTCAAAGCGGATCCGCACCAGCAACCGCGCCTCGACCGGCTTTAAGAGGTTACCCGCACTCACCCGCGCGGTGACGACACCGGAGATGTCTTCGGCATCGTCACCCCAGATTCGGAACCGGAAAGGCTTCTCGTTACGCCCGTGCCGCCAAGTCTTGCACTCCAGTGACAGGGTGTCGACCGGCGACCTTTTGCCCTCGCGCCAGTAGAAGGCGTCGTCCTGTCGGCGGTTGCTCAGATCCCCGATCGACCGGAACGGTCTGATCGCCGGCACGTCCCGACCGGCGACGGTTTTCAGGAACTCGGCCATGCGATGCTTGGCGCGCGGCGGCTCCGGCAACGACAGGTTGAGCCTCGGCCTAGAGCTGCCGTCGCCGTCGTCCTCGTCCTTGGGATAGCCGCTCACCTGAAAGGCCCCCGAGGCAGCAAGCTCGACCAGCATATTCTCGGCAGGACAGGTCCCGGCGTTGAGCGCAAACAGCTTCGCGCGTGGCCAATCCCGCCGACGGCTCCACTCATCTCCGAAGCCGACGAGCTTTGCCCGAACGTCGCTACGCCACGCCTTATAGGCTTTCGCATAAGTGTCGATGTCGGCCTTCGTGACTGGTTGCATATGGTCCTTCATCACCTCGCGCATGGCGCTGGCGATAAGTGATGGCCCGGTTGCCGGTTCGAGATAATCGGGATCGCGCGCGGCAGCTGCGGTAAGGCTGAGATCAGCCATGGGTGCGGCTGCCAGCACGTGCCCCATCAGGCGTTCGATCTCCCGATTGGCGACTGGCGGATAGCGCTTCATCACCAAGTCGAGCCGGTCGATGGGCGCGTCATGCTCGTCGACGAAGCGCAGCTTCGGCACCGGCTGGGTAGCTTTCAGCAGTGCGTTCTCCGCCTGGAGACGGGTGACCTCCTTAGCGGTCTCGTCACCCTCGGGGGGCTTGAGCCAGTGCACCGGCAGCATCCTGACCGGCAGGCTGAAATCCTCCGCGGTCATCGCCGCGAAGGTGTCGTCGGTAAGGAGGATGACATCCTCCCCGGCATCGAGTCGCGCCAGAGCTTGGTTGATGATCGCCTGATCGTCATGGGTGAGGTCGAGCCCCGACCGAACCGCCGCGCCGGCCGTCGTATCTCTCGACAACCGACGCCGAACAACGGGATCGGCGGCGCGCAGCACATCGCTCCGGTCGGGCGCTGCCATTAGCTTCCGGACGGTAGCGCTTATGGCGCGGGCGACCT
Organism: Sphingomonas sp. R86520; assembly: GCF_042466285.1. Taxonomy (NCBI): domain Bacteria; kingdom Pseudomonadati; phylum Pseudomonadota; class Alphaproteobacteria; order Sphingomonadales; family Sphingomonadaceae; genus Sphingomonas; species Sphingomonas sp. R86520. The sequence continues at coordinate 1,625,982 of NZ_JAXHBZ010000001.1, forward strand.
TGCCGACCCGGCCGGGCTTGTTCTTGAGCCGGTCGACCTCGCGGATCACCGGCCCACAGATGACGACCTCGATCTCGTCGCGCCCGAGCTCGCTCCAGGGGACATCCTTGAGGGGGATCCCCTGAATCAGCACATTGGTGTCGGGATAGACGAAGAGACACGACGCAGAACCGCTCAAACCGGAATTCTCCTCGTCACTGCTTGCCTGGATCAGGCCAGTTCTAGCTGCTCGGAAACGCGCTTGCGCTCCAACATGGTCGCCAGCGTATCCTCATCGGCATGTTGGTGCGAGCTGAGGTCATCCAGCATCTGGCGAAGCCGCACAATAGCCCCCCCGCGCTTACGTGATGTTTTTAATAGACCGAACAGACCCATAGCTTAAAGGCTCTGAGCACTACTTTTAGACATTCAGGACCGGTGTTACGCGCCCTAACTTCGGCTGGTCATTTATGTAAGTTGATTGCGCCTGATACGGGCCGCAGCTCAAGCTAGCGGATTTGTGACGAATCATTTTTACAATGATCGAGCATAAGCCAAATCGATGTTGCGCTTCGCTGTCCGGCCGATAGCGTCAATCTAGGGGGAACGGTCTTGGAAATGAAGCTCGAAGCGGCGCTGGCTGTACTAATCGGGATTCGCGCGACGTCGACCGGCTGCCCGACATCCGGCGGAGTGAACGCTCAGGAGTGCCACAATGACCGTAAAGGCGAAACAGCCGCTCGCTAATACACGAGGCATCGCAGGAAGTACTGGCAAATTTGGCTAGGTCGCCAGCAGTTTGAGGTCGATCGGCATCGAAACGATTCCCCAATTATCTCCGGTGCGTCGGGTTTGGATGCGATGTCGCTGGACGAGCTAGTGCCTGAACGACAATGCGAGTGCGTGGGTACGTGGGAGGGTTTCCAGAGAGCCGAGATTCTCGGGATCTCAAGAATGTTGGCGCACAGCAAACCTCTCCGGTCGGTGCTCGAGCGCGTCGATTAAAAACTGCTATAAGACGTGCCGTTCAGAAGAGGGAAGACGTGAAGCTCATTCATTCGGCTGATTGGCAACTTGGCAAAACCTTCGGTAGATTTGAGGCGGAGGTGCGTTCCGCGCTCGGTGATGCTCGGTTCGATGCGATCGACGCGCTGGGCACTGCGGCGGCGCAACATGGTGCCCGGCACGTGCTTGTTGCGGGCGATGTCTTCGATACGGAGGGACCCGATGACCGGACTATCGTTCAGGCTTTATCGAGAATGGACCGTCATGCCTGCAACTGGTGGCTGCTACCAGGCAACCACGATTCTGCTCGCAATGGCGGCCTTTGGGATCGGATACGGCGACGCGCGGGGGGGCGTATCTCGGTTCTGACCGCGCCGGAGCCGAAGGAAATCGAGTCAGGTGTGTGGATTTTACCGGCACCGCTCGAGCATCGGCATCACGTAGAAGATCCTACAGAAAACTTTGACGTGATGGAGACGCCCGACGGCGCACTTCGCATCGGTCTGGCCCACGGTTCGATACGGGACTTTGGCTCACAGGGTGATACAAAGAATAAGATCGCGCCCGACCGAGCGCGCCTATCCCGCCTGGATTATTTAGCCTTGGGCGACTGGCACGGGGCTCTGCGTGTCGATGGACGGACCTGGTACTCCGGTACGCCCGAGACTGACGGTTTCCAACGTGACGAACCTGGACGTGCGCTCGTCGTTGAACTTTTACCAGGAAGCGAACCGGTCGTTACCCAAATTCGCACGGGTCGCTTTCAATGGCTCATTCGGGACTGGGTGGTCAGTGATGAAGCTGCTTTCAATGCCGAATGCGAGCAACTGCTGAATGATGTCCACGCATCCACGACGCTCCTGCGCTTGACACTATCGGGTATTGTAAGCCTGACCGATCGCATCGCCATCTTGGCACGTATCGAAAACGATCTTGGTCACCAATTACGGTATCTGGAAGTTCGCGAAAACGATCTCGTGGGTCGACCCAGCGAGCAGGACATTGCAAACCTGGCGGTCGAGGGGATGCTTGGCGAAGCTGCCAGAATGCTAAATGCGCAGATTGAGGCCGGCGGGGATGATACCGTCCTAGCCAGGCGAGCGCTCGAGCGCTTGTTCGTTGAGTACAGCCGGGTTGGGACCGCATGAGCCTCGTCATCCGCCGCATCGCGATCGAAAATTTTCGGAAGTTTCGCGCGCAAGTCTCAATCGAGGGACTCACGGACGGGCTCAACGTCATCATAGAACCAAATGAAGCCGGCAAATCCACTTTGCTTGAAGCCCTACGTGCCGCGTTCTTTGTCCGCTTCAACACGCGCAATCAGCTCGCTCAGTCTTTTGCTCCATACAACGATCTCGTCGCGCCCCACGTCGAGGTGGGGTTCGACATCGATGGTGCGGAATGGTCGGTGGCCAAACGCTTCCTGCGCAGCGCGTCTGTCAACCTGATCGGCCCTCAGGTTCGGGCTGAGGGCGAAGACGCTGAGGCTCGACTGAACGCATTGTTGGGCTCAGTGCGCGACACCAGTCGGAGTGGGGATGTCGCCAGCTACGGCGCGCTTGGTTTGCTATGGGTCGCTCAGACCGAAGCGCTCACTGTGTCTGCACCGGGGCAAATCGTGCGCGATACTGTCGTATCTACGCTCGAGGCAGAAGTTGGGTCGATCATGGGCAGCGAAGCGTATCGTCGTGTCTTGGCACGGCTGGAGACGCAATACGAGGTCTACTGGACCCCAACCGGCCAGAAGCGAGGCCGACAGGTAGATGCAAAGAGCCGCCTTGATGTTGCGGAAACTGCGGCGCGCGATGCCAGCGAACGGCTTGCCGCTCTCGAAAACAGTTTCGCCGAGGTCGAGTCCGCCCGGTCGCGGCTAAAGGTCATTCGACGCGAGATTGCCGACGACACCGACGCGCAGTCGCGACTTGATTTAGTCGCTTCGCTCGATATTGCGCGCGCGGCGTCACAGATTCTCAATACGCGCCGTGCCGAAAAGGAAGCGATAAGCGGTAAGGTCAGGGCCCTTTCTGACATCCGGCGGCGCCATGACGACGCGTCTGCGACGCGAGTGAACGCCGTTGCGGCGCTTGCTACTGCGCGCGAGCGGCTCCTTGGTACAGCCGACGACCTTGCAGCGGCGCATCAGGCATTAGCCGATGCCCGCACGACGCTGGAAGCCGCGCGTGCCAGCCGACAGGCCGCGCGACTGGCTCGATCGCAAGGCGAGGAGCTTTTGTCTAAGACCCGACGTCGAACGGCGATCAATAGTGCGCGCTCCCGGCACGCCGAACTGCTGAAGCTCGAGGAGCATCAAAAAGACGCGAAAGCGCTCGCGGCTACTGCGATCGACCCATCAGTTATCGCCTCACTGGAGGCTCATGATCGTTCCGTTGCGGAGGCGCAGGCGATCCTGAATGCAGGAGCCACGCGCGTCGCTCTACAAGGCAACGCAGACGGCATATTGCTCGATGGCGAGCCGATGCCGGTCGGATTTCAGACGGTAACCCGCGAGGTATGCATCAGCTTAGGCGAAGCTGAAATTATTGTCAGGCCGCCCGCCGCTGCGGCCAGCGCCGGGGAACGACTAACCATTGCATCTGAGAACCGCCGGTTAGCGCTCATCGACGTCGGCGTGGCCGATCTCGCCGCGGCGCGCGCGCGCGACGAGGCGGCGCGAGCGGCTGTAGCGGAATTGCGCACGCTCGACGCACGGATCGAAGCGGTGACGCCCGGGGACGAGCTTCTTCAAATCGCGCCGGGCCGCGAGGCGCTGAAGCTCTTTGTCTCGGAACTGAATGAGGAAGAGCAGGCCGTGCTGCAAGGTGATCTCCCGGATATCCGGGAACTGGGTCAGGCCCTCGAGGAAGCGGACAAGGCAACTGCTCATGCGGAGGGCGCACAGGACAGCTCGATCGAGGAACTTCGCCGCGTTGAGCAGGAAGAGGCGCCGCTGGCGGGTGCGCTAGTTGGTGCCGAAAGCGATGTCGCCAATGCGAACGCAGTTATCGCTCTCATCGAAAACCTTCCTGAATGGGCCAGCCTCTCCGAGGACTTGGCAGACGCGCATGAAGCGGCTGCCGAAGCTTCGGTAAAACTCGAAGAAGCGTTGCAAGATGCTGCCGCCTATGATGTAGCGGCAATAACGCGCAAGATAGAGATCATTGACGCGCGGACCCGCGCAGTTGGCGAAACGCGCGTCCGGCTCGAGACCGCGATTGCCCGGCTAGAAGGAATAATCCAGAGCGAAGGGGGCCTAGGTCTTGCTGATCGAACGGCCGCCGCGAGTGAAGAGGTCGAGGCAGCGCGCATGGCGCTGGCGAGGGTGACCGAAGAAGCGGAGACGTTAAAGCTCCTACGCCGTACGCTGGAAACGGCTCGCAACAAAACATCGGCGAAATTCGTCGGACCGGTAGCGATGCGGGCGAAACGCTATATTGAGCGACTTCTACCCGGGTGTGAACTGACCTTTTCCGAGGGCCTAGGCTTAGAGAGCATCATTCGCGGCGGTATGGATGAAAATTGCGTGACGCTATCGAAGGGTACGCAGGAACAGCTAGCCGTACTCACGCGCATCGCGTTTGCCGACATGCTCATTGCGCAGGGGGCGCCCGTATCACTTATTCTTGACGACCCGCTTGTCTATTCTGACGATGCTCGTCTTGATACGATGATCGATATTCTGCTGGAGACGGCAACCCGAATGCAGGTCATTCTCCTCACATGTCGCGATCGTGCATTCCGTCACATTCCCGGCAACCGGATCGCGCTTTGATGACGCGCAGTGGATCTACCGCCATGAAGCCCCGAAGCAACCTGCTGGCTTTTCGGATGGTACTGTTCGTCCGATGCTCGTTTCCCGATCTTCCAGCAGCTCATCACAGGAGGTAGGGTGGCAGACCGTAGCGCTGTATCCACGATCCTAGGATACTTTTACCAGTTCGATCGCTCGATTCTCAGCATCCTCGGTCTCGTCTTGGATACCGACGAGATCGCAATCGAATGTATCGAGGATATCGATATACGGACGGCGACCGAAACCACAGCTGTGCAGTGCAAGTATTATGAAAGGTCGGAGTATAACCACTCCGTCATAAAGCCGGCGATTATGTTCATGCTCGCCCACTTCAAGGAGGGACTCGAGGCCGGGCGTACGCCGATACAATACCAGCTAAGCGGTCATTTTTCAGGCGGACAGGACAAACTAGACCTTCCGCTAGATATCGAGTTTCTCAAGACTAACTTCCTGACTGCTACATCGAAAAAAGACGGAACGACCGCCAAGCACGAGGAACTTGATGTAAACGACGCGGAGCTTGAGCTGTTCCGGCAGGCTCTATCTATTGATATTAATGCCGAAAAATTCGAAGATCAGTTCAAAAATATAAAGGTTATGCTAGCTAGTCACTTTCGATGCTCGCCTTTTATGGCGGAGTTCTTCTATTACAATAGTGCCCTCCGTGTGATCAAGGAGTTGTCGATAGACAACGATCCAAACCGGCGGGTGATATCGAAGGGCAATTTTTTGGCGAGGATAGATACCTCGTCGGTCATATTTGACGAGTGGTTCGTCGAGAAGCGGGGCAAGGCAAGATACTTTGCTGAGCTCCGTTCGACCTATTTCAGCTCGAGCTTGAACGTGTCTCAAGCGGAAAGACTCTTTTTAATCCATATTGCCGCTGGAACGTACAATAGCACTGCCACCAAAGCGCTACTGAAAGTGATTTCGCAAAAATACTCGAAGTTATAGAAGCGGGAGTCAAAACCTTTTTCACCCTATGTTCTCATTCTAGGTCAAAGCGAGAACGAGCTCACCGTGCTAAAGCAGGAACTGCACGAGGAAGGCTTCGACTTCCGCGATGGTTACGATTTCAAAGGCGCACAATTCGACACACGGTCGATTTCTCGGCCGGCTATTGCAGGAATCGGTCCGGCGCTGCGGATTTTCGGCTGTTTGTCAGAGGCGCAGGATACGCTCCTGTCCTTCAAACGCGCCCGCGAAATATACGAATTCTATGCAATTGAACCGATCAAAGGCTTCCCTGACAAAGCGATCCGTCATGAGGCGTTTCAGATACCAGATTATAAAGACATAGAAAACATAATTTAGGAGACTTTTGTGGGTAATGTAAAAGCCGAGGTCGTTGCGGTATTCCCTAATAAGGTTAAGATTGTTGTTGATGACCTAGAGAACTTCCGGATAGCTGAAGAGTCCCTACGCGTTGGCTCTTATCTAAAGATATCAGACAATGAGAATGCTGTACTAGTTGCAATAATTGAGAACTTCCAGATCCAAGCTAGGGATGACGGTTCACAAGACTATGTGATTGAAGCATTCCCACTTGGTGTATTACGTAACCAGAAGTTTGAGCGGGGTGGTGATGCGCTAGCCATTCCGCCAAAGAAGGTGGAGCCAGCAACTATCGATGATATTAGACTTATCTATGGCAGCTCGCTGCCTCTTTCTGATAGATTTTGCTTCTCTTCGCTGGCGACTAACAAAGAAGTTCAAGTGCCCGTCGATGGAAACAAGTTTTTAACAAACATATAGCTGTGGTCGGCTCAACCGGTTCCGGGAAGTCTCATACCGTCGCCAAGATAATTCAAAGAGCGGTCGAATCGAAGGGTGACTTCGCGCTCAACAATTCCCATGTAATTATCTTCGACATCCATTCCGAATATAGACCGGCCTTTCCTACGGCGAATTTTATCGACAGCGCTAATCTGGTCCTTCCCTACTGGCTCTTGAACGGCGAAGAACTGGAAGAGTTTTTCCTCGATACCGAGGCGAATGATCATAATCAGCGCAACGTTTTCAAGGATGCAGTTATCGCGAGCCGACGGGCTAATTTCACTGGCAGCGACGATGATAAGGCTAAAATCCATCTTGATACGCCGCTGCTCTTCGACATCCGCGACGTCCTCGATCACGCGATCGCACGAAACATCGAGATGGTCGATAACGGTGAGGTTTATGCGGCGAGCAACAAAGAGAAGGCTGGCCAACCCAAGCTCACGCAAGGCGGTCTTTTTGGGCGCCTGACCAACTTCGTGAACCGCCTCGAAAGCAAGATTAATGACCGCCGGCTCGACTTCTTCCTCGGCGAAAAGTCTAGAACGATCACCTTCGAGGAAACGCTTCGCTCGATCCTAGGCTATGGTATAAGCAAGCAGCACAACGTGACGGTCATCGACTTGAGTGGCGTTCCGTTCGAGGTACTGAGCATCACAGTCTCGCTTATTTCAAGACTAATTTTTGAGCACGGATATTTCTACAAAAGGCTGCGCTGCGCAGCTAATGCAGAAGAGAAAATCAACAACGATGCACCGATTCTTCTGGTGTACGAGGAAGCACACAAATACGTTCCGAACAGCGAGTTATCGAAGTTCCGTGCATCCAAAATCTCAATCGAACGCATTGCGAAGGAAGGCCGCAAATACGGTGTGACACTGCTGCTCGCAAGCCAGCGCCCTTCCGAAATCTCCGAGACGATCTTCTCGCAGTGCAATAACTTCATCGCCATGCGGCTGACCAATCCGGTCGATCAGGGCTATGTCCGCAAGCTTCTACCTGACTCACTGGGGACGTTGATCGACAAGATGCCCGCGTTCAAGCAAGGTGAGGCGCTGCTCGTCGGAGAGTCGATTGCTCTTCCATCAGTGGTCCAGATCGACGTCTGCCTGCCGGGTCCGGCATCGAATGATATTCCCTACTGGAATCTTTGGAGGGAGGAATGGAGAGATCTTGATATCGCCAAGATTCGTGAAGAGTGGGTCGGCCGCTAGACGCAGCGATGTTGGTCAAAGACACCCGATAGGTATGGGCGTTTGGCAAAAATCTGCGTAATGCAGAGCCAGATTGACGGCACATCATGTCCAAGCCTGCAATACCGGTAAAGCTCCGATCCAAACTAACGATCGCGTCGAGGAGCACTGAAAAAGCGGACGAACGACCTACGGTGGGACGGGAAAATATCCCGAGTTGAGCCTGAACCACCGACTGCTTACCGTGATTACGCTAAACCGGACAGGCCGCACTCCTTCGGAGGGCGCTTCGGCCCCCTGCCCGCCAACTGAACGAACGGCAGTTTACCGCATTAGCTGCCCGAAACCGGACGGGCCGCTTTCCACCAAAATCCGGCCGGTTAGCCCCCTGCCCCATCAAATGAACAAACGGCTGCTTACCGGCGATTGCCGCCCGAACGCGGCCAGTCCGCTAACCACCAAACAAAACGCCCTCGTATAATCGTACTGCAAATTAGCTCTTGACGAAAACGGCGTTCTCGCACCACTCTTGATGTCTATCAATCGCGCCTATGACTCAAGTCAAACGGCGGATTGAGCGATCCGGTATGTTTAGATATCGCGGAGGGTTGACGGGGCGCAGCTAGCCCCCTCTTTCTCACGGGTCTCCCTCGGCAAGTGGAGACATGTTCCCCGCCTGGGACGACAGAGGTCGCGCTAAGCCGTGATCTTCTCATTTGTCTCAAGAGGTCGCCATGGTTTACACCGCAATTCGCTCGTTGGTTATGAATGTTTCATCGTCAAACATTCCCGCAGGCCCGCTGCCCTGTTTCACAGGGGCGGACAGATTCAGCGGCATATCAAGAGAAGAAGCAGCGGAAGGCGCAACGCGCAATGTTACCGACAGCCAATACGACGTAGATATACCTAGCCTAGCCGATGAGTTAATTCGGTCAAAAGGCCGCACTTCAGCTAAAGCTTTAAAGATTCTAAAAAGGTTTTGTAAAGATAGTTTGCCGAAGTTCGAAATAATACCTTACCGGCCACCAGCCTTTATAGATCCTGAAAATCTAAACCACGAGTCTCATGTAAATGAAATGCTCTCGACTTCACCGAGTGCGATAACCTTGGAGCCTATAATTGAAGAGGTGATGAAAGGTCATCTCTGTCAACATAGTGAAGACTTAGACTGGCTGCGTGAGCATTATTTCAACGCACATTATTCCCTCGTTCTTGGACGAACAAAGAAGATGGTCGCCTATGTAATTGCCCATCCAATCTCTACCAAGGATATTTCAAAGATCAGCCGAGTTATCTCAGATCATCTCAAGTTCTTTGCTATCCGAACAGCTCAGGATTTAGCCGCCATGGTAGGCAGCATGTACACAAAACCTTATCATCATTGCTTCTCAGGTTTCAATCCATGGAAGTCGACATCGCATGTCGTTCTCAGCACTCTTGCTGCGCCAGCAACTGTGCTTCAGCGTCTGATAAAAGGCATCCCTAAGGAGATCGATCCGGAGCACGATGATGACAAGGCAGTTGCGAAAGCAATTGAAAACGGGACAATCCCGAAGGCCTACGCCTTAGAGATAATTGCCCTCGCGAAGGCCACATCGTTTTGGAAGCGACAACAATCGAACGGAAATCAGAATGTTATTATTAGGAACACGCTGCAGAAAATATCGGAACGTGCCCAACCCGCCGCGTCTTTAAAGATTGGTGATATGCGTGCTGAGAATTTTATAGAGCAGCAGTATGTGGAACACCATCTACTCCTGACCGCAGCTGAATCGGTGACGTACGTTGCAGTCTAATTGCTCAAAGCATGCTCTAAAATCGATCGAGCCATTCCCGCGATGTTAAGCGGCGACCTCGTGCCCCCAAACGATCCTGAGCCATCCATAAAGGCCTCGGGGAACGTTGGTTTTCTTCTGAGAGCTGGCGGCAGATCTGACCCAAGCGCCGCGGCCCATATGGATCGTCGAAAGCTTGAACCTAAGGACTTCGACCGGTGCAATTTTCCAGGCCGCGATCATTTTGCGTCCATGAACAGAAAACTTTCTGATCCTTCGATTGCGGAGTCGGCATCCCGCCATCTCAGCATCGACGCGAATGAATGGCTGCTACGCTGATCTGGCGCTGAAAGTGCATTTTGGCATACCCCTTAGGGTCTAACGCTCCGCGCTATTCGAGACGGGATGCAACCCGCTCCGCCTTCCCCTGCAAGCAAAGACGTCCCGCCGGACGACCTGGTCGTGTGGAATCTGACGGGTTTGGTGCGCCTGCTGGCGCGGCAGGCGGCGGCGGAACAGCATCACTCAAACCGAGAGGATATGAAGCCATGAACGACCCTGCAGTATCGGACGTAACCAGAACCCTGGCTGCCATCGCCGCCCTTCCCAGCACCTTCACGTTACAGCCTGCTCGCAACGGCTTCTCCGGGAAGCTGGCTAACGCCGGCAGACTCGACATGATCCTCTCGCCCCGCGGCCCAGTCATGACCTTTCGTGATCAATATGGTGAGGTGCAGCAGAACCTGGTTTTGAATGTCTCGGGCGATACGCATAGCCCTGCATACTGGTCGCCGACGGGGGATATCGACCCGTGGCACCGGCGCGAAGACTGGACGAACCTCCCGAACCTCAAACTGGCCTCACTCATCGAGCGCCTACGCACGCTGCTTCAAGTGGTGACCTTCGTAAGCAGAGACAGTGCCATCCTCCTCGCCGGCAAGCCCGAGACCGCGATGCGCTACATCAGGTCCATGAGCGGCTTTCCTCATCCATGGCTGGTCTCATGCGCCTCGCCGTTCGAAGTGTTTGCAGAAGACGACCCAAGCGGCGAAAGCACGTTCGAGATGGAGGCACTGCCGCCAGGCTTGCGCAAGATCGGTGAGTGCGCGGTCGTACGTGTTGACGAGGACGGCGAACACACAATCGTCACCGTCCGACCGGCCATGCTCGAATTCAAAAGCATGGTGGTCGGTACGGCGACGGAGCAGGCTCGCGCTCGAAAGGCGCTTGGCGAGATCGGTTTCACGAACCAGGAAATCGGTGAGCTCGATGTCGCCTGCGCTAGGGCCAAGGGGCACCTTCCAACTCGCTACTGAGACGAAACCCCTGTCACGGAGTTGTGTTGGCTCAGCCGGCACAACCCTGTCACTTTCGCACATTGTGGAGATCAGCGTGAAAGCGAACCCGCAGCCCAGGATCATAGTATATGGGCGCCACTCCACGAGCATGCAAACCGCGACGTCCAGCGTCGACCAGGTCGCATCCTGCACCTCGCTGGTAAACCTTCTCGGCGGCGTCGTCATCGACACCTTTGTGGATCCTGAGCTCTCGGGCTACAGGCGAAATCGCCCTGGCCTGACGAAGATCATTCAGGCCGCAAAGGCCGGTGTCGTCGACATCATCGTCTGCGAAAGCCTCGATCGCCTCGCACGCGATGCCGAGGATGTCGCGTGGATTGGCAAGATACTCGCGTACCACCGCGTCCAGCTGCATACGGTATCCGAGGGTCATGTCGACGAGATCAAGTTCGCAGTCGCAGGCCTGCTCGGTACGATCTTTCTCAAACATCTGGTCGACAAGACTATCCGCGGCATGGAGGCAGCCGTGCTTGCTGGTCGGTTCGCCGGAGGGCGTGCCTACGGATACAAACGTGCCGCCAAACTCGATGCCAAGGGCGAGGTGATCCCGGGCATACTGGAAATCGATGAGGAACCGGCGGGGGTCGTACGCCGGATTTTTGTCTGGTTTGCCGCCGGCTTGTCTTCTATCCAGATCGCGACACGCCTCAATGAAGAAGGCGTGCCCGGACCTCGTGGTGGCCAGTGGAATGCATCCACGATCCGCGGCGACCCGAAAAAGCTCGTCGGCATTCTCAACAACCCGCTTTATGAAGGCAGACTGGTCTGGGGACGTCGGCAATGGCGCAAGAACCCGGACAGCGACCAGCGCGAACGACGCTATCGGTTACGTGATCCGTCGGAATGGGTTGAAGTCGACGTTCCCGATCTCCGCATGGTGGACGAGGCCGATTGGGAGGCTGCTCGTTTGGAAATGACGCGACGCCGACGCCAGCTGAGTTCAGCGTCTCAGGCGGGCAAGCCGCGCGCAAAGCATCTGCTATCGAGCCTCATCCGATGTTCGATCTGCGGGTCGAGTTACACGATAAGTGGCAAGGACTACTATCGGTGCGCCGGCCAAAAGGAACGTGGCACCTGCACGAACACGATTTCTGTTCGCAAGGAACCCATCGAGACGGCGACCCTCGCCATCCTGCAAAGTCACCTCCTTTCGGAGGGACACGCGCGAATCTTCGTCGAGGAGTTCCAGCGAGAGGCAGCGCGGCTGGTTAGGCTCGACGGCCACGCGGACGAAGCTGGGCAGGTCCGGCGTCAACAGCTCGAGCTGGAGCTTTCCAACCTCACGCAAAATCTTCTGGGCGGCCTTGTCAGTCCCATCCTTATGGACATGATCTCGCACCGCGAAGCGGAACTCGCGCGGCTGTCGGCTCAGACTGTCGCCGCGACGGCGCGCAAACCCGCGGATATCCTGCCGCATCCGGTTCTGCTGGAGCGTTTCAGCCAGAAGGTCACCGCGCTCCGGACGTCCTTGGACGATGTGACTATCCGTTCCGAGGCCGCGTCTGTGCTCGCGACGCTCATCGAGAGCGTGACGATCTACCCGCACGGCGAGCATGGTCCGGAGGCAGAGGTGGTGGCGAAGGTGTCGGATTTGCTGGCGTTTGCCACAAACGACAACACCGCCCGTGAGGGCGGCGGTTGTAGTTCTAAGGCGTTGGTTGCGGGGACAGGATTTGAACCTGTGACCTTCAGGTTATGAGCCTGACGAGCTACCGGGCTGCTCCACCCCGCGACAGGGCACCATCTGGGGTGATGGCCCTTGAGTTCCCGTTTGGGAAAGGGTGTATGAGACATTGTGATGGGTTTTGGATATGTTGCGTTTTGCATGTCGCACGGGCTTCAATGCCTGGCGACGACCTACTCTTCCATCGCTTGAGCGATAGTACCATTGGCGCAGTCGGGTTTCACGGCCGAGTTCGGAATGGGATCGGGTGGGACACCGACGCTATAGCCACCAGGCAATGGAGCCGGTGCGACATGCGTTTGCGTTCATATCTGGGTCCCTCGGGTTTCGCGTTTCGGCGAAGCCTGAGGGTTTTAAAATCGATACCGTGCATGGTTTGTAGCCAGCCTCTCGGAACACCGAGTGCTGGTGTAGTGGTATTCGACCAATCCCTCGACGGCGAGGGGATTGGCAATCTGGCGTCGTCTTAATCATCCGCACTATCGTTGGCTAACTGGGTTACCCCAGTGTTGTCATTGATGGTGTGAGACTCTCAAGCGCGAATAGAGCAATTAGTATCGGTTAGCTCCATGCGTTACCGCACTTCTACATCCGATCTATCAACGTCGTGGTCTCCGACGGCTCTATGAAATCTTATCTCGAGGGAGGCTTCCCGCTTAGATGCTTTCAGCGGTTATCCCGTCCATACATAGCTACCCTGCTGCGCTCCTGGCGGAACGACAGGTACACCAGAGGTATGTTCAACCCGGTCCTCTCGTACTAGGGTCAACTCCTCTCAAATTTCGACGCCCACGGCAGATAGGGACCAAACTGTCTCGCGACGTTCTGAACCCAGCTCACGTACCACTTTAATTGGCGAACAGCCAAACCCTTGGGACCTGCTCCAGCCCCAGGATGTGATGAGCCGACATCGAGGTGCCAAACAACCCCGTCGATATGAGCTCTTGGGGGTTATCAGCCTGTTATCCCCGGCGTACCTTTTATCCGTTGAGCGATGGCCCTTCCACGAGGGACCACCGGATCACTATGACCGACTTTCGTCTCTGCTCGACTTGTCAGTCTCGCAGTCAGGCGGGCTTATGCCATTGCACTCTAACAGACGGTTTCCGACCGTCCTGAGCCCACCATTGCGCGCCTCCGTTACTCTTTAGGAGGCGACCGCCCCAGTCAAACTACCCGCCACAGAGGGTCCCTGTTCCGGCTTACGGAACGAGGTTAGACATCAGAAACAAACAGGGTGGTATTTCACCTATGGCTCCACATCAGCTGGCGCCGATGCTTCAAAGCCTCCCACCTATGCTACACAGTTTCTTCCTAATGCCACTCTGAAGCTGCAGTAAAGGTGCACGGGGTCTTTCCGTCTAACCGCGGGTACTCCGCATCTTCACGGAGAATTCAATTTCGCTGAGCATGTCCTGGAGACAGTGGGGAAGTCGTTACGCCATTCGTGCAGGTCGGAACTTACCCGACAAGGAATTTCGCTACCTTAGGACCGTTATAGTTACGGCCGCCGTTTACCTGGGCTTCATTTCAGAGCTTGCACCCCTCCACTTAACCTTCAGGCACCGGGCAGGCGTCAGGCCCTATACGTCGTCTTGAAGCCGACTTAGCAGAGCCCTGTGTTTTTGCTAAACAGTCGCTACCCCCTGGCCTGTGCCCCCTCAAAGTGCTTGCGCATAGTGAGGGCCTCCTTCTTCCGAAGGTACGGAGGCAATTTGCCGAGTTCCTTCAGGACACTTCTCTCAAGCGCCTTGGTATACTCTACCTGACCACCTGTGTCGGTTTCGGGTACGGTCTATACGGTGGGGCTATTTCCTGGAACCATTTCGAAGCCATCCCAATCCGATAAGGGATGACAACACACATGATCCGTCACACACCACCAGGCCCACGAATATTAACGTGGTTCCCATCGACTACCCCCTTCGGGCTCGTCTTAGGGGCCGGCTCACCCTGCGCGGATTAGCCTTGCGCAGGAACCCTTGGTCTTTCGGCGAGAGGGCATCTCACCCTCTTTATCGCTACTCATGTCTGCATTCGCACTTCCGATACCTCCACGACCCATTACCAGATCGCTTCACAGGCTTACGGAACGCTCCGCTACCGCGTACCACATAAGTGGCACACCCTAAGCTTCGGCACGTATCTTGAGCCCCGTTACATCTTCGCCGCAGGACCTCTTGTTTAGACCAGTGAGCTGTTACGCTTTCTTTAAAGGATGGCTGCTTCTAAGCCAACCTCCTGGTTGTTTTGGAAGTCCCACATGCTTTCCCACTTAGATACGATTTGGGGGCCTTAGCTGTAGGTCAGGGCTGTTTCCCTTTTGACGACGGACCTTAGCACCCGCCGTCTGTCTCCCGCATATCACTCTTAGGTATTCGGAGTTTGGTTAGGTTTGGTAGATCTCGCGACCCCCTAGCCCATCCAGTGCTCTACCCCCTAAGGTGTTCGTGCGAGGCACTACCTCAATAGTTTTCGCGGAGAACCAGCTATTTCCCGGCTTGATTGGCCTTTCACCCCTAAACACAACTCATCCGGTAACTTTTCAACGTTAATCGGTTCGGACCTCCAGTGCATGTTACTGCACCTTCATCCTGGTCATGCCTAGATCGCCGGGTTTCGGGTCTAATACATCAAACTCTGGCGCCCTATTCAGACTCGCTTTCGCTGCGCCTACACCTATCGGCTTAAGCTTGCTTGATACATTAAGTCACAGACCCATTATGCAAGAGGTACGCTGTCAGGCCATAAAAGCCCTCCAACTGCTTGTAGGCAATCCGTTTCAGGTACTGTTTCACTCCCCTCATCGGGGTGCTTTTCACCTTTCCCTCACGGTACTAGTTCGCTATCGGTCACATACGAGTATTTAGGCTTGGAGGGTGGTCCCCCCATGTTCAGACAGAATTTCACGTGTTCCGCCCTACTCGAGTCCTGATGTTTCATTTTCGCATACGGGGCTGTCACCCGCTATGGCGCTACTTTCCAGAAGCTTCTGCTAATTCACCATCAGGCACTGGCCTGGTCCGCGTTCGCTCGCCACTACTAACGGAATCTCGGTTGATGTCTTTTCCTCCAGCTACTGAGATGTTTCAGTTCGCCGGGTTCGCTTCACGAAGCCTATGTATTCAGCTAAGTGATACCTAACCTAACTAACCCAATACCCTGCGTTACCGCACAGCTTGGATTAATCGGGATAGGTGGGTTTCCCCATTCGGAAATCGTCGGGTCAAAGCTTGCTCACAGCTCACCGACGCTTATCGCAGCGTGCCACGTCCTTCATCGCCTGTATGTGCCAAGGCATCCACGAATTGCCCTTACCTCACGCTTGAGAGTCCACACCACCAACGACATCACTGGGTGTCCTTTCGGATCACCAACTCGGCAGAGCAGTGCGCGTTGGCCTTTGTCAGGTGCGGATGATTATAATCTCAGCCAGATTATTTTATATGATGATGTCGATATCTGGAGCCTCGAACCACTCGTCCAGATCGCTCACGCCGAAGCGCTCACGAACTGCGTAAAGCAATCCTCGTCCCCAAAATCGAGCACCTCACGGCATCGATTTTAAAAAACCCATTCACAATGTCAAATACGGGTCGTCTCGACCCAATCACCGTGCTCTCGCACGGCGAACCGTTTCTCTTCATCACCTGGATATGTGGTTAGCGTGTCGCACCCGCGAGCCCGTCAGTCGCAGCTAAGCTGCGCCTTGTGGGCGCGCTTTGCAGCGCTGGCCGGTCTTGTAGTCGTGCGCGGCAGCTTCGCTGCCTCGTCTCGTCTACTGCGACTTGGTGGAGCCTATCGGGATCGAACCGATGACCTGATGCTTGCAAAGCAACCGCTCTCCCAGCTGAGCTAAGGCCCCATTAAGCTGCGAGATGGTGGGCCGAGTAAGAGTTGAACTTACGACCTCACGCTTATCAGGCGTGCGCTCTAACCACCTGAGCTACCGGCCCCGA